>CBDDLJ010000001.1:0-26847 GCA_965230635.1 Gammaproteobacteria bacterium
AAAACGGCGATGAACCTTCCGGCAATTGGTTCCCTGAAAAAAGTGCAGCTTGCTCTACACTGTTTAATCCAGAAAAATCTAATCCCATTGATTGTCCAAGCAGACTATTGATAATCACAATTTCAGGCGACGGAGCAGTGTCAGGTTTGAGCTGAGAAAAAAATTGCTTTGGAAGTGTTGTGTAAGTTGTATCAAAATTGAATCCACACTTTTTCATAGAGCTAATGTCCCGATTTAATAGTACATTATTTAAATACCTCAAAAGGCACTGCTTTTAATTTAGTGTCTTCACAGAAGATCAGCATCACAAGCAGTGTAACCTTATGTTCCCAGCCCAAATATAATATTACCAAACTTAGACATTACACCCTTTTGAAGTCCTGAAATATTATCATCTAATTTAATTACATCTCGCAAAAAAACGCAAACGGCATATTATCTGCAAGCCAAGAAAATATAATGGCCTTATCTTTTATATCTACAAGTTTAAATGTAATATTCATTGGTAAGCCTTTCTGCCAGCTGTTAAATCTTTTAGGCACTGTAAAAAATCATCAAAGTCATTATTAATAGGGAAAAAATATTCTTGCTCAAATTTATCCATAATCTTTTCTACTTTTTTGATTAGTTGTTTACCTGCAGGAAGAAGTTTTGGGTACTTAGCTCGTTCATCACCGGAGGTATGCTTACGCTCTATCAATCTGCGCTTTTGCAAAGTGTGTAGCACATGGGACGTCATTGTTACACCAGAATCAGTTAATTTTGCCAGATCATTCTGTGTTGATTTTTGGCGCTTAGATTCAAGAGACTGTAATACAGATAAAAAAACATACTGGGTGTGAGTTAGCCCAGCTGGCTCTAAAACTTTATCACTCATTCTTTTCCAGCTGAAATAAGCCTTATAAATATAAAGCTAGAAGACTCTAATATGCGTATATCGCTTTTATCTGTATTTTTATCATGACCCGCCATGATTATCTCCTAAGATATAATGAAATTTTGTGTATGACTATATTCTAGTCATATTAGTTAAACGGTTTATTCCACCATGCATTTGCTGTAAATTATATGGTGTTAAATCAACAATTACGACAGTAGGAGAAATACACCGATGAGTAAAGATAATGTAATTACGTTAGATGATCCAGCAAAAATAGTTGTCAACGACTAATTAACACAATTTTTACCGGAGCAAGCGCAAACAATGTTGAAAGCGGCGATCGACGTTGAAGTCAATGAGTTTGTGAGTGCCCACTCAGCTCTAAAATTAGACAGTGGCCATCAACAAGTGGTTCGCAACAGTTATTTACCCACCCGGGCCATTCAAACAGGCATTGGCCAAGTGAATGTTACCATTTCGCGTGTGCGCGATCGTGGTCCTGATTCAAAAGAGCGGATTCAGTTTACCACCTCCTTGATTCCAACGTATATGCGTCGCACCCTAACACTGGATGTCTTGTTGCCTCTACTTTATTTAAAAGGTATTTCCACTGGCGATTTTCAAACCACCCTAGAGCCAAGATTAGGCAAACAGGCCAAGTCCATTTCACCGAATGTCATCAGTCGTTTAAAAGCCAGTTGGTATGACGATTATCGCACATGGCAATCGCGTGATCTGAGTGATAAACATTACGTCTATTGGTGGGTAGATGGGATCTATCTGAAAGCTCGGATGGAAAGTGATAAAACCTGTTTGTTAGTGATTATTGGTGCGAATAAAGACGGCAGAAAAGAGCCAGTTGCATTTATTGATGGCTTTCGTGAAAGTAAAGAAAGTTGGTTATCATTACGACGTTACTTGCAAAAACGTGGATTAAAGCAAGGCCCAGTTGCCACTGTCGGAGATGGCGCCCTGGGGTTTTGGGGAGCGTTAGAAGAAGTGTATCCTAAGACAAAAGTGCAACGTTGTTGGGTGCATAAAACAGCGAATGTATTGAATAAATTACCTAAATCAATACAAGCAAAAGCCAAATCAGACATACATGATATTTACTTAGCAGCAACATTAACAGATGCTCAGGATGCCTGGCAACAATTTATTGAGCAATATCAACATAAATATCCAAAAGCAACGCAATGTTTGCAAAAAGATAAAACCTCTCTGCTAACTTTTTATCAATTCCCCGCTGAGCACAGGGTGCACTTGCGAACGACCAACCCAATTGAGTCGACTTTTGCTACTGTCAGACATCGCACTAAAAAATCAAAAAATTGTTTCTCTAGAAAAACAATTATTGCTAGCGTACTCAAGTTATTAATAGAAGCGCAAAAACGTTGGCGATACCTCAATGGTAGAAAATGAGTAGTGCAAGTATTACAATTTGAACAGTTTATTGATGGTATACACGTGGAGGAAATTACACAGAAAAAATTGGAAAAAAATGAAGTTCCTGAGGCTGCTTAACTATGAATACACAAAATTTGACAATAGCTCACGCCGTAATTGGTTGTTCATTGGAAATAAGCGTGGTGGTCATGCCGCTGCGTTACTTTACAGCTTGATTCAAACGTGCAAAATAAACAATATTAACACAAGAGCCTATTTTACCTACCTGCTTGACCAAATCTATTCACTATGACGTGAGGAAATTGATCCTAAAGCATTACTTCCACAGTTTGTTGATCTTACTGCAGTGAAATGAGCCAAATTTAATTAGGTGTGATTATTAGGGGCTTACCTAGAAAAACCCCAAATTAGCTTGACTTACAAGCATTTCGTGATTATCATGTCTTTATAGTTACACTATTTGTAACCTTACGGACATGGTAATCTTATGAACTTGAAATTATACATAAAAGACGTCAGAAAAGACGGAAAACGATACTTCACCATTAAAGATGTCATCAAAAAATTTCAAATTTCGCATTCTTATGCAAGAGTTGCATTACATAGGCTAATTAAGACTGGTGATATCATCTCACCAGCCAGGGGCTTATACATTATTGTCCCCCCAGAGCACCAGCACCATGGCTCTATTCCACCACAAGAATTAGTACCTTTGGTAATGAGGTATTTAGATGCCAATTATTATGTTGCCTTGTTGAGTGCGGGATTATTGCATGGGGCAACCCATCAAAAACCAGCAAGATTCCAAGTCATATCAGATAAACGTATCAAGCACCCTTCATCTTTTGGTGATGTGGAAATTGATTATATTTATAAAAAATCTATTTTAAATTTACCAACTCAAGATTTTACTGTGGCTACTGGCTATCTTAAAGTTGCAACTCCTGAATTGGTTGCGCTTGATTTATTTAAATACCCTGATCATGCTGGCGGTTTAAACCATATTGCAACAGTATTTTCAGAGCTCACTGAAACCTTAGATCCGATTAAATTAATAGAACTTGCAAAAAATACCAATTCTGAATGTCAATTGCAGCGTATTGGTTACATTTTAGACCACATTGATCTTATGGATGAAGATAATGCTGAAATAACAATTAATGCTCTTGCCAAGCATGTGCAGAAAAATAAGCCAAAGTATCTTCCTCTTGCATCTGAAATTTCTAAAACAGGTTATCCAAGATGTAAGAAGTGGAGGATTATTGAAAATACAGAAATAGAGAGTGATTTATGATTCCAGAAAATTTTATTGAAAGTTGGCGTAAAACTGTCCCATGGCAAATGGATGAACAAATAGAACAAGATTTAATTATTAGCCGAACATTAGTTGATTTATATAACGACCCGCATATTAGGGAAGCGCTTGTGTTTAGAGGCGGCACTGCGCTAAATAAACTGTTTATAGAACCTCCAGCAAGATATAGTGAGGACATAGATTTTGTGCAAAAAAGACCTGATCCTATTGGACAGACCATCGATGCTATTAGGAAGTTACTAAAACTATGGATGGGGGATCCAAAATGGAAAATCACGCAACGTGGAGCAAAGCTAATTTATAAATATGAATCTGCAAACCAAGTCCCTGCAAAGCTTAAAATTGAAATAAATACAACAGAACATTTTCAGGTATTGCCTTTAAAAACAGTTCCTTTTTCTACAAATTCTGAATGGTTCAAAGGAAGTGCAGACATTATTACTTATGAAATAGATGAGTTGATAGCCACAAAACTAAGAGCACTCTATCAAAGGCGTAAAGGACGTGATTTATTTGATGTATGGTATGCAGTAGATCGTAAATTAATTAACCTAGATAAAGTGTTTGATATATTTTTTGAATATAATGCCCACAACAATGTAAAAATTTCTGGAGAAGATTTTATAAAAAATATTGAGTTAAAAAAGAATCACCGTGACTTTAATATGGATATGAGAGTTTTATTGCCTTCTAAACTACATTGGAACTTTGATGAAGCATACCAGTTTGTTTTAGATAATGTTATCAGCAGGCTGCCATGAAACTAGCTTGGGTTACTGATATTCATCTGAATTTTCTAGAATATCCTGACAGAAGAAGATTCTATCAGGATATTGTCGCTACAAAATCTAATGCGGTTTTGATTAGTGGCGACATTGCTGAGGCACCAACTGTTTCTAATATTCTTGAAGAAATGGTAAAGCATACTACTAAGCCAATTTATTTTGTTTTGGGTAACCATGATTATTATCAAAGCAGCGTTACAAATGTTAGACAAAAAGTTAATCAGTTATCCCAAGAAAATCCATCAGTAAATTGGTTGCCTGAAACTGGTTTGGTGCAATTAAGTAAAGATACTCTGCTGCTTGGAGAAGATTGCTGGGCTGATGGCCGTTACGGCAATTATGCTGATAGCAGAGTGATGCTTAATGATAGCCGCATGATTCAAGAGCTTCGAGCAGGTAACATTATTAGTAAATACCAGCTTCTAAATGCGATGCAGAAATTAGCTGATAGCGATGCTGAAAGATTAAAGAAAAATGTGCAATTAGTAATGCAGCAATATTCGCCTAAAAGAATCATTGTTTTAGTCCATGTGCCACCTTTTAGAGAAAGCTGTATGCATGAAGGAGAAATCAGCAATGATGATTACTTGCCATTCTTTTCCTCAAAAATAACCGGCGATGTGTTGCTGGAAGCAGCAAAAGCCAATCCAGGCATCGATTTCTTAGTTTTATGTGGCCATACCCATAGCAGCTCCTACTACAAACCTCTTGATAATTTAGCAGTAAAAGCAGGTGGCGTGGAATATGGCAAACCTATTGTTCAGGAAATTATTGAGTTATGAAGAAAATCACTGAAAGACAACAAACATACAACAAGATATCTAATACTTTAGCCTGCATGGGCAATAAACAGCTAGAACATCTCCTTATTAATGGCAAAGCAATGCACAAAGGCATCGGTGGGTCGTCGTTACAAATAGACATAGATAACACGCCTGTTTTTGTGAAAAAAGTACCGCTAACAAACTTAGAGTTGCAGCCAGAAAATTATATGTCTACTGCCAATACTTTTAATTTGCCAATGTGTTATCAATACGGTATTGGCTCAACTGGCTTTGGAGCCTGGCGCGAATTAGCAGCGCATGTCATGACAACCAATTGGGTTATCTCTGGTCAATGTCCTAATTTTCCAATTATGTATCATTGGCGAATACTGAAAGACACTATCAACACAAGCATTTCAAATGAAGATCAAATTGCTTTAGATAAAGACGCTACTTATTGGGAAAATAATGCACCAATAAATAGTCGATTAAAAGCAATAGCATTGGCAACACATCATACTTATTTATTTTTAGAATTTATTCCCGATCGCCTTTATGGGTGGTTAAATAAACAATTATCCACCAATGAAAATGCCGCTATTAATGCCGTTAGATTAGTTGAAAACCAAATGCAAAAAATCAATTATTTTATGGGCGCTCAAAACTTTCTACACATGGATACACATTTTGAAAATATTTTAACTGATGGGGAACGGCTATATTACAGCGATTTTGGTTTGGCTTTATCCCAAAAATTTCAACTGTCTTCATCCGAAGAAGATTTTTTTAGAGAAAATGTTAGTTATGATAAAGCAAGTGGTATTGTAAATTTATTGCATTGCCTTATCACCTACATGAATAAAAGCCAGTTACTTCAAAAAACGAAAATTGTTCAAGGGATACGGGGGCATGGTTCAACTTTCAAGAGTGACCTTAATCAATTTAAAGAAATACTAGGGTATTACATAAATAAAAATATATCTGGGCCTATAGCCTTTATTGATAAAGTCATTCAAAACTATGCATCTGTTGCAATTCAAATGGATGAATTCTACTGCTCCATACAAGGTGATAAATCAACAAAATATCCTGATGAATCAATGCAAAGATTATTAAATGAATTGGTTTAAAGAAAACATCATCAAGATTTATGGAGCCAAAGGTCAGCAATGGCTTGACTCATCACCTAAAATCACCGCTAAAATAGCTGAAGAACATAATCTATCTGGTTTAGCTCCAGTAAATAACATGACATTTAATTATGTTGCTAGTGGGTATCAAAACGATAAACCCATCATATTAAAAATTGGCATGAACAGTAAAGCTTTAGCTAAAGAGGCATCGTGCCTAAAAGCTTTTGCAAAACATGCCGTGACTGAAGTTATAGCTCACGATAACAACATGATTATCATGCAACGTGCAGTACCTGGTAGCACCCTCAAAGATTATTTTCCAGATAATGATGAAGAGACAACAAATATTCTATGCACAAGTATAAAAGAGCTTCACAAGGCATCAATTCCAGAAAGCCATAACTTCCATCATTTAAACGAATTATTTAAGACGTTAGATCAAAAGTTAGATATACCAGATGAAATTTTAACTAAAGCTAAACACCTCAGGGATGACTTACTGAAATCAATAACAAATGAAGTACTGTTACATGGCGATTTACATCACGATAACATTTTACAAAATGGTGATAGCTGGCTGGTAATTGATCCCAAAGGATTTATTGGTGATCCCGCATTTGAACCAGCTGCTTATCTTTGCAACCCCATCCCCGAATTGCTTCAAGAAAATCAGCCGTGCGAAATTATAAAAAATCGCATTAACATTTGTAGCGCTCAGCTTGGTATCGACTCAAAAAGAATCGCTGACTGGCTTTATGCAAAATCTGTTTTATGCTGGGCCTGGAGCTTGGAGGATAACCTTGATGCTAGTTATTGGCATAATTTGTTAGAAAAAATGTCAACTAATTGATCGAGATATACAAATCATCCAAAGTTCTATTAATGATTTTAGTTAATTCTTGCAAATCAAAATCAGGGCAATATCTAGGATACTCTCTGTCTAGCTCATATGAATGCTTATCAAGCAATTGATAATTATATTTGCTCATAACAACGACATCCAAACCTTTTTCCAGATAATTTTTTTCTGAATGTGCTCCAATCCCACCATCATACTAAAGAACTATCAAGCAAGATAACTGCAACGTGGTAACACTCTCTAGCGCGACTTTACTAAGACATTGCCAAAATCCAACAAAAACTTTTCGAGAATTAAAAACTGGCGGAGAGAGAGGGATTCGAACCCTCGATACGCTATTAACGTATACACACTTTCCAGGCGTGCTCCTTAAACCACTCGGACACCTCTCCAACGCATTAGCTTGCGAGAGGATATACAAAAACGTTTCCATTAGCAACAACACCTGAGCAATAACTTCTCACTGATATTGCTGCGACAAGAAAGTGCAGAGGTATAAATTACACAGTTACTCTCTTGCATGGGACATGCTTATCTGATAATCAGTCGAGTTAACAATGAACATTAAAGGACGATAAAATTACAAACTGTTAGTATTATATGCAATTTATCCGCTGTTCTCATAAGTCACTTGCTTTACACAGCAACATATGTTGCAATTCATCCCTAATTTTTGCATATGGTAGCGCTTGCCGGTGCCCTCGCAGCGTTAAGTTGTGAACCCCGTCAGATCCGGAAGGAAGCAGCGGTAACAACCGATACGGGTGCCGAGATGTTGCTGGTAAGCACTACCTCCAAATTATGATGATTTATATTGGAATATGAGTTATTTAGTTCTCGCTCGCAAATATCGCCCTCAAATATTTTCTCAAGTGATTGGGCAAGATTTTTCTGTGCAATCATTAATCAATTCCTTGCAGCAACAGCGCATGCACCATGCTTATTTGTTCACTGGCACCCGCGGTGTCGGTAAAACCAGTATTGCACGCATCTTAGCAAAGGCTCTGAATTGTCAGCAATTGCAGCAAGGCGAACCCTGTGGACAATGTGACTCTTGTCTAGCCATTACCGCAGGCAATTTTGCTGATTTAATCGAAATTGATGCTGCATCCAAAACAAAAGTAGAAGATACACGGGATTTGCTCAGCAATGTGCAATACGCACCCACTTATGGCCGTTATAAAATTTACTTAATTGATGAAGTTCACATGTTGTCTAACCACAGCTTTAATGCCTTATTGAAAACACTAGAAGAACCACCGCCGCATGTTGTTTTTCTCTTAGCAACAACGGATCCACAGCGCTTACCCATTACCATTTTATCCCGCTGCCTACAATTCCACTTGAAAAAAATGTTGCCCACTCTGATTCAACAACAACTGAGCACGATCCTTCAGCAAGAGGGCATAACCAGTGAAACACAAGCATTACTGCCGATTGCAGAGGCGGCCGATGGCAGTATGCGTGATGCATTAAGTTTACTGGATCAAGCTATCGCTTATTGTGACGGCGATATTACTGAAGATAAGGTCCGAGAATTGTTGGGATGTATCGCACCGATATCATTGATTGAATTAATGCAAGCGATTATCAGCAATAAAGGAGAACAAGCATTATCCTGGGTCAATCAAGTTGCTGAGCGTGGCTATGATTTTCAACAGTTAATCGATGAATTGCTTAAATTATTACACTGCGTTGCACTTGCACAAATTATTCCCAGCAGTCTTGACAAAAACAATGCACAGACTGAAGCCATAAGACAATTAACGCAACAATGTAGTGCAGAAGATATTCAATTATATTATCAAATCGCTTTGCTGAGTAAACGGGACTTGGCTTTAGCTCCCTGTCCACAACGTGGCTTTGAAATGATGATAGTGCGTTTGCTTGCCTTTCAACCGCAACAAATTGCTGTGCCCATCTTGCAACCAGCACCAGTAGAAAAAAAAAAACTAAAAACCATGTAGCACAAACACAGGGTGATCAACAAGACTTACTTGAACAAGCAAAAAATCCTTTATGCCAACAATGGGAACAATTGTATTCCTCTCTCTCATTGAGTGGTATGAGTAAAACACTAGCAAGTTACTGTGTGCTTGTTAACAAAACCGATACTTGCTGGGAGTTAAGCTTAGAAAAAAATCAACAACCATTATTACAACATGGACTTTGCCAGCAAATAGAGCAAGCGATCAATGCAACGCTAGGGCATACTATTAAGCTATCCATCAACTTAAGCGATTCCACAGCTCAACTCCCAAGCCCTGCTAATCTTGCCACGACACGACATCAACAAGCCATCCATCAGGCAAAACAACAATTTGCGAAAGATCCCAATGTAATTACCCTTCAGCATCAATTTAATGCTAGAATTCAGGATGATACAATAACGTTAGTTGAACAGTAAGAGGTAGATATGGCTGATTTGGGAAATTTAATGCAACAAGCACAAAAATTACAAGCAACAATGGAGCGTGCTCAAAAAGAATTAGAGCACTTAAAAGTCAAAGGGAGTGCAGGTGGTGATATGGCCGCTATTTTAATGAACGGTCGATATCGCGCATTAAAATTGAAAATTTCTGATGAACTGCTGCGTGAAGATAAAGCCATGATTGAAGAGACGATTGCTGCCGCTATTAATGATGCAGTCAGCAAAGTGGAGCGTCAATCCCGCGGAAAAATGGAAAAATTAGCAACAGACTTAAATTTACCCAAAGATATGTTGGGTGACCAAGACGGTAATAAATAATTCATTTATGTTCAGTGCCGCACTAGAAGAATTAGTCAATGCATTGCGTCGATTACCTGGCATTGGACCAAAATCTGCGCAACGCATGGCTTTTTTTCTGCTAGCACGCGATCGTACTGGTGGCAAAATTATTGGCAAACAATTAATAAAAGCCATGGAAAACATTGGGCAATGCCAACAGTGTCGTACTTTTTCTGAATATTCTATTTGCTCAATCTGTCAAAATCAACGGCGAGACCCAACACTCTTATGTATTGTTGAATCCCCTGCCGATATGCTCGCGGTTGAACAAACTGGCTTCCGTGGTCGATATTTCGTGTTGCATGGACATTTATCCCCTATCGATGGTATTGGGCCCTACGAACTTGGCTTAGAGCAATTACAACAACGCTTAGCTGCCGAAGCTATCGAAGAAATTATCTTAGCAACCAATCCAACGGTAGAAGGCGAAGCAACAGCGCACTATATTTCACAATTGGCTAAGCCGCATAATATACAATGTACACGTATTGCCCATGGTGTTCCCATGGGCAGTGAATTAGAATATATCGACGGAGGAACGCTCAGTCGTGCTTTTTCTGGTCGTCAAAAAGCTTTTGAAGAAGAAAGTTAATTATAGCTTGGAAATAAACTGTTCAACCTGTACAATCACGTCAAATTTATTTTGAAATGCTATTGATAATGATTCTCATTAAGGTTAGCATATAGAACTTACTATAATTTCATCAGGAGATGACTGTGGCTACTGTTCCATCCGATATACCCGATTATTGGCAAGCACGTTACCAAAAGCATAAACAAAAATCCTATCAACGCAGAAATAATGCTAAAATAGCTGCTCTCCCTTTCACTATTATTACCGTTATATCAATTTCATTGATGGGTGCTTGGGCAACTTATTTAATTTTCCCTTGGTTAACTATCTGGGCAGTTCCACCTTTATTTGCCACCGGCTTAGTTATTGATTGGATTTTCTATAACAAAAATATACAAAATACATTCAAATTGATATTCAAAACTGGAGTTTATAGTGACTTACGGCGTGACTATGAGATAAAAATGGCAAAAAGCTGGTTAACATCTGATGAAAGTAGGCTAGAAACATTCAAAACAAAAACATTCAAAACGCTTTTTGATCGTCTTAAACAAAAATATCTTCATGCCCATTATCCACACATAGAAAATGAATCCACATTAGATAAAGAAACACAGAATAAAATAAACAACGCCGTTACCAAATTATTTACAGCAAAGTTAATGAAATACTTTGCACGCCAACGGCATTATAAAAATAAATATACACCAAAGAAATTTCGCCAACTTAGCAATAGTTATCTTAATGACTTTGATAATTTTTATGCCAAAGAAATGAAAGAGCGCGGGAAGAAAATGTTGAGCGGGCAAGCGACATTGCGTTTGAAATATTTCTTAGCAACAGTTTCTATCCTTTTCGCCTCAATCACAGCTGTCAGCTGGATCTGCGTCACCTTTGTTGAGTTTTTAGAAATTACTGCAATTGTCAGTTTTGCTAATCCTTTTGCATGGGCGATATTGGCTTTAGCCGTGCTTGTCGGTTTCGCGCAAGGATTCATGTTTTTTAATATGTTACATAAAGGTATAAAAAATAATATTTTCAAAAAAATCGGAAAGCTACTATCGCCTGAAAAAAACAAGAGCATTTTGATTAATTGTCTAAAAATTACATTATCAATTATAGCCATAGCATTGGTCGCTATTTCCTCTCTTATTATGACAGATGCTTTTTTAACCTCAATGACAGAATTTTTTGTTATGACTATAGGAAAGATTAATACTGTTACAGATATTATTATGCAAATAGCAATGTATATTAATATTATTTCTTGTGAACTCCCTTTTGCTATTAAACACTCTATTGGGGCATGTCAAAAACTAGCAAATTATTTACATAACAGTTCAAAATGGTTAATGGATAAAAACACGAAGTGGAATGACATCAGCCACGCTATTAAAACAAACCCGCTAAAAATTGTGGTATTCTCACTGGTATTTGTCTCACTTATCGTCCATGGGATAAGTGAAGGCGCTATCCTAGCAGTCAAAGGGGCGGTATCTGACAAGTATTGGCCTGGCAAGTTTTTCAGAAAAATAGCAAATTTAATCCGAGTCAATCCAAATGAACTGGGCGCTAGCATAGCGGATCTGCAAGAAACCTCCACTCACTTGAATTTTGTGTTTAAATTTACTAATCAAGTCACTGATAAAGAAAGAAAAAACGATTCAAGTGCTACCAAATGGCTTGGTATCTCTTCAAAACCTTATAGTGCGACTAAAGAACCAGATCTTGATGGTAAGAAAATAAAACTGAAGAAAGAAATATCCTCTAATCAATCTGCCATTGCATCGAGCGCCATTTCTGACCGAAGAGAAACTAACGACCGTACTATCTCGGTTAGAAACTTGAGCAACCCGTTTTTTCCTTATAGGCCTAAAGAGGACAATCCTCAACCTGCTGATCGAACTGATATCGCGCAGAGCACATTAGATGAAATATCAAGCCCACTATTGGGTAAAGCGTAGTAATTAAGTCACTATTAATTGCCATAAAGGCATAGCTGCTTGTTGGTATTTAGCTTCAAAATGAGTTAGTGGCTGGGTAGAATTCACTTGTTTAATGGATAAATGACGTTGGCTGATCGTTTGTACGGCTAAAGCAAACTCATCCAGATAAATTTTCCAATTCGTGCGCAAAATAATTTGTTGACTGAGTGCTAACATCACAGGAAAAATAGCATGTCCGTGCCAACGTCGTTGCACTTGCTTTGCTTTTGGCCATGGATTAGGATAAAGCAGATAGTGGCGTTGAAACGTTAAGTTACACTCTTTTGCCAACAAGTAAAAATCAATGCAATTAACTCGTAAATACGCGCAGTTTGCCAAGTTTTCTACTGGCGCTATTGGTAATCGCTGCTCTGATTTATCAATCCCTAACACATACGCCTGTGGATTCTGCTGTGCAAGTATTTGTGTACTACGTCCTCGTCCACAGCCAGAATCTATGATCATGTTCTGATAGCTTTTTGGCTTATCTGCTAAAAATTGTTCAAAAATTTGACGTTGTTTTGACGATATTGGCCGCTGATAAGCCGTCATGAAATGGGTTTGCGCTAACCGTTTTATATGACGATGCACCTTGGTTTGTTGAGTACGCAGTGCATAATCCATATCACAAACCCAATACGCTGTTATATATTATCTGACTCCGACTGAATATTGATTCACTTCATCTGTCGATCCAATTTCTTCTACAACAGCTTTCCCTAGTCCAGCAAAACGCTTACATTCATTCTTAAAGAACTCAAATAATCCAGCCTGACTGCTGTTGTCAAAGCCATCTTTGGTTAGATGTAAAACATACCGTAAGCCATGTGCCAACTCTAGTGTAACAAGCTCTAATCTATCATCGTTAACTTCTCGGTTAAAAAGTGGCATAGTTAGCAAAAATTTCATGAGCAAGGGTTTTATTGATGGGCCATAGCCTGATTTATAATTTTGGCCAGTCTCATCTTTTTTACCTGCACGCCATTGCCCCGATCCTTGTTTAAAGAATTTTTCAAGTTTAGAAACAACATCTTTTAAACAACTATCTGTCTCAATAGTATCAGCGATATCTCTTAATGCACGATAGGAGGATTTATTTACTGACCAAGTCTGATTGTACTCAGTTAAAGTTTTTTCAATCGCTTTACTAATTTGATTAACTGCCTCTTCTTTCTTTTCTTTTTTAGCAGGATTATATTGATTTGATGCTAACGCAGTTACCCCTGCTAAATTCTTGCGAGCACCAAGTTTTGAAAAGCGACTAATACTATTTCTGTCAGTTGGAGAGGGCAAAGAACGAGGATCTTTAATTGCGGGCTTAACCAAAGCTGATTTTTTAACCGTCTTATTGGTCGAGCGATCACTTCCATGAGGAACACTAGGCGAAGTACTGAAAAAAGAACCTGGAGATACTGCAGTAGTTGTGTTCTGATTAGAGTTGCCAAAGTCAGCTTGAGCAAATGACTGTTTTGCATTGCTATTTTTTGTTTGGTTATCTAGCAGACGCTGAAAATTTGCCGTTACTTCTTCATACTCTTTTTTCAGAGCTCGATTATGATATTTTAATTGTTCAATTTGCTCAACTAAAAGCTCTTTATCTTCTTCAGCAGTATTTTTTTCACGTGTTAATTCATTGATTTTACTATTTAATATTTTTTTAATTTTCTCTAACTCTTTTTTGTTTTGTTCAAATTTCATTAAGCAGTCTTCACATATCTTAATCATCTCATCTTTATAATCTTCTTCTCTCTGTAACTGTGCTATCTCTAATATTAAGCGAGGTCTTTTTTCAACAAACGAAAGTGATGCTAAAGACAGGTCATTTCTTTTAGCAGGATTAGCATTTGCTGCAAGCAATTTTTCTTGAGTTTCTTTTTTAATGTCATCATGCTCATAGTACGAAGCAAAGTCCAAAGGAGTAAAACCTTGCTCATCTTCAACATTGGGATTAATAAAACGGCGTAAAGTGAGTATCTCATTTTCTTTAGCAACTGCATAAATCCAAAATACTTGTTCTGCAGTAAACCGTTGCTCACTGCTGATCAATGAAAGCTTAATATTGCCATTAATATGAACATTATTGATTTTGGCATATTGACAAATAACCTCCAGCGTTTCTTGGTTTAATCCTTTATACGGATTACTTAATCCTCGACGCTGAATAAAATCCATAACACCTTCTATACCAAACCGAGTATATTGTTGTTTTCTATCATCACTCATAAAGAATTCAAACATGCTACCATCTGTTTTAATCAACACTGAACGATCAATGTTTTCATCATCAGGATACGTTTGCTCTTGCATCGCTGCAGAAAGCACAACATTTAGTACCTTAAAAAGATTATTTATCTCTTCTTCACCTGGTGCAGCATTACAACGGTAGTGTTTAAATTCGGGAGGTGTCACTAAGCAAAGCCCTAAAGTATGAGGATTAAGCTTGTCCTTAGTATCTTTAAAGCGCAGTGGATAATTCATGCGCAAACCACCATCCATATAGTTACATCCATCAGGGTGCTCAACTCGTCTACCTTTTTCATCTTTAATCCAACGCTTACTGGGTTGATATAATAAGGGTATACTCATGGAACACCGAATTGCATCAGCAATACAATCATCTGGTGTTTTTATATAATTAAATTCAACTAATTGTTTTGTATTAGCATTAACGGCATAGAAAGTCGGGTCTTTAAATTTACCATAACCATAGGTTTGGACATATGCATGTAATTCACCAAATGTGATATTTTCAATGTTATTATTTAGCGATAGTTCTCTGAATTTCGTTGTGATTTTTTCATCAATCCATGCCCGAAAATTTTTTCCTTTACAAAACCCTGTTCCTTGCATTATAAAATTCTTCAAATCACTAGAGGCAGCTGCTTGATATAAAATTGAGAACATCCCTGGTAGTTCATTCTTAGTAAAATAATCATTTACATAATTTTTAAAATATTCTGGATCAATAAAACTCATAAAATCCATACCAACAATAATATTTTCTAATTCTTCTGGGGTATAACCTACAGATAGTAAACCGACAAAAATAGCTCCTGCTGAAGTTCCTGCTAATTCTTCAATATTATTCCAGTCAATGACCTTTTCTTCCATTAATTTCATCAGTGCTGCTGGATACGCTAAACCTTTAGGCCCTCCTCCTTTTACGGCAAGATACTTTATCTCCTCAGCAGGCAAATCTTCTTGCAAATTACGAGCACGTGCCTCTTGATGATCATTATTAGCAGGGTTAATTAATTTTCTAATGAGTTCAATATGCTGTTCTTGCTGTGGGTTTGACACCCAAACAAAGCTACTATTTTTTGTCAGTTCGTTAATATCTTCCATCTCCTTTCTGAGCAATATAGACAAAGGAACATCGCCATGATCATTTGTTTTATGAAATAACTCTCGGTAATGAACTGCTAAAAATATCTGTACATTTCGTGCTTGCTTTTCAACAGCAAGGTGTGCACCATTATTTCTATTATCAGTTCTAAATTCGGAAATAAATTTAGCATTAACAGATTTTAAGTAATTTAATATTTCTGTATCGTCTTGAGCAATAACATCAGTTACCAGCACCTTTGAAATATTATTCCACGTCTCTAAGTGCGGCCGGGCACCACGGAACAGTAATGCTCGAATGAGTTGATAATCACTTTGTCTTTTGTTAGGCGACTCTTCCTTGGATTGATACATTTCAAAGGCTATATCAACACTAGACTTTCCACATTGAGTGAGTGCATTGATATCTATCCCATTACTGATGAACTCATTAATAATGATGTTTTTTTCATGCAAAGAGATTTGGTCTGATGAAATAGCACAATGCAATGGCAAAAAACCAGATTCATCAAACGCATAACAGCTATAATAAGAAGCAAGATAATTGACCAACCTCACATTTCCTGCTTGTGCAGCCACATGTAATGGTGTGCGCTCTGCTTCTAGTTCCTCTCTCTGCGAAAGCGCTAATCTAGGAATTCCCAAGCATTCAACAATATCTTGAAATAAAATCCGTTGATCACCTGGATATGCTGCAGCTATTAGCAAAAAATTCTTTCCTGCGTTGTTACGAATGCAAGTTGCTAACATGCTCTCATATTTATTTTTTTTATCTCTCAATTCAAGAAAAAGATCTACATCACCAGCAGATACGCATTCCTCAAAAAAACGTGGATTGTATTTATCTAATATCTGCTGACGTTTGTTTTCGCAATGCTGAATCATCTGTTGTTCTTCATTATAAAAAACCGTGCCTTCTATTTTTTCTTTTAACATTTTCTTTTTTGATAGCAGCAATTCACATAACACTTGATAGTCTTTATAGCGATAACCAATTGATGGATCTTCTGCTAAAGCTAATATCGCTTTAACAGCTTCAACACAATTACTACGAAAAGCCATCTGTAATGCATTTGATGTTGTCGGTGCTGATGCTGCCGAAACTGCAGTGAACTCACTCTGAACTAAAGAAGCATTCAATTGCATTGCATCAGAAAATTTAGCATCAAAATGATTTTGTAAATATTTTATTGTTGCAAATTTTCCATAAAATGCTGCGAATTCAAGAATAGAATGCGGCTGGTTATTTATCTGAAAATTTTTATCAAAGAATGTAGTAATATCGAGCTTATTATTGCCGGCTTGCTCGACATTCTCTTGTAAAATGTTTGGAATATCTGTAGGCGAGCATTTAATAATTTGTTTTTCCAGCTCACTTAATAATTCAGACTTTGCTAGCTTCAAATCAATTTTTTTATGATCACTACTGCTCTCTGTTTTATCCATTTACCCCTCCTAATTTGTATTATATTTGACCAAAACATTATATTTTACATTTAAATTGAGTAAGACTAACACAATCAGTCATTTCATTCAAATAAAATCTATTCTATTGTTGTAGCAAGATGATAAGGTTATAACCTTTGCCTCGTTTTATAAATGTTCTACTGACGACTGCTCAATTTCAAGCAGATGAAGCTACTAGGTAGATCCATTCTAGTCATTTTACATAACAGTGCACTTCAAGCTATCGAATTGGCAGTGCAGCGTTCATGTAACAAGCTCTATCTTACTCTGCTATATGCTATCTGACTTTAGACTGCATATTGATTTGTTTTATGCGATGCAACAGCATCGGTAGCACCTTTCCCTAAACCAGCAAAACGTTTACATTCATTCTTAAAGAACTCAAATAATCCATTCCGACTGCTGTTATCAAGGCCATCTTTAGTTAAATCTAAAGTATACAGCAATCCATGTTCTAACTCTAACGTAACGAGTTTCAGTTTTTGATTTTCAACTTTTCGGTTAAAAAGTGAAATAGTTAATAAAGATGTCATCAGTAGTGTTTTCATTGAAGGTCTGTTTTTCCTAGATACTAAGGCTGGATTATATGCGTTCCATCGCCCAGGTGAATTTTTAAAGAAATCTTCAATTTTATCAACAATGCTTTCCAAATTGCTATTTTCACTGCTAATATCATTTTCAATTTTTTTTAAGGCACAATAAGAAGGCTGAATATCCGCACTACTTCCATAAAACTTACAGAAATTACTATACGACTTCATGGAATCTTTAATAGCTTTAATAACTTGTTCAGCAGCTCGTTCTTTGACTGCACTTTCCATAGCATTATATTGGTCTGATGCTAGTGCAGTTACACCTGATAATTTTTGGCTAGAACCAAGAATTGAAAAGCGACTAACCTCATTTCTATCAGTTGGCGCTGGCAAACGATGAGGGAATATAACTTGGAATTTACTTAGTATCGACACCGATGGAGAAGTATTTTTTACTCGCTGAGCCATCTGCTGCTTAAGCCTGGCTATTTCTTCTTTGCTTTTTCTTAAAGTGGCTGAATGTTTATTCTTTAGCTGGGTAACTTTGTTAGTTAATCTGTTCAATTCTGTTTGAGAGATCGTTTTCTCTTCTTTTAACTGGGTCACTTGTTGAAGTAATGTTGCGCGAGACTGTTCAACTTGCGTTTTTTCAGTGTTTAGTTGACTGTTTTTCTTTTTAAGTTCTGCTTGTTTTTTTTCTAAAGCGTCATTGGTCAATAAAAGAGTGGAATTTTTTTCTTGCTCCTTGGAAAGTCTTTCTTCTAAGGTAACATTAGCACCTGCAACATCGCTTACAAACACTTCTTGATTCCTTGAGTTCTTAGCCAACATTGAATTCTTTTTATTTAATCCTTCTATCTTATTTTTCAATTCACTAATGTTTAATTGTAGTTCCTTATTTTTTTCTCGCTCCTCGGAAAGATCAGCCTCTAGCAAATGCTTAAAAGCTACGGTTTTCTTCGTGGTCTGCTTGATTTTCTTTGGCTTTTTAAGTATCTGCTCAAAGGATAACCCAGATGTGTCATCCTCTATGTATTTATCGACAAAATCACTCAACAGCTTTTCAGCGTTTTTTAATTTCTCTTGTAGCTCTCTTTTATTTTTCTGTTCATTGTTCAATGTTTCTGTAGTTGTATTAATTGTTGCGTTTAGTCGGTCAATTTCCTCATTAAGCTCTGTTTCAACTTGTTGATGCTTAAGCTCTCTAGCTGTTGATTCATCAATAAGGATTAAATCATCTTCCTCTAGTTTTTTTATGTGATTTTCCAGTTTAGAACAAAATGATGCAATATCACTATTCTTAGCTTTGGCAAAAGCAATCTCTGATTGCAAATCCAGAACAAATGATGCAAGCTCTTTCTTTAGGTCTTGCTCTTTAGAAATTTTTATTTTTAAGTCAGCGTTATCTCGCTCTAGCTTTTTCATCTCTTGTTGTTTTAATGTCAGCTGCTCTTTGGCTTGTTCTAATTGTGCTTGCAGTGCTTTGCCCTTTACTTCTGCTTCACGCAAAGTATCATGAGTTGACTTCAGCGTGTCAGTTTTCGCTTGTAGTGCATCAATCTGATCATTATATGCTGCTTGAGCCTTTTGATATTCCGTCTCTTGAGCCTTTAAAGCCTCACTCAGCGTTGAATACTCCTCTTGTATTTTTTGTATCGCCGCTTCTTTCGATGATAAAACTGCTTGAGCTTCTTGATATTTCGTCTCACTAGCTTTTAAAGCCTCACTCAGCGTTGAATACTTCTCCTGTAATTTTTCTATCGTCACTTCTTTCGATGATAAAGCTGCTTGAACTTCTTGATATCTTATATCACCAGCTTTTGAAGCCTCCCCCAGAATTGAATACTCATGCTGTAATTTTTGTATCATCGTTTCTTTCGATAACAACTGCTCTTCGGCTTGTTCTATCTGCTTATCATACGCTGCTTGAGTTTTTTGATATTTTATCTCATTAGCTTTTGAGGCTTCACTCAGAGTTGAATACTCATGCTGCAATTTTTGTATTGCCGCTTCTTTCGATGATAAGGCCGCTTGAGTATCTTGATATTTCGTTTTACTAGCTTTTAAAGCCTCACTCAGCGCTGAATACTCCTCCCGTGATTTTTCTATCATCACTTCTTTCGATGATAACTGATTTTTAGCCTGTTCTATCTGCTTATCATGCACTGCTTGAGTTTTTTGATATTGTATCTCACTAGCTTTTGAGGCTTCACTCAGAGTTGAATACTCCTCCTGTAATTTTTCTATCGCTGCTTCTTTCGATGATAAAGCTACTTGAATTTCTTGATATTTTATCTCACTAGCTTTTAAAGCCTCACTCAGGGCTGAATAATCGTTCTGTAATTTTTGTATCACCACTTCTTTCGATGATAAAGCTGCTTGAGCTTCTTGGTATCTTGTATCACTAGCTTTTGAAGCCTCACCCAAAATTGAATACTCATCCTGTAATTTATGTATCACCGTTTCTTTCGATAACAACTGCTCTTCGGCTTGTTCTAATTGTGCTTGCAGTGCTTTGCTCTTTGCTTCTGCTTCACGCAACATATCATGAGTTGACGTCAGTGTGTCAGCTTTCGCTTGTAGTGCATCAATCTGATCATCATGTACTGCTTGAGTCTTTTGATATTCCGCCTCCTTAGCTTTTAAAGCCTCACTCAGGATTGAATACTCTTTCTGCAGTTTTTGTATCGCCGCTTCTTTCGATGATAACCGACCTTTGGCCTGCTCTATCTGCTCATCATGTGCTGCTTGAGCTTCTTGATATTTTATCTCACTAGCTTTTGAGGCTTCACTCAAGATTGAATACTCCTCTTGTAATTTTTCTATCACCGTTTCTTTCGATGATAAAACTGCCTGAGCTTCTTGATATTTCGTCTCACTAGCTTTTAAAGCCTCACTCAGCGTTGAATACTCCTCCTGTAATTTTTCTATCGCCGCTTCTTTCGATGATAACTGATCTTTGACCTGTTCTATCTGCTTATCATGTGCTGCTTGAGCTTCTTGATATTTTATCTCGCTAGCTTTTGAGGCTTCACTCAGGATTGAATACTCCTCCTGTAATTTTTTTATCACCGTTTCTTTCGATGATAAAGCTGCCTGAGCTTCTTGATATTTCGTCTCACTAGCTTTTAAAACCTCACTCAGGGTTGAATACTCTTCCTGTGATTTTTCTATCAGCGTTTCTTTCGATGATAAAACTGCCTGAGCTTCTTGATATTTCGCCTCACTAGCTTTTAAAGCCTCACTCAGCGTTGAATACTCTTCCTGTAATTTTTCTATCGTCGCTTCTTTCGATGATAACTGGTTTTTGGCCTGTTCTATCTGCTTATCATGTGCTGCTTGAGCTTCTTGATATTTTGTCTCACTAGCTTTTAAAGCCTCACTCAGGATTGAATACTCCTCTTGTAATTTTTCTATCACCGCTTCTTTCGATGATAACTGATCTTTGACCTGTTCTATCTGCTTATCATGTGCTGCTTGAGCTTCTTGATATTTTATCTCACTAGCTTTTGAAGCCTCACTCAGAATTGAATACTCCTCCTGTGATTTTTCTATCAGCGTTTCTTTCGATGATAAAACTGCCTGAGCTTCTTGGTATTTCGCCTCACTAGCTTTTAAAGCCTCACTCAGCGTTGAATACTCCTCCTGTAATTTTTCTATCACCGCTTCTTTCGATGATAACTGGTTTTTGGCCTGTTCTATCTGCTTATCATGTGCTGCTTGAGCTTCTTGATATTTTGTCTCACTAGCTTTTGAGGCCTCAATCAGGATTGAATACTCCTCTTGTAATTTTTCTATCACCGCTTCTTTCGATGATAAAGCTGTCTGAGCTTCTTGATATTTTATCTCACTAGCTTTTGAGGCTTCACTCAGAATTGAATACTCCTCCTGCGATTTTTCTATCAGCGTTTCTTTCGATGATAAAACTGCCTGAGCTTCTTGGTATTTCGCCTCACTAGCTTTTAAAGCCTCACTCAGCGTTGAATACTCCTCCTGTAATTTTTCTATCGCCGCTTCTTTCGATGATAACTGGTTTTTGGCCTGTTCTATCTGCTTATCATGTGCTGCTTGAGCTTCTTGATATTGTATCTCACTAGCTTTTGAGGCCTGAATCAGGATTGAATACTCCTCTTGTAATTTTTCTATCACCGCTTCTTTCGATGATAAAGCTGTCTGAGCTTCTTGATATTTCGTCTCACTAGCTTTTAAAGCCTCACTCAGGGTTGAATACTCCTCCTGTGATTTTTCTATCACCGTTTCTTTCAATGATAAAACTGCCTGAGCTTCTTGATATTTCGCCTCACTAACTTTTAAAGCCTCACTCAGGGTTGAATACTCCTCCTGTAATTTTTCTATCGCCGCTTCTTTCGATGATAACTGATCTTTGACCTGTTTTATCTGCTTATCATATGCTGCTTGAGCTTCTTGATATTTTATCTCACTAGCTTTTGAGGCCTCACTCAGGATTGAATACTCGTCCTGTGATTTTTCTATCACCGTTTCTTTCGATGATAAAACTGCCTGAGCTTCTTGATATTTCGCCTCACTAACTTTTAAAGCCTCACTCAGGGTTGAATACTCCTCCTGTAATTTTTCTATCGCCGCTTCTTTCGATGATAACTGATCTTTGACCTGTTTTATCTGCTTATCATATGCTGCTTGAGCTTCTTGATATTTTATCTCACTAGCTTTTGAGGCCTCACTCAGGATTGAATACTCGTCCTGTGATTTTTCTATCACCGTTTCTTTCGATGATAAAACTGCCTGAGCTTCTTGATATTTCGCCTCACTAACTTTTAAAGCCTCACTCAGGGTTGAATACTCCTCCTGTAATTTTTCTATCGCCGCTTCTTTCGATGATAACTGATCTTTGACCTGTTCTATCTGCTTATCATATGCTGCTTGAGCTTCTTGATATTTTATCTCACTAGCTTTTGAGGCCTCACTCAGAGTTGAGTACTCCTCCTGTAACTTTTTTATCATCGTTTCTTTCGATGATAAAGCTGCTTGAGCTTCTTGATATTTTGTCTCACTAGCTTTTAAAGCCGCATTCAGGGTTGAATGCTCCTCTTGTAATTTTTTTATCTCTTCTTCTTTCAACGATAAAAGTGTTGTATTTCCTGATCGTTCTTCGGCAAGCTCTTTTACTAAGCCATTAGACCGCTCTTCAGTCTGTTTTAATTCCTCTTGCAGAGACTTTATCTTTTCTTGTTCACAACTCAAGGCTGATTTTAAGTTGGCTAATTCTTCACTCAGTTTTTCTTCAGTTAGAGACTTTTCGTCAAACGAATTAAAAGTCAAGTCACCAAGAATTGTTCCTCCCTGATTAGAGGAGCCATTGGTAAATTCCTGGCTAACATCTGGGTCAGTGACTACGGTAAATTCTTGGCTAGCGTCTCGGGTAAATTCTTGACTATCTTCTGAATCACTGGCTGCAGTGAATTCTAGACTAATGCCTTCGCTAAGTGTATCCATTGTAACTCCCCCAAAATTGTATTATATTTAATCAGCGCATTATATTTTAACATTCAGCTTGAAAATAATACCCTAACATAGTAGGCATTTTCATTCAAATATATTGATAATCATTGTTAATTAATAGCGCTGTATTAAAACAGTAAAGCTTAGTAACAGCATTTTAACAAATTAACATTACACACACGAAAACAATTCCTTACTAAAGGCATTTGTTTTATTAGTACAAAACGTGTTAACTAACTGTATTGCAAACACCCCTGAATGAGAGTTATTTAATATCAACACGGCAATTGATTCTTAACATAACTTTGCTAATTGCTGTAGTGCTTGATTAATTTTTTCTTCGCTTAGTGCATAACAGAAGCGAACAACATTATCACCATCTGCAGGGTTATTATAAAATGCTGTCCCAGGTACAACAGCCACTTTGGCTTTTTCTAGCATCCATGCCGCAGCTTGTTCAGCGTTTTCTTGCTGTAAATGCCTAATGTCTGCCAACAAATAATAAGCACCCTGTGGTTCTGTTACTTGATAGCCTAACTGTCTTAATGAAGCAACCATATTGTCACGCTTAGATAGATAGCTTGCTTGCATTTCTTGATAATAACTGCCAGAGAAAGATAACGCCGCTATCACAGCATGCTGTAGTGGTGTTACTGGACAAACGTACTGTAAATCATGTACTAATGCCATCTTTTCAATCACTTCTGCTGGTCCAGTCGCATAACCTAAACGCCATCCTGTCATGTTATACGTTTTAGAAAAACCAGAAATAGTCACTGTAAATTCCCAAAAATTTTCTAATGCCGCAAATGAAATATGCTCGTAACCTGGATAAGTAATATATTCATAGATTTCATCGGTTATCACTGACAATCCATGTTGATTGGCAATTCTACCTATTGACAATAATTCTTCCGAACTAAAGACTTTACCTGTAGGATTATTTGGAGAGCAAATAACAATACCTTTTGTTTTTTCTGTGATAGCGTTAGTTAAATCTTCCAAGCAAAACGACAGATCATCGATACATAGCGGCACACTTTTTACACTTATTTGATGTAAATTTAAAATATTTTTATGGTAGCCATAAAACGGTTCAAACAAGATCACTTCATCACCCGGATCAAATAATGTCATTACTGCACAAACAAACGCAGCTGTTGCACCGTGCGTCACCACCACTTCAGTTGTAGGATCAACATGCATGTTATTAAACTGGGAAATTTTTTCAGTAATTTTTTGCCTCAGTTCAAACACACCTTCACAGGCAGAATACATGCTCTTATTATGTTCAATTGCATCATGCGCAGCTCGCTTAATCGCTTCTGGCACAGGCAAATCACACACACCTTGGCCAAGATTAATCCCTTTTACTGCCGCACACTGCACACTCGCAGATCGAATCCCTGATTGTTTTAACGTGCGTACTTTGTTACTAAGCCTTATCATGCCTATCCCCTAAGCAAATATATTGAGTGAAGGTAACTATTCAGCATTTTTTGATCAATTTAATGACAAGCCATGGCTCAATAATGTCCACACACCTATTCTTATGGTAATTTTTTTGTCAATTTATTGAGGACAAACTTATTCATTCTAGCTATGGTGAATCGTTACAAATTATGTAAGAATAATGGCATTAATGGACAAATTGCAATAACGAAAAGGAGATTATTATGTCTATCTGTAATTCTTCCTCAGAATACGGCAGTGTCACGAAAACACTTCATTTTATTGTTATGATCTTGATCATCTTTATGCTTTCATTGGGAAGCATTATGGGCAAAATTCCGAATGATTATTGGCAAGGTAAAGCTTATTTCATTCACAAATCAACTGGCATATTGACTCTTTTATTCGCAGTTCTGTTTATTTTATGGTCATCATTTAACAAAAAACCGGCTTATCCCGCAGAAATGAAACAATGGGAAGGATCACTTGCAACTATTGTACGGATGATGCTTTATGTTTTATTAGTTGCAATGCCTTTATCTGGCTGGATTCTATCCACTGCAGCAGGAAAATTTCCTAACTTTTATGGATTAGGTCAAATACCTCTTCCTGGCATTCCAACATCGAAGGTCATTGCCCATACGGCAGTTGATATGCACTTAGTGCTCGCCTGGACGCTGTTTGGATTTGTTGTATTACATGCCATAGGCGCATTAAAACATCATATTATCGATAAAAATGATGTTATGAAGCGGATGTTTCGCTGTAGACACCGCTAAAATACATTAGTTCATACAATAATGAGTGCACCAACGCGGTTATTCCTCAAAGATTAAGTCGCTAGATAATCCGTGTTGCTCAAGGATTTCACGTAATGATCGTAATGCTTCAACTTGAATTTGGCGAACACGTTCACGCGTCAATCCAATTTCCCTGCCAACTTCTTCCAGTGTGGCTTTCTCAAAACCATACAAGCCGAAACGACGTGCTAAGACTTCACGTTGCTTCTCCGGTAATTCGGATAACCAATCATCGATGTTTTCACGTAAATTGTCATCTAGCAATAATTCAGCTGGATCGTTATTGTTTTCATCTGTCAATGTATCTAACAAACTTTTATCAGCATCTTTGCCAATCGGAGTATCAACCGATGCAATGCGCTCATTCAAGCCTAGCATTCGTTTAACTTCATCAATTGGCTTATCGACTAACTCTGCAATTTCTTCTGGACTAGGATCATGATCCAGCTTTTGTGTTAATTCCCGTGCCGCACGTAGGTAAACATTTAATTCTTTGACAACATGGATCGGTAATCGAATAGTTCGGGTTTGATTCATAATGGCACGCTCAATGGTTTGTCGTATCCACCACGTTGCGTAAGTTGAAAAACGAAACCCACGCTCAGGATCAAATTTTTCAACTGCGCGGATTAAACCTAAGTTACCTTCTTCAATTAAGTCAAGCAATGCTAAACCACGATTGATGTAACGTCGTGAAATTTTTACAACCAAGCGTAAATTACTTTCAATCATGCGTTTGCGTGCCGCCGCATTCCCTTTCAGTGCTTCACGTGCAAAATAGACTTCTTCTTCAGCGGATAATAATGGGGAAAACCCTATTTCGCTAAGATATAATTGAGTCGCATCTAAATTCTTTGCACTAGCAACACTTGTTTTTTTCATTTGACTCATTTTTTCGGCAAACTCTTCAGCATCTTTTGACGCTGCTTCTTGATCAGCATCATTTTCATCTTGCTCATCATCGTATGGCTTGAAATCATTCAATTTTGATAACTCCATAAATTCAATAACGTTAGCATCTTTCTCAACTTGCTCCTGGCATTGTTCCGACATGGGATCTCCTTTCTCTATATTTTTAGCTTATACTAACCCGCAATATATATTATTGGATTAACGGGTTGACCATTTTTACGAATTTCAAAATGTAATTGCGTTTTATCTGTACCAGTTCTGCCCATCAACGCAATTTTTTCTCCTTTTTTAACGCTGGCACCTTCTTTAACTAAATTTTTATCATTATGGGCATAAGCACTTAAATATTCGTCATTATGTTTTACAATAATCAAGTTCCCATAAC
>CBDDLJ010000002.1:0-26238 GCA_965230635.1 Gammaproteobacteria bacterium
CTTTAGATAAGCCAGCAGGCGATGAATCAAAACACAGAAAGTTTCTCTTATCACAATTTCTTCCCTTGGCCTGCTAAGAGAAAAACCATGTCAACTTCACACATACATCGACATAAACAAAGTTTAGGCTTGACAGGACTCCGCTGCGTCACTTTTTTCTTCTGGCGGAATAATCATGGAGAAATAAATATAATTAAAAGAGGGCTGTAAGAAATCCCTCGAAGTTGTATTTCTAAAGATTTTTTTATCGTCGAATACAGTGCGAGCAATTTATCTGTACGAGCCATAACAGGGTCAGTTGACATGTTTTGGGGAAAAACTTTATTCGTTTAGCCTATGTTAGTTTTAATGATAATATTCCAGGCATATCAAAGGGACTATCATTAGCTACACGACACCTGAAGCTTAGAGATCCCCGCATTTTAACGACATTTCGCAACAAGATAGCGACAAACCTCGGCATTTTTAAAGAAATAGCCTTTAGGCCATCTTATTTTTTCTCAACAGGCTATTGAGAATTTTTTAAATGGAATCATACTGTTCTGATGTCTTTAATCAATGGAGCTTCGACAACATGTTAACAACCTCTTTAGCCCTTAATGATATTCAGCAATAACTATCTCAAATATTTAAAAGCAATATGCATAAAAAACGGCAACACAGCTTAGCTGACGTCGCGATGGGTTTTGCTCAATAGTGATTCCATTCGTCTGCATGCGATAGGTGAAGGTTTAGCTTTTGCGAAAGGACTAGACAAAAAGCATGCAACGAAACAAATTGATCGATTATTGAGTAATCCAAAATTTAACATTTGGGATATTGCTTGATGTGTCTACACTATTCTGGACAAAAAAGTTAAAATACCACGAGGTAGAGGAGGCTAAATTATGGGCAAACGGAAGGTAACGCAATATACATTGGAGTTTAAAAAATCATCAGCCAAGCTGGCTAGTGAGTCTGGGCAAAGTATTTCTCAAACAGCTAGAGGACTTGGAGTTAATGAAACAACATTGCACGGCTGGGTTAAACAATATTACCCACGGCTATCAAAGTCAGAGTCTACAAAAAATGAAGCTGATTTACATAAAGAAATTAAGCAGTTAACAAAAGAACTGAACCGTTTAAAATTGGAGAAAGAAATATTAAAAAAGGCTGCAGCATGTGTGCCACAGGCACAACAGCATGAGCAAGGAGCACATGCTTGATTGTTGTCAATGAAAATTCCATAGCTTATGTCAGAGAAAATTCCATAGTTGGGGTAAAATTTTTTAGGTCATATTTTATCCTCCTTGATATGTTTTGCCCTATAACTGGGCCCATTAATTTTAAAGACTTGGGCATGATGAACTAAGCGATCGAGGATGGCACTGGCTAAAATAGCATCAGTAAAGATATCTCCCCACTGCTCAAATGCTTTATTCGTTGTAAGAATACACGCCCCTTTTTCATAGCGCTTTGATATGACATCAAAGAAGTCATCCGCCGCATAATTTGCCATCGCTTTAAATCCTAGTTCATCTAAAATCAACAAGTCTGGCACAAGATATTCGTTGATTTTCTTATAATAAGAATTATCTGCTTTAGACATATGCAACTGATCTAACATTTCACCGACGCTTGTAAATAGCACTTTAAACCCTTTTGCAATAGCATTGAGTCCAATCGCTGTCGCCAAGTGTGTTTTCCCTGTGCCAGGATTACCAATAAAGATAACATTGGCACGCTCACGTATAAATTGACACGTGTAAACATCATTAAACTGTTTTTGATTAATAGAAGGTTGAAAACTAAAATCAAACATATCCAGTGTTTTCTTATTCACAATTTTTGCTTTCGCAAAGCGTTTTTTATAACTATTATGTTGACGATTATTTGCTTCGTCCTCGCACAGCAGCTCTAAAAACTCCTGATATCCCAGTTGTTTATCATGAGCAAATGATAAGCGCTCATCAACATTTGCTGCCATACCAGACAATTTAAATGCTCGTAATCTTTTATGCAACGTACTCAATGGACTTTCTCCTCATGACTAATCGGCAAACGATAACTTCCACTCTCACAAATGGACTTGATTTGTTGATATCGAATCGCCCCATAAGATAACGCGCGGTTGCAGGCGCGCTCGATGACATCCATATCAAATTTTTTTTGCAACGATAAAATGCCTTGCGTGGTTCGATACCAATGGTGTGGTTGTTTTTCTACTAATATCATAAATAATCGATGTGCATGTTCACCTATTATTTTCATTTTATCTGAAAGACGTTGCTTACTGCACGATGAGAAAACACACTTATGTTGAGGGTAGTGGGACTCTATTGTGCTAAACTGACCTTTTTCAGACAATCGCTTATGAACAGCTATCTTTTGGCCATCATAGAAAATCCTGATAATATGCTCATCCATTTCAATATCCACCACGTTTCCAACATGTGCAAAAGGAACAGAGTAATAATTATATTCAATATAAACGTGACAATCTCTGTATACTTTTCGTTGACCCACTTCAATATGACGAAAGGGTTTTTCAGGTAGCCGTATTAAAGCAGCACGTTCTTTTTCTTCAAATAATGTTCGAGGCACCCGGCGAGTGGTACCATGGCACCTCGCATTGCAATAATGGTTAAGCCAGTTTTCTAGCTCTGATTGCAACATGGCGTAATGAGAAAACTGTCTGCCGGCGAAAAAATTACGCTTGACATATTTAATACCGGACTCCACTTTGCCTTTTTCCTGGGGTTGGCAGACACGACAAGGAACAATGTGAAAACCGTGATAATCTGCATAGCATTTATAATAAGATTGATAGACAGGTTGATAAAAATTAGCTTTTAGAATAGCTGACTTTAAGTTATCAATTTTAACTACGCTAGGGATCCCATTAAAATAACGAAAAGCATGCATATGACAATCAATAAAAGTCTCCACTCGCTGATCAAATACAATGTGATAATAATCTAAGCGAGAATAACTCAATCGCATATTAAAAACCCAGGCTTTGCGAATTTTTCCTGTTGGAGAAGGCAGTTTACCCACATAACCAAAATCAACTTGTGCCTCTTCACCTGGCATACTATGAAAACGGATACAAATATCGTGTTGACCTTTCAACTGGCTAATATAATTTCTTACTGAAGAATAACTTAAGCAACAGCCTTGTGCTTTTAGCAGCTCATGGATCCGCACACCAGATAAATTCGATTCAAGATGCGCTAAGATAACTTCTTTATACGCGTCCAATTGACTGGGATGAGACTTTTTCTTGGGGGGGTTCCCTGACTGAGCATGGTGAATGACTTTGTTAACGGTTTTCCAGTCATGCCCCGTCGAGCGAGCAATTTCTGACTTATTCATACCCAGTTTATAAAGTGTTTCAATTGTGGTATACATAGCAACTCCTAGCATGGACTCATCTCCTTATCTTTCATCATTTATTCCAAGGGGATGAGTTAACATGTTAGGTTTTTCATGGCAAATCTTATGAGTACCTAAAAACCTAACTGTTAATAATTAATACATCTGGCCAATTCTTGTCTATGGAATTTTCTCTGACATTAACTATGGAATTTATTCTACCTTTGACATTGTAAAGCTATAGGAAAGATGGTGGCAGACCCACCGGTGTCGACTATCAGGAGTGGGCATCAAACCACCTCAAGCTGCTGTTGTAAAGAGCAATGGTGGTTAGCATTGAGGAAAAGCTAAGAACAACTTGGCAGGTATAGATTAGAAAGACGAACACAAGTGAACCATCGATGAAGTGTCGTAAGCTTTAAAACTGGCATCAAAACTAGGGGTTATGCTGTACTCTAGGATGAATTTATGGGTGACCTGAATACTGCATAAGTGATGTCCGGCGTGTAGATGGCGTGAGTCTAATCTGGGCTTTCCTATGGAACTGTGGGAACCAGTCGTCTTGATGCAAAGAGAGACATCCAAATGACCGAAATCATAAGGATAAGAATACCAAAGCAAGACACTGGGGCGGAGCAGCTTGTAGTAGCGATGAAGATGCTGTAATGGCAACGGAGCAAAAGAGCTGCGCTAAGTAGTCAATGACATTGTTCAACTGAAGGAATTTAGGAGGAAATGATGAAAGAGACAAAACCATTTGACCTGCCGAAGCAGCTATTTGTGCAAGCCTATCGTCTTGTAAAATCAAATGCTGGGGCGGCTGGTGTTGATAAACAATCGTTAGAGGATTATGCAAAGGATGCAAAGAAAAACCTCTACAAACTTTGGAATCGGATGTCTTCTGGTAGCTATTTTCCGCCACCAGTGAGGGCCATGCCAATTCCAAAGAAGTCTGGTGGTGAGCGTGTATTAGGGATACCAACAATCGAAGATAGAATCGCCCAAATGATAGTAAAATTAAAGTTTGAACCAAAGGTAGAACCGCATTTTCTAGCAGATTCATATGGGTATCGTCCCAACAAATCTACATTAGATGCCGTTGGCATAACACGTCGACGATGCTGGCAATACAACTGGGTCATAGAATTGAAACTGTCAGATCAAGTGGTGAGTTTTACAACTAAGACTTCATCTAGCGCCTGCTTACTTCGTTATTCAAAACCTTATTTACAATAAGTAAATGCCGCTTTTGAAACCTCGCAAGCAAACACTATACTCGCTTAGAATAGGTCAACAATATAGGGAAACGCTATAAGCGAAAAGTTGATTTTCCAGATGCAGAGTTATCAAAATTATTATCAATTTCTGAAAAGATACTTTTCCAAAAGAAACGCGATAAGCAAAAAATTTACAGTTTATGGGCGCCAGAGGTTGAATGCATTTCAAAAGGAATATCACATAAAAAATATGAATTTGGTTGTAAAGTATCCGTAGCTACAACATGCAACGATCCGTGGATTATATTAATAAGTGCGATTCATGGAAATCCCTATGATGGCCACACATTGAAATCAACTATTGATAATGCAGAAAAAAACACCGGCATTCACGCAAATGATACGTTTGTTGATCAAGGTTACAAAGGAAAAAGCAACCAGCCTGATGATGTTAATGTTTATGTTACTGGTCGAAAAGGACTCAAAAGGGTAATGAAAAAATTAATTGATCCTATCATTGGGCATGTAAAGCAAGCTCATCGGATGGATAGAAATTATTTGCATGGCGCAAAAGGCGATAAAATTAATGCGTTGCTTTCAGGCTGTGCATTTAACCTGAGAAAAATAGTGCCTAAACAGCATTCAGTAATAAGCTACGTAGCAGGATAAAGGGGTTTTTCAGGGACGAATATTTAATAGCTTACTCAAACAGCATGGCATGTGGAGCCAGGTTTTATGTGTTATTTAATTATGAGAGGATTTCTGAGATCTGTAGCAACATAGGATTTTCTAGTTAATAAATTAAGGACAATTTTAAGTCAGATATTATTTGCTATTTATTAGAGTTAACAAGTAGTGTATAATTTACGTGTTTGTGCAAGGTTAGCATAGGCTATATGTAATTTCATTTTTTTATTATTTTTAAAATGGTAACTGAAATAATAAGTTAAATTCAACATTAACTGAATATCCAATTAGCAGAAAGCGGTAACGATGTAATGAAAACTTTCGAAGGGAGGTTGGTGATGCAAAAGGGAAATGATGAATTAAGTAAGGTTAGAAGCGAATTAGAACAAGCTAAGAATCAAAATGATAATGATTTTGCATTAGTTAATTATAAAAGAGCATGGAAGATGTTGCCTCATGTACATGAAATTGATGCAATATCATTGAAAGAAGAATGCTTAAAAGGATTTGTAAAGTGCTATAACAAAGCAGGCAAAGAAAGCAAGGCCAAGAGTTTTGAAGGCAAATTAAAAGCACTGCAAACAGAAGAGTTTGCTACACTCCAGTTAGTGAAAATACATCTCAAAAATGGTACAAAACAATTAAAAGGGAAAGAGTATGATTATGCGGCAGTGAGTTTTGGAAAAAAAGCCTGGCCAATACTTAAACCGCTCCCTAATGTAGGGCAAGGCTTAATCTTAAAGCAACGCTGCCTGACAGGGCTTGTGAATACATATACCTGTCTGGGGAAAGAGGAAAAAGCATCATTTTATAATGCTATGCTAAAAGATTTAGAAACATCCACTGATTTATCATTGAAGGGAGAGGGAAAGTCACTACAGGGCTCAAAGAAAGAAGATGATGTCATGATGAAAACGCAGCAATGTTTTGCTCCGTTTGTAAGCACATTACATTTAGTGTGTGCTTATCATTTAGCACAAGATAATGGCGATAAGGTAGCTTTTAATGCGATAAAAGGTATTGTTGCAAAAGACATAGTACCAGAGATAACCTTGGACAAAGTAACGATTACACAAGGGCTAGTGCTTTTAGGCTGTGCCGACGAAGAAATAACGAATTTAGTACTCAATCAACTAAGTCAGCATATACGGGAGAACCCATCAAACTTTCAACATATATTTGATGTCTTGGAAGTTGGCATGAGCAGAGTCGATGGGGCAATCCATATTGGTAATAGTGTGAAAATCCAACAAGTCTTGCTAGAAAAAATGAATAGTCTTTATGCGCCTGACTTGGCTGTAACAGCAGCATTGCTCAATAGCATGTATCAAACACTGGTGGTGGTGATAAGCCCACCGAATTTCGTGAAAAATATTGACAAAATTTTACATATCAAACCACTGCAAGCAACACTACGAAATCTCACTAAGCGCTTAGGAAAAAGTAGTAAAGACGATGATATTCCCATGCAAACCATAAAAGCAGCGGTAAGCTATGCTAATGATACGCTCGCTCAATTAGAGACAAATAAAACACCTTGGCAGAAAAGAGTACATGCTGCACGCATTATGAGTGAATTACTGCTTCATGCGATGGGTGTCAGTGAATTAGCCGCTGGTGCGGTTGCCTCTGATGGCATCACAGCGGGAAGTGCGCTTGTGAGTGGTTTTCGGTTTTTCCGAAGCGTTTGGAGTCGTGGCAAAAAGATATATCGTTACTACAAGGCGCGCCAGCCGTACTTTGAGGCGTTAAAGGATTGGCAAGAACACTTAGTTGAGCATGTGCTTTCCAATGAAACAGCTTGGGAGACTTACTTCAACCAATTACAATCGCAAGAAGGCAAAATGGATTGGTTGCTGGATCCTGCAGCACAGATAGCTCTGCTGCGCGTGCTCATGGCTATTTACCCAGTTAAGCCAGCGGGTATTACAGTCGCACAATACACGATACTTAAAACATATATTGTTGACTATTTTATGCACATCTATCAGGTAACCACGGTGCCACAGGGTGATGATGCCAAGCGTAAAGAAGCTGAGTATGTGAAACAGACGGTGGCAAATTGTATGTTAAGACTTTCTGAAAGCCAGTTACTACCCAACGGATGGGATAATAACCAACTAGTGAATATCACTGAAAAAAATCAGACTATATATCGACAACAAACAACGCGGTTAGCTGCCCCAATTTTATCAGATACGTTGGTTAACATAGCTGAGCGTGGTTGGCAAAAGCAGTATGCTGATGATATCAATCTCTATTGCTACCTACAGGGCTACCAATCTGCCAAGCCAGAGCATAAACCAGATTTTTTAATGGCTATCGCCAGGTATACACATCCGGCTCACAAACATAAGGCGAGATTATCTTTCTGGGGAGAAACCGTGTTAGGTTTAATACCAGCTGAACTACTCAAAGTTACACGTCAAAATACTCCGTCCACTTTCAAGCCAGGTACGTTTAAGACGTCAGCAATGACGATGATACTCGGTGGTGAAATACGCGGTGACGCAGCTTATATAAAGGTGGCGAGCGAAATTCAGAATGAATCAGCAGATAAGCACAACAAAAGACTGAATGATATAGTAGGAGATTATGGACTATTTGACCGCTGGGAAACGCTAATAGCAAAACTTGACTTCAAACGCTGGTTGGATGATGGCATAACAATAGAAGCTGATTACTTGCGAGGTGACCATTTGGTTAGTTTTATTCAAGAAAACTCAGTTGCCAGTGACAGGAACTTTGACGTCGGAAAAGTAGAAGGAGTGCCTGCGAACAGACTTGTCTCACACACGCCAACTTCCTCTTCTTTGAGTCAAACGCTTTCATTAGCTGCATTTAAGACAGCTGTTTACCAACATATTGAAGCTGAGGCCGCGAAACTAACGCAAGCAAACCAAGTGATAGATGTTGTGTTATCAGACTTAGGTTATGTATCAAAAGCAGCTATCGGCCAAAATGATACAAATCGTATCGGTTTAGAAGCATTACCAACTATACTTGACTCCCTTAAAGAAGCTTTGGCAAAAAAGCAAGGATTATCGGTTGATACCACGTTATTAAAAAAAACACTGGATTACAAGTTATCTCAACCGGGTGTGTTGGCACAAACCTTGGAGGCATCAATTCTACAAGGAGATGTCGTGCTTGGGGATAAGTATGAGCCTCATATAACGGTTCAGATGATAGAACAAGCAGCAAACTTCAATGAAGCGGCTGTCAGCGAGCTATGGGAAAATTGGCAGTCGGCTATGATAGCGTACTATACAGAAGAGACGTTTGTCAACAAGCGTTTATTTGACAGAGATTATTTTTCTCTTACTGATTACTTTGTCAATCTTCAAGTTGTGGTTAATACCGATAGGCAAGAGACATCATTTTCATCTGACCAAGATAACGATTCTTACAAACCATTACGAGAGCGGGATAGGCTAGAAGGCAACAAAAAGGCTATTGATGATTTAGCACAGTTATTTGATGCTAATACTTATGAAGATGCTAATGAAAGCCAACCAAATGAGATAATGACAGTCCTTGTTTCAGGCGCTGCAGGTGTAGGTAAAACTACACTGAGTGATTATATCGCATATCAATGGGCACGCTTTAAACAAGGCGAGAGAAAAATTGGATTATGGTCAACGTTTGATATGATCCTGATAATTCGATGTCGTTACTTGCACGAAAAAATATTTAATCCTGATTGGACAGATGTTGATTTGTTGCGTTTTGCTTGCTTAGGCGGTTTGTCAGTATCGGCGGATGAGATGCAGCATATACTTCGACACATGAGTAAGATACCAGAAAAATGTTTGCTTTTATTCGATGGTTTAGACGAATTGCCAGAAATTAAGCGAGAGAGTATGGCAGGGCGATTGCTGACCCGTTTATTTAATCTAGCATTTAAGAAAATAGTGACAACTCGGCCTTATGCGGTGAATAATTTATGCCAATGGACAAAGCATCAAGGTTTAGCAGAAATCACTGGATTTAAGGATGATAATATTTCTACCTATTTTAAAAAAGTGTTAAAAAGTAAGGATGACAAACCAGAGACTTTTATTAAAGCGTTAAAAGGCAATCAAAACACCTGGGAGATGGCGCACATCCCAATTAATGCGTATTTGCTAAAGCGATGGTGGAAACTCTCTATAAATAAGCAAGATACATCTGTACTGGCACATTTGTCTCGGAGTGATTTGTACACAGCCTTAATGATGGATTTATTCCGCGTCTGGAGAGATAAAAAGTACGGGTTAAAAAAAGCAGAATTACTGCTTAACAATAATATTTTTAATAATAAGGAATATAAAAGAGTGATGATGATATTAGGCCAGTGGGCATTTGAGGGACTGGTGCGAAACACTACTGATTTGGCGCTGGATTGGTTGGATGGTGTGACACCAAAACAAAGTGATTATAAATTGATGAAAAAGTGTGAGTTAGCTGACGATGATATGGAGTTACTAGAACAATCTGGTTTGATTAAACAGATTAGCAAGCTGGATAGTAACGATTTGCAATACTGTTTTCTACATTTATCCTTTCAAGAATTTTTAGCAGCAAACGTGATAGCAGAGCACTTGAGGAAAGAAGCAGAGAGGGAAAAAATGCAAATTTCTCAAGTAATCCATATGTATAAATATAACTTAAACTTTTCATTAGTTTGGCCATTAGTAGCCGGCTTGTTGAAACGATATCCCAAAGTATTAAATGATTTTCTCTCACTTATGATAGAAGGCCCTCGAGAGTGGGTTGGGATTTTTGAGTTTGATTTGTTGACACGCTGTTTGGAAGCCAGTATGTCTTTAAACACAGAAGTTGCCTTAATAGGTTCATACCAACATAAATTGCTGCAAGCTGTTAAGCTGCGTTTAAAGAAATTTAATAAGTTTCTAAAAGCTTGGCAAGAACCTGCTTTAGATACCTTGTCAGCATGCCCTCAGATCATAAAAATGAATGCCGATGCGGTATTAATGCTGCTTCGAGATCAAAAGATAAGTGTTGGCATTCGTAGCAAGTTTGCGATAAGTGCAGGTCAGCATTGTGCTCAAACCCCAAAATATGTAGATTTGATCTTTACATTCCTTTGTGATGAAGAGGTAAGTGATTATGTTCGCAGTGTTCTTGCAAAAAACACAGGTTTGCATTTGTCACAAGCACTAAAATATGTGAGTTTGATATTAGCATTCCTTCGAAATGATAAAGTGAGTGGAGATGTTCGCTGCGAACTGGCGATAGGTACAAGTTCACACCTGTCAAAAATCCCAGAATATGTGAATGAAGTATTGAAGTTACTTCGAAATGATAAAGTGAGTGGAGATGTTCGCTGCGAATTGGCGATAGGTACAAGTTCACATCTGTCAAAAATCCCAGAATATGTGAATGAAGTATTGAAGTTACTTCAAGATAATAAGATACGTCATCACATTCGCGGTAAACTGGCAGCAAGTGCTGGTCCACATTGTATTCAAACTCCAAAATCTATCGATGCAGTATGGGTATTACTTCAAGATGATGAAGTCAATGAGATTGTTCGAAGCAAGCTAGCGGGAAGTGCAGGTGCACATTTGCCTCAAGTTCCAGAAATGGCCGATAGGATATTGGAGTTACTTCGAGATAATAAGATAGGTGATGACATTCGCTGCGAACTAGCAGCAAGTGCTAGTCCACATTGTATTCAAACTCCAAAATCTATCGATGCAGTATGGGTATTACTTCAAGATAATCAAGTCAATTGGACTGTTCGCAGCAAGCTAGCGGAAAGTGCAAGTGCACATTTGCCTCAAGTTCCAGAAATGGCTGATAAGATATTAATGTTACTTCGAGATGAGAAAGTGGATTGGATAGTTCGACGTGACCTAGCGCAAAGCACAGGCTCACATTGTACTCAAACCTTCGAGGCTGTAGTTGAGGTATTAAAGTTTCTTCAAGATAAGACAGTAGATAAGACTGTTCGTGCTGCCTTGGCTATTAGCACAGGTCCATATTGTATTCAAACTTCAGAAACTTTCAATAAAGTATTGAGGATACTTCGGGATAAGAAAATGGATGGAAGGATTCGTTGCAAATTGGCTGCAAGCATAAGCCTCTATTGCCATCAAAACCAAGAATTTACAGATGCGGTATTGATTTTGTTTCGAGATGAGAAAGTAGAAAAATATGCTTGCCGTGATCTAGCAGCAAATGCAGGTGCACATTTGTCTCAAACTCCAGAAGTGTTTGATGTGTTATTTACATTACTTCTTGATAAGAGGATGGATATTCAAGTTCGCTGCAATCTAGCGAGAAACGCAGGTTCATACCTATCAAAAATACCAGAATATGTAGATAAGGTATTGAAGTTACTTCGAGATGATGAGATAAATTATCATGTTCGCTGCAAACTGGCAGCAAGTGCTGGCCGACATTGTGCTCAAACTCGAGAGGCTGTCGATGCGGTATGGATGTTATTTCGGAATATAAAAGTGGAGTTGGAAATTCGCCTCAACCTCGCGAAAAGCATAGGCCCATATTTATCTCGGTTACCAGGAACCGCCGATGCTGTGTTGGCTTTATGTCAAGATGAGACTTATAAGAGTATTGGCATTATCTTAGCAAAAAGTATAGACTCGCTTGATTATCTAACTTCAGAAGATATTGATATCGCGTTAGTAAATATTCAAAATCAGCATATAAATATATTTGATCGCATCGCTATCGCGGCAAGGGTAGCTAAGCAATTATCTAGATGGCCCAATAAAACTAAGAAACTCTTAGACAGTTTGTTTTTCTTAGATGGTAAACGTCGTTCTATATTATCTCTAGTAGATATCCCAGTCTATTTATTGCTTCCCTTATATAATAAACTCGACTCCAACGCTCGTTATTACACTAAACTTCAATTAGCAAAGAACCATGTTTTAATCTATGAACAAGCAGGCAAAGTGTTTGTGACACAAGCAGGACAAACAGAAAAATTAACATTACCATCATCCATTATCCAACAGATCCAAAAAGATCTGCAACCTTATAGAAAGGGACCTGACAACTCAGGATTGACTATCAACCCAATAACTGAATCTTACGTTAACAGAATTTACTTTCATAAAGAATTTCGTGATTTTAAATGGTAATACTTTTCAATGGTGTCATTATATCTCCATACTTTATACTGAAGCCACCACTGCCTGATCAATATATGGCCAACTTACTGGTTTTTAATAGTATGTTATTTCTAATAATTGCCTATAATTAAAATGATAAATAGGTGTAAAAATATATTTAGAAACAAAGATTGAGTTTGATCCTCTGAATCGGCCCAATTTAGCTGTAAAATGATCCACCAATTGGTCTACACTGTTATCCTAGCTATGGGATTTTCATTCACATTGACACGCTATCAGGAAACAGTGCGTCTGCCGAATTTGAAAAAGTCCACTTGACAATGATGATCTATTTGTTTTACTTTAAGACGACACATGAGTGAGTTGGTGTCCGATAATTGGAACGCTTTTCGTCAATGTGCAAGATCGTTGATCGATGTTTGTATGCGGGAAAGGGGATAAAGTGTAGAGGGGGATTAAAGCACAACATATTCAATTAAACCAACGGAATTCTTATGTGACAGTGATAATTGCAATATAGTAAATTTTTTTAAAGGGAGTCAGGCTATGGATAACGGAGATGCTAAACTAAATCGTGCAAAAGGACTTATAGCTGCAGGGAAAAATCAAAGTCAGGTAAAAAAAGCTATAGGCAATTACTTGGATGTATGGGGGATTTTATCTAAGCTAAAAAACTCTGATGCTGCTGATTTGAAAGAAGAATGTTTAGAGCTACTTATAAACACTTATAGCACGATGGAAAAGCCTGAGAAAGCGAAAATATATCAAACGATCTTAGACAAGTTGCGAGCAGCTGATAGCGAGGTTTTGGATAAGATTAAAGAGTTTGTTAGTCAGGGAGAAGAGTACTTAAAAGACGGCTCGACTAACAGTGCTAAAGCTGAACTAAAGTTTGCCTGGTCAAAACTTGAAAGTCTTTCTAATACAGGGCCAAATCTAGGCTTAAAGCAACGCTGCTTAACAGGATTAGTGAACGTTTATGACGCCTTAGAAAACACTGAAAAAAAACATAGCTTTGAAGACAAACTGAAAATACTAACAACATCTACTAGGCAATCAAAGAAAGATAAGCACTCACAGGAGAATATAGAAGGATTAATTGTAGAATCTAATACTGGTAATCAAGAGTGCATAGAAATTTCTACAATAATACCCGCTAGCTCGGCACCTGAAACAGAAGATGCAATGGATAAAGCCAAAGCACAACTTTGTTTTGCTCCATTTGTTGATACTACGCATTTGGTATGTGCTTATCATTTGGCGCAAGATAATGGCGATGAGGTACTGCTAAATACAATAAAGGCAATAGTAGAAAAAGATATATTGCCAGAAATAACTTCAGATAAACCATCGATTACGCAAGGGCTAGCGCTACTAGCCTGTGCTGATGAAAATATTACTAGATTAGTTATCAATCAATTGGCCCGACATATTCAGGAAAATCCCCTAAACTTTCAACATTTGTTTGAAGCTTTAGAGACGGGCGTTACTGCGCCCGGTGTTGGGTCTGGTGATAAAGTACAGGTTCAGCGCGTTCTGCTGGAAAGAATGAATAGTCTTCACGCTCCTGATTTGGCGGTAACAGCGACATTGCTAAATAGCATGTATCAAACCTTAGTGGCAATGATAAGTCCACCCAATCCAGTAGAGAATATAAATAAAAATTTACATATTAAACCATTGAAAGCGGCCCTGCACAATCTTAGTAAGCGCCTAGGAAAGAACAAGAAAGACGATGATGTCCGTATGCAAACAATCAAAGCGGCTGTAAAGTATGCAAATGATACGCTGACTCGGCTAGAAACCAATACCACAGCCTGGCAAAAAAGAGCTCACTTTGCGTGTATTACCGGCGAGTTATTACTTCAAGCGGCAGGCGTAGGTGAATTAGTAACTGGCGCCATCGCATCGGATGGAGCAACTATTGGTGGTGCTGTGGCCGGTGGTATTCGGTTCGCTCAAAGTCTTTGGGGTCGTGGTAAAAAAATATATCGTTATTATCAGGTGCGCAAGCCCTATTTTGAGCAATTAAAAGGATGGCAAGAGAATTTTGTCGAAAAAGTGTTACCCGACGAAAAGGAATGGGAGCCAAGTTTCCAGAGATTGAAATCACCCGATAAGAAGCTAGATTGGCTGAAAGAGCCAGCTGCGCAAACAGCGTTGCTACGCGTATTGATGGCGATTTACCCTGTCGTCCCTGAGAATATCACACCTTCGCAGCATGCAATACTCAAAACTCATATTATTGATTATTTTATGCATGTTTACCAAACAACCCCGATATCACAAGATGACAATGAACAACGAGAATTGGCAGAGTGTGTAAAACAGACGGCAGCAAACTGTTTATTGAGACTTGACAAAAACGAAGCATTACCCAAGGACTGGAATGCCAAGCAACTTAGTAATATTATAGAAAAAAATCAGACGATTTTTGAACAGCAAACAAAGGCATTCGTTAGCCCATTTCTATCTAAATGCTCAGTCATCAATATTGCACAGCGTGGATGGGCAAAGCAAAATGCAGACGATATATTGTTGTACCGTTACCTAAGAAATTACCAATCCGTTAACGAAGAAGACAAACCAGAATTTTTAATGGCCATTGCCAGGTATACACACCCAAGGCACAAGTTGAGAGCTAATCTCTCTTGCTGGGGAAACACTGTATTAGATCTTATACCGGAAGAACTACTTAAGACTACGCGACAAAAGACTCCTCCAGACTATAAGCCGGGTGAGTTTAAAATGGCTGCCGTCGCAATGGATCTTGCAGGAACGATACAAGGTGATGAGAAATTCCTTGAGTATGCAAGTAAAATTCAAAGTGAATCAGCCGATAGGCATGCAAAAAGGTTAAATGATATTGCAAAAGAGCATAAGTTGTTTGATCGCTGGGAAAAGTTGATAGTGAAATTTGATTTCAAGCGCTGGTTAGATGAGGGGATTACGGTAAAAACAGATTATTTACGAGGTGATCATACTGTTAATTATCTTCGACAAGACTCAAGCTCTGCACAAAAGGCGTCTACGCTAGGAAAGTAGAAGAGGTAAGCAGGTACGCCTAACCTGCCAGTACCGCCACAATTTTCTTCGCGCCAAGCCAGTTCACTTAAAATAATACAGAAGCATCTTTGACAAATACCAGAAAAGCATATTCATTAGCTGCAGTAAAAAACGTTATATATGAGCATATCCAGGCAGACCGCAGCGAGTTATTGTCAAATTTTGTATATTGCATAGTTAAGCGGCCTCAGGAACTTCATTTTTTTCCAATTTTTTCTGTCTAATTTCCTCCACGTGTATACCATCAATAAAACTGTCCGGTATGGCTACAAATGTTCATGAGCGTTTATTTGCGAAAGCAAAAGTTGTGAATAATAAAACACTGGATATGTTTGATTTTAGTTTTCAATCTTCTATTAACTAAAAACAGTTTAATGATGTTTATACGTGTCAATTTATACGTAAGCATGCCAATGTTATCTTTATTGGCAACCCTGGCACAGGAAAAACACACTTGGCGACAGCTATTGGACTCAATGCTATTGCAAAAGGTTTTAACGTTTTATTTATAAGTGTCGGTGAAATGTTAGATCAGTTGCATATGTCTAAGGCGGATAATTCTTATTGTAAGAAAATCAAAGAATATCTTGTGCCAGACTTGTTGATTTTAGATGAACTAGGGTTTAAAGCGATGGCAAACTATGCGGCGGATGACTTTTTTGATGTCATATCAAAATGCTATGAGAAAGGGGCGTGTATTCTTACAATGAATAAAACATTTGAGCAGTGGGGGGATATCTTTACTGATGCTATTTTAACCAGTGCCATCCTCGATTACTTAGTTCATCATGCCGAAATCTTCAAAATTAATGGGCCCAGTTATAGAGCAAAACATATCAAAGAAGATAAAATATGACCTAAAAAATTTTACCCCAACTATGGAATTTTCTCTGACATAAGCTATGGAATTTTCATTGACATTGACAAAGATGATAACTAATGCGGCCATGGTCTTATTCTGCACAGATCCATTACCTCAATTTCCAGGTAGTGTTATTGTCTTAGGGTATTTCAAAGATCAAGCAAAACGTAACATGATTGATTCTCAACGGATCCATGGTCATCTATTCCAGCTATTAGATGATGCCTTAGATTTTTTATACCGTCATACGTCAGTGGCCAGTTATTTTAAAGCCGATCGGGTCCAGCGAGTTGATAAACCAGACTATCCGCCATTGGCGCTGCGTGAAGCGTTGTTGAATGCGCTAGCGCATCGTGACTACCGTATTGTAGGTGGTTCGGTCAGTGTCATGCTATACCTTGACCATTTGGATATTATCAGTCATGGTGCTTTACCTCGAGGGATCACGGTAGAGCAATTAACGAGCATACACAGTTCCTCACCTCGTAATCCACTGATTGCGAATGTTCTCTATCGATGTGGTTATATTGAAACAATGGGAACGGGTACGCAGGAAATGATCTATGAATGTGATCAAGAACAATTGCCACATCCTTTGTTTCATGAGGATTCGACTACTTTTCGTGTAACGTTTAACCGAGAACCGATGACCGTCTCTATTGTACACTCTGCGGTAGAAGTACCTCTGACAGTTCGTCAACAGGCTATCCTTGATTTTCTTGAGATGCATCCTCATTCAACAAATCGAACTATTTTACAGGCGCTTGTTCAAGAATTTGAAAATATTAGTGGTAGAACTTTATCGCGCGAGCTGTCACATCTATCAACGTTACAATTCATTCAATCTATTGGGAAAGGACGTGCAAAGCGGTGGCAAAAAATACCAATGAAAGGAACCTAGCGACTGTGAGTGATTAAATTGAAAAACACGGACAAACACGGACAAACACGGACAAACACGGACAAGTTTATTAAATTTGTTGACAACCTATGGCGGGATAAAAGCACACAGAGGTACGCTGTTAAAATTCCGAGAAGAACTCAGAAATAATCTGTAAGTGTTAAGACCTGTGAACAATATGAAGCTTTTTCGGACGTTTCCTGTCCTGGCTAAAGAAGGCAGGGTGGGTTGTTAGAAACCCGTTAGAATGAGGATATAACTTTAAAATGGCCATTAATGAGACACAAGTAATTGAAGCGGCTGAAACGTTAGTGAATCAAGGGAAGATCCCAACCATCGAATTAGTACGCCGCCTATTGGGAGATACTGGCAGTCATTCAACGATTTCTAAGTATTTGCGGGTATGGCGTGAAACCCAGGTTGAGATTGTTTCAGCAACATCAGCAGCTATAACAAAATCGGTAACGCCAGAACCGGTGAACCGTGCAGTGGACCAAGTATGGCAAGCCTTGCAGGCAAAAAGCGATCAAGCGATACAAGCAATCAAAGAGGAGTACGCACAAAAACAAACCGCGTTTGATCAACAGATGCAAATGGCACAACAAGAAGCAACCGACGCTAAGGCAACGGTTGATGCCATGGAACAGCAATACGATGCACTGCAGTTACAATACATGAAGCTAGATAAAGCGCACCAAGATTTACAGGGAGAACAGAAACAATTGCAAACGCAGCTGACGCAACAACAAGCAGACTTTCACGTGTTACAACGGGAAACTGAACAGTTTCGCGTAACACAACTGCAGCAACACGAACGAAGTGTCGCCACTTTACAGGCCAGTCATGCACAAGCTCTCACCGGATTGCAGCAAGTCCTTGATGCATCGCTTGAGCAGCAAGAGCATCAACGCCATGAAAGCATGGCTGAGATTGATAGGTTGCAAGCAGTAAACAAGCAGTTAACAGTCAAATTCGCTGAGCAATCAACCCTAAATACCGCACTCATGGAGAAAATCAAGGCATTGGAAACGGAAAAGAATGCATGGCAGTCGCAATGTGACAACTGCCATACACAACAAAAAAGCCAAGAGTCCACGTTATTGGCAATGGCAGCCACACAGCAGGCCTGCTTAGACGCACTAGAGACTTTGCAAAGGGCGGTGCAAACGGAACAATAATTCAACGCGGCTATTCAACCATTATACATTTACCTTCAGAAAATCGATAAACAGCTTGTGCAATCTTTGTCGGCAAAGCGCACTCAACATGAACGAAAGGAAGCCACATGAATGCACTTATCCAGCTAAAATTACATCCGCTGTACATGCAGTATTTGAGGCATGATGACAGCAACCGTGAAATGCAATTAACTTGCCATGACCACCGGTAATGATTCGGAAACCGTATGCTACTAATTAGCGGGGTATCAGCAAAGTGAGGCGATACAACGTGCTTACTAAAAAGAAGCGGAGCGATTGTTATTATGGTGTTGAGTGAGTGTCAAATCAGACCGCGCCTTTTACAAATTAAAAATCCTTGATTGTTGCAAATAATGCTGGTATAGTATTACGACAAAATCGCTTGGTAATTAGTCGGACAGTTTCCCTCGGTAATCACACTTTTACACATTAGATGATATTTCACCTTAATATCCAAGCAGTTAAATAGAAATTTCGTGGGGATGTCTCAGTTCCCGGCTGCACCTCAATTAAATCTTTTCAACATCTTCCTTAAATGCCTCAGGAACAATTGTTTTTTTCTTTGCAGTCTGATGACGCTCACGCAAGCCAACATCAACGTATCTGTCAGTAATTAAGCTAGAACTGTGTCCAGCATCATCTCGCACATGTTCACGGGGCCGAGCTTTAACATCATCAGAGATGCCTGTATGCCTTAACCAATGAACTGTAGCATTTGCGAGTTGTTGTGCATCATCATTCAGTCCATCCGTCTTTAATCGTGCAACGCTTTGATCAAAGCATTGTTGAACTATTTTTCTTATGGGTCTATCACTGGTTATTGGACCTGTTCCAAGTTGTTTAGGAATTAACGGGTGTGTTTCCCCAGGTGATGGAAGAGGGGATAGTTCAAGATATTTTCGCCAGCGTGTTAACGCTTTGATCATAGCAGCACTAACTGCAATTTGACGTTCTTTATTCCCTTTACCAACGGTTGTAAACCACCACAAACCATCACCATCACGTTCAAAGTGTCGCATCTGTGGAGCCCAGCGTTCTGTTGTGACTAATTCAGAAATACGTAAATACATCGCATATAAACTATTCATGATAAATAATGTTCGCTCATGTTTTTCGTCTTTTTCTGCCATTAAATGGGCTGTTTCAATGACATAACCCCATTGCAACTCAGAAAGTTTACGTATGACTTTTTTAGTTTGTTGTTTGGTAAAATATTTATTTTTTTGTCTGATTTGTGCCACTGGATTAATGTCCAAATAATTTTCTTGTATAAGGAAGTTAAAAAAACTATTACTGACAGAAAAAATTTCTCGTAATGATTTTTGAGATAATACATAGTCTTCAGGTTTTGGGTGTTTTCCTTGATTGGCTTGTGCTTTCGTCACTGTTGCTACAAAAGGCCGCCATTCTGGATTAGGAGAACGTTTGCCATCTTTATTGGTGAAGCGTGAGACTGTCTTAGTTGCTATCCATGATTTCAAGGGTTTTTGGCAAAATTTAATATAAGCGGTATAGTCGTCACGACGGATCTGCTTAAATGATATAGTGTGGTATTGACACCATTGCAATAATCGCTCAATTTCACGTCGATATGTGTTAAAAGTGGCCGTATTATCAGCGTAACACAATAGGAAGCGATGTGCTTGTTCAAAATCAGCTTGCTGCTCATCTGAAAGATCCCGGGGGATCGTCATGCTTTTTACGTTTTCCAGTGTATCAAATAAAGGAATTAGTCTATTTTTTGTCATATTCATGCCATTCTCTATTAATCCGATAGTAAAGACTATCGGATTTTATAAGGAAAGTAAAGCAGGTAATATTAACTAATTATTTTTTTGAATTTCATCTGAGTCTCAATTACCCTCTATAAATATATTTGTGCAAACTATCATAAAAATCTTTTTCATAAAAAGTTTTCTGATCTGGTATTAATTTCAAACTCTTGTGAAAGTTTTTATTCTCATCTATAGCCTCATTGTGTTTTTCATGGTAATTAGAAGAATCTTCATACCGAGGAAAATATTTTTCTTTATAATTTTTGGTTATTTTAAAGAAATCAAAGATTACTCTTTTATTATTAATTGCAAAATCTTCTGATGAGAGGGTTATTGGCAATTTAGGTTGAATAACACCACCATGGCGGAAAAAACCTTGTACAGTGATCGCCTTTTTAGTATTATTATCTTCTTGCGTTATTCCTCGTATCTTTCCTATTTTCTTAAACTTTGATAATTTTTTCTTATGCCCTATTGTTATTCCTTGAATAAATTTATCTAAAACCTCTTCAGGTTCAAATTTTTTAGAGTTATCGTTAAATACTTTGTCTAAGCGTGCTACTGAAATATAATTTACAATCATTTTAGCAGCCGATCTTGCTAATTTTATAACTATCTTCTTGTTTAAACGATATTGACATGCATTTATAAAATTCTGTTTAGGATCTTTCCAAGTTAATATTTTATAATGATTATTTTTTGCATTAAACTGAGCAAAAATAGGATCACCATCATATATTTTTAATATTTCTTTTTTATTCGTTATATGCATATTTTCATCTAAAATCAATATGGGGCTGTCAAGAAATCTCATTAATTTATCTGGCGAAATAGTGCTCGTCCAATTTGTTTTATTAGATTTGATGCCTTCGATAAAATTTTCTATCTCTTCATCAGTGTTATTGACTCTTACATCATAATAAGCAATGTCATCTTTTATTCTATTCTTTAATGTATTTACTATCTTTTCTATAAGCTCTTCTTCAGAGTTATACTGCACGGAAATAGCACTAAACAAAGAATTTTTTTCTTCTCCAGGATTAAACATATCCTGTTCAAGATTAATTTCATTGTTAGACCAAATCTTAGCGTTCAATGCTGCTTTATACTTAAAGGTTATACTTGAAGAAACATCTTCAAATATCTCTGTAGTATTAATAAAAGCATCATTTAATCTCTTAACTGGCTTATAGAATCTTCTTTTAATTAGATTATAGATCAAGGTACCCAAATTGCCCAAGCCAAAAATGGTTGAAGCTACTGACTGTGCAATAGGGATAGGAATATTATTCGTTATATCATTAGCACTTGCTATCCATTCATCAGCACGCCCAGATGCTTTTGTTCTTCCCGAGGCAATGGCCAATGCTTTTGCAAAAGTTCTTAACAGCGTTGTTGATAAAATATGATGAAATAACTCACTATTACTATTGAATTCATAACCATCTCTAGAGCTTTCTTTAGAAATCGCAGCTTTACTTATTAATTCACTTAATATTTCAAATTGCTGTAATTGTGTAGCCTTAATATCACAAACATCCTTTTGAACTTCTTCTAAAAGTATTTGATGGTTCTCTAACAGATTTTTTGTTTCGGTAGCTACTTTCAAAGATTTAACACTATTTTCGAATATTTTTTTTTGGTTTTCATCTAGACGTATCAGTAATGACTGTATGTTATCATTTTTAAATGAAATTTCTCCATTACAATAGCTTTCTATTGATTTATTATTCTGGTTCAAAATATTGTTGCCAAAAAGTTCTTTTAATGTCGTCTGTATTTCCTTTTGCCCTGCTTCTGATTTTATTAATATTTGTTGATTTTGCTTCCGAGATTCATTAAAACCTTCCAATAAAATTCTTTTGATTGACTCCGCATGTTCTGCAATATCTTGCCTTAAGATTTGAAATCTACCAAGATTATTTTTTTCTATTTCTTCCAATTTTTTATTTAGTTTTGTATAAATGCTTTTTATTAGGACTATACTGTCTTCTTGGTCTTCATTATTATCTTTTACATGTATTTCATTGTCTTTTAGGTTTTTCAACATGCTTAATGAAACTTTTACTTTGTCTGATTTTTCTAGCCAGCACTTATTATGCATGTGAACCACTATACGAGCAATAGATAGTTGAACCCACTTGATTTTTAGTTTTTCTCTGCTTGATTGTTTTTTTTCCTTTTGCAATTTTGAAAGTTCACTTTCAAGCCTGTCTAAAGCATTATGCCAATTATCTTTATTAACAATATCTTTGTTCTTAACTTTAGTGTCAATAAATGCTTGAATAGCATAGGGTTTTTTATTCTTTAACGCTGTTCCAAAATGACCAAGAAATCGTTGCATAGTATAGTTATCTGTTTTACCTAAAGTTACTAGTAGTTTCTTAAGTTTATCAATAAATAATCTAGCAATATATTCGTCAGGCTGTTCATCTCCGTGTTCTAGTGACAATATTAAATATTCTTCAAGAAACTCAGTAGATATACCAATATTTTTATCATAATAGCAGACAATGGCTTTTGTTGGTTGATATCTGTGATGCCTGACTGATTCTGCTAAAGCCAACTCAAGGATATTTTTGAAAGGTTCTGTTGTACCTTTATTTTTCAGTTTGTTCGCTAAAATTGATAGAATTTCTTGAGGAGGAGAGATAGTGCTTTCTGAAGGATATTTTACTGTATTTCTATAATGTCTTGCAAAATACAATAAACTTAATTGAATAACTTTTGTTTCATATTTATCTATATCTGTATAGATTTTTTCTATATGATTAGCATTTATTAATGATTTTAATTCTTTAAGGTGTTTTGCTTGCTCTTTTTGTTTTTTAAGTTCTTTTTTTTTTGCCATAACTTCTCTCCTAACAATAAAAAATGATCAAAAACAACTCGACTTGTCGTAACTTGTACTTTAAAAAGTATATCATGTTCACCCCTTAATATACTAATACATTTTTACCAAAGAAACTCACTCATGAACCCATCCAACGCCGAAACTTCTTATGAGATTGGCAATCAATTTAGTGAAAATGCGCACCAATTTGCGCAATTTTTGCCCTTGATGAATGAGTGCTGTCATTATCCAGTCAAGTCCATATCTAAACAAGCTAACTTGTTCACGAGTGGTGATTCTCGTGTCTTCAACATTCAAACCCTTCGTCTTAAGGCAGCCAAAAAGTGTTTCAATTTCCCAACGAATGCTGTATATTTTGATAACATCATCGCCGATACCAACCTCTGGTTTTAAGACATTGTCGATAATTTGCAGGATCTTTATCTCCAAAATTTGTGGAATCCTTCAGCTAAGCAAATTTAAAATTACTAAAGATACAAGACACTTTGTCAAACGCTTACCCCTAAAATAGGTACTGGCATTTGTACTGTTGCTAGCACGTGTGATGTTGTCTTTGATCTTCTCATGTATTTTTCTCCCTGTTGTTATTGATTACACGACACACACGGGTGTGAATGTTAAAGACGCCTCGGTATTTGATTGTAAGAGCGTCTGTTAACAATGCCTCGTTAACGACGGCGATCGCCATTTTTTATCGTGTGGCGACACGGTACTATGTGTGATGAGGCTCTCTAGCATTGCTACCGAATCACGACAGGCCCTTTTCTTAAACAGTCCAACACGCCGGTGATGACACGCTAACTTACTCACTTGTTTAAGCACAGGCTGATCGTCAAAGCACCCGAATGATCGTAAACCAATCAGCATGGCACGAATGGCTTGATAACGTGGCAAATGGAGCTTGCCATCAACCCATAACGGTGTTAGTCGTTTTTTTATTAACCGGCTAATCATGTGTCGAGCACGCAGCAAAAAAGTATTAATAGCACATTGGTACAAGACATACCGATCCGGATGGTGATCTCGGTAAAAACGTAATAATTGAAACGCATTATTCACACACTGTTTATCTGGCACACGCCCCTGAGCTAACTCAGATAATACCCAAAAACTGTTTTCATTCGCTTGACGGTATGACACGGGATGTAGCCTTTTCTTTGTCTGTATTGCCCTTATTGCCATAGAAACGTTATTGACTGATATCGCTCGCGGTGTCTTATCTGATGGATGTGCGTGAGACGCTGATGCCTTAGATGGATCAGTCAAACGCGCCGTTGTTGCCCGTAGTTCCTGACGTGACGGACAGAAGATTTTCTTAACAGGATTTACCTGTGAACCTGTCAGTCTATCCGCTTGGCAAGCACTCGTTTCAACAGACGGATGTGTCACCTTGTTGGGATCAAATGAGTCAACATGTTTTTTCTTCTGGGCTGCACTGGTTGATTGAAAACAACCCGTGGTTTTCTGGTAAGCGGTTAATGTCTGATTTTGATGTGTCGATTCCACCGTCTGACCATGCGCCTGCTCTATTGGCGGCAGTGGCAAACCGGCTGCGCGCGCTAACCATAGAGGGTAATTGTGCTGGCATTTACTCAATGGCTGTTTTTTTCGACGCGGGATAACCATAAGCGTTGCCTGTAATGGATACAGTCTCACGGTATTGCTTTTCGCTAACACAATATCTAACGTATTATGAGCTGCGGTATACGCTAACTTGAGGGCCCCTGAGTAAAGACCATGAGTTTTTAGCGATTGCTTGATAGCCTTGGCACATTGACGCACGTTAACGATTGCATTATCAGATAGCGGTGTTGATGTATCACTCACATAATTAACATAGCGTTGAAAACACTGTAGTTTGACCTTCTGCAGCGCTATGATGTCTTTCTCAAACAACGTAACTTCTGCCCGCAACTTTTGATTGATACCTAATTTAAAAAAATCATCTATCCATTTAGCAAGGCCGGTAAGCATATTGGATTTAATGGCTTTTATATGGGCCTTAAGACACGTTTCAGCTGCTTGTAACTGCAAGAACGGCGTCGCCCCATACCCTGCTTCTACGTCACACGGATGCGGGAATAAATCCAAAGTGTTACCGGCTTGCGCTAACTGTGTGCGGATCCTAGCGACTTGATGGCAACGTAGCACCATGGACAATGGCAATCCTTTATCTAATACAGAAAAACTACGAGGCGCTATCCAACGGTACCAACCGATCGCTAACTGATGCCGAGATTCCGGATAAACTGACACACGGCCTTTATGAAAGGCAGCATGTAACGGTACGGTCGTATCACGTTGCAATGTTAATATATCGTGCAGACGTTTCTGATCCTGCTTATCACCCAGGCGAGCAATCAATGATAGACTGGCAACAATATAACTCAGTCTTAATCTACGGCGCGGCCGTGCAAGTAACGCGGCATTCTTCTCTGCCGTGAAGGCCTCTGTCTTGTCACGAGCGTTAATGGCATAACACGCATCCACAACAACATCATCAAATAACAAGTCGTTTTTCTCCAGTGCGGCTTCCAGTCGGGTGAATAAGGTATTGATGACGTGACGTTTGAGCTGCGTCACCTGCTCACTTAAGCATTGGAGATACTGCTTGTAGTGCGTATTGATATCCTTATCTATGGGATGAAAAATATATTGCCAAAAACGGTTGTAATAGCGTAACTGTTTCTTCGCTTTATTGATCGCTTTTTGCATGTTGTGCAATGGTTCTATCGCTATTGTTAAGACAGTTGAAGTTGATACACCCCTCATGGCACCCTGCCCTGAATATTCTTTCGATGTAATGCGATCCGCACGCGATGAGGGTTTCTCTCAATGGCACTTGCTTCAATACGTTGCCCGGGATCTTGAAGTGTATTGGCGGATTGTTGATACCACATTGAGTTGCCACAGGCGAACGCTTTATCCGCCGGATCGACGCGCAGCAATGCGTTTAATGCATCAACATCCGATTGAAAAGCTTGCTGTTTTTCGATTGCAAGAAATATAAAAAATTAACATTTGATGCAGGCGTATCCTCTATTGAAAATGGTTGATACCGAAATGCTCGACTCATTGATTGCTCTCCTTTATAGTAACCGTAAAACAAATGCTGATACGCTTGCTTTTTTTTCAAAATTGATATGCCATTGTTTTTTCACAAGAAATAATCACCTGTCTCTCTTGTCATATCCGTCACTATCAAGTAAGATAGCAG
>CBDDLJ010000003.1:0-30148 GCA_965230635.1 Gammaproteobacteria bacterium
CAATCAATATATAGTCTTGCTCTTGACGAGAAAATGGAATATAAATACTATCTCTGGTGGTTCCTGGTGCATCATACACAATCACACGCTCTTCACCTAACATACGGTTAACTAATGTTGATTTGCCGACATTAGGCTTGCCAACAATCGCAATCTTTACTGCTTGTTTATCTTTATTTTCTGTTAATTGTTCCGATTCAGTGAAAGTTAGTTGAGATAAAACCTGCTCTAATAAAACTGATGTTCCACGTCGATGTGCAGCAGCAATAAAGACTGGCTCAGAAAATCCCAATTGATAGAAATCACCACAAATAAAATCAGGATTAACGTTATCACTTTTATTTGCAACAATGGTTACTGGCTTCCCGGACTGCCTTAAACATTGAGCTATTGTTTCATCTGCCGCCGTCGTGCCTTTTTTTGCGTCAACCAAAAATAAAATATGGTCTGCCTCTTCTATCGCTAATTGCGTTTGATTTGCCATACTGGCATCAATACCTTTTTCATCATAGCCAATACCACCGGTATCAATGACGAAAAACTGTCTATCATTATATTTTGCTAACCCATAGATACGATCCCGGGTTACTCCAGGAAAATCAGCTACCAGAGCATCCCGGCTGCGTGTAAAACAGTTAAATAATGTTGATTTGCCTACATTTGGACTGCCTACTAGGGCGACTACAGGTAGCATTGCATTAACTAACTGTTTTAGGCATTAGTGAAATAAGCGTACCATTTTTACTCAGCGCATAAAGTCGTCCATTATAAACTTCTGGCTTTGCTAAAATGCCCGTTTTACTTAAACGTTCTGCTGCAACAAAACGACCATCTTCCTCACCCATCCAGTAAATGCTGCCATCATTATCGGCAACAACAATATAATTGTCTATCACAGCTGGCGCGGTAATAAAATGATCTTGTAGCTCATTCTGGCGCCAGATGACTTCACCATTGTTTTTATTTAACGCCCATATACGCCCTCTGCTATCAGTCACATAGACATGACGGTGGCTAACCGCCAATCCAGATTTTGTTGATAACGCCTTATTCCAAAGGATATGGCCATTATTGATATTGATAGCAGTTACATTACCATGATAACTAGCCGCATAAATAATACCATTATCAATTTCCAAATTACCGACCACATCGGTCATTCGCTTGATTTCAGAAAATCCTAGTGGCCTCGCTATCGTTTGCTCCCAAACCAACTTTCCTTTATCCGCCGTCAATGCAACAATTTTTCCATTAGAAAAACCCGATATTACAAGAGGATATTCAACAATAGGCGGACTACTTTGACGTAACATTAAACGAGGCACTTCTTCTTGGTATTCCCAACGTTTATCACCATTTTCTGTATTGTAGGCAATAACTTTTCCATTTAATGTTTTAACAACCACAAGATCGGCACCATAGGCTGGTGTATTAACAGCTTGCGCCGGCAATTTGGCTGTCCAGATTGTCTTACCTTTAGCAGCTGATACTGCATATAAATTAGCATTTTCTGTAGCAAAAAATATTTTATCATTACCGTAAGCTGGACTAGTTACTGCTGGTTCTTTTACATTCTCTTTCCAGACAAAATGTCCATTGTTAATTTGCAATGCAAATACATTACCAAGATAATCTGTTATGAAAATTTGATCATCTGCAATAGTCGGTTTAAACTGTAAAAACTTACCTTGACTACCACGACTTGCTCGTACTACCCAATTCTTTTTTACATTCAATTCTTTTTTTATAGCAAGCGGCGCAGGGCTATTTTTTTTAATAAAAGGAATCTTCTTAGATACTTTATTACACCCGGCAAGACCCATAAATACGATGATTGTTACGATAATAACTATTTTTTTCATGCTATATCACCTGGAATATTGGCTAATTTCATTTCTATCAATTCATTTTGTTGTGCAACAGAATTCTCAGAAAGAGCTTGTTGATACATTTTTTTTGCTTCCTTTATTTTTCCCTGCTGCAATAAAATATCCCCTTTTACACTATCAACTAAACTCTTAAATGTTGCATCATCAATGTTAGCTAATAACTGTAGTGCTTCATCATTTTTTTCCAAGGCGGCCAACACACGTGCCTGGCGTATTCTAGTAATTTCTTTAAAAACAGTAGGCTTGCTATGTTTTTCACTTGATTTCAAGTATTGGTTTGCAGTTGTTAAGTCCCCTTCATCAACAGCCAACTGTGCAAGAACAAGTGCTGATACGCCGGCATAAATCGTATCTGGATATTTATCTAATAAATAATTAGCTTCTGCTTTTGCTGTTTGATTATCACTTAGCTGAACTTTTTCAATAATATCACTAAATAATTCTGATGATTGACTCAATTTTTTATATTGATTTTTTTGCCAATATTGATATCCAATAACAAACACAATAGAAAGTGCTAGTATAATTAACACCATTTTACCGTAGCTATCCCACCAGCGCTTTAGTGCTTCAACTTGTTCATCTTCATTCATATACAACCTCAACCTTCTAGAAAGTAACTTTTTTTCAAAAAACTAACGAGTTCATTCTGGGCAATAATTTGCTGTTCAGCGTCTTCACGCAAAGATTTAACCACTATATTACCTTTATCTAACTCTTCTTCGCCCAGTATAAAAGCCAAATTGGCTCCTGACTTGTCTGCACGCTTAAGTTGGCTTTTTACACTACCAGCTGTATGGTTCAATACTAACTGAATGTCTTCTATTTCATTACGCAGTTGCTCCGCCAGCACAAGCCCTCTATGCGTCGCTGCTTCACCCAATAAAATGAAATAGGCATCTGGATTCATTGTATGAAAGTGAAAATTGTTCACTTCTAATAATTCAATCACACGTTCCATTCCCAGCGACAAACCAATTGCTGGTGTAGAACGACCACCAATTTGTTCTACTAAATCATTATAACGGCCACCTGCACATAAGGTATTTTGCGCACCTAGTTCTTCAGTTACCCACTCAAATACAGTATGTGTATAATAATCCAAGCCTCGAACCAAATACGGATTAACTTGATAATGAATGTTTAACGCATCCAATAAAGAACACAATTGTCTGAAGTGTTGTTTAGATTCTTCATCAAGATAGTCCATTAGCTTAGGAGAATTAGCTACTATTTCTGCCATATCTGGGTTTTTGCTATCTAATACACGCAATGGATTCCGATACAAGCGTGTACGGCTATCCGTATCTAACTCAGCTTCATGTTGCTCCAAATAACGAACTAATACCTCACGATATTTTTCCCTCACTGGCTTAGTGCCCAATGAGTTAATCTGTAATTTTACTGTGCTACGTAAATCGAGCAACTCCCATAAACGCGCTGTCCATGCAATAATTTCTGCATCGATAGATGGCTCTGCAATACCAAACACTTCTAAACCAAATTGATAAAATTGACGATAGCGGCCTTTTTGTGGACGCTCATGCCGATACATAGGGCCAAGATAATACAGCTTTTGGATTTGATTATGTAGTAATCCATGCTGTATAGCAGCACGCACACAAGACGCTGTCCCTTCTGGGCGCAGTGCTAACATATCGTTATTACGATCAGCAAAAGTATACATTTCTTTTTCAATAATATCTGTTGCTTCACCAATACTGCGTTTAAATAAAGTGATTTGCTCTAGTAGCGGAAAGCGTATTTCGCTATAACCATAACTCTCCGCTAAGTCTTGCATTATTGACTCTAGCTCTTGCCATTTTTCACAGACTTCTGGCAAAATATCATTCATCCCTCGTATAGATTGCATTGACTTTAACAAGAAATACCTCTTTGTAATTTTCTAGGATAATAAAATTTAAGAAACTGATTCAAAACCATTCATATTAAGCTGATCATCCAAATTGCTATTAGTTGCAACGTGTGATGAGGCAATATGTTTTTTATTCCGAGCTTGATTAACGCTGTTCTTTATCTTTTTATCTTTCAAGCGATCGCTATTTAACATCTTCTCAGAATTGCTCTGCTTTTGCGCTGTATTTGACGAAGCTGAATTTCCGATAGCATTCGCTACATCATTACCACTAATAGGCTCTACTGGCACTTCATCAGCTTTTTTAGCTGCAGCAGCATCAACTGCTGTCAATGTGGCATCCTCTGTCATGGATATCGCTGAGCCCACGGTATTACTATGACCACGCCACCATAAAACGACGAGGACCACTAATGCCAATATGATAAGGTAACTCATCCAACGGATGCCTTTATCACTCGCTGTAATTTGTTTCTTCACTCGAGTCACAGGAACTATCGATGGTACATGCTGCTCATCCAAACCTAAAGTGTTATATGCAGCAATCACTTCATCAACAGACGCCTCTACAAAACGTGCATAAGAGCGTAAATAACCACGCACAAAAGCATCGCCTGGCAATTTTTTATATTCATTATTCTCCAAAGACTGTATTACCATGCGCGATAAGTGTAATTTCCTGGCAATATCTGCCTCAGTTAAGTCTTTTTTTAAACGAGCATTGCGCAAAATATCACCCGGCCCTTTCATCGTGGCTGGCTTTTCTTGTTTTTCAACTTCTCTGATTTCTGTACTTGGCTTAACTACGGTATTCATATTTATCTCCCAACTCTCTGTATTCATACGAATTCGGAAAACGATTTTTTAAAACCATTAAGTTACTAGCAATAACATCCCCATTATTTTCCTTCTCTGCAAGTAATATAGCAAACTTTATCGATTCTGGTGTCGGATCACTTATGCTATTATAGCGCTCTAAATAAGCAGTGGCTCGCCGAATATTATCTTTTTCATAATTCAATTTAACCAACTCTAATAAGGCACTCTGTAACCTTGGTTGTTTTAATATTGCTTGCTGAAAAAAATTCTCAGCTTTTACCTTATCATTATTTTTTAACGCACATAAGCCTAAGTTTTCATATGCTTCACCTTGTGAAATATAGTTAGGTTGATTAATCGCCAATAAAAACTCTCTTTCTGCTTCTTGAAAACGATTTTGTCGACACAAAAAAGCACCATAGTTATTATGCGCAACACCCTCTTGTGTTTTTAACTTGATAGCACGTTTATAGTAGGACTCCGCACTTTTTTCTTCACCAGTCATTTCAAAAAAATAAGCTAAAGCATCCATGATAACCGAAGATCTAGGATCTTGCTCGATTGCAATCATTAATTTTGACTTAGCTCGATCAGTGTCACCCTTTTGTAAATAAGCCATGCCTAATTGCACATTATATTTAGCGGCTGTCGGATTATACGCATGTCGCGGCGGTGGTGTGGGTGCTCTTACATTATGTTGTTGATAGGCATTATCTTCCTTATAGACACAGCCAGCAAGCAATAAACAGGCAAGAAATAATACTATGGTAGCAACTCTGGTCATGTTTAATCCTATGGTCTTAGTGACAGACAGCACATTAACTCCCTTTCGCTGCATCATGTGTTTGTATTTTTTGCAATTGGATCGGCAAATCGATCAATTTTTTTGCAATATGGTGTTGCCGTCTCACTACTGATGTTACCTTACCTGCTAATTGACCACAAGCAGCATCAATATCATCTCCACGTGTTTTACGAGTCACCGTGACTATGCCAGCACGTGTTAATTGATCACGAAAACGGACGATAACGTGGTCAGGTGAACGTTTAAATTCTGCTTGAGGAAATGGATTAAACGGAATCAAATTTACTTTAGCAGGAATCCCGCTTATTAATTGCACTAACTGCTTAGCATGACTTAACTGGTCATTTATTCCATCCAACATGACATATTCAAAAGTAATTTGTCGACGAGGTTCGTCCCTGTAGTAATCTCGACATACAGACATTAATTGCTCAAGCGGGTATTTTTTATTCAGTGGAACCAAAAGATCGCGTAAAGCATTGTTCGGTGCATGCAGCGAAACGGCTAACGCAACGGGGCTACATTCTGCCAAACGCTGCATTTCAGGTACCACGCCTGCAGTACTCAATGTCACGCGTTTTTTTGCTAAGCCATAAGCAAAATCATCTAACATCAAATCCATACTGGCGACAACATTATCAAAATTTAATAACGGTTCTCCCATTCCCATCATGACAATATTTGTTATTTTTCGATCATGATGCCCATTCGCGGATGATAATTTGCGTACAGCAAGAAATACTTGGCCAATAATTTCAGACACCGCCAAATTACGGCTCAAGCCCTGTCTTGCTGTTGAGCAAAAGCTGCAATTCAATGAGCAGCCTACTTGTGATGACACACACAATGTCCCACGCCCTTCCTCAGGAATAAAGACTGTTTCAATCGCATTACCATCGTATAAACGCATTAACCATTTACAAGTACCATCCTGTGAGCGCTGCTCTTTCACAATCTCAGGAGCACAAATCACGGTTTTTTCCTGAAGAACTGCGCGCAGTTTTTTCGACAAATTAGTCATTTGCTCAAAATCGGTAACACCGTATTGATGTATCCATTGAGTCATTTGCTCAGCACGATAACGCGCTTCCCCTAATTCAATGAAATAATCAACTAATTGCGTACGAGAAAAATCAAGCAAGTTCACTTGCTTGCTGTCATCAACCGAGCTATTAGTCATTACCTTGGTAGATTTCATCAGTAGTGAAAAAGAATTCAATTTCCTGCCGTGCTGTTTCAGGACTATCTGAGCCATGAACAGCATTGGCGTCAATGCTATCAGCAAAATCAGCACGAATGGTTCCAGGCGCTGCTTCTTTCGGGTTAGTTGCTCCCATAATTTCACGGTTTTTGCTAATGGCATTTTCACCAGATAAAACTTGCACAAAAACGGGCCCGGAACTGATAAAATTGATCAAGTCTTGATAAAATGGACGTTCTTTATGGACAGCGTAAAAAGCAGCTGATTGCTCTTTAGACAAATGCATCATTTTCCCAGCAACAATTTTTAACCCCACTTGCTCAAAGCGGTCAATTATCCTCCCTATAACATTTTTTTCTACTGCGTCAGGTTTAATAATGGATAAAGTTTGCTCTATTGACATGATTTTCTCCGCACTGATTTGGTTAAGAACTTTTCAGCTGGCAATTATACCGGTTGTTTAAAAATTTTTCCAATTTTTATCATGCACTAAGTTTTTGAGCAGGAAATAAATATAATCGTATGAACGTTTTCACATTGGCTTTTGTGGCAAAATTGACTGACGCATACCACTTTGAACAAAACACAACATAGTTACGACGTTTCGTCAATAGTAAAGCTTTCTCCACAACCACAACTGCCAGCTTCATTAGGATTGATAATCTTTAATGTTGTACTTAACCCTTGTTTTACATAATCAACAACACTGCCTTTAACAAAAGGAAAACTGTCTACCGGCACGTAGATATTTGCCGTGTCAGTCAGTGGAAAAACAAAGGCTTGCTCAGGTTTGTCGTCAACATAGTCTAGTGCATACTTCAACCCCGAACATCCAGCTTGCTTCACACCCAAACAAATCCCTGTACCTTGCTGGTGTTGTGCTAATTTTTGCAAAATATGTGCTTTCGCCGCTGGAGTCACTTTGATAGCATCCGCTGCCGGAAGGCTATCACTGATAGCAGGTTCAATTGAAATATTTTTGCTCATCACTACCTCGCTGTTTTTGTTGATAATTGTTGATTGCTTGTTTCAAGACATCTTCAGCAATTGCAGCACAATGTAAACGATCAGAAGGTATCCTCAGCGTTCTCACCAATGTCTGACGTGTCAATTTTTTTGCCTCAACGAGTAATTGGTTCTGACAATGCGTAGCTAAATAAGAAAGAGTGGCTATCGTATAATGGCAACCGCGCACCTTATAACGAATAGCAATAATTCGTTCAAGCGCATCAACTTGCAAATATAGCGTCACATAACGCCCCGTTGCTGGTGACTCTATCGACGCCACGCCTGTACAATTTGAATGCGGCAATGTACCAATATGTTGTGGTTGCTGAAAATGCTTCAATGCTAACGGCTGCATGTTATTTCCCGCTAAATAGAATTTATTACAACCTTGTTTCCACACTGGGGGAAAGCAGGTTGTAACAGATTATATCATAAAAAATGTATCAGTACCTTTTCGTTTTTTGAAATATTGCTCTGGCACTATGCGCATGGTTTCTACTAATTGCATAACCCAAATCACTTTTTTGTATTGATTTGGACAGTTTGCTACTTATTACACACAAAAGTATTAGATTCTTTTGATTGTTTTCTTCTGTTAGCTGTTCTTTTCTTAACAGCTATTAGAGCCTGTGTTGACAAAGCTAGTGATTCAGTATCAACTGAGTAAAGCTGGTTAGACAACTCTGTTTTTTTGTCTTCGGACCTTTCCTCGGTATTAGCCCCATGGTACTTGATAAAAGCTTTAGTCAAATCAAGTTGCTTTTCTTTCTCCTCAAGCGGGCTTGGATGTAAGTAGTAACCGCTCCTAAAAATGATTGATTCTGAGCCTAGGCGCAGACATTCAAATTCCACATTTACTTTATATGAAGCTTTCTTTTGCTTATTTATTTCTGGCTGAAAATGATATATCAGCATAGACTCTATGCTTTCCAGCGTATTTCTGGCATCCTCATAACATGATATCCACTCTAAAGGTGCATACTTCTCGTCATTCGTATACAGCATTATAGTTCCTGTATATATCTGTTTTACATATCCATTATACTTTGGGTGGTGTAAGGCAACTGCACAAGAGTGACCTTTTTTCCATCTGTGTGTGTCATTTCCAGATATGCCGACATATACTATAGTTTCCTTGTTATTCTTTAAAATAGAAACCAAATATACGCTATAACAAAACGCGGGAGGGAAACCTACCTCCTCAAGAATATGCGCTCGCTCTTCAGAGTCCAGGGTATTATCTTTAAAACCATTGTCTCCGTGGTTAATATTAAACCAGGCTTTTTCAGCTTGTGTGGCGTATGTGCAGCTTTCTTTCCATGCAGTTTTTAATCCACGGCCTAGTTCTGATAACCCTCCTGCCTCATATAAGGGACGTGGATTTTTAAACCTTATGAATGCAACGCTTTTGTCTATTCTATCTAGCTCGATATGGAAACTTGAAGGAAAGCATTTTCTTTTGCTTATCCAACTTGCAAAAGGAGTATCTAGGAGCTTGCTATGCTCGTTATTTAACCGATCACTCATTGCGCTATTAGACGCTAGCATACTTTACTCCCACGCAGTAATCACTGTACTCAGTTTTAAATTAATTCCTCACTATTGTCAATCTAGCCAAAGTCTATTCTTGCAAAAATGTCAACTTAAATTCTGGCTTTCATGTATGATAAAACAAAGCCGCTTAGTAATTATAGCGTTTCCCTATATTGTTGACCTATACTAAGACTTCATCTAGCGCCTGCTTGCTTCGTTATTCAAAAGCTTATTGACAATAAGTAAACGTCGCTTTTGAAACCTCGCAAGCAAACACTATACTCGCTTAGTATAGGTCAACAATATAGGGAAACGCTATAAACTGTCAGTTTCGCTTAGATGTTAACATGAATACCCCAATAAACACGAAAATAATGTTTTATCACACACAGATTTTCTAACAAAATCAATCATATAGACTTAGCAACACAGCACATCCAGCAAAAGCAAACCCTACTCAACAATATGACCAATACAGATTTAATAATTATAAAGGAGCAATATCTCGTAAACGCTGTACTTCGGTAATAATGCGCTCTGCCGCATAGTCGACTTCTTTTTCCGTGGTGAAACGACCCAAAGAAATTCTTACAGAACTAAATGCTTGCTCGTCTGTCAAGCCAATGCTGCGTAAAACATAAGAACTTTCTGCAATAGCCGATGTGCATGCAGAAGAAGTCGATAAGGCTAAATCATGTAATCCCATTAATAACGCTTCTGAGTCAATGCCCTGAAATCGCACATTTAAATTACCGGGAAGTCGTTGCAAACAATCGCCATTAATAAAAATATCAGGGAGTATTGATAATTGTTGCCACAAGCGTTTTCGTAGCAATAATAGCCGCTGTGCTTCTTTTTCCATTTCGTTTTGTGCGATAGAAAATGCTTCTCCCATAGCAACAGCTTGATGGGTTGCGATAGTTCCTGAACGTATACCTTGTTCATGATCACCACCGTGTATTTGTGCTGTCAATCGCACTCGTGGACGACGACGTATATATAACGCACCAACACCTTTTGGCCCATATAATTTATGCGCAGAAAAAGACATTAAATCAACTGGCAACACTCGCAAATTAATAGGCACCTTGCCAACTGATTGGGCAGCATCAACATGATATAAAACCCTCGACTCTCGCGCTAACTCACCTATCATTTGTATATCTTGTAATACTCCAATTTCATTATTAGCATGCATAATGGATATTAATAGAGTATCAGGACGTATTGCTTGTTTTATTTGTTCTCGAGTCAAAATCCCAGAGCTTTCAGGGTATAATACGGTGACTTCATAGCCATGATGCGATAAATATTTACAAGGATCCAATACAGCCTTGTGTTCCGTCGCACAGGTAATGATATGTTTGCCTCGATTCTTATTAAATTGTGCAGCGCCTTTAATAGCAATATTATTTGACTCTGTAGCTCCTGATGTAAAAATAATTTCACAGCTCTCAGCACCAATTAAAGCTGCTACTTGCTCTCGTGCTTGCTCAATCAACTGTCTAGCAATTTTACCATAGGTATGTGTAGTTGATGCCGGATTACCAAACAACTCATCAGAAGTTAAAATATTAATCATTTTTTCTGATACTTGAGGATCAAGCGGTGTTGTTGACATGTAATCTAAATAAATTGGTTTCTTCATAAAATCCTAGTGATCATTATCTATGTATGCCGATGAATTTAGCGTATCTATACAACTAAAATCAATAGGGTGATGAACCCAGTCACTTATCTAGTCATCTGCTTACATTCTGACTCTACTTCCTTAATTCGCTGATCGTTATTATTTAAACACAATATCTGTGACACTGCATCAGTTAATAACATTCTTATCCCAGGAATTTCTTTATCAAGTATATTACCAAAGCGAAAATAACTTTCAATTTGTGTTTTATCAAGATACTGTCGATATTCACTGACAAATTTGGAAATTTCGTCTTTTAAACCATGCAACGTATCTGGATTAAGTGTATCTTGGTCTCGTGCAGCGATTATGTAAGATGAAAACAATTGCCATTTTTCTGAAAATCGCTCTTGAGTGTTTTTTGAACTATTAATGTTCTTATAGGCATCAAAAAAATCCTCTAACTTTTTCTTCCAAAAAGCTATCATTTTTTTTAGTGTTTCTTCGTACTGTGGTTCCTTAGGATTGCTTAATTTTTGATTAATAATAGACTTCTTCACTGCTAATTTATCTTGGCTTATTTCTTTGCGAACATACAATTCAAATTTTTTGCTGAGTATCTGATCCAAATAAAGTATTGCCAAATCATCTTCTGTATTATCATATGACGTTATTTTTAATTGCTTTTTATATTGCATTACACAGCTTAAATAGTTTAATCTCTCCTTAGATGATATCTGGTCACAGCGTGCTCGATGATTCTCGTAATAAGCATTAATCGGGCTACTCTTCCCTAATCCTGATTTCTTATCCAATAGTTGGCTTGTTTTCTCGCGCAATATCTCAGGTAAGCTATTTATTGTCAGTTTTTTTCCTTCGCCTTTTAAATCAGCAGCTAAACAAGCCCATACTCTTGCCTCAATATTAAAAGGCAAAATATATTCTTTTTTAACCATCTCTTGATAAGCAGTTCTAGCTTCATCTTTTGTCAGTTGTATAGTATAAGCATCTAATATCTTGGTAAGATCATACTGTGTAATTTCACCAGCTTTTGCTAATTTGTAAGAACAGAGATAAAAAATAACATTAATATTTAATAAAATTGTTGCCTGCTCTGACAATTCACAATAGTATTTTTTACCAAATTCTCCATACTTGCTTTTGTTTGCTTCCTGCAAATAATGACTACGCCATTTAAGCAGGCTAAAAGCATCTCGGCGTTCATAAGCCTTGTTTATCTTTATTATTCTTTGCTCTCTCTCTTCTTGCATTTTTTTCTTATTACTCTCTTTTACCTGATCGTCATATAATTTTTTGATGTGTGATGGCATTACAGTGATCCAGCCAAAACCTTTTTTTATTACTTTTCCTTTTTCAACTTCTGGTTCTCTAAGCAAGCAACTTGCGACACTATTAGTATTGATAACTTCTTTAGTAAGCAACTCAGCAATTCTGCTTAAAAATGTGGATGCTTGAAAGTCTTCTTTACAAAGGCCAAAATCTCCTTCGCAAATTATTTCTTGATTAGTCTCAGCAGGTGCTGTCATTGTGATTTGATATAATTTTTCCTCTATAAATTGATCTTGTCGTATAAATTGATTAATCTGCTGCTCTGGAGGCAATATTTGAAAAATATCCATTAAACGTCGATAATTTAACGCTTGCCACGCGGTTTTAGATAAACCCAGCAAATTAACCAAATAATACTCTAATCTTCCGACTCGTTGCTGTTGAGGAATTCCTGGTAAATGTTCATTAATAAAATAACTTTCAAATGCTAATGTAATTCTCTCAAAAACTTTCTTTAGAGCATCCTCCCCATAACCAACCTTCTCTTTTAATGTTTGAATAAAATGAGTTGCAGCAACAAGTTTGCCTTTTCTTAATATACTTTTCAAAGCCAATAAAAAATAGTTCGTTTCTTGGCTAGAATTTGGCAAATAAGTTTTTATTAAAAGTGCTATATTTTGATTCCAAACACTAGCATTTCTGTCTATAGCAAGATTGGCACTGGCTTCAATCTTCTTATGCAAACTCTCAGTATTCCATACTAACAAAGCAGGACCATCTTCATATGTTAGTGCACTAATAAAAGCATTCGTTGCTTTATAGGCTAGCTCAATCTCATGAGGGTCTGAGAAAGTACATGCTGTTTCTAGTATCAATTTAAATAAGTCCAAACGGTAAGCATCACTCATCTTTCCAGGAAACAATATATCCACTAGAAAAATATACTTCAAATCTAATAAATCAATACAAACCTGTTTGTTTTTATCTCTCAAATACCCAATCAATTCATTATAATCAGCTTTTATTGCACGTGTTAAAACAGAAAGGCAATTTGGTGAAATAAAATTTTTGAACGAAGGACCGTGACGATTATTTTTCTTCATGCATTTAACAAAGTTGCGCATGGTATTGTTTGCTCTTTCTCTTACAATAATATTGAAAATTTTACTGCGCCAATATTTACGAACGCTCAGCGAAGCGTAACCCTCAAGCAAATAGAAGACAGCTGGCGGAATAACAACCGACTTTTTAAAACGCTCACAATAGTTATCCAACATAATATCGATAAGTTGCTGAACTTCAACAAATCTACTAGGATGCTTTTTAAGGCAATAATCCAATATGGCACGAAAAGAATTGCGATCACTACAAATTTCCGAACTAAATTCTTCATGAAATTTTTCATTTGAAATTAAAGCAGGATGAGTCTCATCTCCATAAAAACAAAAATCAATTACTTTTACCATGTATAGATAAAACGGTGATGTTTTAGTCACAGTATCTTCTAAACGAAACCCAATATTCGCTAAAAGACGAGCAAAATAAAAACAATTGTTGACATTAAAATTATCAAGTACTCGCCTAATTGTTTCATAAACTTGCTTATAATAATCTCGGTACAAATATATTCCCACATATTGTAATTTTAGTGCTGTTTCAGCATGAATAGATTGAGATTCAACTAAATTTTTTGGCAGAAAAAGATTTGTGTAAGCAGAAAACAACTTGGTCTCTTGTTCACTAGGTGGTATGCCTGATTGAAATGATTTAATTAACGCTTCTTTCCCCTTTAACATTTGTTTTAATAGTATATCTACATCAGCATCATTATCATAACCAAGATAGCATGTCATAACACTCATATATTCACGTAACAGCTCCACATTAGGCTTATCTAATAATAAGCCCTCTGTTTCTACATAAAAAGCAAAATCTTGCATGCCTTTTATAACTAGAGGTTTAATACAGGTGCGAACAATACAACTTGGAATTTCATCTGACGTTATACCGGTTTGAAAAAATAATAATGAAGTAAAAGGCTCTTTACAAAAGATAGTGGATATTTTGGTTATTGCCCTATATTCAGCTTTTTTCTCAGAAAGAAGCTTCTCAAATTCTACTCGCGAAACTTTCCAATGCAATAACCTCTTAATAAAATTTAGTTGTATGTCTTCCTCTTTTGTTAAGCTAAAATGTACTTTACTCGCAAGATGAAAAATAGCACTAATAATATTAACAATGCGCTGATGACATGGCTCAAATTGTTCAGCGTTAACTTGACTTGTTAATTGACACAATAAATCATAAAAAAGATAATCTTTACTAAAGCGTAAATAATACTGTGACTCGGTGACATAAGCTGCAATTTTAAATGTGCTATAATTTGCCTCTTCCACTATATCTATTAATTTTTTAAATAGTGCTTGTCTCAGCTCATGCCTTAACAGCGAATTTATTGTAACTTTGGTCATATCAAAATTAGCAATTGAGCTGTAATCATCCTCCATGTTTATTTTCATCAAGCCAAAATCATGACTGCAAACTTGAGAAATGGCTTCTTGCATAGCGCCATAACAACCACTCGTTATAATCTCTTTCACTCCAACAGCATTCTTTAGTGCGTTCTCAATAACGCTAAAGTTTGTAGTAAAGTCCATCGGCTCTAAGAAATTTTTCTGATGATTTGCTCGCACATTCATTTCGTCAATAATTTCTTTAGATTGGTTAATGCTATTTGTTGCTGCGAATCCACTGGCTTGAATACTTCTTTCTATGTTGTTTTTAATTTCTCTTATAATGCTCTTTACTGTTATGCTAGGGCCTTTTACTTGCGCGAAGAGTTGCCGATTCATCCTGCAGATAAGAGCAATATAAATATCCCGCAAACTCATTTTATTATTTTTAAATCGATAAGCTTCAACTAACTCATTAAAAATATCATTAAAAAAAACCTGGCTATCTTTTTCTATTGAGCTCATTATTTTATAAAACTGAAAGGACTGATCAAATCGCAGAGATAAAGAGTTATTGCACATTTCCCAAACCTTATCAAATAGTTCAAAATTACTAGTCTGCGTTTCTTTATCCACACCGCTCACTGGCAATAACCATTGCTGACTCCTGGTCATCAAACTTAATCTAACAATTTCTTTTAATAGGCCTTGCTCATTATTAACATTGTTAATATTTTTCATTCGTTTTTTATATAGTGCTTCTTCACCTTTAAATAAATCTCTAGTGCCAGGACTTGGTCTTTGATCAACAGCCAAAGCTTCTAGCCTCTTAGCACTTTTGGCCAACTGCTCACTAACAACTTTATCTAGCAATAGTAATGAAGAATCTGTATACTTTAATAAGTGTTTTAGTGTTATGCTTGATGCCAACATTTTAGCAATAGCATTTTCTTCATTTGTTTGTGCCACCATTTGCAAATTCTTTGTTAGTATGATTAATTGTTTATAACGAGTCACCATTGCATCAATTTTATGATAAAGTGAACGGTTGTTGTTTAAGCATTTTATTTTCTGCTTTAATGCTGTCACATCTATAATTGATGTTTTTTCTACTTTTACTACTAATCTCTCAATAATGTCATTGATTTGTTTTTTTTCCTCTACTTTTCTTTCATTAATATCAGACAAAACGCTTTCACATTCATCATGTAAATCATTGATAATACTTTTTCGTGCTTTGCTAGGTTGTTGAATAATTTTGATAAGATGATTATAGTATGCTACCTCAATATTCCAATCATTAATCATTTTTGTTGGATTTCTACAAAATGATATCCTACAGCAGGACGGATTGTTTTGTCGCTGCTGCTCCCAAAGCGTTTTAAGATTTAAGTTAGTTGGAAATTCTGCAATAAAATCTTCAATCATGCTATCACCTTATTTATTTTTCCAAATGTTTTCTTTTTATAGCAGTAGTCGAAAGTAATAATCATTTTTCGGTCGCTTTTAATACGCCTCGTAAAATATTAACTTCATCGTGCTCTGGACGTGCCCGAGTAAACAAACGTTTTAACTTTGACATCACTTTGTTCGGCGAGTTGGCATTAATAAAATTTTTCTTAATCAAAACCGTTTCCAAATGCTGATAAAAAGCTTCCATTTCTGCGGCCGTTGCCAATGTAGGTATTTTTTCGGGCTTAACGGATTTGTGGTGTAAACATGCAATGCGCAACTCGTATGTTAGTAGTTGCACAGCTGCAGCGAGATTCAATGAGCTATAATCGGGATTGGTTGGAATCATCACTTGATAATGGCAATGTGATAATTGTTCATTAGTCAAACCAATGCGCTCTTCACCAAATAGGATAGCAACTTGCGACACACTTGATTCTTTCCTAATCAATTTGGCGCTTTCACGAGGCTCTTGTAGAATGACAGGCAAACTACGCATGCGCGCACTCGTCCCTATCACCAAACTACAATCAGCAATCGCTTCTTCTACAGTAGAAAAAATTTTAGCTTGATTTAACACATCCAATGCACCTGATGCACGCGACTCTGCTTCAGAATTAGGAAAGTGCTTAGGCGCAACCAAGTACAAACGCATAAAGCCCATATTTTTCATCGCTCTTGCTGTTGCACCAATATTGCCCGGATGAGTAGTATTGAGCAATACAATACGTATATTATTAAACATACTAATCCTTAAGTTTCGATCAATTTACCGTGTTCCTTTAGTCTAAATGTCGCTATTTATTTCATCATGACAGCAACAATCTAGTATTATCTAATCTGCAATTTTATACTAAAACAGCAAATCGTGATAAAATTATTCTGTATTTTTTAGTAAAAATTGACAATTATTTAAACAAAGGTCCCACTTTATGTCACCAATTCTCAATATTGCGATCAAAGCTGCTAGAAAAGCGGGCGATTATATCATCCGTGCTGGTAATAGATTAGACAAAGTTACCGTTTCTGAAAAATCAAAAAACGATTTTGTCTCAGAAGTTGACCATTTGGCTGAGCAAATCATTATTGACGTCATTCGTGATCACTACCCTAGTCACAGCATTCTAGCGGAAGAATCCGGCAAGCAAGCTGGGGATGAACACTTATGGGTCATTGATCCTTTAGATGGAACAAAAAACTTCCTGCATGGGATCCCACATTATGCCATCTCTATTGGTATTAAAATAAACAACCGTATTGAATTTGCTGTTATTTATGATCCAACAAAACAAGAATTGTTCACAGCGGAACGTGGCCGAGGTGCTCAATTAAATAACACTCGGCTTCGTGTTATCCCCGGTAATAATTTAAGTGGCACCTTAATGGCGACTGGTTTTCCGTTTAAAAAAAAACAGCATGTCGCTAAATATATGGATATGTACGCTCACCTGTTTGCTGAAGTTGCTGATATGCGCATCACCGGATCCGCTGCACTTGATTTGGCTTATGTTGCTTGTGGCCGATTTAATGGTTACTGGCAACTGGGCTTACAACCTTGGGATATGGCAGCCGGTATACTACTGATTCGTGAAGCTGGTGGATTACTGAGTGATTTTGATGGAACAGAAAATTACTTTCATACTGGTAATATTATCACAGCAGATCCCAAAACATTAAAAGCTATGCTGAAGATTTTGCAACCTGTTTATCAACGACATTAGTTTTCGATCTAGCCTGATTTATCCAGGGGCATTCTCGCTCCAATTGCCTAGCCAGCTGTAATACTGTGGCATCATTTCCCCAAGCCGCTGCAATTTGACAGCCAATAGGTAAGCCTTGTACATTCCTGTGTAACGGCAATGACGCTGCAGGACTACCACTAATATTGTATATAGCTGAAAATGGCGCAATTGTGGTGACAGGCAAACACAGTTTTGTCAGCAATTTAGGTATAGAAGTTAACCATGGCACTTTGTTGAAACAGGTAAATAAATATTTTTCCCACTGGCTAAATGCTAACGCACCATGTTTAACAGGAGGTTGTGCTAATGTCGGTGTTAATATAATATCTACTTTCTGAAAAATTTCAGCAACACGTAAACCGACATGATCCAAGACATGTATCGCTTGGCTAACATCAGGTGCTCGAAACTGCTTCCCAGCTTGAACAAATAATTGTGTTAATAACTCTAACTCATGCTGTTTTGGCTTACGGCCTTGTGCCTTGTGGAAATAAGTCATAAATGCACCTATTTCAGCTGAAATCATCGTTAAAAAAGCATAAATAACATTACGACTCATAAAATCAAGCTCAATTGAAACCAGTTCATGCCCTAATGCTTGACACAATTTTTTTGTCTTTTCTACAGCGGCTAAACAATCCGGGTGCACGTCACTGCCTAAAAATGACTTAGTACAAACAGCAATACGTAATGGTTGCAATGATTTTTCTATCAAGTGTAAATAAGGTTCTTGTGGTGGAATTGATACAAAAGGTTCACCTAAGGCTGATCCCTTAGTTAAATCCAATACCATTGCACTATCTCGAACGGAGTGACTCAATACATGCTGAACTGAGCACCCCTGCCAAGCACGCAGCACAAAAGGACCTTGCGGCACTAAGCCACGACTTGGTTTAAAACCAAAAACACCGCAGCAAGAAGCAGGGATCCGTATTGAACCACCTCCATCACTGGCATGAGCTATTGGCACAATACCGGCGGCAACAGCACTAGCAGCTCCACCACTAGAGCCACCTGCTGTATAATCATTATGCCATGGATTGAGTGTCGTTCCAGAGAATAGGGGTTCTGTAACAATAGATAGTCCAAACTCAGGTGTATTTGTTTTCCCCCAAATAATAAAACCCGCCTTTTTATAGCGCTTAACTAATTCACAATCATCACTGGGTTGATAATGTTGTAAATACTTACTGCCGAATGTTAACGGTTTTCCTTTGTAAGCAGTCATTAAATCCTTTATAAGAAATGGCACGCCAAATAAAGGGGCTTTTGCATCAGCTAGCGCAATGGATTCTAACGCTTCAGCATAAAATTCTTGTGTTACTGCATTTAACTTCGGGTTATAAGCTAAATAGCGCTCATAGGCTGCTTGTAAGCACTCTTTTGCAGTAATGTCACCCTGACGTATTAACTCAGCCAAACCCACAGCATCGTAGTTTTCATACTCAGGAAAAGAAAATGTTGGCAACTTTATTTCCCTAAATTCTTTTACTTATCAGTTATTACTTTGCATCTCATTTGCTGATGCTATCAAACCTTTACGATCAAGCCCCAGTCTAACTGCTAACGTTCCTGCCACATAAATTGATGAGTAAGTGCCAATGACAATCCCGATTAATAATGCAGATGAAAAACCGCGTAACACTTCGCCACCAAAGAAAAATAACGCAAGTACCGCCAATAAAGTTAATCCAGATGTCATCACAGTACGTGACAAAGTTTGATTCACTGATAAATTGACTATTTCAGATGCCGTACCTTTATGAATTTTTCGAAAGTTTTCTCGCACCCGATCAAAAACCACCACCGTATCGTTTAATGAATAACCGATAACTGTTAAAATCGCTGCTAAAGAGATCAAATCAAACTCAAGCTGGAAAAACGAGAAAAATCCTAGAATCACAATAGGATCATGAATTAATGCAACCATTGCACTAATGGCAAACCGATATTCAAATCTAAAAGCAATGTAAATTGCTGTTCCTAAAAAAGCAACAAACAACGCTAAAGCACCATCGGTTGCTAGCTCTTTACCAACTTGTGGCCCAATGTAATTAACACTCAATACCGTTGCATCAGGCAGCTGTTTTGCGACAACATCACCAATTGTTTTTTCTTTTAAGTCTTGCCTACCACTTAAACGGATCATCGCATTGGTTGTCGGCCCATAGACTTGTACAACGACATCTTTAAATCCTGCACTTAACATTTTCGTACGAATATCTTCAAGATCAGCGGGTTGTTCATATTGTACTTGAATTTCAGTACCACCGGTATATTCCAGTCCTAAATTAATGCCTTTTATTAGTAATACGGCAAGAGATGCGCCACAAATTAACAAAGAAAACAGGGCCGCCCATTTCCGCATTCCCATAAAATCGATATAAGTTGTTTTCCTAAAAAATTCCATCGAAATACCTTGTCGTTTAAATACCAATGGATAATTTTTTTACCCTTCGCCCATCGTAAATCAAACCAATGATTGCGCGGGTCCCCATAATCGCTGAAAACATCGATGTAATTAAACCAATGGTTAATGTCACAGCAAACCCTTTAATAGCACCACTACCTAAAGCAAACAAAGCAATGGCGGCAATTAACGTTGTCAAATTTGAATCAATAATCGTCGATAGCGCACGTTCAAACCCCGCATTGATACTCGCCTGTGGCGACATGCCATTACGTAATTCTTCTCGAATACGCTCAAAAATTAACACATTGGCATCCACTGCCATCCCCAATGTCAAGACAATAGCAGCAAAACCTGGCAATGTTAGTGTAGCATTCAAAACAGATAAAATAGCAACCAATAATATTAAGTTCATCAACAAAGCAATATCGGCAGCTAAGCCGAAGGTACGATAATAAATAAACATAAAAATAACGATCAATGCAAAACCAATTTCAACTGACAAAATCCCTTTATCAATATTCACTTCACCTAGACTGGGGCCCACTGTGCTTTCTTCAATAATGCTAATTGGCGCAGGCAATGCACCTGAGCGTAACAATAAGCCTAAGTTGATTGCTTCTTGACTATCGTGTAAACCGCTAATTTGAAAGTTATTGCCTAAAGCACTTTTAATGGTTGCAACACTGATAATTTTTTCTTGTTTGTTTTGTTCAAATTCCATTTTCCCATTAACGACTTTGGGTATTAATTTGGTCTCTACATAGGTTATCGCCATAGGATTACCAATGTTTTGTTTTGTCGTACGATAAAATTGTGATTCACCACCACCGCCTAAACGAATTTGCACGGCTGGCATACCATATTGATCAACACTGCCTACTGCGCCAGTAATGGAGTCACCGGATAGGATCACACGCTTTTGCAATAAAACAGGACGCTTTTCGTGAAAGTATAATTGTGTGTTAATAGGAATTTTTTTTGTTTCAGCGGCAACAATAGGATCATTATCAATATCCACTAAGTGCATTTCTACTGTGGCTGTTCCTCCCAAAATTTGTTTTGCACGTGCAGTATCTTGTATGCCTGGTAAATCAACAGATATTCTATCAACTCCTTGTCGCTGTACAATAGGTTCACTGATTCCTAATTCATTGATACGATTGCGCAAAATCATCGTAGTTTGCTCGACTGCATAATTTTCAGCGTTTTGAATAGCAGCAGGCTTCATCATCAAGCTCAATCGCAAATCTTTTTTATTATAATTATGAACGATTTCATAATCAGAGAAACGCGTTTTTACCACTTTTACTGCTTTAGATAAATCTTCTTGGCTACGTAATCGAATAACGATGCGGTGATCTTTTTGTGCTGCAATTGTTGCTCCACGAATTTTTTCCGTACGAAACTCATCACGCAAATTACGTATGTCTCCACTCACACGCTTATCTAGTAATGTGTCAATATCGATAGCTAATAAAAAGTGCACGCCACCTCGCAAGTCTAAACCTAGCTTCATCGGCTTCGCACCAATGCTAGATAGCCAAGCCGGTGTTGATGGTGCTAAATTGAGTGCGACGGTAAAATTCTCACCAAATGTTGCATTTAATAAATCCTGCGCTTTTAATTGATCTTGTACAGAAAAAAAACGAATGAGTAATGATGTCTTGGTTTCTTTCTCTACTATCTTACTGCGAATACCATGCTCTGTTAATACGGTTGAAAAACGTTGCTCAAGCGGCTGATCCAGTGCGACCCCGCTGTGCGCTGAAATTTGCACAGCCGGATCTTCACCGTATAAATTGGGTAAGGCATAAACAAATCCCAAAAGGATGATAATTGCTATCAACCAATATTTCCAAAGTGGGTATTTATGCATACTCTATCCCTGTCTCATTGGCATATTATGATTTAGACAACGTACCTTTTGGTAAATTGGTCGTAATAGATGCTTTCTGTACACGAATGGTCGTATTTTCAGCAACTTCGACGCTAAAGTAGTTGTCATCCATTTCCGTTATTCGCCCTAAAATACCGCCATTGGTAATCACTTCATCGCCTTTGTTTAACGACATGATCATATTACGGTGCTCTTTTGCACGCTTATTCTGTGGACGTATAAAAAGAAAGTAAAACACGAAAAACAACAACCCAAACGTCACAAACATACTCATTCCACCACCTTGAGGATGTCCAGCCGGTGTAGCACTTGCCGTATCTGCAGCATTTGCTGCTTGTATAAAGAAACTCATCATGATTCAACCTCTGCTAAAAATTTTTTTACGAAGGTATGCAATGTACCTTGTTCAATCGCACTTCGCAAATTTTTCATTAAATTCTGATAATGAGTGACATTATGTAAGGTATTTAAGTGAGCACCTAAGATTTCATGGCAACGATCTAAGTGATGTAAGTAAGATCGAGTAAAATTTGTGCAAGTATAACAATCACAATTTTCATCTAAAGGACGAGTATCTTGCCGATATTTACTATTTCTTATCCTGATCACACCATGAGAGGTAAATAAATGACCATTTCGTGCATTGCGCGTCGGTATGACACAATCAAACATATCAACACCTCGCAACACCCCTGCAATGATATCTTCTGGCTTACCCACACCCATTAAGTAACGTGGTTTATTTTTTGGCAATTTACCAACCGTATGGTCAAGCATGTGTAACATTTCAGACTTGGTTTCTCCGACTGACAAACCACCAATAGCATAACCTGGAAAATCCATAGACAATAATTCGTTCAATGATTGTGTGCGTAACGCAGGATAAACACCTCCTTGAACAATACCAAACAATGCCGCAGGATGATCGGCATGGGCTTGCTTTGAGCGCATTGCCCACCGCAGCGACAATTCCATCGACTCTTTTGCTTGTTTTTCCGTAGCAGGATACGGTGTACATTCATCAAAAACCATAATGATATCAGCACCTAACACTTGTTGCACTTCCATCGATTTTTCCGGGCTTAAAAAAACCTTTTCACCATTGATTGGCGATTGAAAAGTTACACCTTGTTCAGTAATTTTGCGCATTTTACCCAAGCTAAATACTTGGAAACCGCCTGAGTCAGTTAAAATAGGGCCTGGCCATTGCATGAAATTATGCAATCCCCCATGCGCTGCTATCACCTCAAGTCCAGGTCTCAACATCAAATGAAACGTATTACCCAAAATAATATGGGCATCGGTAGCCGCAATATCCTTTGGCGTTAATCCTTTAACCGTGCCACAAGTCCCTACTGGCATAAATGCAGGTGTTTCAATTGTACCGCGTTGTAAGTGTATTCTACCACGACGTGCATTGTCTTCTGTTTTTAAAAGTTCAAACTGCATAACTCATTCCTTTACGTTATCAACATTGCATCGCCATAACTATAAAAACGATAGTGCTCAGCAATTGCTGTTTGGTAGGCTTCTTTCATAAAATCATAACCCGCAAATGCTGCAACCAACAATAGCAAAGATGATTTAGGCAGATGAAAATTTGTTAATAAACCATCAATACATTTAAAATCATACCCTGGAAAAATAAACAAAGACGTTTCCCCAATAAAAGGTTGTAATTGCCCATTATCCATGGTTGATTCTAAACTTCTTGCTGTTGTTGTTCCCACTGCAATCACACGACTGCCACGCGCTTTTGCTGCCATAACTTTTTGACAGACGATGGAATCAACAATAATGGATTCATTGTGCAGTACATTCGCTTCAATACAATCATGGCGCAATGGTTGGAAAGTACCAGCACCCACATGCAAGGTGATAAAAGCAGTGTCAATATCACGCTGCGCAAGTTGCTGAAAGGTGGTTTCATCAAAATGCAAACCCGCTGTTGGTGCTGCAACTGAACCTAATTGCTCTGAATAAATTGTTTGGTAGCGTTCTTTATCAATCGCTTCAGCTCTACGTGCAAAATAAGGAGGAATAGGAATCTCACCTAACGTTTCCAGCACTTGTTCAAACGATTGATTTTCTGCCCGTAAGCGCACACGGTAAAACCATTCAAACTTAGCCAATACGTGCAATTGACAGTGTTCACTCAAGTAAATCACTTGACCAATTTTAGCCGATTTACTTGCACGAATTTGTACTAATGCTTCATTGGCAGAAAGTAAGCGTTCTAATAATATTTCAACATTACCGCCACTATCTTTCTGGCCAAATAATCGTGCTTGCATGACTTTCGTATCATTTAATACTAATAAATCTCCTGGTTGCAATAACGACGCGATGTCAGAAAATTGCTGATGTGATAATGTTTGCTTGCTGCGATTGCAGTGTAGCAATCGACTGGCACTACGCTCTGCGGCTGGATAACGCGCGATTAATTGATCAGGTAAGGTAAAATCATAATCTGTTAACTGCACAAAAATCATCCTTCTGGTTATCATCACTGTGTATGAGAGTTTACCAATTCTAGTAAGCTGATGCTAGACTTGCTTTATGAACTCACTATGCTGAGTAAAGAACGGCCTTTTTATAGTGTTTCCCTATATTGTATTTTTTAACAATAGACGCTTCAAGCGATAGCATCAGCAGATATTAATGGTGCTAGAATCGATATCTAAACATTGCGATCTTATTTTATAACCCTGTTAGGTAGCTTGTTTATCAGTCAGGCTCTTGATCAAGAGCAACATCAAAAGGTAAAATAACGCTAAATTTGCTGCCTTCCCCAAGTGTGCTAGTTAAATTAAGCTCTCCATCCATTTCTTCGACATATTTATGCGTTAATGCCAAGCCAAGCCCGCGCCCTCTATCACCACCTGAATTACTGGGTTTAACCTTATAGAATAATTCATAAATATCCTGTTGCTTTTTAGCAGGGATCCCCATGCCAGTATCCTTGACCGTAAATTTGCTATAAATCTTTTTATCTTCTTCTTTTAGCAGCTTAACGGAAATCGTCACAGCACCTTCATGAGTGAATCTGATGGCATTGCTAATTAAGTTGAGCAAAATGGTTTTTAAAAGTTTTTCATCACTTTTAAAATACGTTGGCATATTATCATCAATAAAGCAATCATATTGCAATCCCTTTGCTTTTGCTGCAACAACATTCATTTGATAGACTTGCTCGACCATTGCTGGTAAATTAAATCGCCGCTTAATAACACCGACACTATTCTTATCAATTGCCAAGGCGGCTAACATTTCATCATTGTATTTCAGTAAAGCGTTAGCTGATTGTAAAATATATTCAGGATATTTTTTTACATCTTCTGGAAGATCTTTTTTTGATAAAATTTCTGCAAGACCTATAATCCCGACATAAGGTGTACGAACATCATGTTCTTGATTTTCAACAAATTGGCGATATTTTTCTAACACAGCTTTCAATTCTTTATTTTTTTCTGCCAGTTGTTTTTCAAGCTTAATATGCTCAGAGAAGTCAATAGCAATACCAAGCACTAAGATAACTTCACCCGCTCGATTCTTAATAGGCACCTTGTTAGTAATTTGTACCCAGGTACGATTAGTTGCATCTACAAATGGCTCTTCGAGCTTATTCAAAATCGCTTTTCCTGATTGAAAAACTTTTTGATCATCGTCTATAATTTCATCATCCCAGCTCTTAGATCTATTGATTAACTTTCCAAGATCGTGTTCTGTTCGCCCAATAACCTCAGTTTGTTTCGTCAGTCCAAACATAGCAAGCATGTTGTTATTACAGCCGTGATATTTTCCCTCTTTATCTTTCCAATAGACACTACCAGGTAAATTTGCAATCAGATCATCATAGAAACTACATATTTCTAATAAGAGCGTTTTTACAGATTGGTTAGGCTTAGGTGTATTGCCCATCCGAGTTTGATACAGATCTAATAAAATTTCTTTTATTGATTTATCCGCGTATTTTTCCCATACATTTTCATGCATTATCCACTCTCCATATTTGCAGGTACTTGATCAAGCACTCTACTTTCAGGCATGTGCTGATCTAAAATTAAACATAATTTTTTAGACAATTTCTTTAAATACCTAGGAGCTAATAGTGAATTATGGTCACCATCAACAAACAGTACTGTTAAATTTTGTGTTACATATTGGCCCCAATGGTTATCATCTACCTCAACTGACTGCAACACAGGCACTGTTTCTTTAGCTTTAAAAAGAATAACATCATGATTAATTGGGCGTATCTTATAATTAGCTAAATAACTTGAACGCTCTTCATGAATCGCGAGAAAGCCTTTAGGAATCACAAAATCCTTATATTCATCATCTTTAAATTGCTCTCTCAACATAGCATAATAATTTCTTAAATATGTTTTTAAATATATTTCCTGACCTATTTCATCCGGGTGTTGCGCCCAGCCGTCTAACATTACTATCGGATAGGAGTAATTGCTGCCTAATTGTCTAGCCATTTCTACTGCTAACGTTGCTCCAAATGATAAGCCACCTAGCATATATTGCCCACACTCCATATATTTATGTAATTGTTTTAGATAAAATGCGGCCATGTTTTCTAAACTACCAAACTGTAAGTTTGGATCGCTTAAGCCCAAGTCTTGCATCGCATAAAGCGGCTGCTCAATGTCTAAATGCTGTGCTAAAGGATAAAAACTTAACACTGTCCCACCAATAGCATGAATTAAAATTAACGGTATCTTGCCTCCAGTCGGTTTAATTGGTACTAAAATTTGACTGTCTAATAGCCCAGTTTGCTGACCACCTTGGCGGATTAAGTTACAAAGACTTTGCAGTGTTGAATTTTGATAAAAATTTTGCAAGGTCAATTCAATAGAAAATGTTTGATTAATTTGAACTAATAATTCAATACAGCGCAAGGAATCAACTCCTAGCATAAATAAATTTGAGTTAATATTAGGAACTGTAATTTTTAATGTGTTATTAACTAATTTAATTAGTTCTTGCATTAATTTATCTTCTGAATATATTTTCAATTGCGTTTGTGCTAACAAGCGCTCATCTGCTAAGCATTTTAACCGTGTACGATCAAGCTTTCCATTCAATAAAACTGGAAAGCTTTGCATTGTAAATATATAATGTGGTATTAAAGATAAAGGTAAAATATTTGCAAGTCTTGCTTTTAATTTTCTTTCTATTTCCTGGCTACCCCAACATTTTTCATCTATATTCTTTCGAATAATAAAAGCCACTAACACTTGTCGCTTACTATCAAAAACAACTGCTGCACTCTGAACGAAAGAAAAAGTCAATAATGCCGCTTCAATTTCTTTACAATCCAAACGCAGACCGCGTAGTTTGACCTGTGTGTCTCGACGCCCCAAAAACAACAAATTATTATCGTCATTATATGACGCCATGTCTCCCGTGCGGTATACGCGGGTTGTACACCCAAATAATCTTCGAGAAACAAACACAGCTTCCGTTTTGCTTTGTTGATTTAGATAACCTTCTGCTAATCCTATGCCAGCTAAGCACAATTCACCCATCATGTTAGCTGGAAGAAGCTGTCCAAATTTAGTCATTACATAACATTGCATATTTGCAATAGGTTGTCCAATAGAAATAGTCTCAGGTAAAGGGACCCGCTGACAATTCCATGCGGTTACATCAATAGTCGCTTCTGTTGGGCCATACAAATTATCAATTCTACAGTCAAATATTCTTGAAAAATATTTAACCGTAGATGCTTTCAACTCTTCGCCACTACAAATTACAGATTTCAATCTCATAGAAGCATTTGGCTTGCATACATCTAAAAACAGATCCAGCATCGAAGGAACAAAATGTACATACTGAATATTTTTATCAATCAAAGTTTGATAAAGATAATGCGGATTTTTATGCTCTTCAGGTAATGCAATCACTAGTTTTCCACCAAACATCAGCGGCCAGAAAAACTCCCATACCGACACATCAAACGTATAAGGTGTTTTCTGTAAAACTGACTCGCCACATATTAACTGATAGTGTTGCTGCATCCAATATAACCGATTGCAAATAGCTTGATGACTAACCATCACGCCTTTGGGCATCCCAGTACTTCCAGAGGTATAAATAATATATGCTAAATCATCCTCGCTGACGGTGGGTAGCATCGTTTTATCTTCGCCCCCTGGTAATAGTTGATTTGCAATATCAGTATCACTAATACAATTAGCAATTAAACTAACATACTGTTCATATAATGCCTGTTGCGCAATTAAAAATTTTGCCTCACTATCTTGTAAAATCATGTTAATACGTTTTAAAGGCCATGATTTATCGATCGGCAAATAGGCTGCTCCAGCTTTGAGGATCCCTAGTAAGGCAATAACTAATTCTATGGAGCGATCAAATATTACAGCAATAACATCGCCCGGCTGACAACCATATGCAATCAATCTCTTGGCATATCGCTGACTTGCTTGAGTCAACACATGATATGTCATGCTTTTACCATTAAACTCCAATGCTGTGTCTTGAGCATAATGCTGTGCGGCAATATCAAGCGCTACTGGCATGATATGCGGTCCTTGAAAATCTCTTTTTGTTTTATTAACTTGCTTTATTTTTTGCACTTCATCTGGCAGTAAGAAGTGAAAATTTTCCAGTTTAGCAATAGTAGGCAATTGCGATAACAAGGCAACATAACGTTGTGCTAGCCGCTGTAAATGATCATCTGAGATGAAACACCTATCATAAAGAAATACCAGTTTGAAACCTTGGCATTGCTTAACTAAGCAGGTAAGCGGATAATGATTTTTTTCAATTACTTTATACTCTGTTATTTCAAAATTATCATTTTTCAATGATAACTCAGGATAGTTTTCAATAACCAATAGTGTTTTAAATAATGATAAGTCAAACAAATATCCTTGTTCACTTATAATATCTTGTAGCGATACATTGCTGTGTTGTAATACTTGACCAAATTTCTGCTGAAAATTTCGAACAAGTTCTGGCACTGTAATATCTGTCTGCCATTCAAAGCAAATCGGTAAAGTATTAATCGTCATCCCGGTCACTTCTTCTTTCTCTTTTAAGTTTACCGTAGTCCCATAACAGGTTGCTTTTTCATCTGTGTAGTAACACAATAAAGCACCCCAAACAAATTGAAACAATGTGCTTAATGTTGCGCCTTGCTGCTTCCCATATTGATTTAAAGTGCACACGATATTTTCAGGAATTGATATGGAAACCTCAGTATAATTCTCTGTAATTGATGATTGTGGTGAGTTAATAAGGCAAAACTGTTGTTCATCTAAGGCCTGAAGTGGTGCTAAATGCTGTTTCCAAAAAGATAAAGATGTGAGATCCTGTGTGGCTTTCTGTTTTTTAATAAATGCCTGAAAGCTAAATATTGCTTCCTGTTGGTAATGAGGATGCTGGTACTGAGTAATAAACTGATTTAACACATGATTGACTGACCAACCATCTACCATGATATGGTGATGTAGCCAGATCAATTTAGCACGCTTTCCACCAAAGTCTACCCAGAGCAGTTGAAATAAAGGCGCATTAGCAGATAACTGTATTCGTTCACGCAAACAATTAATTTTATTCTGTATAATATATTCTTGTGTTAGCTTAGCACAATCTGAAACAGTTATTGTCTCCCAGGGTAAAGCAAAAGAATCTAAAACATATTGTTTGGAAAATATATCTTTTTGCTCGTCTTCAGCTAAGACTGTACGGAAAAAATCATATTGACAAACCAACATCTCCCATGTTTTTTTTGACTTTGCTTCACTACAATCACCGCTTATATCAAGCTCTGCTTGTAACACGTATAGAGCATTATCTTTTGTCACTCGGCAAACTCTGTGAATTCCTGTTTGCAGTGGTGACAATAAAAAACTATTTCTTCTCGCAATATGTTGAGTTAATTTATTTTCACTTGAAGAAACGTTAGCAATAATATTCTGTAATTGCTGTTTAAATATTCGTGAAAATTTGGCCATTTTTTCTTTGGCAATAATGTTAGCACAATTGACTTTAAACGTCAGTTTTCCATTAATGATAATCCCTTCAATATCAATCAAATGAGTTAAGGGATTCTGTGTTGTAATGATGTCCTCTACTCGCTCATTACTAAAGTGGACTGGGC
>CBDDLJ010000004.1:0-31694 GCA_965230635.1 Gammaproteobacteria bacterium
CCGTTTCGCATTTGTCACCAACCCCAGAATTTGTGGAGACGGTATGGGCGCTGCTTAGAGATGAGCAAGCGGATATAGGTGTTCGCGGCGCGCTGGCGAGCAGCGCTGTTTCTCATTTGTCACCAACCTCAGAATGTGTGGATACGGTATGGGCGTTCCTTCGGAATGAGGCAGTACACAGTTATGTTCGCGGCGCGCTGGCGAGAAGAGCCGTTGCGCATTTATCACAAACCCCAGAATTGATGGATGCGGTGTGGGCGTTCCTTCGGGATGAGACGGTAAATAGGTATGTTCGCGGCGAGCTGGCGAGAAGAGCCGCTGCGCATTTATCACAAACCCCAGAATTTGCGGATGCGGTATTGGCGTTCCTTCGGGATGAGACGGTAAGTGGATATGTTCGCTGTGAGCTGGCGATAGACGACGTTGCGTATTTGTCACAAATCCCAGAATGTGTGGATGCGGTATTGGCGTTACTTCGGAATGAGATGGTAAAGGGTCTTGATCGTTGCATGCTGGCGATAAGTGCCATTAAGCATTTGTCACAAACTCCAGAATTTGTGGATGTAGTATGGACGCTCCTTCGGGATGAGACGATAATGCATTATGTTCGCGGCTCGCTGGCGATAATCGCCGTTGCGCGTTTGTCACAAACCCCGGAGTTGGTGGATGCGGTATTGGTGTTCCTTTGGGATGAGGCGGTAAGTAGCCGTGTTCGCAGCGAGCTGGCGATAAGCGCCGCTGCACGTTTGTCACAAACCCCGGAGTTGGTGGATGCGGTATGGGCACTCCTCCGGTATAACACGGTCAGTGGTTATATTCGCGGCGAGCTGGCGAGAAAGGCAATTCAACTATTGCTCAAGTGGCCAAATAAAGTCCAAGCCTTGCTAGACAGTTTATTTGTCAAAGACGGTATTGGGGAGAAACTATTACAGCACGCCAATATCCCAGTGCATTTACTATTGTCTTTGTATAAAAAAACCCATGATAAGGGTCGCCAGTATATTAAGGAGCAATTAGTAAAACATAGTGTATTAGTGTATGAGCAAGCCGGTACTGTGCTGGTGACACAAGCAGGACAAACAGAAAAATTAACATTACCACCATCGCTTATCCAACAAGTCCAGAAAGATTTGCAACCTTACCGAATAAATGTTGATGATTCAGTCAGCATTCTTTCTAAGTTGAATTTATTTTCTAAATCAGTAGTGAGTTTTTTTTCCTCACAACATACTGAAAAGAACAGTGGGCAAACAAGCTGCAGTAATATTAGTCGTGTCACGCAATAAGTAAGGCATTAATGTAAATTAGTAATAGTGATGATTTATATTAATACCTTACTTATTACTAATTTATTGCCATTGGCTTCTATTTGTCTTGTAGTGCCGATGATTATTTTGATTTTTCACTTAACCGATTGTGAAAATCGATGCTAATCTTCATATTTTTTGGGTGTTGATTGACTGCCTGCCAGAATACCGCCGTCTATAGTGAGTTCTGTTCCTGTGATATACTTGGATTCATCTGATCCTAGATAAAGAGCGGCATATGCTACATCATTGGCATCGCCCATTACGCCTAGCGGTACTCCAGCAGCTATGTCGGCGATCATTTTTTCGCGTGTTGTTTTTTCGGTTCCAATCATGGGATCCCATATTGGCGTTAGAATTGCCCCAGGATGCAATGAGTTACAGCGGATTTTATAACCTTGCTCTGCGCAATATAGAGCAACTGTTTTAGTGTGATTGCGTACAGCAGCTTTGCTAGAGGCATAAGCACTAGCACCAGGAATGCCAACGATACCCGATCGAGATGACATATTGATAATAGAACCACCGTGTGTTTTCATTAAGCTAATGCCATACTTACAACCTAAAAATACACCATCTAAATTGACATGATGAACATGTTGCCATGCTGTTAAGCTTATATTTTCTGGGTCTTGCGGTCCTAAATTTTCATTTAGACCGGTAATGCCGGCATTGTTAAACAGAATATCTAATCGGCCAAACTCTGCTTTAATAGAGTCAACAACTTGTTGCCATGCCGCCTCGCTAGAGACATCAAGCTGGTAAAATTTACTACCCATATCTTTAGCAATTGCTTCACCTTCAGAAGCCAGTATATCGGCAATGAGTACCGTTGCACCTTCTTGGGCAAACAATTTTGCTGTTGCAGCACCAATGCCTTGGCTACCACCGGTGATGAGTGCTATTTTATTTTCAATGCGTGCCATAATAACCCTATGATAATGCGTCAATTTTAAGGAAAATTAATACCTCAAGTGTTGATATAGTCTCACATATAATGCTATTTAGTGCAAATACGTTAAAATTTTTTTATTGTTAGTCTTATTTTGATGGGATTGGTGTGTTTTTTCCACCAGGCTTGTTTGGCGGTGTGGCTGATGTGGAGCAGGGAGGTGTGTTTTTTGGTTTAAAAAAATCTGTTAAGGGTGCTGTTGGAGATTCTTTTTTTGCTAGAGCTGCTGAGTGATCAGTAAAATCATTTTGTATGGGAAGTCCACAAGCTTTTGCTGCTTGCTCATAAGTTGCCGCATCTAAAAAACCTGCTATAGGTAACACATAGAGTGCATTGGCTGTATCGCCAGACAGGATAATTTTACCGTAGTTTTTTACCATTTCAATCTGTACGTTAAGTTCACTTGCGTGTTCAGCTTGGGTAAATCGAATGGTGGCTAGCAGCTGTCTATAAAGCAATGTGGTCTGATTGAGATCGGCCAATGTTATTAGTAGTTGCGGTAATGTATTGTCGTTTGTGTGTACAATAGTTTTTAATACAGGGGATGAATTAGCCGTTGTTCCGCTGGCAGGAATAGATTCATTGGTTAATGTTGGAACAGCAAATTGGCGTTTCATGACATTCCCCTCATTCACGTATTTAATTTTTTATATATTATACTCTATTTTAGTACAAAATACTATGTTTGATCTATAAATCCACAGCTGGGCTGCTTGATGGCCATGCTTTATTGGGTTGTTGCGCAATGTCGTCTATTGTCAATGCTTGTTTGATCTGTTCTCTTATTACTGCGGGCGGTTCTTTTTTTTCAAAACGGTATGAAATATAATGGCTTCCTGTTACTAGATATTCTGTTTTTTCATCTGAGCTTACGGGTTGATATCCAGGGCTAATCTCGGCACGAGCCAGTGTTTCTGTTATGGTTTGAATAATATTTTTCCAGTCTGCTAGGTTTTTTTCAAGGTTTATTTCCGCGTAAATAGTAATATCTTTGCCTCGTTGTAGTGGGGAATCTGAGACGTTAAGCCCTGGACGGATAACCTTAAAACTCAGTTTGTTCTCTGTTCCAATAGCGCAAACAATATCCCAGCCTTGCGCATAGTGTTCTGGGTTATCTTCCGGTAGGGATACGTGGAATTTGAGCCCATATTCTTTAACGATATCAGCAATATCTCCCTTGATGTCAGAAAGTTTACCGATGTACGTTATACTAATAAATTCCATTTTATCTGCGGATAATATTTTATTGCTACTAGAAACCAATCCAACTGCATACTCATCATCAGCATATCCCCATCTTTTTTTTCCAGCCAAAGGAAAGGTTTTAGCTAAACACAGATAAGAAAGTTGTTGTGCTCTTTCCATATTTTCTGCTGTTGCGACCATGAATTCCTCGCTATATATTATTATCTTGCTATATATTATTATGGATAGTTAACTTAAACGGTTAACATTACATTTATTATAGTCGATCATTTGTTTGTTGTATTTTACAAAAGCAGTGATGCCGATTATACTAAAGGAATATAGCAATGTTATGTGGGCTTAAATTAAGGCTAAAACCTATGGATCAAGCATAGTCAGTCTAACGATTATTGCGAGATTTTATTATATTAATGTTAGCGCCTGATAGTAATCAACATTTCAAGAAAAATAGATCAGGCGTTTTGCCCCGGTTGGCGAGCAAATCAGTGCATTACCGTAATCATGCCAGTCACTTAACACAATGCGTTGACGTTGGTTATCATTCTCATAATTGATATGAATGCCAGGTCTATGAGTATGGCCATGAATGAGTGTTTGGATAGCATATTGCTGGAATATTTGGTCAACGGCTTTTTGGTTGATATCCATAATTTCAGTAGAGACACGACGTTTATGCCAGCGACTTTTGTGTTGCAAATATTTAGCGTAAAGTTTGCGTTGCCATAGTGGTTTTGCTAACAGTACTTTTTGGTAAGTTGGATCACGGAATTTTTTTCTCGATTGCTGATAGGCGATATCATCGGTGCATAATGAATCACCGTGCATGAGCAATACTTTTTCACCATAAAGATCAATAACACTGGGGTCGGGTAGTAAACTGATATTGGCTTGCCTGGCAAAATCTTGCCCAATTAAAAAGTCACGATTGCCGTGCATAAAATAAGTTGGGATTTGTTGTGCAATTTGCTGCAAAGCATGCTGTATGGTTTTGCTAAATGTTGTTGTATTATCATCGCCAATCCATAATTCAAAAAAATCGCCAAGAATATACAGTTTTTCAGCATTTGCTGCCTGTTGTTGTAAAAATTTTAAAAAAATAGTATTAATTTTGACAGTTTGCGCTGATAAGTGTAAGTCGGATATAAAAATTATGCTCATTAATTACTCAGTCTAATTTCCGCGTGCCTCGCTGCAATTTACCATTTTGCTTATTTTTCGCTTATGTTATGATATAAGTTATGACAAAACAAATGCAACTATTTCCTGGGCATAAAACAAAGTGAAAACACGATTTTGTCCCAGTCCAACTGGCCATATCCACTTAGGCAATGCGCGTACAGCGTTATTTAGTGCGCTAATTGCATTGCATGAGCAAGGATTCTTTTTGCTGCGTATTGAAGATACTGATTCGACTCGGTCAACACGGGAGTTGGCGCAAGATTGTCAGCAAGATTTACACTGGTTAGGCTTAAAATGGAATGAAGGGCCGGAAGTTGGTGGTGAGAATGGTCCTTATTGGCAATCAGAACGCCAAGCGATCTATGATCATTATTATGAAAAATTGTTGGAAAAGAGGTACGCATATCCCTGCTTTTGTAGTGAACAGCAATTAGCAATGGCTCGCAAAGCACAACGCTCTGCTGGTAAGCCACCTCGTTATCCAGGTACGTGTCGTTCACTGAGTGCGGAGGAAGTGGAGGCTAAATTAGCTGCTGGGTTAAAACCGACTTTACGTTTTCGCATGCCAAATGATGGTGTTATTGAATTCAATGACAAGGTAAAAGGCTTGCAACGGTTTTTGCCAAACGATATCGGTGATTTTGTCATCCGTCGTGCCGATGGAACAGCGACCTTTATGTATTGTAATGCGATTGATGATGCTTTAATGAAGGTGACATTGGTGTTGCGAGGGGAAGATCATTTGACCAATACGCCTAGACAGCTGGAAATTTTGCGAGCGTTAGAATTGCCGCAACCAGATTACGCGCATATGGCATTGATTGCCGGTGATGATGGTAGCCCACTATCAAAGCGTCATGGTAGCCAAAGTCTGCGGCAATTACGTGAAGCAGGTTATTTGCCCGAAGCATTAAATAATTATTTAGCGCGTGTCGGTCATAGTTATGAAGAAAACGAGTTATTTGATTTGACGACACTGGCCGCAAAATTTGATATAGAAAAATTTGGAAAATCAGCTGCTCGTTTTGATAAAGCGCAATTGCTTTACTGGCAAAAATTAGCAGTAGCTCAGCTAACGGAAGAGCAATTTTGGCAATGGAGTGGAAAACAAGTATCTGACCAAGTGAAAGAAAACCGTTGTTTGTTTTTTCAGACATTGCATACTAATGTGACATTTCCTGATGAGGTAATGATGTGGGTAAGCAGTTTACATGCACAAACATTAGATTATCATGATGATGTCCTGCTTATTTTACAACAAGCAGGCGCTGAATTTTTTCAAGCAGCACTTGAGGCTGTGAATAATGAAGAAATTGATTTTACGACCATGGCTAATCATGTAAAAAATAAGCTGAAAGTCAAAGGTAAACAATTATTTCAACCATTGCGTTTAGTACTGACCGGGCAGTGGCATGGACCTGAAATGAAAAATATTGTGCAGTTGCTGGGTCCTGAGCGTATGGTAAATCGATTTCAACACGTGTTACAACTATTGACAGGAGAGTCATGTTAAAGATATATAATAGTATCAGTAAACAAAAAGAAGTGTTTAAGCCAAGAGAAGCAGGTAAAGTGAGTCTCTATGTCTGCGGAATGACCGTGTATGATTTGTGTCATATAGGTCATGCGCGTGTTATGGTTAACTTTGATTTTGTCACACGCTATTTTCGCTATCGCAATTATGAAGTCACTTATATACGCAATATTACCGATATTGACGATAAAATTATTAAGCGGGCGAATGAAAATAATGAACCCATTCATGTGTTGACAGAGCGCTTTATTCAAGCCATGCACGAAGATGCGATTGCGTTGAATGTTTTATCTCCGAGTAATGAACCTAAGGCGACCGATCATATTCCAGAAATTATTGCCATGATAGAAAAATTACTTAAAAAAGGGCACGCTTATATTAGCGCTAGTGGCGATGTGCTTTATGAAGTAAAGACGTTTCAATCCTATGGAAAGATGGCGCATAAAGATATCGATAGCTTACAAGCTGGCGCTAGAGTTGAAATTACCGAAGATAAACGCTCTCCTTTAGATTTTGTCTTGTGGAAAATGTCAAAACCGAATGAGCCTAGCTGGGAATCGCCGTGGGGTGATGGTCGTCCTGGCTGGCATATAGAATGTTCTGCTATGTCTACTCATTTTCTGGGTCATAATTTTGATATTCATGGTGGTGGCCATGACTTGAAATTTCCGCACCATCAAAATGAAATAGCCCAGTCAGAGGCTGCAACAGGTGAGAAATTTGTTAATTACTGGATGCATGTGGGATTTGTTACCGTTAATAAAGAAAAAATGTCAAAATCCTTAGGCAATTTTTTCACAATCCGTGAAGTATTAGAAAAATATCATGCAGAAGTGATTCGTTATTTTATGATCTCAAGTCATTATCGTAGTCCGGTTAATTATTCACAAGAATCGTTAGAGATTGCTGCTAATGCGCTTAGTCGCTTTTATTCTGCATTACGAGGATTGCCAGAAGCAAATGTGCTTGAAAATACTGACTATGAAAAACGCTTCATAGACGCTATGGATGACGACTTTAATACACCTGAAGCATTAGCCGTCATGTTTGATATTGTGCGCAAGATTAATAGCATTCGTGAAACAGACATTGATAAAGCAGCTGGACTAGGCGCTTTGCTACAATATTTAGGTGGTATTCTCGGTGTACTGTCTGAAAATCCGGATGTGTTTTTACAAGCCATCCAAGAATTTAGTCAAGAGCAGATGGCTGAAATTGAAAAATTAATTAATAGGCGTAATGTTGCACGTACTAATAAGGATTGGGTGTTAGCGGATAAAGTACGTCAGCAATTAAGTCAGTTGGATGTCGTGTTAGAAGACACTTCCGATGGGACAACTTGGCGTCGTAAATGATCATGGTGTGAGTCGTTTTTCAGCTGCGTAGAGTGTATTTTTCATTAATGTTGTTACTGTCATAGGGCCAACACCCCCAGGGACAGGTGTAATCCAAGCAGCCCGTTCTTTTGCAGTGTCAAAATCAATGTCACCTACAATGCTGCCATTAGCTAGACGATTCATGCCAACATCAATAACAATAGCCCCAGGTTTAATCGATTGAGAGTCGATAATGCCAGGCTTGCCTATCGCAACGATGAGTATTTCTGCTTTTTTTATGTGTTCACTAATATTTTGTGTAAAGCGATGACAAACAGTCACTGATGCGCCTGCAAGCAATAATTCTAGCGCCATTGGGCGGCCAACAATATTGGAGGCACCAATCATTACCGCGTCTAGTTTTTTTACGTCAATCTGATAATACTGCAATAATAGCATGATGCCGTAAGGGGTACATGGGCGTAGTAGGGGACGTTTTTGTATTAAGCGTCCTAAGTTGTAAGGGTGAAAACCATCGACATCTTTATTCGGATTAATTTGCTCTAAGATGAGGTTGCTGTCAATATGATTAGGCAAAGGCAATTGGACTAGAATGCCATCGATGTCATTGTTGTTATTCAGCTCATGAATTAAGTTTAACAAGGTTTGCTCATCTGTACTTTCAGGTAAATCATACGCTTTGGAGAAAAAACCAATTTTTTCACAGGTTGTTCTTTTTTTATCTACGTATATTTTTGAGGCAGGATCGGCACCGACTAAAATCACAGCTAATCCGGGTGCAGTTAAGCCACCGGCTGTGCGTTGCTGCACTTGTTCGCACAATGCTTCTTGCAATTGATGGGCAACTAAACGACCATCTAAAATATTGGCTGACATGGTTGAATTTCCATTAAAGTGTTAATTCAATGCACATTGTAGCCGAGCTTAATAATAGTTGCATCTACTTTTTGTTAATCGATTGACGACAAGCAATATGCTCAGTAGAATTGTGTGCTTCGTCGGGGTATAGCGCAGTCTGGTAGCGCGCCTGCTTTGGGAGCAGGATGTCGGGGGTTCGAATCCCTCTACCCCGACCACTAAAGAATGCGCAAAAAGTTGATAGTATGCTGTGATATAATGTGCTATGGTGTCATTGTGCGCCCGTAGCTCATTTGGATAGAGCATCGGCCTTCTAAGCCGAGGGTAGCAGGTTCGAATCCTGCCGGGCGTGCCAAAGGTTGGTATCATGTTGTGGTGAGCGTAGCTCAGTTGGTAGAGCCCCGGATTGTGATTCCGGTCGTCGTGGGTTCGAGCCCCATCGTTCACCCCATTTTCCAGGTTGGGGCTGTTAGCTCAGTTGGTAGAGCAGCTGACTCTTAATCAGACGGTCATAGGTTCGATCCCTATACGGCCCACCATTCTCGCCATGCTAAATAGTGACGTTTATTTTTTAAAAAGCAAAATGATCATATATTGTTCGCATTGAATTATTATTTTCAAACTTTATCGGTAAACTATCGATTTAACGAATGGTAGATTCGACGTGGTGGTAAAATAGCACGCCAAATTTGATTTAAAATTTATCAATATCAGTTAGTATTTTTGCTCTTACCCCTCTATAATTGGTCAAGGAAAAAGGAAGTTTCATTTGTTTACAATGAAAATATGTGTAAATTGTTAAAAAGTAGTATAAAATTACTAACTTAAGAAGTGTAGCGAGGGTGGCGGAATTGGTAGACGCGCTGGATTTAGGTTCCAGTAGGGTAACCTGTGAGAGTTCGAGTCTCTCCCTTCGCACCAGTATTATTTCTGCAGGACATCAAATAGGGGCGATAAATGCAAACATCAATTGAACAGCTGGAAGGCTTAAAACAAAAATTACTTGTCGAAATGGATTGGGAATCTATTTCAAATGATGAAGCAAAAAAATATCAAGAACTGATGAAAAAAACCCGTATTGATGGATTCCGTCCTGGAAAAGTGCCTTTGAATATTGTTAAACAGCGTTTTGGTGCCGCAGTTCGCGAAGAAATTATACATCTGACCATGGCAAAAACATTTGAAGAGGTTGTGGAAGAACAGTCAATTTCATTTGTTGGCATACCTGAGTTTGATATGAATAATGAGACGACTCAGGAAGGGGCAACGTTGGCGTTTAGTGTAATTTATGAAGTATTGCCTGAATTTGAAGTCAACGATGCTGCCGGTGATTCAGTAACTAAAATAACCGCCAAAATAACTGATAGTGATTTGGAAGAGGCATTAGAAGGATTACGTAAACAGCGTGTAGAGTGGAAAGACGTTGAGCGTGCGGCGCAAGATAAAGATTCTGTCACGATTGATTTTGAAGGGTTCTTAAATGGTGAAGCGTTTGAAGGCGGTAGTGCAAAAGGTTATCAGCTGGAGTTGGGTTCAAAGTCGATGATTGATGGATTTGAAGAAAACATTATTGGAATGAAAGCAGGCGAGATGAAAGATATTCATCTCACTTTTCCTGAAAAATACCACAACGACAAGTTAGCGGGTAAAGACGTGACCTTTAAAATAACCATGCAAGCTGTCGAGGAGCCTATATTACCCGAATTAGATGAAAAGTTTGCGGATTCGTTTGGTGTTAAAGAAGGTGGTATCGAAAAATTACGTGAAGATATGATGGAAAGTATGCAATCAGAATTAAATATTGCGCTACGTAATAAATTTCGTGATGAAATATTTCAATTTAATATTAGAAAAAAATCCACTGGAATTGCCCGAAGCTCTGGTGCAGGAAGAGCAGAAACATTTACAGCAGCAAGCTGAAGCAGAATACAAGCGGCGTACGCAGATGACAAATGCACCACAGTTTCCATTAGAAAAGTATAAGAAATTAGCACAGAAACGTGTGAAATTAAGCCTAATAGGCAAAGAACTCATTGAAAAATATGATTTAAAACCCGATGAACAACAGGTTGATCGTTTAGTTGATGAGTATTTGCAACACATGGGTAGTTCTACTGAGTTAAAAAATTATATTGTTTCAAATCAACATCTCATGGAGCGTTTTAATAACGAAGCGTTAGAAATTCAGCTCATTGAAAAACTGGCAGCAAATTTGAATGTAATGGAAAAAGAAAAGCCCTATTTCCATGTCATGAGGGGTGAATTTGCAGACAGCGGCATGGAATAAATGGAAAAAGGTGAAAAAATAATGGATATACAAGCAGTGAGTGGTTTAGTGCCGGTTGTCATTGAACAAAGCGCTCGTGGTGAGCGCTCTTATGATATTTATTCTCGACTATTAAAAGAAAGGATCATTTTTTTGGTTGGCCAAGTCGAAGATCATATGGCTAATTTAATTGTGGCTCAATTGCTTTTTCTTGAATCAGAAAATCCTGACAAAGATATTTCACTGTATATTAATTCGCCTGGCGGGGTAGTGACAGCAGGTTTAGCGATTTACGACACTTTGCGCTTTATTAAACCTGATGTGAGTACGCTATGTATAGGACAAGCTGCCAGTATTGCCGCAACATTGCTTGCTGCAGGCACAAAAGGTAAACGTTTTTGTCTAAAAAATTCACGTGTTATGTTGCATCAGCCTAGCGCACATTATCAAGGTGTTGCTAGTGATATTGAAATTCATGCGAATGAAACAATAAAAATACGGGATAAAATTGACAGTATATTTTCTGAACACACTGGAAAAATAAAGAAGAAATCAGGCGTGACACAGAGCGGGATTATTTTTTGTCAGCAGATGAAGCGTTAGATTATGGAATTATTGATACAGTCTATGGTCGAAGAGAAAAAAAATAATATGATTTATCATAGCTTAAATATTAGCTAGCAGTAGCCACTCAGCGCAACATGACATATATTTTAGCAAAGAAGATTTTAAAAAATATTATTAAAAATCAATTGGTTACAAACCTACACCAATTTATTGTTAGAATTTCACACGGAAAAAGTTGAAACGCAATCAAGTAAACATTATATACTTAAAGTATAAGCACATTAGCAGGTGAACCTATGTCGGATGAATTTGGAAATAAAGATTACAATAAAACGTTATATTGCTCATTTTGTGGCAAGAGTCAGCATGAAGTTAAAAAACTAATTGCAGGGCCCTCCGTCTTTATCTGCGATGAGTGTGTTGAATTGTGTAATGATATTATCCGTGAAGAATTGCAACAAGATGAGACAGAAAAAGAAAAATACACATTACCCACTCCTATGGAAATCCACAAGCGATTAGATGAGTATGTTATTGGTCAAGAAGATGCAAAAAAAGTGTTATCGGTCGCTGTTTATAATCATTATAAGCGCTTACAGCAGAATCCAAAACAAGATGAAGAAGTTGAGCTAGGAAAAAGCAATATCTTGTTAATTGGCCCAACAGGTAGTGGTAAAACACTCTTAGCTGAAACGTTAGCACGTATTCTTAATGTTCCTTTCACCATTGCCGATGCAACGACGTTGACGGAAGCGGGTTATGTGGGTGAAGATGTTGAAAATATCATTCAAAAGATATTACAAAAATGTGATTACGATGTGGATAAAGCACAAAAAGGTATTGTTTACATTGATGAAATTGATAAGATTTCACGAAAAGCAGAAAATCCTTCTATTACACGCGATGTTTCCGGTGAAGGTGTTCAGCAAGCATTGCTAAAATTAATTGAAGGAACTGTTGCTTCGGTTCCGCCACAAGGTGGACGTAAACATCCTCAACAAGAGTTTTTACAAGTTGATACAGCCAATATTTTATTTATATGTGGCGGTGCTTTCTCAGGGATTGGAAAAAGTTATTCAGGAACGTTCAGAAAAAACAGGCATTGGATTTGCTGCTGAGGTTAAAAGCAAAGATGATAGAAGAAATATTGGAAAAATAATAAAAGATGTTGAACCAGAGGATTTGATTAAATACGGATTGATCCCAGAGTTTATTGGACGTTTGCCGGTAGTATCCACATTAGAAGAGCTTGGATGAGTCCGCTTTGATTCGTATATTATCTGAACCAAAGAATTCGTTAGTAAAGCAATATAATAAGTTATTTTCTATGGAAAATGTCATATTGGAATTTAGAGAAGATGCATTGCAGGCAATTGCTCAAAGAGCACTAGAGAGAAAGACAGGAGCACGTGGTTTACGCTCAATTATGGAAACATAATTTATTAGAGATCATGTATAATTTGCCTGATATGGTCGGTATTTCTAAAGTGGTTATTGATGCTGGTGTTATCAAGGGTGATGGTGAACCACTTTATATTTATGAAAAGCCTGAGCAATCACGTGCAGCAGCTGACTAACAGACAGTTAGAATCGAGGGGAAATTAAAATGAGTGAAACAGTTGACCTAGTGAGCACTGATGTCATCAATATGCCTGTTTTGCCATTACGTGATGTTGTTGTCTTTCCATATATGGTCATTCCTTTATTTGTTGGCCGTGAAAAGTCAATACAAGCGTTAGAAGCAGCAACCAGCAATAACAAAGAAATTTTTCTTGCTGCACAAAAAAATGCATTGAATGATGAGCCAAATCCACAAGATATTTTCTATGTTGGTACAGTTGCAACCGTTTTACAAATGTTAAAGTTGCCGGATGGAACGGTAAAAGTGTTAGTTGAAGGGTCACACCGAGGTAAAATAATAAATTTCACCGGTGAAGAGCCTTATTTTTTAGCAAATGTACAGCTTTATAAAGAGCAACAGATAGCAGACCGCGAAGTAGAAATAATGTCTCGCTCATTAATTTCTGCTTTTGAGCAATATGTTAAATTAAATAAAAAAATTCCTCCTGAAGTGTTAACCTCTTTGTCAGGGATAGAAGATATTAGTCGTTTAACTGATAGTGTTGCTGCACATATGACACTTAAGATTGAAGATAAGCAAAAAGTGCTAGAAGCTTTAGATTTAACTAAACGAGCAGAAGAATGTATTGCATTAATGGAGACTGAGATCGATCTATTGGAAGTAGAAAATCGTATTCGAGGTCGTGTAAAGAAACAAATGGAAAAAAGCCAACGTGAATATTATTTAAATGAACAAATTAAGGCAATACAAAAAGAATTAGGAGACAATGATTTTCCTAATGAGTTAGAAGAATTAGCAAAGAAAATTGACAAAGTGGGCATGAGTAAAGAAGCAAAAAATAAAGCTACATCAGAGTTGAATAAATTAAAAGCTATGCCACCGATGTCCGCGGAGGCAACTGTTTCGCGAAATTATCTGGATATTCTGACCGGAGTGCCTTGGAAAAAACGTACAACGATTAATCATGATTTAACTAATGCACAAAAAACGCTTGATATGGATCACTATAGCTTGAAAGAAGTGAAAGTGCGTATCATAGAGTATCTAGCGGTGCAACAACGTGTGCGCAAATTAAAAGGTCCAGTATTATGTCTTGTCGGACCACCGGGGGTGGGCAAAACATCGCTAGGGGAGTCGATAGCAAAAGCAACAGGGCGTAGGTTTGTTCGTGTTTCACTAGGTGGCGTGCGTGATGAGGCTGAAATTCGTGGGCATAGACGAACCTATATTGGTGCATTGCCAGGTAAAATTATTCAGAAATTAACAAAAGTGGGTGTTAAAAACCCATTATTCTTATTAGATGAAGTAGACAAAATGGCAATGGATTTTCGAGGTGACCCCGCATCTGCATTGCTTGAAGTATTAGATCCAGAACAAAATAATACATTTAATGATCATTATTTAGAAGTGGATTACGACTTATCTGATATCATGTTTGTCTGTACGGCTAATTCATTGAATATACCTCCAGCCTTATTGGATCGTATGGAAGTTATACGTATTCCTGGTTATACCGAAGATGAAAAGGTTAACATTGTTCAACGTCATTTAGTGAAAAAACAATTAGATTTAAACGGTTTAAAACCTAAAGAGGTTAGTCTATCAGAGGGCTCAGTGCGTGATATTATCCGTTATTATTGTCGGGAAGCGGGTGTACGTAATTTAGAACGTGAAATTGCTAAAGTGTGTCGCAAGGTAGTCACTGAAATACTAACGAAAAAATCTAGCAGCAAAAACAAAACAGTAGCAAAAGTTAGTATTACATCAAAAAATTTAGAAAAATATTTGGGTGTTAAAAAATTTCGTTATGGTATAGCAGATGAAAATGATCAAATTGGTCAAGTAACGGGTTTGGCATGGACAGAAGTTGGTGGTGAATTATTGCGTATTGAAGCGGCCTATGTTCCTGGTAAAGGAAAAGCTATTTATACCGGGCATCTAGGCGATATTATGCAAGAATCAATACATGCTGCTATGACAGTGGTGCGTAGTCGATCACAGATTCTTGGCATCAAATCAACGTTTTTTACAGAAAATGATATTCATGTACACGTGCCTGAGGGAGCAACGCCAAAAGATGGGCCTAGTGCCGGTATTGGCATGTGTGTGGCATTGGTGTCTATGATTACAGGTATTCCTGTGAGGGCAGATGTTGCTATGACAGGAGAAATCACCTTACGTGGTGAAGTGTTACCAATAGGCGGTTTAAAAGAAAAATTGCTGGCAGCACATCGTGGTGGGATTAAAACCGTTGTTATTCCAAAAGATAATGAGCGTGAATTAAAAGAAATTCCAGAGAATATTACACGTGATTTGGATTTACAGCCTATGCAGTGGATTGATGAAGTATTATCGTTAGCATTAGTACACATGCCAGAGCCATTATCAGCGGAGGCAGATGATGCTGATTTGGTGGCGGTAACAGGTCGTAAAGTGACCAAAAAAAGTAAAAAAAGCTCTGGTTCTCGTGCTCACTAAGCCACTGTTTAATTATTACTACATATTGACTTGTTGCTAGGTATAAGAATGTGTGTTTATATTTAACGCATTTCCAGGCTATAGATTAAACATTTTTTGTTCGATTTGTGTTATTAGTTTGGTTAAATAACATTGTTTCTAAAAAAATGCTAAAAATATATTTGCATCACCTTATTCAACTTGACAGTATTCATTTGGGCTTGGTATAACAGCATCCCAGCTTTAATTTATTAGCAGTGATCGATAACTTATGAGGTTACAATGAACAAAGCAGACTTGATTGAGCAAATAGCAAAGCATGCTAATTTAACAAAAACAACAGCTGCTTTAGCGTTAGAGACATGTATTGATTCTATTAGATCAGCCCTATCTTCCGGGGAAGATGTCCAGTTAATTGGATTTGGCACATTTAGTGTTAGTGAGCGAGCTGAGCGCACTGGACGTAATCCACGTACAGGTGAAAAACTCGTTATCCCTTCATCAAAAGTGGTTAAATTCAAGGCAGGTAAAGAATTGAAAGAAACAGTGAACGAATAACTAGAAAATTCTGTTAAGAAGCGCTAGACTAGCGCATCTTGGGTGCTTAGCTCAGCTGGTAGAGCATCGCCCTTACAAGGCGAGGGTCGGGGGTTCGAACCCCTCAGCACCCACCAAGCTTGGAGTGGTAGTTCAGTTGGTTAGAATACCGGCCTGTCACGCCGGGGGTCGCGGGTTCGAATCCCGTCCACTCCGCCAATATAAAAAAGGCACATTGTGCCTTTTTTATGTTCGCCCTAAAAATATTCTAACGATAAATTTCGATTATAGCAGTTTTCAATATGACTAAGCCATTATAAGCGAGTATAACGCGTGCTTGCGCGTGAGGTTTACTTACTACTTACTGTAAATAAGCTTTTGAAGACCAAAGCAAGCGCGTGTTAGCGGAAATTTATAATGGCTTAGTCATATTGAAAGCTGCTATAACATGGCAGGTATCCTGTTTATATATAGCACGACACTCTCTTCCCTGCAGCCAATGAAAAAATTGAACTAATCTTTTGTGCCACTAGACTTTAATGATAATAAAGATAAAATCTTATGGGCAATTTGATTTATTTTGCGCTATTATCGCCATTACGTTAGATTTTTGAGGTGGTAAAAGTTAATTATGTTACAGACAATTCGAGACAAATCGCAGGGAGTGATAACCTGGATTATCATCATGGCTATTTGTCTATCATTTGCACTTTGGGGGATTGGTAATTATTTTACCGGCGGTGCTCAACAAAAAACAGTGGCTCAAGTGAATGGTGAGCAAGTCACCCTAAGTGAATTTACCAATGCCTATCATCTTCTTTTAGAAGAGCAGCGCGCATCAGCTGAGGGATCTTTACTTACTTCACTTGATCAGCCTCAGTTGCAACAATTGGTCTTATCAGAATTGATCCGAAATAAGGTATTTTTAAGCAGCGCTAAGAAACAAGGATTCTATATCACTGCTCAGGAAGTGACACAATCATTGAAAAAAATTCCGGGATTTACCGTCAACAATCAACTAGATTTGAATCGTTTAGAGCAAGCAATCAAACAGTCAGGGTTAAGTCACAATCAATTTATTAACCAGATTAAAAGTCAGCTATTATTACAGCAAGTGAAGCAAAGTATTACTGATACAAGTTTTGTACTACCTGTTGAAGCTAAAAAATTATTATCATTATTAAAACAGCAACGTGATATTGAGTATCTCGTTATTGATTATGAAAAGTTAATAGCAGAAGCAAAGAAGCATCAATTTTCTGAAGAGGAAATTAATAATTATTATCATTCACATTTGCAAAATTTCGAAATACCTAGCCAAATCAGTTTAGCCTATGTCGAGTTATCTGCAAAAGATTTTTATAATGAGTTCAAGGCGTCATTGCCTGAGGCTGAGGCAAAAAAACAAGCGGATAAAAGATTTTATGACGTTAGTGAACAATTGGCAGATTTGAGTTATGAAAATCCTGACTCTCTGGATGAACTTTCTAGAACATTGAATTTGCCCATAAAAACCACTAAGAAATTCTCTAAAGATAATGTTGGTACTGACGCAATACTGCAATATCCAGCTGTTCAGCGAGCGGCCTTCAGCGAGGAAGTGATATCGGAACATTATAATAGTGACTTAATCACTTTAGAGCTGAATAGAGTGGTTGTCTTACGTGTTGCAGATCATAAGCCAGCGAGAGTAAAATCTTTGAAAGAGGTTAAAGCAGAAGTTATTAGCGAGCTGCAGGTAGCAAAAGCCAAGCATATGGCGATAACGCTAGGTGATACCATTATGGCAAAAGTAAAAGAAGGAAAACAAATAAAGCGTCTGGCTGATGACTATAAGCTATCAATCCATAGTAAAAAAGGAGTCGTGCGATCAGCAGAGGATATCAATCGTAGCATATTGCAAGCAGCGTTCACATTGCCTAGATCTCAATCAGGCAAACAAACTGCTGCTAAAGGCATTGTATTGCCAAATGGCAATTATGTGGTTGTTTTAGTTCGCAACATTTGTGATGTGGCCGAAGTAGCTATTAAAGATGAAGAGATAGCTCAATTTCAACAGCAAATGGTTGAAAATATAGGTTTAATTGAGTTTGAACTATATCAGCAAAGTATGATGCAACAAGCGTCAGTCAAGAAAAAGCGGCTTTCAACTCGCAGTGATGATGTCAGTTAAACGTTGTTTTTCATTAATTCTAAGGGAATAGAAGATAGTGAAGCAGTTAATAATAGGTTTATCCATATTTTTCCTTTTATTGATTGGCTGCGAAGATAACGCGCTTAATAATCCTTATTCAGAGCAAGAACAATCACAGAATGTTTTTTATTCTAGCTTTTCAGAAAGGCCAAAAACACTTGATCCGGCACGCTCTTACTCAGCGCTAGAAGCAAGATTTACTGCGCAAATTTATGAACCACCTTTCCAGTATCATTATTTAAATAGACCGTATCAACTTATAGCACAAACTGCGACAGAAGCTTCCGAGCCGGTATATTGGAATCGTTCTTGGCAACAAGTAGATAAAGAGAAAAACCCAGATCAAATTGCGTACACAACCTATGATATATCGATTAAGCCAGGAATTTATTACCAGCCGCACCCTGCGTTAGCTAAAAATGAGCAAGGAGAATTTTATTATCATAATTTAACAGCAGCTGAAATAGCAAAAAAAGATACGTTAGCTGATTTTCCTGAAACTGGCACACGGGAATTGATAGCGGAAGACTATGTTTATCAAATAATCCGTTTAGCCAGCCCTGCAGTACAGTCACCTATTTTAAGTTTTCAGCGAAAATATATATTAGGATTAAGTGATCTAGCAGAAAGACTCACTCAACACTGGAAGAATAATAAACAGCTTGCAAAACCAGCTTTTTTTGATTTGCGTAACTATTCTTTCCCGGGCGCGAAAGTGTTGGATCGTTACCGATATCGAATAACGTTACAAGGAGAGTATCCACAGTTTCGTTATTGGTTAGCCATGCCATTTTTTAGTCCAATCCCATGGGAAGCGGATAAGTTTTATAGTCAAAAAGGAATGAAAAATAATAATATTTCCTTTGATTGGTATCCAATTGGTACAGGCCCTTATATGTTAATTGAAAATAATCCTAATCGTCGCATAGTGTTAGTTAAGAATCCGAACTTCCATGGTGACAACTACCCAACTTCAGGGGAGTATGTGGATATTGAAACAGGCTTGTTAAAAAATGCAGGTAAGCCATTACCTTTTATTGATAAGTTTATTTTTCAATTAGAGCTGGAAAGCATTCCTCGTTGGAATAAATTTTTGCAAGGTTATTATGATAGTTCAGCGATCAGCTCAGATAATTTTGATCAAACAATACAATTTGACTCTGATGGAAAAAAAGGATTAACAGGTGATTTAGCTAAAAAAGGTATGCGCTTAAATGCTAGTGTTGATCCTGGTATTTTTTATATAGGTTTCAATATGCTGGATAGTAGCGTTGGTGGTAATAGCGTGCGTGCTCGTAAGCTGCGCCAAGCTATTGCAATTGCAATAGATTTTGAGGAATATCTATCGATTTTTCAGAATGGTCGAGGCGTTATCGCTCAAGGTCCGTTACCGCCCGCAATATTTGGTTATCAAGCAGGAAAAAAGGGCATGAATCCCTATGTCTATAATTGGCAAGGATCAGGAGTAAAACGCAAAAGTCTCTCTGAGGCAAAACGTTTATTAACAGAAGCAGGATACCATAATGGAGTTGACCAACATACAGGCCAGCCATTGGTGTTAAATTTTGATACAACGGGAGGAGGTGACGCTGGAGCAAGAAATCAGTTTAATTGGTTACGTAAGCAGTTTGCAAAACTAGGTATTCAATTACATATACGTGCGACTCAATATAACCGATTTCAAGATAAACTTCGTACGGGTAATGCACAGATCTTCATGTTTGGTTGGCTAGCGGATTATCCGGATCCAGAAAATTTTTTATTTTTACTTTATGGGCCAAATGGCAAGGTAAAGTATGGCGGTGAAAATTCGACAAATTATACTAACCAGCAGTATGATGACCTTTTTACACAAATGAAGAATTTGCCTAACGGCGATAAGCGGCAGGCTGTTATTGATAAAATGTTAGCAATCGTCAGACGGGATGTGCCTATGGTGTGGGGATATCATCAACAAGTTTATCAACTGTCTCATATTTGGAGTGAGCCTAAAAAGCCGTCTCAAATTGTTAATAATGATTTGAAGTATTTGCAAATAGATTCTGTGTTGCGTAAACAAAAGCGAGCAGAATGGAATCGTCCTGTATTGTGGCCTATTATTATTATTTTGATTGTTTTATTGATAGGATTAATTCCTATAGTTATTCGTTATTATCAAAAAACACATACAAAACCAAGATTAGAGCAAGATATTGCAAAAAGGGAGAATGAATGAGTTCTTATATTTTACGCCGAATGCTATATGCTATTCCTGTGTTGTTAGGAGTAAATATTATTACTTTTCTTTTATTTTTCTCTGTCAATACGCCCGATAATATCGCTCGTGCACATTTGGGCACTAAACATATTTCTCAGCAGGCGGTGGAAAGTTGGAAGCATACTTATGGGTATGATAAGCCACTTTTTTATAACAGTGATCAAGTTGGGATAAATAAGCTCACCGATACATTATTTGTATCGAAATCAGCCAAATTATTTGTTTTTGATTTTGGCGTATCAGATGCTGGACGTGATATTGGCTATGATATAAAACAGCGCATGTGGCCAAGTATAGCACTGGCAGCCCCGGTTTTAGTGATTGGATTAATTATTAATGTGTTATTTGCATTGCTATTGGTTTTTTTTCGTGGAACATATTTAGAAACATCAGGGACGGTAATTTTAGTTGCTATGATGTCAGTGTCGGGCTTATTTTATATTATTTTTGGTCAGTTTTTTTTAGGTAAAACCATGCGATTAGTACCTATTTCAGGCTATGCACCAGGATGGGAAGCAATGAAATTTTTATTTTTACCTATATTGATAGGTGTAATCGCCGGTATTGGCACAGGAACACGTTGGTATCGAACTATTTTTATAGAAGAGTTGGGTAAGGATTACGTTCGTACTGCTTATGCAAAAGGTTTATCAGAAGGGCGAGTACTGCTTTATCATGTATTAAAAAATGGCATGATTCCTATTTTAACCGGTGTCGTAGTGATTATTCCGAGTTTATTTTTAGGCAGTTTGCTGATGGAATCTTTTTTTGGTATTCCTGGGTTAGGCAGCTATACCATTGACGCGATTAGGCAACAGGATTTTGCTATAGTGCGATCGATGGTTTTTTTAGGCTCAGTTTTATACATTATGGGGCTAGTATTGACAGATATTTCATACAGCTTGGTTGATCCAAGGGTGCGTTTAAATTAGGATGGAAAAGTGATTAAGCCTGTTTTTTTAGCAACAGATATATTATTATTGTTACTGGTTCTTTCTATTATTATCTTTATTTTTTCTGTGCGCCACTCACCACATTGGCAGCAAGCTTTTATCACTATCTTGCGAAGGCCATTAGGTTTTAGCTCTTGCATTATTTTAATGGCTTATGTGAGCGTAGGTGTGTTAGATTCTGTACATTATCAAAAAGCATTACCTAAAAGCGTTGCCGGCCATCAATATTATTCACCAAAAATTGATAGTTTGCTGGATAGCTTGCTTAAACCTTTAGGCAAACACAGTGAAAAAACCTATTCTTCACCATTAGCAATACAATCTTATGTGAAAGAATCCATTCAACAGGCGGATGGCAGCTTAAAATATGACTACCCTGATTTACACTATGTAAACAATAATTTAAGTCAAACTGAGCATATCGACCTTATAAGGTTAAAAATAGTGACAGGGATATTGAAAGCGATATTCATTTTCATATTATTGGCTAGTGTATTAATCTATTTGCTAGCCAGTCACTCGAAACAGAGTTGGAAAAAACAATTGATAGCCATCTATCGAGGTAAAACAGTGCTTGCTTGGCGCAGTGCTTTTTTAACCATGATAATCATTATGCTATTACTATCAATTTTTTATCATCTTTCCATGGACTATCATTTGCTGGGCACCGATAAGATAGGACATGATGTATTTTATGAAGCCATCAAGAGTATACGCACTGGCTTGATTATTGGCAGTGTTACGACGCTGGTGATGCTACCATTTGCTTTAATTCTAGGTATGATGGCGGGTTATTTTGGTGGCTGGATAGACGATTTAATTCAGTATATTTATACGACATTAAGTTCAATCCCTGGGGTGTTGCTTATTGCAGCTGCAATTTTATCTATCCAAGTGTTTATTAGTAATCATCCGGGCATGTTTCATAGCTTAGCAGCACGAGCTGATGCACGTTTGTTGGCATTATGTCTTATTTTAGGCGTAACTAATTGGACTAATTTATGTCGTGTGTTACGTGCCGAGACATTGAAAGTCAGAGAATTAGAATATATTCAGGCAGCGATAGTACTGAAAACACATTGGTTTTTTATTTTATGGCGACATATATTACCAAATGTTATGCATTTGGTATTAATCGCCGTAGTATTAGATTTTAGTACCTTAGTTTTAGCTGAGGCCGTATTAACCTATGTTGGTGTAGGTGTCGATCCAACGACGCCCAGTTGGGGGAATATGATTAATGCAGCTCGGTTGGAGTTAGCACGGGAGCCTATTGTTTGGTGGCCAATATTAGCCGCTTTTCTTTTTATGTTTGTATTTGTTTTAGCAGCGAACTTATTTGCCGACTGTGTGAGAGATGCGTTAGATCCACGTCAGAGCCATTATAGTGGTTCCCTCTATTGTTGACCTATCCTAAGACTTCATTTAGCGTCTGCTTGCTTGGTTATTCAAAACCTTATTGACAATAAGTAAACGTCGCTTTTGAACCCTCGCAAGCAAACACTATACTCGCTTAGAATAGGTCAACAATAGAGGGAACCGCTATAATTATTTTGCCTTTACAGTAATGGCATCGGTTACATCATTAAAGCTATTTATTTTTAGTGAAAAATCAGGGAAATCAGCGTACAGTTGGCTAGAGTTTCCTCCATCAAGGTTTAATGCATTATGACAAGCTAATCCACCTTGATTTTCAGCAGTGTGTAGCAATGTTGCGAACTGGATGGTTGTAATGTTAGCATTTTCTGTAATAGCAATGATGATATTTCCATTTTTTGTAATACCCAAACCACTGCGTTCAGCAAGGCCATCTTTGAGTTTTGGAATATGGCCATTGACTAAAAGACGTGGTCCTGCTTGGATAGCAAAATCAGCATTTAATGATTGGTGATAACGTCGTTGATTGATAATATGTGCTTTGTTATTTTTGACATAAAAAATACCCCACCAACTCGTGTTTTTTACCGAGCTGCGTTGTCGACCTTTTTGGACACGTAAGCCTAAAGGATCAAAGTTTGGGCTAAAAAAACCACCGTTGATGGTGATGAGGGATCGAGTGTTTTGACCTAGTTTATAGGCTGACAATGCGAGCTTGCCATAATCTTTTGCAAAGGCAAGGTTGAGATTATATTGATTGGGTGAAAAACGAAATGCGTGTATGCGCCCGCGATTAGAAATAGTAGAAATAGGAATTTTTGTGTATTCAATGCCGGGAGAAAGTTCAGTCCATGTTGTTTCTTTCGCAAGACCATTGCATGCCCATGATAGCAATAAGAGCAAGGCAGCGATGTGTTTTATTTTTGAACAGCCTTGTTGGTTTATTCCCATATTTTACCCTTGAATTAGCCACTTATAAGCTAGTATAACAGATTGCTTTAGTCTAACTAGACTATAATTATAAAAATAGCGGGCTGCAATAGTTGCATAAATGCCTATCCTGGTCAAAAAATAGATTGACTTTTTTTGTAATTATAAGCAAAATATGTTGTAGTTCGGCCAAAGATCAATTTATTCAAATAGATAATTAAGAAATTAGTGTATGTTATGGATATAAAAAGTAAACAACAACTTCAAACAACATTAAATAATGCCGTTAACGCAGCACGTCATATTCAGTTAGGTAAGCTTGCGCGTTATATCCCCGAATTAGCAGCAGTCTCTCCAGATTTAACCGCGGTTAGCGTGAATTTGATCGATGGTAATTACTATACGGCAGGTGATATTAATGAAGGAGAAATGTTTACTATACAAAGTGTTGGTAAACTAGTTGTTTTTATTGGATTACTAGAAGAGTTTGGTATAGATAAAGTATATACTTGGACACGGACAGAGCCATCAGGTGATGATTTTGCATCAATCGCACGTTTGGATCAATTTGGACCTATTCCTTCAAACCCTATGCTAAATGCCGGCGCGATTTCACTGTGTAGTCGAATTCCAGGAAATATGGAACAGAAACTTGCTTGGTTAGAACGTTGGGTTGCCTTATTATTTGGCCGAGAGCTAAAAATAAATACAAAAGTATTTCATTCTGAGCAGCAAACAGGCGATAGGAACCGTGCTTTAGCTTACTTAATGCGAAGCTCTAGTGTCATACAGGGTGATATTGATAGTATTTTAGAAACGTATTTTTATTTATGTTCATTTGAATGTAGTGTTAAATATGCTGCTTATTTACCAATGTTGTTAGCAAACGCTGGTTTGGCGCCTAATGGAAACCGTATAATATCTAAAAATACTGTTGGTCATGTTTTAGCAGTCATGGCAACATGTGGATTATATAATGAATCAGGAGTTCATTTAGTGCGTACAGGATTACCCGCAAAGAGTGGTGTGTCAGGATTTATTTTGGCTGCTGCACCCAAAAGAGCAGGGATTGCTGTTTTTAGTCCGCGCGTGAATGTCAAAGGAACAAGTGTCCGTGGGGAGTTTATGTTAGAAAAGATAGCAAGAGAGTTAGGATGGCATTTTGCGTGGTAGTTTAATAACTGTTCAGTCTGTCTAAGGATATTATAAAAAAAATGCTGAATAGTAACAGGTAATTTTTATTTACTTGGTATCAAGGTAAAAGAGAGGCATCATAATGACAATGGCAATAAAAAAAACAAACAAACAGCAGTTACTTGAAAAGGCAAGCAACTTATTTTCAAACCAAGGTTATCACTACACATCAATTGCAGATATTGCTGACTCATGTCAATTAAGTAAAGGAAGTTTATATCATTATATTGATAGTAAGCATGATTTAGGCTTATCTGTTATTAAAGCAGCACGAAATTTTTATCAAGAATCTTTTTTTACCATAGCAAAAGATACCACTCGAACTGTCATAGAGCGATATCAACATATGATAGAAAAATTATATGGTTTCTTTATAGAAAATCCAAACGGTGGGTTATTAATAAACTTAGCCGCCGAAGTGGTTAACTCAGTTCCTGAGTTTGTTCCCATATTGCAAGAGTTTTTTAATGATTGGGATCAGGCTTTTTCAAGCTTATTAGAAAGCTTTTTCCCTATAAGTGAAGCGACACAGTTGTCTAAGCGAATCTTATGTGAGTTGCAAGGGGCTGTGTTATACAATCGTTTGTTTGACGATCCCATAGCGCTTACTTTATGGAAAAGTGAATATTTAGCCATGTTAACTACTGTAGTTGAACCGGCTTAAAGATTTAAGTTCTGCTGCAACTCATACAAGCTGGTTGCCATTAAATCGGTATCCAATAAATTTTTATGCAATTGACGGCTGATACTGGACAGTGAAAAGAGACCACGAATAGTCGCTTTTTCACTGTCATTTCTAGCTAAAACCAACATATGATGTTGGTGAAAATCTTTCATTGTTTGAATAATATTGGCCACTTTGACCGTTTTCACTTGTTCAAAGTCAACAGCGAGTATTTTTTGACGAGGCAGCATGAGCATTTGTACGGTGATGTTTTCTCGCTTAATGAATTTTTCTTCAGAAATTTTAATCGGCTTTTCGCCAAGAATATCTTCAGAGCTAATAACCCCCACAACCTCTTCTGTCTCATTAATGACGATCAGTATATGCGCGCCACTGGCTTGTATTTCTAAACGTGCAAAACGTATCGGAACATTATCTTGTACAGTCAACGCTCTGACTTGTTTGAAGTCGATCATTGCATCGATTGCTGGGTCATCGATGTGAATAATTTCGGGTAATTTGGCTACTTGTTGACAGCTTATTCCTTCTGGAATATCAATATTGCTTAGCGGTTCGTAGTTTTTGTCCATTTCTTCTCCATCTTTTATGCGTAATCTTATGATAATTATAGCTTATGGCTAGTAAATGACGTGATTTTTTGGCATGTTGTTCTCTGTGCAATAATTGACTATTATTGAGGCAGTTGAATGTAAGTTTATCATTTCAATAACTTGAAATTATCATATTATGTCCCCATGTGCATAATTACTATATCTTTGCTTGGTTCAGATTGAATCAATTATGTCCATTTTCATTAAGGAGAACGTCAGAATGACAGAGACGAAACACAGTTTTCAGGCAGAAGTGAAACAATTGTTACACTTAGTAACTCATTCACTTTATAGCAATAAAGAAATCTTTTTGCGAGAGTTAGTATCAAATGCGTCAGATGCGATGGATAAATTACGATTCTTAGCGATTAGCAACAGCGGATTATTAGAAGATAATAGCGAATTAAAAATACAAATTGATGTAGATAAAGAGGCCAAGACGATTACGCTGTCGGATAACGGTATTGGTATGAATGCAGAGGATGTTGTCAAACATTTAGGGACCATTGCGCATTCTGGAACAAGCGAATTTCTGAAAAAATTAACCGGCGATGAAGCAAAAGATAGTCAAATGATAGGACAATTTGGTGTTGGTTTTTATTCATCATTTATTGTTGCAGATAAAGTGACTGTCTTATCACGAAAAGCAGGTGAGGCTGCTGATAAAGGGGTGCGATGGCAGTCTGATGGCAGTGGTGAATTTAGTGTAGAGGCTATTAATAAACCAAGTCGTGGAACGCAAATTATTCTCCATATGAAGGCTGGCGAAGAGGAATTTCTAGATGATTGGAAAGTTCGTAGTGTTGTAACCAAATACTCCGATCATATTTCTTTTCCTGTTGAGATGAAAGAAGAAATCACGGTAGAGAGTGATGAAGACGCAGAGGGTGAAACATCGGCTGAAGCGAAAGATGAAAAAAAAGAAAAGAAGAAAGAAGTTGCTTATGAATATAAAGCTGTTAATAAGGCAAAGGCATTGTGGGCTACGCCAAAAAATCAAATTAAAAAAGAAGAATATGAAGAGTTTTATAAGCATATTTCTCATGACTTTGAAGTACCTTTGTTATGGGGACACAATCGTGTTGAAGGTAAAACAGAATATGTGAGCTTACTCTATATCCCTAAACATGCACCATTTGATTTGTGGAATCGTGATACGCCACGTGGATTAAAGCTTTATGTTAAACGTGTATTCATCATGGATGATGCTGAGCAACTATTACCGCTGTATCTGCGTTTTGTCAAAGGGGTTATTGATTCTAGTGACCTGCCTTTAAATGTCTCGCGTGAATTACTGCAAAATAATCGCATCATTGAGACAATTCGTTCTGCAACAGCGAAACGTGTATTAAATATGCTAGAAAAAATGGCGAAAGATGATAAAGAAAAATATGCCATATTCTGGGAGCAATTTGGTCAAGTTATAAAAGAAGGACCTGGCGAAGATGCTAGCAATAAAGAGCAAATTGCCAAGTTGTTACGTTTTGCAACGACAGCATCAGAATCAGAGAAACAAGATGTATCGCTTGATGATTATATTAGTCGACTAAAAGAAGAGCAGGAGCATATTTTTTATATTACAGCGGAAAGTTATGCTGCTGCTAAGCACAGCCCGCATTTGGAAATATTTAAAAAGAAGGGCATTGAAGTGCTGTTATTATCTGACAAAGTAGATGAGTGGTTAACTTCTCATTTGACAGAGTATGGCGGTAAAACCTTTAAGTCTGTTGCCAAAGGTGATTTAGACTTAGGGAAACTAGAAGATGAAGCGGAGAAAGAAGAACAAAAGAAAGTTGAAACAGAATTTTCAGATTGTGTTGAGCGCATGAAGAAAGTGTTAGGTGAGAAAGTGAAAGACGTAAAAGTTACGCATCGCTTAACAGACTCCCCATCTTGTGTTGTCTCTGATAGTTATGATATGGGTAATAACATCCAGCGTATGTTAAAAGCAGCCGGTCAAGCTGTGCCGGAAACCAAGCCTATTTTGGAAGTTAATCCGGAACATACTATTTCATTAAAATTGAAAGAAATTAATGATGATAACAAATTCTCAGACTGGACACATTTGTTGCTAGAGCAGGCTATTTTAGCTGAGGGTGGCCAATTGGATGATCCTGCTAAATTTGTTAGCCGTATGAATCAACTATTATTAGAAGCCAGTTAATTTTATAAGCGAGTTGGCGATATAAAAGGCCAAGTAATCTGCTTGGCCTTTTATTTTTTCTGGCAAGCGTTGTAATTTTATTAAAGCTTACGGTATATTATTGGCACGGTAAGCTCATAGTAGAATTTGCCAGTTCATTTTTTAATTTCTAGCAAACTCACAGCTAAATAATTTTTCAACTTTCTTAGCACAAATAAAATCGTTTTCAGATAATCCTTGTATGGCATGCGTACTATATCGAACTAAGCAATAATTATAACTAACATTCAAATCAGGGTGATGATCTTCATGGTGTGAAATCCAAGCGATAGCATTAACAAAAGCCATAGTATGGTAGTAATTTTTAAAGGTGAATTTGCATTGAATTTCATTATGATTGTCATTCACTTGCCAACTTTCCGATAATTTTTTCATGTGCAATAAAATATCTTCTTTTGATAAGGGTTGAACACCGCCTTCGCAAGGAATACAACGTTTTTTTGATAAGTCAGACATAGTAATAAAATCTCCAAGTAATTAACAACGCAATAACATTTTTTCTTCTTCCGTTAGTGGAAAATGAGCTGGAAAATCACCTAATTGCTGATAGTTTTCCAGTAAGTCATGTATATTACCATTTTGAGTTGAGTTAAATAATTGTTCAAAGCTCTCAATAGCATAGTAAATCGTTTGCAACATGTCGATGCGATAGCGAGTGCGCAAGGCGTCAAGGCCATTCGCATAAGGTCGTCGCTCAGGGATATTGCTTTCAACCGCATAAATAGTTTCTTCTTTTGAGGATAAAATGCCACCGCCATAACATTTATAGCCGTCATTTGTTTTGATCAAACCAAACTCAATAGTAAACCAATATAAGCGAGCAAGTAATTCACGTTCTTTTTCATTCGCTTTCAACGCGATAGTACCGTATTCTTGCATGAAATCTGCACAGATTGGATCGGTTAATAGTGGGCAATGGCCAAAAAACTCATGGAAAATATCCGGTTCTTGTAAATAATCTAATTCATCGCGCCGTCTGATAAAGGTTGCTGCTGGAAATTGTCGTTTTGAAAGTAGTGTGAAGAATTCATCCACATGAATTAATGCCTCAACTGGAGAAACTGTCCAGCCAGTCGCTTTTGATAGGGCGGCATTCATTTCATAGGGTTGTGGAATATGATCTATGGGCATATTGAGAATATCTAATCCACGTAAAAATTCGTCGCAAGCACGTTTTTCAACGGTATCCATTTGGCGAGTGATTAAATCATGCCAGACACTGTTTTCTTCGTCAGTATAAGGAATCACGCCATCGGCATTTGGTTTTTTTGCTACATATTTACTGGCATGTTCCATTTTATTCTATTGGCCCTCAAGCTTATGTTTAAATAATAGCATAATAACGAAAGCGTGTATGCAAATCAAAATATTACTTGCATATATAAAATATGCTGCTAAGATTATTTTTTATGGTGGTGGAATTATTGCGTGAAAAAAAAATATAGCGGGTTTTCCCTATTCGAAGTGCTTATTACACTATTTATTTTTAGTGTTTCACTGCTGGGATTGATGCAGCTGCAATTGCATAGTTGGCAGCAAATTCGCGATATTCACCTACTGCAAATGAATATGACCAATGATGAACGTTAAGCACTCAAAAGGCATTAGTTTAATCGAGTTATTGCTTGCCATGAGCTTAAGCGCCATGGTTTCTCTTGCAGTGTATCAATTATTTTTCTTGGCACAGCGACAATTTGGTTATTATGTTGCCTTATGTCATTTACAAGAGCGCCGTCAAATTGTTAGTCAATTATTCAGTGCTATGGTGCGCCAAGCAGGTTATAGTGGTTGTCTGGCGTGGCAAAGTCGTTATAAAGAAGCATTTATTAATATTTTATCAGCAAATGCTGAATTGCCAGGGAAACCGTCAATGATGATATTGGATAGTCATAGCGATATTGTTTATTTAGCGCGTTACTCACTAGAAACAGGCAAGTTACTTGAGCGTGTTGGGCGGGCGCACCATATTGCTGTCAGCGCGCAACCTCATTTTAAAAAAAATGATTTACTGGTAATACATGATTGTGAAAAACAACAGCATTTTATCGTTGATGCTGTCAAACAAGATTCAAATAGCCAAATACTATCTGTCAATAAAACATTAAAAAGTTTTTCCAAAGCAGCCACTGTCAATTCTTTACAGACATTTTATTGGGTGGTGGCAGATACACAACGAAAGAACCAAACAGGAAGGCCTATTTATGCATTATATTTGTATTCTAGTATCAATGGTTGGCAAGAAGTGATTCAAGGAGTTTATCAACTGAAAGCCAAGTTTCAACAGACGGCAAAAGGAAAGATGTTTCGTCTTACGTTACTATTGGCAAGTGATGAGGAAATTTTGCAGCAGCCACAAGATAATATGCCATCACTTGCTTTTCAAGATAGGCGTTTTTATCAATTTTTGCACTTACATATTCCCTTGTTGAATTGGCAATGAAAAAACAAGCAGGAGCGATTTTGCTCGTGAGTTTGATAGTGGTATTGTTAGTGACGATATTAACAGTTACTTTAGCGCAATTAATACAGTTACAATGGCACATGTTAAATAGTGTGCGTCAAAGTGAGCAATTACTTAGCGCTGTTATTGAAACAGCGCGGGGCGTTGAGCAAGCCCTGTTACAGAAAAAAACCATTAAAAAGCAATCAATTCAAAAGCAAGATATTCATATTGATTTTAGCTTAGAAAAGTTACCCATAGCTCCTTGTCTACAAATCATTGTCTTAGCGCGAAAAGATAATGCGTTGCTGAAAAAGGGGGTCGAGTTATATCGCTTAATACTAGTCGCTAGCAACTCTTACTTTCAACATAAACGTATTCAACTGTCTATAGCAGTACCCGCTAACGTGCCAATTGACTGTTTAGATGGTTATCGTACAGTCAATTTAGGATGGCAAAGCTGGCTAGAGCTTGATTAAAGAGTGGTGTGTTTATAGCGATTCCCTATATTTCGAAGATGTTGCACGTACCCACAGGCGCAACAGCTGTAATTTTTTTAACTATGAGGTTAATGACTCTCTATAAATTATTGGTTGGTGGTCTTGACATGGGGGTCACTTTACTCAAAGCGGCCATCGCAACCTTGAATTTGAATTGTGCGCTTCGTGGTTTCTTTATGCTCATATTTGCTCCCATTTCAATGATGGAAGTTAATTATACACTCTTTAAAAATTAAATCACTGGGCTAAATTATGGGGGGCAGTATAGTTTAGGGCCTTGAAAAAGTTTCAAAATACGTTTTCATAGGAAAATGATGATTTTAACAGGAGCGTAATGCGGTGACATTAGACGAAGCCCTTGAAGTAATTAGAGACGGCACTGAAACGTCGATTGACCTTGAGGCCAATGACATCAAGGAGGCGGAAGCAACCGCCATCGCCGAGGCATTAACAAGCAATCAAACACTGACATCGATTGACCTTGGGTACAATCACATCACGGCTGCAGGAGCAACCGCCATTGCCGAGGCATTAACAAGCAATCAAACACTGACATCGATTGACCTTGGGTACAATCACATCACGGCTG
>CBDDLJ010000005.1:0-27821 GCA_965230635.1 Gammaproteobacteria bacterium
AAAACACGAGCAGCTGAGACCAAAAGCAGCATTATGCACTTAGAAGCAGCATTGAAACATGAACATGAGGAAAGAAAAAAACAAGCACGATTATTATCCAATATAATACAAGCATTATCATCAGGTGACCCATCTGCGGCGGCTCTTGTTATCCAACATTCATCGTTACTTTCAGACTCTGGCTCAACAACGTCGTCGTCATCATCCTCATCAACACCTAAAGATAACACTGATAATGAGTTCACTGTTGATAGAAAAAACACTTAAAAAATAACAATAGCGATTTTTTATAATCAACTTCTATATCCATTTCATCCACAACGGAGAAAAAAATCAAATTGCGCATAGGGGAGTTTTATTTGAGAAATCGTGTGTAATGCAAGGCTTGTTTTTCCATAGCGCCTTGGAGAAACAAGTAAAATCGGTCTAGCGTGATTGATACAGTAAGTTAATTGTTTAATTTCGTTCTTTCTATTACAAAAGGCTTTACCTGTTGTCACAGAAAGTGGAAAATAATGATGCTCACTTTGTGTGCTCATAATTACCTCAGTTCATACTTTATGGTCCATAAACTATGAACTGTCAAGTTACTTAAATGTTTATATATTTGGCTAAAATCACAACATCATTACCTTTAAACTTATATGTCACGGTAGTCATAACACCGACAATAAGCTCACTGTTGATAGAAAGAACACTTAAAAAAGAACAATGGCTATTATAGCGGTTCCCTATATTGTTGACCTATTCTAAGACTGCATCTAGAGCCTGCTTGCTTGGTTATTCAAAACTTTATTTACAATAGTAAACATCGCTTTTGAAACCTCGTAAGCAAGCACTATACTCGCTTAGAGTAGGTCAACAATATAGGGAAACGCTATAACCGTCGAAAAAGTGTGTGATGAGCTATACTTATCTATTAATCAGTTATTGTTTACTAAGTGGCAGTAATTATTAAGAAAAAATAAGTGAAGGTGTATTAAATGTTAGCATTTTTTGAGTTTTTAAGCATTGTTTTCATATCTTTGTTTATCGTGAGCTTACGATTGAAACCCATTATCTGGGCTATTTTATTTGCTATCATTTTATCAGTGAGCAGTCTTTTTGCATGCTTGCACTGGTCAATTTTAGTGCTAGGTTGGTTTTTTTATGCTGTCATCGTATTGACCACTTTTGCTATTGGGCCGCGTCGCCAATGGATAAGTCATCCTATTTTCAATTTTATCAAGAAAGTGTTGCCATCCATTAGTGAAACTGAGCAAGAAGCATTGGAGGCGGGCGATGTGTGGTTTGAGTCAGAACTATTTCAAGGAAGACCCAAATGGAATAGTTTATTATCAGTTAACAGCCCTACATTAACTAGCAAGGAGCAGTCATTCTTGGATAAGCAAGTTAACATTTTATGCGCAATGGTTGATGAATGGCAAGTAATGAGTAAAGATAAAGATTTGCCAAAGCAGGTGTGGGACTATATTAAACAAGAAGGTTTCTGCGCACTTTGTTTGCCTGAGGCTTATGGCGGCCATGATTTTTCAGCTTTTGCGCATGCTATGATCATTGCAAAAATTTCAACACGTTCAGCAACAGCCGCAGTCACTGTCATGGTACCTAATTCATTAGGACCTGCTGAGTTATTGTTACATTATGGTACTGAAGATCAAAAAAAATATTATTTGCCTCGTTTAGCCAAAGGTGACGAAATTCCTTGTTTTGCTTTAACCAGTAATGACGCCGGTAGCGATGCGGTAGCCATGTTGGATAAAGGATTTGTTTGTTATGCTGATTTTGAGGGTAAAAAAGTATTAGGTGTTCGTTTGAGCTGGGCTAAACGATATATCACATTAGCGCCAATAGCAACATTATTAGCATTAGCTTTTAAATTATATGACCCAGAACACTTGCTTGGAGATAAAGAAGCATTAGGTATTACCTTGGCATTAGTGCCGACTAATTTAGAAGGTGTTGAAATTGGTTTACGCCATAATCCCATGGGTTTATCATTTCTTAATGGACCAACAGAAGGGCATAATGTTTTTATTCCTATGTCCTATATTATTGGTGGTCAAGAGCGTGTGGGGCAAGGATGGCGGATGTTAATATCCTGTTTGTCAGCGGGGCGTGGTGTGTCATTGCCGGCGTTGTCATTTGGTACGGCACAGCAATATTATAAAACAACAGGGGCTTATGCACGTATACGCAAGCAATTTAATGTGCCAATTGGGAAGTTTGAAGGTATTGCTGAGAAGTTAGCTGAAATAAGCGGTTTTTCTTATATGATCCAAGCCTGTGCCATGCAATCGACAATTCCAGTTGATATGGGATTAAAGCCTGGATTGGTGTCTGCTATTAGCAAATATCACTTGACAGAGTTAACAAGGAAAATAGTGATTAATGCGATGGATATCCATGGAGGTAAAGCAATTCAGTTGGGGCCAAGTAATTATATTGCGGGTGGTTATATGAGCTCACCTGTCAGTATTACGGTGGAAGGTGCCAATGTATTAACACGTAATTTAATGATCTTTGGTCAAGGTGTTATGCGTTGTCATCCCTACTTGCGAGCAGAAGTTGAATCAGTAAATAGTAAAGACAAGCAAAAAGCACTGCAACAATTTGATACACTGCTCTTTGGACATATAGGGTTTGCATTAAGCAACTTTGCGCGGACTTTGCTGCTAGGGTTAACCGGTGGTTATGCTCAGTGGGCACCTAAGCGAGACAAGACGGCCAAATATTTCAAACAGTTATCGCGTATGAGTTGTGTATTGGCCTTTGTTACTGATATGACTTTACTAACTGTCGGTGGCCAGTTAAAACGACGTGAAAGTTTATCTGCCCGACTAGGTGATGTGTTAAGTCATATATTTATCGGTTCTGCGGTGTTGCGTTATTATCATAATAATCCAAAAGTAAGTGAACATGACTGTGATCATGTTAAGTGGTCACTTCAGTATTGTCTTTATCACATTCAACACGCTTTTGATGAGTTTTTTGCTAATTTTCCTATTAAAATTGTAGGTAAACTATTACGGTTGATAGCATTTCCTTATGGAGTGAGTTATAGGCATTTGCCAGCAGATAAAATTGGGCAGCGAATGGTGCAATGTATGTTACAGCCTAATGATTTTCGAAACAGTATGATACATAACTGTTATGCGCCAGAAGATAAAGAAGACATTGTGGCTAAGTTAGAAGATGGGTTTAAAAAAGTGATCATAGCAGAACCTGCTTTGAGCAAGTTGCGCAAAGCCATTAAGGATAATGTTGTTTTTGAATATGTTGATTTGCATCAACAAGTTTCACTCGCTGTTGAAAAAGATGTTATTACTGAGGAAGAAAAACAGTTGGTGTATGAAGCACTAGATTTAACGTATGATGTTTGTGCTGTAGATGAGTTTGAATTTGATTTAATTAACAGAAGGAAGAAAACATGCCGGAGCAAAGTCAAGGCGGATCAAAAGTAGTTTACATCGTTGCTGGAACACGCACACCCTTTTTGAAAGCCCGAGGAAAGCCAGGTCCTTTTTCTGCAGCAGATTTGGGATTTTTAGCCGCGCGTCAACTGTTATCAAATTTATCACTTGATCCGGCAAAATTAGGTGAAGTTATTACAGGTTGCGTTATGCCTAGTGCAGATGAAGCGAATATTAGTCGTTTAATTGCATTGCGTTTAGGTTGTGGTCACGGTATACCGGCATGGACGGTACAACGAAATTGTGCATCAGGTTTGCAAGCATTGGATAGTGCATGCAAAGATATTGCTAGTGGTAGACACAGCATTGTGTTAGCGGGTGGTACTGAAGCCATGAGCCGAGCACCATTATTATTTAGTATGAAAATGACAGAATGGTTAGCTAAGTGGTATGCTAGTAAAACAATAGGCAAAAAAATACAGACGCTCAGTGCATTTCGTTTATCTTATTTACTGCCTGTCATCGCCTTACTGAAAGGCCTATCTGATCCGTTATTGGGATTGTCAATGGGACAGACTGCAGAAAACTTAGTCTATCGATTTGGTATTAAACGTAAGGAAATGGATAAATTTGCAGCGAGTAGTCATCATCGCTTAATGCAAGCCATCGCGGATAATGCTATGTCAGAAGTTATGACCTTATATGATAGCGATGGTAATTTCTATGACCATGATGATGGTTTGCGTGAAGATAGTTCAGTAGAAAAATTGGCAAACTTAAAACCATTTTTTGATAAAAAATATGGAAAAGTCACAGCGGGAAATAGTTCGCAAATAACAGATGGTGCAGCGTTTTTATTGTTAGCAGATGCTACGGCGGTAAAAAAATATAATCTTCCTGTTATTGCTAAAATAGTAGATTGTCATTGGGCTGGTGTTGACCCCGCTCAAATGGGTTTAGGTCCAGCTAATGCAATTGCCCCATTACTGTTGAGGCATAATTTAACAACGAAAGATATTGATTTTTGGGAGATTAATGAAGCTTTTTCAGCCCAAGTGATTGCTTGTGTTAATGCGTTGGCTGATGCTGATTACTGTAAAGAAAATTTTAATATTGAGCAAGCTATCGGTCAAATCGATGGAGATCGATTGAATGTTGATGGTGGTGCCATAGCGATTGGCCACCCAGTTGGTGCTAGTGGCGCTAGGGTTATTTTACATCTGGCTAATACGTTGCAAAGAAAACAAGCGAAAAGAGGAATTGCAACACTATGTATTGGTGGTGGCCAGGGGGGTGCTATGTTAATTGAGCGAGTAACAGAGGTAGAGAATGAATAAAGTAACGTATAAAAACTGGCAATTTTTTTGTGATGAAGAAAATGTAGTTTGGTTGACACTCGATAAGCAAGGTGCTGCGGTTAATACGATGAGTTCAGATGTTATGTTAGAGTTAAATAACATATTGGATGACATTGGAAATCAAGATTATCAAGGTGTGATTATTCAATCAGGAAAGTCCTCTGGTTTTATTGCCGGTGCTGATATTAAAGAAATGTTGACTTATAAAGATGTCAATGAGGCTTATGAAGCGATACGTTATGGTCAAAAAGTATTTGATAAATTAGAAAAGTTACACTGTCCTAGCGTTGCCTTGATAAATGGTTATTGTATCGGTGGTGGCATGGAATTGGCGTTGGCTTGTGATTATCGCATTGCAAATGAAAACGAAAAAACAAAGCTGGGCTTACCTGAGGTAAAACTGGGAATTCATCCAGGCTGGGGTGGAACCGTGCGACTGCCACGAATAATTGGTGGGTTAAAGGCAATGGAGTTGATATTGTCTGGGCGTGTTATTCATGCTAAACAAGCAGCCAAAATTCATATGATCGATGCTTGTGTTCCAGAGCGACAATTGGTACGAGCAGCCCAATATTTTATCAAGAATAGGCCTAAAAAACAAAAACAAACGTGGTGGCAACGTATATTAACGGTACCACCTTTTCATTTTTTGGCCGCAGGCGTGATGCGCAACAGATTAAATAAAAAAGTCAAAGCAGAGCATTATCCAGCACCGTTTCGTGTGTTGAAAAATTGGATAAAAAAGAATGAAAATGATGATAAAGCTTACATTAATGAAGCACGATCTGTTGCAAAATTATTTGATGAAGAAAGTACTAAAAACCTAGTACGAGTTTTCTTTTTGCAAGATAAATTAAAATCTTTAGCTAAAAACAGTAATGTTAGATTAAAAAGTGTTCATGTTGTTGGTGCTGGTACAATGGGAGGTGATATCGCTGCTTGGTGCGCTTTACAGGGTTTTCAGGTTACCTTACAAGATCGTGAGCCAGCGTTTATTGCACCGGCAATGAAAAGAGCTTATCTACTATTTAAAAAGAAATTACATAAGCCCGTGGCAATACAACAAGTGATGGATAGGTTGATGCCTGATGTGCAGGGTTTGGGGGTAAAAACAGCCGATATTATTATAGAAGCCGTTTTTGAGAATCTAAAAGTAAAACAGACTATATTCAAAGAGCTTGAACAAAAGGCAAAGGTGAATGCCATCTTGGCAACAAATACTTCCAGTATTCCATTGGATAAAATCAATTGTGTCATGAAAAATCCTAAGCGTTTAATTGGCATTCATTTCTTTAATCCAGTAGCATATATGCCCTTAATTGAAATTGTGTCAAGTGAGAGCACTGATTCAACGGTAGAGGAAAAGGCTAATACATTTGTACGAGCGATTGATCGCTTGCCGTTACCTGTAAAAAGCACCCCTGGATTTCTTGTCAATCGTATTTTAATGCAATATTTACTAGAAGCAATGACATTATATGATGAAGGTATTCCTGCGGTTGCAATTGATAGTGCCGCAGAAGATTTTGGTATGTCCATGGGGCCAATTGAATTGTCTGACACGATAGGATTGGATGTTTGTTTGAATGTTGCTAATAATTTGGCTGAACATTTTTCTATATCTGTTCCAGATACATTAAAAGAAATGGTGAAAGCCGGTAATTTCGGGAAAAAAACAGCTAAGGGGTTTTATTCTTACAAAAACAATAAAATTAAAAAACCAAGATTATCTAAAGATGACATGCTATCAAAAGACTTAGCAGAACGATTAATTGTTAAAATGATAAAAGAAGCCAAAGATTGCTTGCAAGAAGGCGTGGTGGCTAGTGAGGATTTATTGGATGCTGGGATGGTATTTGGTAGTGGTTTTGCACCATTTCGGGGTGGTTTGATGCAATATGCCCATTGGTTGGAAAAAAATAATTTAAAAATTTCAGAAAACCAAGCCGAAGGGTATAAAGCAAACGTCATAGAGGATGGCAGTATTTAACAGAATAATAAATCTTACTTGATCAGATGCTCACATTAAATAAGAGCAACGTCGATTTCAGCCGTATTGGATGAAATTACGCTTTTTACAAATAATTGCTGTGCCACAAAATTGAATATATTAAGGGCTTCATCAATAGTCACCAAAATGAGTAAAAACCAACCGCATGATGCATTTTTTAAGGATGTCATGCAACAAAAAGCAGTGGCTCAAGCGTTTATCGAGACACACTTACCGGCAGAAGTTGTTGCTAAGATGGATTTATCGGCATTGACGTTGGAACCAACGGAGTTTATCAGTGCTAATTTAGCTAGAAAACGTTACGTTGACAGCCTTTATTGTGTTCCATACCGTAATCAATCCAGTTATGTTTATTTTGTGGCAGAACATTTGAGCCGAGGTGATCGTTATAGCGTTTCCCTATATTGTTGAGCTATTCTAAGACTTCATCTAGCGCCTGCTTGCTTGGTTATTCAAAACCTTATTGACAATAAGTAAACGTCGCTTTTGAAACCTCGCAAGTAAACTCTATACTCGCTTAGGATAGATCAACAATATAGGGAGCCGCTATAAAACATGTTCGGATAAGTGACTTTAGCGAATGCATTGATATTCTTGGGAAATACATTTCTCCTGGCGTTCTCACTGCAGTGGAATGTTATGTGCAAAGTATGCTACACTATCTGCTAAGTCAGTGTCCGAATCTGCCGGATGAGGAATTATCACGAATTACCCGCAGATTACCAATAGAGGAAGACAAATTGAGAATAATAGCTGATCGGCTAAGAGAGGAAGGTCTTCAGCAGGGTCTTCAACAGGGTAGGCAAGAAGGCATTGAGAGAGGCATTAAAAAAAAATCGTATACGAATGGTCACGTTAATGCTATAGCAGGGCATGAGTGAGCAGCAAATTTTACTTTTGACAGAGTTAACACCTGAAGAGCTGGCTCATGTTAAGGCGCCACTCAGGGACAATGCAAATTAGTCAATGCTATTCTCATTATCCACACTCCGTGGTTTCATTTTGAGAATGTTTAGCTGCAGTATGTTGCGTATTGTTTAACTTTTTGATTCTACTTATTTCTTCCTAGGCTCATACAGCAAACACCATTGGCTTAGCTAAATAGGAAAGGAAAAGTGATTTTTTTATATTTTATGGAAGTGATTCAATTAAAACGGTTGCTTAAAGAAAATTGATGCTTAGCCGTTAGAATTTAACTGGCTAAGCATCACTATACATGTTAAACAGTGTTAAACAATGTTGAGTACAATAATTTAGCTATTATTGTTTCCATTGCTATTATTATCACTGTTATTGTCACTGTCATCGTTGCTATCGCCGTTATCTGAGGCTGTAGCGCCGGTAATGTTATCAACTGTCGCGACAGTATCATCGCTATTGGCAGAAGCGTCGTTATCAGTAGAGGCATCACTGTCGGTAGAGGTATCACTATCGGTAGAGGTATCACTATCGGTAGAGGTATCACTATCAGTAGAAACGTCACCATTGCTATCAGCATCATTGTTTGATGAAATATTGTTGTCATCATCATTATCATTGCTAACAGGTACCATAGCATTGTCACTATTATCAGCAACTGTCATAGGTTTTGCTAGAGAAGCAGAATTTTGATTACCGCTGTTATCTTGACTATTATTGTCTTGATCATTAGCATCTTGGTTATCAGAATTTTGGCTATCAGCGTCTTGATTACTTACATCTTGACTATCGCTGTCTTGGTCATCAGTACTTTGGTCGTTAGTGTTTTGGTCATTGCTACTCTGTACATCAGTACTTTGACTAGAAACATCTTGACTATCAGCATCTTGTTTAGTACTTTCTTCGTGGCAAGCGACAATGCCCATAGCAATACCAAACCCCAATATAAAAGTTATCATTTTTTTCAACATTGTTTTCTCCCTAACAATTATGTTGTTTTAGAAATACCTTACGTTATTACAAAAACAAAGGTCTTATAAAAAAGTTAGTCAATAGATTGAATAAATGCAAGTTTTGGTCTTTTTATGACCTATTTTTATTGTCAACAGCAATAATGGCTATAAAATGTTGGCTTAAATAAAGAGGATTGATATGATCATGCATATTGTTTTGTTTAATTTTTGACCATGGTGTGATACTATTATGCGTTTTCAGTTTTTCTTAAGATTAATCGTTACAGCTTTTTTAGCAGGATGGCTCAGTGCAAGTTTTGCTATTCATTACTCTTTATCTGAAAATATTGATGTAGTAGGAAAATCGCAAATTGTCAAGTTACAACTTGGTCAGAATTTACAAATGCTCGGGAAAAAGTATAACTTAGGTTATTACGAAATATTAGATGCCAATCCTACTTTACATCCTAAATTAGTTGAGCGTGGGACAGATATTTTACTTGCGACAGAATTTATTTTACCTGACGTCCCACGTGAAGGCGTTGTGGTTAATATTGCTGAATTACGTTTGTATCTTTATCCAGAAGATAGTAGTGAAGTTATCACATTACCAATAGGTATTGGCAAACCGGGCTGGGAAACGCCGCTGGGTGAGATGACTATTTATGATAAGCGTAAAGATCCGACTTGGTATATCCCTGAATCGGTTTATTATGAATTGAGAAGCCGTGGTATGCGTGTTTCACCAAAGCCATGGCCTCCTAGTGCAAAGAATCCTCTGGGTAAATATGCGATGCGACTCAGTTTGTTAGGTTACGATATACATGGCACAAACCGAGATGATGGTATTGGACGACGAACCAGTGCGGGTTGTATACGCATGTATAATGAAGATGTTGCTGAAGTATTTAATCATGTCGAAATTGGTACAGTCGTGCGTATTATTAATCAACCTTATAAGATTGGTGTAAAAGATTCAAAAATTTATTTGGAAGTGCATAAGCCATTGAAAGAAGATAGAAAAATGAATCAAGAAGAATATCTATCTGATGTGAAGGAGCTCATAGAAAAGTTTGCAGCAGATCATAAAAAGAGCTCAATTAATTGGAGTGCTGTGACTAACGTTGTCAATAATTTTTCAGGCATACCAGTAAAAATTGGTTATTTGTACTAGATATTCCTAGCAGAATGTGCGATGTATGAGGGATTATGTAGCATTTTATGAAGTATCGTCGTTAACTTATCCACAATAATCTGATTTTTCCACCTTTTTTTCCTAGACACTTATATGAAACGCTACAGTAAATTTAACAATTACGGTAAAAAGATCTCCTTTTCGTTCTCTATCTAAGCAGAACTAGCTAAGCACTTCTATACTTAGTAATGAGTTCTTTTTTTAAGAAAGGATAGCGTATCTATATATTTTGATAATGTTCAGATAGCAAGTGAGTATAAAATGCAAAATAAAGGTTGTTATTCAAAACATAGAGGTTTTTCTTTGTTAGAAGTTCTCATTGCTGTTGTTGTACTATCGATTGGATTGCTTGGTATTGCTGGATTACAATTATCTGCATTACGTTTTACCCACAATGCAGAACTCATATACCAAGCAGCGTTACAAGCTAACGATATGGTTGAAAGAATTCGAGCAAATAGTGTTGGCATGCAAAATGGTGATTACAACTCTATTAGTGGGACGACATCTGATCCGGGATGTATCGAGACTAATTGTACAACTAGCCAAATGGCACAAACCGATCATTATCAATGGGCTAAAGCCAATGAAGCATTATTACCAGAAGGTGTCGGTACTGTTGTAGGTAATGGCACTAATTTTACTATTACAGTCAATTGGATAGAGTTGGAGATGGCAGGTCCAGTGACCCATAGTTATGAGTTGGTGATTCAACCATGATAACAAAAAATTACAATAAAATAATAAAAATAACACGACAGCGAGGTGTTAGTCTAATTGAGTTAATGATTTCTATTTTTATAGGATTAATCGTTTTAGCAGGTGTTATAGAAGTCGTTGTTAGTAGTGGCGATTCTTATCGCGTGCAAGATGCTATGATGCAAATGCAAAAAAACGGACAATTTGCTATAGAGTTAATGACACAAGATTTACGTAATACTGATTTTTGGGGTTGTATAGCAAGACTAGATAATGTAACCAACTTATTGAATGCTTCGGCGGATCCATTTTTTGACTTTTCGTCAGCTGTGGATGGTACTGCTGATGGCTCTGCTAGTGGCGTTGTTGCAGGAACAGATACAATTACAGTGCGCGGAGTAACAAGCATTAATGATGGTCAACTGCAATCAGCTGCAGCAGTTGAAACGGCAGCTCTTACAGTGGGATCTACTACGGGTATCAATGTTGGTGATGTTGCGCTTGTCAGTGATTGTACTTCGGGTAATTTATTTCAAACAACAGGCGTTAGTGGAAATACCATATCACACGCTGTGGGTGGTAGTTTACCAGGTAACTCAACAGCTAGCCTTACTAAAATATTTGGTACTGAAGCAACTGTCTATCGCGCTTTTGCTAGAACCTATAGTGTTCGTTCAGATAGCAATGGTATTCCAACCTTGTTTTTGAGTGATAGCAGCGGTAATCAGGAGCTTGTTCAAGGGGTAGAAAGTTTAGTGATTTTATTTGGTGAAGACACTGATGGCGACCAAGTCGCGAATCGCTATGTTCGTGCAAATAATGTGGAGGATATGAATAATGTTGTTAGCATCAGAGTCAATCTACTGTTGCAGACAGTAGATGATCATATGGCAAATAGCAATATTGAGTACACATTTAATGATGAAGCTGTAACGCCAACAGATCATCGTTTGCGACGAGTTTATGTAAGTACAATCATGTTGCGAAATCGAGGTAGTTGAAATGAAACAACTGTCGTTGAATATAAAACAGCAACAAGGAGCCGTTTTGGCGATCTCATTGATTATACTGCTTGCATTAACATTAATCGGACTTGCTAGTTTGCAAGCAACATCATTAGATGGAAAAATAGCAGGCAATTTACGAGAACTGAATATTGCTATGCAGAGTTCAGAGTCGGCCTTGAGAGAAGCAGAAGCATTTATCAATGGATTATCTAATACAGCAGCTTTCGGTTCAAATGGACTCTATCATATTGGCGATGCGCCAGATGAGTTTGCTAATTCAACGTGGTCAGGCAATTTCTCTATTGTAACAACAGGCGATGTTGGCGTAGCTCAGAAACCACGTTACTTTATTGAGTTAGCGGGCATTGTCAATTCAGACAGTGATAATATTGGGTTGAGAGCTTATGGAAGTAGTGATGTTCCTATTACCATGTTTCGTATTGTTAGTCGTGGAACAGGAGGAACGGGTAGCGCACAAATTATTTTGGAAGAATTTTATGGCCGTCGTTTGTAAGATGATTTGAATAATGAGACCGTAGTAAGAACGATGAGCATACGATTACAAATGTTCTATACTTAGTTTAGTATGCAGTAAAAATATCATATTAATTATAATATTATTTTGTATGGGTATATTAATTAAACCATAATTATCCATGGAGGAACAAATAATGTGGCGTGTTTTACCAAGTGCCCTGTCCTCAAGAAGTATAATTTGTTTTTTAATGTCAATGTTTTTTGTATGGGAAGTTGTTGCTGCGCCAGGCAGTGTTTCGCAATCACCGTTGATGACATCAGGATCAGCGCCACCAAATGTGTATTTTTCACTAGATACATCAGGTTCCATGTGGAATATTTTGCCGGATAGTCCTTATGATCCTAATGTAATCTATTTTACTTGCCCACCAGAAATTACATTAAGTAATACAAGTACCATCTCCATTTACATTGCCAGAAGTGGTGGGATACCTTATTTTAAGGTATCCCCTAGCATTGGTAATCCTCGTCGTTCCTGGGGAACAAGTGTTGGCACAGGCAATTTTGGTTATCAAAAACGCTGTTTTGATCCTAATTTGCTCTATAACGCTCGATTAGCAGGAAATGATCCTCAAACTGATAATGGTAGAAGCACCTACCGAGGAACTTCAGCAATGGGCTCTTCCATTTATACGGGAAATTATCTCAACTGGTATTTTGGCTCAACACCGACAACGTTTGGAAATAATGCCAGACGAAAACCAAATCAACTTTCCCGATATCAAGTAATGAAAACAGTAGCTAATGATTTATTAGATGACATGGAAAATCTTGATATACAAGTTGGCATTGGGGGATTTGATAGGACAACTAGACAAAGTGGTGCAAATATTTTAGTGGGTATTGATAATATCTCTACAAATTTAACAGCTTTAAAGTCAGCCATTAGTGGGCTTAGTATTGGCGGTGCTACCCCATTGGGCACAACATTATCTGATATTGGTCGTTATTTTGTTCAAGGATATAATCAAATGTTAACACTACATCCTGGCGAGAGTAACGAAGAAACGAAAAGTGCGTATACCATTTTTTCAACAACACCTGTTTATGCCACAGGAGTAGAGCAAATATCACCAATAGAAGCATTTTGTCAACGGAGTTTTGTTATTTTATTAACAGACGGATTATCAACAAATGACAATGCCATTCAGACCTCGTCAGGATTAACTGATTATGATAACGACTGTGTAGGCAATCCTGATTGTAGTAATTATGATAGAAAATCTAATTCTTTATATGGCAGTAGTACAGGTAGTGATTACTTGGATGATGTGGCTAAAGCATTATTTGAAATAGATTTGCGGCCTGATTTAAATAATAACGGTGATGCAGTCACTAACAATATATCAACTTATGTTATTGGTTTTGCCGATTCTACTGTGCAAAATAGCCCTATGCTTGAAGACACCGCTACACATGGTGGAGGGCAATTTCTCGCCGCTAAAAATGCCAGTGAACTAAAGGAAGTTTTTAAACAAATTACGACTGATATTGTTTCTCGTGCTGCTTCAGCATCAGGACTGTCTTTTTCTGGTCCAACAATAAGTAATGGGACATCAGTTTTCTTGACTTCCTATACCTCAAATCTTTGGATAGGTGACTTAGTGAAAAGTAATGTTAATTCAGATGGTAGTTTAGGCAGTACAGCATGGTCGGCTGCGGCATTATTGAATGCAGCCAATCCTGCTACACGTTTTGTATTCACCTATAATGAAGATATTAATGCGCCTGTTTCATTTAAGTTGTTAGACGATTTATCAGTAGCTCAGCAAGCTGACTTGATGATGAATCCAGACGGCACAACTGACATGGCTACAGCACAAGAACGAATAGATTATTTGCGAGGAGTTACAACCAATACTAATTTCCGAAGCAGATTTTCAATTTTTCCTGACTTAGTGCATGCGACTCCAATATATGTAGGTGCACCAGATAGTAATTGGCGAGATACTGCTCCATTTCCAACAACAGATAAGTATTCGACGTTCAAAGCTAATCATGTGAATCGAACGCCATATGTTTATCTTGGCGTTAATGGTGGTATGCTTTTTGGAATAAACGCTGATACAGGACAAGTTAATCTTAGTTATATACCTAATACATTATTTAGTACAGTGACAACAGCGGGCTTGCATTATTTAACATGGCCAAGTTACCTACATCGTTATTATGTTGATCTTCCGCCACAAGTACAAGATGTTTATATTTCAGGTTCATGGCGTACTGTGCTAGTGGGAGGTTTAGGTGGAGGTGGTAAAGGTTATTATGCCTTGGATGTAACTAATCCTTCACAATTTTCAGAAAGTGGTATGAATAATGTTTTTATGTGGGAATTTACACATCCTGATTTGGGCCTGACTTACAGCAAGCCAGCCATTGGCTTAATGAATGATGGTCGCTGGGCAGCTATTTTTGGTAATGGTTACAATAATACCGGTACAGGATCAGCAAAGCTGTTTATTGTTTATCTTGATGGTGGGTTAGATGGTACTTGGACTTTAGGAACAGATTATCTCGTGTTTGATACAAAAGTAGGTAATGCGAGCAATCTCAATGGCTTATCCAGTGTATCTGCAGTAGATATAAATGGAGATGGCACGATTGATAGAATCTATGCAGGTGATGTGCTTGGTAATATGTGGGCAGTTGATGTGTCTGGTGGCAGTAACGGTAATTGGGATTTTGCTTATGGCGGCACTGATCCTGATCCATTATTTTCAGCAGGTGCTGATAATCCAATTACTGCTGCGCCTACTGTAGTAAGAAATACAAAAGTTTCTAGTACAGCAACCAATTCACCCAATACACTTGTGTTATTTGGAACAGGGCAATATATAACAACATCTGATCCACGAAATTTAGATGCGCAAAGATTTTATGCTGTTTGGGATTCAGGCGTTCCAAATTTGGAAGAAAGCAACTTATTAGAACAGACCTTTACACAATCAGGTACAAATAGAATTATGGGAAGCCAATCAGTTACTTATGATTCAGTGAGTGGACAGATGGGATGGTATATTCCGTTTACTGGTAGCGAACGAGTAATTACCAAAGCAATCATTCGAGATGATATCGTATTTTTTTCAACACTGATTCCTGATGTTTCTTCTATATGCGCAATTGGAGGAGTAGGTTATATCATGGCTGTTGATTTTACCAATGGTGGTCAACCACTATCAGTTGTTTTTGATGTTAATAATGATGGAGAAATAGATCAGCAAGACAATATTGGTGATTTCATTGTTGGTGGAATATTTATAGGTGATGGCATCCCATTGCAGCCTGCATTACGCTTAGGAAATTTATATTTGCCAACATCAACCGGTATTCTTAAATCACTACCTGTTATATTTGACGATACAATTGGAACAGATATGGGTGGGCGCGTTTCGTGGCAAGAATTAAAAAATAGACAATGATAAAAGAGGGGTAAATAATATGGAATATCATCACCATGAATTAAATTTTAGACGAGGAATGATTGAAGATGATTGGACTTTAGATGAAGCCCAAGATTTTGATGATATCGCAGGGATTGAGGATTTGGAATACCAAGAAATTGATATTTACAATAAAAACCAGGGGAATACGGTTCGGCGTCGAATAGATGATTATTTGGACAAAAAGCGTATGAAAAAAGAGCACATAGATACGTTTGATGATGATGATTATTATTATGATGATGATTAGATGAAATACATTCATGATGTTTATATAATTTATAGCAGACAATATAAGTTATTCATCTCATAGTGATTATCAAACTAGAATGTTTGTAATTTCGCACATCGCCAATGCAGTGATAACGGTAGCAACACAAACCACAATTGAGATTGATAGGTTGTAAGCGGCAAATCAGCAGTATCAGCAATGGTTGCTACACAACAGGCTTGCTTAGACGGATTAGAGACTTTACGAGGGGCGGTACAGACAAATAAACAACTCAACACAATCATTCTGTGATTACAAAATTGCCTACAGGACACCGATAAATATCTTTATCAGATATGCATTATTTAACCTATAACTCGATCGTAAACGTTTACGTGTGAGCCAGACGCGATAAGAACGTTGAATTCAAACATTGGAGCAAATTTTAGCCCCCGATGGAGTGGCAAGCGTTAGCTGAATAAATTAGTTGCATTGCTCGAGATCAGTGCCTATGTGTGGTTTAAAAAAGCATGCTTGACAATCATGGTACATTTATTTTATTTTTTAGAACTGTCGGTTGGTGGGCTAGTGTCTCATGATTGAAATGTGTTTTATCAAAGGTGCGATCGCTGGTGGATATTTGTACGCTGCAAAGGGAGGATAAATTGAGTAACATCCCTTATCGTCATTTTTTAGGCATGCTGTTGCTCCCGAGCCCGGACGATATTGTGTCTATTATCACGAGCTGGAAAACCCACCGTCGATTAAGTGTCCGTCGTGTGCATGCATTATTAAAAGTCCTTGGACATTTTGCTCAGAAGGCTGTTTTGTTATCACTCCTTTACAATTGAGCATAATGCGTGTGGACATAGCGAGGTGAAGAGAGCATATATCATCCGCTTAGTAGAATAGGGTTGAAGGAGTCAGCATATGTTAACAACTGCAGCAAAGGTAAAAAAAGCAGATGGGTATATGGCTCAAGCCAGCAAAAAGGGAAATGCTGAGGGCCAGTTTATAGTTTATGGTCGTGCTTGGAAGCTATTGAAGCAGCTCAATGATCCAGCATATTATGCTAGGCAGCGCGATTGTTTAGAAAAATTAATTGTTGTTTGCCATCAAATGACAGATTGGGATGATGAGGAACGTGATGCAGCAATTGCAAAATATCAAGCCGCGTTAGATAAACTGCCGTCGCCGTTGTCAGAAAAAGAAAAGGACTTGCTGACAAAAGTGCGCGATATGATAGAGAAGAAGACGACAAGCGACAATGTGGATAGCCATTTCTTCGCTTATCAACAGGCTTGGAAGCAGTTAAAGAAGCAAAAGTCGCCCGCGCTGATGCCAACGATGCGCGATTGTTTAGAAAAATTAATGGCTGTTTGCCATCGAATGACGGATTGGGGAGAAGAGGAGCGCAACGAAGCGATTCAGAAATATCAAACTATTTTAGCGGGATTATCCGGAACAGCCTCAACGCCGTTGGCAAATACAGCTGTCAATCAGACATCGCCTGCTGTGCCTCCTGCTACCCCGTTACCCTCAGCAGCGGCAGTGAGTCAGCCGGTCGTAGCCGGTCCAACCTCTTCCTCGGCAATGCCAGGGCTAGCACCAAAAATAACCGAGTTATTTTCGGTGGTGCCATTTGCCAATACCGATAAGCTGGTGCAGGCGTACCAATTGCAAAAAGAACGTTGCTTACAACACCCTGAGGATGGGTCGGCCAAACAACACTTACATGACATTGAAGATATCATTCAGGATAAAATCATTGCAAATGAAATCAAACTAAGTCAAGCATCACTGAAACAGAGCGTTGTCTTATTGGGTGCAGGCTTAAGCGATAAGACCATGCAATTACTGATGAACCAATTGTTTAAGCTCATTGCGGATAACCCGTTAGATTTTTTGGATGAATTCACCGCAACCAACCTAGGTATGATGAAAGCAGGGGACAAATTAACGGATACACAATTAACACAAATAACGTCATCGCTGGTTCAGCAAATGCAAGGCTTGCATGCCCCGGACATTGCCATGACGTGCTTGGTACTCAATACATTGTACCAAACGTTAGCGACGATGATGAGTAAACAGGTAAGCCATGTCAGCCAGGCATTACATTTGAAGCCGATTAAAGCGGCGTTGTATAATTTAAAGCGCCGATTGCATGCTGTCGACACGAAGTCACATAGTGAAGTAGAGCAACTTCAGTGGGCAGATATCGAGGCGACGATTGCGTATGCATTGGATGGTTTGACGCGCTTTTCCACGGAGAAAACACCGTGGCAACAACGCGCACATTACGCCAGAATCACCGGCGCTTTACTACTACAAGCCGTGGGTGTGGGTGGCGCTGTTGTAGAGTCAGTGGGTAACCCCGTATCTTCGGGTGGCGCCATCAATGCGGCGGTGGGATTATTGTACCGTTTGTGGCGGCGCGGTAAAACAATCTACCGTTACTGCCATTGCCGCCAGTCTTATTTTGCTGCATTAAAAAAATGGCAGGTGGATTTTGTCAAAAACGTATTACCTAAGCACGCATTGTGGGACAATGCGTTGACATCCCTGAAACTGCCGATTGAAGATAACGATAAAAGCCGGTCATGGCTGACGAATAGCAATGCCCAAGTAGGGGTCATGCGCACATTGATGGCTATTTATGATGCACCCATCCAAGGGATAGATGCGCCCAAGATAAGGGCGACTTTGCAGAGAAAGACAGTGCAATTGTTAACTAACTATTACCAACAGTCAATAAACCAGCCAGAGGAAAGCCATCAATTGGTACGCTTAACCGCAGCGCAACATTTGTTGTCTTTACAGCCGCAACTGACTGCGTTGCAGACAGCGCATATCAACACACTGATCACACCGGCCGATCGTGAGTTAATCAAGTCAATTCAGGCTGAGCAGACGACAGCGGATGAAGCGCGAGTTATCACGATTGACTCACCAACAAATATTGCGTTGCAAGGTTGGTGTCAGAGTTATCCAGATGATGAAGAGTTGTATCGGTTATTAAGAAGTTACCCAACGCTGCCAGCGGCAGAAAAAGGCGGGTTTCTTTTATGTATGCAGGAATTTGTTAAATACGGCAGCACAAAGAAGATTTCTTATTGGGGGCGTGAAGTGATTGCTGCGCTGGGTGAAGAGTTTGTTTCTGCTATCCGGCGATTACCGGCATGTGGCGGTTCTGCTGGTCCGGCGAAGTTTACGTCTGCTGCTATTATGGCAGCAGCCCGCGGCAGAATTATTGCGCACAAAGAGGATATTGATGAGGCTAAACGAGTCAAAATGGAGATGTTACGAGACCATTTGGGGATCCTGAACGACATGGCGACTCAACATGGCCTGTTTGATCGCTGGGAAGCGCGGATGGATAAATGGCATATTGGTGATTTAATTGCAGCTGGGATGATTGAAGCGACCGTCGCGGAGGTCATATCGCCAAATGAAGTCGATGTTGAAATTTTATCTGGCCAGGCAGATGCAGCAGCACTTGTGGCTAGAACAAAAAAAACTCAGCCGCTAGTAGCACACTGCAGTGACTCGGTTTCACGGGGTACTGATACGAAAGCTGCTGTGATAGCGGATGTTGCGCCGAATCCCTTCGCGAGTTATAGCCACACTGATAACTCGACTATTTTCATTTTTGGTCAGTTATCGATTGATCCAAAATTTCCGATTGATTCGTTATTAGATAAGTTAGCAGTGTTACTGAGATCAGGTCGTCAAGGGTTGTCGTTGGAATTAATGCAGCTTGCGGAGCGATTTAACACGTCAGGGACATCGGAACGGGCTTTGTATTGCTATGCAGCGGCGTATTGTGCCCATTTACAAGACCAATCCCTTTGCCCACCAAGGCTTGTTCCTTGTATAGAGCGATTGCTGAATACGTTAGCGGACATCGGTTTTGCGCCGGATGCAAGGCTGCGCTGCATGCAAAAACCTAACAATGCAGAAGGGGAGACGTGGTTACATTATTTTATTGCGACATATCCGGCTCCTCATTTGATTGATTATTTGCTTGACCAAGAACAACACCGGTGGCAGTTACAGGCACGTTACCGGGGTAAGACACCGCTGATGCTGGCGATACAATCCGGGGATGATGCGCTATGTAGACAATTGCTGGCTCATGGTGCAACGACGGCGGGTTGCGATGGTGCTGGTAACACGTGTTTACATTTAATTTGCCGGCAAGGATTCAGCAAGGTGATCATGCACTTATTGGCAGTTGCCAAGTTAGCAAGCACGGAGACGGTGGGTCCGATCAATGCGGCGGGTGATACGGTACTGCATGCATTGTGTACATCGGGTTGCGATGAGTGGCACTGCTATGAAGGCATACTCAAGCGCTTTCCATCGATGGCTAATCAGCGCAACCTTGCGGGTTATTTTCCATTGCAGCTTGCAGCTTGTTATGCGCCGTTGGCAATTTTTACCGCGCTACAGGCAAAGACAACGGCGGTTCTCAGCGCGGGAGAAGACGGGAAAACGTGTTTGCATTTAGCAGCAGAGTTTGGTAATGCGGCTATTGTGAAGCTTTTGGCACCTCAGGGCGAGGTGAATGCGTTGGATAGAATGCAGTGTACTCCCTTGCAGCTTGCTGCCCGAGGAGGGCAACTGGGGCAGGGACGCAGTGCAGAAGATTATCGACAGGTGTTTATCGCACTGCTGCAGCACGGGGCGGATGAAACCGTAAAGAACTGTCAAGGCCAGACTGTCCGTGATACAGTGTCACATTGCCAGGCGATACAGGAGGCTTTTGAACAAGCATGGATGCAATTGACACCGCAGCGTTGGCAGGCGCAGTGTGCGATGTATTATACGCAGCCGTCATTTGTTAACAAGCCATTATTTGATATGGATTATTTTTCCTTAGCAGATTATTTTGTGAATCTTCAGGTAATAGTGAAGGTGAGTAAGACAAACGAGGTATCTCAAAACAATGATGATAAGCGCTCTTATAAGCCATTACGAGAGCGAGATAGGCTAGAGGGTAATAAAAAGGCCATTGATGATTTAGTGCAGTTGTTTGACGCTAATACGTATCAAGACGTTAATGGAAACCAAACGAATAAGGTAACGACAGTCCTCATTTCAGGTGCTGCAGGTGTAGGTAAAACCACGCTGAGTGATTATATTGCATATCAGTGGGCACGCTTTAGACAGGGTGAGGGAAAAGCAGGATTGTGGTCAACGTTTGATGTGGTTCTGATAATTCGATGTCGTTACTTACACGAAAAGATGCTTAATTCCGATTGGACAGATGCTGATTTGTTGCGTTTTGCCTGCTTAGGCGGTTTATCAGTATCAGCGTGTGAGATGCAGTATATACTTCGACAGATGGGTGAGATACCGGAAAAATGCTTGCTTTTATTCGATGGTTTGGATGAATTGCCAGAAGTTAAGCGAGAGAGTGTGACAGGACGATTGCTGGCCCGTTTATTTAACCTGCCGTTTAAGAAGATAGTAACAACCCGGCCTTATGCGATGAGTAATTTATGCCAATGGACAAAGCATCAAGGTTTAGCAGAAATCAGTGGGTTTAAGAATGATAATATTTCTGCCTATTTTAAAAAAGTATTAAAAGGTAAGAATGACAAACCAGAGACTTTTATTAAGGTGTTAAAAGACAATCAAAATACGTGGGAGATGGCGCACATCCCGATTAATGCGTATTTGCTAAAGCGATGGTGGAAATTCTCTATAAATAAGCAAGATATATCTGTACTGGCACACTTGTCTCGAGATGATTTGTACGCAGCCCTGATGGTGGACTTATTCCGCGTCTGGAAAAATAAAAAGCACAAGTTAAAAAAAGCGGAATTACTGTTTAACAATAATATTGTTAATAATAAGGAATATAAGAGATTGATGATAATATTAGGTCAGTGGGCATTTGAGGGGCTGGTAAGAAATACCACTGATTTGGCGCTGGATTGGTTGGATGGTGTAACACCAAAACAAGGTGATTATACATTAATGAAAAAATGTGAGTTAGCGGACGACGACATAGAGTCGCTAGAACAATCCGGTTTAATTAAGCAAATTAGCAAGCCGGATAGTAGCGACTTACAATATCGTTTTCTGCATTTATCCTTTCAAGAATTTTTAGCAGCGAGTGCTATTGCTAATTATTTAATTACTGGAACCGAGGAAGAAAAAAGCCAAATTGACAATATTATCAATGCTTATAAATTTCATCCCAATTTTACCTTGGTTTGGCCATTTGTGTCAGGGTGTTTAAAGCAGCACCCACATATATTGGAACATTTTTTTGAACAATTTTTTATAAAGGGACCTCGGGACTGCATAGGCATTATCGAGAATAAATTGCTACTGCATTGCTTGGAGGCAAGTTTTCCTGATACCCAATTAATACCAATAAAGCAGCAGCTACTAGATGTAATTATGCAGCTTGAAGGTAAGGCGTATAGCACACAAGAAGAAATAACCGAAGCACTCAGCTATTGTCCTAATCTAATCACTTATTGTGCTAACAGTGTAGTCATGCTGATAGAGAATAAGGCAGTCACTAGTAGCGCTAGATGTGAGTTGGCCAAGGTCTGCGTTACCCAGTTGCCTGTCTGGCCGGGACAGGGCGCGCTTTGCAATCAAGTGATAGGCTTGCTGGAAAATGAAGAAATCGATGAATGGCTTCGCAGATCGTTGGCCAAAGCTTTTGTTACCCAGCTACCTAACTGGCCGGAGCAGGATACTATCTGTAAAAAAGTAGTCAGCTTGCTGGAAAATGAAGAAATCAATGTGTGGGTTCGCAATTCATTGGCTGAAGCCTTTGTTACCCAGTTGCCTACCTGGCCAGAGCAAGACGCTCTCTGTAAAAAAATGGTCGGTATGCTGGAAAATGGAAAAGCCGATGCATGGTTTCGCAGCTCGTTGGCCGAGGCTTGTGTTGCCCAGTTGTCTGCCTGGCCTAAGCGGGACACCCTCTGCAACCAAGTGGTAGGCTTGCTGGAAAATGAAGAAATAGAGCAAGAGGACCGCTGTGAATTGGCCAAATCCTTTGCTACTCAGCTACCTGCCTGGCCTGAGCGGGATGCTCTCTGTAAAAAAGTGGCCGGCATGCTGGAAAATGAAAAAATCGATGAACAGGTTCGCAGTGGGTTGGCGAAGGTCTTTGTTGCCCAGTTGCCTGCCTGGCCGAGGCAAGATACTCTTTGTAAAAAGATGGTCAGCTTGCTAGGGAATGAAGAAGTCAGCACATGGGTCCGCTGTGAACTTGCTGAGGCCTGTATTGCCCAGCTACTTGCCTGGCCGAAACAGAGCGACCTTTGCGACCAGATGATCGGTTTGCTGGAAAATGAAGAAATCGATAGTTGGAACCGCTGTAATTTGGCTCGGGCATGTATTGATCAACTACCTGCTTGGCCGGAGCAGGATGCTCTTTGTAAAAAGATCATCAGCATGCTGGCAAATGAAGAAAACTATTATGAAGGTCGCTGTGAGTTAGCTAAGGCTTATGCTGCCCAGCTGCCTGCCTGGCCAAAGCAGGATACTTTATTTAATCAGGTGATCGACATACTGGCAAATGAAGAAATTGATAATGAAGTCCGCTGGGAGTTGGCCAAAGCCTTTGTTGCCCAGCTGCCTGCCTGGCCAAAGCAGAAGACTCTCTGTAAAAAAATGATCGACTTGCTAGGAAATGAGAAAATTGACGAATGGACTCGTTGTAAGTTCGCTAAGGCCTGTGTTGCTCAGTTGCTTGACTGGCCAAAGCAGGACGGCCTCTGTAAACAGGTGACTGATTTGCTGGAAAATGCAGAAGTCGATGAAATGGCTCGCTATGAGTTGGCTACAGTCTGTGTTAACCAACTACCTGCCTGGCCAGAGCAGGATACTTTACATAACCAGGTGATTGGTATGCTGAAAAATGAAGAAATCGATGAGGAGATTCGCTGTAAGTTGGTAACGGCCTGTATTGCCCAACTACCTGCCTGGCCAGAGCAAGATACTTTCTGTAACCAAGTAGTCGGCATGCTCGAGAATGAAGAAATTTATGAAGAGGTCCGCTGTGAGCTGGTCAAGGCCTGTGCTGCCCAACTACCTGCCTGGCGAGAGCAGGATGCCTTCTGTAACCAGGTGGTTGACTTGATGAGAAATGAAAAAATCGATGTATATGTTCGTCGTAAATTGATTAATATTATTATCCATCTGCCTGACTGGTCGGAGCAAGATGCCCTTTTTAAAAAAGTGATCGACTTGTTAGAAAATGAAGAAATCGATGACGAGGTTCGTGGTCGTTTGGCCAAAGTCTTAGTTTCTGAGATATCGAAATTACCCGATGAGAGGGCAAATAAGGTAATCAAGAGCGCTTTAACGGAAGATGCAGAAGATGACTGGCTTTTTTCATCGTGCTTCTTGGATATACCAGCTTATTTATTACTTAATCAGTATATGAATGCAGGTGAAAAAGCTCAATCAAGAGTGAGACATCAGTTATTAGCGAACTATGTGTTATTATTTGGCCATAATGGGATAGTGAGGGTGCGTGAATTTGGGGAAGAAAAGACAGTAGATCTATCTTTACACGCTTTTGATTGTATAATGCAAGATATGAGTCAATATCGATTACTCGATGAAATACTTTCTATAGGGAGAGTAAACCGACCATAGTGAAGTGAAGCTTTACGGTATCATTTTATATATATGCCTAGAATGAGTATCACTAGGATATGTGCGTAGAATTATACTCTAATGATACCTCGATGACAAAGAGTAAATGATGCAAGTGGATTGTTGGCAGTAGCTATGTCTATAGCAAGGTTGCTGCATCAAAAACCACGTGTTATTGATTCTTTAGAGTAGCGTTTTTATCAATCAGAGAACATAAGACAGTAGGGGAGAGAGGCATAATGAATTATTTAAAGGAGCTAAATGCACAATGCGATGCTAAGAGACAACAACACCTCGGAGTAATAGTAAATGATAAGGCGATTGTTAATTTAAAGCAAACGCTTAAAGACATGGGTTGCACGGATTATCAAAACATTCCTCGCAAACAATTAGCACATTTGTTAGCACTTGGTGAGTCAGAGCGCGGGCAGATCCTAAAAACGATTAGCCAATTTAAACCAGATAGTATAATGGCATCAGGAAACGCAGAAGTAAACGTTGTCCAATACTTAAAAGGCGTGTTAAATCGTAAGGCTCATTATACCGCTACACCAGGGGAAAGCGCTAGCAGTTCATCAACGGAGGAAACAGTAGAATGTCAACAGGAACCTCAAATAAGAACAACCGATAACGACGATTGCCTCTCTCGTCATGAGTCAATATCAAATTTACCGATTACACCATCGTTATCTCAAGTAGCAGCTTATCATGATGCGCAAGTCAACATTAAAGCAATCATAAAAGATTCTTTTAATATTTCTAGTGGCTGTACGAATTTTTCCTTGCCTGAATTATCAAAATTAATAACTTTTCTAGAGGCACTAAGAGAAAAAGATTTATCACAAGACGATGTGAATACCCTTCTTCGCAATGCTGAGACGTACCAACAGGATAACTATGTTGTTCATGCGGTATGTATTTATGCGCTGCTCTACCTGGCCAAGGAGAAGAATACCAACCGAGATACTCACACACTGCTATTTTATCAAGAAAAATTATCACTGCTGCTAAGTCAAAGGCCTTTCAAGGGTAAGCAGATCGCGTTTCAATCTGCGCAAGGGACGTTTCATCAACCCTTAGAGATAAAGGAATCGGATACGTGGATTGATGTGGCGTTACGCTTTAAGCAAAGTTCGTTAATGCATTATTTGCTCAGTCATGATGAGTTTTTCCAAGATTTTAGCATACAGCCGGCGGGCAAAGAAGCCGGTGATGGTGTAGTTGAGGTTGAGCGTGAAACCGTGCTGCATCGACTGTGCTGTTCTGGCATTGCGGACTTATCACTCTATCAGCGGTTTGTAAAAATATGGCCACAGGCACTGAGTGCTCGGATGCCAGATTTTCATTTACCCTTGCATAAAGCGGCGTGTTTTGCCGATCAGAATGTGTTTCATTATTTAGCTGAAAAGACAACAAAAGCCTGGGTGCAAGCCGATAGTCAAGGCAATACATTACTGCATTTGGCAGCAATGTATGCTAATACCAAGGTGGTTGAACTATTACTACAACAAATGAATGTTGATGTGAATGCACGCAATAAGGATAAGCGCACACCATTGCATTGTGCTGCAGCAGGCCAGCAATTGAATCAAGGCAGTACATTGGAAGACTACGAAACGGTATTCTATAGTTTATTAGCACAAGGTGCTAAACCAGCATGTGTGGATAGCCACCAAAGAACAGCCAGAGATATAGTAAGGGTGTCAAGTAATGGTCGACTACTATTAGACATATTTGATAAGGCACTCAATCGTACAGCGCCAGAGCGATCATGGCAAACTTTGCAGTCTGTGATGATGTCGCACTATACTGAAGAGGCATTTGTGAAAAAACGACTATTTAAGAGCTATTATTTTTCACTAGCGGATCACTTTGTGAATCTTCAGATAGTAAAAAAACGATACAATGCAACGGATAGACAACAATTTAGTAACAACAGATTTACCTATAAACCATTGCAAGAGCAAGATAGGCTAGGGGATGAGAGAAAAGCCATTGATAATTTAACGCAGTTATTTGATGTTAATACGTATCAAGATGTTAATGAAAACCAACCAAATAAGATAAAGACAGTCATTGTTTCAGGCGTTGCAGGTGTAGGTAAAACCACGCTGAGTGATTATATTGCATATCAGTGGGCACGCTTTAGACAGGGTGAAGGAAAAGCAGGATTGTGGTCAACGTTTGATGTGGTTCTGATAATTCGATGTCGTTACTTGCACGAAAAGATGCTTAATCCTGATTGGACAGATGCTGATTTATTGCGTTTTGCCTGCTTAGACGGTTTATCAGTATCAGCGTGTGAGATGCAGTATATACTTCGACAGATGGGTGAGATACCGGAAAAATGCTTGCTTTTATTCGATGGTTTGAATGAATTGCCAGAAGTTAAGCGAGAGAGTGTGACAGGACGATTGCTGGACCGTTTATTTAAACTACCATTTAAGAAAATAATCACAACCCGTCCTTATGGAATAGATCGCTTAGCACAGTGGATAAAGCATGATGGTTTGGTGGAAATCAGCGGTTTTACCGATGAAAATATATATAAGTATATTAATGCTATAGAAGAAAAACATTTTAGAAATCAAGCTCATTTAATACGAAAAATTCTCGATCGAAACCCAAGCATTAAAAGTATTGCTCATATTCCTATAACTCTTTATTTTATCGTGCGTTCAATAAAGTATGATAAACTTACCCAAAATAATACTAATCAGGATGGCTTTGAAGATGCGTTATGTGACATCAGTGTAACGAATTTATTTCATGAAATACAAAAAATGTATATGCATCGATATTTACCTCAAGACATTACATCAAAAATGATTTTGGAAAAATTAGGTCAATTAGCACTAATTGGAATCAAACATAAAACTGGCTTTATACCCAATAGTTGCTTCAAAGAATATAATTGTAATATGCCAGAGCTAATACAGTCAGTTTTTTTACAAGAAATAAGTCACAACGATAATACTAATCATCGTATCTATCAGTTTTCATATCCATACTTTAAAGATTACTTTGCCGCATGTAAAATAGCAAAATCACTACAAAATTTTAATCAAGAAGACTTTTGCTCTATAAAAGAGTTGCTAATCCAGAATAAACTAAACCCTGAATTTAAATACATTTACATATTTTTATCTGGCATTCTCAAAGATGAAAAGAATGCATTAAATACATTTTTTGGAATTTTATTCGAGGAACCTCACGATCAAATTGGATTATATGATACTAAGTTAATTTTACAATGCTGGGATGAAACGGAATATAATGAAAAAATAAAATATGCAAGCGAAATATCAAGTCATTTGGTCTTATGGATAAAAAAAATAATTAAATCAGTGACTCAATGCATTAAAGATAGAAAAGAATTGGATTATAACATGGCACTGAAAGAAATACCTCTTGGTTTGCAATCGATATTAAACGGTTT
>CBDDLJ010000006.1:0-13968 GCA_965230635.1 Gammaproteobacteria bacterium
TAAATCAAGGCGTTGTGAAAGTAATCTGCTAGACTCTCCCAATCATTCTACACAAGTTAACTCAATATCACCCTGAGTATTTCTTCATTCCGGAAACAATTGAAGTTACTACTTGTGATCGTGTTAAAACTGATAAATATGATGCAAAAAAATAGCAACTCAACTGGTAGCTGGTCGTTTAAAAGGTATTTATGTTTCTTTTGAAGAACATGAAAAAAATGCCTAAAGCCGCTTCCAGCATTAGTAATGGTCTTCGCAGTGCTTTTTATCTTGAGTAGAAAATATTGACCGCATAGTGACTAAAGCAGTGATAAAGTCTTATGACAGATTAATACTCACAAAACATCTATTCATTTTCTTCAATTTCTAGCAATGCCTCAATGCTTTCATTGACTTGTTTTTGCTCAATGGATAGTTCCGCTTTTTCGATTTTTTCAAATCGGCTGGTAATTTTACGTGCTGAGGTATGAATATCTTTAACATCTGTGTTTGCTTGCTCTATATGTTTGCCCAGTTTATCCATGCGTTGCTCAAATCGTGAGAAATCTTTTGCTAAATAGCCTAGGTGTTCTTGAATGATGTGAATTTGTTTGCGTGTTGCTTCGTCTTTTAATACGGCTCTTGCTGTTGTTAATATAGCCATTAATGTGGTGGGGGAAACTAACCAAACGTGATTTTTATGGGCGAATTCAATTAAATCAGCGTAGTGGCTGTGAATTTCTGCAAATATTGCTTCTGCTGGAAGAAACATAATGGCGCCATCTGACGTTTCGCCGGGTAAAATATATTTGCTGCTAATATCTTGGATATGTTTTTTAACCATTACACGGAATTGCTGTTCCGCAAGGCGACGTTCTTGTGAACTGCGATCAATGTCCGTCATGTTGCGATAATCTTCTAGTGGAAATTTTGCATCGATAGCAATGTTGCCAGTAGGTTGGGGTAGGTATAGTAAACAATCAACCCGTTTGCCATTGGATAATGTGGCTTGTAAAGAAAAACTGTGTTCAGGCATCACATTTCTTAGCAATGCATTGAGTTGTACTTCGCCAAAGGCGCCACGGCTGCGCTTGTCTGATAGTATTTCTTGTAAGCTAACAACGTTACTTGATAGTTCAGTGATCTTTTTTTGTGCGGCATCAATCAAGGCTAAGCGCTTTACGATGTCACTAAAGGTTGCATTTGTTTTTTCAAACCCTTCATGTAAGCGTTTTTCTACTTGGTTGCTGATTTCTTTTAAACGCTGATCAGTATTTGTTGTTAATTTTTCCATGCGTGTGTCAATATTTTTAGCGTTTTGGTTTAATGTGTCATTGATTTGCTTTTGCAATGTCATGGCGCTTTGACGCCAAGTGTCTTGTAAGCTTTTTAAGTGATCAAATTGATGTTTATCAAATTGTTGTCGAAATTCTGATTGTTGCTTTTGTAAATGCAGTTGTAAATAGGCTAATTTTTCAGTGATTTGTTGGGCGAGTTTGTTTAATCCTTGGGTGAGTTGGTGCTGTAGCTTTTCTTGTTGCAGTTCGCTTTGTTGGCCGAGTTGGTTAATACTGTCGTGCAATTTTTGTTGTTCTTGTTGATAAAAGTCTATTTTTGTTAATAGTTGCCAACAGTTGCTTATTTTTTTTGCAATTACTAGGTAAAAGATTATGCTTGCAATTAGAATGCACAAGCATAGAATAGTCATACTGATAAAGTCGATAGTCATGATTTGTTCATTGATTATTTAATTTACCTAGTTTGCACAAGTTTAGCTAAAAAGGAAAGTAAAACGTGACATCCTTGCATGATGTGTACTTACAAGAAATGGGGATCGTGCGTTGGCAATTGCGCCAACAGGCTGATGCCCAAGTTTTGGCGTCTGATGCTGAACTTGAAGTAATGCCTGTGCCTGCTAATGATGTTAATAATAACACACTGACGTGGGAAGAACTGCAAAACCGTGTTAATCAATGTCAATTGTGTCCATTGCACCAATGTCGCAAGAATGCCGTATTTGGTGTTGGTAATCCACAGGCTGATTTAGTGGTTATTGGTGAAGCGCCTGGTGCTAATGAAGATAGGCAAGGCGAACCATTTGTTGGGCGTGCTGGAAAATTACTCAATTTAATGTTAGAAGCCATTGGCTTATCGCGTGAAGACATTTTTATTTGTAATGTCTTAAAGTGTCGCCCACCGAATAATCGTGATCCAAGCAAACAAGAGGTTAAAACGTGTACACCTTATTTAGAGCAACAGTTAATTCATATTAAGCCTAAGATATTGCTGGCGGTGGGGCGTATTGCCGCGCACTATTTACTTGGTGTTGAGCAGCGATTAGCCTCACTAAGAGGTCGGCAATGGCAATTTGGGGTTAATCATACACCACTCATCGTCACGTACCATCCTGCTTATTTATTACGCAATCCGCGAGATAAACGTAAAGCTTTTCAAGATTTGCGTTTAATTGAGCGATTATTAGACAAAAAGTCCTCGGTTTCGTAAAAATTTTGTAACTTTCAGAAGAGTTTTCAACAAGCAACAAAAATGTTAGTTTTTTTTTTCGCAAAGTGTTAATTTTTTTTTGAAAAGGCTTGCTAATACTTAACTAGTTGAATTTATTAGTATTTTTTTTGTGTCTATTTTTCGGTAACTTATCAGCATGCTTTTATTAATGCGGTGTGGCGCTGTTATTAAGGGTATTTTACACAGAGTTATCCACAGAAACTGTGAATAACTCAGTTTTGTGAGGTTGGGTCTGTTTATTTTTGAGTCATAATGGTGAATTTTTGATGATTATGCATAAAATAGTCGTATTTATGCATGCTAGCAAAGCAACGGATTTATTTTTTCCACATTAAAAATAAATCAAGTGAATGAAGGTTGCTATCGTTTTATTTCATTATTGTTGCAGTAACTGTTTGATTTTAAAGGTTTTTAATCGGTATTTTTGTGAGCCGTTGATTTGTATTGAGTGAATCGCGGTATATTTGATAATGTTGCACACAGAGTTATCCACAATTTGATCGCATCACACGGAAAAATAGTCTATTTTATTGATAGTTGGGCTGGTTTAAAGGTTTTCATCTGTGGCTTGACCGTATAATTAGCAAATGATACCGTATCCAACTATTTTCGATAGGCACGTAGCTCAGTGGTAGAGCACCACCTTGACATGGTGGTGGTCGGTGGTTCGATCCCACTCGTGCCTACCAATTTTAATATATTTGATGAGTGTTAGGGGTAGATGGGATGCCAATTATAACATTACCAGATGGAAGTAAGCGTGAGTATGGCGAAGCGGTCAGTGCTGAACAAATTGCTCACGATATTAGTCCTAGGCTAGGTAAAGACGTGTTAGCTGCCAATGTCAATGCATGCTTGGTAGATACGCATTATATGATTGAATCCGATGCAACGGTTACATTAATTACGCCACAAATGCCGGAAGGATTAGATATTTTACGGCATTCCACGGCACATTTATTAGCACAAGCCGTGAAAGAATTATTTCCCAGCGCACAAGTGACTATAGGGCCTGTTATTGAGGATGGATTTTACTATGACTTTGCTTTTGAGCGCTCATTTACCTTGGATGATTTGGCACATATTGAAAAACGTATGCATGAGATTGTGAAAAAAAGTGCAAAAGTAGTTCGAGAAGAAATGCCACGTGATGATGCCATTGCGTACTTTAGGGAAATGGGTGAAGAATATAAAGCAAGAATTATTGAAGATATCCCTGAAAATGAAGTGATATCACTCTACCGACAAGGTGATTTTGTTGATTTATGTCGTGGACCTCACGTTCCTCATATGGGTCATCTTGGCGTGTTTAAACTAATGAAAGTGGCTGGTGCTTATTGGCGTGGTGATGCTAATAATGAAATGCTACAGCGGATATACGGTACGGCTTGGTCAAAAAAATCAGAGCTAAAAGATTACTTAAAGCGTCTTGAAGAGGCAGAAAAGCGTGATCACCGTCGTTTGGGTAAACAATTACACTTGTTTCATTTCCAAGAAGAAGCACCAGGCATGGTTTTTTGGCATGGTAAAGGCTTTACTATTTACCGACTCATGCAAAATTACCTACGCCAAAAATTGGAAGCCTATGGTTATGAAGAAATTAAAACACCTCAGCTGCTTAGTCGTAGTTTGTGGGAAAAGTCAGGGCACTGGGAAAAATATCGCGAAGAAATGTTTACGACCAATGCAGAAGATCATATTTTTGCAATTAAGCCCATGAGTTGCCCTTGCCACGTGCAAGTTTACAAGCAAGGCTTAAAAAGTTATCGCGATCTGCCTTTGCGTATGGCAGAATTTGGTTGTTGTCATCGCAATGAATTTTCTGGCACATTGCATGGTTTAATGCGAGTCAGAGCATTCACCCAGGATGATGCCCATATTTTTTGTACTGAAGATCAAATTGCTGATGAAATTGAGCAATTAATTGATTTAGTGCATGACATCTACACTGATTTTGGTTTTGAGCAAATATCGTGTTGCGTATCAACACGCCCAGAACACCGTGTCGGTTCAGAAGAGACCTGGGATAGAGCAGAAAAGGCATTACAAGATGTGCTGAATAATAAGGGATTACCTTGGGATCTAGCGGCGGGAGATGGTGCTTTTTATGGGCCTAAAATTGACTTTACATTGAAAGATTGCCTGGGACGTATGTGGCAATGTGGAACGATTCAGCTCGATTTTTCTATGCCAGGTCGTTTAGGAGCGACTTATGTTGATGAAAATGGCTCAAAGCAAGTACCCGTAATGATTCATCGGGCTATTTTAGGAACGTTAGAACGCTTCATGGGTATATTTATTGAACAGTGTGAGGCTAAATTCCCACTGTGGTTGGCGCCTGTACAAGCTGTTGTGATGACAATAACCGATGCACACGCCGATTATGCGTCAACAATGGCTAAATATTTGCGTAAAAACGGTTTTCGTGTCGATAAAGACTTGCGCAATGAAAAAATTGGTTTTAAAATTCGCGAACATACGATACAACGTATCCCTTATTTACTCATTGTGGGTGATAAAGAGGTTGAAACGAATACAGTAGCAGTGCGATCATTATCTGGCAAGGATTTGGGTAGTAAGCCATTGTCGGAGCTGAAACAATTATTTGATGAGCAAATCGCATCAAAACGGTGAAAGAATGAATGACATTGAAGAGAAACGGGAGAATATCTCATTAGTAATCTAAAAGGGAAGGGCAGTAGAACGCGAATAAATCGTGATATTACTGCCTCAGAAGTCCGTTTGATCGATAGTGAAGGGCAACAAGGCGGGATCGTTAATTTACAAGATGCGTTAACCGTCGCTGAAAAAGCAGGGTTGGATCTGGTTGAAATAGCACCAATGGCAGCACCACCCGTCTGTCGTGTGATGGACTATGGTAAATACCAGTACCAACAGAAGAAAAAACATAAAAAACCAAAAACATTAGGAACGAAAGAAATTAAATTCCGTCCGGTGACGGATGAGGGCGATTATCAGGTAAAGCTACGCAACCTGATACGCTTTTTGAGCCGAGGGAATAGAGTTAAAATAACTATCCGATTCCGGGGGCGTGAAATAGCCCATCAGGAGTTGGCTCAGCGTATTTTGAAGCGACTTGAAGTAGACGTGAATGAATACGGTAGTGTAGAGCAAATGCCTAAAATGGAAGGTCGGCAAGTAGTTATGTTAATTTGTCCTAAGAAAAGTTAGTGATAGATAATTGAATGCGGAGTTAGTAATGACGAAGATTAAGTTAAAATCGAACCGAGGCGCGATAAAACGCTTCAAACAACGCGCGAAATCAATAAAATTTCGCCGAGCCAACCGAAATCACATTTTAACCAAGCACCCACAAAAGAAAAAGCGGGCTGCACGGGCAATGCAAGCCATTAAAAAGTGTGATGTATTAGCCATTGTTCGCTTAATGCGCGGAAGTTAATGTTAAATAATAGAGGAATTCATTATGGCAAGAGTAAAAAGAGGTGTAACGGCTCGGGCAAGGCATAAAAAAGTCCTGAAACAAGCAAAAGGATATTATGGCGCACGTAGTCGCGTTTATCGTGTCGCAAAACAAGCTGTGATTAAAGCACAACAATATGCTTATCGTGATCGTCGCCAACGTCGGCGTCAATTTCGGGCACTGTGGATCGTCCGAATCAATGCAGCAGCAAGACAGCATGGCTTGACTTATAGCCAATTCATTAATGGTTTAGGCAAAGCAAATATCGAATTGGATCGAAAAGTGTTAGCGGATATGGCTGTTAATGACAAAGTAGCGTTTGCACAAGTTGTTGAACAAGTAAAAACTGCACTTGCTTGATCATTGTCAATAACTTGGCAAGGAATAGGATATGTCGAATGTCGATGATTTGGTCGCGCAAGCCCACCGTGAGATCGAACAAGCCACTGATTTAACCCAGTTGCGTGATATACAAGTACACTACTTGGGCAAAAAGGGCCGGATCTCTGATTTATTAAAATCACTGGGGAAACTGCCTGCTGAACAACGCAAGTCAGCAGGTGCATCGATCAATCAAGGTAAAGAAACGGTTGTAGCTGCTATACAGCAAAAACAGCAGATACTTGCTGATCAATTGCTGGAAGAGAAAATTAAAGCCGAAACCGTGGACATTACGTTACCAGGGCGAAAAGTGAGCAAACAAGGGAGTTTGCACCCAGTGACTCGTACACTTCGTCGTGTTCAATGCTTTTTTTCACAGATGGGGTTTGCTTGTGTGGAAGGAGAAGAAATTGAAGATGACTACCATAATTTCTCGGCGTTAAACATATCTTCACACCATCCTGCACGAGCAATGCATGATACGTTTTATATTGATAGTAAGCACTTACTAAGAACGCACACATCACCACAGCAAATTCGTTATATGAAAGCGTATTCGCCACCTCTGCGAATGATAGCTTGTGGTCGAGTGTATCGTTGTGACTCTGATGTGACGCATACCCCCATGTTTCATCAAGTGGAAGGATTTTTAGTTGACAGCAAGACATCCATGGCGGAATTAAAAGGAATTTTGCAGAGCTTTATTCGTTATTTTTTTGAAATGGATGATTTAGCCATGCGGTTTCGATCATCTTATTTTCCCTTTACAGAGCCCTCTGCTGAGGTTGATATGACATGTGTGAATTGTCGCGGTAAGGGCTGTAAAGTGTGTGGTAATAGTGGGTGGTTAGAAATTCTTGGTTGTGGCATGGTGCATCCTACTGTATTAAAAGAAGGGGGTATTGATCCTGACAAATACCAAGGGTTTGCTTTTGGTATAGGTATCGATCGCATGGCCATGCTGCGTTATCAAATTGATGATTTGCGAATATTTTTTGACAATGATTTGCGTTTTTTACGGCAATTTTAATCATGGAATAACCCGATGAAGTTTAGTTTGCAATGGTTATATGACATACTAGGTGATGAAATACCTGAGCAGGAATTAATAAGCCGAATAACGGAAGCAGGTTTAGAGGTAGACGCGATAGAGCCTGTTGCTAAATCATTTCAACAGGTTATTATTGGTCAAATTAAGACGATTGAACCGCATCCAGATGCAAAAAAATTAATTGTAACCCAAGTTGATGTCGGTAGTGAGATATTGCCAATTGTCTGTGGCGCAAAAAATCCTTATGTTGGTGCTAAAGTGGCCGTAGCAACAGTAGGCGCAACGATTGGTGAAGATTTTCACATAAAGAAAACAGCACTAAGAGGTATTCCATCACATGGCATGCTGTGCTCTGCCAGTGAGCTAGGTTTGGCAGAAAGCAGTGAGGGAATTTTATTATTACCTACAGATGCCCCTATTGGTGAAGATATCAACAAGTACTTGTTACTCAATGACAAAATATTAACAATAGAGTTAACACCGAATCGTGGGGATTGTTTGTCACTGCATGGTTTGGCACGAGATATAGCGGCTATATTTGGTAAGCACTTTAAAGCAAAAGCCATTCCTGTCGTTGCTGCTAGTCATAAAGAAATGTTTCCAGTTGTTGTTTCTGATACCTGTGCATGCCCACATTATGTGGGGAGAGTGATTAAACAGGTTGATTTAAGCCGACCTTCTCCGCTGTGGATCCAAGAACGACTGCGTCGCTCTGGAATACGCAGTATCGATGCTGTTGTTGATGTGACCAATTATGTCATGTTGGAATTAGGACAACCACTGCATGCGTTTGATTTTGCGCAGCTGAAAGGGAAAATTGAGGTGCGTCATGCAAAAGCGAATGAAGCATTAACACTGCTCAATGGTGATGAAATTAAATTAAATGATGATGTTCTAGTTATTGCTGATGAGCAGCGGGTACTAGCTATGGCAGGGATCATGGGTGGAGAAGAGAGTGGTGTTAGTTTGCAGACAAACACGCTATTTTTAGAGAGTGCTTTTTTTGACCCAGTTGCAATTGCCGGCCGTGCACGAGGTTATGGTTTAGCCACAGATTCTTCACATCGTTTTGAGCGTGGTGTTGATCCTGCATTACAAAAAGCAGCGATAGAGCGAGCCACCGCTTTGTTAATAGCATTTGTTGGTGGTGAAGCAGGTCCTATTGTAGAGACGCCCAGCACTTACACGGTAGTGCAGCATGATATTCTTTTACAGCGTGCCCATCTTAGCAGGCTATTAGGTATCAATATTCCTGATGCAGATGTGATGGCAATATTGGCTAATTTAGGTATGGTCGTCGTAGCAAATGATGACGGTTGGCATGTCAGCGTGCCGTCTTATCGTTTTGACTTACGTATTGCTGAGGATTTGATTGAAGAAATTGCCAGGATTTATGGTTATACTCACATTGAGCCGGCAATGCCAACCGTAAAGCTGCATGCTAATGCGCAAAGTGAGCAGCAAGTGACAATGTGTCGTTTGCAAGACCACTTGGTAGCAAATGGCTACTCAGATATTATTACTTATAGTTTTGTTGATCCCATACTGCAACAGCACTGTGAACCTAATGCTAAGGCAGTCAAGCTATTAAATCCCATTTCTTCTGATATGGCAGAAATGCGCTTGAGTTTGTTACCTGGGTTATTACAGGTTGCTAGCTATAATCAATACCGCCAACAAAGCAAGGGAAAAATTGTTGAGATGGGTCATGTTTACCATCATGCCAATAACGGGCATTTCAGGCATACTCCTATGCTAGGTGGTTTAGCCTGGGGGAGTGCACAAGATGAACAGTGGGGAGTAACCAAGCGTGATGTAGATTTTTTTGATATAAAAGGTGATGTGGAAGCATTATTAGCTTTGACAGGGAATAGTGATTCTTTTGTTTTCCAACCCACTGAGCATGCCAGTTTGCACCCAGGACAATCAGCAGAAATCGTGTTAGGTGATAGTATTTTAGGCAAAGTAGGGGCGTTACACCCTAGATTAGCCGAAAAATTGGATATAATATTACCAGTTTTTTATTTTGAGTTAAATTTAGTGCTATTTAAGCATGCAAGATTGCCAGTCTTTGCTAAACTTTCAAAGTACCCTAGTATTCGTAGGGACTTAGCGGTTGTTGTTGATCGATCGGTAGCCGTTGCTCAAATTTTAGTAGCTGTTACTGAGAGCATTGAGAAATGGCTGGTTGATGTGAATTTATTTGATGTTTATTTGGACAAAAACAGTCCAGATAAAAAAAGTGTTGCATTCAGTGTATTATTGCAGCACCCTGAGCGTACATTGGTAGATGATGAAGTCAATAACATTGTTGAGCGAGTAGTCACTGTGTTAACAAAGCAATTTGGTGCAGAGTTGAGGGGATAATGATGGCTTTAACGAAAGCAGATATCGCTGATAAATTGGTTAGCCAGTTAAATTTACATAAAAAAGAGGCAAAACAATATGTTGAAGTCTTTTTTAATGCGTTAGCCACGAGTATTGTCACAAACGGTGAGGTTAAATTGTCTGGTTTTGGCAATTTTGTTACTCGTCATAAAAAAGAGCGGCCAGGCCGTAATCCAAAAACAGGTGAATACGTTAAAATTTCTGGGCGACGGGTAGTGACGTTTAAAGCAGGTCAAAAATTAAAGACACGTGTTGAAGCACTAGCACAAACACAGACTCATGATATAATACAAATCGATGATAGATAATCATAATGAGAAAGTTGGATCTTATTGTGAATTATTGCTCTATAGTGTATCCAGGAAAGCAAAGCTCGCATTTCCATATATATTGCGTATAATCCTAAATTCGGTAGTAAACCTCAACTACCGAACTTAGGATTATACACCAGCTTATGGGATTTCGGGGCGTAGCGCAGCTTGGTAGCGCACTTGCATGGGGTGCAAGGGGTCGCAGGTTCAAATCCTGCCGTCCCGACCAAAAATAGTTTATGTTATGTTCAGTTTTTCAAACAAACTCGCTAAAATGTATTCTTCTGAGCCTGTCTCTTGTTTATTTGGTGAAGTGACAGTTCCAGGGGATAAGTCAATATCACACCGTGCATTGATGTTAGCTGCATTAGCTAGTGGTGTTTCGATGATTGAGAATATATTACTGGCAACCGATGTGTTAGCAACAAGCCAAGCATTGCTTCAATTAGGTGTCGCTATTCAAGAAGTGGATAAACACCGGTGGCGAGTGCAGGGTTGTGCGGGGAAATTTCAAACACCTAACCAGAAGCTCTATTTAGCTAATTCAGGTACAGCTGCTCGCTTGTTTGCTGGGTTATTAGCAGGAGCAGGGGTTTCATGCCAAATCAGCGGCGATGAATCACTCAGTCAGCGTCCTATGCGGCGAGTTATTGAGCCATTACAACAAATGGGTGCTAATATTCAGGCTAATTTAATGGGTACACTGCCGCTACAATTAAAAGCAAATGGGCCGCTGAAAGCGATTCATTATAGAATGAAGCAAGCAAGTGCACAAGTGAAGTCAGCACTATTATTAGCCGCATTGCAAAGCGAAGGAACAACAGTGATAGAGCAGCCTGCACTAAGTCGTGACCATACCGAGCGTATGTTGCACTACCAAGGTGTTGTATTAAATGAAGCAAACAAGTGTGTTTCTATTGCCGGGCAGCAAGCACTTAATGCTTGTGATTGGCGGATCCCTGGGGATTTTTCATCGGCGGCTTTTTTTATTGTTGCCGCTATATTGGCAAAACAAGCTCGAATAACATTGCTAAATGTGGGTGTTAATCCAACGCGAATTGGGTTGCTAACGGTGTTAGAGCGTATGGGTGCTAAAATACAGTTAAAAAATAAGCGTTATTATGGTTTAGAACCTGTTGCAGATATTGAAGTCTTTTCTTCTTCATTGTACGGAATTGAAGTGCCAGTAAATTTAATACCGAGCATGATAGATGAAATCCCTTTGTTATTATTAGCAGCAGCGTTTGCAACAGGGAAAACAATACTAAGAAGTGCTGAGGAGTTGCGTTATAAAGAAAGTGATCGTATTCAAGCCATGGTGGTAGGGTTGCAACGATTGGGTTTGCATATTGAAGAGAGAGAGGATGGTGTAACAATGCAAGGTGGCGTAATGCAAGGTGGGGCAGTGGACAGCTTTTCTGATCATCGTATTGCAATGACTTTCTTAATTGCTGGTAGTGTTGCTGGCGCTCCTGTTTATGTGGATCGTTGTGAACATATTGCCACCTCATTTCCTAATTTTTTTTCATTGGCTAAACAGGTTGGATTAAATATAAAACGGAGAGCAAAAGGTGATGGTAAGTAAAATACAAAACATGGTCACTATCTTTAGGATTGTTATAAGCACACTGCATTATTCATTAAATGTATTTTTTGATAGTTTATTGAAGCGGATCAGTCGCGAAAAAGTTGATGGTTATATAAAATCATGGGCAAAAAAAGTATTGGCGCATGCAGGTGTTTCTTGTAAAGTGGTTGGCTTAAATGATTTACGTATTGAACCTGGAAAGCCTTATATATTAATGAGCAACCACACGAGTTTGCTTGATATCCCTGTCATTATTCATGCATTCCCAAAAACGATTCGTATGATTGCTAAGAAAGAACTACGTAGAGTACCTATTTGGGGTTCTTCACTGGAAAAAGCAGAGTTTATTTTTATTGATCGAAAGAATCGAGACCAAGCAATCAAAGACTTGGCTTGTGCAAAGGAGAAATTGAATGATGGCGTGTTTATTTGGATAGCACCTGAAGGAACACGGACTCGTACGGGTAAAATGAGAAATAAATTAAAAAAAGGGGGCATTATTTTGGCTATAGAAGCCAATGCGCAAATTATTCCTATTGGTTTACGTGGTATTTATGACGTACTACCTCCCGATACGTCATTTATTACAAAAGGCTTAGAAATAGAAGTACATTTTGGTGAAATCATTGATACCGCTGAGTATGGCATTAAACGCCGTAATGAATTAGTGAATGTGATTAGTAAGAGACTTCGTCAATTAGCGGGAGAAGATCCCTTAGCTGAATAATTGGCATTAAGAAAATGTTAGTATTAACAATGATATTAAGCAGGTTTACAGGTGAAAAGAGAAAATGAATTGAACAGTAAAGTACCAATTATTACTATCGATGGCCCTAGCGGTGTTGGCAAGGGCACTGTTTCCATGCGTTTAGCTAAGCAATTAAAATGGCATTTACTTGATAGTGGGGCGATTTATCGTTGCTTGGCATATGTTGTACAGCTGCATGGCGTGGCGCTTGATGATGAACAGGGCATTTTTCAAGTTGCACAAAATATGGATATACACTTTGGTCAATCATCCAATGGGCAATTAATTATTAAACTGGCTGATGACAATATTAGCCAAGCTATTCGTACAGATGAGATAAGTGTTATTTCATCAAAAATTTCGGGATTTGCCTCCGTGCGTACCGCATTGCTGGCACGTCAACGTGATTTTGCTAGATTACCAGGATTGATCGCCGATGGGCGTGATATGGGTACAGTCGTGTTTCCGGATGCAAGCTTAAAGCTATATTTACATGCAAGTGATGATGAACGTGTGAAGCGGCGGTATTTACAATTACAACAAAAAAATGCATCAATTGATCGGGAGCAGGTAAAAAAAGATATGCTAGCACGTGATCAGCGTGATAGTTGTCGAAAAGTAGCACCATTGAAACCGGCAGTTGATGCTATCGTCATCGATACAACTGATTTAAGTATAGATGAAGTGTTGGCAGTGATATTGGGTATGATGCGAGAAAAAAGCATGCTTTGACCGATTGAAATTATACGTTTCACAAAAAAATGCATTGGTATGAGTTGAGTGAGTTGAAAACTTTTTTTCGATTTATTGGTGGTAATTCGGGAGGGGTTATTTAAGGTTGTTCTTCCACTAACATGATACGATTAGCTTAACGACAACTTAGACGCTAGAAATAAGTGGCATATATGATAGTGTCGGGCAATCCAAATTGCTAACGTGCTATCAAGATGTTTGTTGATGGATATGAGTAGTAATACGCTAATTAGAGAAGTTTGACAGATGAGAAAAAAATGAAGTTATCGCTGAGGGTGTAAATAGTTTATTATTTATCTGATTGAATAGCACTGGCTTTTATAGCGCCGCTCCGCGAAGTGATTGTAACCAATTATTAGCATAATTGTGTTATTAAAAACCAGTAATTTGATCATATATTAATCAGGCAATGAGATCTTAACATGCCTGATATTTTGTCCAGCTAATGAGGTCCACCATACCTGTGTGTTATCCATGGGTAGCGTTCATCTTTTGCCAAGTGACATTTTAACTTGCTTGTGGACGCTAAAAATGCTTTGATAGCTTCTGGGCTATCTAGGGCTTTATCGCTCATGATTTTTATAACATCATTATTGTGAACGATTTTGGCCCTAGTGCCTATTTTTAATCATATTTAGGCTGACTTTTAGTCAGTTATAGCCTCGTTTTCATTGGAAAAAACGACTGCTTGCATCTTGACGTGTCAAAGGTATACACTTGTTGTCTGGCAAGTATATTATGACGATTTACTCAACAGAGAGGACTTAACTATGCTTCATCCTAATCACTCGACCCTAGAAA
>CBDDLJ010000007.1:0-52712 GCA_965230635.1 Gammaproteobacteria bacterium
TCTGCTGAGGTAATAGCAAACGATTGAGCAAAATAGTTTTTTGTCTGAGATCAATGATTTTCTGGCGAAGATTAATAATATCTATTTGTAGCGCTTCGACTTCTAGTTGCTCCAGTTGGTTTTTTGATTGTTGAACCAATGCACTGTAATTAGCCGCAATATTAAAGTTTAACTCAACTAAGAAGTCACTGACGGTTTTAGGTGCTTTGTGTAGTTGAGTAGATGTTTGTAAATTCATTAAGCCATAGATAAGGTTCTCTGAAATGCTTATTACTTTCTTAGGGGATGCCCACATATACAAAGGAGTCACATTGAATTGATGCATAGGAAACTCACTATTTAAACCAAAAAAACAGAAAAGCAATGTGTTTTCCTCGACTTTTATTTGTGCTCTTGCAAGATTCTGCTGCATTCTATTGCGAAATATTTTAGGAATTTCCTCTTGCTTTCTTAACCACTGGCATTGTTCAGGAGATGTCTGATCGAGATGAAACCAAATAAAGCCAGGCTTTTTTGAATACTGATCAACTTTATCTTGGCTAATTATTTCACCGTTACCGTTACCATCAAAGTAGTAAATGAAATGTTGGTTCGTATTATTGGGCATTCGTATTATATTGCGATTTACTTGCATTAAATGCAGAGCCAAAAGATAATTGCCTACAATATGTCATGATAGACGTTATGCCGTCGTCAAAAGATTCACTGTCATTTTCTTGAGCATCAGCTTCACTAAGGGAATTAAACAGATTCGATGTAATCAAATCAGTGATTGGTACATAACATTCTAATACATATTGTTGTCCCTGTTCCTGTCCTTCTCGCGTCATTAAGAGATGACAGATATTGTTTTTAGCGCCGTCGATTTCTATTTTTGAAGAACCGATAGCGGTTGTTGTTTTTGCTGGACAGTTTGTTGCAACATTAGAAAATTCTTTCAAAGACAGTGTCTTCATCTTCTCACCAACGGCTTTATTATTCTTTTCTGCTGTATCGGTATTATTCTTTGCTTCTTGTTGTGTGGGGGTATTGCTGGTCACAGGAACAGGTGTATAATTGAACCCAGAATCATCACAAAAAGCGAGTAATGGCCATAATATTAAAGTGATTAATATACAACCAGAGCGAAGAGACATTTTATTCATATGTGTATACCACCAATAGTTGTCAATTTATGCTTTTACTGCAACCACTTCATAGTTAATAAAGGCAACAACAATTGCAGTGACAATTTTTTCAACATAAAATGCACAGATTTTACGACATTCTGCAATGGTATAGGATAACGGTGTCGATATCAATTGACCAATAAGACATTGTAAGTTTTCTTTTAATAAAACACTCATTGGCTCGTTTTGTTCTAGTTCTTCTTTAGCATAAGAAAAAGAAGGTTCCTCATTGTAAAAACCTGCCCACCAACCTTCTTGCCAGTAATGATAATCTTCACTGTCAATAAGGTAAGGGTTCGCATCGGCGTCAATATTGTCATTAGCCGATTCATAGCCTTCTAGCCAAAACATCATTAATATCAGGGTTATTTGCATGCAGTGCAATGCGCATATTGGAAAGTACAGTGGTTGGGTTGCATAAAATTCTCCTTGCTAATAAATTACTCATTCCATAAGTTAACTATTTTAGCTCTAAATCTCTGTCAGCTTGTTACTCACAGAGAGAGTATAGTTAGTTATCGTCATCTTTCATGATAACATTAACAAAAAATGCAAATAATCTTACTTGCAGCATTTCACAGGAAGTGAATGAAATTTGCACTATGTTATCAATATCCCCAAAACACATTGAAAATGTTGATTGGGGATATGATTTTTAACGTTTACCGTTGTTTTTGCGGTATAGGTATCGTGCTAACAGGGTGTTAGCTCTGATGTGCTAATTCAGCTAAATATTTTTCAGCATCCAATGCGGCCATACACCCACTACCAGCGGAAGTAACCGCTTGTCGATAAATCGGATCGCTTACATCACCTGCGGCGTAGACACCGGGGATACTGCAAGCAGTCGCACCGGCTGTGCTGTTGCCAACTACCAAGTAACCATCGTGCATGTCCAATTGATTTTCGAATAATTGTGTATTGGGGGTATGACCAATCGCAATAAAGATTCCTTCAAGTGATTGTTCGCTTATCGTCCCTGTTTTAACATTTTTTGTTTTCATGCCAGTGACGACATTGCCATCACCTAGGACTTCATCCAACACACTATCCCATAAAATCTTAACATTGCCACTTTCTACCTTATCAAGTAATCGATTGATTAGAATTTTTTCTGCACGTAATTCATCACGACGGTGGACTAAAGTTACTTGTTTAGCAATATTCGATAGATACAATGCTTCCTCTACTGCAGTGTTACCACCACCGATAACGGAAACATTTTTTTGCCGATAAAAGAACCCATCACAAGTTGCACAGGCGGAGACACCTTGGCCTTTATACTGCTCTTCTGAAGCCAAACCTAAATATTTTGCACTGGCACCTGTTGCAACAATTAACGCATCACAACTGTATTGTTGTTCAGCATCGCCAGTTAGGAGAAAGGGGCGTTGTTGCAGATCGGCTTTTAGAACATGATCATTGATAATGTCAGTGTCAAAACCGTTTGGCATGTTCTAACATACGCACCATTAAGTCAGGTCCTTGTAATCCTTCTGCATCACCAGGCCAGTTTTCAACATCTGTTGTTGTTGTTAATTGTCCTCCAGGTTCCAGACCATTGATTAATGTGGGTTGCAAATTAGCCACGAGCGGCATAAATTGCAGCGGTGTAGCCCGCAGGTCCTGATCCGAGAATTATCAATTTTCTATGAATTCGCTTTGTCACTTTTGCTCCTAGTATTGGCTTAACAAATATTGTCATTGTAGCCGTATTTTTCTTAAAAGAGAATGATAAGCCAACTTTCCAGCTTACTTGTTAATATGACATAATCCGATCATTTTTTGAACATAAAGAGCTTGGCAGTAGTACGTGGCCAATTAATTGGTAATCATATTGTTATAGAGCTTATCCTTACCAACAAAAAACGTTATAATTGTTCACCTTAGATTGATTACTTATATTTGTTGGAAATATGTCAAAACAAGCATCACGAAAAGAAAAAAGCACCGGCTTATTAAATAAGCATGTCAATTTGCGCTTAAAAGAAGGTGTATTTTTACTCAGCTTTGCCATAGCGGCTTTTCTGTTACTTTCGTTACTCAGTTACCACGAAACAGATTCAGGTTGGTCCAGTATCCATAATGCACGAAAAATAGTCAATGCCGGTGGAAAAGTTGGGGCTTGGCTGTCTGACTTTTTACTGTACATGTTTGGTTATATTGCTTATTTTTTTCCATTGATGATTGTGTATGCTACTTGGTTTTTCTTTCGTGAATCCAGAGAGCAGACGGAAATAGATTATTATTTATTAGGCATAAAAATAGTTGGTTTTTTGTTAATTGTTGTCGGGGGCACGGGTCTAGCAAGTTTATACTTGGTTGCTTTTCATTACGGTATTCCATTTGAAGCTGGTGGTATTGTAGGTAATTTAATTAGTACGTTGTTAACACAACAATTTAACCGTATAGGCTCCAGTGTTTTTTTATTCGCAACTTTACTAGCTGGAATAACATGGTTTACCGGCATATCATGGATGAAACTCAGCAAATACAGTAGTGAAAAATCATTACGGTTATTGCAGTATATTTTTATTTTGCAGCCGAAAAAATGATGGATATAAGAAAAGGTTCTCAAATGATTAGTCTGGTTGTTAAAGCCATCATGCCTAAACGGCAAACAATCGTTGATGTTATACCGAGAGACATTCAAGCTAGAAAAATATCCAGGCGGCAATTAGAAAAAGACAAGCAAGAACAACAGAGTTGCGATTTCTTCCCAACAGTATCACCAGCTTTGCCGGCAGTGGCTGAGATGCCAAAAACACAACAAAAAATTAAACATAAATCAGTCAGAAAAGGATTGCCATCGATAACATTATTAGATCCCTCCCTGCAAATGGAAAATCCCACTGTGAATAAAGCTGAATTAGAAGCCAGATCGTTGATTGTTGAGCAAAAATTAGCTGATTTTGGTATAAAAGTGAATGTGGTAGCGGTGTATCCAGGCCCAGTGATTACCCGTTACGAATTAGATTTGGCTGCCGGTATTAAAGCCAGCCGTTTAACCGGGTTAGCCAAAGATTTAGCCCGTTCTTTATCTATGGTCAGCGTGCGCATTGTTGAAATTATTCCAGGCAAATCAGTGGTAGGTTTGGAGTTACCAAATGAGAAACGTTTATTAGTCAGCTTACGTGAAATTATTGAATCAAAGCGTTATCGAGAAATGCAAACGCCATTGGCACTAGCATTAGGTAAAGATATCTCAGGATTCTCGGTGGTTGTTGATTTAGCCAAGATGCCACATTTATTAGTTGCTGGAACGACAGGTTCAGGAAAGTCAGTCGGCATTAATGCCATGCTGTTAAGCTTGCTTTATAAAGCGACACCAGAGCAAGTTCGATTGATTTTAGTTGATCCCAAAATGTTGGAGTTATCTGTTTATGATGGCATTCCACATTTGTTAGCACCGGTTTTAACGGATATGAAAGAAGCGTCTAATGCATTGCGCTGGTGTGTTGCTGAAATGGAGCGACGTTACCGTTTGATGGCGTCATTGGGTGTTAGAAATTTACAGGGTTATAATGAAAAAGTTGAACAGGCTCAGAAAGAAGGTAGACCACTTGAAAACCCGTTTATTGCAGAGACAGAAGAAAAACAGTATTTAGACACTTTTCCTTATATTGTCGTTATTATTGATGAATTTGCCGATATGATGATGGTAGTAGGTAAAAAGGTTGAACAATTAATTGCACGCATAGCGCAAAAAGCAAGAGCCGCCGGGATCCATTTGGTGCTGGCGACACAACGACCGTCAGTTGATGTGATTACCGGTTTAATAAAAGCCAATATTCCTACTCGAATCGCATTTCAAGTGTCATCTCGCATCGATTCTCGAACAATTATTGACCAACAAGGGGCGGAGCAAATGTTAGGGCATGGCGATATGTTATACTTGGCACCAGGTGGCGGTGTGCCGGTTCGAGTACATGGTGCTTTTGTTGCCGATCATGAAGTACATAACGTGGTTGCTGATCTCAAGGCAATGAGCGAACCGGAATATGTGATAGGTCGATTTGACGAAGAAACAGAAACAGATATACCTATCCCAGGTTTTGAAAGCAGCAACGAGCAGACTGGAGAGCAAGATGCTTTGTATGACGAAGCGGTCGCCTTTGTTCTAAAAACGCGTAGAGCAAGCATATCAAGTGTACAAAGACGGTTTAAAATTGGCTATAATAGAGCAGCGCGAATTATTGAAGAGATGGAAAATGCAGGCGTCGTGAGCCCGATGGAAGGCAATGGTAGTCGGGAAGTGTTAGCCCAAGCATTACCTGAAGCTTAGCTTAAGAAAGCAGGTAATTAGCAAATATGAAAAAAAAATGGTTAATTTTATTGGTATGTTTATTGCCATTTGGGCAGTTGTATGCAAGCACGGCTGAGGCGCGATTAGCTGATGTGTTAACCCATTTTTCAAATATGACAGCTAATTTTAATCAAGTCATTAAAGATGATGACGCCAATGTTTTGCAAGAAAGCAGTGGTAGTATGGCAATGCAGCGGCCAGGTAAGTTTCGTTGGGATACTCATCAACCGAATAGGCAATTAATCATTGCTGTTAATGATAAACTGTGGATTTACGATATTGATTTAGAGCAAATTACAACACAAAATATGCCAGAGCAGAGCGGTAGTGCGCCTGTAGTATTGCTTAGTGACTCTGTTGAGAAGATAAAGCAGTTTTATTCAATTAGCAGTGAACCTGACAGGAAAAAAGGTGTCTGGTTTACTTTGAAGCCTAAAAAAGAAAATGATCATTTTATTTGGGTAAAATTATATGTTGTTGATAATCGATTAGAAATAATGCAATTTAAAGATAATAATGAACAGCTAACTCGTATTCGATTTTCTGCTATTATATTAGATAAACCATTAAAACAGCCATTATTTGAAATGCAAATACCTAAGGGTGTGGATTTTATTGATAATTATCGAGCTTAAGGGCTAGTGCTTAAAGTGAATAGCGAAAAGACTCAACAATGGTCACCTCTGGCAGCACGCATTAGGCCTAGCTGTTTAACCGATATTTTTGGGCAAGAACATTTGTTAGCACCAGGAAAACCACTGCATGCGTTAATCATTTCTCAAAAAATTTACTCAATGATTTTATGGGGACCACCTGGTACAGGAAAAACAACAATTGCAGAAGTTATAGCAGCTAATGCTAATGCCGCAGTAGAAAAAATTTCAGCGGTGTTAGCAGGAGTTAAAGATTTGCGTGCTATTGTTGAGCGTGCGCAAAAACGACTAGCAGAAAGTCAACAATTGACGGTATTATTTGTTGATGAAATACATCGATTTAACAAGTCACAGCAAGATGCATTTTTACCTCATGTAGAAGAAGGCACTTTAACATTAATTGGTGCCACTACGGAGAATCCTTCCTTTGCATTGAATAATGCCTTGTTATCACGTACTAGAGTTTTTATATTTAAATCTTTAACAGAAGATGCTTTGGCGGCAGTAATAAAACGAGCTATGAAGCACGCTTTTTCTCAACCTATTGATTTTCCAGAGGAATTATTAAAGAAACTCGTGCAATTTGCTGATGGTGATGCAAGACAAGTGTTAAATTTATTGGATATGCTGATTGATTTATCTCCATCAATCGATGGTAAGATAACGATTACAGAAGAAAACGTACAATTAGCGCTGAGTCATTCCTTGCGGCGATTTGACCATGGCGGCGATATATTCTACGATCAAATATCAGCATTGCACAAAGCCGTAAGAGGCTCTGATCCTGATGCAGCATTGTACTGGCTATGTCGTATGCTAGAAGGAGGTTGTGATCCTTTATATATTGCACGTCGAAGTATTCGTATGGCCAGTGAAGATATTGGCAATGCCGATCCACGCGCATTGACATTGGCTTTGTCGGCCTGGGAGGTATTGGAGCGTCTCGGTAGTCCTGAAGGTGAGTTAGCATTAGCGCAAGCAATAATTTATTTGGCTTGTTGTGCTAAGAGCAATGCCAGTTATATCGCTTTTAAGCAAGCAATGGTATCAGCAAAAAAACATGGATCGCTAGAAGTGCCGATACATTTGCGTAATGCACCAACTAAGTTGATGCAAGACATGGGTTATGGAAAAGAATATCGTTATGCTCACGATGAAACAAATGCATATGCGGCAGGTGAAAATTATTTTCCAGAAGGAATGGCGAAAGAAACATATTACTCTCCGGTTGAACGGGGTTTAGAGATTAAAATCATGGAAAAGCTGGCGAAACTACGTCAACTTGATATTAATGCACAAGAGGTTAAATAATTATGTTAGATCCCAAGTTAATACGACATAACTTAGCGGATGTTGAAAAGAAAATTGCTTTGCGCGGTGGCAGTATTAATGTGACTCAATTAGAAGCATTAGAAAAACAACGTAAAGTACTACAAACAAGCATGGAAAACTTACAGAATAAACGTAATTTAAGTGCAAAATCTATCGGAGCAGCAAAAGCAGCGGGTGAAGACATTAGTGTTTTGCTGAAAAAAGTGGAATCATTGAAATCAGAGTTAGATCAGGTTGAACAACAGTATCATAACGTTGAGCATGAACTACAGCAACTATTGGCGATGATACCGAATATTCCTCACGATTCGGTGCCAGTGGGTAAAACAGAAGAGGACAATGTTGAGGTAAGACGTTGGGGAGAATTGCCAACATACTCTTTTCCTATCAAAGATCATGTGGATTTAGCCGAAGCACAAGATTGGATGAGTTTTTCTAAAGCGGCTTTGTTAACAGGCAGTCGATTTGTTGTAATGCAAGGACCATGTGCACGTTTACATCGGGCATTAATTCAATTTATGCTTGATATTCAAATACAGGAGCATGGTTACCAAGAAGTTTATGTGCCCTATATTGTTAATAGTGATGCATTGTTTGCTACTGGACAATTGCCTAAGTTTGCAGAAGATCAATTTGTATTAGAAGGTGAGCATACTTTTTATCTGATTCCAACAGCAGAAGTGCCATTAACTAACTTAGTGCAACAAGAAATTTTAGAGCCAGCGCAATTACCTCGTAAGTGGGTTGCGCATACTCCTTGTTTTAGACGGGAGGCGGGTTCTTATGGGAAAGATACACGCGGTATGATTCGTCAACATCAATTTGAAAAAGTTGAGTTGGTCTGGATAGTCAAACCAGAAGAGTCGTATGCTGTATTAGAAGAATTAACAGCAAATGCAGAAACCATTTTGCAGCGTTTAGAATTACCTTATCGGGTCATGGCCTTATGTACGGCTGATTTAGGTTTCAGTGCAGCAAAAACCTACGATTTAGAAGTTTGGCTTCCTAGTCAACAATGTTATAGAGAAATTTCATCTTGTAGTAATATGGAAGCATTTCAAGCACGTCGTTTACATGCACGTTGGCGTGATCCAGCCAGTAAAAAACCGCAACTTGTGCATACATTGAATGGCTCAGGCTTAGCCGTCGGACGTTGTTTGGTGGCAATATTAGAGAATTATCAAACGGAAGCGGGTGATGTTATAATTCCAGCAGCGTTACAACCCTATGTTGGAGGAAAATCGCGATTATCTGAAATTTAAACATAATATAAAAATTCATTAATTTATACATCAACTTGTTTGATAAAATAAAGAACAATTTTTAACTATTTCAACAAGATAGGATTGCGACTATTCATTATTTCAGATAGTCTTACCTGCTGTTGTACGGAGAGATGGCTGAGTGGTTTAAGGCGGCGGTCTTGAAAACCGTTGAGGGGTTCTCCCCCTCCCTGGGTTCGAATCCCAGTCTCTCCGCCAACTAAAACTAGGAGCGCTGTATTGATTAAAATATTAATAGTTGATGACCATGATTTGGTCAGACACGGTATAAAAAAGTTATTAGAAGATGTTAAAGGAATCAAAGTTATTGGTGAAGCGACTAGTGGTGAACAAGCGCTAGAAGAAGTTAAAACACGGCAGCCGGATGTTGTTTTAATGGATGTCAAAATGCCAGGTATCGGTGGCATGGAGGCGACCAGCAAGTTAGTTCGCTTATTTCCAAATGTCAAAGTGCTTGCAGTGACTTCTTGTGAAGAAGAGCCGTTTCCTTCTCGATTATTGCAAGCCGGAGCCGTTGGCTATTTAACAAAAGGGGCCGGAACTGAAGAAATGATTCGAGCTATCCGGACTATTTTTGCAGGACAACGCTATATTAGTCCAGATATAGCACAAAAAATTGCTTTGAAAAAGTTTATCTCGGATGAAGCAACACCATTTGACTTACTATCAGAACGTGAGTTGCAAGTCGCTATCATGATTACCAGTGGCTCAAAAGTACAAGAAATTTCTGAAAGGCTGCATTTGAGTGCAAAAACTATCAATAGTTACCGTTATCGAATTTTTGAAAAAGTGGAGGTTGCCTCTGATGTTGAGTTAACTCATTTAGCGATTCGTTACAAATTAATCGATAATATGAATGAAGATTAATCTCAACTTGCTATCTCATGTCCCATGAACCAGTACCCAGAAGAAAAGACTTTCTTAAAGAGCTAAGCACAAAGCCTGGCGTTTATCTTATGCTAGGAAAAAATCAACAGATATTATATGTTGGCAAAGCCAAGAATTTAAAAAAACGGGTGAAAAGCTATTTTCAAAAAACAAGCAGCAGCCTTAAAACACAATCCTTAGTCAATCAAATAATCGATATTAATGTTATTGTCACACAAAGCGAGATAGAAGCGTTAATACTAGAGTGTAATTTAATTAAAAAACACAACCCACGATATAATGTGCTTATGCGTGATGATAAGTCATATCCTTATTTGTTTTTAAGTAAATGTGATTTTCCGCGGCTAGTAATTTATCGTGGTGCAAAGCGCAAGACAGGCAAGTACTTTGGTCCTTACCCTAGCTCAGTAGCGGCAAAAGAAACATTAAACCAATTACAAAAATTATTTAAAATACGTCAGTGTGATGACAGCTATTTTCGTAATCGCAGTCGGCCCTGTTTACAATATCAAATAAAACGTTGTTCAGCACCATGTGTTGGTTATATTAGTAAAGCAGATTATTCAGCAGATATTGCTAGGGTAAAAATGTTTCTTCAGGGTAAAAGTCAAGAGATTATTAATGATTTTGTGACACAAATGGAAGAAGCCGCACAAGCATTAAACTATGAGAAAGCTGCCTTGCTGCGTGATCAAGTTGGCCGCTTAAACTACATGCAAAAACAGCAAGCTGTTGCCGCGGATCATGGTGATGTTGATATCGTTGGCGTATTACAACAACAGCATGTTATTTGTGTTAATTTTTTATTTGTGCGGGCAGGACGTTTAATTGGTAATAAAAGTTACTTCCCTAAGATCCCTGTCAATACTGAATTGATTGACATATGGAATGACTTCTTGCCTCAGTACTATTTATCATCAAAGTCAATGCATGAAGTGCCGCCATTGATTATTACAACTGAAGACTTTCCAGAGCGATTATTGCTAGGACGAGCATTAACTGAAAAAAACAAATCTAAGGTCATGATTCGTGTGAATGTCAGAGGTGCACGTGCTCGCTGGCAAGCTATGGTATTGGAAAATGCAGCAGAAGCAATTAGGCAGCGCTTAGCACAAAGTAATTATTGGCTGGATCGATTTTCTGCGCTAAAGAAAGTACTAGCGATAGCCGATGACGAACTTCGCATAGAATGCTTTGATGTAAGCCATACGCAAGGCAAGGCAACGATGGCATCTTGCGTCGTCTTTGGTAGACAAGGTCCAATAAAAAGTGATTACCGGCGTTATAATATTAATAATTGTAAGCCAGGAGATGACTATGCAGCTTTAAAGCAAGCGCTGATGAGACGTTATAAAAGAATAGCCAAGGAAAAAGGGAATATGCCAGATATCCTCTTAATTGATGGTGGAAAAGGGCAATTGCATCAAGCAGAAGACGTTTTACAAGCATTGGCCATTTCTAGTGTGATGCTCATGTCGATAGCCAAAGGAGCAGGAAGAAAACCCGGCCTAGAAAAAATTTACCGATCTGGACAAAAAAATGCACTAAGATTAACATCTGATGACATTGCTTTACATTTACTTCAGCAAATCCGTGACGAGGCACACCGCTTTGCCATTACTGGGCATAGACAACAGCGTAGCAAACAATTAACTCAATCGTTATTGGATACGATTCCTGGCGTTGGGCCCAAGCGGCGGAAGCGCTTATTGCTCCAGTTTGGTGGATGGCAAGGATTAAAGAATGCTTCATTAGCGGAAATTTCAAAAGTGGAAGGTATCGGCAAACAGTTAGCGGAAATAATTTATACAATTTTACATGGCGACGATCGTTAAAAAAAGATGCTAAAAGATAAATATTCAAGTAATATTAACAGCGATGGAAGTATTTAAAGGATTGCGCTATATGAATATACCTATACAATTAACATTGCTGAGAATAGTGCTTATTCCACTGTTAGTGGTGTTTTTTTATTTGCATACTAGTTGGGCATACCTTCTTACTTTATTCGTCTTCGCTGTTGCGGCTATGACTGATTGGCTGGATGGTTATTTAGCAAGGAGTTTGAACCAAACATCAACATTAGGCGCCTTTCTTGATCCGGTTGCAGATAAATTAATTGTATCGACAGTGTTGGTGTTACTGGTAAATGAATCAACAGTGCCATTCATCGCGATACCGGTGGCGATCATTATTGGGAGAGAAATTGCCGTTTCGGCTTTACGTGAATGGATGGCAGAAATAGGCAATAGAGCCAGTGTAGCAGTATCCTATGTTGGAAAAATTAAAACAGTTATGCAAATGATAGCTATCTTATTTTTACTCATTAGCCGGGCTGGTTTTTTTACCTCTCATTATCTGGTAGAACAAACCGGTAACATCTTACTTTATATAGCTGCTTTATTAACTATTTGGACAATGCTGATGTATATACGCGCAGCTTGGAAAGATATGGTGCTAAGCGCAAAATGATTAACTAATTGATTTTATTGATTTTTTTTCAATATCATCGCGTGACAATGGATTGTCTGGAGTACTCAGCAATCAGACTGTGCCTACTTAGAAAAAAATCCTTATTTCTATTGATACGCTAAAATTGATACTGGTTTTTTTGAATTTAGTGGAAGCGCTATAACGTGTTAGGCTGATAAAAATGAAGCAAAATAGAAAATTGTTTCTGTCGTTATACTATCATTTTTATCAACCAGCCAGAAATATTGTAACAAATACAATTTTATCATAATCGAGAGACGCTTTAACTTGACAGTTAGTACGGCTGAGCTAGAATAGCCAGTCTGATGCGGGAATAGCTCAGTGGTAGAGCACAACCTTGCCAAGGTTGGGGTCGCGAGTTCGAATCTCGTTTCCCGCTCCAGAACAAAATTTGGTCATTTTTTTAGGCAATAGTTATCTATATCAATGAATAGAGCTGTGGCTGGGTGGCAGAGTGGTTATGCAGCGGCCTGCAAAGCCGTGGACATCGGTTCGATTCCGGTCCCAGCCTTGATTTTGTGGCAATGCCCGGGTGGCGGAATAGGTAGACGCAAGGGACTTAAAATCCCTCGGGATAATATCCCGTGCCGGTTCGACTCCGGCCCCGGGCACCAAAATTTTAATATAAACCAGCTAGTTAATAGGGGATGCATCCTGCTTTAAGAATAATGAGGTTGTAAAGATGCGAGTGGTGAATTTTTCTTAGTAATCTCTTGGGTAGGTGAATTAACACTTGTTAAGTGCTCTCTCGTTGGGCTAAATAGTCCTTGTTGCATTGATAATGCTGCCTTTGATTGACTATTGTTAGTTTTCTTCCTGTAAGATGGTGAAGATGATTTCGTACTAATTTGAATGTTACTGATTCTTTCAGCGGCAATAAAGGTTTTCCAGTGAAATGTTACGATTCCGATAACATTTCTTTCATGTTGGTTATCTAAATAAATAGCACCGAGCAGTGCCTCTACGGTGTCAGCGTACATTTTCGGCGTTATCGTATGTTCGCCTTCCCCATGGATAATCACTTTTTCTAATGCAAGCTTTTTGCCGATTGATGACAATGCACCTTTATTTGATACTAATTTACTATAAACTTCATGTAATTGGCCTTCATTGGCATTTGGGTATTGACGTATCAATATACTTGCAATACAAAAATTAAGCACTCTACTGCCTAACCATTTAAGATTTTGGTAACTGTAATCTGCCGCTTCAGCTAATTTTTCTTCTACAGCGCTTTGCCGTGTTAATGCTTTTTTTATAAGTTGCCGATTATGACAGATTATTGCTTTATTTTTATTGGGCAATAATTTTTCTAATAGATTTGTAATGGGTGAAACTTTAGATTGTATGGTTTTAGTATAGTTTAAACTGTTATGTCCTTTACCTTTAAGCGCGCTATCTAAATGTTTTTGGCTGAATAATAGTTTACGCTCCATCATGTTAACAATAAGTTGCCTTATATCAGATTTTGTTCGAGTTAACGTATTTTTATGGCCTAATATAATTAACGATTGGCGTGCGCGAGTAATGGCAACATTGAGTCGGCGAAAATCATGCAGAAAACCGATTTTACCTTTTGCTCGGACACATGAGATAATAATAATCTTATTTTCATCGCCCTGAAACCCATCAACGGTATGAACTTTAACACCATTTAAATGTGGTTTATACGCTAGCTTCTTAGACAAAAGCTCTACTTGCCCAGTATAAAATGTAATTATTCCTACACTATCTCTGACTTCTACCTGCTTTTTTTGGACAAGGAAATTTAATATTTTTATCACATAATTAGCTTCAACTGGATTGGCGAAACTATGTCCTTTAGAAATTTCATCGCCATTAATATCAATAAAAGCTAAAGGACCCAATATTTTATCTTGTGGTAAGGCATTCTGCTGTGCAAGCTGCTTAATAGATTCTGAGTCAACAAGGTTACCTTGGTAGTATTTTTCAGAAGAAAATTTTCGTATTTCAGGATGCATGCGATGTTGTATCTTCAACATGTGGCAAGATTGTTTGCATTTTTCTAGTAAGCGCCACATCATGGACCAGCCATAATTTCTTTCTTTAGCTAGTTTTGATATGACAACAGCAGGCAACTGTTTTGTGTCTCCAACGAGTAGGCATTTAGTTGGCTTAAACATCATCGGAATAAGCGTTTCTGCTTCAACTGCTTGTGCAGCTTCGTCAATGATTAAAAAATCAAACTGGGAAGCAATACTATGCATGTTTGTTCTGCCTGAAACACAAAGCGTACAAAATACGACAGTAGCTCGATTTAATAGAAATAATTCGACTTCACGATCAATATGAGTCAGTTTGCCATTTGCAAGACTATCTTTTAACCTCAATAAATAAATACCTAGAGCATCCATAAGCTGTCTAAGTTTATTGTCTGTCGTTTTTTGATTTAACCAGGGAACAGAAATATCTTTTTGTCCCCTGGTAAAGCTAAGTATATCGGTAATTGTTTTTTTTACTTGTTGGCAGTATGTGCGTGTATTTTGGAAATAAGTAAGGCTATTGATATTAGTTCTAATTCTAACGTTATGGGCTGAAATTTTGCTGAAAAGTTTAACTAACTTATTCAAGTCTTGTGCAGCGTTCATTGTTTCAGTCGTTAAACTGCTAGAGAAATAATCCCAGAAAGAAACGCTGTTAGCTTGTTTTGGCTTCGATTGCTTTGTAGCTGATGATCCGTTACCTGGTTTCATATTGCCGGTATTTGCAGCTATTTTATCCAAATAGTGATTATAACTACGCTGTAACTTAGAGACGGCGCTGAGTATGGAGTTGAGTTTATTTTCTACCACGCCATGTACAAAAATCGGCCGCAAACAGGGAGTTAATTTTTGCTCAACACCAGCTAGAATAGCTTTTTTCTTACCCATGGGGTATTTTTCAATGAATCGTTCTGCTAGAACTTGAACGGCTTTATTCGAAGGAGCGCAGACAAGTACACGCTTATTGGTGTGACACAAATTACCTAAAAGTGCAACGATAGTTGTAGTTTTTCCTGTGCCTGGTGGTCCTAGTAAGCAATGCAAACCAGATTCTGCAGTAAGGAAAGCGTGGACAGCTTTTTTCTGCGGCTCATTAAGGTTAATTAGCGCAGGGTCCATTATGTTGCTATTTAAGTGTGACGAGGTTGAGTTAAGCTGTCCTGATAATAGCGCTTTAAAAAAGGGAGGTTGTGGTTTTGCTTTGCAGGTAGCAAACATACGTTCATAAGAAACGACGGAGCCTAATAAATAAGCTGTCCATTCTTGCTGTTCAGCAAATAAAAATTGATCTGAACTCTTGATTTTAACATCAAAGTTTAACAAAGAAGAGGGGCGTGTTACTTGATGGCTGTTTTTATTGTTGCTACGTCTATTTTCTAAAGCCTTATTAATATTAATATTGGCAAGCCCTAAAACATCATTTAGACTATCTTTGGTAGACAATGCTAAGACTAACCCCGATGTGCCTTGCTCATGATCAGCAGGTAGCAAACCTCTCATTTTAACAACTGTTGGGTTAGCAGTATTTTTTGCCGCTTTAATACCATTTGTTTTCACTGTTAGTTTAAATGCTTTTGCTTTACCTTGTTTTATCTTCTCTAAGTCTTGGTATAACTGTGCTCTTGCTTCTTCAACAATAAGGGGAGTAAATCTTGTATAGTAGTCATCAAGCATTATTTCTTCATTGTCGAAGCAATGATCGTTTGAATGATAGGCTTTTAGTAACTTTTCAGCGCTGTGACTCTTATATTTAGGACGGCTTAAACTGGATATATCCCAACTGAGTATTTTTCTGCGAAAATGATAAATCTGCTTGCTATAGTCATCTTCCCATGGAGTCGCTACACCTGGAGATGAGCTTTTTACTGAAAGCTTGTTTTTATTTCTGCTATTCATAGTTGAAGCAGTTTTTTGTGTATTAGTATATTCTTGTAATATCAATTTAATGTTTTGATCAATGAAAGGCTCCCAAAGTTTTTTAATAATTGAAGCAACCTTATTTAATTGTCTGGTGTCTTCGTATATTGCACCTATGATGGCTTCCATTGCATCAGCATACATTTTATCAGTTACCGTATTTTCGCCACTACCGCGAATAATAAATTTTTCTAATTGTAGGTTTTTTGCTACAGACAATAATGCAGCATTATTTAATTTATTAGAAACCAAGGGTATAAATATCTGTGTTAGTAGATTTGGGCCGTCTAATTGTGCTCGCTTTTCAATAAAACTGTTAACAATACGATCATACAAAATTTTGGCAATGACTAAATTAAGTATACGATCACCTAAAAACTCTAGGAGCTGATAACTGTGAGTTGCTGCAGAGGGGTGATTTTCATTAATAGCACTTTCCCGAGTCAATGCTTCGATAAGCTTTCCTGGTTTATTCTTGAATTGATGATTTAGTTCTTTGGTTAAAGCGAGCAAATTTTGAGGTATTTTGGTTGTAGCTGCTTTACTTTCATTTGCTTTTTGCTCCTCCATAAGAACTAACGTCTCCTTTAGTGTAACTTGCTTGCAACTTTAGTGCTAGCGAGAGCCAAAATTTGGCATGGATCTCATTAGTTAGACAAAATATCAGGTATTTTAAGAGCCTACCACCTGACTAACATATAGCCAATTTGCTGGTTTGTGATAATGTGATTGTTCTATAGCCGCTTATGATCACTTCTAAGGACAGTGCTGCTAAAGCGAGCATTATCACAACAGAAACATCATAAACTAACATCGAATTTAAAGTCAATTACTTTTATTAATAGTGCAGGGCAGATACACCCTGTTTATAAAAAAACATTGCACTTTTATACTCTTTGTTTTCCATTTTTTTCTGTTTAATCTCCTCAAGTGTATACCATCAATAAACTGGCCAAGCTGCAATACTTGCGCTACCCATTTTCTACCACTGAGATATTGCCAATATTTTTACATTAACAATTTGAGTACGCTGGTAATAATTGCTTTTCTAGATGAATAAAGTTTTGATTTTTTAGTGCGATGTCTGACAGTAGCAAAAGTTAACTCAACTGGATTGATCATTTTAACTAATATGATTAAAATATGATCAAGTTTTTATTATATCTTGACTATATGGTCCCTTTTGCGTTTGAATGTGTAAGGTGATTTATCAAAGGCTGGCACCCAGTTAAAATGAGACAAGATTAATTGTTTAATGATTTTCCATCAACACCGTTTACCTATATGGATTTTCAATCAAATTGGTAAGTGGATATTTTTTGGGAGTATTAGATGACTAGCATACTGAAAACACACTGTGAAAAAGAAATGTGGGAAGCGTCTGACAGCTTACAGATCGAGCTGGATGAACAAACTCCAATTACAGGCGATCGAATTTTTTCAAAGTTATTAGCTCTAGCTTATAAGAAGGGCAGCCCGTTACAAATACCGTGGCTCATGGAAACTAGTCCTGGACTAGGTAAAGCAGAAAAGCATGCTAATGTGACGGCATTACAGTCTACTCATCGTAGTAGTCGTGCCATCCCTGATGCGTCAAGAGCTAGTGCAAGAAGTCCAGCAAGAAATGGATAACCTTATAGCGTTTCCCTATATTGTTGCCCTATCCTAAGACTTCATCTAGCGCCTGCTTGCTTGGTTATTCAAAAGCTTATTGACAATAAGTAAACGTCGCTTTTGAACCCTCGCAAGCAAACACTATACTCGCTTAGAATAGGTCGACAATATAGAGAAACGCTATAAAGCAACTTATTATGATAATTTTCATTTAATGTGAGGTAAGCAAAAAAGGAGTGATGTGATGTTTACATTATTTTCACAAAAAAAGATTATGGAAAGTGTTGAGCATTGTAGTGGTGTCTATCATGATGATAGTCAACTTGCATCGCAACTAAATACTTTATTGGGTATAGACGCTGTTCCTGAAGCGTCATTCGAGAAGGAACGATGCCATTTTTTAGCGAATGCGCAAGGCTTGCAGCTTTATCTTAAAAAAGACGACAGTGAACTGGGCGCTGCTAATAAATCTATTTCTTTAGGTGGTATTAATTTTATCCCTGAAACATATTTCACTGATTTATCCGGCTGGAACCAACCCCGATTTTTAGCGTTGCATGTTTACTTTTTAGTAAGACAGTATCACCGCATAAAGAATAAAGCGGGTGACTATATGGCTATTGAGAATAAAAACATTCCAAAAAAAGAGTTGCTCGATACGCTGCTAGAAGAGCTTTTTGTTGCGGTAAATGCACAGCGCCTTGTGAGTACGGTAATGAAGCAAGTGAACTTTGTGAATAATGATGAGGCAGTTTCAAAAGATGTTGTAAATGCTTTTTATGATTCGTTAGTGAGCACTTTCGAAGCTGCAGGCGAGAAACGCCTTGAAATTTGCTTTCCTTGCGGGACACCCTTGCACGCAGTGTATTTATATTTCACTAAGATAAATCAAGAGCAAGTTGTTTTACGGATAGACAACGTAGGGGCAGGTGCGAGAGAAAATCATGTTGAAGATGAAAAAAGAGAGATTAAAAAAACAGTAAATATAAAAGAAGATCCGAAAGAAGTCTCATGTTTTGAATTCAGACCACATATTATTAGCATAACAACGGTAGGCGATATGGCCAAATCAGCAGTTAAAAAACAGCTAACAACGTACTTACACAGGCTCTGCTACCTGCAAAGAGGATTCAAAAATAAAAACGATACAGATACAAATAAGAGAGAAAGCAATAAACGATTAGCGGTATTATATAATAAAATAAATGATGAGGCCTGTAAAATAGATTTCCCTTACATCAACATTAACTTAAAAAATGATTGGTCATTTCAAATGATGCAAAAAAGTGAAAATTGTGTCTATAGTAATTATATGATTGGCGTAAGGTACCGTTTTTATGATCCCAGAGGGTTATTGCCCGAAGAGTTATTTGATTGGCTGTCTGAAAAAGCCATTAAACAAAAAATTACGAAGGAAAGAAACTGTGGATTCTTTGCTGCATTTTCGACGCGCCGCCAATCTAAAGCCTATGTATATACGGGCAATGATTCTATCACTCATTCAAAAATCCGTAGTTGGCTTCTGAAGCATTATAAGACTAATACAATTATCAAACCACTGTATCAGAGAAACACATTAGGTGTTAACGATTTATTTATTCCTCTAGCACTATCGATGGCAGATGAGACAGAAAATAGATTTGATCCCTTAGCCAAACAGTCATTTAAAAGTAATGAACTGATTAAATGGCCATATCTATTCGTATGGTCTAAACAAGAAATGGAGGTGCAAAAAGAAAAAGAATCACTTCAGCTAGCGCCTGTAAACAAAGTATTGGTTAACGGCCATGCAGGAAGTGGGAAAACTACTTTGAGTCGTCGAATAGCATGGGAGTGGTGTATGCAGCAAGAAAAACCTGGAAAGTCGCCACAAGCGCTATTTGACCGTTTTGATTGGGTGTTTTGGATCCCGCTAAGACAGCTGGCCCATGTTTACACAAATAAGCAACAAAATGCCGGTAGTGTGGTGCGATATAGTTTAGGCGATATAGTGTATGCACTTTGTTGCCCAGCGGAAACGTTATTGGCTTCTGACGGAAAACCTATTGAAAAATGTATCATTATTCAAGCAATAAACAATCTAATTAGCGCCAATACACCACGTATTCTATGGTTATTGGATGGTTATGATGAAATAAGTCTTCAACAGTTTCCTCCTTCTATCAAAGCATTGCTCCAGTCACTGTTAACAGAACCTGAATACGCCCTCTTATTAACAACACGGCCAATAAATAGCATTCACCCACTTCCTGCAAATACTCGTGTAATAGAAACTCGTGGGTTTACAGCAAAAGAAGTTGATAAATATATAGACAATTTTTTCAAAAAACTCCAAGATAAGAATGGTAAATTATCACCGCAGCCTGATCTCGCTATTGATTTAAGTATATTTTTACGGAAACACCCTCGTCTTCGACAGATCAGCTATACACCTATTAACACAGAGTTAATCTGCAGCATGTGGACCGATCGAAAAGTCGCAATAGAGAAGAATGCAACCGATCAAAAGTTAGCCAGTCTGACTGGGTTATATCGTATGGTTGTTGAGTTTTTGCTGCGTCATTACTTACAGTTTCAAGAAGAAAGATATCTTAATAGGGGGAGTCGCCCATGGCTGTTGTTTGATGAAATAGAGGACCCTCTCCAATATGATGATGAGACATGGACTACCTCAATGGTTAATAAGGCTTGCAGATCTATACTAGATTTCCTTCAGTGCCTAGCGTTTCTAGGATTAAAGCAGTTTGGTGAGAAGGGTGAGCTAATTGTAAAACCAGCCTTAATCAACGAAGTCCAAAAGCAAATGGTATTAACCGATACTCAAACAATTCACATTATGATGGGAATCAGGCGTATAGGTTTGTTACGCCCCGTGACAACGACAGCACACAACCTGCTTGAGAATGAATATGAATTCATGCATTTATCTTTTCAAGAATATTTAGCTGGCATGTATGTGGCTACTCATTTTTGCCAAGAAAAACCATTATATTCATTAGAAAATAAAACTCCAATCAGTTTTTCAACCTGGTTTGCTTGCCGAAAATACCACCCTAGTTATAAGTTGCTATGGGAATTTACGGTTGGAAACTTGGCTCTGGATAAACGCACTGAAAAACTAACTCAGTTGTTTATTCAATTATTAACCCCACCAATCGATGAATTGGGTTGGGATGAAATCTATACACTAATGCGTTGGAGCGATGAGGGATTAGCTGGTTTTCCTGATATACAGCGACAGAGTGTGGCTAATTATTTAGGCGAGATATGGAAATGGGTGATAACTGAATTCAGTGATTATAGTCAATGTTGGAAGAACTTTCATTCTCGATTAGCTGATTGCTCATGTTTATTTCAACATGATGCATTCCTAGCACCAGCTCGGGATTTATTTTTTAGTGATGATATTGAAGTCAAAATGGCTGCGCACAAAGCATTAAACAAACAAACTTCATTGCCTGAAAGCATGCTAGTTCAGCTAGCTGATGTTGGGTTACCTAGTAGCGATGATCAAGTTAGAAGATCCACGATTAAAATATTAATAACTCAGTCTTCATTACCTAAAGGCATACTAACCCGGTTGGCAGACATAGGATTGTTTGATGAAGATTATTATATAAGAGAATGCATAAGCGACACATCAATATTCCAAGCCCCACAGCTCAAAGGAGCGTTAACTGAATTAGCTGTAAAGACACTACTAGATAATGATGATGTTAAGAGAAAATCTGCAATCAAGGCGTTAAAAAGGTTATCCGTGCTGTCTAACAACATATTAACCCAGTTAGCTAATGTTGGATTATCCGATAAGGATGTTGGTATTAGAAGTTCAACAATTGAAGTATTTAGAAATCAAACCTCATTACCTAACAATATACTAGCCCAGTTAGCTAATGTTGGATTATCCGATAAGGATGTTGGTATTAGAAGTTCAACAGTTGAAGTATTTAGAAATCAAACCTCATTACTTAACAATATACTAGTCCAGTTAGCTAGTGTTGGATTATCCGATAAGGATGTTGGTATTAGAAGTTCAACAATTGAAGTATTTAGAAATCAAACCTCATTACCTAACAATATACTAGCCCAGTTAGCTAATGTTGGATTACCCGATAAGATTGTTGATATTAGAAGGTTAACAGTTGAAACATTGAAAAAGCAAACTTCACTGCCTAAAAATATACTAACACAGTTAGTTCGTGTTGGATTGTTTGATAAGGATGATCGAACTGCAAACTTTACAGCTGAAGCATTAGGAAATCAATCTTCATTGCCTAATGACATAATAATCCAGTTGGCAGAGATGGTATTGTTCAATAAAAATTTAAGAGCGTGGATAAGAAGCACATTAAGTTTCCAGGTCCCACAACTCAAAGATGCTTTAACCAAGTTAGCGGTAAAGACACTGTTAGATAATGATGATGTTAGAAGAGAATCTGCAGTTGAGACATTAAACAGATTATCCCCACTGCCTAATGACATACTAACCCAGTTAGCTGATGTTGGGTTGTTCGATAAGAATATTGATATTAGAAGGTTAACAGTTGGAACATTGAGAAGGCAAACTTCACTGCCTGAAAACATACTAACACAGTTAGTTGCTGTTGGATTGTTTGATAAGGATAATCAAGTTGTAAGCTCTACAGCTGAAGCACTAGGAAATCAGTCTTCATTGCCTAACGACATACTAGCTCGGTTGGCAAATATAGGACTATTCAATAAAAATGATTATGTGAGAGTATGCATAAGAAACGCATCAAAACTCCAAGCTTCACAACTCAAAAGTGCTTTAACCGAGCTAGCGGTAAAGACACTGTTAGATAATGATGATGTTAGAAGAGAATCTGCAGTCGAGACATTAAAGAGGTTATCTCCACTGTCTAATGGCATACTAGTCAAGTTGGCTGATATTGGATTGCCCAATGAGAATGTTGGCATTAGAAAGTCAACAGTTGAAACATTGGAAAATCAAATATCATTACCTAACGACATACTAGCCCAGTTAGCTGATATTGTATTATCCGACAAGGATGTTAGTCTTAGAAGGTCGATAGTTAAGATATTGAAAAATAAAACCTCATTGCCTGAACACATAACAGTCCAATTAGCTAAGATTGGATTGTTCGACAAAAATGTTGGTGTTAGGAGATCAACAGTTGAAATATTGGGAAATCAAATTTCATTGCCTGAAAGGATATTAATCAAGCTAACTGAAGTAATATTCTATGACGAAAATAGAGATATTAGAGGAGCAGCAGCCAGAGTGCTAGGGCTAAAATCCCCTCTACCCAAAAATGTGCGTATCATGTTAGAGAAAATGGTATTCCTGCAAACAACTTTGTTTGATACCTTTTATTTTGACTCCAGCATTTATGCAGCTGAGGCACTGATTCAGGCAATCTCGCTACCTAGATGCATAATAGCAGGATTAGCTCAAATACCGCCATCTTCAGATGAAGATGATTTTGTGAGAAAGGTCGCGCTAGAATATGTAGGCACTCCCCCATTATCGCTGACAAACAATGACCGAATATCCATGGCTATGGCGTTTGGGCAGATATGTCATTTGCCAGAAAGTACTCAGACTAAGCTGGCTAAAATGCTGCTGTCCGATGGGAATGATGAAGTTAGAAAGTACACGGCTGCGGCGTTAGGACAACTACCCTCATTGCCCGAAGGTATACTGTGCGTGCTAGTTGATACAGTATTGCAAGACAAGAATATATGTGTCAAAAGATACGCAGCATCAGCGCTGGTGCTAGGGCGGCCATACTTATTGTCTGAAGACTTGCAAGGAAAGTTGGCTCAAGCAGCACTGCACGATAAGGATGATTATATTAAAAGTTCTTTGATAAAAGCTTTGGGGCAACAGCCGTCCTTAATGCCTGAAATCGTAGTATCAGCACTAGCACAAATGGCAGATCTTAGTATGTCTTATTATTTGCACATCAATATTGAATCTCACGCGAGCAGAAGGTATGCTACTATAGTATTAAGATATTTAGAGCCAGTAACTATTTGGAAAGCACTTGTTAAATATGCAGTAAATACAGTTGTCAGCATGGCTTATCAACGATGGGCAACACTAAGTATATTTAATAATAAACTGATATGTATTGAGAATAAAAACACATTTTCAATTCACCTCACAGATAAACAAAAAAATAACTTGACGTCTCTTTTTCAAAAGAGACGAAATAAACAGCGTTGGTGCAGCAGAGAGTTACTCATTAATAATTTGAAATTAGCAGAAAATTTTAAACAAGCAGACTCAGAATTTCAGCCAATAGTCAATAGCAATTTTCTTATTACTGATAGTGATACAGTTACAAATAGTTCTAGTTCAGGTCAATGTTCTAGTTCAGATCAATTCTTCCCTAAACTTGAGGTATTTCCTATTAGTGATAATGACAGCCAGCGATCTAAGCAGAAAACTGATAATAGTATTAATAATGGTAAAGAAAATCAATCGGATGAAAGTAATGAGAAAATAGCTGAATTAACTGCTTCCGTTTATAGTAAATTTATTACTGTTAAGCCTCGTAAATCTCGACATAACATTCTCCAAAAGAAAAAATTTAAATACAAAATAAAAATTAGTGGCTTAGAATACCTTTCTCAAGAACAAAATCAAGAATTGCATGAAAAAATAATGAGCTACCAGCAACAAGGTAAAAAAATACTTCGCAGTAATACTAAAAATTTTGGCAATGTAATAAAGATTTTAGTTGAAACTAAATCGAAAGCCCTAGAAATGAGGCAAGAGTTACGCACTATAGTAACGAGTACCTGTGTAGAGTCTTCCATACACAGCCCGAATCAAGATCTTACCAGTTTGAATAATTAATTGTTCTTATGGACTAAGTGTAGCGAAAATGATATTTATTTAAACAATAAAAAGTGATAAACAATGAGAATAAATGTAAGTAGATGATTTTTTATAGCGTGAGATTTATTTTCTGCACTACCAGTGATTTGCCTAGTGTAGCTATTTGGCAGATCTTCCTATTTGAAAATGATCAGTGTTCAATAGTCATTCTTTATCTCAATAAGCTATATTTATTAGATCGCGGCATGATTCATCTGTCTGTACTGCTAAAACTAGGTTATAATGATTTATACTGATATATCAAGGAATTAGGAGCAATCTGAACAATGGAAATGAACAAACCTCAGTCAATTTACCTGAGCGATTACCAACCGTACCCTTTTTTAATCAAGCATATTGATCTTGAATTTCAATTAGACAGTGTTAAAACGCAGGTTAAAAATACCTTGGAAATAATACCAAACCCACAAGTGCCCGCCAGTGAAAAACTATTTTTATTTGGTGAAGATATCCTTCTTAACAAAGTGAGCGTAAATCATCAGATTGTAAGCCCTAATGATTACTCCTTAACAGAAAAAGGATTAACAATTCCTGTTCCGGCAGATACTCCTTCTACAGTCATCATAGAAAGTGAATGTTGCCCTGAATCTAATTCAGAATTATCAGGACTTTATGTCTCCTCCAGCTTATTGATTACGCAATGTGAGGCGGAAGGGTTTAGACGGATCACTTTTTTTCCTGATAGGCCTGATGTGTTAACTATTTTTTCGACAAAGTTAATAGCAAAAAAAGAACGTTACCCTATCTTATTGAGCAATGGGAATTTAGTTGGGAAAGGTGACTTAGAGCATGGTATGCATTGGGTAAAATGGCATGATCCCTATCCTAAACCTTGTTACTTGTTTGCCTTAGTTGCTGGAGAGTTGTCCTGCCTTAGTGATAGCTATAAGACCATGTCGGGACGAGAGGTTTCCTTAAAAATTTATGCAGACAAAAAACATATCAAAGCATGTGATTATGCTATGCAAGCAGTAAAGCGTGCAATGTCTTGGGATGAAAAAAACTTTGGACGTGAATATGATTTAGATACCTATATGATTGTGGCCGTAGAAGATTTTAACTCTGGTGCTATGGAGAATAAAGGTTTAAACATATTCAACGCTAAATATATTTTGGTAGAAAAGGAGACAGCGATCGATCAAGATTTTCAAAACGTTGAGGCAGTTATTGGCCATGAATATTTTCATAATTGGACAGGAAATCGAGTGACCTGTCGAGACTGGTTCCAACTGAGTTTGAAAGAAGGTTTAACGATATTTCGTGAACAATCTTTTTCTGCGGATATGTGGGGGCATGCAATTAGTCGTATTCAAGAAGTAAAACGACTTCGTTCTGAACAATTTCCACAGGATGCTAGTGCTATGGCACACCCGGTGCAGCCTGATCACTATATTGAAATAGGCAACTTTTACACAGTGACCATTTATGAAAAAGGGGCTGAAGTGATTAGAATGCTGCAACGCATGTTTGGTATTGACGGTTTTAGAAAAGGAATGGATGTTTACTTTCAGCGTCATGATGGTCAAGCAGTCACTATTAATGATTTTGTATCAGCCATTGCTGAAACCAATCATTTTGACGCAAAACAATTTTTTAATTGGTATAAACAAGCTGGGACACCGGAAATATTTATTAGCCTTGAATATCAACAAGAAACGAAACAAACTGTGCTAACAGTAGAGCAACTCTGTCCACCAACGCCTAACCAACCAACAAAGGAACCTTTTTACATTCCAATGGCGATTAGTTTTATTGATAGAGCGGGTGAGTCAATTGATTTTAGCTGTCAACAATCGCTGCCTGCAAACAATCCAAACGAATTAATCCTGCCAATCACAGAAAAAAAACAGCGTTTCGTTATTGATAATGTTCCATTTGATGCGGTGCCATCATTGTTTCGTGGGTTTTCAGCACCAGCCAAATACCATTTCCCGTTTACCAAAAAAGATATTCTACATTTGATAAAGTATGATAGTGATGCATTTGTTTGTTGGGATGCTATGCAAACATTATTTCTTAGTGTGTGTCGCCAATTGATCACTGATCAACAAAGCAAGAAAGCCTTTCAATTAGATAATGATTTGATTGCTATTATACAATCCATTTTAAATAATCAAGCCATGGATAAAATGATGGTTGCTGAGTTAATTTCCTTGCCAAGTGAAAAATATTTAATAGAAATGTTAGCCGATGCATCACTATCCAGTATCATTGATGTGCATAAATTCTTACATGAATCACTTGCTAAGGCGCTAAAAGACAAGCTAGTAAATACTTATCAGGAAAATGTTATTTTAAATGGTTATCGTGTTGATAAGCAAGATATCGCTGCACGTACATTAAAAAATGTTTGTCTGAACTATTTAACAGCTTTACAGCAAGACGATATGATTAACATTGCGGTAAAACAGTTTTATGATGCTGACAATATGACGGATCGTTTTGCAGCAATAACTGCGCTAATAGATGTGAATTGTGATGAACGAAAATTAATCTTAGATGCTTTCTATAACCAGTATAAAAATAATAATTTGGTAATCGATATGTGGTATGCGGCACAAGCAAGATCACGTTTGCCTAATACAGTAACGCTAATGAAAACATTATTACAAGATGAAAAATTTAATTGGCATAATCCAAATCGTATCTATGCTAGCGTAGGTGTATTTGCAAGGCAAAATACAGTGGGATTTCATGCGCTAGATGGTAGTGGTTATACTTTTTTGTCTGAGGCTGTACTAAAAATTGATCAAATTAATCCACAGGTTGCTGCACGTATGGCTGAACCATTTACCCGCATTGCTCGTTTAGATAAAGTACGGCAAAAATTAATGCATGAAAAATTAACGTTGATGCAGCAAGAGAAATTATCAAAAGATTTATATGAAATCATTGCACTGAGCTTGAATAACTAAAGCAGATTAAGGCCTATCTGCTTTAATTGTTAAGTCGATAGTGAGCAATATAATTGATTGATGTATTACTGCTCAAATGACTGTTTTTGTTGAAGGGGTTGTACATAAGACCGGCTATGCGTTGTTGCTGTAAGCCAACTGATCTAGCCCAATTATCCAGCTCAGATGGTTTTATGAATCGAGCATATTGGTGAGTACCTTTGGGCAACATTTGCAGCAAATATTCAGCTCCCAAAATTGCGCCAACATAAGATAAAGGATTGCGGTTTAATGTTGAAAAAAAGATATTACCGCCGGGTTTTACTAATTGAGAGCATGCTTGGATAATAGATGCTGGGTTAGGCACATGTTCAAGCATTTCTAAACAGGTGACTGTGTCAAACTCAGCAGGATGTTTGCTGGCAAAATCTTCAGCAGTGCTGGCTAAGTAGTTGATTTCTAATTTATTTTCATCAGCATGCTGCTGGGCTGTCTTGATAGCAACTTTATCCATGTCAATGCCTGTTACTGTGGCGCCGGCATGTGCCATGCCTTCCGCTAATAAACCACCACCACAGCCAATATCCAGTACTTTTGTTTGGTGTAAGCAAGATTGTTGTTTAATAAAGGCAATTCGTGTTGGGTTAATATGATGTAAAGTTTGGTAGGGGCCATCTGTCTTCCACCATTCATTGGCATGATTGGAAAATTTATTGATTTCTATTGGATCTAGGTTTGCCTTATTCATGAATATACCTTCTGACAAAGTTTATGCTAGCAGCTTAACACAAAATGACTAAAAAGCTTAGAAAAATTACATTTTATGGTATACTGTGCGCTTAGGTAAAATAGGATTTCAGACTTAAATATGAACAGCATGGCTAGAGAAGTAAACCCGATCACTATTGAAGACGAGTTAAAGCAATCGTACTTAGATTATGCAATGAGTGTGATTGTTGGACGTGCGCTCCCTGATGTTCGTGATGGATTAAAGCCGGTTCATCGGCGTGTATTATATGCTATGAGTGAATTATCGAACCACTGGAATAAACCTTACAAAAAATCAGCCCGTATTGTTGGTGATGTGATTGGTAAGTACCACCCTCATGGCGATACTGCTGTTTATGATACCATTGTGCGTATGGCCCAACCGTTTTCATTGCGATATACTTTGATTGATGGTCAAGGTAACTTCGGTTCTGTTGATGGCGATGCAGCTGCAGCGATGCGATATACTGAAATACGCATGTCCAAAATATCCCATGCGTTATTAGCGGACCTAGAAAAAGAGACGGTTGATTTTGTCCCAAACTATGATGGCAATGAAACAGCACCGTCGGTATTTCCAAGCAGAATTCCTAACTTATTAGTAAATGGTTCCTCCGGTATTGCAGTGGGTATGGCAACTAATATACCCCCACATAATTTGAATGATGTTTTATCCGCATGTGTTGCCTTATTAGAAAATGTTGAGTTAACTGTTGATGACTTGATGGCTTATATTCCAGGTCCTGATTTTCCTACAGCAGGCACTATTAATGGCCGTGCTGGTATTGTGCAAGCGTATAGAACAGGCCGTGGTCGTATTTATGTGCGCGCAAAAACACATTTTGAAACAGATGAAAAGAATAATAAGCAAAGCATTATTGTGACTGAGTTGCCTTACCAAGTGAATAAGGCACGCTTGATTGAACGTATGGCAGAATTAGTTAAAGAAAAGAAAGTAGAAGGCATTACCGCGCTACGAGATGAATCTGATAAAGAAGGTATGCGTGTTGTGATTGAGCTACGACGAGGCGAAGTAGCAGAAGTCGTGTTAAATAATTTATATGCGCAAACACAATTACAGTCGGTGTTTGGTATCAATATGGTTGCTTTAGTCAATAATCAACCACGCACATTGAACTTAAAAGAAGTGTTAGAAGAATTTCTTCGCCATCGTCGCGAAGTGGTGACTCGCCGCACTATTTTTGAGCTAAATAAAGCAAGAAATCGGGCACATATTTTAGAAGGCTTGGGTATTGCACTAGCTAATATTGAAAAAGTAATTGAGTTAATTAAGAAATCACCGAGCCCAGCTGAAGCAAAAAGCAAGTTATTAGCAGAAAAATGGGAACCTGGCTTGGTTAAAGCATTGCTAGAAAAAGCAGGTGACCTGGACTCAAAACCTAGCGATATTGGTAATGAGTATGGTTTTAGTGAAACAACATACCGCTTGTCACCTGTTCAAGCACAAGCAATTTTAGATTTGCGTTTACATCGTTTAACTGGTTTAGAACAAGAAAAAATTCATGAAGAGTACGTTGCCTTATTGGAACAAATAAAAGAGCTGTTGATGATACTGGGTGATCCGGAAAAATTAAAAGCGGTTATTAAAGATGAACTGTTAGATATGCAGCAACAATTTGGTGATGAACGCAGAACAGTCATTGTTGAAACACACGAAGACTTAACCATGGAAGATTTAATTACGGAAGAAGATGTGGTAGTGACATTATCACATGAAGGATATGTGAAAACACAATCGCTTGATGATTATCAAACGCAGCGGCGCGGTGGCAAAGGAAAGTCTGCGGCAAAAGTGAAAGAAGAAGATTTTATTAGCACCTTATTGATCGCTAATTCACATGACACTATTTTGTGTTTTTCTAATACAGGTAAAGTTTATTGGTTAAAAGTTTTTAAAATACCCCAAGCTAGCCGTCAATCACGTGGTAGGCCTATTGTTAATTTGCTGCCATTAGAGCCGGATGAGCGCATCAGTGCTATTTTACCCGTGCGTGATTTTGATGTAGAGCAATATGTTTTTATGGCAACATCAAATGGTACGGTAAAGAAAGTTCACTTGCGTGATTTTTCTCGACCTAGAGCTAGCGGAATTATTGCTATTGGATTAGAAGAGGATAATCGTTTAGTGGGCGTTGCTTTAACTAATGGTGAACAAGATGTTATGTTATTTAGCGATGCAGGAAAAGCAGTGCGTTTTTCAGAAGTAAATGTGCGACCTATGGGGCGTGTTGCAAAAGGTGTTCGTGGTATACGATTGCAACTCGATCAAAAAGTTATTTCATTGATTATTGCACAAGAGTCTGGAAAAATTTTAACGGCAACTGAAAATGGCTTTGGTAAACGCTCTAAACTCGATGAATATCGAATAACAGCACGAGGTGGTCAAGGTGTTATTTCCATCCAAGTAAGTGAGCGTAATGGTCGTGTGATCGGTGCGGTGCAAGTTGATGAAGATGATGAAATCATGTTGATTAGTGATCAAGGGACATTAGTTAGGACGCGTGTCGCTGAAATATCTGTTGTAGGCCGTAATACACAAGGTGTTAAACTTATCCAATTAACGTCAGATGAGAAACTGGTTGGCTTAGAACCTATATCAGAAACGGATAATGACCCTGAAGAAGAAAACGCTTGTTGACAGGTGAGTATGCTTAGCATTCGATTAATATTCAGTGTTAGTTGCTAATGTTGTAAAAATGGCTTTTAATTTGGTTAAACATTCTTGATATTCTGCTTCACAGTTGGAGTCATATACTAAGCCACCACCAGCAGAAACGTACATGCTATTGTTTTTGCAAAGTAGTGTTCGAATAGCGATATTAGTATCCATGTCACCTGAAAAGCTAATATAACCAATGCTGCCGCAGTAAATTTGACGTTGCCGTTGCTCTAATTCAGCAATTATTTCCATCGCTCGTATCTTTGGTGCTCCAGTAATAGAGCCGCCAGGAAAGCAGCCACGCAATACATCCAATGCTGTTTTTCCTGCCTTTAATTCTGCTGTTACTGTACTAACTAAGTGATGAACAGCATTGTAACTTTCAATTTCAAATAGGTGAGGGACTTTGACACTGCCACTTTTACAATTTTTACTGAGGTCATTTCGCAGTAAATCAACGATCATGACATTTTCTGCTCGATCTTTTTCACTGTGATATAATACTTGCATAAGCTTAGCATCAATATCAGGGTTGTTATCACGCTGTGTGGTTCCTTTGATAGGTTTTGTTGTCACAATATTATTTTTTAATTGAATAAAGCGTTCTGGAGAACAGCTGAGTATTTGGTAGTTACCTTGATTAATGAATGCGGCATAAGGGGTGGGATTTTTTTTACATAGTTTTGTATAAGCTGTCCATGGAGAGCCAGAGTAACGCGCATGAAATAGTTGGCTGAGATTGATTTGGTAGCAATCACCCGCAGTAATATAGTGTTTTGCTTGAGTAAATTTTTCTTGATACGCAGCAAAGCTTAATTCTGATTGGAATGGTGTGGTTAATGCAAATTCTTTTTCGATAGTATTGGCTTTATGCATTAATTGATCGACTATTTGCGTTAATTCTTTTTTTGATAACATACCAACAATGTATGCTTCTAAACGAAAATGATCGATGATAATGGCCCAATGAAATAGGCCAATATACATGTCATAAAAATCAGGATGGTTGTCTAGAGGAGGGGGAATATTTTCTAACGAGTAAGCTAAATCGTATGCAAAATAGCCTGCCGCACCACCACAAAAAGGGTAAGGAAAATCAGGATTAGCTGTTGGAAAAGAATGCATGATATCGTGTAAAACAGTAAAAGGATTTTCTTTGCTGCTTGAGATCACGTTTTCATTCTTTAAAACAGTCGTTATTTTATCTTTGCTTTGTAATATCATACTTGGATTTGTACAAATAATGCTAATTTGCTCAGGCTGGTGTTGTGAATAACGGCTATCAAAAAAAACAGTTCCAGCCTGAGTTGATAAATAAGCAAGCCATTGCAGTGGGTTTTGATTGCTTGTTAGCTTAATATGGTTGATTTTTGTCATATTCATGGTCTAAAAAAATTGCACAACCTTTTTATAAACAAGTATCTGCTTTTGTGAGAGCTTTTTTCTAAAACGATAATTTTAACGCATTGATCTTAGTGAGAAAAGTGCCAAAGGCGGTAATATCTAGCTTGATACATAAGCCAATATAAAGCAAAGCTTGTTAAACAGTGAGCATTGATCAATATAACTATATTGTTTCTTTTAGAAGAATTAGTCGCATTAGCATTTTTTTGATGAATAATAACACTGGTGCAGACTAAGATATATATTGTCTTATGGTTTATTGAGTAAGAACGATGATATGCTGAAGCAAATCATGAGGTAAAATATTGAAAATGCTTATTTGGTTGCTGTCAACTAACGTATTTATTTTATCATAATGCAGTTGCTGGTTGGCGAGTTAAATGAAATAAAAGCAAAAATAATGTTGGTAACGACAATATAAAGCTTTTTAACCATGAGCGTAAACCTTCTTTTACACTAACCAAGCGATCGGTCGAAATACCAGACGAGAAAAATGTAGTAGCAGCCAGATAAGCCTGCATTAGGATAGCCCTCTGAATAATAATAAATGACAAAATTTATTCAAAAAAAAGTGCGTAAAAAACAATTTGTAACTAGCCTATTAAATACTTTTTTGTAAGATTAACAGGAAAACAGGCTAAATATAGCGAATAAATCACGGTTTTTTTTAAAAAAAGCGGGCTAATTTTAACAAAATCATTCATGTTTCTTATTTGAACGATTGATTTTTGGCTTGATGTCTACTGGGCATTTCTGATGAGAATGTTATAATGTTAAATTGTTTAAAAATTCGGATTAGTAAACATTCATGCAAAAAAATAATACAACCAAGAAACCATTTAATCTTGTTCAATCCCTCGTTATATTTTTAGTTGCCGGTTTTTTCTTTCTATATGAATTTGTTATCCAAATATCACCAAACGTTATGTCAGTTGAATTAATGCGCAGTTTTCAAGTCAATGCCGGCGGTTTGGGTATTATTTCTGGTGCATACTACATGACTTATACCTTAATGCAGATTCCTTGCGGCTTACTCTATGATCGCTTTGGGCCTCGTAATTTATTGACAATAGCCTGTTTTTTCTGTGCACTTGGTGCGTTACTCTTTGGTATGACTTCGGTGCTTTATACTGCAGCGTTAGGAAGACTGTTAATGGGTATTGGCTCAGCATTTGCCTTTAGTGGTACTTTGATCCTTGTTTCACGCTGGTTTCCTGCTAAGTACTTTGCTTTTATGGCGGGCTGTGTGATGGTGATGAGTTCGTTAGGATCGCTGGTAGGTGAAACGCCTTTATCCGAGGCAGTGAGTCAATATGGTTGGCGTGAAACCATACATTTTACTGGTTATATTGGTATTTTTCTTGCTTTTCTGATTTATATCATTGTGCGTGATAATCCCTCGAATTATTTTGAAAAAGAAAATCATGTTGCTCATGATGAAGTGACACGGTTAAAAATTGTTGCATCAAATAAACAATCCTGGGCATTAGCGATTTATTCTTTTACCTGTTGGGCTCCCATTTTAGTCATTCCTGCCTTTATTGGCGTTTTATTTTTAACATCAACTTATGCTATTACTAAAACGGATGCTACCAATGCCATATCAATGTGCTGGGTTGGGGTTGCTATTGGTAGCCCAGTAATAGGCTGGTTGTCTGATAAGATCGGTCGTCGTGTTATCTTATTGAGAATGTGTGCATTGATGGGGTTAATTGCTTGTTCATTTATGCTTTTTTGGCATTCGATTTTTGCTTGGAATTATCTGTGGTTATTTGTTATTGGTTTTGCTGCTGGTTCGCAAACCCTAAGTTTTGCCGTAGTGAAAGATAATAATCCAAAACATATTATTGGTACAGCCATAGGATTTAATAATGTATTTGTTGTTTGTAGTGGTTTTATCTTGCAGCCTTTGGTTGGTTTCTTACTAACCGTGTTTTGGAGTGGTGATATGCTTGATGGTGTCCAAGTTTACAGCTCCTCTAATTTCAAATTTGCATTATTTATACTGCCAATATGTTATATTTTAGGCTTGTTGCTTTCAACATTCGCTTTGTGTGAAACGTATTGTCAACCGTTTGAAGAAAGGAAAAAGCACCATGTCCCAGTCAGCAGGTGAACGATTTCGTCTGGCTTTAAAAGAAGAATCGCCACTGCAAATTATAGGTACTATCAACGCTTATTGCGCTATACTAGCCGAATCGATTGGATTTCGAGCGCTGTATGTTTCAGGCGCTGGTGTAGCAAATGCGTCATACGGCCTGCCTGATTTAGCGATTACCTCATTGAATGATGTGTTAATTGATGTTAAACGTATAACAGATAGCACGGATGTCCCCTTATTAGTCGATATTGATACCGGGTGGGGGAGTGCATTTAATATTGCAAGAGCGGCGAAACAAATGCAATTAGCTGGCGCTGCGGCAATTCATATTGAAGATCAAAGTACGGCTAAACGTTGTGGTCATAGACCAAATAAAACATTAGTCTCTTGTGAGGAAATGGTCGATAGAATTAAATCAGCGGTAGATAGTCGAACTGATGAGAACTTTGTCATTGTGGCACGAACCGATGCATTTACATCGGAAGGGATGGCTGCAATTATTGAACGTAGTCAACGTTATATTGAAGCAGGCGCAGATATGATCTTTCCTGAAGCAATGACTACATTGAATCAGTACCAGCAATTTGCTCAAGTAATTGATGTCCCCGTATTGGCTAATATAACTGAATTTGGCAAGACACCACTGTTTACATTGGCAGAATTAAAACGAGCAGGTGTGGGTTGCGCCTTGTATCCTCTCAGCGCTTTCCGAGCCATGTCTGCAACTGCACTACATGTCTATCAGCAAATACGTGAGACAGGCTCACAAGCAAAACTATTGTCAGACATGCAAACACGAGAAGCATTGTATCAATTATTAGATTATCACCGCTATGAAGAAAAGTTGGATGAATTATTTTTCAAGGAGAGAAACGATGACGACAAATAGAACAGGCGGATTAGCAGATGTTGTTGCTGGGCAGACGACTATTTGTACTGTTGGTAAGGAAGGAAATGATTTAAAGTATCGCGGTTATAGTATTTTTGACTTTGCAGAACAAGGGACATTTGAAGAAGTCGCCTATTTGCTAATTCATGGCATATTACCAACACTGTCTCAATTGCAGGTATATAAAGAAAAATTATGTAGTATGAGAAAATTACCAGAAAAATTGCGAGAGGTGATAGAGCGTATTCCTGCTAATGCGCACCCTATGGATGTGCTGCGTACCGGCTGTTCATTTTTAGGAACTATTGAGCCAGAACGCGGAGATTATGATCAATATTATATCGCTGATCGTTTAGTTGCCTGCTTGCCTTCTATTCTTTTGTATTGGTACCATTATCAACAACATGGAAAGCGAATTGAAACAAACACAGATGATGACTCTGTTGCTGGCCATTTTTTGCATATGTTGCATGGAAAAAAACCGGGCAAAATATACTTACGTGCGATGGATGTTTCATTGATACTTTATGCCGAGCATGAATTTAATGCCTCCACATTTTCAGCTAGAGTAACTGCCGCGACCCTATCAGATTTTTACTCAGCTGTTACTACAGCAATAGGCACATTACGGGGAGCGTTGCATGGTGGTGCGAATGAACAAGCGATGAAATTAATTGAACAATTTTCTAATGCTGATGACGCTGAACAAGGCATCAAACAAAAATTAGCTGAAAAACAATTGATTATGGGGTTTGGTCATCGAGTATATACAACCTCAGATCCACGTTCCGATATCATTAAGATGTGGTCTAAAAAATTAGCCAGTGCTACGGAAGGTGACGTACTGTACCCTGTTTCTGAATGCATTGAGAAAGTTATGTCTGAGGAAAAAAATTTATTCCCTAACTTAGATTTTTACAGCGCAACTTGCTATCATTTTTGCGGCATTCCAACCGCGTTATTTACCCCAATTTTTGTCATGTCACGAATTACTGGTTGGGCAGCTCATATTATAGAACAACGTTCGAATAATAAATTGATACGACCAACAGCTAACTACATTGGTCCAGAAGCACATACGTATGTTGCTATTGGCGATCGTTAAACCGGATACACTATGATAAAAAATATGACTGATGCTAATATACGAGCTGACTTTGATGATGTATTGCAACGCATTGCTCATTATGTCGAAACCTTTGAAATTAATAGTGAGCAAGCAATAACAACAGCGCATCATTGTTTATTAGATACTTTAGGTTGTGGTTTTTTAGCACTCAATTTTCCTGAGTGCGTTAAATTATTAGGTCCCGTTGTACCTGGTGCTATATTGAAGCATGGAGCAAAAGTTCCAGGAACTTCTTATCAACTAGATCCGATACAAGCAGCATTTAATATTGGAACCATGATACGTTGGTTAGATTTTAATGATACATGGTTAGCAGCAGAGTGGGGACACCCTTCAGATAATTTAGGTGCAATTTTGGCGCTAGCGGATTATATTTCTCGTCAAAACATTTTAGCAGGAAAATCGGCATTGCTGATGCAAGATGTGTTACATGCAATGATTAAAGCACATGAAATTCAGGGGATACTGGCATTAGAAAACAGCTTTAATCGTGTTGGTCTAGATCATGTGATTCTGGTTAAAGTAGCATCAACTGCAGTCGCTTGCAAGCTACTGCAGTGTAATAGAACACAGTTATTAAATGCTTTGTCATTAGCATGGTTAGATGGACACAGCTTAAGAACATATCGTCATGCACCTAATACAGGTTCACGAAAATCATGGGCAGCAGGCGATGCAACCAGCCGTGCGGTACATTTAGCATTGATTGCTAAAACAGGAGAGACCGGTTATCCTAGTGTTTTAACTGCCAGCCAGTGGGGATTTCAAGACGTTTTATTTAACAAGAAATCGATTACCATCGCACAACCATTTTCGACTTATGTTATGGAAAATATTTTATTTAAAATATCTTATCCTGCTGAGTTCCATGCTCAAACAGCGGTGGAAGCAGCTATTCAGCTACACCCAATAGTAAAAAATAAGATCGATTTGATTGAGCAGATTTCACTGCAAACACAAGAAGCCGGTATTCGCATTATTAGTAAGTCGGGGCCATTACATAACCCAGCTGATCGCGATCATTGTTTACAGTATATGGTAGCAATTGGATTGCTATACGGCAAATTATCTGCTCAAGATTATGAAGAAGACGTTGCAGCTGATCCACAAATAGATTATTTGCGTAGCAAAATGCATGTAACAGAAAACAAGCAGTTTAGTCAAGATTACTTTGATCCTGGTAAACGCGCTATTGCCAATAGTATTCAAGTATTTTTTAATGATGGCAGCTTTTCAGAAAAAGTCACAATTAATTATCCTGTTGGACATAAACGCCGGCGTAAAGAGGGTATTCCATTGTTATTAGAAAAATTTTCAGCTAATTTATTAAGCTGCTTTGATAAAGCTAAAGCAGAAAAGATTTATCAGTCATGTTTAGATCGGCAAATATTGTTAAAAACGACCGTCCCTGATTTTATTGATCAATTTGAATGTTAATGCTGGATTTATTTTGCTGTTGCTATCTAAGGCTGCGAGAAGATTGTTGGCACTTCTTGCTTACATGATTTATACAAACCGCAACATTGCATTAATTGATTTTCAAGATGATTAATTAAACCAGGAATATAGCAATTATCAAAGTTGGGTTTTGTTAAGTTTAACTTATAAGATATATTTTTGCCATTTTCTTTAGTTATTATCGTCATTGTATTATTCTCTATTTTTGTGTTGATTAACTCAATAGTCAACAATTTTCTCATTAACAAGGGTTTAATGGATGGGCCTTTTATATATTCTCCTGTTTCATCTTTTTTTTCAGGATGCCACTTCGATTTTTGCTTTTCTAGAAATGTTAATATTAGTTTTGCTAATTCCTCCAGAGTGATGTCTGAGTTATCATTAATAGCTACATAAATGTCAGATAGCTTTTTATAAGAGGGGCGTGTTACTATTCCAGTTCGCGCAACACTAAAAAAAAGTTTCTCTTTTGGTGCCCAATATGCTTTATATATATTTAATGTCTCTTCAATAGCCTTAGTAATTTGTATAATTGCTGTTCTTTTAGTGGTTAACGTTTTTGGTTTATATTCATCATTTGTTATTTTTTTAACATAACACATTTTGCCATATGTTCTATATGCCCATTTCTTGCTGTTTTGGCTAGAAAAATCAATTGTTGTTAAAGTATTAGAAGGGTTAGTACTTGTGTGTTGAGATTCATTGCTGCATGATGCTGCCTCTGCTGTAGTAGAAGCAGGTAAGCTTATCGCAGATAACATATCAAATTCATTTAGAAATTTTTTGTTTGTCAGCCTTCTGATATCTTCAGATAATAATTTTTTTTGATTAGTTCTTAGTTGATTATCTATTTTTTTTATTATTGTGTTTATGTAATTATTAGAGTTTTCGCAGTCAAGGATGGCTTTTATCAATGTGGCATTTTTATTTAACATTTCAAAAAAAGCAAGATAAAAGTCTGCTGTGAATTTTTCTTCTCCATCTTGAAATTCCAGGTTGATTGATCGCAAGCTAGTATTGCTTTCTAGGCTTCTTGCTAGTCTTATTGCAGAATTATTTGTAATCTTATTTTCTGCCATTGATAATACAAGCAAGCTAGTATTTTTAACTAAGGCGTTTGCTAAGGGATCAATGTCGTCAATCTCATTTTCATTAAGGTACAAAGTTTGCAAAGTCTGATTGATTTTTAGCGCTTCTTCAACCGCAAGCATTGCTTTTTTTCCAATGTGGTTTCTCTCTAGATAAAGATGTTGTAGCATGCAATTTTTATTGGCTAGTGCATTGAAAATTTTTATCGAGTCATCGTCATTTAACTGCATTTTATCCAAATTCAGTATATGAAGTGATGGCTTATGGGTGAGTAAATAACTGATTGCATCCGTTGCTTTTGCATCACAGATATTATTATTCAGATAAAGTTCTTTTATGTTAGCACTATCTTTTAATGTTTCAATTATTGCACTAATGCCAGCAGATGTCATTTTTATGTTTGAAATATTTAACCGAGTTAATTTTGGTTTGTTTTTTAAACCATTCGCAATAGCAATTGCTCCACCGTCTTCTAGTTTGTTGTTATTACAGAAGAGACAGCTTAATTCAGGTGCCGTATTAAGTATTTTGACAAGATCGTCAGCCTCACTTATCTTATTATAAGACAGATTAAAGCTTTTTAAGTTATTACAATTTTCAAGTAATTTAGCTAAGTTTTTTAATCCTATCTGTGTTATTTTATTATTATTCAAATCAAGATGACGCAGCGAGCTAGATAGAGTGTTAGCTAAATTGGTTGGTATATCAATAGCAAATTGTAAGCGATTGCCAGCCAAATTTAACTGAGTTACGGGAATTTTTTCTTGAGAAAATACTTGCAGAATTGTTAAGAAATGTCTATCGTCCAATGCTTTATAAGAAAAGCCAAATTGTGTTTTCCCTGCTTTATGATTTTGAATAATTTTATTTTTTATTGCTTGATGTTTATTCATAAATTCATTCCTAAATATTACTCTAACAATTTGTTTAATATATTATCATGCCTGGGTGAAATAAACAAACTTCACCTAACCGCGTTAATGTTTTTTTATATTTGAGCAGTATTTTTTTTGTGCAGCCTTATGGTGATTTTGCCCTAGATAGCAGCGTTAGTTATGCTAATAGTCGCTGAAGAGTATCGTCCATTAATAAGATGGAATAGCTATTGGTGGTATTGTCTCTAACTGATTTGTACGCTTATTTGCCTGTGTAATGCTCGGTATATTAGCATACTCATCACTTATAATTTCGTTCGGGCTTAACAATTGAGCAAGGCTTTTATCGCATAGACTTGATTCTTCATGCAATTTTTCAGATGCTATCGCTCTTGAAAGCAGCTCATTCAATGTTCTTGTTGAGCTTTTAGGCAATGTTGGTGGTTTTTTATCAATAGAGGTAGTTTTTGCTGGATTATTCGTTAATTTATTCCAATGAATGGCAGTAACAACAAATGAAATACAAATACATGAAGTTAACATGGCAGCTGCTGCTAAAGCTGGGTTGAATATAGCCATAGCAGCCATGGGGATGGCAATCAAATTATAGGTGAGTGATAATCCCAGCGCCCAATAAGTGTGGGTCATTACTTTGTTAGATATTTCTATCGATTTATATAGGCCCCATAATCCATCGTTTAAAGTAATGTCTGCTAGTTTGCGACAACGCTCATCACCATGTCCCATTGCAACAGTCACAGCAGATTGATCGGCTAATACTTCAGCATCATTAAAGGCGTCACCTACCATGATCACATGTTTACCTGTTTGCTGCAATTGTTTCACTAATTGTTTTTTTGTGGGTTGCATCTCTATGCAAGCGACTGTTCTATTGTTAATTTGAATAGTAAGATTACTATTATAAATAGAACTTTTTTGTTTGATGATAGTAATACTGTTACCGTCAACATATCCTCGTATTTTGCTTGGTGTAACTGTTACTTGGGTCGCTGGCATTAAGACAGTAGATTGTGTTTTTTCATGTTTCAAAGAAACAGCACGGTAACAAGGATCTGAGTTCACCTCATCTGCACTAGCGATTAAACTTGCCGCTAAACTTAAAATCTCTTCTTTTACAAATCGAGTTTTTATCGTTCGAATGCTGGTTTCTACTCGCATACCGTAATTTATATTTTGCATTCCTTGCTTGAGCAATTCAGGATCATTTTCTATGCCAAGTTGATTCGCAATGTGTGTCACTGTGGCTTTGTCAGCACCACTAGCTAGTATGATTTTTTTCCCTTCTTCTTTGAGTTTATTGACTAATGCTTTTGCCTCAGGTCTGAGCGTACTATTGATACCAAAAATAGCGGCAATTTTTCCATTGATGCTCATAAAGACAGGGGAGGCAGCTTTACTTTGTATCTTCTTTAGAATTTGTAGCTGTTCAGCTGACAAAGTAATGCCTTTATTTTTTAATAGATCAATTTGGCCAATGCAGATATGTTTTCCATTTGTTTTGCATTCTAAGCCAGTATCATGTTCAATCACATCCATTTCTTTTAATGGCGTATCATAAGATTTTTTGTATTGCTTGACAATTGCTTTAGCATAGGGGTGAGATGAGTTTTTTTCAATGCACGCAGCGTGATATAATAATTCTTTTATATTTGTACTTATTGAGTAAAAAATATTAGCATCTGCTACTTCATGAGTAAGGGTACCATTGACATCAAAAACAACGGTATCCGTCGCGTTTATTTTTTCAATAACACTGGTATTACGCATTTTTATTTTATTTTTATCAGCTACCTTGATACCTACTCTGGTAGCAATGGCAGGTGCAATCACCATAGAACAGGGACAGGTAATGGCTAGTATGGATAATGTGCTACTGATTAAGTAGGGCAGTACGGGTGCAGGACCTAAGAAAAACCAAGCACAAGCTGTCAGTAGCGTTATGCCTAAAATAACAGGAATAAAATAGCGATTTATTTTATTTGCTAGTGTATTGATTTGGAAGGGAGAATGTCGATTATTCTCTTCAATATTCATAATGCGTTTATTTAATTGACTGTTTGTTGGTGTGCTTGTTACCTGAATGATAATAGGCTTTCTACTTTCATTAATGGCACCGGTATATACCATAGCGTTTGGTCTCTTACGTATTGGTTTAGAGTGACCTTCGAATAATTCATTTGAGATAGACACAATAGTGGCATACCGTCCTTGCTGGTTATTTTCTAGTCTAACAATTTTGCCATCTAAGGGAATTCTTTCTCCAGGTTTTACAATAATTTTTTCACCAACCCGGATGCTGAAGATATTTTTTACAGCCGAAGAGGATAAATCATTTGTTACCACACAAGCTTTATCAGGAAATAGCTTAAAAAAATCGTTACTGATTTTGGCTGTTTGCTCTGAGCGTGTTTTATTTGAGTAGCTGTTTGCTTTTATCAATGCAGTGTTTTTAAAATAGTCACCTAAATGTTTAAATCCTAATAACATAAAAGTGACTTCAAAATATAAATGACGAGCTAGTGGTGGAAAAAAGGTTGGAACGGCGACAACAGCAAATGATAAGCACAGTGCTGTTATAACGCTCAGAGATATCAATGCCGGTGTTTGAACTTTGCCATGACGTAAATCAGTCCAGGCTTGACGAAAAGAGTCTCTTCCTGAGTAAAGAGTATTGCCAAGACTACACAATCCAATGATTCCCCAGGCAATTTGGCCATACAGTGTCGCTACCGATGGGAGGAAACCAGCAAAGCATAATAGCATCAGCGGAATGCCAATACTCAGTGATACAATCGCTTTAATTAACTGTTGTTTGATTTTATATTTGTCTTGATAAGCTATACTAGAAGAAAACTCAGTATGGCTGGCGATTGCATGCTGAATTTCCCAGTAAGATTTTTTGAAATTAGGCGGTATCTTAATAAAAGCCATTTTTTTCTTATGATCAACGCGAATATTCTCCTCTGGAATCTCGCATAGCTCTTGGATGGCAAATTTCACATTAAATTCACAGCTGCTGCACATTATTTTAGGCACATTTATCGGGAGGGTATAACTTGGATTTGTCTTTTTTGCTGTTTGAGCTGAACTCATTATAGCCGCCTTTTAGTCTATTTGGTTTTAATATAATCATTTATGCCGTGCAAATTATATATTTTTTAAATATAAATACAATAAAGAAGAGGGTGTTGTTGTTTATGTGCTATCATTTTATATGAACTAATGGTATTTTAGTTTTTAGCAAGTTCGCTAAGTAGTTATTTTGTACAATAGCGTAGTAGTTTTGGGTATTGATAAGTAAATCTGTACATTTTTAACACGTTTGTTGTTTTGTAATCGTCTTGGCTGGAATTGTAAAAGTGTTATTTGTTTGAAATGTTGTGTGAAGGAGAAAAGAATGTCAGATCGAGAAACCGGCCGTGTGAAGTGGTTTAATGACGAAAAAGGTTATGGTTTTATTGAACGTCAACAAGGTGGTGATGTATTTGTACACTACAATGCCATCCAGGGTACAGGTCGGCGTACATTGAAAGAGAATGATTCCGTTGAATTTGAAGTGACTGAAGGTAAAAAAGGATTACAGGCAAAAGACGTTGTTCGTATGGAATAACTGCACCGGTTGCCTTGGCGCAATCTGAAATTTGCTAAAAAATGTTGCGCTTGCTATATAGTATATATGCAAGCCAACGTTAATTTATATTCTTAATCTACGATGAAAAAGTCACTAACGATCTTAATGTCTATAGGATGTTTTTTTGTTGGTCTTTTAATCAGCTATTAAAAAATAATACGCTCACTTTTTGATGATTGAGCAAACAGCAATGACAATGTGTCGTGCATTGTTTCAGAAAATTTGTCAGATATTTTTTTCTTTGTTTTAAATTGCACTTCAAAAATATCTTTGTCATTCATTGCTTGCTGTAAATAATCTTCAGTGCTACCTAGTGTATCGACTAAATTCAATTCAAGTGCACGCTCACCTAACCAGTACTCTCCTGTGGCAACAGTTGATATGTTGAGTGAGGGACGAAAGCGGGCGATAAAGTCTTTGAATTGCTGGTGTATATCCTCTAACTCAGATTGCAGCTTTAAACGTGATTCTGCTGTATTTTCGCCAAAAAGTGTTAATGTTCGCTTGTGCTCGCCAGCAGATACTTGTTCAAAATCAATATGGTGTTGTTTAAGTAGACGATGAAAATTTGGCATTTGCGCTAATACTCCAATGGAGCCAATAATCGCAAAAGGCGCAGCAATAATTTTATCAGCAACCGCGGCCATGAGATAACCGCCACTGGCAGCGATTTTATCGATAATAACGGTTAAATGAATATTTTTATCGCGAATACGCCTTAATTGAGAGGCACACAAGCCATAGTGAGGTACTAAGCCTCCACCCGATTGTAAACTTAAAACAACTTCATCATTGCTGGTTGCGATAGAAAGAATGGCAGTGACTTCTTGCTCAAGATTTTTTTCCATGGTGGCACGAATATCACCATTAAACTTGATCAGAAAGATGCGCTTCGTATCAGCTGATTGTCGATTTTTATCTGTTTGCTTATTGGTTTTATGGTAGTTTTTTAATTCTTTTTTGCTAAAAATGGCTTCAGCACATTCATCTTTTAATTTTCTCAGTTTTTTATTCAATCCTTTGATGGTTATTTTACCGGTTTCTTTAAAGCGATTTTTTGCTGCCAAACCAATAATGCCTGCCACACAAACTAAAATGGCGATGGTAACGGTAGCGATTTTTGCCAGAAATATCCCATATTCAGCTAATAATTGCATAAAAATTCTCCAATTTTGTATTGTCTGTTGCTTAGCAGTGTTTTTACTTGCACTCGTTATGACTCTTAGCGATAATGTGCCAAACTCAATGAATGTAACATTATTGCACAACATGATTAAAAAACATCCGATAGAAACAATTTCTGCTAAAAATTTATCCTATCAACGGGGTTTTCAGCCTATATTACAGAATGTTTCATTTACACTCCACTTTGGTGAGATATTACAAGTATTTGGAAAAAATGGTTCAGGAAAAACAACTTTGTTACGCATTTTGGCTGGATTACTAGACAATGTTGAAAATCCTATTCAGATTAATGGGCAGGCTTTGCCTAAAAAAAACACGAACCTTATTCAACATAGTTGTTATATAGGTCATAAAAATGCAATTAAAAATTATTTAACTGTTGTGGAAAATATTCAATGTGACAGTTTATTATGGGGACAATGTTTATCGACGCTACAAGTTGCAGAAATTGCCAAAGCCTTTAGAATGCAGCAATATCTCGATCGAATAGCCAATGAATTGTCATTTGGACAGCAAAAAAAATTAGCATTGCTTAAATTATTCATCACAACCGCTCAATGTTGGTTGCTAGATGAACCGTTTATTGGTTTAGATCAAGCCAGTCAAGACATATTAAGTGCCTTGATAAAGCAGCATAGCGCGAATGGTGGTATTGTTATTTTGACTAGCCACCAAACGATAGGGCGATTGCCGACAGGCAGTATAGTGAGTCTTTATTTATGAGTCAGTGGGGCATGATAAGGCAATTATTCTATTTAGAATGGCTAAATCAATTCAGAAATAAGCAAGAATATTTCAATGCTGCTATTTTTTTCTTAATAGTCCTATGTATTTTTCCTTTGATCATGACCCCGGATCGTCTTATTTTAACGCAAATAGCCCCTGGCGTTATTTGGATTGCCGTGTTATTTTCCCAATTTTTAGCCTTGCAGCACTTGTTTCGCGACGAGTATGAAAATGGTTATATTGATAAAATGTTTTTTGGTCCTGTTTCTTTGACACAACAAGTGCTATGTAAAATCATTGTTCACTGGTGTTTTTCAGGCTTGCCTTTGACGTGTTTAGCGGCGGCTTTATCTGTGCTTTTCTATTTAAAAGCGAGTGCGATTATTGCTGTTTTTATTAGTACTTTATTAGGCACTTTTATTTTAAGTTTATTGGGGATGGCAATTGCGGCATTAACGATTGGATTAAAACAACAATCTATTTTAATTCCTATACTGTTAATTCCATTTGCTTTACCCATGCTAATTTTTGGCAGCAGTGCGATCATGTTTGCTAATGAAAGCATTATGCCTTTGGGCCAGTATGCCTTTCTGTTAGCAATTTCATTAGTCGCGATACTGTTTTCACCTTTAGCGACCAGTGCTATTTTGAAGTTAAAGGTATTTGAATGAAATTAGTCACACTATTATCACCACAGCACTGTTATCATCTTGCAACAAAAGCACGACATTACTTTCTAGCTATCTTTTTATTTTTATTTACGCTCGGTTTAGTCTGGGGGCTCTATATTGCACCAGCTGATTTTCAACAAGGAGAAGGATACCGAATTATTTATATTCATGTGCCTAGTGCCTTTATGGCCATGGGTGTTTATATGTTAATGGCCACTATGGCCTGTGTTTTTTTGATATGGCGAATAAAGATCGCTGCTATTTGTTTAAAATGTAGTGCTCAAATTGGTGCTTGGTTTGCTTTTCTCTCCCTTTTTACCGGTTCAGTTTGGGGCAAGCCGATGTGGGGAACATGGTGGATATGGGATGCACGTTTGACGTCAGCATTGATTTTGTTTTTTATTTACTTGGGTATTATTACACTGCAGTCAGCTGTTCGGGAGCAAAATGCCAGTGATAAAGCCAGTGCGTTACTGGTTTTAATCGGGGTAGTTAACATTCCCATTATACATTTTTCAGTTGTTTGGTGGAATACATTGCATCAAGGTGCAACTATTTCACGCTTGGGTTCACCCTCAATTGCAAAAAGCATGATGTTTCCATTGTTAGTGATGATTTTTACATTTTTTGTGTATTATCTTTTTGTTATGACATTACGCGTGCGAACAGAAATTTTACGGCGTGAAAATGGTTCAAGCTGGGTAGTTAAATGGGTGAAAGAATATGGCTGATTCATTAGAGTTGATAGTTTCTACAAGTCATTATTGGCCTTATATTTTGGCTTGTTATGGTATGGTGATATTGGTTTTTTTGCTGAATATTTTGTTTTCTATTTTGCAATATAAAAAAACATTAACAATGTTAAAGCAACGAGAAAAATTACAGAGCACAGATTATGTTAACCCATCGTAAGCGAAGAGTTGTTGGTATTATTGGATTTTTACTGGTTATATCAACTGCAGTAGCCTTAGTTTTATTTGCCTTACAGCAAAATATTAATTTATATTTTACGCCATCCCAATTGCATGCAGAAAAAGCATTGCCCACGTCAGAAATCAGAGTAGGGGGAATGGTGAAACCAGGCTCAGTGCATTTTGATAAAAAAACATTAAATGTACAATTTATTTTAACTGATTTTTCAAACGATATGTCAGTAACATACAATGGCTTACTACCAAACTTATTTAAAGAAGGTAAGGGTATTGTTGTACAAGGAAAGTTATTTAGCATTCATCATATCGATGCAAAACAAGTGCTGGCAAAACATGATGAAAATTATATGCCACCAAATATTAGCAAGGAGCAAGCATGATCCCTGAACTAGCCACTTATGCGCTTATTCTCGCTTTATGTTTATCATTGATACAGGCGATAATGCCTGCGATGGCTATTATTCGTGGCAAGGCTTTGTTTTACTCTTTTGCTCGTCCTTGTGCTATTGGTGTCTTTTTTTTTGTGTTCGCCGCATTTTTTTGTTTAGTTTATATCTTTTGGCAAAGTGACTTTTCTGTCCTTTATGCTGCCAGCAATTCGGCCACATCATTGCCACTGCTTTATCGATTAGCAGCAGTGTGGGGAGGGCATGAAGGTTCATTGTTATTGTGGGTCTTGGTAGTAACCGGCTGGACTTTCATTTTGATTTACAACAATCAACATATCCCTCAACAATTTATAGCGGTTGTCTTAGCTGTGTTGGGATTGATGAATGTTGGATTCTTTTGGTTTTTACTACAGACATCTTCACCATTTGCACGAACGTTGCCAAATGTGCCTTTTGAGGGGCTTGATTTAAATCCTATTTTACAAGATCCTGGCTTGATAATGCATCCACCAATGCTGTACTTGGGATATGTCGGCTTTGCGATTACATTTGCTTTTGCTATAGCCGGTTTATTAACAAAAAATATTCATGCAGATTGGGCTCGTTGGGTAAGACCATGGGCATTATTATCCTGGCTAGCGTTAACCTTAGGCATTGTTTTAGGTAGTTGGTGGTCTTATCACGTGTTAGGTTGGGGTGGATGGTGGGTGTGGGATCCGGTTGAAAATGCATCATTTTTGCCTTGGCTGCTAGCAACGGCATTCATTCATTGCCTTATGGTAATGGAGCAGCGCAATCAACTTTATCATTGGACAGTGTTGCTTGCTATTTTGACTTATACGATGAGTTTGGTTGGCACTTTTTTAGTTCGCTCTGGGATCTTAATCTCAGTACATGCATTTGCTAACGACCCTGCGCGGGGTGTGTTTTTATTAAAATATCTTTTTATACTGATCGGTGTTAGTTTGTTTTTATATGGCATACGTGCGAAGCAATGGAGTAGTACTGATAAATTGACTATTTTGTCACGCGAGTCATTTTTGTTATTAGCCAATATGTTGTTGGTTGTCATTACCGCAAGTATTGCGCTGGGTACACTATATCCATTACTAATTGATGTGGCTCGGTTTTGGAAAGTTGTCTGTAGGCGAACCTTATTTTAATGCGATATTTGTTCCATTAACGATATTGCTATTGATATTAATGAGTACAGGTATTCACTCAGGATGGTATAAGACCGAATGGTATCGATTGAAAACAAAAATAACAGCAACACTGATTATTAGTATTGTATTAACAATGTTGATATTATACCTGTTACATTCAGCCATATATATCCTTGAAGTATTAGGAATATTCCTTGGAATTTGGGTGATTGTTTCAACACTAACAAGAATTAAATATCATCAAGGAAAAGTTTATTCCTTGGGATTTGTATTAGCGCATATTGGTATTGGTATTACGGCATTAGCGATTGCCATATCCGCTAATTTAAGTGAAGAACAAGCGGTGAGAATGGACTTAACGGAAAAAGTCTCCATAAATAATTATGCAATCCAGTTTAATACGCTACGATCCATACAGGGAGAGAACTATGAAGGGATTTCTGCCGATTTTTCTATTAAAAAAGCTAATAAAACTATTGGCAATATCCAATCAAAGCAAAAGCAATACACGTTAACAAAAACATGGGTTGCAGAGCCCGCTATTTTTGCATCTATCTTTTATGATATTTATATTGTGCTTGGTAATCAGTATCCAAATGAGACATGGATGGTACGAGTTTATTATAAGCCTTTTATTCGCTGGATATGGTTAGGTGGGCTTTTTGTTTTTTTAGGCGGATTATTGACATTATTTAATAGCATTAGAATAAAACGAATCAATACAAGTGTTAGGGAGCCTACCAATGAAAAAAGCAACTAAGATCAAACGATTATTCGCATTACGTTATTGTCTACCCTTGTTATTGTTTTCAATGCTCGCTGTTCTATTTTGGCGAGGCTTAGGAAATGATCCGATAGATTTACCCTCTATGCTTATTGATAAACCAATCCCCAATCTTGAACTGTTAAATATTGATGCTTATCAGACAGAACAAATTCAAGATACGTTAAAAAATAAGGTATCTTTGCTAAATATTTGGGCAAGCTGGTGTCAATCTTGTTATCATGAGCATAAAGTATGGCAAGCGTTAAATAAGCACAAAGCATATAATCTTTATGGCTTAGCTTATCGAGACAATACAACACAAGCCAATTTTTATTTACAGCAATATGGCAATCCTTATTTAAAAAACTGGATTGACAGCAATGGTTTAGCATTAATGAGCTTAGGTGTGTACACAATTCCTGAAACCTTTATTATTGACAAGAAAGGGATAATTCGTTATAGACATACGGGAGCGATATCAAAGGCAATTTTTGCAAAGAAAATCGTACCATTATTAAACAAATTGGAAGCGGAAGATAATGCATAAACTACTCGTTATTATAGTGTATTTAGTATCGTTTAATGCCTATGCTGTCGATTATGTATTTAGCTTTGATAATGGACAAGATGAACTGCGTTTTCAGCAATTAACAAAAGAATTACGCTGTGTTGTTTGCCCTAATCAAAATTTGCAGAATCTAATGCTGCATTGGCGCAAGATTTGCGCCGAGAAATTTATTTACAGGTTGGTGATGGTAAAAGCAATGAAGAAATTAAACAATTTTTAACAGAGCGTTATGGTGAATTTATTCTTTATAAGCCACCGATTGACTTTAAAACATTGCTACTTTGGCTTGGTCCATTTTTAATGTTGTTTTTTGGATTCGCTTCGTTAAAAAATAAATATAAATTTAAAATGGCTCAATGACACTATTCATTTTTTCAATTATATTTCTTACTATTATTGCTATTTTATTTGCTATATTACCGTGGATAAAGCAAAAAAAAATAGCAGCCAGTTCAGTGCTCACTATTTTGTTAGTAATGGTATCAGTAGGTTTATATAGTTTATGGGGTAATTTTACAGAAACTACCACTTGGCTAGAAACCGGCAAGGATCGCTATGAGTTAAGAAAGAAATTTTATCACTTAGGTTCAGTCAAAGATATTGTAATTCATATGAGACAGTATATGGAGAAAAATCCTCAGGATACTAATGGCTGGTACTTGCTAGGAAAATTAGCTTTGAATGATCAGCAGATGGAATTAGCGCAGTATGCTTTTCAACAAGCACATGCGCTAGATAAAGATAATGCAAAAGTAAACGCTATGCTTGCAGCGGTTTCCGATAAAGTCAGAGATCCTGCGTAGGGCTGCTCAGCATTATAAACACTTACAGAGCTGCATCGCTAAGGTAGTTGAAACTTAACAGAGCGAGGCACAGCACTATATAACATAAGGTAATGGTATGACAGAAAAAAATGCATCTGAAACAGGGCAAGAAATCCCAGGGATAGAAATTGAATTACAACGTTTTTATCTAAAAGATCAAAGTTGTAAGGTTCCTTACAGTTTTCAAGCATTTGAGCAATCTGGCAAACTTGAATATAGACATGAAATGAGTGTACAAAACCAAAAATTGACAGACGATCGTTTTGAAGTAACGCTTCATTTTTCTTTAACAGCCTCTTATGAAAAAATCACAGCTTATACCGTATCTATTCAGCAGGCTGGGATTATTCGAACAAATACAAAAGACCAACAGGCGCTGGCAAATTTGCTCAATATTTATATGCCAACGATGTTGTTTGCTTATTTGCGTAAACATGTTGCAGATGCAATTTTAAATGCTGGTTTTGAATCAGTATTACTACCTCCAGTCGATTTTGCACAATTATTAAAGCAACAGCAAACAGAGGCAGCGCCGGCGCCAATCAGGCAAAACAAATACTAAAAAATCAACGCAGGTAGCCTCAAACTCTTCTTCAGGTAAATGGCAAGTTTTTAAACGAGCAAACAAAAAAATCAATTTTTCCAGACGATAAATTAGAGAAAGATGATTAACAAAGTATATCCAACTTAAATCTTATTACAGCCATTTTCATGCAAGGAAAGCTGAAACAGGCGATGTGGCAGTGACAAATTTCAATATAAATTATTAGCGGTCAAATAAAGCGCAAAATGTGATTTTACCCTGCTAATTTGAAAGAGTGCGTCAACTATGGTAGATTTATTTTCTAGGGCTACCGGTCGGTGATTAGTGTTGCATTACTAGAATATGTTTTGTTAAGTGCGCGGTTCCTGGTAGATTTTTAAGCAAAGCAAAAGAGGATAAAATTCCCGTGAATGCCTTATTAAAATGCCTTGGCCATATGGCCGCACAATACTTTCCGATAAGATGGTGTGCTTGCGGAAATTTCACATTGTTTGCGCATCGATGCAAGATAGAGCTGCAATTAAGGCCAGTTGTATACAACTAAATCATCGGTATGAAAAAATAGAGATGAGACAGTAATGCATGTATGCCGATGGTGAGGAACGACACCAAGTGATCCAGAAATGTCCATTGAGTTTTAAAATGAAAGATGTAAAAGCAACTTAAGTTGGTATCGTTTATCAAAAGGAGCAAACCCAGATGAAGAAACATGAAGCAACTCAAGCATTACCAGATGACTTAATATGGATAACAACCGATGATGGTGAAAAAATACAGGTAACGCGCAAAGATTATGAAACTACCCTGGCAATTGCAGCTCAACGCGATGCTAACAGCCATATCGATCCGCACCAGCAAAAATTCTCAGCAATAGAACACAAGGCGATAGGGGATATTGCGTTCTGTCAATTTGCTGCTGAAACACTCTTAGATACATTGCAAGAACATGGCCTATTTAATCGGAATACGCTTGAACTGAAGCTCAATCCACGCTTGTGGTTAACACCGGGATTATTAGTAGCTTTGGTGGTGATTTTATGGCGTGCCTGGCGAGCCAATTTGTGATGCCCCAGGTCAAAATGCCAATGCCATAGAAGCGGAGCAGGATATACGGTTTAATAATGCTTATAAAACATTGAGTGATGTGACGTGCGATGAGGGACTTGCTGAAATTGAAACCTTAAGAAAGATTATAGAAGAAGAAGGAGGTGCCATACTAGAGGGGCTTACCCGAGGCCAAAGCACGAGGGAAGCACAAAAACAACACAGCGGTGTGTTGACAGGTGGCCGTAGTGATTATTATTTTGGTATGGCGACCCGCCATGTCAAGTTTCCGTGGATGTTTTTCTATAGCCGGTATATGGATTTAACTGCCATGAATTTTGACCATTTTGGCGATGATGCGCGCAAAGCGTATATGGCGGGCCACCGTGTGGCACTTCAAACGGCAAGATC
>CBDDLJ010000008.1:0-102369 GCA_965230635.1 Gammaproteobacteria bacterium
GACAGCTAAAGCACGCGCAAGACCAATGCGTTGCCGTTGTCCTCCGGAAAACTCATGAGGATAGCGATCAAGACTATCTTCTCTTAATCCTACGACTTTTAACAGTGCGATCACTTTTTGCTTTACTTCTAGTGATGTCAAACCATTAGTTTGCATACCCTCCGCAATAATTTGACTAATTGGCATACGTGGATTCAGCGATGCATAAGGATCTTGAAAAATCATTTGTAATGATTTCACTTGAGCAAGTTGCTTGGTTAGCGGCTTTTTTTGATAAAACATTTCACCTGCAGTAAGCGACAATAATTGTATGATTGCTTTGCCTAGTGTTGATTTTCCACAGCCGGATTCTCCAACCAATGCTAAAGTCTGCCCTCGCCTCATTGTCAAATTAACACCATCAACCGCTTTAATGCTAGCTGTTTGACGATGCCAAATACCACGATAAATAGGAAAATGAACTTTAATGTTATTCAAACGCAATTGTTCTTCCAATGGTTGGTGAATGTTTGCTGGCTTTTTTATCGATTGGGGAACGATGTGTTGTTTTTCTTTTATTGTTTGCTCACTATAACGCCAACAGCGAACGTACTGCTGATGATCAATCGAGATTAAGCTCGGCTTTTTCTGTTTACATAATCTCCAAGCATAATCACAACGATTTTGAAAACGACAACCACTAGGCAATTTTACAAGACTAGGGACGTTTCCTGAAATTGCTGATAATCTTTCTCCTCTTTTTTCTAGTGAGGGAATGACGTCAAATAATTTTTCACTGTAGGGATGCTTTGCTTGTTGAAAAAAATCACTAGCCTTTGCTTGCTCGATGATCTGTCCTGCATACATAACAGCAACTTCATCCGCCATGTGTGCAACAACACCTAAATCATGGCTGATCAATAATATCCCTATTCCCTTTTCTTTCTGCAGACGACGTAATAATTGTAAAATCTGTGCTTGAATAGTGACATCTAATGCAGTTGTTGGCTCATCTGCAATCAGCAAATCTGGCGCTAATGCAACACTCATTGCTATCATGACGCGTTGTTTCATACCACCGGATAGTTGATGTGGATAAGCTTTTAATGTGTGCTTAGGATCGGGAATCCCAACATCGGATAATAATGTTAAACATTGACTGCGACGCTGCTGTCGTGTCATTCGACAATGTATTTTCAATACTTCAGATATTTGTTGTTCAACAGTCAAAACAGGATTCAATGCTGTCATGGGTTCTTGAAAAATCATAGCAATGCGTCGCCCACGAATAGCTTGCATTTGCCGCTGCGAATACTGCAGTAAGTTTATGTTATTAAAATATAATTGACTGCCTTGCATATAGGCACACGATGGCGGCAGTAAACGACTTATGGCCAGACTTGTCAGTGTTTTACCACAGCCAGATTCCCCTAATAGCGCAAATGTTTGTTCACGCTGAATACTAAAAGAAATATCGTCAATAATTGTTTGAAAACCGGTTTCCCTACATAAGCCAATACTAAGATGTTCAACCTCAAGTAAATTTTCTTTCATTTTCTGATCATTTCCGTATGCATCATACCATTACTCAGTTCGTAATTGTGGTATTATTTTCATCAATAATTTTTGATTGATCCCTTTAACATTTATTAATTCCTGCAGTTTATAGTATGGACCATATAACTCTCGATAATCAATAATTGCCTTAGCTTTGGCTAAGCCAATGCCTTTTATTCGTACAAGTGTTGCAATATCTGCTAAATTGATATTGATCTTGTTCTCTATCAACTCTGATACAACGGAGGGCACTGGTTCCTGTATTTCACTTGCAAAAACATAAGAATACGAAGCGACATAGCCAAGGAAAATTAATAACATAATTGAAAAAAAATTAGTCGATTTCACATAAAACTCCTTATAAATACATGGAAAAAAAATGTGTTCAACAAGTATAGAAGACTTTTGAAAAAATCGCTAGCTTATAATGATGTGTTATAAGTATCGTGCAGAGCAATTTGCAGTCAAAAGATTAACGCCTACCGTGGATAATATGGAATTAAAATTGCTCCTTCTCTATCAGAATTTTTCTCCTCTGTTTTCTTCTTATCGTTGCGTCGAACGCTTCGTCGCTTATCTTTTTTTTCTTGTTGGTTACTTAAATAAGTTTCTGCGCTATCTCTATCTAGTCTATGGATCTGTGCTACTTTTTCTTTTGCATTATGGACAATAGCATCAATAGCTGAACGTTCATGGGCTGTAAAATTTTTACGATGAATATAGTCTTTGGTATAAATCCCTGTAGCAAATGCAGCTGCACACGCGCAACCCAGACCAATAGCTAATGAGATAACACCGGCAACAATCAAGCTAACACCGGCAATAGGGGCAGAAAAACCTAGTCCTAATGCACCAACACAGCTAAAAGTAAAACCTAAAGCAAACCCAGCTGTACCACTAACAATAAAAGAAGCAGTTGCTGCTAAGCCGCATACAGCATATTTTATTATTTTTTCATTTACACTACCTGGCGGTATTTGTTGGTTGATTGATTCATAATGAGCATTGATTAATTCAAGCTTTTTCTCTCCTGAGTAATCATTTGATTTTGAAAAAGTTATGTCTAGTAATTGTGCCACTGCAAGTGCAACTTGAGCCACCGTTGCTGTTTTACTCAATAGAGTCTTTTTCTCATCCCCAGTTAAACTTTTTTTTCCAAGTTTCAATGATTGTTTATAAACGCGATAAGCTAATAATCCTTCTAATTCTTTGACCGCGCCAATTAAATCTGAATACTCACTTGAAAGAAACAAAGGATTATCATAATAACATTGTGTTACTTTGGATTCTTTGTTTTTACGTGTTTGTTGAAGAATAATAATGTTTTTATACATTTCATTTAAAGAGGCGTTGCTTGTGGCCGATAATATAAACTGTCGTCTTACTTTTTCAACATCTCTATAAAACACAATACGGCTTAACTCAAAGTGATAATTATTGTCTCTTATGTGTTGTATCGGCGTTTTTGTGCTAAATAGACTGCTTATAATCCCTGCACCCGATGTGTTCGCAGCTGTTGTTTCAAAATCAACGTAAAATGTCCCTTCACATACTTGCTTAATATCGTTATAACGCTTACTGTTATTTCCAAACATGCCTTCTCCATGACAGATATTTATACTATACCTCTGATATGCTGGCGAGGTTGCTAGATTACTATAAGCATAAAGCTTGCCAGAGTAGAATGATTATTTTTTGCTCAAAATGATAGTAAATAACACTATAAATGAAAAATATAACGGCTTTTTTTAAAAAAACAGTTAGTTATTAACAGATGATTATTTTTAAGTCAGTTTATATATTGCTTTATTTCTGAAAACAATATGCTTACTTAGCATCGATACTTTGAATCCAAACAGCTAGAATTTTCCCCATTAACTCAGGATTTGTTTCTTGTGCATAATGCATCGCATCACCTAAATCACACAGCGTTAAATGAGATAAATTTTCCTTCGCCCAGGTCACCATATCGATAGTCGTTATAAAACCAGGTATAGCAAACATTAATAATTTAGGAATACTTGATTGCACTAACTGCTCAGAATAATGGCTAATAAAGTCTATACTTTCCATATTCTGTCCTAACCAAGGTACCTCTCGCATGTAGGTGATTAGTGGTCGACGATCGCTTGCCGACTGAAAAGGTGCTTTGTAGTAAGATATTTCTTCAGCAGATAATTGACGCATATTGGCTATTGGAAACATTTTTTCCATAAAATAATCGCTATGCAATATTTTATTTTCTAGATCTTCGATACTTTTTAATCCTCTAGCAAATTCCTGCACTGGCAACGCCATCATGTTCCAGTTAAGCATAGGACGAATATGCGACTCATAAAATGCCAATTTTTTTATTCTGCTAGGATTCTGCATTGCATAGGCAAACCCACAGACTGAACCCCAGCCATGCATTACTAGTGTGACATCTTCTAACGCCAATTTATCCATAAAAGCAGTTAGATAAGCTAAGTGATCTTGAATGGAGTAATCAATATCGGGTTTTCCTGATTGGCCAAAGCCAATTAAATCTAGCGATAAACATCGTCCCACTGTTGCAACATAAGGAATCACATTGCGCCATAAATACGATGAAGTCGGCACTCCGTGTAAAAATAAAATAGGATCACCTTTTCCATGTTCAATATAAGCTAATTTTGATTGCAATACATCCACAAATTGATAAGTATAGGGAAAATCTACTAATATGCTTGCCTCATCAACTGCTATCATTTTTTTCTTCCTCTTTAGCTTTTTCAAAAATCACCGCTTTTTTCATGATTTTTGTTTCCACTTCTAAGTGCGTTTTTGTTAAGTCACGTAATGTTCTTATTGCTACAACATACATGACAAAGTCATTAGCTGCGTTATTATTGCTAAGTGCTGCTAATATCGAACGCCATCGATAGACTAAGCTTTCATTTGCAAGAAGCCAACTTTCCACACAGACTTTTGTATTATCAATATCAGGATATTGACGTAAAACATTAACGGTAATTTCTCTTTGCTGACAATCTAATTCATCACGAAAAGCTGCTTTTGCTAGTGACTCCCACTGATCACTGACTCTTTGCATCATGATCTGTGCTCTTAACCATCCAATCTCCAAACTAGAACTCAACATAAAATATACTTTAGCCACATTATGCACAGTCACTTGATTTTCATTTGCTATTGACACAATATCCAATGCTGAAAACATAGTCATTGAACTGGCGACTTTTAGTGCGGTATCTTTTGGCATATCAAAACGCAAATAGCGTTGTAATACTTTTTCATAGAATTCTTTACCTGTGCCTAATAAAAGATTGCCTAAGTTGAGGTATAAATATAAAACTCCTTCTCGATACATTTCAACAATGTTTTTTATTTGACTTAAGTCTTTGTGATTGCTAATGATCCATCTCACTGCTCGGCGAACAATACGACCTACATTTGTCATCATTTCTATTTGAACTTCGCTTGGAATCTTGTAATCTAGTTTTTCAATTTCTCGCCAGAGGCTTTCGATAAAAAAACACTTTCCTAACAATAAAGTAGGCTCTGACAATGCTATCTACCGTCGACCCAGTTTCATCTTGTAGCCGTTTAATAAATACTGCGCCCATTTCATTAATAACCATATTGCTAGTTTGTGTTGCAATAATTTCACGCAATAAACTATGATTCATTACTTTATCAGGGAACATATCGTTTATTTGGCTAGGAAACTCCGTCTTCACAATAGGCGCAATATAGCTATCCTCAGGAATATCAGAGGCAAGAATTTTATCTTTTAAGTGTATTTTACTATAGGCAAGCAACACGCAAACTTCTGGACTGCTTAATCCTACGCCTTCTGTTTTTCTTTTCTCCAGTTCTTTTTCGTCTGGTAAAAATTCAATTTTTCGCTTAAATAAGCCTAGCTCTTCTAAGTGATTAATTAAATTAATATACATATCAAGATTGCTGTAGGATTGTTCTTTAGAAATACTGACAGATTGAGTTTGCTGGTAATTGTTTTTTAAAACCAAGCTGCTAATTTCATCTGTCATGTCAGCTAATAGCTGATTACGCTGTTTCTCAGTTAAGTCCTGACTCTGCATTACATTATTCAGTAAAATTTTTATATTTACTTCATGGTCAGAGCAATCCACACCTGCTGAATTATCGATAAAATCAGTATTAATGTACCCACCTAAGGAATCATATTCTATTCTAGCCAATTGGGTAAATCCTAGATTACCACCCTCTCCTACAACACGAACATTTAATTCAGATGCATTAATTCGGATCAAATCATTATTTCTATCTGCAACATCACTATTAGATTCTGTTGACGCTTTAACAAAAGTACCAATTCCACCATTCCAAAATAGATCAGCTTTTACCTTCAGTAAATTCCGAAGTAATTCGTTCGGTGCCATCTCTTTCTTTTTAGTCTCTAACATATTTATTATTTCTGGTGTTAGTGTGATCGATTTATCTGATCGGCTGAACACACCACCACCTTTTGATATTAAGCTAGGGTTATAATCTTTCCAGCTTGAACGTGGTAAGTTAAATAATCTTTCTCGCTCTGCATAACTAATAGCCGTATCTGGATTAGGATCAATAAAAATATGCGCATTATTGAAAGCGACAATTAACTTGATATATTTAGAAAGCAACATGCCATTACCAAATACATCCCCTCGCATATCACCAATTCCAATCACAGTAAACGGGGTTTCTTGAGTATTAAGATTCAATTCTCTAAAGTGCCGTTTAACTGCTTCCCAGGCACCACGTGCAGTAATTCCCATTTCTTTGTGGTTATAACCTGTGATTCCCCCGGAAGCAAATGCATCACCTAGCCAATAATTATATTCTTTTGCAACATCATTAGCATAGTTTGAAAAGTTAGCGGTACCTTTATCTGCTGCAACCACCAAATAGCAGTCCTGCTCATCATAACAGACCGTGTTGCTAGGTGATACCACATCATCATTAACAATATTATCTGCCAAATCCAACATGCCGCGGATAAATGTTTTATAACAAATAATACCTTCCTTCATAAAGTCTTCTTCAGCTTCACCGCCATGCAATAGCTTACAAACAAACCCTCCTTTGGCACCAGAGGGTACAATGACAGCATTTTTTACTTTCTGTGCTTTTACCAAACCTAATACTTCAGAGCGATAATCTTCTCGCCTATCTGACCAACGCAAGCCGCCACGAGCAACTTTTTGAGTATATAAGCGAACGCCTTCAACTCTTGGCGAATACACAAATAACTCATATAATGGTTTTGGTAATGGCAGATCAGGTATCAGCGCGGACTCAAACTTTAAAGATAAATATTCCTTCCTGCTTCCATCAGCATTCCTCTGAAAATAATTAGTTCTCAGTGTCGCCTTAATTAAATCATGATATAAACGTAATATTTTTATCTTCATCAAGACTAGTTACTTTATCCAAGTCAGCTAAAATTTCTTTGTCTAATTTTTCAACCTTCTCATCTCTAGAGTCATTTTCATCGGGATTAAAACGCAGTATGAAATATTGAATTATTTTTGCAGCAAGTGCTGAATGCTTATTGATAGTATCTTCAATATAATTTTGACTATAAACATAACCAATTTGACGGAAATATTTTGAATACGCTCTGATAACAATAATTTCATAGTATCTCAAGTTGGCAATTAAAGATAGTTTATTAAATGCATCATTTTCAACTTTATCCATCCAAACTTTAGCAAATAGTTCTTGAAAAACTTCTTTGATTTTACCAATATTAATTTCTGATATTTTATCATGCATCATTGTGAAGTCACTAATGCACGCCATATGTCCATCACTTAGTTGCACTCGAAAAGGTTCTTCTCCTAACACACGCAAGCCCATGTTTTCTAGTATGGGTAACACATCAGACAAAGGCATAGGACGATCTAAGGTATAAAGTTTAAAACGAATAATCCCTTCGGGTGCATCAATGGGTTTGAATAAGTTCATTGCCAAACAAGTATCGTCTGTGATACTTTCAACATGGGCAATATCGTAAACAGCCGTCATTGGATTATTCATCTCAATATAGCCTGCAGGAAATCCTTTTAAATAACGTCCAATCAAAAAATTGGCTTTTGCTTCTCCATTATTTTCACGCAAATAGTCAGCAACGTCATCTTCCCATGTTCGACTAATCTCTGAAACTTTCTTTTCTAGTAGTTTGATATCATACTCTATCGTCACTTTAGGATCGACTCGGATCATGTAGTGTATGCGGGCTAATGCAGATTCAGAAAACCATGTTGTAAATGTGATTTCCATGCCATTGAATGTTTTTAATAAAAGTTCTTGAATACGCACACGTAATTTTGTGTAATATAAATCACGAGGAACATAAACTAAACACGAAATAAAACGACTGTAATTATCTTTTCTGACAAAAATTCTTGTCATACGACGTTCTTGAATATGGAAAATTCCTAAAGCAAGCTCAAGTAATTCATCACTGCTAGCTTGAAACAAGTCATCCCTAGGCAAATTTTCTAAAATATTTTGCAACGCTTTTCCCGCATGGCCTGATTTTGACAGTCGTGATTTATCCATAACTTCTCTCACTTTCCGTCGCATGAAAGGTATATCACGAGGACTGCGGTTATAAGCTGCTGATGTATATAAACCAATAAAGCGATGCTCGCCAACAATGTTACCGTCTTTATCAAATTGTTTGATACCAATATAATCGGTGTAAGCAGGACGATGAATGGTTGATTTGGTATTTGTTTTGGCAACAATCAACACACTGTCTTTTGATAATGCCAATTTGCGTGCTTCCTCGGGCATATCCGATAAATCTCGAATAAGCGGCTTATTTTTCTTCGCGGGATCGGCTCGCAATACACCTAAGCCTGTCTGAACATCGGAAGTCAATGAAAAATCTGTGCCTTTTTTTACCAAATCGTATTCTCGATAGCCAATAAACGTAAAATGTTCATTGACAACCCAGCGTAAAAAATCGATAGACTCTTTGATTTCTGCTTCATCAACCGGCGGCGGATTTTTTTCTAAATCTTGTATGATGGCATGCATTTTTTCTGTTAAAGCACTCCAATCTTGCACCGCCAAATGCACATCTCTTAACACTTTCTGCAGTGAGATTTCAATCTCTTTAATAGCATGCTCATCTATTTGTCGGTCGATTGCCATGAATATCACAGCTTCACTAAGGCATTCTTTAGAGGTAGAGTGTTGTGATAAAATGTTAGTAATCCGATTTTCATTATTTCGCATTACTTTTAATCCGCCGACATGAATAATCATATGTGTCGTGATGGCCCGCCGATTCATTTCAATAAGAATAGAATCGACAAGAAAAGGCATATCGTCTTGCACGATTTCAATCACGGTATGGGTTGATTTCCATCCCTCTTCTTCATATTCTGGGTTATATACTTTTAATTTAACTTCATTTGGCTGACGATGGCAGAGTAAGTGCCAATGAGAAATCAATGCACCATAAATATCGAGCAAGTTAAATGCCTCTAAACTCTCTAAAGAAACTGTGGCATAATATTGCTCAATGAATGCTGTAACCAGCTTAGCCTGCTCAGCAGGTATATTTTTATTAACTAAATCAATTAATTTCTTGTATAAAACATCACGCTCATTAGCAAATTCTGTTTGCATTACTTTTTCCTATGTTTTCTTGTATTTTACAAGCATATTTTCCTGGAAAGCAAAATCTTTCTCTACAATGTTAATTGTAGCAGAAAATGTTCAATTCTATTGATTTTATAATGTATTGAAAAGTAAATTCTGACTGAAAATTAACAAAGGTAGCTATCAAAATTATTTAAATAGACGACAGATAATTCTTCAGCAGTGATGGTGTTTTTATTGCACAACTCATTTTCTATCAATGGTAATAAATCCTGCACGGTATAATGAATAATTTTGCTGCTTGACACATCCATTGCGAGTAAATCTTTGTATTGTTGCCAACCATCTCCAGCGAAAAAACAGGTTTCTATATTTTTTAGCGGCACATTTTCAGGACGACATAAGCTATCATCCATGTTTTTTTTCATAATTTTTTTATTATCTAAAGAATAAACCCCCAAGCAGACTTGATTCATAAAAGCATTTTGTAAAACAGCAACCCGTTTAACATTGAATTGATGCCACGCTGCTTGTGCATAAGCTTGCAAAGTAGAGATAGCAATTATCGGTAAATTGTAAACTGCTGCAATACTTTGTGCAACAGAGCACGCCAAACGTACGCCAACAAAACTACCGGGACCATTTGTTAACGCTAACATATCTACTGTCATGAGTGAAATTCCTGCGTCTCTCAATACTTGTTCTATTAACTGCAGTAACTTTTCAGCATGTTGACGCTTACCTTTACAGGTTTCAACATAATGCTGGCCATTGGACACTACCATCACACTTAAATTATCTGTGGCGGTGTCAAATGCGAGTATATTCATTCAACTATCTCCTTAACTGCAGTAAAGAAATCAATAACATGCGTTAATTCACGAGTTCTACGCATTGCCGGCAAGCTTTGCAAAAATACTTGTGAATAATGACGTGCCATTAATCGAGGATCGCAGATGACAAGCACACCTTTATCGGCAATATCACGAATCAATCGACCTGCCCCCTGTTTTAAACCAATTGCTGCATGTGGCAGTTGATAATGTGTAAAAGGATCTTTTCCTTGTCGTCGTAAAGCAGCTAATCTAGCACTTAGGACGGGTTCATGTGGATTTGAAAATGGTAATTTATCAATAATCACACAAGATAATGCATCACCTCTCACATCAACACCTTCCCAGAAACTATTTGTTGCTAGTAAGACAGCATCACCTAACTCTCGATATTTTTGCAACAATTGTGTCTTTGGTAAGCTGCCTTGAACCAACAAAGGAAATTGTAACTTTTCTCTAAGTATTTCCTCAGCTTCTTGCATAGCTGAATAACTGGTAAATAATATAAATGTGCGTCCTCTAGCTGCGTTAATCACAGGCAAGCTTATCGCGATAACAGATTGTGTGTAGCTTTCCTCATTCGGATCAGGCAGATAGCGTGGAATATAGAGTAATGCTTGTTTTGCATAATCAAATGGACTGGTTAATTGTAACGTCTTTGCTTGCTCTAGACCAAGTTTGACTAAGTAATGCTGCATATTATTAGCAACAGATAGCGTTGCTGAAGTGAAAACCCAGCTGGCATTTTCTCTTTTAAGCAATGCTTGAAATTGCTCTGTGATCTGCAGTGGTGTTGCATGCACAGTAAACCCTTTTAGCGTTGTTTCAAACCAATAAATAAATTCTTTTTTTTCTGCTTTTGTTATAATGGAAAATGTATTTTTATAATCAACACAACGCTGCCAGCAAAGTTGTAAACCTTTACTATTATCGCCAGCCTGCTCGAGCAAAGAAACTAGAAAATCCAGCTCATCACTAATTTGCTTTTGAGCTAACAAAACTGTTTTACTTTTTGCAACCGTTATCCATGGTTGCTTTTTCCCTTTATCGCCTAGGGCAGAGCGAAACTGTTGCAGAGCGTGCTTTACGCGTTGTAACGAATCTGCTAAACTAGTGGTATCTTGCGCTGTTTCTTGCCATTCATTTTCAATATCTTGTATTAATAATGCTAATTGACGACTACTAATACGCACACCAAAAAATTGGCTTGCTGTTTCTGGCAGTTGATGTGCTTCATCTAGGATAAATGTTTCTACTGTTGGCAATAGCTCTGAAAAACCTTCTTTTTTCAATGCTAAATCAGCAAAAAACAAATAATGATTAATAATGACGACATCTGCATCCATTGCCTTACGTCGAGCTTTAACCAAATAACAATCATTATAAAATGGACACTCTTGACTTAGGCAATTATCAACGGTGCTTGTCACATAAGGCCAAACTCTTGCTCCTTCGGCAATGGTATTAATCTCACTTGTCTCACCCAGTGTGGTTTGTGCCATTTTGCTGCGCACTTCAATGACTTGTTTATTTAACTCTTCATCCAGCAAATCACTGCTTTGCCAAAATTGTTCGATACGATACTTACAAAGATAATTTGAACGACCTTTTAATAGTGCAACTTTCACTGGTAGGATTAATAAGTCTCGCACAAAGGGCAAGTCACGGTAGTAAAGCTGGTCTTGTAAATTCTTCGTTCCCGTTGAAATAATAGTTTTTTGTCTTGCTAATAAAGCTGGCACTAAATAAGCAAATGTTTTTCCAGTTCCTGTGCCTGCTTCGGCTACTAAGATATCTCTATTAAGAATCACTTCAGCAATTTTTTTTGCTAAAATAACTTGCTCTGGACGCGGAGAATAACTTAGCAATTTTTCAGATAGTAATCCATCTGTTGCAAAAAAATTATCAACCGGATCCAATGACAAATTAATTACTCTTTTTCTAAATAGTGACGTTTTTCTTTAACATTTTCCCATTCTTGTGCATCATCAGGGGCTTTTTTCATAACAGTAATGTTCGGCCATTTATTAGCCAATTCCATATTAATTTGTAAAAAGTCTTTTTGATCTTCTGGCAATTCATCTTCAGAAAAAATTGCATTGACTGGGCACTCAGGCTCACAAAGTGCACAATCTATACACTCATCCGGATGGATCACTAAAAAATTAGGTCCTTCATAAAAACAATCAACAGGACAAACTTCAACACAATCTGTGTATTTACAACGTATGCAGCTTTCTGTAACAACAAATGTCATGCTAACTCCCTATTTCTCTTTCAATTTGTCCAAAGTATAGCGATTTTTTATGTTAGTTTCTAATAGATCATAAAGGAATAAGCACATTGTTTCACAAAGCTTGACAATCATTTTCAATTTATATTTCACACATAGCAACATTATAATAATATTTTGCTAGCAATTGACGTTCATTTGTCTTCAGTGCCGCAAAAAAATCAGCACCTGCATATAATATTTCTGGATAACTATTTTTTCCATCATAGCAGCATGCCATTTGCAGAGCTGCCTGCAAATGACCTCGTTGCGCTGCTATATGTAGGAATATAATAACATCATCATCACTAAATTCTTTTGCTTTCTTTTGTAAAATTCTATGTGCCAATAAAAAAGGTGCATCCATACTGCCATAATCAGTTGCTATGCGTAAGTAATAATTCACTTTATTTTTTGACAGTCTCGCTTGCTTATAATCTTTTTCATTATTTTTAGCCTGTAACAAATAATAATTAGCACGCTCATGTGCTTGCTTGCTATCGATTACTGCATATGCATTATCTTCGACTGATAGCTTTTTGTACAGTGGTTTATATAATTCACAAGTGCCCATTGCCTATCATGCCCTCACTCTGTTTCTATTGGTTTAACTAGTTTTGCAAAAAACAAACCAACTTTGAAAAAAAGTGAAAACTTATTTTGTTTAATATTTTATCAAATAGGGTCTGAAAGACTACGTTGCTTCTCTTTCAAGACTTGGGATTGCTACATTGATATCAACCTCTTGATCGTAATTAATCGCATCAAAATTAAAACCAAACAAGTGATAAAAATCTTCACGATAGCCATCTAAATCTGTTAGCTCAAGTAAATTATTGGCATTGATCAATGTCCACTGCCTCTGAATAACATCTTGTACATCTTTGCGCATTTCTAGATCATCAATTCGAATACGTCCATCTTCATCAGTTGAAATCGGTTTACCCGCATAAATATTGTAATGAAAAAGTCGATATATTTGCTCTATACAGCCTTCATGGATTTTTCTTTCTTTCATCACTTTATAAAGCAAAGAAATATACAACGGTACGACAGGAATAGCGGCACTTGCTTGTGTCACTAACGCTTTATTAACAGACACATAGGCTTTGCCATCTAAGGCATGCATTAAACTGTCCAACTCAGTAACCGTTTTCTCTAAATGTTTTTTAGCCGTACCAATAGTTCCTTCTCGATAAATTGGATAGGTTAGCTCCGGACCAATATAAGAATAAGCCAGTGTCATCACACCATCTGCTAACAAATTCTGTTCTTGCAGCGCTTTTATCCATAATGCCCAATCATCGCCACCCATGACTTTTACCGTATCATCAATTTCTTCTTGCGTCGCTGGATTAATTTCAATTTCTTTTAATTCACCGTTAATAGGATCCACTGTTTGGTTAACATAATTATCATTTAATGTTTTTAATACAGAATTGGCAACCTCACCTGAGTCGGGCATGATTCGTCGGGGCGATGCTAAGCTATAGACAACCAAGTCTATCTTCCCCATTTTTTCTTTAATTAACTCACAAGTTTGCTGTTTTATTTCATTTGAAAATGCATCTCCATTAATTGACGCCGCATATAAGTCTTCTTGTTTAGCATAATGCTCAACAGCGGCGGCATTATACCAGCCTGCCGAAGCCGTACGTTTTCCACTAGCAGGTTTTTCAAAAAACACACCTACTGCCTTCGCACGTGCTGAAAATAATGCGGAAATCCATGATGCTAAACCATAACCCGTAGAAGCGCCTATGATTAACACATTCGCTGGGCCATGAATGCGAGGATGAGATTTGACATAGTCAATTTGTTGCTTTACGTGATACTGACATCCTAATGGATGTGCCGTTGTGCAAATAAATCCTCTAACCTTTGGCTTTACTATCATAATTTTCCCCTCATCAACTGTCACAGTTTAATCCAATTTGAACATTAATATTATCCAGCACTTGCCTAGGATGCTTCGCTTTTGTAATCGGACGCCCAATTACAAGGTAACTAGCACCCGCATCCATTGCTTTGATCGGTGTTACAATACGACGCTGATCATCCTCAGTCAAATAACTCGATGCGTCATCTTCTTGTAACCGTATTCCTGGTGTTACAAAACAAAAATCTTTTTTAAATTTGTCCTGCAATAAAAAAACTTCTTTGGCAGAACATACGACTCCATCTAAGCCACAACCATGGCTTAATGTTGCCAAGCGCAATACAAAATCATTCATATTGCTGGTTATTCCCAAGTGTTGTAGTTCCTCATCATTCCAGCTGGTTAATGCAGTAACCGCTAGCAATATGGGTTTCTCCCTTCTATTGGCAAGGCTATTTGCAGCAGCCTCTAACATGCGTTTGCCACCTAAGGCATGTACATTTAACATAAAAACACCCAAATCTGCCGCAGCCTGACATGCTTTTGTGACCGTAACAGGAATATCATGAAATTTTAAATCGAGAAAAACCTTAAAGCCTTTACTAATCAACTCAACAATAAAGCGGGGACCTGCTTTTACAAATAACTCTTTTCCTACTTTTAACAAACAATCCTTTGGCGAGAATAAAGAAACAAAACTGCGAGCAATTTCCAGATCAGCAAAATCTAAGGCAACAATGATTTTAGGATTATTTTCTGCCATCATGAAACCCCTGCTAAACCATGAATAGGTTTTATGGTGCCCCACAACTTACATGTCGGACATTGCCAATGTAAAACCCTTCCAGAATACCCACAATTCTGGCAAAGATAGGTTGGTTTGTCTTGCAGCAAACGTTGAGTAAACTCAGCAAGTAATTTCATACTTTCTTTGCTTTTTTCATCAGTCAAGCTTGTTTGCAATTCAATCAAGCGATATAGTCCGCGTAGTGAAGCGTGTTTTTTTAACTGTTCTATAATAAAGTCAACTGCCACCTGAACACCATAAGCGTGCTGTAAACGCTCTGATAAAAATAAAATAATAGAAACTTTCGGCTCAACTGCTAAACATTCTTGCAAAAAATGTATTAATTCTGTTTCATTGTTTAATTTTTTATAACAAAATAGCAATCCAGGCAACGCCTCTGATAGAAAATTTACATCTTGTTGCTTAATGCGTCGATATTGCTTCACAGCCGCTTTGTAATGGCCTGCTTCACATTCCCATTCAGCGTGTAATAACGAGGCACGTACAGAGTTCCTGTCAATTGCTAACCCCCGTTTTAAAAAACGCATAGCTTGTTCACTGCTTATCTTAGTTTTAGCGTCAATCGCTAGCTCACAATAATAATGTGCAATTTCATTTCTCATTGGTTGTCCAGTAGCTGCTTGTAAACGGTTAGCAATAATGATAGCTTGTTCCCAGTCTTTTTCTTGTTGATAAATGTCAAGCAAATACATCATACTCTCGATAACATACTCACCGGTATCAATCACTTGTTGAAATAAACGCTTAGCTCTATCAAATACACCAGCAAGCATATAATCACGCCCCAATGCTAGCAATGCTTGTATTCGATGTGTTTTGTCTAAGTGTAGTATAGAAATTAAGTTTTGATGAATGCGAATTGCTCGATCAACTTCGCCACGACGACGAAATAAATTACCCAGTGCAAGATGAGTATCAACTGTTTCTGAGTTGACTTCTAACATACGAATGAAAATATCAACGGCTTTGTCAGGTTGTTCATCTAATAAATAATTTAATCCTTTTAGATAATCTCGAGAAACAGTCTGATTTGTTGTGCTTTTCTTTTGGCCGCTACGGCCAAAATACCAGCCACTAAGGGCAGCAATAGGAAAGGCTACTAACAACCAATTGAGCATTAATCAGTATCCTCTTGCATATTACGTAAATTTAAAATTTCTTGCTTAGCTGTTTTTATCTGTTGTTTTAAACGCAATTGTTGACGTTTTTGTTTTATATAGACACAAGCACTGAAAAGTAATCCGAGAAGACTACCCAAAGAAAATACAAGTACGAGTAATAAAGATAAAGGTAACTGACTAACACCAATGTAATAATTAATTGTCACTGACTCTGCATTTAAGCAAGCAAACGTTAAGCCAATTAGCAAAATAAGAAAGGCTAAAATGCAACTTATAATTTTCATCCTCATCTCCAGATAATGCGTTCAAACTGCTCGGCTTCCTTAACTTTTTTATCGCATTATAGCGGTTCCCTATAATGTTGATCTATCCTAAGATTTCATCTAGAGCCTGCTTGGTTATTCAAAACCTTATTTACAAAAGTAAACTCGCTTTTGAAACCTCGCAAGCAAACACTATGCTCGCTTAGAATAGGTCAACAATATACGGAACCGCTATAATCAATAATCGGCCTGCAAGATGCTATTTCTCACAGGCCGAATACTGATAACAACTCCTCATAAAATTTGCATTACTTTTTATCATTATCCATTTGTTCTTTTAACAAATCACCTAGTGTTGGACTGTTTGAAGACACATCTTCACCGGCGGTTGCCTCTTCTGAAGCACTGTCAAACTCTTCATCTAAAGCCTTAATTGATACACTAATCATGCGATTTTTTCTATCATAATTAATTATTTTCACATCAATGCTGTCGCCTTCTTTTAAATATTCAGTTACATCTTTGACGCGTTCTTTAGCAACTTCAGCCGCACGTAAATTTCCTTCAACATTCTCTGCCAATTTGACTGTTGCCGCTTTATTTTCAACCGCTGTTACTACGCCAGGAACAATATTCCCTTTCGGATTTTCTTTCATGAATTCATTGACGGGATCACTATCCAATTGCTTGATACCCAATGAAATTCTCTCTCTCTCCGGATCTGCTGATAAGACAATGGCTTTGATTTCATCACCTTTTTTATAGTTGCGAATAGCTTTTTCGCCTGGCTCAGCCCAAGAAATATCATTTAAATGGATCAATCCATCAATATTGCCTTCTAAACCAATAAAAATACCAAAATCAGTCACGGATTTAATAGCGCCAACAACAATCTCGTTCTCTTTATGACTATCAGCAAATTCTTGCCATGGATTTGATTGGCATTGCTTGATTCCTAACGAAATACGACGACGTTCTTCATCAATTTCTAACACGATAACATCAATTTCTTGTTCGAGCTGAACAACTTTATTAGGATGAATATTTTTATTAGTCCAAGACATTTCAGATACATGAACTAATCCTTCTACTCCTTCCTCAATTTCAACAAAGCAGCCATAGTCAGTCACGTTTGTTACTTTACCTGATAATTTCGTATTTGGTGGGTAACGATCACCAATATTCACCCATGGATCATCACCTAATTGTTTTAAGCCTAGCGAAACTCGATTACGATCTTTATCAAATTTCAATACACTCACTTTTATTTCATCGCCTACTGCTATCATTTCACTTGGATGCTTAATACGTTTCCATGACATATCGGTGATATGTAGCAAACCATCAATACCGCCCAAGTCGATAAATGCACCATAATCAGTAAGATTTTTTACGGTACCATTAATTACGCTACCTTCTTCTAAGTTTTCTAGTAATTCTTGACGTTCTGAGCTGCTTTCTTCTTCAACAACTGCACGTCTTGAAACAACAACATTATTACGCTTAATATCCATTTTAATGACTTTAAATTCTAATTCTTTACCTTCTAGATAAGAAGAGTCACGAACAGGACGCACATCAACAAGTGAACCGGGTAAAAAAGCACGCACAGAACTAATTTCAACGGTAAATCCACCTTTAACTTTGCCACTAATGACACCGGTAACGGTTTCTTTTGCTTCATGAGCTCTCTCTAAGCGAGTCCAAGCTTCAGCACGTTTGGCTTTTTCACGCGATAGACGGGTTTCACCAAAACCATCTTCAATAGCAATTAGAGAGACTTCAACTTGGTCGCCTTCTTGTACTTCTAGTTCACCTCGGTCATTATAAAATTCTTCAACATTAATTACACCTTCTGATTTGAAGCCAGCATCGACAATGACATAATCTTTCTCAATACGAATCACGGTTGCTGTTAAAATAGAACCTACGTTCATGGATTGTTGCTGAAGGCTTTGTTCAAAGAGCTGTTTAAAACTTGTTCCAGTCATGCTATTATCCTCTTAACTTGACCACCTGGCGGCAATCAAGGTTGTACAAATAAAAGACTTATTTGCGTTAGTTAATATACATCATTCGCTATGCGAATGACTCCCCCAAATTTACAGTGAGTATTTTACACAAAAAACAAAGCAGTTCAATCACTATCTTGCTTAATAACAAGATTAATTCCTTTTGCTTGTGCGGCATCTAATATTGTTGCTAATACTTGCTCTACGGTTAAGTCGGTAGTATCAATCACTATAGCATCCTTTGCTGCTTTCAGTGGTGCTACTTTTCGTCGGCTATCACGCTGATCACGCGCTAATAACTCCTGTTCAACCTGTTGTAAGCTTATTTTAGTATGTTTTTGCTGTAATTGTAAAAATCGCCGCTTGACTCGTTCATCATGGCTCGCATTTAAAAATATTTTCAAATCTGCATCAGGAAAAACTACTGTTCCCATATCACGCCCATCTGCAATTAATCCTGGTGGTTGAGCAAATTGACGTTGACGATCCAGTAATGCACTGCGTACCGTAGCAAAACCAGCAATTTTTGATGAAATAACACTAATGTCATCGGTACGAATAGCCTGGCTAATATTTTCACCAGCAAGATAAATAGTTAATTGCTTATCAGAAGATTGATGAAATGAAATATCTAAATTTTGGGCTATCTGAGTAATGCCTGCTTGATTGTCAAGTGCAATACCTGCCCATTGCACAGCATATGCTAAGCAACGGTAAATCGCGCCACTATCCAATAAATGCCAACCTAATTGGCAAGATAAACGCATAGAAATAGTACCTTTACCTACCCCACTCGGTCCATCAATCGTCATAACGGGTGCTTTACTGTTCAATTTGCTTTCCTTTTTTAACATTATGTCAGTATACTAAAAATAAGACATTATTCAGTAGGCATTTCTTCCCCAGCTAATTGATGAAGTGCCTTATTAACCACTTTAGCTAATTCATTACAACGCTTAATACCATATTCCGCCGTATCAATTGCCTGGCCAAAATGAACTTCTACCTCAAGGCCTTTTGTCATTGTTAAGGTATCTGGTGGCAACACGTTAAAAACACCGCGTAAGCCAATAGGAATAATTTCCGCATTGGTTTGTAATGCTAAGATAAAGCCACCTTTTTTTAATTTATCTTTCATCTTTCCAGTACGAGTCCGTGTTCCTTCCGGCGCCATCCAAATAAAGACACCGTCATTCAATTTATCTTTTGCACGCTCTAAGTCTTTAATTGCTTGCTCTTTATTTTTTCGATCAATAAAAATAAATTCTGATTTTTCTAGTGAGGGTCCCCAAATAGGCACACGCAACAGTTCTTTTTTAGAAATCATCCGAAGCGTTTTAGGGAAACTGTTAATAATCACAGGAATATCAAAAAGACTGGTATGATTGCTCATCAAAATATAAGCTTTCCCAGGCTTAAAATCCAACTTGTCTAAGCCAACCACCTTACAAGAAACATCAGAGTATCTCAGCACTTTGCTTGCCCATGCTTTAATATATCTATCTACTTTTTCCCGCTTTATTCGCCCAAGTAAGCTATCAAAAAGAACTCTCAATGAATAATATAGTGTGACGAACATTGTCTTTATAATAATTATCATCGTTTGTAGTCTATTTGCCTTCATGAGTCATGCTCCTTTTTTAAATTTAAACCAAGTTGGCCAGCCAGTGAGATAAAATTCGGGAATGATGTGGCAATATGCTCGCAATGATTAACACGTATAGGTGCGCTTGCTACACTACCTGCGATTAAAAATGTCATAGCAATACGATGATCAGCAAAGCTATCTACTTCGCCACCCTGTATTACACCACCAACCATGATCACACCATCCTCTGTTTCTTCAATAATAACTCCCAACCGTCGCAAACCAATAACCATTGCTCGAATACGATCACACTCTTTGTAACGCAGCTCTTGTGCGCCTTTAAGTATTGTTTTTCCTTTTGCAAAAGTCGCGGCTAACAATAGCAGCGGTATTTCATCAATCATACTGGGTATTAACTGCTGAGGTACATCAATTCCCCGCAATGAAGAGGAAAATACGTCAATATCAGCAACTGGTTCCAGCCCATAATAACGTTTATTTTTTAGCTGTATCTTTGCTCCCATACGTTCCAGTACCGTTAATAAGCCAATGCGTGTTGGGTTAACGCCAACATCCAACAAACTTATTCGCGCTTGTTTTGCTAAAACAGCCGCAATAATAAAAAAAGCCGCCGATGAAAAATCACCAGGAATACGCCAATCACAAGAGTCGACTACTTTTTGGCCAGAAAGCTGAATGCTATTATTTTCTTCAAGCAAATCAACACCTAGGTAATGTAACATACGTTCAGTATGATCACGACTAGGTGCTGGCTGCTCTATCACCGTGCGTCCCTGAGTTTGCAGCGCAGCCAATAAAATTGCTGATTTCACTTGCGCACTGGCTTGTTGCATCGCGTAATGTATGGCCTTCAGCGGCCTTGCTATTTTTAATTCCAGAGGCAATGTCCCCGCCAAACTCGCTTGAATATTCGCTCCCATTTGCTGTAACGGTTTGACGATACGTTGCATCGGACGTTGACTCAATGATGCATCACCGCTGATCTGACACGGAATATTTGCTCCAGCCAATAAACCCGCTAATAAACGAGCACCGGTACCTGAGTTAGCTAAATATAACTCGCTACGTGGCGTTTGAAATTTTCCTGCACAACCGTCTACCTGCCATTGGCACTCACCTATTTCTTTAATGTTTACACCGAGTTGAATCAATGCTTGGCTGGTAACAATCACATCCATTGCCAGTAAAATATTGTCAATTCTCGAGACACCATCTGCCAATGCCGCCAATAATAACGCACGGTGCGAGATAGACTTATCCCCAGGCACAGTCACTTCACCATACAAACAAGAAATAGGTTCAGAACAATATGTTTTAGCAAATTTATTAGAAAATATGAGCATATAATAGACTATTTTTGGTCGGGACGGCAGGATTTGAACCTGCGACCCCTTGCACCCCATGCAAGTGCGCTACCAAGCTGCGCTACGCCCCGACATACCATAAAGCGAATATATTATACTCATTATCATTGGAAAGGCGATATTAAAAGGCAATCAATCAGAAAGATGTAATCTAAATGGTGTTGAAAAAAGATTGAGGTGATGAACTATTAGCCATTTTCACAAGAAAAAGGCTGCATAGATCGGTGGAAACAAGCATACATAAGCATTTTGGCGAACTAAAGAAAATTGAAATAGGCAATATGGAGCGACAAATTTCGAAGTAAATTATGGTCAAATAAAGAGCAAAATATGATTTTACCTTGTGACTTTCATAGCTTAGGTGTCTTCTAAACAAATAGTCATATAATAGGTTATGTGATCGTGCATTTTTGTTGGGGAGTTTGTCTTCTTTTAGTGTGCTGTGAAGATGAAGAATTCGCAGTTGTCGATGTCGCAAAGAACCTCTGCTGGGATGCAGCACTTGCTGGATTGTCAAATCTCAAACAATCGAATTGAAAGGCTTGTTTGACTTGCTCAATGGTCGACCTTGATAAATGAGGGCGTTCGATCTGTCCCGCTTGCCTCACCAACACAGTGCCTGCTCGATCGTATATTAAGACACGATGCTTTACTAACTGATCTTTAATATATTTGCGACCTTCCTTATGAGTCTTTTCATACAAAGGCAGTATTAGATGTACGGGAATATCAATGTCGTGAGATAGTCCACTCCCATCACGATCTTTAGCAAACAAACTATCGAAAAAGGCAAGAATTTTATTGGGCCATTTAGCACAGTGTTGGCAGACGCTTTCTGCCAGAGTACGACGAAACAATTCATCTATGCTCTGATCACGAAGAAACATCAATCCCGCTTCCATAACACTAGGATTTTCCGGCAACAAATTAATAGCCCTTGCCGCCAGATCGCAGCGAGCTTCTCTATCCACACGCGAATCTCGAAGAAGTGTCAAGACCATTGCCACAAAACCGGGCTTTTCTGGCAATGGGTCAATGAATATTGCCGCGTAGCAACGAGCACTTCCATCCACACACGGGTCATGAAAGAGCATCAATACCGCCTCCTCAACATTAGGGTTTTCTGGCAATGAAGCAATAGCTCTTGCCGCCAGATGGCAGCGGCCCCAATCATCTATACACGGATCCCGAAGGAGCGTCAATACCACTTCGACAAAACCAGGTTTTTCTGATAATGAGGCAACGGCGCTTGACGCCAGATAGCAGCGAGCCTCTCTATCCAGGCACGGATCCCGAAGGAGTGTCAATACTGCCTCCACAACGCTAGGATTTTTCAAAAACGAGGCAATGAAGCTTGCCGCCAAATAACAACGAGTCCCTCCATCCACACGCGGGTCTTGAAGGAACATCAATACTGCCTCGGTGATACCAGGATTTTCCGATAGCGAGTCAAACGTCAATACTGTCTCTACAACAAAATCGGAGCTTTCTAAAATCCGGTCAACAGCACTAAACACCAGTCTGCGGCGGCTCGATCTAGTCATACTCTGACCTCGAAGAAGCGCGAATACCGCTTTCACAATATTGGGTTTTTCCGAGAGCGAGGCAACAGCGCTTAATACCAGATCGCAGCGAGTACCTCCTTTCACACGCTGGTCTCGAAGGAGCATGAATACCACCTCCACAGTATCGGGGTTCTTCAACAACGAGGCAGCAGTGCTTATCGCTAATCTACAGCGAGCCTCTACATCCACACTCGAGTCCTGAAGAAGCATCAATACCTTCTCGACAACATCAGAATTTTCCGGCAACGAGGCAACCATGTCTGCCGCTAGTTTGCAGCGATATCCTTTCATATTCTCATCCTGCTGAAGGAGCATAAATATTGTCTCCACAACACCGGAATTCTCTGATAGCGAGGCAATGGCGGTTTTCGCCAAATAATAGTAGCGAGCCCGTCTATCCACACTCGGGTCCCGGAGGAGTGTCAATACCGCCTCTACAACACAGTGATTTTCTGACAATGAGGCAACAGCGCTTGACGCCAGTTGGCAGCGATCCCACCCACTCACACGCGAGTCCTGGAGGAGTGTCAATACCGCCTCTACAACACAGCGATTTTCTGGCAATGAAGCAACGGCGCTTGCAGCAAGTTTGCAGCGATCCCTTTCATTCTCACGTGGGTTCCGAAGAAGCGCCAGTACCGCGTCAACAAAACTGGAATTTTCAGACAAAGAAGCAATGGCACTTGACGCCACAATGCAGCGAGTCGAACAATACGGATTTAATTCCTGAATGGAACTCAATATCGCACCCGCATTCAATCGAGCGAGTTTAGGGCACGTGGACAAGATATTCAAAGTAGGCTTCCACCAAATATATGGCAGTGTGCCAAACTGCTGAATTCGTGGTCGAATAATCTGCAGCAAGCCTTGCTGTTGTGAACATAGGGTGCTTGTGTCTGTGTTTAACGCTAGACTTGATTCTAAGCAACGCATCAGCAACTCAAATTCGGCAAACCCAACCCAGTCTCGAGACCCTGCGATTAGATGTGACAAAAAATCATTCAACACGCTAGGATATCCTTTCAACAAACCCGACACCATCGGCCAAACCAAGGTAAAATTCAGATGGTATTTGTATGCATGAATGACGTGAGTGATGCGTGTTTTTTCATCCTTGGTGCCTATTCTCAATATTACCGCTATTGCACTGGCAGCTAAAAATTCTTGAAACGATAAATGGAGAAATTCAAAACGTTGTTGCGTACTGATATTATTTCCAACTTGTTTCAACAAACCCAGCGCTTTCAAATAATCTACATTGAGTTGCTTGAACTGATTTGCCCATAATAGCGTGGGCTCTTCATCACTCCCCTGAACACCGCTTAACCAGCGGGTAGATAATTGTGCAGTATTCTGCCGTAATCCTTCAAAAGCCCAATATCCCAATGTTTTTAACAAACAGTGGACACGTGAATCATCCAGCACCACCTCATCATCTAACAACTCACTACCATTTAACTTACCTGTTTTTACCAGATAACGCCGACACACATCCACTATCAATGAACGATACAAGTCGCTTGTTGATAATGCGGCTAACTGAGCAGATCCCGTTTGTGAACAGGTGCTTACCCACCAACTTTTTAATAAATACGCATGAATGGGGATATGGGTAATGTCCCAAAGATCCCGGTTCTTTTTTACTGCTTGAATAAAAGCCTGGGTTTCATTCGATTGCCCCAGCACTTTTTCAAAATACGCCGCCACATTGCTATCGGTAAAACCACTGATTTCAACTAACTCGTCATGACTTATCCATTTTTGTAGCGTCCCTATCGCATACGGCCGAGTCGTCACCAATTTCTTAAACGGCAACTGAAATAATTGTACTAGCAAGTCACGCCAATACGTTTGCTTAGGTTCTGGCAGTTCATCTAATCCATCTAACAGCAATAAGCACCTAGCAGGAGATTGTTCAAGTCTAGCAAGCAATAACTGCGCATCATCAGCTGATAACCTTAATGAACCCCAGCAGGCACGATGCAATAACTGCGTAATAGTTCGAATATCAGAGCCTATCTGTTCAGGATGCAAATCACGACACCGAACCATCAATACTGTCTCAAATCTTGACCATAACCCCGTTTCACCCCGACCTTGTTTAAACAGCGCCCACTGATAAACCAGATAATCCATCAATGTGGTCTTCCCAACCCCCGCCGCACCGGATAACACAACAGTATTGATAGAGCGTAAAGACTTCCCATGGCTGTTGGGATAGATTGATGGTTGAAACAAGTTAGCCAATTTAATCACTTCTTTTTCACCCACTAACCTATCACGCTCTCGTAATGGTTGACAGGTAGGCTTGTCGTCGTTGGGTTGTTGTTTCTCCGTTGTGCCGTCTCGCTTTTTTACTACCTGAAGATTCACAAAATAATCCGCCAGTGAAAAATAATCCTCATTGAAGAGTCGCTTTTTCACAAACGTCTCTTTCGTGTAATGCGACATCATCGCAGTCTGCCAATATTGCCATAATCGTTCTGGCGCTGTACGATTGAGTGCCTTATCAAATACATCCAATAACCGACCATTCCCTGAGGCTCTCACCATATCCCTGGCTGTTCTTTGATGACTATCCACACAGGTGGATTCAGCGCCTTGTGCTAATAAACTATTGAATACCGCTTCGTAGTCTGCTAATGTACTACCTTGATCCAATTGCCGGCCTGCTGCAGCACAATGTAATGGTGTGCATTTATCCTCATTAACTGCATTCGCATCAACGCTCTGCTGTAACAACAGGTCAACTGTCTTGGTATTAGCATACATTGCCGCCAAATGCAGTAATGTATTGCCTTGGCTATCGGCTTGCACCCAGGATTTTATTGTCTTTTCAGCTAAATAATGAAACACATTCTGATCAGCAAAACACGCCGCTTTATGCAAGGGTAAATGAAAATCCGGCGTCCGAGCACTCAGTGCCTGTGGCCATATTTTTATAAATCGCTGATAGAGTGATAAGTCCGCAATGCCAGAACAGCACAGTCGATGCAGCACAGTTTCACGCTCAACTTCAACTACACCATCACTGGCTTCTTTGCCCGTCGACTGTATACTAAAATCTTGGAAAAACTCATCATGACTGAGCAAATAATGCATTAACGAACTTTGCTTAAAGCGTAATGCCACATCAATCCACGTATCCGATTTCTTTATCTCTACGGGTTGATGAAACGTCCCTTGCGCAGACTGAAACGCGATCTGCTTACCTCCGCAAGGTTTCTGGCTTAGCAGTGGTGATAATTGTTCTTGATAAAATAGCAACGTGTAAGTGTCTCGATGGGTATTCTTCTCCTTGGCGCGATAGAGCAGCGCATAAATACATACCGCATGAACAAAATAACTATTTTGTTGGCACGCCTTAGCAATATCAAGCAAGATATTCACATCGTCTTGTAATAAATCCGTTTCTCTTAGTGCTTCTAGATGAGCTATTAACACGGATAATTCAGGTATGACAAAACTCGTACCGCTGTTAGAAACATTAAAAGAATCTTTTATGATTGCTTTAATGTTGACTTGCGCATCATGATAAGCTGCTACTTGAGATAACGATAGTGTAATCGGTAAATTTGATATTGGCTCATGATCGTTATCCGTTGTTCTTATTTGAGGTTCTTGTTGACACTCTACCGTTTCCTCCGTTGATGAGCTGCTAGCACTTTCTTCTGGCATAGCAGTATAATGAGCTTTATGATTTAACACGTCTTCCAAGTATTGGACAACGCTTACTTCTGCACTTCCTGATGCCGTTATGCTGCCTGGTGTAAATTGGCTAATCGTTTTTAGGATCTGCTCGCGCTCTAATTCATCAAGTGCTAACAAATGTGCCAATTGTTTGCGAGGAATGTTTTGATAATCCGTACAACCTATGTTCTTAAGCGTTTGCCGCAAAGTAATAATCGCCTCATCACTTGCTACCACTCCACGGTGTTGTTGCCTATCAGTATCGCATTGTGCACTTAGCTGCTCTGAACAATTTATCATGCCTCACCCCTATACTGTCTTATGTGTTCTGATTATTAATAAAAACACTACTCTAAAGAACCAATAACGCGTGGTTTTAGAGGCAGTATGTTATAGATATTAACACTACCAACAATCCGTCTGACAATCAATACCTGTAATAAGTGTTGATTGAGTGCTAAATAAACACAGTAAGGCTGAAAAAATAGTGTGTTCTTGTTCAACTATCGCAGATCTGCGGGAAATGAAAAATACCATGGATTAATGACTATTTGCCTGTCAGCAATGTTCGTTAGAGTATAACAAACTCAACTTAACAAAAAAGCACATTAATCTAAGTGTGAAGTATCTTGCCTTGCATCATGTGTTTGCGCTAACGATTCAACACGCGCTTTCAATTTTTGACCAGCTTTAAACGTAACAACGCGCCGTCCAGAAATTTTAACGTATTCACCTGTTTTTGGATTACGCCCTGGTCTTTCTTTTTTATCGCGCGTAACAAAGTTCCCAAAGCCAGACAATTTCACTTCACCATTTGTCACAATACCATTGGTTAATTCGTTAAAAAATACTTCAACGTATTGTTTTGAGTCGTTTTTATTGAAATTTAATCGATTAACTAAATTATTAGCAATATCTGCTTTTGTTAAAGCCATATTTACCCCCTCAATTCTGCATCAAATTTTTTTTCTAATACGGCCACTACCCGTTCAAAAATGTCATTTACTTCATCATCTACCAATGTACGTTCAGGATGTTGCAACAAAATACTCAGTGCAACACTTTTCTTATCTGGGCTATTTTCGTCTAAATAAATATCAAATAAATTAATATCGATCAGCCACTTTTTAATACTCTCAGTCACTGTCGCTAAAATCTGTGCCACCGCTACTGAGCGTCCCACAACAATCGCTAAGTCTCTACGAATACTCGGGTACTTTGAAAGTTTAGCAAAAATTGGCAATCTTGCACGGGCAAATAAGGCTAAATTTAACTCAAAATAGAAAATTGGTAAGCTAATGCCTATATTTTCAGCTAATTTTGGATGCAGTGCACCTATTTTGCCCACAATATTTCCATCTGACATAATCGAAGCTGATTGCCCTGGGTGCAATGCGGGTTGCTCAATCGGTTGAAAAGCAAAAGAATCGGTATTGCCAGTCAATGCTAATAAGCCCTCAACATCCCCTTTGACATCAAAAAAATCGATATCTCGCTTAGTCAAACCCCACTGTTCATCTTGCGCTAAGCCCCAAACTAAACCAGCAAGCATGAGTGTGTGATTAAAATGCCCCTTATTTGCCTGATGGTAAACGTTACCTATTTCAAAAATTTTACCTTTGCCTTGTTGGCGGTTTTGATTGTACTGAGCAACATTCAGCAACCCGGGTAGTAAACTTAAGCGCATTTCAGCCATATCCGCTGAAATTGGGTTTAATAGTTTTACTGCGTTGGTAGTGGGTTCACACTGTTTTTGTAGTGCTGGATCAATAAAGCTGTAGGTAATAATTTCTGAATAGCCATTTGCTATCAAATAATTTTGCAATGCATCTTTTGTGATGTGTTTCTCACTCTGATCGTACACTTGAAGCTGTGCAACAGGCATTGTTGGCACAATTCGATCATAACCGTGAATACGGGCAATTTCTTCTATCAAATCTTCTGCAATACGTAAGTCAAAGCGATAAGAAGGTATTTTAACATGCCAACTATCATTGATCGTTGTGACGACCATACCTAAATGTGTTAATGTCGTCGTTATCTCATTATCAGAAATATGAACACCCAGCAATCTATTAACATGGCTACGTTGCAAAGAAATTTCATGCTGTGCTACCGTATAAGATGTTGGTGACTCTATGACAGGACCAGCTTCACCGCCAACAAAATCTATTAATAAGGTTGTCGCTCGCTCTATTGCAATTTTCTGCAGTGCAGGATCAACGCCTCGCTCAAAACGATGTGATGAATCAGTTGTTAAACCATAACGACGTGCACGCCCAGATACAGCCGTTGGCTCAAAGAAGGCACTTTCTAAAAAGATAGTATTTGTTTCCAAACTAACACCACTATCTTTCCCTCCCATAATACCCGCTATCCCTAATAGGTGTTTTTCATCAGCAATGACTAAAACATCGTTGCTTAATTTAACTTCCTCGCCACTAAGCAATGTTAAGGTTTCATCAGCCTCTGCCATGCGTACAATAATTTTCCCATTAAGCTGTGCTCTATCGAAAGCATGCAATGGCTGCCCTAGCTCTAACATAACGTAATTTGTTACATCCACTACCGCGTCTATACTACGTATACCTGATCGTCTTAACCGTTCCTGTAGCCATAGTGGAGATGGCCGGCTTAAATCAATATTATGAATAACTCTTCCAACATAGTGCGAGCACGCAGCAGTATTCACAATAGTAACTGGAAATGTTTCTTTATGCGTTGCTGCAACAGTTGGAATATCTGCTGCTTGAAAGTGCTTACCAAAGATAGCAGCAATATCACGTGCCAAGCCATTGAGAGAAAGACAGTCACCTCGATTAGGCGTTAATTCTATTGTTATCATTTTGTCATTTAACTGTAGGTATTGCTTGATATCTTTACCGTTAGGTGCGTCAGCAGGCAATATAAGGATCCCTTCGCTACTCTCAGCCAAGCCTAATTCAGTTGCAGAGCATAGCATGCCATGCGAAGGAACACCTCGTAACAGCGTTTTTTTTATGCGAAAGTCTTCGCCAATAGTGGCACCAACTGTGGCCACCGCAACTTTAGCCCCAACAACAGGATTGTTTGCTCCACAGACAATTTGCAATATCTCATCACCAATATCAACTTGAGTAACAATTAATTTTTTTGCATCAGGGTGTGGTTCAATCGCTTTAATTTCACCGACGATAACGTGCTGAAATGATTTAGCAACAGGCTCAATAACATCAACTTCTAAACCCGCCTCGGTGATCCGCTGTATTAATTCATGTTCAGGTATTTCATACCCTAAGACATCATATAACCATTGCAAGCTGAGTTTCATAGGAATGTTCCACAATTAAAATTGCTGTAAAAAACGCAAATCATTTTCAAAGAGTATTCGCAAATCATCAATTTGATAGCGTAACATAGCGATACGATCGATACCTATACCAAAAGCAAATCCTTGATATTTTTCTGGATCAATATTGCCTGCTTTTAACACTTCAGGATGTGCCATGCCACAGCCCAGGATTTCTAACCAACCGCTATAACGACAGACTTTACAACCTTTTCCACCACAATTTACGCATTTCATATCAACTTCAGCAGAAGGCTCTGTAAAAGGAAAGTAAGATGCTCGAAATCGAATAGGCAAATCATCAATTTCAAAAAAATAACGAATAAAACTTTGCAAAATCCCTTTTAACTCCGCCATAGATGTTTTGCTATCAACTAAAAATCCTTCTGCCTGATGAAACATCGGTGTATGTGTCACATCAGAATCACAACGATAAACTCGACCACATGCTATCATTCGTAATGGTGGCTCATTGTCTTGCATATAACGAATTTGCTGTGGTGATGTGTGGGTTCGCAATAAATGTTTTTTATCAATATAAAAAGTATCATGCATTGCTCGTGCCGGATGATGTGGTGGAATATTTAAAGCTGAAAAATTATGATACTCATCTTCGATTTCTTCACCCTCAACATAAGCAAATCCCATTTGTGAAAAAAAATGTTGAATACGGCGAAGTGTGAGAGTAATAGGATGCAAACTACCTAGTTGGCTTTGTCGCCGCCCTGGTAAGCTGATATCAACTGTCTCTGCTGCAATTTTTTTCTGAAGTAACGACTCAGCGAGTATATGTTGCTTTTGCTGTATTGCTGCAGCAACGGTTTCTTTTCCTTGGTTAATTAAAACACCCGCTGACTTGCGTTGATCAGCGGGCATTTTTCCTAACGATTTTAACAAGTCTGATATTTTACCTTTTTTACCAAGGTAACTCACTTGAATATCACGCAACTCAGCTAAATCCGACGCGTTTTCAATGTTAACACAGGCTTGTGCAATCAATTCATCGATATTTGACATCGTTATTTCCTGCCAAGTAATTCAATTTCAACACAGGCTTGTATAATCAGCTCATTAATATTTGACATTAACGATTAACCGAGGGCGGCTTTCGCTTGCTCAACTACTTGTGCAAATGCTGTTTTATCATTAACCGCCATATCCGCTAAGACCTTACGATCTAATTCAATATTCGCTTTATTTAAGCCATTAATAAATTGGCTGTATGTTAAACCATATTGCCTAGCACCCGCATTGATTCGAATGATCCATAAGGCGCGAAATTGACGTCGACGTTGCCGACGATCACGATAAGCATATTGATGAGCCTTAATAACCGCTTGTTTTGCAACTCGAAAAACACGACTACGGGCACCATAATATCCTTTTGCTTGCTTAAGGACTTTCTTATGTTTTGCCCGAGCTGTTACACCTCTTTTTACTCTTGCCATGATTTATTCCTCATATAATATTAACTTCCGCGCAATAGGCGGGTAATGGCTAATTCATCACATTTCTTAACAGCTTTCATTGCTCTTGCTGCCCGCTTTTTCTTCTGTGGGTGCTTGGTTAAAATATGATTTCGATTGGCTCGGCGAAACTTTATCGATTCCGCACGTCGTCTGAAGCGTTTCACTGCGCCTCGGTTCGATTTTAATTTTGTCATTGCTAACTCCGCATTCAATTTAACTAGTTTTTCTTAGGACTAATTAACATAACTACTTGTCTACCTTCCATTTTAGGCATTTGCTCAACAGCACCGTATTCATTAATATCGACTTCAATTCGCTTCAAAATACGATGCGCCAATTCCTGATGCGCTATTTCGCGCCCCCGAAATCGGATAGTTATCTTAACTTTATCCCCTCGACTCAAAAAGCGTATCAGGTTGCGTAGCTTTACCTGATAATCGCCATCATCCGTCACCGGACGGAATTTAATCTCTTTTGTCGTTAACGACTTTGGTTTTTTATGTTTTTTCTTTTGTTGATATTGATATTTACCATAATCCATTACTCGACAAACGGGAGGTGCTGCCATTGGTGCTATTTCAACCAAATCCATCCCTGCTTTTTCTGCCGCAGCTAAGGCATCCTGTAAATGAACAACGCCGCCTTGCTGTCCTTCACTATCAATCAAACGGACTTCTTGGGCAGCAATCTCACGATTTATCCGTGTTTTACTGCCTTTCCCTTTCATATTATTAATGAGATATTCTCCCGTTTTTCTCTAAACCCATTCACTGCCTCACTGTTTAGAGGCTATCTGTTCATCAAACTGCTGCTTCAGCTCAGGCAATGACTTAATACCCAGGTTTTTGCCTGATAATGATCTAACCGCCACCGTATCCGATTCAACTTCTTTATCGCCTACAATGAGCAAATAAGGAATACGTTGTAACGTGTGTTCGCGGATTTTAAAGCCAATTTTCTCGTTGCGCAAGTCATTATCGATTCTAAAGCCATTTTTACGCAAAATTTGAGTAACCGTTGATGCATAATCCACATGAGCATCGGTTATTGTCATCACAACTGCTTGTATAGGTGCCAACCAAAGTGGAAATTTAGCCTCGCACTGTTCAATTAATATACCCATGAAGCGCTCTAATGTACCTAAAATAGCACGATGAATCATAACTGGCACTTTTTTCTCTCCATCTTCATCGACATAGGTTGCACCTAAGCGTCCTGGCATAGAGAAATCTAATTGAATTGTTCCGCACTGCCATAAGCGTCCAAGACAGTCTTTTAAGGTGAAATCAATTTTAGGTCCATAAAATGCACCATCTCCTGGCGCTAACTCCCAAGGCAATCCCTTGTTATTCAGCACATCTTGCAATGCGTCTTCTGCTTTATCCCATGTTTCCTCTGAGCCTACACGGCGATCTGGGCGTGTTGATAAACAACACGAGATGGTTTTAAAACCAAAATCGGTATAAATCTCATAGACTAAATCAATTAATTGCTCAATCTCACTGGCAATCTGGTCCTCAGTGCAGAAAATATGAGCATCATCTTGGGTAAACGCTCTTACTCGCATCAAGCCATGTAAAGTCCCTGAAAACTCATTACGGTGACAACAGCCAAATTCCGCCATACGCAAAGGTAAATCACGATAACTTTTTAAGCCTTGATTATAAACTTGCACATGGCAAGGGCAACTCATGGGTTTCACTGCAAAAACATGCTCTTCAGCGTTGATTGTAAACATTTCTTCCCGGTATTTATCCCAATGCCCTGACTTTTCCCATAATTTACGACTCAACACTTGTGGTGTCCGAATTTCTTCATAACCATAAGCGTCTAATTTTTCGCGTATATAGTTTTGCATGAGACGATAAAGTGTATAACCTTTTCCATGCCAAAAGACCATTCCTGGTGCTTCTTCTTGAAAGTGAAACAAGTGCAGTTGCTTTCCTAGACGGCGATGATCTCGTTTTTCTGCTTCTTCAATTCGTTTCAAATAATCCTTTAAATCTACTTTTTTAGACCAAGCGGTGCCATAAATTCGCTGTAGCATTTCATTATTAGAATCCCCACGCCAATAAGCGCCAGCAACCTTTGTTAATTTAAAAACACCGAGGTGACCAAGATGGGGAACATGAGGGCCTCGACATAAATCAACAAAGTCACCTTGCCGATACAGAGAAATAGCCTCGCCCTCAGCTATTTCTTCAATAATTTTTGCTTTATATTCTTCCCCCAGTTTCTTGAAATAGGCAATTGCATCTTCACGTGACATTTCTTCACGAGTAACTGTTGCTGCTTTTTTTACAATCTCTTGCATGCGTTTTTCAATAACCGCTAAATCATCCAACGTAAATGAGCGCTCAAAAGCAAAATCATAGTAAAATCCATCGTCAATGACAGGGCCTATGGTTACTTGAGCGGAAGGAAATAACTCTTTAACGGCTTGCGCCAATAAATGTGCTGTTGAATGGCGTAAAATTTCTAAGCCTTCTGGCATTTGTGATGTAATGAGGGTGACTTCTGCATCCGATTCAATGAGGTAGCTCATATCTACCAATCGATCATCGACTTTCGCCGCTAGTGCCGTTTTGCCTAACCTCGGACTAATATCACAGGCAACTTGCGCTACACTCAGCGCTTCATTGTATTCACGTTTATCCCCATCCGGCAATATTATTATTGGCATCCCACCTACCTCTAAAGTTCATGCAATATGTTGTTATTTGGTAGGCACGAGTGGGATCGAACCACCGACCACCACCATGTCAAGGTGGTGCTCTACCACTGAGCTACGTGCCTATAAAACAGTAGAGTACCGTATCATTTGTCAATTATACGGTCAAGTAGATGATTTAACAGAAAAACAATAGAAAGTACACATACGTATTTACACTGTTCTAATAGGGTACATTTTTATATGACGGAAAAGACAAATTAATATCCTATAAAGAAAAATAGTCACTATTTACATCGTTGGTATTGATAATGAATATTCTTATGTCAGCAAAAAAGCATATTGCGAAAAAAATATTGAATTATTAATCATAATAAGTGCTCGTCTTTATCTGTTTTGTGGACAAATCTGTGTATATGATTTGTTGAACCGCTAACGGTTCATTAAAATAAAAACACGTCATTAACCAAATAAAGCTGGAAAGCATTTAAAATCAATTAATTAAACCAAAAAAGTGATATTAACAACTCCACCTTTTTGTTTCTTTTCCTTTACTGCTATTGTGGAAAAAATAAAAAATAAGACTTGCTGGCATGCATAAATATATTTATTTCATGCATAAATAACAAATTTTCATCAAAATGTACTCACTCAAAACAGAAGCCAGCATACAAACTAAAGTTATTCACAGTTTCTGTGGATAAGTCTGTGCATAATACCCTGAAAAACAGCTCAATACCGCATGATTAAAAGCATTTTGATAAATTTATCGAAAAATAGACACGATAGAAATTGTAATAAATTCAATTAGTTACTACATAGCAAGCATTTATTGCTATTTTTATTATTGAAAGGGAAAAAAAAATTTAACATTTTTATTGCTTGTTGAAAACTCTTCTGATATTTAGCCGCATTGTTACGAAGCTGGTGTGTGTGAGTCCAATAATTGCTTAATTAAGCACAAGTCTTGAAATGCCTTGCGCTTATCCCGCGGGCTGCGCAATAAATAAGCTGGATGATACGTCACAATAAGTGGAATATTACTGGTACCAAATTTCCATTGCTTACCGCGCAATGCGCCCAATCGCTGTTCAATGCCGAGTAAATAATGTGCAGCAATACGGCCTACTGCCAGTAATAATTTTGGTTTGATGTGCAATAATTGTTGTTCTAAATAAGGTGTACAACTTTCAACCTCTTGCTTGCTTGGATCACGATTATTGGGCGGTCGACATTTTAATACATTGCAAATAAAAATTTCTTCACGCGATAAGCCAATTGCCGCTAACATCAAATTGAGCAGTTTTCCTGCACGTCCCACAAATGGCTCACCTTGCCTATCCTCATTAGCGCCAGGTGCTTCACCTATAACCACCAAATCAGCTTGAGGATTGCCAACGCCAAACACAGCATGCTTTCGACTTTGATGTAATGGGCATAATTGACATTGATTGACACAGGTTCGCAAATCTTCCCAAGCCAGCGTGTCTATTTTAGTCTCATTCACAGCTATAGTCTCAGGCTCAACAAGCACGTCGACATTATTTGTCTGGCGTGACTGCCAGCGCACGATACCCATTTCTCGTAAATACACATCTTGCAACGAGGTCACGTTTTGCTTTCCTTTTTAACGAATATTATGCAAACTATTCCGATTTAAACAACCGATGAATTGATAATGACGATTGATCTGACCAGTATCAGTATTTTATGCTTGTGCATTCTAATTGCAAGCGCATTCTGCTATCTTCTGCTTGCAAAAAAAATAGGCAACTGTTGGCGCTTACTAACCAAAATAGAATTCTATCAGCAAGAACAACACAAGCTACACGACAGCATTAATAAGCTCAGTCAACAAAGTGAATTACAACAAGAAAAATTACAGCATCAATTCAGCCAAGAATTAAATAAACAATCTCAGCAAATATCAGAAAAACTAGCCCAGTCACAATTGCAGATGGAAAAAGCCTTTGCAGGATTAACAAGCTATTTGCAAAAACAACAATCGGAATTTCGTCAGCAATTTGATAAACATCAATTTGACCAAGTAAAAAGCTTACAAGATACCTGGCGGCAAAGTGCCATGGCGCTACAAAAACAGATCAATGACACATTAAATCAAAATGCGAAAAATATTGATGCACGCATGGAAAAGTTAACAGCAAATACAGATCAGCGCTTAAAAGAAATCAGTAACCAAGTTGAAAAGCGCTTACATGAAGGTTTTGAAAAAACCAATGCAACGTTTAGTGACATCGTTAAACGCTTGGCTTTAATTGATGCAGCACAAAAAAAAATCACCGAATTATCCAGCAATGTGGTTAGTTTACAAGAAATACTTTCTGACAAACGGAGTCGAGGCGCCTTTGGTGAAGTACAATTAAGTGCATTATTGAGAAATGTGATGCCTGAACACAGTTTCTCTCTACAAGCAACACTATCAAATGGCAAGCGTGTTGATTGTTTACTGTACTTACCTCCACCAACCGGCAATATCGCCATTGATGCAAAATTTCCATTAGAAGATTATCGCAAAATGACGGATATTACATGCAGCACACAAGAGCGCCGAGCAGCAGAACAACAATTTTGTGCAATGGTAAAAAAGCACGTCCAAGATATTAGTAGCAAATATATTTTACCTGGCGAAACTTCTGACGGTGCCATCATGTTTCTCCCAGCTGAAGCCATCTTTGCTGAAATCCATAGCCACTACCCTGATTTAATCGAATTTGCACATAAAAACCAAGTATGGCTAGTTTCTCCTACAACATTAATGGCGATATTAACCACCGCACGTGCTGTATTAAAAGATGAAGCAACACGCAAACAAATTCATATCATTCAGGAGCATTTAGGCTATCTCGCCAAGGACTTTTCTCGATTTGAGCAACGCATGGATAAATTGGGCAAACATATAGAACAAGCTAACACTGACGTTAAAGACATTCACACATCTGCTCGCAAGATCACGAGTCGGTTTGAAAAAATTGAAAAAGCAGAGTTATCCATTGAACAACAACAGACCGCTGATATGATGGAGCCTGTGCTAACATGGCAGGATGAGGAATAAAGAATACGGCTGATGGTGTGTTTTCTTGAAGTGGTTACGATTTATATAACTGGCTGATTTCAAAAAAATATTTGGCGCGCCCGGAGAGATTCGAACTCCCGACCACCTGGTTCGAAGCCAGATACTCTATCCAACTGAGCTACGGGCGCTATAAAAGTGACTTTTACTGCCTGTGTTTTTGCACATCAATTACATTATCTAAGCAACGCGCTTTAACAACCGTGACAATGTCTAGACAGCCAATACGTGACAACAACTGATCGACAGACACTTGCACGACATTATAATCAATTTTCTAACACAAAAGGAATAGTTCAGCCTTAATTATTTTTCTGTAAAAAAATCAATCAAAACGTTGGCGCTAGTTAACGATAATGGCTGATAAAAAAATATCGATGAATTATTAGCAGCATACTAGGCACTTTCGGTTATTTTCACCATATTTTCTAGTGCTTTTCGAGCATTTTCTACCAACCAATCTTGACCTCTATCATCCAACCGCTGCCTTGTGCCGGTAAATTCATTTACCACATCGCCAGGTTTGACGATATTATATTCAGGCGCTTTTCCCTGGCGTAATAAATCTAATATAGCCACCAAGTGAGGCGGGTCATTCCGCGACATTGTTGCACAACCGCAACCCATTCCCTGAGCTCCTTTCACTTTTGCCATACCTAAATTGACAACCTCAATACCAAAATCCTGACAGTATGTTTTAATATTTTCAACTAAATGATCTTCTGTACCTATTGCATATTTTTTCGTAGCAAATGTATCATTGGTTACATGCTGCCAAATAAATGCTGTTGAACCAGAGCTATCGGCAACATCGACAACCACTTTTCTACATTCCGGATGCACAACCACGTGATAATCTCGGTCTTGCCAATATTTAACCATCTCAGGTGTATAATAACTATGTACTCCGCACTCACTAGAAAATAACACTAATTCAGCTTTATCAAATTGTGCTAACGTTTTTTCATCCTGCGCTAACAAGTTAAACTGAGCTCCTGCCGTCCCTCCTGGCCAATAAGCAATGTTATCGGGAGGAATGCCTACCCAACTAGCAACATTTTCTCCCATGTGTTTATCAGGAATAAAAAATATTTTTTTGTTTTTCTCTCTAGCCCATTCAAATATTTTTTTTACATTTGAACTGGTACAAACAGCTCCACCTAATTCACCGGTCATTGCTTTAATTCGTCCCGATGTATTCATATAGCAAATAGGTAAAATATTTTCTGTTCCATAACGTTCGCTTAAATCAAGAAAAGCAGGCTCGACCATAAAATCTTTTGCTAGCATTTCCATTGTACAACCCGCTTTAGGGTTGGTGATATAAACAGTTTGATTTGGTTTTGCTAAAACACTGATCGACTCTGCCATAAAATGCACAGCAGACTCTACTATGACTTCTTTATTAGGATTATTAGTAGCCATCAATGCTAGCTGGTAAGAGTCACCTACAATGCCACCAAATTCTTCTATTAGTTTAACAATTTCTCCTCCCATATAGAAATGAGAGAGCAGCAAAAGCTTGTCGCCAAAATATTTTTGTGCAGGTATAATATAACGTTCCATCCATTTCAAAATCGTACTCATTTTTCGATCGGGTAGTGCTTGAAATTCTTCTGCATAAGGAATAAATTCTTCTTGATACCAATCTAACGGATAATCTTGTTGACAAATATTCATATCTGGATTTAATGTTTTTCTAGTTTTTGCAACGATATAATCGACTGTTTTAAAATTTTTCACTCTACTTGCCCCTCTAACTGAAAATCAACTACACTCATCAACGAATCCTTAACCTTGGTATTTTCTTTTGGGTAATCCTCACGATAATGTCCACCCCGGCTTTCATCTCGGCTCATTGCTGAATTAACTATGAGTGTTGCAACTAAAATGATATTACGCAACTCTATCAAATCACGTGTGATTGTATGTTTCCAATAATATTCTTCTACCATTTCAGCTCGTGTCTTAATTAATTTTAATAAGTCTTCTAATCCTGCTTGTGTGCGTATTACGCCAGCGTAAGACATCATTTCTCCTCGCAGCCCACGCCAATGGGCATTGATCTGACTCGCACGCCGCAAATTAACAACACTTTCAGAATCCCATAAGGGAGCGCTTTCATTTTTTATCTCATTGCTTGTTTGTAGATATTTTTCACTATACTCAGCCGCTTGTCTTGCCATGACAACTGCTTCTAGCAAAGAGTTGCTTGCCAAACGATTGGCTCCATGCATGCCAGAACAAGCAACTTCTCCAATGGCAAGCAATCCTTGCAAATCAGTTTGACCATTGATGTCTGTTAAAATACCACCACACATATAATGCGCACCCGGCACAACAGGAATCATCTCCTGTGTCATGTCTATACCTAAAGAGAGTAATGTTTTGTAAATAACCGGGAAACGGGTTTTTATCACATGTTTATCTTTGTGCCGTATATCCAAATAAACAAAATTTTTATCACTGCGCTCAATTTCAGTAAAAATAGCGCGAGCAATCACATCACGAGTTGCTAACTCCATTGAATCTTTTGCATATTTCTGCATAAAGCGCTCACCTGTATCAGGCGATCGCAAATAAGCACCTTCACCTCGCAATGCTTCTGTAATAAGAAAATTTCGCCTTTGGGGGTGATATAATAAGGTTGGGTGAAATTGTATAAATTCCATATTGCTCACTCTGGCACCGGCTCTAAAAGCCATTGCTACACCATCACCCGTGGCAACATTCGGATTGGTTGTATAACGATAGACTTTACCTATTCCTCCTGTTGCTATCACAACAACTTTCGCCATCACCGTATGAATTAAACTAGTTTTTTCATCTAATATATAAGCACCTATCACGGTTGACAATTCATTTTCTGTCTTTGCCGTAATAAGGTTCACCACCGTATTAAATTCATGGATTTTAATATTGCACTTTGTCTTTAAGGCATTGGTCAAGCCACGACTAACTTCAATGCCGGTTATATCTTTATAATGAAAGATGCGACGACAAGAATGTCCTCCCTCTTTTGCTAAATCAGGCTCACCACTTTCCTGACGATCAAATTGCACACCGTGCTCAATCAAAAAGTCAATGGCTGCGGGGCCTGCTTCAACAATGTTGCGCACAACTTCCGGCTGACATAATGCAGAGCCAGCATTTTTTGTGTCCAACATATGTTGAGCAATACTGTCTTCTTCTAAACTGACTGCAGCTATCCCACCTTGTGCATATAGACTGTTTGACTCATTCGCACTATCCTTAATAAATACGTCAATTTTCACATTTGCTTGGCGTGTTGATAATTCTAAGGCATAGGATAATCCTGCTATGCCAGCGCCAATCACCAGCACATCCGTTTGTATTCGCTTGCCACACTGTGAAATTTTTTTCATAAAATTTCCGTCTTCATTGATAGATCAACATTACCCGCCGAATGTGTAATACACCCTACTGAGACAAAATCAACACCTGTTTTTGCAATGGCAGGAATCTTTTCAAGCGTCATATTGCCAGATGCTTCTGTCTCAAATTGTCCAGCACACAGAGTAACACATTGTTTTAACATATCCACGTTCATATTATCTAAGAGTATCCGCGTCACCTTGCCTACCCCCGCTTGTAAAACATGGGTTAGTTCATCACTACTCCCTATTTCTATAATAACAGGCAGGGTATGTTGTTCTAATGAAGGTAAGGCTGCTAATACTTTATCAATCCCACCAAAAATATCGATATGTGTGTCTTTGATCATAATGGCATCATATAACCCCATACGATGATTAACACCGCCACCACAATAAACGGCATATTTTTCTAAATGTCGCATACCGGGCAAAGTCTTGCGCGTATCTAAGATGGTTACCTTTCCAGCTGCTGCCAGAACATAGTCGCGAGTTAATGTCGCAATGCCGCTCAAATGCCGTAAATAATTTAATAGTGTTCGCTCAAGCATCAATAATTGTTGAGCAGATGTTTCAATGGATAATATACGTTCATTGCCTGGGACAACATCACCATCTTCATAATCAGAATGAATCACGAAATCAGTACAAAATCGAGACAATATCGCATCAACAACAACTTTACCCGCAAGAACAATCGGATGTGTATCTTTGTTTATAATAACTCCACGTGCATCTTGCGTCATATCGGCAAATAACAGCGTTGTCGTTGCATCGTAGCGTGGTTGACCTAAATCTTCATTTAACGCAATCTCTAACAATTGATTATCTAGCTCATTAAGCGACCACTTATTGATTAGCACAGGATTACCTCTTCTTAAAATGCAGTCGTCATTATAATAATTGCCGGTTAAACTACAAGTAAAAGTCTTAGCCAAATTTTGCTGCTTGCACTATTATAAAACATTTTGGTCTTGAACAATAATTGGCATAGTAAAAACTCATGATAACATTAACTACTTTTGCCAATACCGCGATACAATCTTATCTAATTTAAGTCAATTTTACTTGTGTTCTAGCAATTTTTAAACCTGTCTTATTACCTTCCGTACCAACACATATGTTAACATGTTAAATTTGCTGATTTAGACATACAATTCAATGTCTACGGTAATTTATATTTCAGCGTTACCTAACTTATAAGTATACTGGCAATCTGGAGCAACAAGATATGACAAAGAATAAAACAAACGAAAATTCTCTGCCTCCTTATACTACTCGGATTAGTCAGCGAGCTAAATATTTACAAATCAAAATTTCAGCAAAGAAAGGTGTGGAGATTATCGTCCCCAAAAAATTACCACGCAAAATTAGTATTAATGATTTTATTCAATCCAAACGAGATTGGATAATCCAACAATACACAAAAATTGCCAATCTGCCGCACAAAAAAGCAACACTCCCTAAACAAATAAAATTAGCCTTTCTCAATGAATGCTGGCAAGTGGATTATCAAATATCGTTAGGAAAATCTCAAATTATTGAAAGAACTAACCATGCCTTAATTGTTTTAAGTCATTCGATTGATTTTACTACTTGCAAAAGCTTGCTAATAGCATGGTTAAAAAAGCGAGCAAAAAATCATTTATTACCCTATCTAAATGAACTAAGCAAACACACTAACTTGCCTTATCAATGTGGAAAAATCCGCACACAAAAAACACGCTGGGGTAGTTGCTCTATGAATAGAGTTATTAACCTTAATTCACATCTTCTTTTTTTACCGTGCAATCTGGTCACTTATGTTTTAATTCATGAATTAGCACATACTATTCATTTAAATCACTTAGCAAAATTCTGGGCGCTAGTTGCGAAACATGATCCTCATTATATAGAACATGAAAAACAGCTAAAACACATGAATAAACATGTACCTGATTGGGCATTAGTATAAAAAAATGAATTGCGATATCTCAAGGTGCCAGTTGTAATACAGCAGCGTGCTTTAAGCAGTAATACCTATAGCCAGGATTATACCAAACTTCGCTCAACACAAATTAACATTGGCATTCAAAGCTTATTCGCAGTCAATCATACCTGATACTATATATTAAAGCAGAAAGCAACCATCATTAGTACCATTTAGTCTTTTACTCGATAATGTCATAATGACTGCTGAACAAGATATTCTATTGACACATTTATTGTTGTGTGTTATTTTCAGGCAATGGCTATAATTCATAAATTATGGGAGAGTATTGATAATGAATAAAAGTGAAACGTTTAAAGATCTAAAAGACTTGGCAAGAGACCAACGCTTTAATACTCTAGGAAAGCAGTTCCTTACTTCTACTAACTTCATGAATAATTTGATGAGCTTAGTGGAGAATGATAACAACTTCGATGAAGTAAAAATACAAATAAGCACTTGCCCAGACAGACTTTATGAGCCGTTAAACATTGATCTTGAAACACTTTTGCACTATGCAGTTAAAGCAGGTGCAAAAAAAAATGTTGCATACCTTCTATCAGAAGGAGCTAATGCTAACCAGAAAAATGAGAATGACCAAACACCTTTTATGTATTGTATTATCTACGACAAAAAAGCTTTCTTTGACTTATTCTTAACAAAGAAAATCGACTTCAGCATTAAAGATAAAAATAATAATACAGCATTACATCATGTTTTTTTAACCTCAGAAGGAGATCTTCGAAAGGCTAATAGTGATTTTTTAGAAGCCATCATAGAGAAATTCACACAGGCAAATATCGACTTGAACCCTTTGAACAATAGTGGTTTTTCTCCTCTATCTCTCGCTGAACAAGCTGCAGATCAAAAAAGTAAAAAAATACTTATAGATGCAATCGAACAAGCCAGTATTTCTCATGAAGAAAGACCTAAAAATAAAACGAGACCTCAACTATCGCTTGAAGCAGAAAAGCAAAACGCTTCCCCTCGTGCCTACTCCACTAGCTCAATGATAAAAGAATTTTCTTGTAAAATAGACATGCCTGAGGCTACTCCAGAAAGCTTTTCTTATGAACATTTACAACAAAAACTCAATTTCAATAACCGTAATGATCTTAGCCATCCAACAAAAGCAAGTATGATTGGCGGTTTATCGATACTACACAATCACTTTATATGGCAAGGCTACCTGGCTACCGTTAAAGAATTAGATATAACGCAATGTAAGCAGGCATCTATAGACGAAAAACATAGTGCCTGTGAACAAATCATCAAAGCTGTAAAAGATGCTCTGTTGACATACCTTACAATTTGGGGGCAAGCATCTCCTCATACGACAAGAGAAATAAACAATACCCTTGTAACCAAACTTGAAACCAAAAGAACATCCTATGTAGAATTAAATGGCATTCAGCTTATTGACTTTAACCTAGAAAAAACTGTCAAAAACATTATTGGTTTTTTGAAAAACGGTTCCGGACAATGGAACCCAGGCAAGCGACTAAAAAATACATCTGACTATCAAAAAAACAATGGACCATCAATTAAAGTATTACTCATGAAAAATTTGCTCACTATACCACTGTTTAATCGCAAAGTTCAAAATAATCGGATCACCTTAGTCACACGAACTGAAATAGAACATGGGCTTGAATACGACTTGGATTTAACTAAAAGAAATTTTGGTGGTTGTTATATCTCCGGCTTGATTTGTTTCTTTGAAAATGAATGCAAACGCTTTGCAGGATTAGGCCAAAATCCTAGAGAACTAACAGAAACAATACTATGTCAGAGATAACTTTTTTGACAAGCATATTGACAAAATCAAAATCAGTAGACATGAATATGAGTAAGTCTAAAGCGATTACTTTATTTTCTTGCTTATCATATCTAGTATAAATTTGACTCTTACTGCTGGCTCAGCCATTGGAATATCGGTAATGCGATAACCTAACTCATCATATCTTGCTCTTACGTCTTCGCCAAACTGCTTGGCTTGCTCAAATGTCATTTTGCGCTCATCATCATTCTGATATATCTCTTCCCAGGCAGAAAGAAAAAACACTTCGCCATTATATTGATATTGATGAGAAGCATAGGTATAGACTCTCCGATCTAAATCAAAAAAATTGGCATAGCTTATATTATCTGGAATACCGCGGTCATATAGCACAGGCCCTTTGTGATCTACCATTTGCTTAAATTGATAGATTGATCGTGATAACAGCAACTCAGCAAATAATGTCGGATCATGTTCAGGAAGGCCACCTCCACCTATAGCTCTTTGCTCTGCTAATATCTGTCTAGCAGGCTCATCAATACATACAAAGTCTAGTTTTCTTAGTTCCTGGAGAATTGTTGATTTTCCAGCACCCATAGCGCCAGTGATAATAAAGTAATTTTCTTTAATATTTTTAACCATACATAAGCCTACGCTTCAATCCTCAACAATTTTGTGTCAATGCTCCTTGATCCCAAAAGGCAGCGTTATGCTGCCATACTTTTCTGCTACCTCTCATTAGTTATTCCATAAATTTCAACATCAATACCTTGAATGATTGTTTTTTTGATTAAAAGCATACCGACCTTCGATGCAACTTTTTTCGATGCAATGTTTTCCAGATGAATAATTGAAATTAGTTTTTGAATATTCAGGACGTTAAAAGCATGATCTTTTACTTCTTGAGCAGCTTCTGTTGCTAATCCTTGTCCCCAGTATTTTTTAGCTAAACGATAGCCTAATTCGATGCATTCTTTATCATCAACGACTTGCTTGATAAGACCACAAAATCCAATTAACTCATTTGATTTTTTATGGATTAATACTATTAAGCCAAACCCCTGGTTTTCATAGGCTTTAATCCATTTAGCTACTTTGATTTGTGTTTGCTTTCTGTCGTGAGCACCACCGCCAATATATTTCATCACGTCAGGATCAGCACATATTGCAGAAAACACATCAATATCATTACTACAAAATGGCCTCATAAGCAGACGATCTGTTTCAACGACTTTCATAGAATAATTTTGCTTATTATTTTCAGAAATTTCCTTGCCTTTAGGTGTAATAACATAATATTTTGTTTCCGCACTATAATGAACAAAGTTATAAGATTTTGATTTTAAATAAAAAATTTGGCGCGCCCGGAGAGATTCGAACTCCCGACCGCCTGGTTCGTAGCCAGGTACTCTATCCAGCTGAGCTACGGGCGCACTATTTTTACTTCAGTGAAATTATCACACTCTGTGGCGGAGAGAGAGGGATTCGAACCCTCGATGAAGTTATAAGCCCCATACTCCCTTAGCAGGGGAGCGCCTTCAGCCGCTCGGCCATCTCTCCGATGCATGTAATAATGTACCATACTGCTCGCTACTAGTGCCTTAGCAAAGTGCAACGAAAGCAGGCAAAATCACAAGTGCTGTAGTATATACTCATTACACTTAGAGATGCAATCTTTCTGCCTCCTCTGGATCATCAGCGTTTTTTGATGACAAAACTCTCACCGAAACAAAATTGATCGCCTAAATAATCAACACAAGCAGTTTTCTTACAAACACCCTGTTTTTAAGCAATTCTGTTACTTTTAGCGGTGTTTACCGTATTATTTTCTCCATTTTTCTACAAAATGTTTATAATTTTTACAGTAGACTATTTTTACATCAGTCAATTTTCGCCCATTTTTTTAAGCCTGTTCTGCTGTTTTTTTAACCACTGAATTATCAGGACACGACCGTCGCGCCGTAAAAGCAAGGCGTACAAACCGCTATTGTGCTCAAGACGATTAATATCGCTAACACGCCAGCTAAATTAAGCAAAATTAACGACAAAACCATCTCCGTATCATTCCAGCTTTGTGTTTTTTTTGAGCATTTACTGTAGGATCTGGGTAAATCCGCCAATAGCTAATTCTGCGTGCAAGGACAACGCTGCAAACCCAGTCAACGCCAATACCGTTTTTTCACTTTGGTACTAAAACGGTAGAGTGTTTTTTAGCATGATCACTTCACTCTCTTTTTTCTCTCAATGGGTCACGGCGGCTCTTTCTTAAAAAATAATTCTAACTCAGATCTCATTGAGAAAAGAGGGTTCCTATTTATTTAGATGCAATATCCAGAATACCTTGCTCATTGCATAACCCGCCTGATATTCCTGTAGCTTGTTTGCACACTGCTCTTTTCAGTATGTTGTGAAGAAAAAAAACTCATTACTGATTTAGAAAATAAACTCAACTTAGAGAGAATGCTGACTGAATTGTCAATATCCATTCTATAAGGCTGCAGATCTTGTTTGATTTGCTGAATAATAGACTGCGACAATGCTAATTGTTCTGTTTGTCCTGCTTGCACCACAACCACAGTGCTGGCTTGCTCATACACTAATACACGATGTTTTACTAATTGTTCCCTAATATACTGGCGACTCTTATCATGAATTTTCTTATACAAAGGCAATAGTAAATGCACTGGGATATCGCCGGAGTGTGATAGATCACCTCCAAAACTGTCTGTGAACAAAAAACTATCTAGAGAGGCTTGGACTTTATTTGGCTGCTTGAACAATTGAATTTCACTTGTCGTCAACCTGCCGCTAAAATATTCACTTACTTTCTTATCCTGACATAACACCAATAATACCGCATCCATCAATTCTGGGGTTGGTGACAAATGCTTAACGGCGCTTATCCCCAGCTCACCGCGAACATAATTACTTACCGTCTTATCCCGAACGAATGCCAATACCACATCCACCGACAAATACGAAGCGGCGCTTTTCGCCAACTTGCAGCGAAAATAATCCATCAACGTCTCATCCTGAAGGAACGCCAATACCGCATCCACATATTCTGGGATTGGTGACAAATGCGTAACAATGCTTTTCATAACCCTGCCGCGAACATCCTCATTTACCGCCTCATCCTGAAGGAACGCCAATACCGCATCCACACATTCTGGAGTTTGTGACAAATGCTCAACGACGCTTATCGCTAGATCCTCGCGATAATAATCACTTGCCGTCTCATCCCGAAGGAACGCCAATACCGCATCCATACATTCTGGGATTTTTGACAAATGCGTAACGACGCTTTTCATAACCATGCCGCGAGCACGATTACCTACCGCCTTATCCTGAAGGAACGCCAATACCGCATCCACCAATTCTGGAGTTGGTGGCAAATGCGCAACAGCACTTCTGGCCAGCATGCCGCGAATATAATCACTTGCCGTCTCATTCCGAAGGAATGCCAGTAACGCATCCACCAATTCTGGAGTTGGTGACAAATGCGCAACAGCACTTCTGGCCAGCGCGCCGCGAACACGATCCTCTACCGTCTCATCCCAAAGGAACGCCAATACTGCATCCACACATTCTGGGGTTTGTGAGAAATACGCAGCGACGCTTCTCGCCAGATTGTCGCGAACATAATTATCTACCGCCTTATCCCGAAGGAACGCCAATACCGCATCCACACATTCTGGAGTTTGTGGCAAATACACAGCGCCTCTAATCGCCAGCGCGCCGCGAACACGATCCTCTACCGTCTCATCCCGAAGGAACAGCAATACCGCATGCACACATTCTGGGGTTTGTGGCAAATACGCAACGACGCTGCTTGCCAGCGCGAGACGAACAGAGTCACTTACCTTCTCATTCCGAAGTAACGCCCATATCGCATCCGCAAATCCTGGGGTTTGTGACAAGTGTGCAATGGCACTTCTCGCTAGTTCGCTGCGAACATCTCCATCCACTTGCTCATCCCGAAGGAACGCCCATACTGTGTCCACAAATTCTGAGGTTGGTGGCAGATGCGAAACGGCACTTCTCACCAGATCGCAACGAACATACCTACCATCCAATTGCTCATCCCGAAGCAACGCCCATACTGCATCCACAAACTCTGGGGTTAGTGGCAGATGCGAAACGGCATTCCTCACCAGATTGCAACGAAGATGACCACTTACCGTCTCATCCAAAAGGAACACCGATACCGTACCCACACATTCTGGGGTTTGTGGCAAATACGCAGCGACGCTTTTCGCTAGCTCACCGCGAAAATAACCACTTACCGTCTGATTCAGAAGAAACGCCAATACCGTATCGGCATTCAAGCGAATGAGCCTAGGATGCATGGAAAAAATATCTATTGTAGTCTGCTGCCATGATTCTGGCAGCTCGTTAAACCGCTTTATAAGTTGTTTAACTGCACGCAACAAGGTTTGCTGTTGTAAGCCTATTACATGTGTGTCCGTACTAGAGGGCAAACTTGATTCCAAACAACGCATCAGCAAATCAAACTCAACAAACCCAAGCCAGTCTTTGGGACCTGCTACTAAAGTCGACAGAAAATCATCTAATACTGTCGGATATCGACTCAACAAACCGGCTACTGATGGCCATACTAAGGTGAAATTGGGATGATATTTATACCTATGGATGACTTGCGTTAAGTGTGTTTTTTTCTCTTCTGTGCCTTGTCTCAACGTCACGGCTATCACGTTTGCCGCTAAAAATTCTTGAAACGATAAATGGAGAAATTCATACCTCTGGTGTGCTTTTATTGCACGCCCAACTTGCTTCAATAAGCCTAATGCTCTCAACGCTGGCACATTGAGTTGCTTTAACCGATTCTCCGATAATAATGTAGGGCTTTCATCACTGCTCTGAACGCCTTTTAACCAGCTGATGGGTAATTGCGCAGTATCTTGCCGTAACCCTTCAAAGGCCCAACACCCTAACGTGTCCAATAAACAGCGGATACTGGGGACTTCTAATACCATTTCATCATCTAATAACTTATTTTCATCCAATTCACCTATTTTGGCCAGATAGCGCCGGCACACATTCACCATCAGCGACTCATACAAATCACTCACCGACATCTCACTCAGCAGTACCGGCTTATCGTGTTGACAAGTGGTTTCCCACCAAGTTTTGAGTAAATACGCATTAATCGGGATATGCACTATCGCCCAAAGGTCTGGATTCTGTTTTATGTCTTTAATAAAATTATTGGTACGCCCAGTCGCTCCCAAATGTTTATTAAAAAACGTGAGCACACTCTCATCGGAAAAGCCTTGGATTTCCACCAACCTGTCATGGCTTAGCCATTGCCGTAAATTGCTTACCGCATAAGGCCTTGTCGTTACCAATTTCTTAAACGGCAATCCAAATAATTGCTTAAGCAAACCATGCCAAGGACTGTCCATCTCAAACATCGGTAACTCATCTAAACCATCTAGCAAAAGTAAATACTTATCAGGAGCCTCACGCCATCGTGATAAGAGTTCTGCTGCCTCAGCAACCAACATGTCTAACCCATTCCAGCACGTAAGACGCAATAACTCGGTAATACCCCATGCTGAGATATTGGGCCCCATTATCTCCGGACGCAAACTGCGACAACGAATAATCAATACCCCATCAAAATCTGACCACAACCCTTCTTTACCCTCGCCTTGTTTGAAAAGCGCCCATTGGTAAGCAATATAATCTATCAAGGTTGTCTTACCTACACCTGCCGCCCCGGATACCACAACCGTATCGATAGATACTGATGACTTGCCATTGGCACCTTGATAGGCTGAGGGTTGAAACAAATCACTCGGTGCAATAGCTTCTTTTTTACCGACCAGTCTATCACGCTCTCGTAATGGTTTGTGAGAGCGCTTATCGTCATTGCTTTGCGTTACCTCATTTCTCTCATAAGCTTTCACCACCACCTGAAGATTGACAAAATAATCTGCTAGCGAAAAGTAATCCGTATCAAATAAGCGCTTGTTCACAAAGCTTGTCTCGGTATAGTGGGCTGTTAATTGTGTTTGCAAGCGCTGCAGTAAATCAGGAAAAACAGGCTGCGTTTGAGGTGACTGACTTTCAGTTTTATTAAAACTGTCCTTAATTGTTAGATTCACATTAACCTGCCCTTGCTCCGAAGCAGAATTATTTTTAAAAGGTATGGTAATGCAAGGCATGTCAGTTAGCGGGGATTTTTCTCCAGCTAATTTTTCGGTTGATGCTTCAGATGCTTTATTAAGGGCCATTGATGACGTGCCTGAGGGGGTTGCACTATCTGCTGTCGGTTGTGTAGTAGAACCGTTATCCATAATACCTCCTGTTGCAATATAATCACAAAAATTGGCTAAACTGGCTCATCACAATATGGGCGACGGTTGTTTTTTAGAAAGTAATTCTAACTCATTTATCTTAGTGAGAAAAGAGAGCTCCTATTTATTTAGATGAAATATCAGTGTGGCGATTTTTGTTCACTCGAAAAATCGCTATATGACTATATTTTAACTATCACGAACAGCAAAAAAATAAAATATTATTATTTATCAATTTATTAGAAAAAAATCTGTACTCTTCAATAAAAAATACATGACGTTGTTGATTAATTGTTAATCGATTTTCAAGGTGGACTAAAATATATACTTTGATGGGTAAAACATACTCGAAATAATTATAGAACTATTTCGAGCTGTATTTTTTTCGGTAATAATGCTGAAACTGTTTAACATTACACATCTTCACCGCTAGAGTCTTTCTGTTCAGGCTTTCCCTGCTTTTCTTCCTGTATACGTAAATAAATTTCTTCACGATGAACAGACACTTCTTTTGGAGCATTCACACCGATACGAACTTGGTTACCTTTAACACCAAGTACAGTCATTGTTACGTCATCTCCAATTATCAATGATTCACCGACACGCCGTGTCAAAATGAGCATTATCTAACCTCCTTATCCTCTTACAACGCCATCTCCAGATGGGTCATACAGTTTACCTGGCTGTCTTACTATTCACTAGAATAAAACAAACTATTTACCCTTTAGTATATGCAACCAAAATTAAGAAAAAATTAAGCAATGAAAAAAAAATTATCACTGCTGCTTTTCATTTATTCGACGTAATGGGATCGGATCAAATTCTTCATCCGGAGCTTTTTCTAAGCCAAATCCTGCATGCAATGCACGCACGCCCAATTCCATATATTTTTCATCGACAACAACAGACACTTTAATTTCTGATGTTGAAATTAATAAAATATTAACACCTTCTGCACCTAACAAATTGAACATCTTGCTAGCAATACCAGTGTGCGATCGCATGCCAACGCCAACTAATGAAATTTTTGCAATTTTACTATCACTATAAACGTGCTCAGCATTCAATTGTGTTTTCATTTTTTCTAAGATGACATAGGCTTCATCATGCTCTTCTCGATTCACTGTAAAGGTAAAATCAGTTGTTCCATCAACACCAATATTTTGAATAATCATATCAATATCAATATTTGCTTGTGCAATGGGCTCTAAAATCTTAGCCTGGATCCCTGGCAAATCTGGCACGCCAACTAATGTCAATTTAGCTTCATTCCTATTATATGCAATACCCGAAACAACCGGCTGTTCCATACCCTCATCCTCTGTCGTAATTAACGTTCCGTGCCCGCCTTGAAAACTTGATAAAACACGTACGACTACTTTATGTTTTCCGGCAAATTCTACTGATCTTTTTTGTAAAACTTTTGCTCCTAAACTTGCCATTTCTAACATTTCTTCAAATGTAATATGCGACAAACAGCGCGCTTCTGGCACAATACGCGGATCTGCAGTATACACGCCATCAACATCCGTGTAAATTTGACATTCACCTGCTTGTAACACTGCAGCTAAAGCAACAGCGGTTGTATCAGACCCACCTCGGCCTAAAGTGGTTATATTTCCATCAATATCGACACCTTGAAAGCCAGCTACAATGACAATTTTTCTTTCAGCGAGGTCTTTTTTTATATTGTCACAATCTACTTGCTTAATACGCGCTTTCTTATAAGCATCATCAGTTTTAATACCTGCTTGACAGCCTGTGTAAGATTTGGCCGGATAACCTTGCTCAATTAAATACATGGCTAACAACGACATTGAAATTTGCTCACCTGTAGAAACTAATACTGAATATTCACGTGGATCAGGTTTCGTTACAACTGCTTTTGCTAATTGCACTAAGCGATCTGTCTCACCATGCATGGCTGACACAACAACCACAACGTTATGGCCTCTTTCATACGTTGCAATCACATTTTTAGCAACAGCCCAAATTCGCTCAACATCGCCAACTGACGTACCACCATATTTTTGTACTAACAATGACATAATGTCCCTTTTCTCATTTATGCATGGGTTAAGCCCACATTCAGCAATCGCTATTGACTACAGCAAACTAATATACTGAATTTTAACGGTATTTTCAGTAACCTACCTTACCTTACTGCAACACAGACTGCCAAATTTCAGTTGATTTTTATTTCTACCACTAAGTATAGTGGCAAACTTACTTATTGGCTATAATCAACACACTTATAAGTGTTCCTCCAACCAAGGTTTGACACTGTTTAATGCTGTATCTAGATTCTCCGGCTGATTTCCTCCGGCTTGGGCTAGCTCGGGCTTCCCACCACCTTTACCACCAACAATACTAGAGACATGATTAATTAATTCTTTTGCAGTTATTTTATGGGTTAGCGTCTTTGAAATACCTACTACCAAATTGACTTTATCCCTCTCACTACTAGCTAATACAACAACAGAGTGCTCTTGATTACGCATGAAGGTCTCCAGTGTTGCTCGCAATACTTTTGCTTTCATATCCGCCATTTTATGTATCAAGACCTTGACTTCACCCAGCAAACTCGCTGTTTCAAACGCCTTTTTCAGCGCATGTTGTGCTGCTTGCTCACGGATCTGCTCAATTTGTTTGCTCAGTTGACTATTTTTTTCCAGTAACTGATTAACTTTTTGGGGCAATGCCTGCCATGCTCCTTGCAATAAATTAGCTATTTCATGCAATATCACATCAGATTGCTGAATATAGGCTAATGCTGTTTGCCCTGTGATTGCTTCAATGCGACGAATACCAGCAGCAACACCTGTTTCACTGATTATTTTGAATAAGCCAATATCGCCCGTCGCATTCGCATGGGTGCCACCACATAATTCCACAGAAAAATCTCCCATGCTCAATACACGCACTTGTCCTTCATATTTTTCACCAAATAACGCCATTGCACCCTGCGACTTGGCTTGCTCTGCTTGCATAAGCTGTGTTTTAACAGGATAGTTTGCCTGAATTTCTGCATTCACTCTTTTTTCTAACGCCATTAATTCTTCTTGGCTTAAGGGAGTAGCATGAGAAAAATCAAAGCGCAAACGTTCCATGGCAACCAACGAACCTTTTTGCACAACATGCTGTCCCAATAATTGGCGTAATGCGGCATGCAGTAAGTGAGTTGCAGAATGATTCAAGGCAATCGCTGCTCGTCGCTCAACATCAATCTTAGCGATAATAGATTCACCTACGCATAATTCTCCTTGCATCAGTTTACCTTTATGAATAATCGCTTTTTTTGCGTATTGTGTATCCTCAACCTTAAATTGCATATTATCTGCAATTAATTCACCACTATCACCTACTTGTCCACCTGACTCGGCATAAAATGGCGTGTTTTCTAAAATAACAAAACCCACTTGATCTTTTTTTAATTTTTTAACACTATCGTGCTCAACATAGATAGCCGAGACCCTCGTCGTCATTTCCGTTGTATGATAACCATGAAATTCTGTTTCTTCGTTAATGACTAACTGTTGATGATAATCGATTGAAAATTTACTGCTTTTTTTTGCACGTGCTTTTTGCACCGCCATTTCACGATCAAACCCATCCCAGTCTAGTGTTAAATTTCTTTCATTAGCTAGATCAGCAGTTAAATCAGGCGGAAACCCATAGGTATCATATAAACGAAAAATAGTTTTACCACTGACTTCATTATTATGCATACTTGCTAAATCCTGTTCAAACATTCGCAAACCTTGAGTCAATGTTTGAGAAAAACGCTCTTCTTCTTGTTTTAAAACCTGTTCTATTAGCGCCTGTTCTTTGACTAGCTCTGGATAACCGTCTCGCATAATGTCAACAAACGGTGCGATTAAGCGATAGAAAAACGTCTCTTGGATTCCCAGTTTATACCCATGCCGTATGGCTCTGCGAATGATCCGCCGCAGCACATAATTTCGCCCTTCATTCCCCGGTGTGATACCATCTAATATTAAAAAAGCAGCAGAACGAATGTGATCAGCAATAACACGCATAGAAATATTATCATATTGACAACTATTCGCTAACTTAGCGACGTGCTTAATAATTGGTTGAAATAAATCGGTATCAAAGTTATTATGCACACCTTGTAATATAGCGGTTAAACGCTCTAAGCCCATTCCGGTATCAACTGATTGCGCAGGCAATGATATTAACTCCCCTGTACTTAAACGGTCGTATTGCATAAACACCATATTCCATATTTCAACATAACGATCACCCTCTTGTTCAGGTGTTCCTGGTGGCCCACCTGCAACAGCTTCACCATGATCATAAAAAATTTCTGTGCACGGTCCACAAGGCCCAGTATTGCCCATAGACCAAAAATTATCTTCTTTTCCACAGCGTGAAAAACGCTCTGCATCAACTTTACGATCTTTCAACCAAATATCGGCTGTTTCATTATCTTCATGAAATACCGTTATCCATAAACGTTCTGGTGGAATCGATAAAATTTCTGTTAAAAAACGCCACGAATATTCAATAGCTTCTCGTTTAAAGTAATCACCAAAGCTAAAATTGCCTAACATTTCAAAAAAAGTGTGATGCCTCGCTGTGTATCCAACTTGTTCTAAATCATTATGCTTACCGCCGGCACGCACACAACGTTGAGAGCTAACTGCTCGCTTATAAGGTCGTTTCTCTATACCCAAAAATACATCTTTAAATTGCACCATGCCTGCATTAGTAAACAATAAGGTTGAATCATTCTGCGGAACAAGCGAACTTGAAGGCACAAGTGTGTGGCCTTCTTGTTTGAAAAAATCTAAAAATAATTGCCGTAATTCCTGGCTACTCAGTGCTTTCATAATCTTCTCTTTGATTTAAAAATTGATGAATTTGCTCACTAGCAAATCCACGGTAGTGTAAAAACTTAAGTTGCTTCGCTTGTTCAGTTGCATCTGTTGGCCATTTTCCACCAAAGCGTTTACGCCAACATCGAGCTAATTGCTTTAACCAAAAAATAGTATCTTGCTCAAAAACCGATGAAATAATTTCTTCTGCAACCCCCTTTGACTTTAAACGTTGTTCTATACGCAGCTTGCCCCAACCTTTATTTAAACACATTCGCATATAACTTTCAGCATAACGCTGATCAGATTGCCATCCTTTCGCCTGAAATTCATCTAAGATACTTATTATAGAAGAGTCTTCACCGTGTTTTTCCCGCAATTTTTCTATTAATTCTTGACGGGTATACTCACGCCGTGCCAGCATACCTAATACAGCACGGCGTATCTCTTTATGAACTGTCAGGCTTTTTCCCCTTCTTCTGTCAGTTCTGCAGGCTGGTTCATATTCTGAGGAAGCAATTCTGCGCGAATTTTTTCTTCAATTTCCTGCGCTATTTCTTTATGTTCCTTTAAAAACTCACGCACATTATCTTTACCCTGCCCAATACGCTGATCACCATAACTATACCATGCACCGGCTTTATCAATTGCACCGATTTTAACACCCAACTCAATAATCTCACTTTCACGAGAGATTCCTTCGCCGTATAAAATATCAAAACGAGCTTCTTTAAAAGGCGGAGCTATTTTATTTTTTACAACTTTAACACGTGTCTCATTGCCTAGCACTTCATCTGTCTTTTTAATTGCGCCGGTGCGACGAATATCTAAGCGTACTGATGAATAAAACTTTAACGCATTACCTCCAGTCGTTGTCTCAGGGTTACCAAACATTACTCCTATTTTCATACGAATTTGATTAATAAAAATAACTAATGTATTTGCCCGCTTAATATTGGCTGTTAATTTACGCAGTGCTTGCGACATTAACCGCGCCTGTAAACCAACATGGTGATCTCCCATATCACCTTCAATTTCAGCACGCGGCGTTAACGCAGCAACTGAATCAACAACGACAGCAGATACAGCACCTGATCGCACCAGCATATCTGTTATTTCCAAAGCTTGTTCACCTGTATCAGGTTGTGAAACAAGCAAATCTTCTACATTCACTCCAAGCTTTTGCGCATAATTTGGATCCAGCGCATGCTCAGCATCAACAAATGCTGCTGTACCGCCTTGCTTTTGAATTTCAGCAATCACTTGTAGTGTTAATGTTGTTTTACCTGACGCTTCAGGCCCATAAATTTCTACAATCCGCCCTTTAGGCAAACCACCGCCTAACGCAATATCTAAACCAATAGACCCAGAAGACACTAACTCGATATCACGATCAATACCAGAATCCCCCATGCGCATAATCGAGCCTTTACCAAATTGACGTTCTATTTGGCTTAGTGCCGCTGCCAATGCTTTGTTCATGTTCTGGTCAGTTGTTTTCATATCTGCCATGCTATCCCCTCTTGATTTTCATTGCCCAGTTAATCGAAAAATTATCCCATAAATTGTGCAGGAAGAAAATGCTATACGGTAAGCAATTTCTTTACTGCTTAGCTAAAATTAAACTACTCTAGTATTTTTATCAAATGTTGCAATACATAAACTACACTTTGAGCACGTATTTCATGACGCGAACCTGAAAAATGCCGGCAATGGGTTTCAATGCTTACTGATTCTTCTGCCCAAGCAAAGCAAACCGTTCCTACCGGCTTGTCAATTGTCCCTCCATCAGGCCCTGCAATTCCTGTCACCGCGAGACTGATGGATGCTTGGCTGTGCAATATCGCACCTTGTGCCATAGCTTGTGCTGTTTCTTCACTCACAGCACCATATTTCTGTAAAATATCTGTGCTAACTCCAAGCATTTCTACTTTTGCACGATAACTGTATGTGACAAAACCACGCTCAAACCACTGAGAACTACCTGGAATCGACGTTATTACGCTAGCAACCCAACCACCTGTACAAGATTCGGCTACTGCCAATAAACGCTTCTTTTCTTGCAAAAGATATCCCACTTTTTCTGCAAGTGCGTTAAAATTCGTTAATTTCATTGAGTAATCTCGCAACACTAGACAAGGATTGAATCATATCATGAATGACGTGAAACACGATATAGCAAAACACACTCCTATGATGCAACAATACTTACGCATCAAAGCAGAATATCCTGATATGTTATTACTCTATCGCATGGGTGATTTTTATGAAATGTTTTTCGACGATGCAAAACGAGGAGCTGAGTTATTAGACTTAACGCTAACGACCCGAGGACAGTCTGCTGGTAACCCGATCAGTATGGCGGGAGTGCCTTATCATGCCGTTGAAAGCTATCTGGTTAAACTAGTCAAATTGGGCATGAGTGTGGCTATCTGTGAACAAACTGGTGATCCAACAACCAGCAAAGGCCCCGTTACTCGTGAAGTCACGCGTATTATCACACCAGGTACCATTAGTGACGAAGCGTTACTCGATGAATATCGAGACAATCTCATCGTTGCCATTGAACAAGGCAAAAAAAACTATGGTATCGCAACCTTAGATGTCAGTAGCGGCCGTTTTTTGATAAGTGAAGTCAATACAGATGATGCTTTGCGCAATGAATTGGAGCGCATACAACCCGCTGAAATCTTAATCAATGAAAACATACCAGAAAAACATTTTTTGCATCAGCTAAAAGGGATCAATATTCGTCCTAGCTGGGACTTTGATATAAAAAGTGCAAAACGCAATTTAGCAGAGCAAATGAAGACGCGAGACTTGTCTAGTTTTGCTTGCGATGGCTATTCAACAGCTGTAGCTGCTGCTGGTTGCTTGCTATTATATGTCAAACTAACACAAAAAACTGCTTTACCTCACATTAATCGTATTATAGTAGAGCAACAAGATAATACCGTTATTCTCGATGCAGCGACCCGGCGTAATTTAGAAATTGATACTAATTTACGAGGGAAAACCGATAATACGCTGACGGCAGTATATGATCGCTGTTTAACCCCTATGGGGAAGCGTTTACTAAAACGATGGCTACATCGCCCGCTTAGCCAAATCAGCAAAATCCAAGCCCGCCAACAGGCTATTGTTAACTTGCGCGATAGTGGCGAAAATACCACGCTGCGAGACTTATTGAAAGGTTTAGGAGACTGTGAACGAATTCTTGCTCGTATTGCACTAAAGTCAGCACGACCACGTGATCTTAGCAAGTTATGTGATATATTTGCTAAGTTACCTGAACTGAAGGCCACTGTTAAAGCTATCAACAATCCATTACTCGATAAATTATGTCAAACATTACACGAATTTTCTCACTTGTTTGAATTGCTTAGCAAAGCGCTTATCGAAAATCCGCCAGGACTCATTCGCGACGGCGGTGTTATTGCTGATGGTTTTGACGAAGAGTTAGATGAATTACGATCGATTAGCCAAAATGCAGATGGGTTTTTATTGGATCTGGAAAAACGTGAGCAAGAACGTACTGGATTAACTACGTTAAAAGTTGGATTTAACCGAATTCATGGCTACTATATTGAAATTAGCCGTGGTCAAGCAACACATGCGCCTTCGGATTATATACGACGCCAAACACTAAAAAATGCAGAACGGTTTGTCACGCCGGAGTTAAAATCCTTTGAAGATAAAGCCTTAAGTAGCCAGGCACGAGCATTAAGCCGTGAAAAATTCCTTTACGATACGCTGTTAACAACGTTAAGCTGTGAATTAGCTGAGTTACAGCAATTAGCCACTGGTTTAGCAACATTAGATGTCTTATGTAATTTTGCTGAACGCAGTGCTTCACTTGGACTGATCGTTCCAGAATTTTGTGAATCTGCAGGTATTCATATTAAAGCAGGCCGACATCCTGTTGTTGAGCATGTAAGCAGTGAAAGTTTCGTACCAAATGATATTGATTTAACAAATGAACAACGTATGTTCATTATTACTGGGCCGAATATGGGAGGTAAATCAACCTATATGCGCCAAGTTGCTTTGCTATGCTTACTTGCCCACGTTGGCTGCCTTGTGCCAGCTAAAAAAATGCGCCTAAACTGTCTTGACCGTATTTTTACTCGTATCGGTGCTGCTGACGATTTGGCCAGTGGACGTTCTACGTTTATGGTAGAAATGACAGAAACAGCAAATATTCTCCATTATGCAACGGCTAACAGTTTAGTCTTGCTGGATGAAATTGGACGTGGCACCAGTACCTTTGATGGTTTAGCCTTAGCCTGGGCATGTGCAGAATATTTAGTGAAAAAGAATCAAGCTTTCACGCTATTTGCAACACATTACTTTGAATTGACGTCGCTGCCTGATCATTTTAAGAACATCAACAATCTACACCTATCTGCTGTTGAACATGGCGATAAAATTGTTTTCTTACATTCGGTGAAATCCGGCGCTGCCAGTAAAAGTTATGGCTTGCAAGTTGCGCAATTGGCTGGCTTACCTGCTACGGTCATAAAAGCTGCAAAAAATAAATTAAGCCAATTAGAGGAAAAAGAAAAACCAACAATAATTGATCAGCCAACAAAAAATGCTTCCATAAAGACAACACATCCTGTTGTCAAACGAATAAAAAATATCAATCTTGATCAATACAATGCAAAACAAGCCCTTGATCTGTTGTATGAGTTACATGAAGCCTGCCAAGAAAAAAACGTTATTGATGAAGGTCATCAGCTCGCTGTTGACACAGAATAAAAAGAAAATACTGACACTACGATTCACTCTCTAGAAAATATGGCGGTACTAAGAAAAGTTGACTAAAATCATCATATGAATCATGGATTACAACAATTGACAGAATGGACGGGGAAAATTGTTTCTACTGTATGGGGCATTCCCTCTGTTATTTTTTTAGTCGGAACGGGTCTTTACTTAACTTTTCGATTAAACTTCATTCAATTTCGTGGTTTTATACCTGCTATTAAAATCCTCTTCAGCAAACCTGATGAAAAATCAACCCAAGGTGAAACAACACCTTTTCAAGCATTATGTACATCATTATCAGCTACTGTCGGTACAGGAAATATTGCTGGTGTTGCTACTGCGATTGTCTTAGGTGGACCTGGTGCTATATTTTGGATGTGGATCACGGCATTAGTCGGCATGGCGACCCGTTTCACCGCAAGCACCCTAGCGGTGCGTTATAGACAAATTCATCCCGATGGTGAAATTTCTGGTGGGCCAATGTATACGATAAAATACGGCTTAAAAATGCCAAAACTGGCTTTTTGCTACGCTTTTCTCACCCTGATAGCCTCTTTTGGTATTGGCAATACGGTTCAATCAAATTCAATCGTCGCTGGACTAGGTTATATTTTCCCCAATATTGCTCAGCATGAGTTAGAAACCGGTATTATTCTTGCCTTCATCGTGAGTATTGTTATCATAGGCGGTGTAAAACGTATCGCCCACGTTGCAGAATTCATTGTGCCGTTTATGGCTAGCGTATATTTTCTTATAGCAATAATTGTCTTATTTATTTATGCTAATCAAATTCCACATGCTTTTTCTACCATCTTTCATTTAGCCCTAAACCCACAGGCTGCCGGCGCTGCTACTTTTGGAGCAGCAATACAATACGGGGTATCGCGTGGGGTTTTTTCAAATGAAGCCGGGTTAGGTGCTGCAACTATTGCACATGCAACAGCAAAAACCAATCATCCAACTAAACAAGGCTTAGTTGCCATGCTAGGTCCTTTTATCGATACTTTATTTATTTGCACGCTTACCGGCTTAGTCATTGTAGTCACTGGCTCCTGGGGAGCTGGTAGTGATCAAACGTTAAATGGTGCTGCCCTATCAGCTTATGCTTTTAACCTAGGATCAAATAAAATTGGCATTGGTAATGTTGGCGCTTGGGTGGTTGGTATTGGCTTAGTTTTTTTCGCCTTTACCACCATAATATCATGGTCATACTATGGCGACCGTTGCGCTGAATTTATTTTTGGTCACGGAGCCATTTTACCCTACCGTATCATCTTTTGCTTATTGATCATTGTCGGAGCTCACTCTCCGCTACAATTAGTTTGGAATTTAGCTGATATTGCAAACATATTCATGGCGATACCGAACTTAATTAGTGTTATTCTGCTAGCAGATGTAGTAAAACATTTACAAAAAGACTATTTGCAATCTCAGATTCCCCTCAAAATCAAATAACACATAAAGTTTGATTCCATATGCCATGCTGTTCCAATAAGCTATTAAATAATTGCATCAACTTTCTCTTTTCATCCTCAGTAAAATGACGTAAGAAACTGTATTAACTTTTAATTTTCTATCAAATCCAAGTTTTTCATCAACAGCGCCTAATAATGTAAATAAAACATAAGCCAGCACAACAATGAAAAGCAGTCTATCACATCTTGCGGGTGATTCTATATAGTTTTTTTAAAAGCCTAAACCAAATTGTTGATCTCCTATATCACGAAAATAAAATTCTATTTTCCATCCTCGAATGACCTGCTCAACAGGATGTCCGTTCTAAGTAATTTTTGCTTTTTTAATATTGAATGCACGTCCATCAGCACGTAGTGATTCTTTCATTTCTTTGTTTTTTGACTGTTTCTTTATGGTTTACCACCGTTGTTAATGCCTTTAACCGAATAACGTAATCAAATCCTAATTATTTTTCGATAAACACAAAAAAACGATAGGTAGCAAACCCATGATCAGCAACTAATATCATATTAACACCATCTGGTAAAATCGTTTTTAGCCTTGATAACATTTGATCTTCATAGCAGCTTTGATTATATTTCAATTTTTTATCATCAATGTTTTGCCAAATCAACGGAGTTGCTCTGTAATGACTAGCTAATATATTATAGCGTTTCTCTGTATTGTTGACCTATACTAAGACTTCATCTAGCGCCTGCTTGCTTCGTTATTCAAAGCCTTATTTACAATAAGTAAACGTCGCAAGCAAACACTATACTCGCTTAGTATAGGTCAACAATACAGGGAAACGCTATAAAGCAAAGCGTTTTTTGTTGGTCATGCCAGAAACTGATCCAATCTAAAGCAAGCTCAATTGCTTTTCGGCTACCCATAATCTAAGGTACCCGATTAACGGCAATATCCCAAATGTTAAATTTAGGGTTACTCAGTAATCGATCAGTTTGTTTGGTCGCATGTTTTTTGTCTAGACCTTTTGTAAAAGTCAAACCTTCACCTATAGCGCGCAGACGAGTCGGATTACTATTTATTGATCAAACCCATCGCGGCATTAGCTAAACTGTGTTGCCGTTTTTTATGTCTATTTTTTTTAAATATGTTAACAATCTCTTTAGCGCTTAATATTAAAAATTGCTACAGTACTTAAAGTGCACGGTTTTATGTATTATTTAATTTTGAGGGGATTTCTGAGATTAGTGCCTTACTCATTGCGTAACCCGACCAATATTACTGCAACTTATTTGACCACTACTCTTTTCAGTATGTTGTGAGGAGGAAAAACTCATTGCTGATTTAGAAAATAAATTCAACTTAGAAAGAGTGCTTACTGAATCGTCAATATTTATTCGATAAGATTGCAGATCTTTCTGGATTTGTTGGATAAGCGGTGGTGGTAATGTTAATTTTTCTGTTTGCCCTGCTTGCGTTACCAGCACATCACCGACCTGCTCATACACTAATACACGATGTTTTACCAATTGCTCTCTAATATGCTGACGACCCTTATCATGAGTTTTCTTATACAAAGGCAATAGTAAATGCACTGGGATATCGGTGCGCTGTAATAGGTAGTCACCTCCGACACTGTCTTTGGCAAATAAACTGTCTAGAAAGGCTTGGATTTTGTTTGGCCACTTGGGCAATAGTTGAATTGCGCTTCTCACCAGATCGCAGCGAACATATCCATCTACTTTCTCATCCCGAGGAAACGCCCATACCGCATCCATAAATTCCCGGGTTTGTGACAAATGCGAAACGGCGCTGATCGCCAGTGAGCCGCGAACATTTCCATCTATTTGTTCATCTCGAAGGAGTGCCAATACCGCATCCACAAACTCTGGGGTTTTTGGCAAATGCGCAACGGCGCCTCTCGCCAGATCGCGGCGAACATAATTACTTACCGTCTCATCCCGAAGGAACGCCCATACCGCATCCACATATTCCCGGGTTTGTAACAAATGCGAAACGGCGCTGATCGCCAGTGAGCCGCGAGTATTTTCATTTACTTGTTCATCTCGAAGAAGTGCCAATACCGCATCCACAAATTCTGGGGTTTTTGGCAAATGCGCAACGGCGCTGATCATCAACGTGCCGCGAACATTTCCATCTACTTGTTCATCTCGAAGGAGTGCCCATACCGCATCCACAAACTCTGGGGTTTTTAGCAAATGCACAACGGCGTCTCTCGCCAGATCGCGGCGAACATAACTACTTACCGTCTCATCCCGAAGGAACACCCATACCGCATCCACATATTCTGGAGTTGGTGACAAATGTGCAACGGCGCTTTTCACCAGATCGCAGCGAACATATCCATCTACTTGCTTATCCCGAAGTAATGCCCATACCGCATCCACACATTCTGAGTTTTGTGACAAATGCGAAACGGCGCTGATCGCCAGTGAGCCGCGAACATTTCCATCTATTTGTTCATCTCGAAGGAGTGCCAATACCGCATCCACAAACTCTGGGGTTTTTGGCAAATGCGCAACGGCGCCCCTCGCCAGAACATGGCGAACATAATTACTTACCGTCTCATCCCGAAGGAACGCCCATACCGCATCCACATATTCCCGGGTTTGTAACAAATGCGAAGCGGCGCTGATCGCCAGTGAGCCGCGAGCATTTTCGTTTACTTGTTCATCTCGAAGAAGTGCCAATACCGCATCCACAAATTCTGGGGTTTTTGGCAAATGCGCAACGGCGCTGATCATCAACGTGCCGCGAACATTTCCATCTACTTGTTCATCTCGAAGGAGTGCCCATACCGCATCCACAAACTCTGGGGTTTTTGGCAAATGCACAACGGCGCCTCTCGCCAGATCGCGGCGAACATAACTACTTACCGTCTCATCCCGAAGGAACGCCCATACCGCATCCACATATTCTGGGGTTGGTGACAAATGTGCAACGGCGCTTTTCACCAGCGCGCCGCGAACATCCCCATCCACTTGCTTATCCCGAAGTAATGCCCATACCGCATCCACACATTCTGAGGTTTGTGACAAATACGCAACGGCTCTGCTCGCCAGCGCGCAGCGAACAAAACCATCTACCGTCTCATCTCGAAAAAACGCCCATACCGCATCCACCAATTCTGGAGTTTGTGACAAATACGCAACGGCTCTGCTCGCCAGTGCGCAGCGAAAATCCTCAGCCATCGTCTCATCTCGAAGGAGTGCCCATACCACATCTACACATTCTGGGGTTGGTGATAAATGCACAACGGCACTTATCGCCAGCGAGCCGCGAAAATACTTAACTACAGTCTCATCTCGAAAAAACGCCCATACCGCATCTACACATTCTGGGGTTGGTGATAAATGCGCAACGGCTCTTATCGTCAGTCTGCAGCGAACAGAAACCCTTACTGTATCATCCCGAAGGAACGCCCATACCGCATCCATAAATTCTGAGGTTTGTGACAAATGCGCAACAGCGCTGCTCGCCAGCTTGCCGCGAACATGACTACTTACCGTCTCATCTCGAAGAAACGCACATACTGCCTCCACCAATTCTGGGGTTTGTGGCAAACGCGCAACGGCGCTTTCCACCAGCACCTTCCGAACATACTGACCTACCGTCTCATCCCGAAGGAACGCCCATACCGCATCCACAAATTCCGGGGTTTGTGGCAAATGCGCAGCCGCGCTGCTCGCCAGCTCGCCGCGAACACAAAAGTCTACCGTCTCATCTCGAAAAAACGCCCATACCGCATCCACACATTCCGGGGTGGGTGACCAATGCGCAAACGCGCGGCTCGCCAGCTCGCTGCGAACATGACTACTTACCGTCTCCCGAAGTAACGCCCATACCGCATCCACAAATTCTGGTGTTTGTGACAAATGCGCAACAGCGCGGCTCGCCAGCTTGGCGCGAACAGAATAGATTACCGTCTTATCCCGAAGCAACACCCATACCGTATCGGCACTCAAGCGAATGAGCCTAGGACACATGAACAAGGTATTTATTGTAGTCCACTGCAATGCTTGTGGCAGCTTGTTAAGCCGCTTTATACGTCGTTTAACTGCCCGCAACAGGGTTTGCTGCCGTAAGCCTAGTGCATTTGTATCGATACTAGAGGGCAAGCTTGACTCTAAGCAACGCATCAACAAATCAAACTCAACAATACCAACCCAGTCTTTGGGACCTGCTACTAAAATCGACAGAAAATTATCTAATGCTACCGGATATCGACTCAACAAACCGGCTACCGATGGCCATACTAAGGTGAAGTTGGGATGATATTTATACCTATGGATGATTTGCATTAAGTGTGTTTTTTTCTCCTTTGCGCCTTGCCTCAATGTCACTGCTATCACGTTTGCTGCTAAAAACTCTTGAAACGATAAATGGAGAAATTCATACATTTGGTGTGCTCTTATTGCACGACCGACTTGCTTCAATAAACCTAATGCTTTCAACGTTGGCACATTGAGTTGTTTTAACCGATTCGCTGATAATAATGTGGAGCTTTCATCACTGCTCTGAACGCCTTTCAACCAACTGATGGACAATTGCGCGGTATCCTGCCGTAACCCTTCAAAGGCCCAACACCCTAATGTGTCCAATAAACAACGGATACTGGGGACTTCTAATACTCTCTCATCATCTAATAACTTATTTTCATCCAATTCACCTATTTTGGCCAGATAACGCCGGCACACATTCACCATCAGTGACTCATACAAATCACTCACAGACATCTCACTCAGCAGTACCAGTTTATCCTGTTGACAGGTGGTTTCCCACCAGGTTTTGAGTAAATACGCATTAATCGGGATATGCACTATCCCCCAAAGGTCTGGACTCCGTTTTATATCTTTAATAAAATTACTTGTAGGCTCAGTCGCTCCCAAATGCTTCTTAAAAAACGTGGGCACATCCTCATCGGAAAAACCTTGGATTTCTACCAGCCCGTCATGGCTTAACCACTGCTGTAAATTGCCTATCGCATAAGGCCTTGTCGTTACCAATTTCTTAAACGGCAAGCGGAACAGTTGGCCAACTAAGCTGCGCCAATAATCCGTTTCAGGTATTGGTAACTCGTCTAACCCGTCTAATAACAATAGGCATTTGTTTGGTTTCTCTTGCAGCTTTGATAATAATTCCTGCGCACTACTCTCAGGTAGACTCAAATCTTTCCAACAGGCACGGTAGACTAAGTGTGAAATATCCCAATGTTGATTATCTGGCATCAAATTCCTAGGAAGTAATTCTCGACACCGAACAATGAGTACCGTCTCAAAACCTGACCACAACCCTGTTTTGCCTTGACTATGAGTGAAAAGTCCCCATTCATAAGCAATATAATCCAACAATGTTGTCTTCCCAACACCCGCAGCACCAGATACCACAACCGTATCGATAGATGCTAGTGACTTCTCATTGGTATCTTGATAGGCTGAGGGTTGAAACAAATCACTCAGTACAATAACTGCTTTTTTACCAGCCAGTCTATCGCGCTCTCGTAACGGTTTGTGAGAGCCCTTACCATCATGGCTTTGCGTTACCTCATTTGTCTTATCAGCTTTCACCACCACCTGAAGATTGACAAAATAATCCGCTAGCGAAAAGTAATCTGTATCAAATAAGCGCTTGTTCACAAAGCTTGTTTCGGTATAGTGGGCTGCTAATTGTGTTTGCAAGCGCTGCAGTAAATCAGGAAAAACCGACTGCATTTGAGGTGGCTGACTTTCATTTTTATTAAAACTATCCTTAAATGCTGCACTCACATTGACTTGCGCTTGATCCGAGGCATAAATATTTTTAATGATAATGCAAGACATGTCAGTTGAAGGAGATTTTTCTTCGGCTAATTTTTCGGTTGATATTTCAGCTTCATTAAGGGCCATTGATGACATGTCTGAGGTGATTGCATTATCTGCTGCCGGTTGCGTAGAAGAACGGTTATCCATAAGACCTCCTGTTGCAATATAATGACAAAAATTGGGTAAACTGACTCATCACAATTTTCCGATACTTATGATACTAATAAACTGTATCGCTGACCATCAACAAAATAATGTTTTATTTATACAAATCTATTGATTTTCCTGTTTGAGCCCTCTAATTTCGCTAAGAATAATAACACATCCCAACGCATCCATCATCCTGCTTTATATTTTTTTGTTGGTAACATGCAAATTGGCTCCTTAGAGATCCCTTTGTTTTAACGGCATTTCGCAGCAAGATAGCGACAAATCTCAACATTTTTAAAGAAATAGCTTTCAGTCCATCTTACTTTTTCAAAACAGGTTATTGAAAATTTTTTAAATGGGATCATACTGTTCTGATCGTTATCAATGGAGTTTAATATGTTAACAACCTCTTTAGCGCTTAATATTAAAAATTGCTACAATACTTAAAGTACACGGTTTTATGTATTATTTAATTTTGAGGGGATTTCTGAGATTAATACCTTACTCATTGCATAACCCGGCCAATATTACTGCGGCTTGTTTGCCCACTGCTCTTTTCAGTATGTTGTGAGGAGGAAAAACTCATTGCTGATTTAAAAAATAAACTCAACTTAGAAAGAATGCTGACTGAATCGTCAATGTTTATTCGGTAAGATTGTAGATCCTTCTGGATTTGTTGGATAAGCGGTGGCGGTAATGTTAACTTTTCTGTTTGTCCTGCTTGTGTCACCAGCACAGTGCCAGCTTGCTCATACACTAATACACCATGTTTTACTAATTGCTCCCTAATATACTTGCGACCCTTGTCATGGGTTTTCTTATACAAAGGCAATAGTAAGTGCACGGGGATATCGGCGTGCTGTAATAGGTAGTCACCCCCAACACTGTCTTTGGCAAATAAACTGTCTAGAAAGGCTTGGATTTTATTTGGCCACTTGGGCAATTGTTGAATTACGCTTGTCGCCAGCTTGCCGCGAACATATTCATCTACTTTCTCATCTCGAAATAACGCCCATACTGCCTCCACCCATTCTGGGGTTGGTGACAAATGCGAAACAGCGCTTTTCACCAGCTTGCCGCGAATATAATTATTTAACGTATTATCCCGAAGGAACGCCGATACCGCCTCAACCAATTCTGGGGTAGGTGACCAATGCGCAACGGCACTGCTCGCCAGATCGCAGCGAACATTTCCATCTAATTGTTCATCTCGAAGAAGTGCCCATACCGCATCTACAAACTCTGGGGTTTGTAGCAAATCCTCTTCTGGGGTAGGTGACCAATGCGCAACGGCACTGCTCGCCAGATCGCAGCGAACATTTCCATCTAATTGTTCATCCCGAAGGAGTGCCCATACCGCATCCACCAACTCTGGGGTTTGTGGCAAATCCTCATCAACGGCGTCTCTCGCTAACTTGCCGCGAACATACTTACTTACCGTCTCATCCCGAAGAAACGCCAATACCGCATCCATCAGTCCTAGGGTTTGTGACAAGTGCAAAACGGCGCTGCTTGTTAGTGAGTCGCGATCAGTTCCATCCACTTTCTCATCTCGAAGGAACACCCATACCACATCCACCAACTCTGGGGTTTGTGGCAAATGCGAAAGGGCACTGCTCGCCAGCTCGTAGCGAGCACACTTACTTATCGTCTCATCCCGAAGTAACGCCAATACCGCACCCACCAATTCCGGGGTTTTTGGCAAATGCGCAACGGCGATGCTCGCCAGCTCGCAGCGAAAATATCCACCTACTTTCTCATCCCGAAGTAACACCAATACCGCATCTACAAATCCTAGGGTTTGTGAAAAATGTGCAACGGCGCTTATCGCCAGCTCGAGGCGAACAGAACCACTTACCGTCTCATCCCGAAGGAGCGCCGATACCGCATCCACCAATTCTGGGGTTTTTGGCAAATGCGCAACGGCGATGCTCGCCAGCTCGCAGCGAAAATATCCACGTACTTTCTCATCTCGAAGTAACGCCCATACCGTATTCACCAATTCTGGGGTTGGTGACCAATGCGCAACGGCGCTTCTCGCCAACGCACCGCGAATATAGTCCTTTGCCATCTTATTCTGAAGTAACTCCCATACCGTATTCACCCATTCTGGGGTTGGTGACCAATGCGCAACGGCGCATATTGCCAGCTCTTTGCGAATAGCTCTATCCACTTGCTCATCCCAAAAGAACTCCCATACCACATCCACACATTCTGGGGTTGGTGACGACAAATGCTCAAAGGCGATGCTCGCCAGATGGTTGCGCACATCATCATCTACCATTTCGTCCCGAAAGAACGCTAATACCTTATACACAAATTCTGGAGTTTGTGACAAATGCGGAATGGCGCTTTCCACCAGCTCCCAGCGAACTTCCTGATCTACATACCAAAGTAACGCCCACACCGTATCGGCATTCAAGTAAATGAGCCTAGGACACATGGACAAAGTATCTATTGTAGTCAACTGCCACTTTTGTGGTAGCTCGTAAAACCGCTTTAGACGTTGTTTAACTGCCCGCAACAAGGTTTGCTGTCGTAAACCTAGTGCATTTGTATCAATATTAGAGGGCAAGCTTGACGCCAAACAACGCATCAATAAATCAAACTCAACAATACCAACCCAGTCTTTGGGACCTGATACTAAAATCGACAGAAAATCATTTAGTGCTGTCGGGTATCGACTCAACAAACCGGCTACCGATGGCCATACTAGGGTGAAGTTGGGATGATATTTATACCTATGAATCACTTGCTTTAAGTGTGTTTTTTGTTTCTTTGCGCCTTGTCTCAGCATCACCGCTATCACGTTTGCTGCTAAAAATTCTTGAAACGATAAATGGAGAAATTCATACCTCTGGTGTGCTTTTATTGCATGCCCGACTTGCTTCAATAAGCCTAATGCTTTCAATGCTGGCATATTGAGTTGCTTTAACCGATTCACCGATAATAATGTGGGGTTTTCATCATTGCCTTGAATACCTTTTAACCAACCGATGGGTAATTGCGCGGTATCTTGCCGTAACCCTTCAAAGGCCCAACACCCTAACGTGTCCAATAAACAGCGGATACTGGGGACTTCTAATACCATTTCATCATCGAATAACTTATTTTCATCCAATTCACCTATTTTGGCCAGATAGCGCCGGCACACATTCACCATCAGCGACTCATACAAATCACTCACCGACATCTCACTCAGCAGTACCGGCTTATCGTGTTGACAAGTGGTTTCCCACCAAGTTTTGAGTAAATACGCATTAATCGGGATATGCACTATCGCCCAAAGGTCTGGATTCTGTTTTATGTCTTTAATAAAATTATTGGTACGCTCAGTGGCGCCCAAATGTTTCTTAAAAAACGTCGGCACATCCTCATCGGAAAAGCCTTGAATTTCCACTAAACCGTCATGACTTAGCCATTGCTGTAAATTGCCTATCGCATAAGGCCGTGTCGTCACCAACTTCTTAAACGGTAATCCAAATAACTGCTTAAGCAAACCATGCCAAGGACTGTCCGTCTCAAACATCGGTAACTCATCTAAACCATCTAGCAAAAGTAAATACTTGTCAGGACTCTCCCGCCATTGCGATAAAAGTTCTGCTGCCTCAGCAACCAACATGTCCAACCCATTCCAGCACGTAAGACACAATAACTCGGCAATACTCCATGCTGAGATATTGGGCCTCATTATCTCTGGGCGCAAACTGCGACAACGAATAATCAACACCCCATCAAAATCTGACCATAGTCTTTCTTTGCCCACGCCTTGTTTGAAAAGCGCCCATTGGTAAGCAATATAATCTATCAAGGTCGTCTTCCCTACACCTGCCGCCCCGGATACTACAACCGTATCGATAGATGCTGGTGGCTTGCCATTGGCATCTTGATAGGCTGAAGTTTGAAACAAATCATCCTGTGCAATAGCTGCTTTTTTACCGGTCAGTCTATCGCGCGCTCGTAACGGTTTGTGAAAGTGTTTATCGTCATCGCTTTGCGTTACCTCATTTCTCTCACAAGCTGTCACCACCACCTGAAGATTGACAAAATAATCTGCTAGTGAAAAGTAATCTGTATCAAATAAGCGCTTGTTCACAAAGCTTGTTTCGGTATAGTGGGCTGCTAATTGTGTTTGCAAGCGCTGCAGTAAATCAGGAAAAACCGACTGCATTTGAGGTGGCCGACTTTCATTTTTATTAAAACTATCCTTAAATGCTGCACTCACATTGACTTGCGCTTGATCCGAAGCATAAATATTTTTAATGGTAATGCAGGGCATGTCAGTTAGAGGGGATTTTTCTCCGGATAGTTTTTCAGTTGATACCTCAGGTGTTTTATTAAGCGCCATTGATGACATGTCTGAGGTGATGGCATTATCTGCTGTCGGTTGTATTGTAGAACGGTTATCCATAAGACCTCCTGTTGCAATATAATCACAAACATTGGCTAAACTGGCTCATCACAATATCCCGATACGGATGATACTAACAAACTCTATCGCTGACCATCAACAAAATAATGTTTTATTTTTTAACTATTTTTAGTTTAAGACGCTCAACTGTTTTATTTATGCAACCCTACTGATTGTTCCTGTTTGAGATCCCTAATTTGGCTAAGAATAATAACACATCCCAAAGCATCCATCCCCCTGCCTTATATTTGTTCAAATGTTGTGAGTTTGTCGGAATTTTATCTTCGATACAACCTCAGTTCGGAGTTTCTGGCAAATAATTATTAGCAGTTAACATTTTAATTGTAGAAATTCTTATCAACTCAATAGTATAAACAGCAATGGCTGCCATAAGGTGAGTCATGGCATTGACAATAGAACAATGTTTAGTATGTCAGATATAATAATATAGAATCTGCCGCTAAAACAAGAATAAAGTCATTCGCAGCATCAAACTACTGCAGCAAGTTGATCATTAACGCCCTGGTTCATCACCCCAAAGGTATTTATGCAATTGTATTTGTAAGCGCACAGGTAATCTATCTGCCAAGATCCAATCAGCCAACTCGTTTGCTGCTAATTGCCCGTGACTAGGTGAAAATAGAATATCTTGGTGATTCAGTGGTAACTCATTCATTTTTTCTTTTGCCCAGTCATAATCCACACGGTCACACAAAACAAATTTTATTTGATCGTGTGTCTGCAGATAATTAAAATTATCATAGTAGTTTTTATCTTCCTCTCCAGATGCTGGTGTCTTTACATCTATGATTTTCACTACGCGTTTGTCAACAGCACTCACATCTATCGCACCACTTGTTTCTAAGGAAACTTCATAACCTACATCACATAACCTTTCTAATAAAAAGATACAAGACTTTTGTGCTAAAGGTTCCCCACCAGTCACTGTAACATAGCTCGGTGTGTAAGTTGCCACCTTTTGCAAGATAGCATCAATCGTCATTTTACTACCGCCATGAAATGCATAAGCTGTATCACAATAATGACAACGCAGTGGACAGCCAGTTAATCGGATAAAAACAGTAGGTAAGCCCACTGTACGTGTCTCGCCTTGCAAGGAATAGAAAATTTCAGTTACTCTTAAGTCAGTAGACATCACTTCGTTAGTTATTTTATAGCGTTTGCAAACGCTTCTGCGCTAAGCTTGCTGGCGCTGAGTCTGGGAATACTGTGACAATTTTTTCAAATTGCGTTTTTGCTGCTTGTTGATTGCCATTTTCTAAATAAATCATACCAATTTTTAACATCGCATCTGGTACTTTGCCTGAGCTGGGAAACTGCGCAATAACTGCATTAAACTGTTCTGCAGCCATTTTGTTATCACCTGTAATCAGTGACAATTCCCCTAGCCAATAATGTGCATTAACAGCATACTTTCCATCTGGATAGTCTTTTAAATAAGTTATCATCGATTTTTTTGCTTGAACGTATTGGCGATCACGTAATAAATTATAAGCCGTCTGATATTTTATGCGCTCTTCAGCTGAGCTATTACTATTATTTTGTTTTTTGGAAGGTTGAATCGACTTGCTTGCTCGTACTGAACGTGCCAGCGGCGCGCCACTTTTTATTCGGTTTTGTTTAGAGTCCATCCCTCCAGCAAGACTGGACAAACGCCTATCGATATCTGAAAATAATTGCTGTTGCAAACTTTTCATTTGTTTAACTAAATGATTTTGCTCTTCTAATTGACCACGCAATTCACGAACTTCTTTTTCTAATTGAGCTAAACGATCCAGGTAAGCAGGTTGTTGTTTTGTAACAGCTGTCGCAATATATTGCTGAGTAGGTGCTAGTTGATTTTTTTCAGGTTGAACCGCTTCAAGTTGCGCTTGTTGACTTGATTGCTGCTGCTCAGAGTCTGGTGTTATTTCCCAAGCACTATCCATATCAACATAAACACGACTTTCTACAGGTGCATAGGCTACTGCCGTATTTATTAATAAAAATAAACACAAATTTAACGTAATAAAATGACGCAATACTGGCAGTAGCATTATGCCCACCTCTGCTCTAACTGGTTATTAAGTTTGTTCATACACCATTTCAACACGTCGGTCTAATTTATAATCTTCATCAGTTTCACCTGGCACCGCTAATTTTTCCTTGCCATAACTAACAATAACAAGCTGATGCTTTGACACACCAATCATTTCTAACACTTCTTCAACACTGTTTCCTCGTCGTTGCCCTAAACCGATATTGTATTCACGACTACCGCGCGGATCGGTATGGCCTTCTATACGCATACGCGCCTTCGGGTGTGCTTTCAAATAGTTGGCATTGGCATGGATCATATCCATGTATTCTTTATTTACACTATATTGATCAAAACCAAAGTAAACCGTATTAAATTTTTTGCCTGTTGTAGGATCAACTTTTCCGGCATCACCTCCTGGAAAAGCATCATCTACACCTAGACCAGATGTTTCAACCGCTTGTTGTAGGCCTTGCCCATTGCTTGCACTATATGCACTGCCACGCGCAAAATCTTGTTGATGACTTTTAGAGGCATGACAAGCTGTCAATAAAACGATAACTGCCGCTAAACCAATCTGTCTAAAAATTACTCTGTCTTTCATAGTATCTCCTAAAAATTTGCGTTTAACCACAATGCACGAATTTATGCTCATTTTAATTCGTGTATAGTAAAATTGCAATGTAAATTAAACGTTGTCTGAACCCTTCATTTGACGAAACGGTGACCAAACTGGCTCTTGTACACTGCCATTTTGACCCGGTAAGCGTAATCTAACACGTCCATCTACTGACACAATACCTAATACGCTAACGCCCCCTTGTTTTGTTGCAAAAACAATCATTCGCCCATTCGGTGCAAAACTCGGTGACTCATTCAATCCGGATGTAGTTAAAACCTGCAATATTCCTTGTTGTAAATCCATAGTAGCAATATTAAATCTGCCCTGGTCACCGTGTAATAAAACTAAATTTTTACCATCTGGAGAAAATGATGCAGAAGTATTATAGCGCCCCTCAAATGTAAGTCGTGTTACTTTATGTGTTGCCAAGCTCAATTGATACACTTGAGGACTACCGCCTCTATCAGAAGTAAAAATAATGAATTTACCATCAGGAGACCAGCTGGGCTCTGTATTGATCGCTAAATTATTTGTCAATTGCTTCAACTTTCCTGTGGCCAAATCCAGTAAATAAATATTGGGATTATGTCCTTTAGATAATGCTAGCGCTAACTTTTTTCCATCTGGTGACCATGCTGGAGCACCATTTATACCTGGAAAACTTGCTATGATTTCTCGTTTCCCTGTTGCTATCTCTGAGATAAAAACACGTGGTCTTTTATTTTCAAAAGAAACATAAGCAACTTTACTACCATCCGGAGACCATGATGGTGACATTATCGGCTCTTCTGAACGCAAAATAGGACGCCCATTGTGGCCATCCATATCTGATATTTCCAGTGAATACTGAGCAGAATTCGTCGCTTCTTGCTGTACTAACACATAAGCAATGCGCGTAGAAAACATACCCTGCTCTCCGGTCAGTGATTTGTAAATAATATCACTAACATGGTGTGCTAAACGTCGTAAATCTTTTGCCTTCACAATAAATTCTTTACTAACTAAAACATTTTCATTTTTAGGGGCAAGCACCTCAGGTAATTTTTCTGTTTGCTTCTTATATAAATCAACCAAAGAAAACATCAACTTATAACCACCTGAGCTCATTGGCTGAATACGTCCAACAACAACGTTCTCAACATTTTTTTTGCGCCAATACTTTATGTTAATGTCACTGTCTTCTTTAGGAAATTGGTTCATTAATGTTGAATCAAGCACATTAAAGCGACCGCTTTGGCGCAAGTCAGCTGCAATAATGGCTGAGACATCAACCGGCGATTTGCCATTTTCACTTTCCCATGCAAATGGCACAACTGCTACCGGGATAGCACTATCAATTCCTTTGGTTAACTCAATGTCTAATGCAGCAAAACCAGTTTGTTTATAAGTCAATACAATAATAAAAATAAAAAAACAATAGAAGTTTCTCATCATAATAAATAACCTTCTGGTTTAACTCTCAAACGAATTTCACGAAATTTTTCAAACAAGCTAGGATCGCTAGGGACAGGCAGAGGAGATGCTTTATAAACTGCCGAGGTAGCTGAACGATCTAAAACACCATCACCGCTAGTAGTAACTAATTTTACACTTAATACCGCGCCACCAGGCGCCAATCGAATTAATAAAACACAAGAGGCATCATCATTGCTGTTATCCGGCACAATCCAATGTTTCCCAATTGAATGACTAATCAACACAGTATATTTTTCAATTTCAGAAAGCATCTGCTGTTCTTGCGTTGCGGATAACTGCTTCTGCTCTTCTGCCATTTGTTGTACTTGCAAGCGTTTTTCTTCCTCTCGCATTTGCTGTTCTAATGCTTCTTTCTTTTTGGCCGCTTGTATTTTTTTTCGCTCTTGCTCAAGCATAGCTAAATGCTTTTTTTCTTCTTCTTTTTTCTTTGTTAAGGCTTGCGCTTGTTTCCGCTCAGTTTCTTGTTGTTTTTTTAACTGCATTAACTGCTTTCGTGCTTCTTCTATTTCTTGTTTGCGTTTTTTTTCTTCTTGTGCCCACTTAACATCTAGTGCTGCTATTTTTTTCTTCGCTTGCTTTTCTTGCTGTTGTAACCGCTCTATACGCTGAATTTCAGCATTTTTTTTGCGCTGCTCCTCTTTCTTTAACTGGGCAACCTTTTTTTCAACCGCCACTTGATCGATGACAAGCGCTTTAATCGGTGTTTCTTTTTGCTCAGGCATGACCACATGTTTTGGATCTTTGCTAAAATTTAAATTAACAACTAATAATATGATTAAGATAACGTGCAGACAGAATGAAATAATAATAGCCGCGGTAGATTTCAAACTCATGTCGTTATCACCATTCTTTTCGGCGGTTTTGTCATTAATCCAACATCAGTTGCGCCTGCTTTTTGTAACAAAACCATAGCTGTGATAACTTTACCATAGTTGACATTTTCATCACCTTTGACTAGCACCGAGCAAGTTTGACCTTTTTCTTTGGCTAGTATTAACTCTGCTGTAACACGTGTAATAATTTGCTCAGCTGTTTTTGGCACATCTGGTTTTTTTGCAATATTCAGATAATAATGTCCCTGTTTATCAACCGTGACAATAATTGGCATAGCTTTAGATGGTTCCAGTGCTTTTGCGTCGGCATTTGGCATATTCACTTTAACACCTTGCGTTAATAATGGCGTTGTGATCATAAAAATAACCAATAATACTAACATAACATCGATGTAGGGAATCACATTCATTTCCGATAACATTCGGCGTTGGCGTTGGTATCGCATGACTAATTCCTCAATAGTTTATGCCTTAACAGTGGCTTGTACTTGCCGTTGCAAAATATTACTCAACTCATCCTGAAAACTAACATAACAATTCGCCAATGAATCAATTTTGTGAGTAAAGCGATTATAGGCAACCCCTGCAGGTATCGCGACAAACAACCCCATGGCAGTTGCTATCAATGCTTCTGAAATACCCGGAGCTACCATAGAAATGCTAGCTTGTTGTACACTGCCTAAGGCATGTAATGAATTCATAATTCCCCAAACAGTACCTAATAAGCCGACATAGGGGCTAATTGAACTAATAGTAGCTAAAATAGAGACATTTTTTTCAGCGCCATCTAACTCTTTAGCGATAGCAACCCGCATTGCACGTTGACTATTTTCCACAGAAGAGCGTGAAGTCAGGCCCAATTGTTTTGCTCTGGCAAACTCTTTAAAACCTTCTTGGAAAACAAATTCTAAACCCGTCACGGCTCGCTTTGCTTGCCTTGACTCGCGATACAATGCCGTCAAATCATTACCTGAATCAAATGTTTTCTGAAATCGCTTTGATTTTAATAATAAAAATTTCAAACCAGTGCTGCGCTGAATAATTATTGACCATGAGTAAACTGATACCGTTAATAAAATAACCATAATCGTTTTAACGATGATATCAGCATTGAAGAAATAACTTGAAATCCCTGCATCAGTCACTTAGCTAAACTCCTCAAAAACATAGAATACCTGTCTCTAAAGATGCCAGTTTTATGCACTTTATGCAAGTAAATCATGCTTATAGAAAAGAAAATTGGTAGAAATCATGTGATGGCCCAACACGTTGCTATGAGTACTTGCTGTAGGTTAATTTTTAAACAGAACAATGGAGGTCGTTATTCCTGACTTCAGCATCATATTTCCCTAAATTAAAATAAATATTTATTAATCAATAAATTGGTATTTATTATTGTAGTGCGTGATGTTATCATTTCTTTGCTGGAAAATAAATCAATGTGGAGGGTGGATGTTTGCTCGTATAAAGCGCAATAGTGGTACACGGCGTTGCTCGGTATTGGTTTGCCATAACGTCAGAATTGATGGTAAAGTGAAGCAATTCACTATCAAAACCTTCGGGCATAGCGCTGATCCAGAGCAATTAGCGGTGTGGATGGAACAAGCAACGTTTTGGATAGCACACTATCGCCAGCGGTGTCTGACTGATAGCGCATCAATGCAGAGACAAGCCATGAGACAACCTGTTTTACTGCAGAATTTGACGGAATGTGCCCGTATTAATGTGGGCATGATGGATGTATTTGGACCATTTTATGAGCAGCTTGGTTTTTCAACCGTATTCACAGGCCGAGAACAAGAGACCTTACGCCAGGTGATTTTTTCACGGCTACTGGAGCCGGGCAGCAAACGGCGCTTGAGTGTGTTGTCGAAGACGGCGTTTGATATTGATTTACCGGTGGATAGAATTTATCGGATGATGGATAAGTTACTTGAGCGGCGAGTTGAGGTAGAAAAACGCGTGTTTTCTGGTACGTCGTTAGCGCTTGATGGTAAGGTGAATGTGGTCTTATTCGACGTGACGACATTATCCTTTGAGACGGTATCAGAAGATACGTTGCGTGCCTTTGGCTATAGCAAGGATTTTAAATTTAATACAACCCAGGTCGTATTGGCATTAGCGACGACGGCGGAAGGCTTACCGGTGGGTTATCGCTTATTCCGGGGGAATACGGCAGAATGTAAGACATTAATTGAATCAATTCATCATTGGCGAGAGTACCTACCGATAGATTCAGTCACCGTTGTTGGCGATCGCGCCATGATGACATCGGATAATTTGTCTGCGCTGGAATCAGCTGGGTTTCACTATGTGGTTGCTTACCCACTGAGAAAGTTGTCCAGAGAGGTTCAGGCTCAGGTGTTGGATAGAGCGGGTTATCACACGCTAGAGAGTGATGATGACATGACAGCTTACCGAGTCGTCTCGCTTGGTGAACGTCGGCTGGTTGTTTCTTATAGTGCAAAACGAGCGGCAAAAGATGCCAAAGATAGAGAGCGACTGATTAAAAAGCTTGAAAAAAAATTAAGTACGTGTAAACAGGTGAAACGCTTAGTGAATAATAACGGGTATCTTAAATATGTCGATATAGCAGGAAAAGCAAGTGCGTATATTGATCAGGAAAAAATTGACTATGATGCACAATGGGATGGACTACACGGTGTTATTACCAATAAAGTCGATATTGACCATCGCATTTATCAAACCTATCGGCGATTATGGGTAATTGAAGAATCCTTTCGGATCAATAAGCACAACTTAAAAATGCGGCCAATTTACCACTATACACCCAAGCGTATTGAAACACATATTCTGCTTTGCTATATGGTCTTTGCGCTGATAAGGCACGTTCAGCTCAAACTAACACAAGCTGGACAACCAATGAGTGTTCAACGTATTACGGATGCGCTTTGTCAGGTACAGGCAAGTATTTTAAAGGATACCTCTGATAATCAACAGTATCGTTTGCCATCAAAAATGACTGAGGATGCCAAAATTATTTACAGCATCTTTAACATCAAACAGCAGCTTGCACCCTGCCAGTGGGGATAGGACTGTAGTGCGGACGCGGAAGTCAGGTGTACTTGCCGTTGCAAAATATTACTCAACTCATCCTGAAAACTAACATAACAATTCGCCAATGAATCAATTTTGTGAGTAAAGCGATTATAGGCAACCCCTGCAGGTATCGCGACAAACAACCCCATGGCAGTTGCTATCAATGCTTCTGAAATACCCGGAGCTACCATAGAAATGCTAGCTTGTTGTACACTGCCTAAGGCATGTAATGAATTCATAATTCCCCAAACAGTACCTAATAAGCCGACATAGGGGCTAATTGAACTAATAGTAGCTAAAATAGAGACATTTTTTTCAGCGCCATCTAACTCTTTAGCGATAGCAACCCGCATTGCACGTTGACTATTTTCCACAGAAGAGCGTGAAGTCAGGCCCAATTGTTTTGCTCTGGCAAACTCTTTAAAACCTTCTTGGAAAACAAATTCTAAACCCGTCACGGCTCGCTTTGCTTGCCTTGACTCGCGATACAATGCCGTCAAATCATTACCTGAATCAAATGTTTTCTGAAATCGCTTTGATTTTAATAATAAAAATTTCAAACCAGTGCTGCGCTGAATAATTATTGACCATGAGTAAACTGATACCGTTAATAAAATAACCATAATCGTTTTAACGATGATATCAGCATTGAAGAAATAACTTGAAATCCCTGCATCAGTCACTTAGCTAAACTCCTCAAAAACATAGAATACCTGTCTCTAAAGATGCCAGTTTTATGCACTTTATGCAAGTAAATCATGCTTATAGAAAAGAAAATTGGTAGAAATCATGTGATGGCCCAACACGTTGCTATGAGTACTTGCTGTAGGTTAATTTTTAAACAGAACAATGGAGGTCGTTATTCCTGCATGGGTGGATGCCCTTTTAGATTATCTTCTTCAATATACGTCAAACCAAAATGCTGATAAGCATGACGTGTAGCAATACGACCACGCGCTGTGCGCATGATAAAACCTTGTTGAATTAAAAAAGGTTCAATGACATCTTCAATGGTACCACGCTCTTCACCTATTGCTGCGGCTAAACTATCAACACCGACTGGGCCGCCAGAAAATTTTTCAATAATAGCTAACAACAGTTTACGATCCATCATATCAAAACCGCGCAAATCGACATCTAATAAATTTAAAGCTTGTTTTGCCATATTTAAATCAATAAGACCATCTCCTTTAATTTGCGCATAATCGCGAACACGCCGCAACAAACGATTAGCGATGCGCGGCGTTCCTCTAGAACGCCGCGCAATTTCATGTGCACCATCGGCTTGAATATTAACATGTAAAATCTTGGCTGACCGTAAGACGATATTGCTTAAATCATTTTCATTATAAAACTCTAAACGTTGTACAATGCCAAAACGATCACGTAATGGTGATGTTAATAAACCAGCTCGAGTCGTTGCACCAACTAAGGTAAATGAGGGTAAATCCAGTTTAATTGAACGTGCGGCTGGACCTTCGCCAATAATAATATCTAATTGATAATCTTCCATTGCTGGGTATAAAATTTCTTCAACCACTGGATTTAAGCGGTGAATTTCATCAATGAATAGAATATCATTGGCTTCTAAATTGGTAAGCAATGCCGCTAAATCGCCTGCTTTTTCCAACACAGGACCCGACGTCTGCTTAAAACCAACGCCCATTTCCATTGCAATAATATTGGATAAGGTTGTTTTCCCCAATCCGGGAGGACCAAAGATCAATACATGATCTAATGCATCACTGCGCTGCCTTGCAGCTTGGATAAAAATATCCATTTGTTCTCGCACAGCTGGCTGACCAACATAATCGGCTAATCGACGCGGTCGGATGCTATGTTCAACTGCTGCATCTTCTGCATCACTACTACCACTCACTATTCGTTCACTATCCAACATCCGCCTCCACGCTATTTTGCTTGCATTCTAATCCCGCCATCTAATCGAATCACTTCTCCATTCAAATAGGCATTGCTGATAATGTGCTGTACTAATTCTGCATACTCCTCTGCCATGCCTAACCGTTTTGGAAAAGGAACCTGCATTGCTAGACTGTCTTGTACGTCTGGTGTTAATCCTGCCATCATTGCCGTATCAACAACACCTGGCGCTATCGTCATTACTCGGATCCCAAAACGCGCTAACTCGCGTGCTATCGGTAATGTCATTGCTACAACAGCACCTTTGGACGCACTATAGGCTGCTTGTCCAATTTGTCCATCAAAAGCCGCTATCGATGCAGTATTAATGATTACACCTTGCTCCCCGTCTTCATTAACAGCCGCCAATAATGACATATGATGAGCGACTTGGCTCAAGACATTAAAGTTACCCACACAATTTATTTGAAGAGTGCGGGAAAAATCAGCTAATGGTAACGGCCCTTCACGGCCGACAACACGCCCACTACTAATAATCCCTGCACAATTAATAAGAACACGAATTTCAGAAACTTGCTCTAAGGCCTGATGTAAACTTGTTTTTACCGCAGCTTCATCGCAAACATCACAAACAATACCTATGCCAGCAATGTCTTTTGCCACATCACATACTTGAGGATTTACATCAAACAATACAACATTGACACCTTTTGCTGCAAACAAACGCGCTGTAGCAGAACCCATGCCGGAAGCTGCTCCTGTGATAAGTACGGCATGTTGTTTTTCTAATTCCATTACATCTCCTTGCTTATAAATACCGTCACATTAAATACCTTTTTTGAATAGTCTATTATTTACTCAAACTCATGTCACAGATATCTTGAAAAATGTGCATGCAGCCATCGATAAGGCTGTTTTTTTATCAATTTTTATCACCATCTTAGTTAAAAATGAAAAAAATTGCGTAAAAGTAACAATAAAAGCGCAATTTTTTTGCAATTGCTCGTGTTCAAAAGACAGAAAATAATAAATGTTCTTGTATATCAACCACAACAAATGAACAACTATATTCTTATTTTACTAACAGTTCGCTATACACCACAGCGAAACAAATTTCTGCATACATTGTAACTTGCCTCTAAGAACTTTCAATATTTACATTGGAATTGATTTTAATAATTGTGGTAAACTTGCACAAAATCAATATGAGGTAGCCAAAGTCGTTATAACTTAGGACAAAATGAATGCAAAATAATCATACTACTGACTTACCTATCGATTGCCTCGCACCAATTCCTACAGAACCTGGTAATATAGTGCACTGGGGGCAACTCTATGGAAATGCATTAAGCGTGAGCCTTGCGAATGTCATCTCTCAAAGAAAACAAGGAATATATACATTACTTACCCCTGATTCTCTAACGGCTGATCGCACAGAAAAAGCACTGCGTTTTTTTCTACAAGAAGAAGATATGACTATCCAACAATTTCCAGATTGGGAAACACTCCCCTACGATCATTTTTCACCCCATCAAGATATTATTTCCCAACGCTTACATACCTTGTACCAATTACTCCACTTAACAAAAGGCATCATTATTATTCCTATTCGCACAGCGTTACAATGCATTGCACCGCAACAGTTTATTGAGCAAAATAGTTTTGTCGTCTCCATAGGCCAACCATTCAATATCACCGCTATGCGCAGCAAATTAGTTGAGCAAGGTTACTATGCTGTCAATCAAGTCATGGAGCATGGCGAATTTTGCTTGCGTGGTGCCATTTTTGATGTTTTTCCCATGGGTAGCGAAACACCTTTTCGTCTTGAACTATTTGACAACGAAATCGATAGCATTCGAACATTTAATGTTGAAACACAGTGCACCATTGATAAAATCAATCAAATTAACTTATTACCCGCTAAAGAATTTCCACTTGATAGTGATGCAATTAGCCAGTTTAGACAACAATGGCGTGATTTATTTCCAGGCAATCCAAGCGATGCGCCAATATATAAAAATATTAGTCAAGGTATTGTCAGTGCAGGAATTGAATATTATCTGCCTTTGTTTTTTCAAACGACTGAAAATATTCTGCATTATCTGCCTAAAAACAGCATCATTTTACAAATGGAAAATTGTTATCAAGCAGCCGAACAATTTTGGCAGGAAATTAATGAGCGCTATGAACAATACAATATTGATTATAGCCGGCCACTACTCAAACCAACACAAATTTATTATTCTGTTACTGACTTTTTTGCTTTAGTCAAAGAATTTCCACAAATTAAAACACAAACAACAGCATTCACTACAAATAAAGCACATGAATTCAATGCAAATAGCTACCAGCCACCTGAATTACCAACAGATCATAACCATGATAACCCTTTGCATGTTTTCTCTAACTTTTGCCAACAACACCCTCAAAAAAAAATAATGCTCTGTGCTGAAAGTGCCGGCAGGCGTGAAGTGCTAATTGACTTATTTCGTAAGCACAACCATGATCTCAACATAATAGAAAGTTGGCAAGCATTTCTTAATAGTCAAAATAAGCTTAATATTGCTATTGTACCGCTTGATTCAGGTATTTCCTTCACTAAACCAAATTGGGAAATTATTGCTGAATCACAATTGTTTGGTCAAAAAATATTACAACAACGTCGCCGCAAGTCACGTCGCTTCGATGTAGATAACATTATTCGGAATCTAGCCGAATTGAATATTGGCGCTCCTGTTGTTCATATTGACTATGGGATTGGACGTTATCGAGGATTAGAAATCATAGAAGATGATGGCATAGCAGCTGAATTTCTTCACTTAGAATATGCAGGCAATAGCAAGTTATATGTACCTGTCTCATCACTGCATTTAATATCTCGTTACAGTGGTGTTGAGGGAGAAAATGCTCGATTACACCAGCTAGGTACTAATAAATGGCAAAAAGAGAAAGAAAAAGCAGCCAAACAGATTCGCGATGTTGCTGCTGAGTTATTGCAAATTTACGCTCATCGCGCCAGCCGCAAAGGTATTGCTTTTAACTATTCTGAAGCGCAATATCAAACTTTTGCCAACAACTTTCCTTTTGAAGAAACACCGGATCAAATACAGGCAATAAATAATATAATAAAAGATATGAAAAGTGAAATTCCTATGGATCGCTTGATCTGTGGTGATGTTGGTTTTGGCAAAACTGAAGTTGCTATGCGAGCTGCCTTTATTGCTGTTAGTAGCAACAAGCAAGTTGCTGTTCTCGTTCCAACCACCTTGCTGGCGCAGCAACATTTTGCTACATTCCAAGATCGCTTTGCCAACCACCCTGTCAATATTGAAGTAATATCACGCTTTCGCAGTAACAAGCAGCAGCAAGCCATTGGTGAAAATTTAGCAGCAGGAAAAATTGATATCCTTATCGGCACACACAAATTGTTACAATCCAATATAAAATATAAAAGCTTAGGATTAGTCATTATCGATGAAGAGCATCGCTTTGGTGTACAACAAAAAGAACGTTTTAAAAAACTGCGCGCTCAAGTGGAAGTATTAACCATGACAGCGACACCCATACCTCGCACACTGAATTTGGCCATGGCATGCGTTCGTGATTTATCAATTATTGCGACACCACCTGCTAGACGTTTATCGGTCAAAACCTTTGTTCACAGCAAAAGCAAATCACTGATCCGTGAGGCAATTTTACGTGAAATTTCACGAGGTGGTCAAGTTTTCTTCTTGCATAATAAAGTCGAAACCATTGAAAGAATGGTTGAGGAAATCGCTGAAATTGTCCCTGAAGCTAGCATTAAAACGGGACATGGTCAAATGCGTGAAAAAGCATTAGAGCAAATTATGTCAGATTTTTATCACCAACGCTTTAATGTATTGGTTTGCACGACTATTATTGAAAATGGTATTGATATTCCTACCGCTAATACCATTATTATTAATCGCGCTGATAACTTTGGTTTAGCACAACTACATCAATTACGTGGCCGAGTTGGACGTTCACATCATCAAGCGTATGCTTATTTGCTCATTCCTGATGTTAAAAGCATCACCAGTGATGCAAAAAAACGTTTAGAAGCCATCTCATCTCTAGAAAATTTAGGTGCTGGCTTCACCCTCGCTACTCATGACTTAGAAATTCGAGGCGCAGGTAATATTCTCGGCGAAGAGCAAAGTGGAAACATTCACTCTATCGGCTTAAGCTTATATACTGAATTGCTAGATCGAGCTGTAAAATCACTGCAATCAAATGAGCCAGTTGACTTACTCAGTACTTCTCATGACGCTATTGAAGTTGATATTAAAGTTTCTGCGTTCATTCCAACAACTTACTTAGCCGATGTCCATGCTCGGTTAATTTTATACAAACGCTTAGCTGAAGTTCAAACGTTAGATAAATTAACTGAGTTACAAACTGAAATAATTGATCGCTTTGGTATGCTACCCGCTGAAATAAAAAATTTAATTAAAATCACTGAGTTAAAATTACAGGCAAAAAAACTGGGAATCAGTAAATTAGATGCTAATCGCAACGGCGGCGCTATAGAATTCGGCCCACATACGACAGTAGAACCCAGCAAAATCATTCAATTAATTCAACAGCAAAACAAAAAATTTAAACTAAATAGTGCAAATATCTTGCGATTTAAACTAACTGCCAATGAACAGAAGGATATTATCACTAACGTAGAAAAGGTTTTTACGCTATTAACATAGCTTTGGAACAGACTTCATGCCGTTGCTTGGTCTAAAGCAGCATTTTATTTAGACAATATTGCTTTTCATGCAGTAAATCAAATTGAATCAGCAGATGTTCCTATTAACTATTTATTGCTATATTTCGCTGATGTTTCCCTTATAAAATTGCTATAAGAACGAAACAATCCTACAAAAAATATACTTGCTTACTACTTAATGTGGCGAAATATAAATATTTATGTGCTAATTCTCATCTATCTTAATAATCTTGTTTACAGCCATTTCTTAAATTTTATTCACGACAAGAGACAATAGCTCATACATTTTTTCCATGCTGCCATCAATCACTTGACTCATTTGTTCTATGTCAACACGGAAGCCATCACTTCGTCCTGCAACCTTTGTCCCTACTATAGCTATACTGCCATAACTTATTTCTAATTCCCTGGCTAATATAGCTTCTGGCATAGCTGTCATTCCAATGATATCACAACCATCTCTTTCTAGACGATTAACTTCGGCAACTGTCTCTAAACGTGGTCCTTGAACAACGGCGTAAACGGCATCATCACTATAGGATAAGTTTAACTCTTGTGCTGAACTCACTAATAATTTGTGTAAACTTGGGCAGTAAGGATAATTAAAATCAATATGGCGTGAAAAATTAAAATCATCTTCAAAAAAAGTACTAGGTCGTCCATGCGTATAGTCAATCAGCTGGTCAGGAAACACAAAATGGCCGGGGGTCATATCGGAGCGTATTCCACCGACCAACATTAAACTAATAATTTTATCGACACCACTTTTTTTCAGTGCCCAAATGTTAGCACGATAATTTATTCGGTGAGGTGCCGTTGTCCTGCCTTCGCCATGACGATCAAGAAAAATAATTTCACGATTAGCATAAACCCCATGCAGTAATGGTGCTGACGTCTCACCATAAGGAGTTTCAATGTTTTTTCTTTCTGTCACTTGCAGATTTTTCAAACACGGTATTGCTGAACCGCCTATAATTGCAACTTTATTCATATTCTTTCGGTACTACAAATATTCCTGGAGCATTACGTAAATACTCTTTATAATCCATACCATAACCAAAAACGTAACGATCATCAACTTCTAATCCAACAAAATCAGCATGCGGCAAACCTTCGGCTAAGCGTACTCCTTGCTTATCAACTAATACTGCCGTATAAACTTCTGCAGCACCTTGGCTACGACAATGCTCTACAATAGCCGCCAATGTTAAACCACCATCTAATATATCATCAATAATCAATACTGTTCTGTTGTCTAATTTATAGTCAGGACGAACCTTCCAATGTAACTCAGAACCAGATGTCTCCCCTTGGTAGCGAGTTGCATGAACATAATGCAATTCTAAAGGAAAATCCAAGCGTGGTAACAAATTACCCGTAGGTACTAAGCCTCCAATCATAACGCATAATAATAATGGATTTTTTTCCGCCAAAGTAGAATGTATATCTCTAGCCATTCTATCCAACGCATCTTCAACCGTTTTTCTCGTGTATAAACACTCTGATTGTTCATAAATCATTTGTATATTACGTGGTATTTCCATTCCCTATCCTTGTTGAGAGCCTTTATTGTTTGCATGAATTGCTATTTCATCAGGCACATACAGTGTTTGACTTGGAAAAGCAAATTCTGCTCCATGTTTTAATACAATATCAATAATCTTCAAAAAAACATCTTGCTGGACTCCTTGAAACTCAACCCATGCTGTTGTTTTTGTAAAGGTATATAGTAAAAATGTTAATGAAGAATCAGCAAATTTTACAAGCTTTGCAAATAAAGTCATATTAGTGTCAATGTCCGGATGATTACGTAACATCTCTTCTATATCATCAAGAATAATCTGTATTTTACCTGCATCTTCATAGCGAAGGCCAATTTCAGCACGAATTCGCCGGTTAGTCATCCTCTGCGGATTTTCAACTAAAATCGTATTAAATACTGAATTAGGCACATACAAAGGCCTTTTATCAAATGTTCGAATTACCGTCAAGCGCCAGCCAATATCTTCAACTGTGCCTTCAATATTACGATCGGGTGAGCGTATCCAATCACCAACGCTAAAAGGCTTATCTAAAAATATAATTAAGCCACCAAAAAAATTAGACAATAAATCTTTAGATGAAAATGCTATTGCCGCTGTACCTATACCTCCAAATGCAATAATAGCTGAAATACCAATACCTAATGCCTGCATTGCCATTAGCACAGCTAACAATACAATAAACAACCGTACTAATTTTGCTAAAGTAAATACCGTTGTTCTATCAAAACGTGTTTTCTTTTTCTGCACTAATTGCATAAGTGCCTTTTCAGATTCTGCCACAAAACGCCAAAGGAAAAGAATTAGTAAGGAAATGACACCTAAATCTCGGGCTGGTATAACTACATTCATCCCCGTAATTTTGTGTCCATTGTAATAGAATAAATCTATCATAAAGAACAAACCTAACCAAATCACCAACAAAACCAATGGCACGTGCAGTGCTTTCAAAACAGCAGTCTTCCATAGTTGTTTTTTATGCTGGAAACGTAATTTTAAATGCTTTGTGATAGAGTAAGTAGCATACGTCAGTGCTAAAATAACTAAAACACTTACGGTAAACTCTATTAAAAATGCATGTTCTTGAAAGTGTCCAAACCATAGCTTGTATTGTTCCAATATTTTTTTTGAATTCATCATATTCCCTCACATTAACTCTAATTCAGATCGGCATTGATGCCATTTGCTATCATCTTGCAAAGAAAAATGTTGCTCTTTACAAACAAATTGATCCTCTACACTATCTAATCCTGATGTTAACTCAGCTACCCCATTATTTTCAATAACTTGCCATACATTATCTAAACCTCGGCAAACTAATATATAATCACAGCCTGCTTGTAATGCTATGGCGGCAGCATCACTAATACTGCCAACAAAAGAAACTGCTTGCATATTCAGATCATCACTAAATATTTTTCCACAAAACCCTAACTGTTGACGTAAAATTGTTCGTAACCAATACTGAGAGAATCCGGCGGGATTATCATCCACTTCTGAATAGATAACATGCGCTGGCATAATCCCAGCGAGCAATCCTTCCGTGATTAATTGCTGAAAAGGATATATATCTTCTTGCAAGATCACATCGCGTGTTCGTTTATCAATAGCTATTGCCACATGCGTATCTTCTGCAACGCCACCATGACCAGGAAAATGTTTTCCAATCGCTGGCATATTTGCTAATTGTTGCCCTTGACAAAAAGCTTTCGCTAGCTGTGTTACTACGTGTGGATCAGCAGAAAAACTACGATCGGCAATTACCGTATTCAAACCACGATCAAGATCTAATACGGGTGCAAAACTAAAATCAATAAAGTATTGACGTAATTCTACGGCCATAACATACGCTGCAGCGAGTGCCATCCTCTGTCCTTTTTCTTGATCTTGACAATAACACTGATAAATATCTGCATAAGCTGGCAACCGAGTAAATCCATCTAGAAAACGCTGTACTCGACCTCCTTCTTGATCAACAGCAATAAATATATCTGGGCGCAAAGACTTTATTGATTTAGTCAATTGCATTAACTGTTGAGGCGATTGGTAATTGCGTGAAAATAATATAACACCCGCTATAGCTGGCTGCTGTAATAATTCCTGTTCTGCAGAGGATAAAACCAGTTCTTCTATGCCAACAACCAAATATTGTGTCAAATTAATCACCTTTCTTGCTAGAAGGGACAACTTGAGGGAAAGCACTAACAGATGAACCTTTAGGCAAAGGCGATATTTTATTCGCGCCTTGTTTCTCTACTTCATCGATCCGGATAATTTCTTGTAGTGGAATAAACGTGCGTTTAACTCCTGATAATAAATTTTTCAATTTTTCCTCTGATGGATCAACGACCAGAGAAGATTTTTCTCCAAAAAGAAAATCCTCCACCACTAAAAAACCAAACAGATCAGACTCAGCCACTTGTTTTGCATATAATTCTATAACTGTATCGTTTTGAACAAAAACCACACGAAAAACGGATTTTATCAATTTTTTTGTCATAAAAGACCTTAATCATGATGAAAAATAAACACTATACCAGAAAAGTGTCTAATTAAAATTCAGAAAATTATTTTTCCTTAATCAACAGCGTTGATTTAACAGGGACTGTATCAAATAATTCCATTATATCCTGATTGCGCATACGAATACACCCTCTCGATCCTGCAATCCCCATTTTAACACTATCTGGTGTGCCATGAATATAAATATAACGCCGCATGGTATCTTGAGAGCCTAAGCGGTTGATACCTTTATCTAAACCACTTAACCAGAATATGCGTGTTAAAATCCAATCACGTTGAGGATAAGCTTGTGCTAATTCAGGCGAGTAAATTTCTCCTGTTGGACGTCGCTTAATAAACACTGTATTAACAGGACAATCTACCCCTATTTTTGCTCGAATTTGATGCAATCCGCGTGGTGTACATTCACTGCCAAACGCTTCACCTGCTCCATTTTTAGCCGTTGAAATTGAATAGTGATTAATTTGCTTACCATCAGCAAAGACCTGCATTTCTTGCTCAGCAATATTAACTTCAAGGGTAAATTGTTGCATCGTTTTATCAAGCTTTAGTCACTGTTAGCAGAATTCTACACCAGAAATGGATCCAGCACTACATTAGGCCTCTATTCTATCCAAGCATTCTAGCTTAGTAACCTTATTGCTGACCCTCACTACAGTCCTATCTCCACTGGCACAGTGCAAGCTGTTGTTTGATGTTAAAGACACTGTAAATAATTTTGGCATCTTCTGCCAGTTTTGATGACAAACGATACTGTACCAGCCTCTTTTAAAGAGTTTTCATTACATTGCTGCTAATTTTGCCAATTGAACATTCAGTTAATGTTTTACTTCATCATTTTGATCACTACTTCAAAAACCGGCTATTCATTGCCTGTGCTAATCTTACACAAGCAAACATATTACACAGTACTTGAGGCTACTCTTTTCTGCCTATCTGTAACAATAATGTGACACTAAAATCTGTTATCATTTTAAACAATTTCTTACTCTAGCAATCTATAGTCAATGGCTTTTAATCACAGCACCAACTGTTAAATAGCTTGAGGCAAAATCACAGCTTTGTTACTTTTGGCCTAGTATGTTCGTTTAAATATGTTATTTCCATTTTTGTCTTCAGCATCTGAATTTGAATATAATCTTAATGAATCCCATAGAGCCCAACATTCATAACTATCATCTAATTCATTTCTTTCGTTTGCTTTTCTGCTTAAATAATTACAGTAATTAAACTCCATAGGCGTGTGTAGTACTTTTGTATTCAATAATCCCGAAATATAACTGCGCACCTCTTTAAATGCCTCTACCCTCTCACCTTTAGGTTTCAGTGATTGATAATACAAACCAGACTGGCGATCCAAGAATAAAGGATGATTATCTTTATTTACATCATTGTAAGCTTTTTCGTTAAAAATAATTGGTGGTCTATCTGCTTTGTTATGTAGAATAACTATAGGTCGATTTAAAGTCATCGCAAGTGCACAAATCTCGAGTGCATCCCCCCATGCAAAATCATCTTTCATCATACTCTTATACTCATCAAAATCTTGCGCTATAGGAAAATAAGTCCCAATAAAACTATTTCGATGGTTTTCTATATATTCAACCGATTTAGCTCGTAAATCTTCTGCCGAATACATTTCTCCTAATTGTCGCGATATGCTACTGAATAAACAATTTCCATTGTTCTTTGTAGATTCATGATTGAATAAATGCCGTATTTTTTTATGACGAAAAGATTGAAAAAACCCAATATGCTGCAAAATTTTATTTGTATTTGCTCTATCCTCAGGACAGCTCATCCAACACGAGTCTATTAAAGGAATAAAACGAACTGCTTGCTGTAGAGAAATATTACCAGGAAATTTTTCGCGTTTCTTTTCCATTACTAATTTTACGCGCAAAGCATATTTCCTATTTTTTCCTACATTCTCTTTCCACATGTCATCAAATGGTTTACGCTGACCTGTCAGTAGTACCCAAGCAACCATACCAAAACTATAAATATCACTATTAGTGGTAGCGCGCTCCTTTTGCATAATTTCTGGCGCCTGCCATCTGACCGTTCCTTTATTTGGTTTTGTTGGCATCTCAGACTCTATAATAGATTCACCAAAATCACCAATCTTTGCAATATATTTCTTTTCAGGCGGTCCATTATCATTATAATCAATAAAAATATTTTCAGTTTTAATATCACAGTGACAAATGCTTAGCTGTTTTCCTTTATTTTGTACTTTTGTATGAAGGTAATCTAAGCCCTTTGCGATATCATCCAATATAAACCAACACTGTTTATAATCTATATACTCCTTACGTAGGAGAGAATTTAAAGAGCCTAATTTCATAAATTCTAATACCAAGTAATGAGTATTTTTAATTAGACCATAAGTTAGACCATAAGATTTAATAATATTTTTGTGTCTTAGATGGTCAGTAAGTATCGCTTCTCGATACGGTTTAATATCATCTATAGACTCTGATTCCATATTTTTATTCTGTTTTTTTATACTATTGATTTCCTTGACAATCACATCAATATCTTCATCAAGGTATGCAATGGCAAGATGCTTTCTTCCATCAAAGTCAAAATCTATTTTATCTGTTATATTTGTTATTGTTAACCTACATTCTTTAATTATTTCGATGTTGGCATCCTCAATACTTTTAGCCAGTCTAAAAGCATCCAATTTGAACATTTTAGTAAGTTCTGAGTGACCATTTCTATTAGCCAACTCAGCAGCATTGAATGCATCTTTAGCATATTTGCAGTTTTCAATGATAACGCTTTCAAGTTCTTTAGGTAGCTTAGTCTCAGAAAGTTCACTGTCACCAGATTTGGGCCAATCAATTTGTTCAAGGAGAGATGAATTTCCATATTTTTCAATGTTATATGAAGAATTGTGCAAATAACTTGCTTGTTTTAATATTAAATTATGTTCAATTCTAGCTTTAAAAATATCAACTTTAAAAATATAATCTTTAAAAATATCATGTTTTTTACTTGAAACACTTTGAACTTCAATAAATCCCCTAGCTGCCTCTACGATCCAAGGGCCGCAATTATAACTATCAGTCTGCACACGTTCTCCAATATTAGTCAACTCAATATTAGGAAAGAGCTTTTCCGAAGACAACGCATTTACAATATCTTCTGGTACATCATTCCTAAGCGGATCAAAATAAGAAGCTTCTGACAATTGAATCATGTTCTTTTGATAAATAAGATAAAGTAATACCCAGTGATTATTATTTAAATTAACAGGTATCAGCACTTTATCTTTAACGGTTTGCTCTTTTTTTATCTTAGTAATTCGGTGTTGGTTGAATTGAATAAGATTTTCTCTCAAATCATTACTACCTCTCCAATTAGTCCCCAGCATTGCAGTAAGAAGCTCTGCTTCTTGATTATCACCAATATAATGTTTTAGCAGAGTGTTTATTTCATCATCAGTATACCAACGATTATCATTACTTTTGCTTTCATTATCCACTGGGTGTTTCACAATACTTTTTTCGTTAAGGTTGATTGTCTCTTGATGACCGGACTCATGAATGACTAATGCAAAAATATATTCTGGCTCACCATCTCGGAATAAGTAAATGTCAGGCGTCATATGGTCTGCAGTTGGACGGCCTTTACTATTAAATAGGTAGTGTTTATATTTAGCTTTCTTGTTTAATATAATTTTAGCTTTCAAATCAACTTTTTTTTCTAATAGCCATTTACATGCTGCTATATTACCTACATTTGCAGCTGCTAACAAGGGAGTAAATCCTTGTCTATCTCTTTCTCCAAATTTATTCTTGCAAAGATTGTACAGGTAATTAAGTACTTCAGCATCATTATTATTACGGTTTGACACCGCAACTACCATTGCTGAAAATCCCTTATCATCCAGAGATCGTAGTAATTGATGTGTTATATAATTTTTATCTACCAGGCTACCAAATGTTATACCATATGTGATTGGTAATACGTAGGCTGCAAAAAACCATCTATTATCTAGTGAAGGCATATCTTCCACATTAATTTTATTTGTGTATAAGTCTTTTAGATAAGCACATGCATTAAATTTAAAACAGCTTAGTATACTATTATGTAAATTTGTCTCTATATTCTGTTTAATTGCCATAAGTTCTTCTGTTGATTTTGCATCCCCTATCTCATAAAATATATAGTCCTTATTGTATAGGTAAATAGGTTTTTTTTTACTTCCTCTGTTAAATATAACATCCATTTTGTTAGACGAACGTGTTACTACAATTGGCCGACTTAAGATTTTTGAAAGTATAAAAATTTCAATCACATCACCAAACGTTGAAGACTTATCAATTTCTTTTAAGTGAGTATTATAAGCATCTTCTTCACCTGAAAAATAAGGTAGTAATGCTGTTTTATTCTGAGAATCGCTGAGATAGTTTACTATCTCTTTCCGTAAATCTTCTGCGCTTTTAGTCGGATCATTTATCTGACTAGCAACTACCGCAAACAAACAATTGCTTCCATAATTGCTAAAACTTCTATCGGCATCAATTGTTTGAATTTTTCCTCTCTTTTCTCGTTTGCTCAGTAAGTACCCCAATATAAATATGAATAAACATAGAGATATGGCGCTTCCTAACACTACTAACAACAATGATGGCGCCCAACTAGCAGATGTTCTGTAATTATTACTACCTGCTTGAGGTTGAGATCTGATTAGCTTTTGCCATTTAACATATGAGTCCTTTTTAGCAGGAAGTAACGCTGCAGATAGTTCAATATTATCATGCAAACTTTGCTTCTCTTTATGCAACGTATGTCCCCACTGAAAGGTTTTTTTCCTGTGCTTGTGAGTTGGAAGATTGGACCAGAATCTATCAAAACGAGCAGCACTTATGTTATTATCACGCAAATCTAGTTCTTTTAATGCTGAATTTATACTTATCCCTTCTTCTAAACCAACTAGGCCCACTTCGCAAATATTATTATTGCGCATATATAATCCACTAAGGTATTTATTATCTTTTAAAGCTAACCAGAACGTTTGTGCACCAGTATTTTCAATGTCATTATAATCCAAATTTAAATATAGCATATTAACATTATCCGTTAACGCTGATGCAAGCTGCTTTGCATCTTTTGCATTAAGATTATTAAATGATAAATTTAATGTGTTTAATTTTGATCCCTTTGCCAAAATAGAGGAAATATTTAAATTGCTACCACCTATATGATTGTATTGGTAATTTATCTCAACTAAATGTGTATTGTTTAATAATCCTTTTCCAATATCTATTGCTCCGTTTGCACTTATTGTATTGTGTGACAGATCTAAGACCCTTAATTTTGGATTTTGTTTTAGTATTTTTGCAATAGCTTTCGCAATTTTATCATTAATATTACTATGTGTTAAATATAGTTTATCTAGTTGAAACAATGGCTCTAAAATTCGCTTCGCTTCATTCAACGGCATAGAATCAGCTAAACTAATATTATTTTTGTCAAGCACTAATTTCTTCAGATTTGTAGAATTTAATTTTTCCGCAATTATTTTTAGTCCTTCGTAGGTAATTTGATTACAGCTTAAATCTAGACACTTAATTGCTGGCATATTTTCAAGTTGATCGAAAATAGACATTATATCATTATCTGTAGTAGGACCTTTTTGGACCCTCTTTATATTATTAGGATTACCATTAAGAATAGTACATTCTCCACATGTATCTATACTTTCAACCCACGGTAAATTAACATTTTTTAGTTCTTTAGTCATTCTTTTTTTATCCAATACTGGTTTCCAATCAATGCATGTCTTGCAATCATTATTGCTTGCTTGAAGTTGACATTTAATTCGACTCTGCCACTTAATATATGAGTCTTTTTCAGCAGGAAGCAAAGCTACAGATAATTTCATATCATCGTACAAATTTTTTTTCTCTTCATACGATGTGTATCCTCGCTGAAGAATTTCGTCTACACGCTTGCAAGGTGGAGGATTTAGCCGGAGTCTATCAAAAAGACAAGCTCCTATACTATTGTCACGCAAATCTATTTTCTTTAACAATGAATTTACATTTATAAATTCTTCTAAACCATCTAGACCATCTAGACCATCTAGACCATCTAGACCATCTAGACCATCTAGACCATCTAAACCTAATTCATAAATGTTATTATCTCGCATATACAGTCCACTAAGATGTTTATTATCTTTTAAAGCTAACCATAATGCTTGTGCACCACTATTTTCAATGTCATTATAGTCTAAATTTAAATGCAGTATATTATCATTTCCTTTCAATCCTGATGCAAGCTGTTCTGCGTCTTTTGCATTAAGATTATTAAATGATAAATTTAATGTGTTTAATTTTGATCCCTTTGCCAAAATAGAGGAAATATCTAAATTGCCACCACCTATATGATTGTATTGATAATTTATCTCAACTAAATTTTTATTGCTTAATAGTTTATTTCCAATGTTTATTGCTCCGTTTGCACTGATTGTATTATGCGATAGATCCAAAACTCTTAAGTTTGCCTCATTATCTTCTAGTGTCTCTGCAATAATATTAGCGACTTTATCACTAATATTACTGTGTGTTAAATATAGCTCATCTAATTGAAACAATTTTCCTAAAATATATCTCATTTCTTCTAATGGCAATACAGATAAATTAATCTTATTTTTGCTAAGCACTAACCTTTTTACCTCTGTATATCTTAATTGTTTAACAATTGTTTTTAATCCTTTGCATGTAATTTGATTACAAGTTAAATCTAGACTTTTAATCTCTGTCATATTTTTAAGTTGATCGAAAATAGGTTTTATATCATCGTCTGTAACAGAACCTCTTTGGATTTCTTTTACATTACTAGGGTTATCACTTTCATGAATAATAGTACATTTTCCATAGATGTCTATACCTTCAATCAATGATAAATTAATATTTTGCAGTTCATTTATCAGTCTTTTTTTATCCAATGCAAATGATGCCATGTGATAATATTTAATATCATGTAGAGAAAAGCCTTGTTTTGTGTTATAATGCAAAATGCTCATATTGTCTAGGCAAGGAAAAGAAAGCAGCTTACGCTCTGACAAATAAACCGTTTCATCTATATCTACACGACTTATAGAAGCTTCTCGACTTATAGAAGGTTCTGCTAAACAATAGAATTTTTTTCCAGTCTTTTTGACATTACGTGTCCTCATATCATACTTTATTACAAAAATAACATCATTTTTCTTCCCAGTGAAGTAAAGATTATTTCGGTCTTTAAACATCTTAATTATATCACATCTAACTGTTTGATTACCAAAAGATAAGTTTAAAGGAAATTGATTATCCCATTTCTTTCCAGAAATATCATATTTGTCAATAAAAATTTTATTTTGTCCTGCTATTGCAACATATAGGTAGCCATTATATACACTAGTTTGTAAAGTTTCATAATGTCTTTCCTCTGAGGAACTTTGTAAAGAACTTTCTTTAGCTAAGAAACTTGGTGAAGAAATTTCGTTAGCTAAGAAACTTGATGAAGATATTTCGTTAGCTAAAAATGCTATTTTTTTTTGACAAATCCTAGAACGCAGATTAATAGATGCGAGACATATACTTTCTATATTATCAGTTGATACTTGCTTTTTGCAACGGCCTAATATATATAAATTTTTTCCATATATTTCCAAACGAAGGGTATCATAGTAGTCTTTTTTTGCATCTTCTGGATCATTTTCAGTAATTCCGTATCCTCTGTCAGTAAATGGTTCATACTTACAAGAATATTTTCCTTCATTCCCATCCCATCTATTAGTCGATATATCAAAACGATTAATATAAATTTCTTTTTCACCTCGCCTAAGCAGATATATATAATACTCACGAACCACTGTTCGAAATGTTTCATAATATCTTGGCTTATCCCATTTCTTGTCATCCATATATTCATTCTTTAAAGTAAAAGAAGGCTGCTGTGTATTCCATATACCATTTTTTAAATCAAAATAGAACACATTTATACTTTCGCTATTTCTTATTAAACAATAAAGTTTGTCAGTAAATATATGCGCCTTTAAAGTAGAATAATATTTTGGACAACGCCATAAATCAGGCTTATTTAAAGGGTCACTTGCAGTTAAAAGGCGTGCAGTACTAGAAAAACCATTTATATCAAAATCAATTTCAAAAATATTAATTTGCTCATTAATTATCTTAACTTGAATAATTTTTCTATTATAAGCAAGTGTGATTTTTTTGATCGACTTTTGTTCCATCTCCATATCCTCCAAGTCTGGATGAAAGTTTTCCATCTACTGGTACAATTTACCAAGCTGTCTTTTGATTAAATGAATTTAATATATTAACTAACTGTGAGAAAACTAAGCTGCACAGTAATGATTCATATATAAAATAAAAAATTAGCATCAAACATCTCTTAGTTAAGAATAATCCATAAAAAATAATCAATGCCAAACATTTTCAATGTTTGTTTGTATTATATGCATTGACAAAATTATCAGTCAAGCCAACTCCAAAAGAATTGTCTATCGCTATAGCCATAAATACTAAGAAGACTAGAAGACTATTATAACAGTAAAAAAATAGTCTAAATATCATTGCATTTTACATGAACAAGGAAATAAGCTAGCCTGCAAACCGTTTTCTTTATCATCACGGTGCTCTATTTGAGCTAAGTGTAAATTCCCTCTGTTATTCACTATTTCATAGGGCACAGGTTTTCTTGAGTTTGACAGGTTTGTTCTGCGACGAATGTTCCTATTTTGTGCTGGTTCACTGTCAGATTGATATTTAAAATTAAATATTGGAATCTCATCCGCTCTTATTTTATCATTAGTTTTTAAACGAAATTGCTCAATATGACTCATAGCAGATTCTCCTGTCAATTTAATGGTTGATAGCCGCTGTTTTTCAATTACCTTGAGTTCATTATTAATCAAATACACTATTATACTGTTCATAAATGCTTTTTCAATAATTAATTCTATAAGCTCATTAGATAACTTATGATTTATAATATAACCAATTAAGGTGCTTACAGGGTATTTTCTTAACGCTTTATCTGCTACAGTTTTAACATCGCTATCTTTATCATGTAACGCATTTATTAATACGCTGAGCATTTTAGGCTCATTAGACTGTAGATTACCTAACGCAATTATACTTGCCTTGCGAATTTCTAATTTTTCACTTTTAGCCTCTAGCAATATTTTTTCAATGAGCTTTTGATTTGAATGCCGTTTTTTACTTAGTGCTTTAATTATATCACCATAAATTCTCTCATTTAAAGCGCACTTATCTAATTCAATTAAAATCATTTCAAGGATTTGACTATTACGGGTAGTTAAATTTGATAAAAATTTAATAATTAACTTCTGAAATCTTTCATCTTGACAATTTAAAAAGCTAAATAATTTCTCAACAAGTGCCGTCTTAACATTAGTTATTTGATCTGACATTTTGATAGCTTTATAATTAACATTACGGCATTTTTTATAGGCTACGTTTAGTATATCAACAAGATAATCAAGCAAATCATCCTCAAATGCTTTTATTGACCGTAAAGCGATTGCTGCTTCTTCTAGACCATTATTTTGCCAAGCGTCTTTTAGTTTAGTAATAATTTCCAACTTTTTAGAACTTTCAGATTCAAATTTAAAAGTACCTAATATGCAAGCAGCAGTGCCAGCTATTTTTTTTTCGTTATCATTTAACGTTTCTAGAAGTATCTCCATGATTTTAGGATTATAACGAATATGTGGACAAAGAGAGCAAAATGCTCTACGCCGAACAATTTCATCTTTATCTTGGTAAGTTTTCATAAACGCTTTCATAGCATCGTCACCAGAGAGTTTAAATTTCCCGAGTATCATTATCACTTGGTATTTTACTTCAGAATTAGCCTTATCTAGAATAGATAGTAAGCTAGGTATAACCCTGGCATCAATATCATTAAATTTATGTAATAATTTTAACGCTACTTTTTGTATATTAATATTATCATTATCGGCCAATTCAAGAAGCAACTTCATTTTAACTTGCATATAGGGATTAACTTCAAGTATATCCAATGCTTTTACTTGTAATTCTGGATCCTTTTTATGAATTAGTTGTAATAGTTTTTTATTCACGTATGGCTTATTAATAAACTGTCTAATAATGTTAAATATATCCTCTTTTGTGTTTTTATCTACATTCGGTAAAACATCAAACAACTTATCAATATACCAATTTGGTGTATTATTAATTTTTTGCAAACATTGTGTAATAACCTTTTGCTCGAGCCATGACTTATTTTGCAGTTCATCTTTAAATAGTTTTTCTCGGTTTTTATTATAAGGATATAAAAATTTTAGAAGTCGAGAAGCATAAGTTAAATAGTTGTTTGAAGGTTCATTAGCCGGTTTTTTAAGTATCTTTAACATGCTATTTTTTTTAAGTATCTCTAACATGCTATTAATGAAGTCACGAGATAGAAAGCATATTTTACGAAGTGCAATTGCAGCACTAGCACGACAGTACAAATCACTCTTAAGTATCTTTAATAAAGATACTGTAACCTTTTCATCACCATTACACAGATTGCCCAACGCTTCTATAGCAAGCCAAACAAGTTCGGAATCATTCTCTTGATTATCTTCAATTAGCTTCAATAATTCTTTTTTAATTAGATTATCTTCATTCTTTATAGTATAATTTATATTAATCAATGCTTCTAGTGCTGCTGCTTTAATATAAAATTCCCGTTCAGAGGAAATATATTCATAAATTCTTTCTATATAATCAATTTTGGATATATAAACATTACAAAATGTGTTAACTACAATTTGCCGAACTAGTTGATTTTTATTGCATAGTGCATTAATTAAATATTCAGCTGCCACATCACCCAAGACTTTAAAGCTATTTATAATTCGTGCCGCTGCTATACGCTGGCACGGATCATCAGGATTTGTTAGTGCATTGAATAACGGCAATAGAAAATTAACTGTTTTTTGACGGTGCAAGGCGTTACATTTGCTAAAACCGTTTAATATCGATTGCAAACCAAGAGGTATTTCTTTCAGTGCCATGTTATAATCCAATTCTTTTCTATCTTTAATGCATTGAGTCACTGATTTAATTATTTTTTTTATCCATAAGACCAAATGACTTGATATTTCGCTTGCATATTTTATTTTTTCATTATATTCCGTTTCATCCCAGCATTGTAAAATTAACTTAGTATCATATAATCCAATTTGATCGTGAGGTTCCTCGAATAAAATTCCAAAAAATGTATTTAATGCATTCTTTTCATCTTTGAGAATGCCAGATAAAAATATGTAAATGTATTTAAATTCAGGGTTTAGTTTATTCTGGATTAGCAACTCTTTTATAGAGCAAAAGTCTTCTTGATTAAAATTTTGTAGTGATTTTGCTATTTTACATGCGGCAAAGTAATCTTTAAAGTATGGATATGAAAACTGATAGATACGATGATTAGTATTATCGTTGTGACTTATTTCTTGTAAAAAAACTGACTGTATTAGCTCTGGCATATTACAATTATATTCTTTGAAGCAACTATTGGGTATAAAGCCAGTTTTATGTTTGATTCCAATTAGTGCTAATTGACCTAATTTTTCCAAAA
>CBDDLJ010000009.1:0-335131 GCA_965230635.1 Gammaproteobacteria bacterium
CGCGACGCATTGTCGTTCGTAACCGACGTAAAAAGTACCCCTTCCGCCTGAGCGCCAACCGTTTCTATCGCATCAACAAACGCGGCGTTCGAAAGGAAATCATCCGCAACGATCCCGGCGGCATCGGCCACGAAACCGTGCGGGAGATCATTGCATGCCCCGACTGCGCTGATGCGTGGACGGTGGCGGGATCAGGGCCGAGATCAGGGGCACGACCGGGGGCAGGATCATCCTGACGGTGCAACTGAAGAAACCGGAAGCCGTCGCCCGGATCGCACCGGGCGGCGGCGTTTCTGTTTCCTGCGACGGCCATGCTTCCCGCAAGTGCGACCGAACTGGCGTCGATGCGTGTGATCCGCGACACTTGGCGTGTTGAGCCTTGGCCGTTGGGCCCTAGCCGTGCTGAGTCTTTCCGCGCTGAGGCTGAGACATGGAAACGCCACGCATGCCGAACGATTACGACCCACCAGCCGCGCCCCGCAACGCCAACGCATCCGCGCCGTCTCCGCCTGAACTGCCAGACCAACCCGATCCACCCGATCGCGGCCACCTGCTTCTTGTAACTCGAGTAGTCTAGCAGGCCGTCGAGTGTTCCACCCTCAGCGAGCTTTACCTTAATGAGCCAACCATCACCAAAAGGATCCTTGCCCAGAGCGTCCATGTCGTCGACGAGCTCGGAGTGGACTTCGACGATCTCTCCGTCGACGGGGCTGTAGAGTGGGCTAACCGCTTTAACGGATTCGACTTCACCAAATTCTTCGCCTTGGTGACCTGGGTGCCCACTTCGGGAAGTGCCATGTAAACAAGGTCCGTGAGTTGCTCGAGTGCAAAATCGGTGATTCCGATGACCGCAACTTCGCCGTCTAAACCGACCCATTCGTGAGATTCATTGTACTTCAGTTGTTCAGTTGCATCCTGTTCCTCAGTGGCAAAAGTGATGTGCTCGAGTAGAGACGATTGGTAAGTTGGACCGATTCTGTGACGTGTTTCCGCTCGGGAGTGAGGGCAGCTCTCGCGTATTCTCAGTTCTTCTTGCGCGCGTAGAAGGGGAGAGGGACGATTTCGGCGTTTGACCGCGAGCCGCGAATATCGACTTCGACTTGGTTTCCGTTGCTGGCGACTTCTCGGCTAACGTAGGCCATCGCGATCGGTGACTGCAGCGTCGGGAAAACGTACCACTACAGACCTGACCGATACAACTGGTCTGGCCAGATATATCGGAACAGCCGAAGTTTTTTTTTGACGATAGTGCGGCCATCGTCAACGGCGATTGTTATTGGCTGAAGTTGCGACCGGACGTCGATCCCGATTGGATCTACCTCATGCTGGCGGTTGCCAATTCAAGCTTGGCGACGACTTATTACGACACCGTTTTTCACAACAAGTTATATGCTGGTCGTCGCCGATTCATGACGCAATACGTGAAACATTTTCCGTTGCCGGACAAAAACACTCCGGTTGCAAAAAGGATCATTCAACTGGTCAAACGATTGATCGAAAAAACAACTCCTCGCCGCGAAGAACAGTTAGAGCAGCTGATGCAGGAAGCATTCGGATTGTAGCGTCAGGAACGGCGCCCTTGTTGTGGTCCGATTCCAGACAATCATGGAGTGTGATGCCAAATTCCTTGGGATCTTGTTTCGGTCCTGCATGATGATCGGTTGAAGGGGACCAGCTCGAATTAGGGAATCATTCCTGATCAACCATATGGCCAAACACTTCGTATGCATCAGACAATAGGTTCTTTAATTCTTCGGGTTTGACTCGATGTCCGGCCCGGTAGAAAAACATGATCCCGCGTTGAGCTTCGACAGAAATACCTTTTTTAGATTCGAAGAATTCCAATAGTCTTGGCTTAAAGTAGTCTCTGACCGCTTGTTCGTCTGAACTTTTGAGTACGAACATGTCTGAAAAGTTGGGATGGGTGTCAAAATCGATGTCCTGAAACCCGAGGGCGCTGCCGATTCGATCAAACATGCCTTCTGGGCGCATCGTAAAATCAGGGCAGATCAGGTTTGTTGATTCCAGCGCAGCGATCGACAAACGATGCGTATGCGAGTTTTTTCCATTGCCGGTGGTGTACTGGTAATCGAAAATCGCGATTTTGACTTCTCCCGAATCGCCTTGGATCAGATTTGTCATTTTTCGGCCGCGACCCTGGCTGAACAGGTTGAAATTGGACAGACGATTAAAGAGGATTTCGTCGCCTTCCAGGACGAAAGTCAGGCCCATCTCGTCCGCAGCTGTCTGAAGATGTTCACGCCGTTTCTTTTCGGCGATCATTGAATAGATAATGCCGCCGAGCACCAGAACAACGATGACACCAATAACAACAAATGGAAGAAGTGCTTCCATGGGCTTCTATCCTTGTCACGATCAGGAAATTTGTACCAACTCCGATTTAGGCGGTTCCACCTTGCGCGGGTCGATCCAATTTTCTTCCTCAAAGTACTTGGAATAGACTCCGTAATCATGGTAGGCAAACTTTTTGGCAAACCGGTACGCCCAGCTTTTTTCCGGAATGGCTTCCATTTCCGGCGTATATTGCGACGGATTCGGCTTGGTCGCGCGAAGTTCCGCGAGAGCGGTCTTGCGGGCGGTGGAATCTTTGGCCTGGTGGCGTTCAGCCAGTGCTTCGATCAAATCCGGTCGTTCAAGCACGACGCAGCCGCGGGTATGTTGGGCAGCTGTACGACGAAAGTCTTTCAAAAAGTTCGATTCATTGAACACTTCATCCAAGGGCCGATCATCGTGAATCGATTCCTTGGCGAACTGGATGATAGGACAGGGTTCGATATCACCCCAGGGATTGACATGGTGGGTAAATCCTGTGGCGGCCGGGCAAAGTGCATTCCCGTCCGCATCGTAATAGGCATCGATTACGATTATTGGCTTCTTGCATCGCATATCAACCACGAATTGACGGGCTTGCCGTTGTTGCTCGGTTGTCAAAGCCAAATCGGGAGACCAACATCGTGATCAGCGCAAATCTCAAGGAGGAGGTCGATGAGATTTTCAAGGAAGAAGAGCTCATCAATTCCATGAGCAAACTGGCCTCAATTACCATCAAACTGCCCAAGATCAACCTGGAGCAGTCCGGGATATATTATTTCATTCTCAAGCAACTGGCCTGGGCGAACATTCCTGTACAGGAAGTGATATCAACCACTCACGAGATCACGCTCGTGGTCAAAGAAGAGGACATCAACAGGACCTTCTCCATTCTCATCGACCTGAAAAAAGTGTGATCGCTGCCGGTACTTCTATAATCGCTGCCGGTATTTCTATAATCGTTGCCTGTACTTCTGTTGGAAGAATTCAAAGTACATGTACAGCATGTAGTTCACCTCCAATCCATACCGAATGGTCGGTTCGTAGTCGATGAACTGGTTGTAGAGATTCGGATTCCAGGCCGTGGGATTGGCAGCACGCTGATTCCACTCAAAGACATAGGCCCTGTTCCTTTGCTCGAGGACGTTCAGCGACCAGTAGTTCATCGGTATTTATTATTCCCTGACCCATGGCAAAAGAAAAGACATCATAAACGACGCTTGATACAAACGGGGTTTATTGAGTTACTATTAACAAAATTAAAACCTGAGGGAATACTGCATATTGCAACAGACTGGCAACATTATGCAGAGCATATTACAAACACATTAGCAACATTTACAACGATTAAAACATTATCGCCAACGGCATCATGGCGGGCGACAACAAAATATGAAAAACGCGGCATCATGTTAGGCCATACAGTAACCGATTTTGTTGTTAAAAAAATTGGCAGAAGTGAGGGTAAAAGGACATCATGAAAGAATACACTGTATTTATGATACTTATCGTTACCATTATTTTATTTATTTCAGGCCGTTGGCGCTATGATATTGTTGCCTGCTGTGCCTTAATCACAATAACCTTAGTCGGCGCTATTCCTTTTGCACATGCATTCAGTGGTTTTAGCAATCCTGCTGTTATTACAGTTGCCTCTGTTATGGTGATTACTCAAGCGATCATGAGTTCGGGCATATTAAATAAATTGATAGTAAAAATTGCGCCTGTCACCAATCAAATAACCATCCACATTTTATCTTTGTCGATAATTACGGCACTTTTATCTGCATTTATGAACAATGTCGCTGCACTTATGTTGATGATGCCCATTGCCATTCAAACCGCTAATAACAACAATCGTTCTCCATCACTGCTACTAATGCCGATTGCCTTTAGCTCCATACTGGGTGGATTAACCACATTAATCGGTACACCAGCCAATATCATCATTTCATCTTTTCGACAAGAAACGTTAGGCAGTCCGTTTAGTCTATTTGATTTTTCACCTGTAGGCATCAGTGTTGCCGTGCTTGGTATTGCTTATATTATTACACTTGGTTGGCGCTTTATTCCGAAAAATCGTGTAGCACCGGGTAAAAGCACTGATAAATTCCATATCCAAGAATATATTACTGAAGTCCGCATCACTGAAGAATCAGCTTTTATTGGTAAAACAGTTGATGATATAGAAACAATGACCATGGCTGAATTTTTATTGATAGGTTATATCCGAGATGAGAAAAAGCGATTAAAAATTGATAATAATACGGTCTTTAAAGCAAATGATATATTAATTATAGAGGCATTTGCTTCAGAACTGGTGAAACTCGTTAAAGTAGGAAAATTAGAATTAGTTGGCAGCAAAGAAGTCTCAACAGAAACATTACGAACAGATGACGTTAGCATTATTGAAGTGGTTGTCGCACCAGGCTCAAAAATAGAAGGTCGCACACCGCAACGAATCAAATTACACAGCCGCTACATGCTTAATCTTATTGGGATCGCCCGCCAGGGAGAATCTATTCAAAAGCGCTTGAAAAATGTAAAACTACAAGCAGGTGATGTCTTATTATTACAAGGTAATGCAGAAACACTATACGATATCGTTAGTGCCATCGGTTTTCTTCCTATTGCTGAGCGCGGCGTACAATTAGATGACAACAGCAATATGTTTTTACCTAGTATTATTTTTATTATCGCGCTCATATTAACAATCATGTCTATTCTTCCTGTACAAATAGCCTTTACTACCGCTGTATTAGTCATGGTGCTGACTAATGTTATGCCGATACGCCGAGTTTATGAAAGTATTGATTGGTCCATCATCGTGTTGTTGGGAGCAATGATCCCAGTGGGTAATGCATTACAAGCCACTGGTGGCTCTGACTTAATTGCAAAAATAATGATTAATATAGGTGGAACAGCACACCCATCGATTATTTTAGGGTTACTTATGATAATTACTATGATGCTAACTGATGCTATGAACAATGCTGCCACCGCAGTATTAATGGCTCCAATTTCCATCACATTGGCAAAACACCTCGGTTTCAGCCCTGATCCTTTTCTAATGACCGTTGCCATTGGTGCTTCTTGTGCATTCCTCACGCCAATTGGCCACCAAAACAATACATTAGTCATGGGACCAGGAGGATATCACTTTAGCGATTATTGGCGCATGGGTTTGTTACTCGATATATTGATTATTGCTATAGCGTTGCCTGTTATTCTTTACGTTTGGCCAATATATTAACTTGTTATAGTCAATTAACGCTATGCTTGATATAGCTAATCTCTCAAAAATGGATATATTATAGCAGTCAGAGTCAATCAATTGGTTAGCTCTAAGCGAAAAATAGCAATAATGCTCGCTTTTTAACTAGTTCTCAATAGCCGTAACTTGCAGACATGTTATTTTAATTGATCGCAGTACCATCATATCATGTGCGACTAATATGTATCACGCATCCGCGTAGTGAGTCAACGCGACGCGAGTAGTGACGCCCGCTTGCTTTGGCTTGATTGATACTTTTTTGAGCTTATAGCGTTTCCCTATATTGTTGCCCTATACTAAGCGAGTATAATGTTTGCTTGCGAGGTTTCAAAAGCGACGTTTACTTATTGTCAATAAGGTTTTGAATAACCAAGCAAGCAGGCGCTAGATGAAGTCTTAGGATAGGGCAACAATATAGGGAAACGCTATAAGCAGCTGTGTCGTTTGTTTCTGTCGTAGGTATCACGCGTCACTTACCTCGTATTTTAAAATAGTCACACATTATAAGATATCCTTTATGGTGAGTTTTTATGAGGTGGCTCTGCATTGAGGGGTTGCTCTACTCTCTTATCTACTGGTTCTGAGATGTCGCTTGCTGCACAGAAAAAAGTTTGTTGACCTTTCGACACCGCAAACGTGATATCTCTATCCGGCTTTACAGGTTGTCTTACTGCTGCTGCCGAAGGTTGTGTATTTTTTTCTGGTTGCTCCTTATTACTCTCTTCACTGGATAAATAGTTATAAGTAGTATATAGCCCATAGCCTACGCCAATGACAGCAGCACCGCCTACTATCCATGGAAGCGCTGCAATCGTTGCACTTGCTGCGCCTGCAACAAACCCTCCCCCAGTTGCTGCACTCGCAGCTGTAGCACCAGTTGCAGCACCAGCAGTTGTTGCAGCACCAGCAGTTGTTGCAGCGCCAGCAGTTGTTGCAGCACCAGCAGTTGCAAAACCAGTAGTTGTTGCAGCACCAACAGTTGCAAAACCAGTAGTTGTTGCAGCACCAGCAGTTGTTGCAGCGCCAGCAGTTGCAGCACCAGCACCAGCACCAGCACTAGTTCCAGCACTAGCTCCAGCACTAATTACACTAGTTGCAACATTAATTATACTAGCACTAACACTAGTTCCAGCACTAGCTGCAGCACTAGTTGCGGCACTATAACCACTATAAGCTAAGCTAGCAGGAACTGCCACTGGTGCAGTGACTGATACAGCAAAACCCTTTGCTGTGTTCTCAGCAAATATTTTAGAAGCTGTAAGTAGTGATTTCTTTTCTCTATTCTCTTGCTCACCAGAAGGATCTGTTTTCTTGTTATCATTTCCTCGTGTCGAGCTCTCTATAGCATTGTCAAGTTTTTCTAGCATCTCCTCGCGCAAATCTCCCGGTAACTGATCAATATTATCCATTAATTTTTGTGCTTCTCGATATGTGCTCATCTCAATCTCATCTTCCCACACATCATCATGAGCAGATGGCACAAGATGTTCTGCTGCTTTTTCTAAAGCTGAGATCGTATTTTCCTTAAGAGTATCTTCCTTAGCATCCTCTGAAAATATACTGGTAAAAGAAGGTTTAGGCTCTTCAGATTTTATCACCACATCAAGCGTCTCATTCGCTTGCTTTAACGCATCAAGTCTGACTTGCCAATAATCATCAGTTTGCTTTATTGCATCATCTCTATTTTCCCAATTAACCTTTTTCTCTTCTTTCTTCCACCAAGGCATCCCACTAACTTTTTTCTCCCACCAAGGCATCTCACTAAGTTCTTTCTGCCACCAAGACATTCCCCTATCATTTTTCTTTCCTCCAGGTTTGTTATCACCTCCAGGTTTGTTATCACCTTCAGGTTTGTTATCACCTTCAGGTTTGTTATCACCTCCAGGTTTGTTATCACCTTCAAGTTTGTTATCACCTCCAGGTTTGTTATCACCTTCAGGTTTGTTATTACTTTTAGGATTATCTTTATCACTATTGGATATTGGCGCAGGTTTTTTCTCAGTAGGCTTATCTTTATCACTACTGGGTGTTGGTGCAGGTTTTTCTTCAGTTTGAGCACCTGCATTTTCTTTTTTAAGCTTGACGGTTTCCGTATTATTCTTCTCTCCATCATGTTTCTTATTTTTTTTCGAAGTATTTTTGTCAACTTCCTTAATAACTTTTTTGCTAACCGTTTTCTCATCTTCTTTATTTTTTTTAGGTTCGGTATGCGCCAACCCATGTGCCTTCTGCTTACTAGCTTTTCCTGCGGTTCTAGTCTCGTTATTAATATCAAATTTTGAGGGACTATTGTTTGTAAGATCACTTTCTTTTTTTGCTTTATCTTCCCTAGGAGAATTACCGAAGGTTTGATATATTTTTTGTTGTTCTTCATTAGTAAGAGAAGGAGAAGTATCTACCAATTTCATGAAGTTAGTGTCATCTAATACTTTATCTTTGTACTCTTTCTTAACTGCATCCACATGAGCTGCATGGTGTTCCTGATGATGTCTCCCCCGCGCATCATGATCATCTTTATGTGCGTGGCGAAACCATACTCTCTTGCCATATTTTTTCACCTCAAAAATTTGTTGCTGACCAATTTCCTTTCGACTCCGTCCAGGATTCCCCATCCATCCAGGAGGCGTTAAGACTTCTACTACGCCCAGACGTTCTATTCCTTGAATGTTTTCTATTGCCTCTTCTCTCACCTGCTCTAATATCTTTATGCCAGTCTCTCTATTTTGACAGCGTAACGCTTCTATTTTTTGTTGGGATTTTTCTTTTGTACTACCAAGAGATTCGCAAATAGCCATTTCAGTTTTCTCAACCACTTCTTCGGCAACACGAAACAGTCGGAATAATTCTTTTGCTCCATGCGGTGGCGGATCTTTAAGAACCGTGCCTTCATTGATTTGCTCTCTATCCTTCACTTGTCGCTTTTCTTCGTGCTCTTCTATAAATTCTTTGACATTTTCCAATACTTCCCTAGCTCTATTGTTAGCCCAAACAACATTTCTACCCAAGTTTTCTTCTTCTCCGATCCTATTTATAGCTACTTTTAATCCATTTCTGTTCGTCCTCAAAAATGTATTCATTTCTTTGATGGCCGCTTGATGGTACACTTCTTGCTTTGTTTTAACATTGATTTTATCAACATAATGTTTGAGTTCATTGATAGCATCTATATAAGGATCATGTTGATTACCTGTTAGCCCTTCGAAGATATTTATGGCTAATCCTACTCCAAACTCATCTAAGACCGCTTTCCCAATTTTTTGCGCGACTTTTCTTCCAACTACATCCGCCACACCTTTGAATCCGGCTGCTAAAGGATCCCTGCCTTGACGAGCAGCAGCGATACCCTTGCCAAGTGCGCCGCCCGCAATATCTCCGGCATCTCGATTATTGAGTAATCCTTGCTGCATGTTATTCCCCGTATCACGAACCTCTTTCATATCAGACACTCCAGATTTTTTACCATATGTTTGATCTCTATCTACTGAATTATTATCCAGGCTAAAAGCTTTCTCCATTTGTTTTTTAAATTGTTCAAAATCATCGTTTAAGGCTTTGCCAAACGCTGACCCTTTTATTAGGTTCCGTTCTTCCTCTCTGCTATCACCTTCAGAAATCAGTTGCTTTTCCAGCGCAATTTCATGCTCATTCAAACGTTGAAAAGTAAATACATTATCAAGAATCTGTCCCGCAGGCCCCATTGCTGATGTGACTAAACCCCACGTAAAATCCAACCCTGTCTTTGCTAAACCTTTCGTATCTCTTGCATCAATCGCATCCTTAAAAAGTTTAATCACCCGAACACGATTAGCCGCTATTTTAGTCGGATCCTCTGTACGTTTTAATAGAACTTTGACCATCTCTCTCGCAACTAAATCTCTCGCTTCGCCATTTAATTTGTCCACCACTTGTTCTGCTGGATGTCCTACTTTTGGGGGAGGATCTGACAAGGATGAAAAACTGTTATTATCTCCACCATGATCTGCTTTAATTTGGGGATAGCCGTTTATCTCAAGCTGATGACATATTTTTCCTTCTATAGCATCCAATCTAGGATTGATTTCTTGAGTAATTAACTCTTTATCAGAGAATTCATCAAGCGCTACTTTTCTATCTTTACCTTCACTTTTCATATCACAATACCTCTCACTAAATACTATATTTTCAACTAGAGACGATAACTAGGCTGACATGGGAGAAAATCTGGATCATTAACCGTGTTATCTACTCCTATATTAAATCTATTTGTAAACTCATTCAGTATGGTAGCTGGATCATTTTCAGCATCAGGATAATGGTTTATATCAGTATTATGTTCGACACCCAGTATTGTGGTACAATATCCTGGCTTCCCATAGGGGTGAAGTTTTTCTTTGTGGGTTCGATTTGATGGCAGACGTAGTATCCGCATAATCAATATGGCTAAAACTACTCATTACCGCTATACATTGAATTTTGTTCATGCTTTACTTGCCTATGTCTAATTAATAATCTTACAAGTTTATATTAACCGTATGAAATGTACTTTCAATTAGTTGCATTTCACTTTTGCCTGATAGTTTAGGCAACACATAGTTATAAATATTGGGGCTAAATCCAAAAGTGTCATTCAAAGTATACTTTTTTAACACCCAATAGGCATTTTAATGAGGCTCCCCTAAATTTTGTGTAAATCCTCAAATCCAAAATTAACAAACCGGTTGTCAAGTTATCATCATAAACTAATTCATCACAGCTTTCCAATTTTTAATTGACATGGCTAGGGTAAAATCATACTTTGATTATTTTTTGCTCTTCAACTAATTTGCTTCTAAGGTGAACATTTCATATAGCTTTTTTTAGTTTACCTTTCACACTGTTTTTCTCAGGATGCAGACGCGCCATATTTAATGCAAATCGTCTCATAACGGCCAGATGTTCAGCAACCTGTTCCTGACGAATGCGACAGTCACCTTCTTTGTAAGTCACATCCAGCACCCGATGCACTTGGCTCTCTACTTGCCAATGACATCGAATCGCCTCAGCGATTTGCTTAACCTGTAAAGGTAACGAACTAATATAGTGGTGGGTTTCGGTTTGCCGCAGTATTTTACTATCAATCGCTATTTATTTGTGTCCCTTAGTCAAACGTAATTCATTGACCCAGTTCATAAAACAAGTGGTAAACGCTTCAGGACATAATGCGGCAATCGTGCGTGCTATGGTATCATCGACCGGGATCCTTTGAACATAAGGACGGTGCTCTCTAAGCCAGTCTAACTGTAAAACTGTGATTATCGAGGGACACTGTCGGACTAATTACCAAGCGATTTTGTCGTAGTACAATATCAGCACTATTTACAACAATCAAAGGTCTGATTTTGATACTCTAAGGGCGCTAGTATTCATCTATTTAATTTTCATTGCCCCACTTTCAGAATCGTCTGAAAATGCCTTATCATTAAAACGAACATTGTCAAAAGGTGGCTCAAAACGATCAGCCTGTATGCCATGTAGTTTTTCTTTCGCACTTACATTCTCGCTATGGTATTCTAAAGCTCTTTCCAACGCTTGCTCTGCAAGCTCTTGAAATTTTACTCCACTACAAGAAAGTGTTTCCGCATATTTTGTATATATCTTGGAGGATAATTCTTTATTGCTGCATGCAAAGTCTGGAAAACTATTTTCAATGTCATGGACCAAATTTTCAAATACACTACGCGCAGATCGTAAATCACCCTCTGCCATGTAATGTTCGCCTTGTTGCATTATTTTTGAAAACTCTTTACTTTCCTGAGCACTTATTTTTTCACGCGTAGCAAACATATTTTTTAAACTGCTTGTCTTAGGTGCTTTAGGTTCTGGCGTAACAGTCAAGGCCATGGAGCTTTTTGGCAGCTCAGCAGTAGAACCAGATAACTGCTTAATAAGATAAGAAGGGGTTTTGCCTTTACCTCTAATGAACTTTTTCATGACAGTATTCTCCCTGGTTGATTTGACTCGGGTGATTCATAGCAAGATTCAAACATAGTATGTCCTAGTGCTGCCATCTGCAAAGCAGTATTATTAAAACCAAGCTTTGCAACTACTCGATTATATGCTTTTTCAAGTACAGTGTCACCTTGTAACTGAATAATATGCGATCCAGCATCACGAATTGCCTGATGGGTAGAAACAGGGGCTGAATATGGCTCTTCTGTAATAACTTCAAGTACAAAATTTCCACAGGAATCGTTCATTCGATCATAAGTATCTCTTTTAGCATTATCTCTAGATGCTACTAAATTTTCACAGTTTATGTTAAAAAAATCAGCATCCAAGATAATACACATTTCAGGAATGACGACTTTCTTAACTGTACTCAAACCTGATCCAGAAAATAAATGAAAATCTTTATTACTTTCATCTTCATAAACAGCTTCTGAAACATAAGATTGGCCTCTTAATCTATTATTACGCAATAAAGAATCTCCCCTTCTAGAGATTATTTTTCCAGGCACTTTACTAATAACAGAACGACTATCAACTAATATTTTATCATCAACAACTTTAGCCAGTACACCTGAAGCATGTCCCCCAACAACTTCTGTATAAGGCTGTTGATTTTTATCTATTTTTTCAAAAAAGCAAGTTGCTTTAGCATATAAGATGAGTATATTACTTCCTGAATAATAAGGATTTAATAGTGATAAAAGATCATTCTGCAAGCTGCGCTGCTGGTATAAAGCCAACGATTCTCCTCTATTTCGATCAACATTGCCTCTAAAAATAGAAGCGCAAATCTTATTTTCTTTATTAACGCAGTGCTCGTGGGCAGAAATATGATATGATGCCTTGGGCATATAGAAAAGTGAACGAGATAATAGTTTTTGTGCTGTATTGAAAAACATAGTTTATTCTCCTTCTCCTGGGCGGCTAATAATGTTGTTATTGTGGGTTTATTATATCACAGACTGTTCAATAAGTAAACATATTTCTGTACTTTTAATCAACTAAAAATGCAACTGTTTGATAAATATCGTAATTAAAAATAATAAACTCACTCTTGAAGAGTTAACACATGCACTGTATTTATTATAGCGGTTCCCTCTATTGTTGACCTATTCTAAGCGAGTATAGTGTTTGCTTGCGAGGGTTCAAAAGCGACGTTTACTATTGTAATTAAAGTCTGCCTAGACAAATCTGCGGTAACATGTTAAAAAATATTCACTCTTTAAATAATTGTAAAAAAAGAAGTAAAAAACAAGGATTTCTTAATGATCAAATAAACGCTGAGTTGATACTATTAAAATCCGTCATATTGATATGTTGGAGTAGATCGTTAGAGAGGAGCCAATGCTTAAACAAAACTTAACACCAGACTCTTCCTTTACTTTTGAGACCATAGGGGATGGAAATTGTTTATTTAATGCTGTCGCGTTGGGATTGCGAGAGCTAATCAAGTCAGATAACAATATTTTATATCAAAAATGGTTTTCTTTATTTCAAAGTTATTTTCCTAATTTAAAAAAACAATCTACGTTAGTGCAATTTGATGATTTGCTTCGGCTTAACTTAAAAGAGTATCAACAAAAGTTTTCGCCCAGCCTCAGGCAGATAACCGTAGCTTACTTGCGAAAAAATTATTATGCTTTATTTTCTGAGACAATTATAGCTAGAATACAGTTATTATTTCATTCTTATCATCATCTGTCAGAAGAAGAGAAAAGCCAATATTGTGATGATGACTGTTTTATTTTACACAAGTCAATACACGAACAGCTTAATAAATCTTCAGCAACTGAAGAAAGCTTTAAATCATGGTGGACATTAAAAGGTTGGTCTAATTATTTGACTGCTATGGAAAAACCAGCTAATGATGTTAATGATAAATCACATTGGGGAGGGGAACTAGAATTAACCGCATTAGCACTAGCATTTGAGATTAACATTGAATGGCAACGAAATGCAGCTAGCAACATTGTTGGAATTTTAGGTGGAGTCATTTCTAAAGAACAATTAACTTCAAATGAGATAAAGCAATTAGCAATATTAGGTTTGGGTGATATTTTTGGTGATAATGTTCGCTTAACAATAGATGCGCTGGAAAAAAGCAAAAAACTAGAACCGCTTCCTGAAAAATGGAGGCACTCGATTGAAAACTGCGTAGTAAGTGGTGCTCGTATTTTTCCTAATTCGCTGCAGGAATTGTCTGCTAATGAATACCAACATTGTCAAAAAAAATTAGCTGAACGTGAAATAATTATTAAGTATAAAGACCAGTGGATTTTTATTCAAGAAGATCAAAATAGTACTGCCGTAGAACGAATATGGATCCGATTCAATGGCTTATCTTCAAGACTCAAACAAAAAATAAATCATTATTATCAAAAAAATGTGCCGTTATTTTCAGTAGGATATACGGAAAACCACTGGTATTATAAAACGAGCCCAGATAACCTTAATGTTTCTCGAGACAAGCTAGAAGATAACAAGAAACAAATATCCGTCACAACTATCGACAAAATGCAGGGCGGTGTAATTTTTTACTCTAGTGATAATACCGTAAACTATCAAGTAAAAGAGTCAACAGGTTCCATATTGGCGCCCCTATCAAAAGAAAATGAACAGGCAGTTGCCCATAAAGTAATAGAAGAAATTATTTCTCATCGCAACTCAAAATTATCAGAAAGCATAAATAATATGGTAACAAAGATAAACAAAGATACTGCTCATAGCAGTGTTTTTATTGATATGTCTCAATCTATCCGCATTGGATCAGATTGTCCTAGTTCATTGAAACAGTTGGCAGAAAAGTACAGTATAAATAAAAAAGGACAAACTTTTTGTCATCTGCTAAAAAAATCTTATAAACCGAGAACATCGATTAGGATGTTGTATGATGGAAATTTTCATAGTGTTGATGATTTATTTATTCCTCTTGCATTAACATCTAAAAAAGACAAAAAAGCTAATACTTCTAATTTAAAGGTAGACTCATCGCTTTATAAATATAAGGTAAAAAAACGAAACATTATTGCTTTAAAAAAACTATTTGAGCCGTCTAAGTTAGCAAAGAAAAATAATAAGAAACCAACATCTATTAGACAGATATTGATCAAAGGACATTCAGGTAGTGGAAAATCGACTTTATGTATGCAAGTAGCATCACATTTTTGTCAAGAAACAGAACAAAAACTATTTAATCGTTTTGATGTACTCTTTTGGATACCACTAAGACAATTAGTGCATGAAGAACGGTTACAAATAAAAACAAGAGATTACTCATTAGCAACACTAGTCAAATATATATGTTTTGATGAAGGAATGTTAAAATGGACAGATGAAGAGCAGTTGATGCAATGGATTGAGCAAGAGAAAAATAGCACATTATGGCTGCTCGATGGTTGGGATGAAATTGTACCCATTAAACAGTATTTGCCTTGGCATTTAGAAAGTTTGATCAATCAAATATTGCAATGTCCCTATGTTATTCTTACAACGCGCCCCAATGTTGAAATACCCTTTAAACCAGATCGCGAGATCTATTCAAGGGGATTTACCAGCTATGAGCTTGAAAATTATATCAGGCAATTTTTTGAAAATCTACCCAGCCCTCATTCTAAAAAGTCAAGGCAACTAATAGACTTTATTAACAAACACACTCAAATAAAAGATTTGGGAAAGACCCCCATCAATGCAGAACTGCTATGCTGTTTATGGGAAAACGAAAAAAATACTTTAAACCAATCAGCACATGATAAACCTATAACTAAAACAGAATTATATACTATTCTTATTGAACACTTATTGCGTCGGGAATTGACTTATCAAGAAGAGAAAAATTGTCAGAAAAAAAATAGAGGAAAAACATTACGTTTATGTGTATTGAAAAATGAAAAAAATCAAATAATTGATTATGATAAAGAAGATTGGTCCGCAAACAATGTTTTTTCTGTTTGCGATCCTTTATTGAAGTGCATCAGACTCTTAGCTTTTTATATACAACACCAACGTGAACAAAATGGACAAATCTGGTTGAATAACCATGTATTTGAACGCGTGCTTTATGAATGTGAATCAAATGAAGCGGCACAAATATTACTAAAAAAATCGATTCGACGATTTGGACTTTTATCAACAAGCAAAGGTGACATAATGTTTACTCATTTGTCATTTCAAGAGTATTTTGCTGGAGAATACGTAGCACACCACCTAAGCCAGCCAAAACAAATGATGCCGATCCCTTGCGGAAACACATCAAGTTTTAATCATTGGTTTTCTGCAAAAAAATATCTACCCATTTATGCAGCAATTTTAGAGTTTACTGTTGGACATCTTTGCCGACGTTCATCATCAACTGGATTGCATGCTTTTTTTTACTATTGGCTCAGACCACCCCGTGATGCTTTTCGTTTCTATGAAACGCCTTTATTAGTATGTTTTCTTAACGCAAGTGAAGATAAGCTTAACAAAGACATTGATGAACAGTTAATAGATTATGTTTTTGATGTCTGGATGCAAGTATTAATTAGCTATAGCCCTAGAGGATATAAACCGGTTGACCATAAAAAAATTAAAAAATTTAAAAATGATTTTTACCAAGCCATTAATTGCAACCCTAGATTATTATCTCATCCTCAATGGATACACCGATTAAAAAGTTCATTAGAAGATCAAACAATTACTCTTCAAAAAAGACAAAAGCAACTAAAAGCGTTGAAGTTGATGTCAAATATACCTAGTGTTATTATAGAAATATTAACTGATGAACTACAAGCCAACAAAAAAGACGTTAGGATATCAATAATAAAAGTTCTAAAAAAACAAACTTTAACACATCAAAACCCTCTTTCTAACTATATTTTACACAAGCTTATTGATACATTTTCATATGATAGTGTAGACAACCAAACCAAAGAATGTGTAAAAAATATTCTGAAATACCATTGCCCATTATCTAATGCTCTTTTACACAAGCTTATTGATACTTTTTCATATAATAATGTAGACAATAAAGCTAAAAGCTATATCAAAGATGTGTTAAGGTGTCATCACCAATTATCTAATGCTTTTTTACAACAGCTGCTTGTGAGGCTTGTCGATAATAAAGAAAATGACGATACCAAAAAATTAATAATCAGTTTGTTTCGACACCAAGCCGAATTACCCAATCCTGTGCAACAAGAAATCTTTGATAGATTATTAGATGACAAGCTAGATGATGCAATAAAAGAAAAAATAATTTATATTGTCGATGACACTTTCTTTGATATTATAGATGGCAGTATATCAGAGCTCTATAAATATACATTGCCTGATAATATTATACAAAAAGCTGTGAATATCTTGATAGAGAGTAAAGATAATAAAAACAAATGGTGGATTATGCGTTTACTTAAAATAACGCATTGGTCATCCAGCACTGTTATAGATGCACTAGTTCAAGGTAAAGACAAAGCTGCATGGAAGCTGGTTGGAATAGTCGTATGTAGAATATTGAGCTGTGAATTGAATTTTCTGCAAACTTTCCTGGGTAGGGCTATACAAGCACTTGTTGATATGCTGAAAAAAAATAAAGCACCAAATACTAGCAACTGGTTAAGCTTACTATTACAAATTAATCTATTAGACATTTGTTATAAAAGTCAATCGACCGTATTAATGGATGACGTATATCTAATACGATATCATCGATCAGATGAAGAATTTAGACAAATAGCTACTGATTGTTATAGTGAAGTAGGCAATATTAATATTGCTAAAAAGCACACTCTTGAGGAGATATTAACGATGTTAAAGCTTCATATGCTGATATCTCAATTAATAGAGATAATGCACTGTGAGATCAAGCTTAACTCCACTGAAGATTTAGTGAGGAGTTATTTTATAATACAAGATTTAGATATTTATTATAGCAAGAGTTACCTAGCTGTAAAAGTAATGAGTGAAGAAATAAATACTGACGAAATAGAAATTAGTGAGTTAATTAACTTGCCTTTCTTACAAAATCACATACACTTTACTAATGAAGTTTTATATAATTCCACTAAGGTCATAGCTCTTGGCAAAAAAACATTATGCATATATCCAGAACCAAAATCTACTTTAAAACTTCATTCAAAACAAAAACACATACTTCAAAAAGCCTTTAAATATAAACGTGAACAATTAAATTTTCCCGATAGTAATGGTTCTCAAAATAAAAAAATATTAGATCATTTAAAGCGCACTTTTCCTCTACACAGCAACTCTCCTATAAAAAACAAAAAAATATTAAGGATATTTAAAAAGAAAGAAGGCAAAGAATTAGCAAGCTCTAGAAAAAGCTTTGGCTTGTAATATTTGGATACTAAGCTATTTATAGATTTATTTCTGCATTAAAAATTTAGAGTTAGCATCTAAAATAGCAAAAGCCAAATCCATTTCATTCTCCTTTGCTATGGGAGCACTTATAGTGCCTTCTGTGCTTTCTATCTCTATACCTGGAGTAGCTTTTTTACTAGGATAGAAAAAAGCACCACCTCGCATAGTTTTAATATGTATATTTGAATTTGATGAGGTAGTTTTCTCATCAGATGAAAAGGGCATTCCTTTTTTCTCTTTACTAAACAATAATTTTTCTTCTTGGAAGTATCGGTAGAGTATTGGGATAAGCATGTAATATTGATCTTCATCAGATGATCTTTTTTCTTGATAAACATTTAACAATCCTGTTGATAAGATATTAGCCAGTATGGTTTCGTGGAAGTCTCTTTTTATCTTTGTTATTTTTTCCTTCAACTCTTTCCGGGTAAAAATGCATTGTTGATGAGATGGTTGACCGATAACAATCGTTGATAATATATCTTTAATTTCTTTGCAGTGCTTTAAAGTTTTTTCACGATCACCTAATTGACTGTAAGCTATATTATAGAGTCGTGCCCAATGTAGCTCTACTATTGTTTGGAAAAATGTTTCATTAGGTTCACTTGATGGTATGGCTTTTTTAGCCTTTATTTCATTATCATAGTATTCGCATAAGACTTTCAGATAACTTGGAAACCGAGCTAGCCACTGAAGGATCAAATATTTATCTTGCTGGATCATAATCATTTCTGCAATTTTAATGGGGCTCATTGATGCCTTAGTTTTATGTTCATAAAATTTCTCCATATAAGAGTGGATTTGCTCAGTATTAAATCCTGTTAATTCATAGACTTGATCAAAATTATTGTCAGGGATAGCATGGGATAATGATGTGCACAATACAGATTTATTTCGATTGCTTAGTAATGTATTGACTGTTTGTTGGTATGGTGAGCTATCAGGATCATATTGATCGTATCCATCTAAAATATACAATACATGCTTTCCAAGTTTTTCCAAGTGATTACTAAGTGCTTCTTGATCTAGATTATTGTGTGGGGTTATAAGACCTATTGTCTTTAACAGATTAGGCCAATTATCTCTAGCTCCTTTTCTGTGACGATGTAATACTATCATCGGAATCAGTAGAATTATATCAAATAGTCCTGCCCATAATTGACCATCTGAGCTACGTTTTGCAATGGATTGGCACAATGCTGATTTACCTATGCCAGTTGGACCAAGAATTAAAATTTTTTGCCCTGCTTGATTGTTTTCCATTGATGAAGAAAACCAGTTTTCTATTGAAACCCCAGGATCTGCAACATAGTTGATTTCTTGATAAAATAATCGATTAAATTCTATTAAGTCATGCTTCTTTGCTTTCGTATCAGATAAGTGATTTTGTATAACTTGTTTAATTTTCTGTTGTTGCAGAGAGGCTTTAATCAATGTGGGGGGAATCCAAACTTTCCATTTTTGATCTCTTTGGTAATATTCACAAAGATACTGTTTGAATTCATGTAATGCAAAATTGGCACATGAGCGAGAAAAAAATGTCTCAAGATGTTCTTTAACAACGAAAGCTTGTTTCTTATCTTGCAATATCATCAAGTGCTCTCCAGGTACAATTTTTATTTCAGCAATAGCAGTAGATGGCCAACCTAACATTTTATGTCGATGTTTGTTATTAGCGCAGATCAGTAATTGGCTGTTTTTAACAGGTAATGGATCAGCATAGCTTGCTTCAGCATGCAATAATTTAGCAACTGTGACTAGACGATTTTGGGCTAAGTCATTTAGCGTGGGCATTTTTTTTAATGTGCTGAATGTTAGGCTTATCTGGTCAGCATAAGGTAAATCTTCAGCATTACTAGGTACATTATCAATTGAAATTTGATGGGTGTTGCACAAGTGACGAGCTACCTCGCTGACATGATCCCAGCGGATATCAACAGATTGGTTTTGCCAGAATTGAGGATTGATTGAATCAATCAGCACAACGGCAACTTGTTCACCACGTTGTTGCAAAAGAGTCGCCATTTGGTGAGCAATAATGCCACCTGTAGACCAACCGGCTAATTGATAAGGCCCGTGAGGACGATGTTTTTGCAGCGTTTGCACATAGTCACGAGCAATACCAGAGAAACTCATATCCATATTTTTAGGATCGCTCAATCCACGTGCTTTGAAACCATATAACGCACACTTAGGACGCCAATAATCTTCGATAAAACATTGATAATCAATAACAGGATCACCCATAATAGAATGTATCCAATATACCGGATCCGCACTTCTGGCTTGAGGATACTCCCATAACGTTACTAGTGGTGAAAGGGCATCTTCCAATTCTCGACGTAAATTTCTTGCCAATGCAGCTATTGTCGGTTCGGCTAAAAATATTTCACGATCAATCATAAATGATCGATTTTTCTTCTCACAGATCCAATTCCTTATTTGCTCACGCAATATAAAGAATTGCATTGATGTACCACCTAAATGCAGAAAATTATCAGTAATACTTAGTCGCTCTGTCTCTGAAAAATTAAATAATTCTCTCCAAATTTCTACCAACTTTTGCTCATATTCATCTTCTGGAAAAACGATCTCATGTACTAAAATACGCTGCTTTATTAAGTTTTTATTTTTCAATGCGACTGTATCTAATTTCTGATTAGCTGTCAGTGGTATTTCTTTTATCTGCACCCAAAAAGTAGGAAGCATAGCCGTAGGAATATGGCCAATGATATTGGTACATAATCCACCTATCAAATCAACAAATGGAGTTTTTTTATTTAAGTCATTTAATTGTATATACGCCGTAAATTGAGGATGACCATGTTTATCAAAATCTGTTGCCAAATAAGCTCGCTTGACTTGCCGGTTAGAATAGGACACAAGAGATTCATCCACTTCTTCTGGTGCACACAACCGGCCGTATACTTTCACTTGGCGATCTAAACGACCATATATCGTCAATTGACCTTGTGCGTCACAGGAAAATTGATCGCGGGTACGATAAGCACGTACTGTTTCACCTGTTTCGGGATGGGTTATGTTTATAAAACGTTCGGCATTAAGCTTATCGATTTTTTTCTTGTATTCGAGATCATTTGATAGGCTATAATAGCCCCGCGCGACACCATCGCCAATGACATATAATTCACCTTTTTTCCCTAGAGGAGTTTTCTTAGGTTGATGAGGATCTTCTGGCTCAGCATCTAAAACTAGAACTTCTAAACCCGCAATAACTGAGCCAACATGTATGTCTTCATCCAATAAAACATTTTCTGATAAAATACCTAAAGAGGTACATACACTAACTTCAGATGGACCATAACCATTGATAATATGTCGCTTTTTTCCTTCGGGTCTGCCTAGTATTTGCCAATCGTTAATCAAAGTGGGAGAAATTTTTTCACCGGTAGTGACCAGAGTATGTAAATTAGGAAAATCCTTTGGGTTTAGATTATTTAACATTGTTGGTGTAAAAATACCTATAGTGATTTTCTGTTCCTGATAAAAATTGCCAATATCAGCTGTACTTAAGCGACAAGCACTCGGCAAAATACATAAGCATGCACCACAGCCTAATGTCATCATGATTTCCATTAATGACGCATCAAAAGTAAAAGGACACAATTGTGCAATGCGCTCACCTGGCTTAATTTTCAATAATTGTTGATGAGCATCTACCGGATATAGTAATCCACCGTGCTGAATGGCAATACCTTTAGGCTTACCAGTTGAGCCGGAGCTATAGATCACATAAGCTAGATGATCACGTGAAATGGGCAAGTTGACATTGTTAATCCAGCTTGGCGCTGGTGCTAATTCTCCTACTGGCCATCCTTCAAACAAATCATCTACATTTTTTATAAATTTATTAGCAGACAATTGAGATTGAACATAATTACCTGCTAATAGCTCGTGAGTTAACAGTGGAGTGTGGGTTAATAGACATTTAGGACGACTATCCTGTAAATAATAATGCAAGCGCTCTGTGGGTGTATCTTTATCATCACCAGGTAACGGTACATAAGCTAAACCTGCTTTCATTACAGCTAACAAACTAATGACCATTTCCGCACTAGACTGAAAAAATAGCCCAATAAGACGTTCGTTTCCTATTGCAGATAATCGACCATTTTCTTCAAGATAATTATCCACGAGCCAATGAGCGAGATAATTAACTCGAGCATTGAGTTCATCGTAAGTATACGTTTTACCTTGCCAAGCTAAAGCAGGTTGACGGGGATAGCGATTTACCATATCTTCAAACCGCTGGTAAAAGAGGTATTTATCAGCAGGAGTGGCATGATAAGCTTCATCATGTTTTTCACATGTCAGATTGTGATCGTCAAATTGCATTATTAACAAAAATTCCCTTTTAAACAAAAAATACTCTGATTATTTGATTAGTCCATGACTTCAACTAATGGAGACGGTTGTTGCAGCATGGTGAAAAGACCTATTAATTCCAATTTATTTGAGCAATTTAATTTTTTTCGGCAATTTTCTAAATGCACTTCAGCTGTGCGTGGTGAAATTTTAAGATGCTTTGCAATCATTTTAGCCGTTAGTCCCTTACAACTGTAATAGAGACATTCATATTCTCTAGGACTTAGAATGGAAAGTATATTATCTTTTATTTTATGAGAGGGATTGCTATTAATAATAGTGTTATAAAACAACGGTGGTATTGAAGATAAAAATGGCAACTTAGGATCATCAGAAATATTTTCTGATCGGTAATTTTCCCAAACATCTAGTGGTAATTCCTGACTCACACCGGCCATCGCTAAAGGATAATTAACTTGATTCCTAATTGGAAATGCTAAATTACACATATGATAAATTTTCTTATCGAAACTCTTAAAGCGGTAGAAAATAACCTGCTTATCGATAAAATCAACAGTCTGTCGACAGCGCCTTTGCAATTGAGGATTTATCATATCCAAATCATCATTTTGCAAACTTCTTTTCCAAATTGTAGGATCATTGTAAAGCTGATTAACTGTCAATGCCCATAGACTAGAGAATGAAGGAGAAATATAGATTTGTTCATCAGAATCTATGCTTTTGATCCAAAATATAAGTTTTGTTTCTAGCGATAATTGACCTATTTGTGCATCAATAAATGATGTGTTGAAAATGGAGTTCATTTTTATTCCTCCAATATTGCTAACTGTATGATGATATCTATTAACAATGCTATTGATCGATAAAACAAATTCAAATTATATACTGCCTGAGTAGAATTAGAAAGGGCTATTGAGGCATTTTTTTGCTCTATACGTAATTATACGTAGTGATAAATTTTCTTTTTGTTATATAAAGTACTTATGTCTAGATAAATGAACGGTTTATACCAAGATAATTAGCTAGTGATGAGTGTACAATAAAAACAGAGTTTGCTTTTAATGCAGCTGATTCAGTGGGGGATAGCGCTATTTTTGATAGAGGTTTTTTATTAGACACATTCATTTTTACAAACTCGATAACTCATCCCGTGTAAATAGAAAAATGATAACACACCATTTGTTTTTGGCAGATTTAGTTTCGTCTAAACCGGCATGCTTGGTTAACTTGCTTATGTATCAGACAAGGAAAATAAGTTGCCATTGTCATCCGTAATAATGCCTGAATACGTATTAGTTTATAAAATTGTACATAACGAAATGCTAAACCAAAAACAATTGCATCAATTCATTCAAAAATCGTGCCCCAAGCGCTGTCTTCTCAAATCCAAATTCATTTACTCGCAGTAATTCTTTTTCTTGTGCCGCTTTTAATGGCTGTTCAATATCAGCAATTGTTAAACCCGTATTTAATTGAAATAAGTGAAAAGGAATCATTTGTTGTAAACGCAAGGCATTGAGCATAAATTCAAAAATAATATCTTTTTTACTGACTGTTTGGTGAGTTTGATGAAAATTATTTTTTTCTTGCAAATAACGCTGCGGGTGTTTTACTTTCATAAAACGAATAACCTCACCCGTCTTGATATCGGTCACTTTACTGTGGGCACCTGCGCCAATCCCTAAATAATCACCAAATTGCCAATAATTTTTATTATGTTGGCATACCCTACTCAAGCGACTGTATGCTGAAATCTCATATTGATGGTAACCATGCTTGGCTAGCAATGCATGCCCTTGTTGTTGCATAGACCAACTATCATCATCACTAGGCAACGGCGGTGGTTGTTTATAAAATAAGGTATTAGGCTCTATTGTTAATTGATACCAAGAAATGTGCTGTGGTTGAAATGCTATGGCTGTTTTTATATCATCTATCGCCTCAACGATTGTTTGCATAGGCAGTGCATACATTAAATCTAAATTAAAATTGGAAAAACCCGTGGTTTGCGCCATGGTGATTGCTTTTTTTGCTTCTTCTGCCGTATGAATACGCCCTAATTTTTTCAGATGTGTTGCATTAAAACTTTGGATGCCCAATGATAAACGATTAATACCAATATCACGATAATCTTGAAATCGATTCTGCTCTACCGTCCCAGGATTAGCTTCTATGGTTATTTCAATGTCCTTCGGTAACGTTGTTAATGTATCAATGCCATCTAACAAACGCTGCATTGCCTTAGCAGAAAATAAGCTAGGTGTCCCGCCCCCCATAAAGATGCTAATAAATTGTCGGTCGCTAATTCGTGGCAAATCATGTTTTAAGTCATATAATAATTGGTCAACATACTGCTCTTCAGGCAAATCACTTCGCAACGTATGTGAATTAAAATCACAGTAAGGGCACTTGCGTAAACACCAGGGAAAATGGATATAAAGACTAAGTGGTCGTGTTACGTCAAAATAGCTGGTCATAGTGCATCCAATACGGTAAAATTTTCTTTATAGCAATGTTCAGTATCTTAGTTACATACACCATGCACAAAAGACCGGTCATTTTAAACACAGAAACAAAAGCAAATTCAACTCTTTTTTCTATTGAGGAAGTTTCTTTGCGCTTTGCCAATGGACAAGAACGAATATTTGAACGCATTCGAAGCAACAGACTTGGGACAGGCGCTGTGATGGTCATCCCTATCACACATGACCAACAAGTGATCTTAGTTAAAGAATATGCAGCGGGTACGGATCGTTACGAACTTTGCTTACCCAAAGGCTTAATAGAATGCAATGAACCAGCTAAACAAGCCGCCAATCGTGAATTACAAGAAGAAATCGGCTTTGCAGCTAATAAGTTAACCTATTTAACCACATTATCAGCAGCACCAAACTATTTTTCTGCTGAATTAGAGGTGTTTGTGGCCACTGATTTATTCCAATCAACCTTACCAGGTGATGAGCCTGAAGTGATGGAACAAATTAAATGGCCGCTTAGTGCAATTCCTGAACTCGTCAACCGTGAGGATGTCACCGAGGCGAAAACTATTGCTGCGTTATTTTTATACAAATCTTTTCTTGAAACATCATGAACAATGATACACTCACCACTTATCTTGAAGAAGTGATTGCAATTGCAACACATGCTGGCAAATTGACATTACCTTACTACAAACAAAAAACATCCATCATCATTGAACATAAACAGGATCTATCTCCACTAACACAAGCAGATATTGCTGCACATGAGTATATTATCCAATCACTACAAGATGTCACACCCCACATTCCTGTTTTATCAGAAGAAAGTGCTGATATTGCTTTTGCACAACGCCAACAATGGCAACGCTATTGGTTAGTTGATCCGCTAGATGGTACCAAAGAGTTTATTAAAGGCAGTGATGAATTTTCTGTCAATATTGCGCTGATTGATCAACATCAATCCATTCTTGGTGTTATATACGCACCTATTTTTGACGAATGTTATTATGCCCTAAAAGGAGAAGGAGCTTATAAAATGGATAATAAAAAAAATCAGCGCATACAAACCCACGCGTGCGATTTACATCGAGCTATCCGTATTGCCGTCAGTCGCAACCACTGCAGCGAAAAAATAAAACAGTTTGCGCAAAATTTTTCCAATGTTGCCTATATTAAAATGGGCAGCTCATTAAAAACGTGCCTGGTTGCTGAAGGTAAAGCAGATATTTATCTACGTTTAGGCCCAACCTCCGAATGGGACACCGCTGCTGCACAATGTATTATCCAAGAAGCAGGTGGTTCAATAATTGATGTGCAAGGCCAACAATTGCGTTACAATTGCAAACCTTCGTTGCTAAACCCGTGGTTTCTAGCAACCGGAGATAACAATATCAATTGGTTACACTATTTACCAAAAGTGCTGAATAATGACATGTAAATTACAAGGAGAAACACTATGGCAAATCAACCTGTTAAAATAACGGTTACCGGAGCTGCAGGGCAGATCGGTTACGCACTGTTATTTCGCATTGCTTCAGGCCAAATGTTAGGCGATAATGTTGATGTCGAATTACAATTATTAGAGTTAGAAGCTGGCATGGACGCATTACATGGCATTGCCATGGAATTAGATGATTGTGCCTTCCCTCTGTTAAAAAATATTACGTGCACATCAGATGTCAATATTGCCATGCGTGGCAGTAATTGGGTTATTTTTGTTGGTTCTGTACCGCGTAAAGCAGGGATGGAACGTTCTGATTTATTAAAAATTAATGGTGGTATTTTTACCCAACAAGGCCGCGCAATGAACGACCATGCAGCCAGTGACGTACGAGCATTTGTTGTGGGTAATCCTTGTAACACGAATTGCTTGATAGCCATGGAACATGCATCGGATATTCCAAATGATCGCTTTTTTGCCATGACCGCATTAGATGAACTACGTGCTAGAAATCAATTAGCTAAACAAGCAGGAGTTGACATCACCGCTGTGAAAAAAATGGCAATCTGGGGAAATCACTCTGCGACGCAATATCCCGATTTTTACCACACTGAAATCAATGGTCAACTAGCAAAAGATGTGATTGATGAAAAATGGCTACAAGGAGACTTTATTTCTACTGTGCAACAACGTGGAGCTGCGATTATTAAAGCACGAGGGGCGTCATCTGCTGCATCAGCAGCAAATGCAACTATTACCAGTATTCGCAATCTAACACGTAATACAGCCAGCGATGACTGCTTTTCTATTGCCAAATGTTCAAACGGTGAATATGAAACAACCCCCGGACTTATTTTTTCATTTCCTTGCCACGTTGAAAATGGCCAGTTGAATGTAATTGAAGGATTAGAGCACAATGCCTTTTCACGAGAAAAGATTGCAACCTCGCATGCTGAATTGATATCTGAACGAGATGCGGTAAAAGCACTTAAATTAATTTAAAACGAGGTTTATCATGCGTCCTAGTGGAAGAGAGCCTAATCAATTACGTGATATAGACTTTATTATCGATTTTACAAAACATGCTGAAGGATCGGTATTGGTTTCCTTTGGTGAAACACAAGTCCTGTGTACCGCCAGCATTGTTGATCATGTGCCTCGTTTTATAAAAGGCACAGGAAAAGGTTGGCTAACAGCAGAGTATGGCATGCTTCCGCGGTCCACTCATAGTCGAATTGATCGTGAGGCTAGCCGTGGCAAGCAAAGTGGTCGTACCTTAGAAATTCAACGATTAATTGGCCGTTCCCTACGAGCAGCTGTTGACTTAAGCCTTATTGGCGAAAAAACCATTTACATTGATTGTGATGTTTTACAGGCAGATGGTGGCACTCGCACTGCCTCTATTACCGGTGCTTGTGTCGCTTTGGCAAAAGCCACACATCACTTGTTACAAAAAAAAATAATCACTAAAAATCCTCTTCAACAATTAATTGCTTCTGTCTCTGTCGGCATTTTTAATGGTCAAGCAGTACTCGATCTTGATTACAAAGAAGATTCTAATGCCGAAACAGATATGAATATCGTAATGAATGAAGCAGGGAATTTCATTGAAATACAAGGCACTGCTGAAAATAAAGCATTCACTCAAAACCAATTATTGGATATGATGGACTATGCAAAAATGGGAATAGCAACACTAATTGCGAAACAACAAGCAATACTGGCTAACGTAATTGATTAAGCTTCTAATACGGCTGCTGACATAATGACTTGTTTGCCTCGTACCATTGTTGTTTTTAGTGATCCTGCTTTGACAATAGCTGATTGTTCTAAATTATTAAAGCGAGTTTGCAATTCATTTAAACGATTTTCTTGACTCTCTAGCATTTGCAACAATTGTTGTACTTTTTCCTCTATACTTTTCTTTGGCGATTCGTCTTCATTCATCCCTTTAATAGAATCTTGCACTGACCATACTTTCACTCGCCAATCAGCAACTGATTTTATTGTTGTCAATAATGTGGCACTGAGCACACGTAACTCATTGAGAAATTTTTTCAATATATTACGATCATTAATAGTCAATAAACCTTGTTCATAAGTGAGGCATTGGTTGGCGAGATTTTCAAGCCTATCTTTACCAAAGGCAGCGACAGACAATAATTGGTCAATTTCAGCTAATTGTTGGCTATTAAAATCCATTTTTTACCCATGTTAACTAAAAATAACAGTCTACTATAAGTCATAATCTATAATCAATGGCGCATGATCAGAAAATCGTTCTTTTTTGTATATTTCAACTTTCTTGACTTTATCTCGTAAATTAGGCGATGTAACTTGGTAATCAATACGCCAGCCGACGTTTTTATCCCAAGCTTGCCCCCGATTAGACCACCATGTATATTGCTCAGGCTCTTGATTAATTGTGCGAAAAGCATCACATAACCCTTCTTTCGTGAACAAATTCTCCATCCATTCTCGCTCTTCTGGCAAAAATCCAGAATTTTTTTGATTGCCACGCCAATTTTTTAAATCGATCTTTTTATGTGCAATATTCCAATCACCACTGATAATGAACTCATTTTTCCTACGACGCATTTTTCGTAAGTATGATAAATAATAATCTAAAAATTCAAACTTTACTGTCTGGCGCGCCTCACCACTGGTTCCAGAAGGAAGATAAATGCTTGCTATTGTTATACCATCGTAATGCGCTTCGACATAACGACCTTCATCGTCAGCAACAGACCACCCTAAACCATATTGCACCCGCTTTGGTTTTTCCCGGCAGAATAATGCCACCCCACTGTAACCTTTTTTTAATGCATCATGATAATAGCAGTGGTAGCCATCTGGGCAAAAAACATCCTTGGCTAATTGGTGAATTTGCGCTTTGGTTTCTTGTATACAGACGAAATCTGCATTTTGTTTTGCCATCCAAGGGAAAAAACCTTTTCTTGCACTTGCTCGAATACCATTTGCATTTAAGGTGATGACTCGCATACTATAACCACTTTCTAATTGTAGGGTTAAACAATGAAAAATTACCAACAAGCATTTATTCAAATGGCGCTTGAATACGATGCTTTAAAATTTGGTCAATTCACGTTAAAATCTGGCCGTCTCAGCCCTTATTTTTTCAATGTCGGCGCATTCAATAGTGGCAGAGCACTGGCTAAACTAGGCCAATTTTATGCTGCTTGCATTCAAGATGCAAATATAAATATTGATACGTTATTTGGTCCAGCCTATAAAGGCATCCCCCTAGTAGCAACAACGGCAATTGCATTGGCAGAGCATTATCAACGTGATATTGCCTATTGCTTTAATCGAAAAGAAGCAAAAGACCATGGTGAGGGCGGCCATTTAATTGGCCATGCCTTGACAGGACAAGTCCTTATTATTGATGATGTTATCACTGCAGGAACAGCTATTCGTGAATCAATACAAATAATCAAGCAATCAGCCGCTCAATTCGCCGGCGTTGTGGTCATGTTTGATCGACAAGAACAAGGGCAACAGCCATTATCTGCTATTCAAGAAATTGAGCAAACCTATCAAGTTCCTGTATATAGCATTATTAATCTAGACTCACTACTTGATTTTCTCCGCGCAGAACAATTTGATCAGAAAATGCTAGCGGAAATCCAACAGTATCGCCAACAATACGGAGTTGAATAATTATTTTTCTAAAACATATAGTTGCCCCATGACAGGCTCTCCTTTTTGCGTACGCAACTGTAGTGATTCATCATGTTGAATAATAAAACCTGTCTGTAAAATAAGTTTTTGCAAATAGTCTGTGTGATGTGCAAAACGTCCGCTAGTCAATAATTGATAAGGAAATTGGTCACTTGTCTCTATCGTCAATGCAAACAAGCCTTTTTTCTTTAATGCTTGATAAACCATAGAAAAGACATGCTGTAAATCTCCCATGTAAACTAATACATCTGTTGCTAAAAATAGATTGACTGGCTCAGTCAATTTTGTAACACCTGCGCTAATATCCGCGTGAATCAACTCCGTATATAATTTTTTCTCCCGCGCTTTTTCTAACATCTTTTTTGATACGTCAACACCGATCAATTGGCGTGAATAAGGCTTGAAATATTTGCCACATAGACCTGTGCCACAACCTAAATCAACCATAACCCAGTCTTTTACTTGTGCTAATTCTAGCTGTAAAGTCTGATATAATAACTCTGGCACTTTATATTGAAGCTTGTCCAATAGTTCATCATCGTAATTCTGAGCATAATTATCAAATAACTCTTCTACATAGCCACGTGGTGCAGACGGTGGCATTTCATCACCGGTTAATGCTTGTAGCATATAACGCACTGATGCATCTTCTGGAGAAAGTGACAATGCTCGGCGATAACATTTAATCGCATCATCACTCTCATGCAATTTTAAAAAGACATTACCTAAATTTTTCAACACAGGGAATGACATTGGATCGATCTTATGCGCTGTTTGCAAATGATAAGATGCACTCTCCCATTTTCGCTGCTCCATAAAAATAGCACCCAAATTAAAGTGGGCAGTGAAATCCTGTGGAACAAACGTCAGCAATTCATAATATTCTTGCTTTGCTTTATCTATCTCTCCTTGAGTCAACAGTGTTGCAGCCAAATTGGTTCGTGAAAACAAATCAGAGGCGTCAATAGATAAGGCTTGCTTAAATAACTGAATCGCTTCATCAATTTCATTTTTCTTTAATAAAACTGCGCCCAAGTTAGCAAGACTTTCAATATGATTAGGCGCTTTTTGTAAAACAAAACGGCAGTGTTTTTCTGCTCGCAGAAAATCATCTTCTTCATAAGCAATAATGCCTAAGTAAAAATGACTTTGTACATGCTGAGGCTCCTGCGCTAATAATGCAAGCCATTTTTCTTTGGCTTCTGGCAAACGCCGCTCTTTTAATAGCGTTAATGCTAACGAATGCTGCACTTCCAACAACGTATTATCATAGTGCAACGCTTGAGAATAATAATGTTGCGCTCGTCGATATTGCTTTTCCTCTTGATATATCAAGCCTAGTTTATATAAAGCCTCCGTGTAATCCGGCTGTATTTCTATCGCACGAGTCAGCAATTGCTTTGCTTGCTCATAATACCCCAAACTTTTTGTGGCACTGGCCAAATGGGTTAAAATAAGAGCATTTTTTGGTTCAATGTGTAAAGCTGCTTGAAAGTGCTCAACAGCAAGATGATAACGACCATCTTGAGCAAAAGTAATACCGAGCAAATCTAATGCTTGCACATGCTGTGGGTGTAAGGTTAAAAATTCTTGATAAAGTGCCTCTGCCTGCTCTAAATCCTCTTGCTGATGAGCAGAGAATGCTTGTTGAAGCAATAAGTCATCTTTTTTCATATGATAGAATATCTGTCAAATAGTTAAAAATAAAAACTAATAAAATCAATATGTTAAAATAATCTTAAAAAATATTAGCCCACTAACCAGCAAAGCAATAATCCTGTGCTACATTTATATCAGTTTACAGCATTATTATATCTTAACTGTCGCAGCATAAGCGAGTAATAAAGGTTTAATCATGCTAGGTATTATTATTAATAGATGACACTTTGCATAACATGAAAAAAACGTCTAAACTGTATAATAAATGTACTTATCAAGGCAGTAATAACTTCCAAGTTAAGACTGCGTTAAGATTCATTCATTACACTGATTATTAAAAAATAGTGAGAAAGGTGGCTAAAAAATGTCAACTGAAATATTATTAGAAAATGCAAAAAATAAAAAACAAAGTTCGACAGAACATCGCGTGCAATTTATTAAAAATCTATTTGCATCACTAGACAATCAAAATAATCAAACCAATGCTGCGAAACTAGAGCTTTTTTATTATTTACATCGCCAACTTGATCAAAACTATCAAACAACATTAGTTAAACTATTAAAAATAACCGAAGAAGAAGTTAACGATGAAATAAAGATACTTAAGAGTATCGGAAACATTAATTTAGGAAATAGTAATGAAATTGAAAATCATGTTATTGAAACGTTAATTGATAAAAAAATTCCTGAAGCTATTGGCCCTGAAGGCATGGCGATATTAGAAATTTTAAATTTATGTTCATTTAAAAAAAGACCTTGGCTTTCATCAAATCCATCTCAGGAAAAAAGCCTTGCTGATAAACAAAGACATTTAAAAAACATGATTAATGAATTACATGAAAATAGGAAATATTATGAAAACCAACCCTCTTAAAAAAAGAATAGAAAAAATCATTTCTATTTTGAATGAAAACCGTCCACATTTTACAAATAAAAGGCCTTTTGAGCTTGCAACATTAAGAGCTAGAGATTTCATTACTATAAGTGAACATAATCAAGGCTTGAAGTTATAACTTTTCCAATAATGCTCGCAATGCTTTTCCTCTATGACTTAGTTTGTTTTTTTCTAACAATGATAACTGTGCCGCGGTACATTGCAAGTCAGGCAAATAAAATATTGGGTCATAACCGTGGCCCTGCTCTCCCCGGGCTGAAAAAGCAATTTGTCCCTCCCAGCGACCGACACCTATCAAAGGCATAGGGTCTTTTGCATGCTGCAAAAACACCATAGCACAATAAAAATGAGCCCGTCGTAATACTGGTTTTGTCACATGAGCTAACTCTTGCAGTAATTTTTTATTATTCTCATTGCTACTAGCATGCTCTCCAGAAAAACGTGCTGAATAAATGCCCGGCGCTCCTCGTAACGCATCAACAACAATGCCAGAGTCATCCGCTAGTGCTGGCATCTGCAGCAATGTACTGGCATGACGTGCTTTTAAAATTGCATTCTCAATGAATGTTAGCCCTGTTTCTTCAGCCTCCGGTATCGAAAATTTATTTTGTGGAATTAATTCATAATCAAGTTCTTGCATTGCTTGCTGTGCTTCAATAATTTTACCTTCATTATTTGAAGCAAAAACAATCTTTCTCAAGTGAGTTCTCCGACAAAATATTCATGTGTTCCTTGTGCGGAAATTGCTTCTCCCAAACGATTCAAGGCATGAATATAAGCTGCTGTTCGCATATCACAATTGTGCTTTTGCATGAGCTGGTAAGTATTATTAAACTCTTCCTTCATTTTATTTTGCAAACGAGAATGAACTTCTTCTATCGTCCAGTAATGGCCATAACGATTTTGCACCCACTCAAAATAACTGACAGTAACGCCTCCAGCATTTGCTAAAATATCAGGTACTACCATAACCTCTTTTGAAAAGAGAATTTTATCTGCCGCCGGTGTTATCGGTCCATTAGCTGCTTCAAAAATGTATTTCGCCTGAATATCACTAGCATTTTTATCCGTGATAACATCTTCTAATGCTGCAGGAATTAAAATATCAACCGGTAATGTTAATAATTGCTCATTACTAATCTGCTCCGCATCAATTGTCTCACAAACAGAGCCTTGACAATAAACCGCTTTTATTCGACGTGTAGCATTTTTAGTATGGACAATACTAGGAACATCAAAACCGGCGTCGCGATAAATTCCACCTTGTGAATCACTCACTGCAACTATTTTATAACCATCATTATGCAATAGTGAAGCAACACTTTTTCCTGCATTTCCAAAGCCTTGTACAGCAACGGAAATTTCTTTAGGATTCCATCCTGTTTTCTTCTCCAGCTCTTTAATGCAATAGTAAACACCTCTTCCTGTTGCATCATCACGACCTAAACTACCACCTAGGGGAATAGGTTTTCCCGTGATAACTGCCGGTGAATAACGTCTTGTTATTTTTGAATATTCATCCATCATCCAACCCATAATCATGGCATTGGTATACATATCAGGTGCAGGAATATCAGTATCTGGCCCAATGAAGTCAGCAATTTGCTCAATAAATCCTCGACTTAAACGTTCTAGTTCCATGCGCGACAGTTGTTTCGGATCCGCTATAACACCACCTTTCGCTCCGCCAAAAGGCAAACCCATGACTGCACACTTAAATGTCATCCATAGCGCTAATGCTTTTACTTCATCAAGACAGACATTAGGATGAAAACGCAAACCACCTTTGGTTGGGCCACGCGTATCATCGTGACGCACGCGATAACCTTTAAAAATTTTCAAACTGCCATTATCCATACGCACAGGGATTGAAACTTCAATGATGGCTTTTGTGTATTTCAACCGCTGTAACGCTTCCTTATCAATAGCAGCAAAACGATAAGCATCATCTAATCGTTCTTTTGCATCATCAAAAATAGTTTCACTCATTATTTTCATCTCCTATTAATTTATATATTCAATTTTGCTTGCTTTATCTTATGCCACCAATGAAATAAAAATGGTGGGCATGACATCAAAATTAGCGCACTAATGATCATTAGCTCATAATTTTTTTTTACACCAACATTAATATCGTTTGGTGGAAAAAATCCAATAAAAAATGTCAAAGCACTTGTTAACAAACCAATACCCGCAATAATCCACATACCTGTATTGCCAAATGGAATTTTAAATGGCCTAGGACGATCAGGTAGCTTATATCGTAAATAAATAGCTGCGGCAAACATAATAACATACATGATCATATATAACTGTGCTGCAAGCACAGTTAAAATCCAATAAGAGCTATTAACGGTTGGCATGAAAAAAAATATGGAAGCTATAATGGTGACTAGTATTGCTTGAAATATTAACAATCCTGATGGCGATTCGAAGCGATTTTCCTTTTGTAATAGTAGCACCAAATTTTCATCTTTTAACGCGATTAATAATCCTCTGCTGGGTGAAATAATCCAATTACTGACACCACCCAACGTCCCTAATATAATACAGATGCCTAAAATCGGAATAAGCCAAGCCAAATGATAATTTTGAAAAAACATTTCAAATGCTTGCATAATCCCTGCAATTAAGCTTAACTGTTGTTTAGGCACAGTAATCGCTATCGCTAAAGAACCTAGTAACATAGTCATATAAATAACAATAACGGCAACAATTAATGCAATAGGATAATCTCGTTTTGGATTTTTTACATCATTTGCATGCACTGTTGCGATCTCTATGCCACTGAAAGTTAAAACAACCGCTGTTAATGACACTAGCAAGCTCGGATCTTTAAATGTTTTAGCAACATCGGTTGGAATCACTGAAATAGCCGTCACATTATCAGAAAAGTACCAAATAAGCCCTAAAATAATAATCAGCACCATAGGCAATAACAAACCAGCAATCCCGCAAAACTCACTAAACCACGCTGAGGAACGAATACCGAGAAGATTGACACCAGTGAGTAACCAAAAAATAGTAACGATGACAGAAAATAAGAAAATTTTATTATGTGCTAATTCTGGTGCAATCACGTAGGCAATGGTTCCCGCTAGAAACGATAAGATGGTTGGATACCATATGACATTTTCAATCCACTGGAACCAAATAGCCAGCAAGCCATAGCGTTTTCCAAAGGCCTCTTTAACCCACAAATAAACACCGCCAGTTTCTGGGATAAAAGCAGATAATTCAGCAGCAACCAAAGCACAAGGCAATAAAAAGCACAAAGCAGCAAAAGTAAAAAAAATAACCAAGGCATCACCAAATAACGCCGTTGCTGGTAAGTTCCGAATAGAATCTACCGACGTGATGGTAATCATAATGATGGCAAAAATGCCTAAACTTTTTACTTTTGACAACGAGCTATATCCTTCTCTTTAAATTGAAAGCTAATGTATACAAAACGCCCAGAGTATGCAAATATATTTTGTCACTATTATTATAAGCAGCATTGTTAATGAACATACCTTAGATGAGTCAAACTCAAAAAAAAGAGGTATTGTTAGATCACGGGTTAAATAGTGGCGATATTTTCACGCTAGACAAATATTGAGCTAAAATATTGATTAGTAATCAACACATGTATCAAAATGGGAGGCTAAAAGACATATGAATGTAGCTTACCTTATCTATTCTTTCATACTACCGCCAGGGATAAATATTCTCCTGGTACTGTTGGGCACTCTTTTACTATACAAACACGAAAAAGTAGGTATTGCCTGCTTGGCATTAGGATTGATTAGCCTTTATTTACTGAGCACCGCTGTTGTTGCTAAACGTTTAATTGCCCCACTGCAAATAATTAAACCACTTGCGTTCACTGCACTAAAAAAACAGGACTTGGAAGAAAAAGCCATTGTTGTCTTAACAGGAGGCGGTCGCTACGCGCCTGAGTACCCGCATGAACAACCCTCTGCGCATAGCCTGATACGAGAAAACTATGCCGCGATACTGCATAGAAAAACACACTTGCCCATTATTATTTCAGGCGGAAAAGCTGGACACTTTACGCTTCCAGAGGCAAAAATGATGCAAGCCAATCTCAAACAACACTTCAATATTCCAACTTATTGGCTCGATATAAAAAGCCGCAACACCAGAGAAAACGCACGCTATATGCGTGGTTTCCTACAATTAAAAAAATGGGATCGCTTTTATCTAGTAACCAGTGCCTTCCACATGCCTCGCGCCATACAAATATTTAAAAATTTAGGCATGCAACCAACGCCAGCACCCACAGATTACATTGATACTCATTATAACTTATTCAATCCCAGAGCTTGGCTGCCACAAGCACGAATGCTGATGATTTCCAGTATGGCACTGCACGAATATGTGGGCAATATGATAGAAAAATTAGCGAAAAAAACACAACACAGTACGTGTATATTTTTGAGCCAACCCATCAAGTAGCATACGTTAAAAAAATGCTAAATAATAACAATGGCGCTAGCAATAAAACGCAGTTATGGTAGGCTCAACAAATTAGATACTCGATTGGGATAAGCAATGATAATACGTTTTGTTATACAAGTTATAGCACCATTACTGAGTTTATTTATGACAATGCTAGGTAATGGCTTATATAACACTTTAATTGCTGTGCGTTTAGACATGGATGGCGCTACGAATTGGTTGATTGGGCTTGCTTCTGCAGCCTTTTATGCTGGTTTTGTTATTAGTAGTTTGCGAGTTGATAGTTTTATTGTCCGTGTCGGTCATATTCGCGCCTTTTCAATCTTTGCAGCACTAACCGCTATTGTCTCTTTAATCCCAGGGATGACTAGCTATCATCTTAGCTGGATTGTCATGCGCTTTATCGCCGGATTTTGTTTAGCAGGAATCTACGTTATTATCGAAAGTTGGTTGCTGGCTGATTGTTCTAGTAAAAATCGTGGTAAAATTTTATCAGTTTATATGATTACTCTCTATTCAGGGCAAATGCTTGGACAGTTCTTATTAAAAATAGGTAACCCACTCGCCATCACTCAATTTTGTATTACTGCCATTATCGCATCACTTTCTATTATTCCCGTATGTATTACTTACCGTAAGTCGCCAACCATAGCAGAAAATCCACATTTTCCCTTTCGAGATTTATTCCGAATTTCGCCTACTGGAATTTTTGGCTGTTTTATTTCAGGCATGATGCTAGGTCCTATTTATGGCTTAATTCCTGCGTTTGCTCGCAGCATAAACTATTCTATCAATGATATTGCTTTCACTATGTTTATTATTCTTTTAGGTGGTATGCTATTGCAATATCCTATGGGTTCTATTTCTGATCGAATCGGTAGACGCACTGTGTTACTAGCACTCGCACTAAGCGCTACCTTGCTCAGTATTAGCATGGTATTTTCCGCAGTATATTCCCAATGGTTATTTTGGATGGAGAGTTTTATCTTTGGGGGCGTCTGTTTCACTTTATATCCCCTCAGTATCAGCCAAACATGCGATTATATTGAACCTGATAAAATCATTTCGGCGGTTGGCAGCCTAGTGCTATCTTATGGAATAGGTGCCACATTAGGTCCTTTAGTAGCCCCGTTATTAATGGATTATATCAATGATTCCGCCTTATTCTTTTATTTCGCTGCAATGACTGGCTTTTTCTTTTTATTTATTCTGATTCGTATGTGTCGCCGCACATCTCTGCCTTTAGAAGAACAAAGCAATTATGTCTCTATTCCACAAACGACAGCTCATGCCAGTGAATTGAATCCACTCGTTGACACTAATCAACAGGAGAAACAATAAGATGAATTATTGGTTAATTAAGTCAGAACCAAATGCTTTTAGTATTGATACATTAGCTAGTATGCCAAATAAAACAGAGCATTGGGATGGTGTTCGCAATTACCAAGCACGCAATATGATGCGTGATCAAATGAAAATAGGGGACAAAGCATTTTTTTACCATTCTAATTGTAATCCTCCCGGCATTGTTGGAATTGTCAAAATTGTTAAAGAATCATATCCTGATCACACAGCTCACGATCCAGAGAGTAAGTATTATGATCCAAAGTCATCTCCTGATAAACCTCGCTGGTTTATGGTAGATGTTAAATTAGAAAAAAAATTCAAACGAATAATCACACTGGATGAACTAAAACACATACCTAAATTATCAGAAATGGTTTTGCTTCGCAAAGGCAACCGCTTATCGGTCATGCCTGTTTCAAAACAAGAGTGGGATGTAATTATTAAGCTACTGCATAATACATAAACCAGCAGAAACATGAGCCACTAAAGTCGTCCCTCATTTTTCTGGTAATGTATAGATCCCTTGAATTAACTCAAATTTGAACATGCCCGGACTAAGAAAATTATCAAGACAAAACACATGATTATTAATAAAAGCATATTTTTTAAATTATCAAAGTATTAAATTAGCCAATTTCGAATAAAAATCAAGCAATATAAACTCACAACTGCTATGCTTTGATCAAAACAACTGATTAAATAGGAACTTATATGGAGATACTTGACGCTTTTCTAGAACTAGTTGTTAGTAAAGATGCATCTGATTTATTTCTAATTGCTAACGCAACACCCTATGTAAAAGTTCATGGGCGCATGTCTCAAGTTGGTAAAGAAACCTTAACTAACGATAAAATTAAAGAAATAGCATACAGTCTCATGTCAAAAAAACAAATAGAAGATTTTGCCAAGCGTCCAGAAATGAATATTAGTCTAGAGAAAAAAGGTATAGGCCGCTTTCGAGTTAATATCTTTCAGCAACGTAATCTATTAGGTATAGTCTTTCGTAATATTAAATTAGATATCCCAGAGCTTAACACCCTAGAATTACCTATCACGTTAAAAAAACTAATCATGGCAAAACGCGGTTTGTTCCTAGTTGTTGGTCCAACTTCTTCTGGTAAATCAACTACCATCGCTTCCTTAATAGATCATCGAAATCAAAATAACGCTTGTCATATCGTCACTATCGAAGATCCAATTGAATATGTTTTTAAAAACAAAAAATCATTAATTAATCAACGCGAAATTGGTATTGATACCCTCTCTTTTAAAGATGCATTATCTAACACATTAAGACAATCACCTGATATCGTTTTTATTGGCGAAATTCGCGACCGTGAAACAATGGAATATGCCTTATCCTTTGCAGAAACTGGAATGTTATGTGTATCCACTTTACATGCTAGCAATGTGAGTCAAGCACTAGATCGCATTGTTCACTATTTTCCTACTCATGCTCGTGAGAAATTAATGATGGATTTATCACTCAATTTATCCAGTATTATATCACAGCGTTTAATTCCTACTATTGACAGCAAATTAGTACCAGCAACAGAAGTATTTATTGCCACACCACTTATGCGTGATCTCATTCACAAAGGAGATATTAGTGCTATCAGTGAAATAATGGAAAGATCAAGCATTGAGGGCATGTGCACATTTGATGATTCACTATATCGTTTACTTATATCAGGAAAAATAACCAAAGAAGAAGCTTTACTAAACGCAGATTCTAAAAATAATTTACGCATAAAAATTGACATTGAGCACGGTAGTGTAGACAGGAAAAGTTATTTAACCTTAGAAGAAGACAAAAGCAGCTCAATCCATAAATAAAAAGCCCCGCTTAAACGGGGCTTTTTGGCACTACAATAAACAACAGGGGGGGTAGATTACATCATACCACCCATACCGCCCATGCCGCCCATAGCACCCATGCCGCCGCTCATATCACCAGCGCCACCTTTATCTTCATTTTCTGCAGGTATATCTGTTACCATACATTCTGTTGTTAACATCAAACCAGCAACTGAAGCTGCATTTTGTAAAGCGCTACGTGTTACTTTAGTTGGGTCAATAATTCCCAGCTTCACCATATCACCAAAATCAGCATTGGCTGCATCATAACCAAAATTACCCTTGCCAGAAGCAACTTTTTCTAAAATAACAGAAGCCTCTTCGCCGGCATTAGTAACAATTTGGCGTAATGGTGCTTGCATCGCGCGAATAGCTATTTTTATACCGACACTCTGATCTTCATTGCTACCCGTCAATTTATCCAGCGTTTGACAAGCACGAAGATACGCAACACCACCACCAGGAATAATACCTTCTTCAACAGCTGCCCGTGTTGCATGCAATGCATCTTCAACACGTGCTTTTTTCTCTTTCATTTCAACTTCAGTGGCCGCACCAACTTTAATAACAGCAACACCACCTGATAGCTTTGCAACACGTTCTTGTAATTTTTCACGGTCATAATCAGAAGAAGCTTCTTTAATTTGTGCTCGAATTTGCTCAACTCGTGCTTTCAAATCATCAGGCTTACCTGCTCCATCAATAACAGTGGTATCATCTTTACTAACAATAACACGCTTAGCGGTACCTAAATCTTCTAATGTACATGACTCAAGAGTACGACCAACTTCTTCAGAAATCACTGTTGCACCAGTTAAAATAGCAATATCTTCTAACATGGCTTTACGACGATCACCAAAGCCTGGTGCCTTCACAGCACATACTTTAACAATACCACGTATATTATTAACAACTAATGTTGCTAACGCTTCACCTTCAATATCTTCAGCAATAATTAATAATGATTTGCCAGATTTTGCAACATTTTCTAATGTTGGAAGCAGATCACGAATGTTACTAATTTTTTTATCAACTAATAAAATAAATGGTGCTTCTATTTCAGCTGTCATATTTTGTTGGTTATTAACAAAGTAAGGAGAAATATAGCCACGGTCAAATTGCATACCTTCAACAACATCTGTTTCAATATGAAAAGATTGGCCTTCTTCCACCGTAATAACGCCTTCCTTACCAACTTTTTCCATCGCATCGGCGATAGCATCGCCAATAGCAGAATCATTGTTTGCGGATACTTTACCAACGTTTTTAGTTTGCTCTTTAGTATCACAGCTTTGCGATAATTTCTTTAACTGTTCTATTGTTGCTTCTACGCACTGGTCAATACCCCGTTTTAAATCCATTGGGTTACGACCGGCAGCAACCGCTTTAAGACCTTCACGGTAAATAGCTCTAGCTAAAACAGTTGCTGTTGTGGTACCGTCACCTGCCACATCAGATGTTTGTGATGCAACTTCTTTAACCATCTGAGCGCCCATGTTCTCAAATTTATCCTTCAAAGAAATTTCTTTCGCTACAGATACACCATCTTTTGTGACTGTTGGCGCACCAAACGATTTATCTAAGACAACCACTCGACCTTTAGGGCCTAGGGTTACAGAAACAGCGTCAGCTAATTGCTCAACGCCACGTAAAATAGCATGTCTTGCTGGTTCACCGAATTGTAATTGCTTTGACATTGATTTATCCTCTTTAAGTTAGTGTTTTAAATACAAATTAATTAAAATGGCGATTATTCAATAATGCCCATAATGTCATCTTCTCGCATGACAACTAATTTTTCGCCTTTCAGTTCAATTTCAGTACCTGCATATTTACCAAAAAGCACTTTATCACCTTTTTTCAATACAGGTTCTTGTACTGAGCCATTGTCTAATATCTTACCTGGACCAACCGATGTAACAACACCTATAATCGGTTTTTCAGATGCTGTGTCTGGAATAATAATTCCTCCTGCAGTTTCCCGTTCATCTTCACGACGAACAACAACACGATCACGTAATGGACTAATATTACTCATAATGACTATTTTCTCCTAACTAGTTAAATATGTTTTAAGAATGACCCACTTGTGATAAGGGCATGCTTTCAAAAGTAGCGTGTATTGTACATACTAAATTCACGAAACTACAACCTAACTAAGGTCAATTTTAATAAATTCAAGAGACAAGCAAAAAAAACTTGTTTGGGGGGGTGAAAATCAAGCAATTAATCATCTTGACGCCAACATTCACCCTCAATAATCTGATCATTTTTTGTCTTCTTTCTGTTATCATGAGATGTTGACGACTGTTGGAAGTCTTTTTCGGAAAAAGCACCAGCAAAATGTCCTTTTATCGGCAATATTAACAACAACAAGCCGATAAAATCCGTTAAAAATCCTGGTATAAGTAATAAAATCCCTGCCAATAACCGTTTTGGTAACTGTTTAGGCAAGCCCTGGCGCCTTAATGTTTTAAAGCCCAAACTACGTACTATCCAAGATCCGAAGACGGTTGTTAATATTAACAAAAAAAGCGTATTGAAAAAGCCTAACCATCGTATGACTGAAGCTAAAATCAGCATTTCTGTGATAAAATAAGCAAGAAAGAAATAGCCTGGAAGCATTAAATGTGCTGGTTTGCGACGGAACATGCGTAACACCTTGAAAAGTTCAAAAATAAATCATTTGTGCAGTAATTGTTACACAAATTTCATCCAATTACCACTACAGTATTTTCTAATAGCAAGAAATCTGTAGTCCTCATGGGTTTCTGTGATTAATGCATTACTCATTGCGTAACCCGAGCAATATTGCTGCTGCTTGTTTGCCCGCTGTTCTTTTCAGTATGTTGTGAGGAAAATAAATTTAACTTAGAAAGAGTGCTTACTGAATTGTCAATATTTATTCGGTAAGCTTGCAGATCTTTCTGGATTTGTTGGATAAGCGGTGGTGGTAATGTTAATTCTTCTGTTTGTTCTGCTTGCGTCACCAGCACAGTATCCACAGTGCCGGCTTGCTCGTACACTAATACACAATGTTTTACTAATTGCCTCCTAATATACTGGCGACCCTTATCGTGGGTTTTCTTATACAAAGGCAATAGTAAATGCACTGGGATATCGACGTACCGTAATGGGGCAATCCCAAGACTGTCTTTGACAAATAAACTGTCTAGAAAGGTTTGAGCTTTATTTGGCCACTTGGGCAATTGTTGAATTGCACTTCTCGCCAGATTGCCGCGAGCAAAAGCTCTTACCGTCTCATTCCAAAGGAACGCCAATACTGCCTCCACCAATTCTGGCGTTGGTGACAAATGCGAAACGGCGCTGCTCGCCAGAGCGCAGCGAACATACCTATCCACTTGCTCATCCCGAAGTAACGCCAATACCGCATCTACCAATTCTGGGGTGGGTGACAAATGCGCAATGGCGCTTTTCGCCAGCTTGCAGCGAGCAGAAGCATTTACCGCCTCATCCCGAAGGAACGCCAATACCGCATCTACCAATTCTGGGGTGGGTGACAAATGCGCAGCAACACTTCTCGCCAGCTCGCCGCGAACATCTCCATCTACCGTCTCATCCCGAAGGAACGCCAATACCGCATCTACCAATTCTGGGGTGGGTGACAAATGCGCAGCGACACTTCTCGCCAGCTCGCCGCGAACATCTCCATCTACCGCCTCATCCCGAAGGAACGCCCATACCGCACCTACCAATTCTGGGGTTTGCGACCAATGCGCAACAGCGCTTGTCGCCAGCTCGCCGCGAACATCTCCATCTACCGCCTCATCCCAAAGAAACGCCCATACCACATCCACAAATTCTGGGGTTGGTGACAAATGCGCAACAGCGCTTGTCGCCAGCTCGCAGCGAACATCTCCATCTACCGCCTCATCCCAAAGAAACGCCCATACCACATCCACAAATTCTGGGGTTGGTGACAAATGCGCAACAGCGCTTGTCGCCAGCTCGCAGCGAACATCTCCATCTACCGCCTCATCCCGAAGGAACGCCCATACCACATCCACAAATTTTGGGACTTGTGACAAATGCGCAACCGTGCTTGTCGCCAGCTCGCAGCGAACAAAGCCCTCTACCGCCTCATCCCGAAAGAACGCACATATCGCATCCACAAATTCTGGGATTGGTGACAAATGCGAAACGGCGCTTGTCGCCAGCTCGCAGCGAACATCTCCATCTACCGCCTCATCCCGAAGGAACGCCCATACCACATCCACAAATTCTGGGACTTGTGACAAATGCGCAACCGTGCTTGTCGCCAGCTCCTGACTTCCGCGTCCGCACTACAGTCCTATCCCCACTGGCAGGGTGCAAGCTGCTGTTTGATGTTAAAGATGCTGTAAATAATTTTGGCATCCTCAGTCATTTTTGATGGCAAACGATACTGTTGATTATCAGAGGTATCCTTTAAAATACTTGCCTGTACCTGACAAAGCGCATCCGTAATACGTTGAACACTCATTGGTTGTCCAGCTTGTGTTAGTTTGAGCTGAACGTGCCTTATCAGCGCAAAGACCATATAGCAAAGCAGAATATGTGTTTCAATACGCTTGGGTGTATAGTGGTAAATTGGCCGCATTTTTAAGTTGTGCTTATTGATCCGAAAGGATTCTTCAATTACCCATAATCGCCGATAGGTTTGATAAATGCGATGGTCAATATCGACTTTATTGGTAATAACACCGTGTAGTCCATCCCATTGTGCATCATAGTCAATTTTTTCCTGATCAATATACGCACTTGCTTTTCCTGCTATATCGACATATTTAAGATACCCGTTATTATTCACTAAGCGTTTCACCTGTTTACACGTACTTAATTTTTTTTCAAGCTTTTTAATCAGTCGCTCTCTATCTTTGGCATCTTTTGCCGCTCGTTTTGCACTATAAGAAACAACCAGCCGACGTTCACCAAGCGAGACGACTCGGTAAGCTGTCATGTCATCATCACTCTCTAGCGTGTGATAACCCGCTCTATCCAACACCTGAGCCTGAACCTCTCTGGACAACTTTCTCAGTGGGTAAGCAACCACATAGTGAAACCCAGCTGATTCCAGCGCAGACAAATTATCCGATGTCATCATGGCGCGATCGCCAACAACGGTGACTGAATCTATCGGTAGGTACTCTCGCCAATGATGAATTGATTCAATTAATGTCTTACATTCTGCCGTATTCCCCCGGAATAAGCGATAACCCACCGGTAAGCCTTCCGCCGTCGTCGCTAATGCCAATACGACCTGGGTTGTATTAAATTTAAAATCCTTGCTATAGCCAAAGGCACGCAACGTATCTTCTGATACCGTCTCAAAGGATAATGTCGTCACGTCGAATAAGACCACATTCACCTTACCATCAAGCGCTAACGACGTACCAGAAAACACGCGTTTTTCTACCTCAACTCGCCGCTCAAGTAACTTATCCATCATCCGATAAATTCTATCCACCGGTAAATCAATATCAAACGCCGTCTTCGACAACACACTCAAGCGCCGTTTGCTGCCCGGCTCCAGTAGCCGTGAAAAAATCACCTGGCGTAAGGTCTCTTGTTCTCGGCCTGTGAATACGGTTGAAAAACCAAGCTGCTCATAAAATGGTCCAAATACATCCATCATGCCCACATTAATACGGGCACATTCCGTCAAATTCTGCAGTAAAACAGGTTGTCTCATGGCTTGTCTCTGCATTGATGCGCTATCAGTCAGACACCGCTGGCGATAGTGTGCTATCCAAAACGTTGCTTGTTCCATCCACACCGCTAATTGCTCTGGATCAGCGCTATGCCCGAAGGTTTTGATAGTGAATTGCTTCACTTTACCATCAATTCTGACGTTATGGCAAACCAATACCGAGCAACGCCGTGTACCACTATTGCGCTTTATACGAGCAAACATCCACCCTCCACATTGATTTATTTTCCAGCAAAGAAATGATAACATCACGCACTACAATAATAAATACCAATTTATTGATTAATAAATATTTATTTTAATTTAGGGAAATATGATGCTGAAGTCAGGAACATAATAATCTACCGCCTCATCCCGAAGGAACGCCCATACCACATCCACAAATTCTGGGACTTGTGACAAATGCGCAACCGTGCTTGTCGCCAGCTCGCAGCGAACATAACTATCTACCGCCTCATCCCGAAGGAACGCCAATACCACATCCACAAATTCTGGGACTTGTGACAAATGCGCAACCGTGCTTGTCGCCAGCTCGCAGCGAACATCTCCATCTACCGCCTCATCCCGAAAGAACGCACATATCGCATCCACAAATTCTGGGATTGGTGACAAATGCGAAACGGCGCTTGTCGTCAGCCCGAAGCGAACAGAATAATCTACCGCCTCATCCCGAAAGAACGCCCATACCACATCCACCAACTCTGAGGTTGGTGACAAGTGCGCAGCGGCACTTCTCGCCAGCTCGCAGCGAACATAACGATCTAACGCCTCATCCCGAAGGAATGCCAATATCGTATCGGCATTCAAGCGAACGAGCCTAGGACACATGGACAATGCATATATTGTAATCAACTGCAGTTTTAGTGGTAGCTCGTTAGACTGCTTTATACGTTGTTTAACTGCACGCAACAAGGTTTGCTGCCGTAAGCCTAGTGCATTTGTATCGATACTAGAGGGCAAGCTTGACTCTAAGCAACGCATCAACAAATCAAACTCAACAATACCAACCCAGTCTTTGGGACCTGCTACTAAAATCGACAGAAAATCATTTAATGTTGCTGGATATCGACTCAACAAACCAGCTACTGATGGCCATACTAAGGTGAAGTTGGGATGATATTTATACCAATGAATGACTTGCGTTAAGTGTGTTTTTTGTTCTTCTTTGCCTTCTCTCAACGTCACGGCTATCACATTTGCTGCCAAAAATTCTTGAAACGATAAATGGAGAAATTCATACTGCTCTTGTGCTCTTCGTGCATGCCTGACTTGCTTCAATAAGCCTAATGCTCTCAACGCTGGTACATTGAGTTGCTCTACCCGATTCGTTGATAATAACGTGGGGCTTTCATCACTGCTTTGAATACCTTTTAACCAACTGATGGATAATTGCGCAGCATTCTGCCGTAACCCTTCAAAGGCCCAGCACCCTAAGGTGTCTAATAAACAACGGATACTGGGGACTTTTAATACCAGCTCATCATCTAATAACTTATTGTCATCCAATTCACCTATTTTGGCCAGATAGCGCAAGCACACATTCACCATCAACGATTCATACAAATCACTCACCGACATCTCACTCAGCAATACCGGCTTATCCTGTTGACAGGTGGTTTCCCACCAGACTTTGAGTAAATACGCATTAATCGGGATATGTACTATCGCCCAAAAGTCTGGATTCTGTTTTATCTCTTTAATAAAATTATTAGTACGCTCAGTCGCGCCCAAATATTTATTAAAAAACGTTGGCACATCTTCATCGGAAAAGCCTTGGATTTCCACCAACCCGTCATGACTTAGCCATTGCGGTAAATTGCCTATCGCATAAGGCCGTGTTGTTACCAATTTCTTAAACGGCAACTGAAATAATTGTACCAGCAAGTTGCGCCAATACGTCTTTTTAGGTACTGGCAGCTCATCCAATCCATCCAACAAAAGCAAACAGGACTTCGGTGCGCTTTTCAATGTGCTCAATAATTGCCTTGATTCATCTAAGTGGATATCTAATTGACCCCAAGACGCACAGCGTAATAGTTCCGCTATATCCTTCGTTTTTTTGCCCAACCCCAATGCCTTAGGTTGCAAATCACGACATCGGACAATAAGCACCGTCTCAAAATCTGACCACAACCCTGCTTTGCCCACGCCTTGTTTGAAAAGCGCCCATTGGTAAGCAATATAATCTAACAAGGTCGTCTTCCCTACACCTGCCGCCCCGGACACAACCACCGTATCGATAGATGCTGGTGACTTGCCATTGGGATCTTGATAGGCTGAAGGTTGAAACAAGTCACCCGGTGCAATCGCTTCTTTTTTACCGGCCAGTCTATCGCACGCTCGTAACGGTTTGTGGGAGCGCTTATCGTCATCGCTTTGTGTTACCTCACTTGTCTCATCAGCTGTCACCACCACCTGAAGATTGACAAAATACCGTGCTAACGAAAAGTAATCCGTATCAAATAAGGGCTTTTTCACAAATGACGACTGCGTATAATACGTCGCACACTGCGTCTGCCAACGTTGCAGCAAACGCTGTGGTGCCAATTGTGCCCATGCCTGCTCAAAAACCGCTTGTATCGCTTGGCAATGTGACACCGTATCACGCACCGTCTGGCCTTGACAGTTCCTTACAGTTTCATCCGCTCCGTGCTGCAGCAATGCGATAAACACCTGTCAATAATCGTCTGCACTGCGCCCTTGCCCCAGTTGCCCTCCTCGGGCAGCGAGCTGCAAAGGGGTACACTGTGTTCCATCCAACGCATTCACCTCGCCCTGAGCTGCCAAAAGCTGCACAATAGCCGCATTACCAAACTCCGCCGCTAAATGCAAACACGTTTTCCCATCCTCTCCTGCACTGAGCACCGCGGTGGTCTTTGCCTGTAGCCTGGTAAAAATCGCTAACGGCGCATAACAAGCCGCAAGTTGCAATGGAAAATAACCCGCAAGGTTGCACTGATTGACCGCCGATGGAAAACACCTGAGTATATCCTCATAACAGCCCCACTCATCGCAACCCGATACACACAATGCATGCAGTACCGTATCGCCCGCCGCATTGAGCGGACTCATTTCCTCTGTGCATGCTGACTTGGTAACTGCTAATAAGCGCACTATCACCTTACTTAATCCTTGCTGGCAAGCTAAATGTAAACACGTGTTGCCAGCACCATCGCAACCCACCGTCGTTGCACCATGAGCCAACAATTGTCTACATAGCGCATCATTCCCAGATTGTATCGCCAGCATCAACGGTGTCTTATCCTGGTAACGTGCCTGTAACTGTCGCCGGTGTGGTTCTTGGTGAAGCAAATAATCAATCAAATGAGGAGCCGGATACGTCGCAATAAAATAATGTAACCATGTCTCCCCTTCTGCATTGTTAGGTTTTTGCATGCAACGCAGCCTTGCATCCGGTGCAAAGCCTTTTTGCACTAACGTGTTCAGCAACCGCTCTATACAAGGAACCAGCGTTGGCGGACGAGGGGATTGGTCTCGCAAATGCGCACAATACGCCGCCGCATAGCAATACAACGCTCGCTCCGATGTCCCTGACGCATTAAATCGCTCCGCAAGCTGCATTAATTCTAACGACAACCCTTCACGACCTGATCTCAGTAACGCTGCTAACTTATCTAATAACGTATCAATCGGAAATTGTGGATCGATCGATAACTGACCAAAAATGAAAATCGTCGAGTTATCAATCTGACTATACGCCGCAAGGGGATTCGGCGCAGCAGCCGCTATCGCCGCGGCTGCCGTGTCAGTATATTGTGAAAACGAATCACTAGGGTGTGCTACTAGCGGCTGAATTTTTTTTTTGCGCTAGCTGCCGTCTCTGGCTGTTCACGTAAAATTTCAACATCGACTGCATTGGGCGATATGACCTCGGCGACGGTCGCTTCAATCATCCCGGCTGCAATTAAATCACCAATATGCCATTTATCCATCCGCGCTTCGAAACGATCAAAAAGACCATGTTGAGTCGCCATGTCGTTCAGGATCCCCAAGTGGTCTCGTAACATCTCCATTTTCACCCGTTTAGCCTCATCAATATCCTCTTTGTGCGCAATAATTCTGCCGCGGGCTGCTGCCATAATAGCAGCAGACGTAAACTTTGCCGGACCAGCAGAACCGCTGCATGTCGGTAATCGCTTGATCGCAGAAACAAAATCCTTACCCAGCGCAGCAATCACTTCACGGCCCCAATAAGAAATCTTCTTTGTGCTGCCGTATTTAACAAATTCCTGCATACATTGGAGAAACCCGCCTTTTTCTTCCGGTTTTAGCGTTGGGTAACTCCTTAATAACCGATACAACTCTTCATCATCCGGATAACTCTGCCGCCAACCTTGCAGCGCAATATTTGTTGGTGAGTCAATCGTAATAACTCGCGCTTCATCCGCTGTTGTCTGCTCAGCCTGAATTGACTTGATTAACTCACGATCGGCCGATGTGATCAGTGTGTTGATATGCGCTGTCTGCAACTTGGTCAGTTGCGGCTGTAAAGACAACAAATGTTGCGCTGCGGTTAAACGCACCAATTGATGGCTTTCCTCTGGCTGGTTTATTGACTGTTGGTAATAGTTGGTTAACAATTGAACTGTTTTTTTCTGCAAAGTCGCCCTTATCTCCGGTGCGTCTATCCCTTGGATGGGTGCATCATAAACCGCCATCAATGTGCGCATGACCCCCACTTGGGCATTGCTATTCGTCAGCCATGACCGGCTTTTATCGTTATCTTCAATCGGCAGTTTCAGGGATGTCAACGCATTGTCCCACAAGGCGTGCTTAGGCAATACGTTTTTGACAAAATCCATCTGCCATTTTTTTAATGCAGCAAAATAAGACTGGCGGCAATGGCAGTAACGGTAGATTGTTTTACCGCGCCGCCACAAACGGTACAATAATCCCACCGCCGCATTGATGGCGCCACCCGAAGATACGGGGTTACCCACTGACTCTACAACAGCGCCACCCACACCCACGGCTTGTAGTAGTAAAGCGCCGGTGATTCTGGCGTAATGTGCGCGTTGTTGCCACGGTGTTTTCTCCGTGGAAAAGCGCGTCAAACCATCCAATGCATACGCAATCGTCGCCTCGATATCTGCCCACTGAAGTTGCTCTACTTCACTATGTGACTTCGTGTCGACAGCGTGCAATCGGCGCTTTAAATTATACAACGCCGCTTTAATCGGCTTCAAATGTAATGCCTGGCTGACATGGCTTACCTGCTTACTCATCATCGTCGCTAACGTTTGGTACAATGTATTGAGTACCACGCACGTCATGGCAATGTCCGGAGCATGCAAACCTTGCATTTGCTGAACCAGCGATGACGTTATTTGTGTTAATTGTGTATCCGTTAATTTGTCTCCTGCTTTCATCATACCCAGGTTGGTTGCGGTGAATTCATCCAAAAAATCTAACGGGTTATCCTCAATCAACTTAAACAATTGGTTCATCAGTAATTGCATGGTCTTATCGCTTAAGCCTGCACCCAATAAGACAACGCTCTGTTTCAGCGATGCTTGACTTAGTTTGATTTCATTTGCAATGATTTTATCCTGAATGATATCTTCAATGTCATGTAGGTGTTGTTTGGCCGACCCATCCTCAGGGTGTTGTAAGCAACGTTCTTTTTGCAATTGGTACGCCTGCACCAGCTTATCGGTATTGGCAAATGGCACCACCGAAAATAACTCGGTTATTTTTGGTGCTAGCCCTGGCATTGCCGAGGAAGAGGTTGGACCGGCTACGACCGGCTGACTCACTGCCGCTGCTGAGGGTAACGGGGTAGCAGCAGGAGCAGCAGGAGCAGCAGGAGCAGCAGGCGATGTCTGATTGACAGCTGTATTTGCCAATGGTGCTGAGGCTGTTCCAGATAATCCCGCTAAAATAGTTTGATATTTCTGAATCGCTTCGTTGCGCTCCTCTTCTCCCCAATCCGTCATTCTATGGCAAACAGCCATTAATTTTTCTAAACAATCGCGCATCGTTGGCATCAGCGCGGGCGACTTTTGCTTCTTTAACTGCTTCCAAGCCTGTTGATAAGCGAAGAAATGGCTATCCACATTGTCGCTTGTCGTCTTCTTCTCTATCATATCGCGCACTTTTGTCAGCAAGTCCTTTTCTTTTTCTGACAACGGCGACGGCAGTTTATCTAACGCGGCTTGATATTTTGCAATTGCTGCATCACGTTCCTCATCATCCCAATCTGTCATTTGATGGCAAACAGCCATTAATTTTTCTAAACAATCGCGCTGCCTAGCATAATATGCTGGATCATCGAGCTGCTTTAATAGCTTTCAAGCACGACCATAAACTATAAACTGGCCCTCAGCATTTCCCTTTTTGCTGGCTTGAGCCATATACCCATCTGCTTTTTCCACTTGCTCTGCAATTGTTAACATAAGCTGCTCCTTTTAACATCTATATTGTTCCTAATATAAACTAACCGACTAAGCGGATGAGATATTCCCTCTTCGTCTCGCTATATGCATACACATCATGCTATCAAACCAATGGTCAATTGCAAATGTATTCGTCTCCTTGAAGCTCACTTGACACATTATTGTGCCTTTTCTGTAACACTCACAACCTTAGCTTTCGACTAAAGCTGCTTACAGTGGTTTGCAACCTATTCCTGCAAACCGATTACGGAAGACCTACTTCCATCTTTTGTGCCACTTGCTATAGCACACAGCCATTGCGATCCCAGTAAATTATCTTCACTTTATCACGAATGCGGTTTACAAAGAACAAATAATGCCAACTCCTTGACCGATAATTTTAACACTTGGCTGACTATAATGGCCAAGTCGTCAATAATTTTACGCATATCTGTTGTCTCTCGAGCTAAATAAACCCGCGTTGTTGAAGGTAATGTTAACATTCTAATATCACTCCTGATAAAATTTCTCTCAACGTTTGCGCCGGAACATATTCAAAAGTAAAAGCAACCGGCAGCGATCCAGTTCAATAATCAGCAACACCTGAGGCGCTACTTCTCTCGCAGTTGATAAATCAACTTCAAAAAATTGCTTTGCTTGCTTGCGTTTATAGGCGCTGACATAATAACTCAAGTGCTCATAATTTAACTCTTCTTGTTGGCTGTACGTTTTTAAGCTTCGTCCACTTGCCAAATAATGCGCGATAATCCCGTCCCATAAGGCGCATTTCTCGGTTTTAGATAGCCCTACCGCATGAACTTTGTGCATCTTCTTCTGCCATTACATTAACCATTGCAGTTATAGCAGATTGTAACGGGCTGAATAGTATGTACTTTACCGGTTGCCTACAAAGGCAATAGCTTGGCCACCTTAGATAAATGACCCCATTTGCGCAACGGTCATTAGATTATCTAATTCTATGATCGTATTTATCCTTTCGATCATCAAGCATGCCTCAAAAATATCTAACTCATTAAGCTCTAGGCTCATTTCACATTAGAAAACTATCCAAAAAATAGTAGCTGATTAAAATATAGCTCTTATATCAAGCTCTTTTTGATAAAATTTTAACTAAGTAGGTGCTTGACTTGAAAATTAACCTTGATGATATATACCCATGATCATTGAAAATGCTTGATTTTTTAAAAAATGGGAGCATACTATTGGGATGAACAAGTTCAGCCTAACAGCTAAAGAAAAAGCAGTTCTGGAGCATTGTCACCGAAAGACATGTGACGTATGCGAACTGGATCGGATTAAAACGGTTCTGCTTCACTCTGAAGGTTGGTCGATCGCCGCTATAGCTCAGGCGCTCAGAGAGCATGAAAGCACCACTTCTCGGCACATTAAAGATTACCTTGAAGAAGCAAAGTTAACAGTTATTAAAGGTGGTTCCGATAGTTTTTTACCCAATGAACAAACAGAAGCATTAACGGCGCACTTAACAGAAGCGCTCTATCACCATACACATGATATTGTAGTCTACATCCGGGAAAGATGGTCTATTGAATACAGTGTTTCTGATTTAAATAAATTATTACATCGCCAGGGTTTTACGAAACCAAAAGGCCGCCCTTATAAAGTAAATCTCGCTAAGCAGGTTGCCTTTATGAAAAAATTAAAAGCTTCTCTAAATAATAGTGAAAAAATACTTTTTATAAATGCTGTTCACCCATCACAAGCGACCAAATTGAGCTATAGACGGATAAAAAAAGGGCAAACAGTGGATTTATCGACCACTGTAAGCAGAACAAGAGTAAATTTAATAGGTGCAATTGAGCTTGAAAATATTAGTAAAACGGTTACAGATACCGATGAAATTATTAATACTGAGGCAGCCAGTGCTTTTTTTCAAAAACTTCGTGAGCAATATCCTATAAAGTTAAAATTACACCTCGTTTTAGAGCAATCTGGTTATCATCGTTCAGGTAATTTAAAAAAAGCCGCTAAGAATCTCAACATACACTTGCATTATTTGCCTCCCTGCAGTCCAAATTTAAACCCGATAGAACGACTGTGGAAAGTGATGAATGAGCATGTTAGAGATAATAAGTTTTTTAATTCAGCAAAAGCTTTTAGGTCCAGTATATTGAATTTTTTCGAAAAAACATTGTCCGAAATTGGCGATTCTTTAAGCGAAAGAATTAATGATAATTACCAAAAATTAAATCATGCGCATTGATGGGTGATGGGTATAAAATTTATTAGCTTTTTAAGTAAAGATATTGACGAAAAGTAAAACTGAAGGAGGAATAGTTATGCCAAAGCAATATTACTTTTGGGGCTCTACACCAGTTGCTGCTTCTGCCGCCTATGCAGGGATGCAAAATATGATGTATAGCGATTATCTCCGTGACTGTGTTGCTAGAAATAGAGCACTTGAAAACTCGATGGGAAGACCAAGAAATCGAGGATTTAGCCCTAGAGATACCATGTTAAACATCAGTGATGCTATTAAGGCGGGTAATTATGAGAAGTTTTATAAATTTGCTTGCATCTACGAGGATGATTCTGGAACGCTACTTTCTATTGATAGTATGATTTCTTTCAGAAGAACTAACGGTAGAATCGGAAAAACAAGCATTATGAACATTTTAGGCTGGTATTGTAACAGTTCAGCACATGTGCAGATGCTGGAATTTATAATTCCAGACGCAATAAATTTAACTAGAACTGAAATTAGATTTCTTTCTAAATTTGGCTTGAATAGCGATAAAACTATAAATTCTGCAGAACCCAATAAATATCACATGGTGTGCTATTTTAGTATATTGAGAAAGTGTGAAAAAGGAACAAAGTTTTTACACTTTCCTCATGCAATTGATGGATGCACAAGTCCGACATTCGATTTTGAATTAATTGTAACTGGCGCATTTCAAATAGGCCTAAAAGCGAAACAAACAGAAAGCCTAAAACATCTGATTGATCTGTATACAAAATGCTTTCTTCGTTATGTAGGGGATTGGAAGAAATGGGCTATTGACACAAATCAGCCTGAAATACAGGATTATTTGACTAATAAAGTTACCCCAGCTATGGAGGTTGTGGGACGGGTTCTCAGAGAACGGGGGATTGAAAGATTTTCTGATATAGGCGCGCTAGCCTATGGAGAGAATCCTTATTATCGGGGAAATATCCAAGCTAATCAGATAGCGAGAGACAGTCAACTTTTTGTGAACTACCTAGATGCGATAAAAAGTTTTTTTTCGGTTAGAAAAGCAAGAGAACTGGTCAAAGACAATCATGCTGATAGTGATCCTAAACGAAATAGTTTAAGAAGCGAAGGCTGGACAGTATTACATATTGTCTCTCGTAATGAACAAAATATTATGGATACACTAGCCATCCAAGTGATACTCGACTGCTTGGGTGAAGAAGCAAAAGAGGTTATTGCACAGCCCGATAGTAACGGTTTTACCCCGCTTCATTTGCTACTGAGAGATTATGCTGATGGCAAGATGGATCTAAATGCCGTGAAAGCTATGTTTAGTGCTGCGAAAGAAAAAGCCAGTGAAATTATGAAGATGACAACCAAGAATGGGGAAACACCTTTAGACATTGCTGTAAAACATAATCCAAATAACAATGAGCTAATTAGCTTGCTTAAAACATATCAATCTGCCAAAGATACCAAAGCAATGCCGCTACCACTAAAACCAGTGGGAAAAGCGGTAGTGTTATATGATTTTGAAGCCACTATCCCTGAGCAACTATCCATCAAAGAAGGAGAAACCTTAGCTATCCTTAAAAAAGATGATTCTGGATGGTGGACGTGTCGACAAGGAAGCAAAGAGGGCATAGCGCCATCTAATTTTTTAAAGGAATTAAGGACGCAAGCGAGAGAAAATCCTTCCCAGGTTAGCACTGCAACTCGTTTTTTTCGCGAATTAGGCATGTAGCGCTATTAAGCACAGAGCGAGTGGATGGGTTAAGGCCATGAACCCGCTCATTTCAAAGAATAATAAAATGACTGTTGTCCATGCTATGCACCGAAGCTTTGTTTTAACAAGGCGTTACGTAAAGTTAGCGCTTAACTATACCAATAAAAAACTGATGTCGTAAAAAGAACAGCCTATAAACCAATAGAAGCCGGAGAAATGTCAAGGCTAGGAGGCTAAAAGACGTGAACCCGAAGGACTTAGACCTTGATATTTCGGAGGCTTTACACACTCAGAGGTGCGTTACAAACATCGTTTGCAACCCTGTCTCACCGGCAAGGATTAAAGTCTTATTTACGAGTATCAGTGAAATGTTAAACCAGTTGCATAGGTCTAAAGCGAATAATTCCTATTGCAGGAAAATCAAAGAATATCTTGTACCAGAATTTATTAATTTTAGATAAATTAGGGTTCAAAGCAATAGCAAATTATACTGCTGACGGCTTTTTTGATGTTATATCAAAACGCTATTTAAAAGGAGCTCGTATTCTCACAACGAATAAAACTTTCGAGCAGTAGTGAGATCTTTGCTGGCAATATCTTAGCCAGCACTATTCTCGATAGTCCTTAGACCTAATGTAATGGACCCATTTGCTCAATGGTCATTAAGTTAGCTAGCTTCATGATCGTACTCATCCTTCAATCATGAAAAATGTCCAATTGATTAAGCTCGAGACTCATTTTGGAAAGCTATCAAAAAAAATAGTAGCTGATCAGAATATAAGTCTTGTACCAAGCTATTTTTTATGAAATATTAACCAATAAGATGCGATCGCCCTGAATTATAAAAATCTGGTTTGAAAGCGAACTCTGATGGTGTAAAATTTAGTAGTTTTTCAATTTAAAGATGTTGAAGAAAAACAAAACTAAAGGAGAAATAATTATGCCAAAGCAATATTACTTTTGGAACTCTATACCGGCTGCTACTTCTGTCAACTATGCAGGGATGCAAAATATAGCATATAGCAATTATCTAAGTGATTGTGTCGCTAGAAGAAATAGAGCACTTGAAGTATCAATGAGAAGGCCAAAATATCAAAGCCTTCTCTCTAGAAACATCATGTTAAATATAAGTGATGCTATTAAGGCGGGCAATTATGAAAAATTTTCTAAGTTTGCTTGCATCTATGAAGATAACTTTCGAACAACACTTTCTTTTAAGAGTAAAATATTTTACAGACAAATTGATGGTAGCATTTCGGAAGATTATATTTTAGCTCTTCTAGGTTGGTATTGTAACAGTCAAGCACATATTCAAATATTAGAATTCTTAGTGCCAGAAGTGACTGATTTGACTAATATGAATGCTGGGGATTTAGATGGTTTATTACATTTTGGCAGTTCTAATTCATGTGTAAACTCTAAAAAAATTAACCAATATCATATGTTATGTTTTTTCAGTATACTCAAAAAATGTGAACAAAGAGAAAATTTTTTACTTTCTCCTTATACAATAGATGCCAGTAAGGGACCAAAATTTGACTTTGCAAGGCTCATATCTATTGCGTTTCGTACTGCCCTGGAAGGAAAACTAACAGAGAGCTTAAAAAAGCTTATTGATGACTTTACAATCTACTTTGTTCACGAAGGACCTCAATTTAAGGCAGAAGCTATTCGTAAAAATCAGCGCGAAATACATGATTATCTGACTCAAAAACTTACCTCTGCCATAAGAATGGAAGCACTGGTTTTTGGATTGGGTTACTAGGAAATAAAACGAAGTAAACTTAAAAGTCTAGCCTTGGGAGAAAACCCTTTTTACGCTAGGGAACAGTATGGAGAAAATTATAAAGAGCAATTTGCGAAAAACAGTCAAATTTTCATTGGCTACCTAAGTATGATAAAAAAATTATTTTCAATTGAAAAAGCGAGACAACTAATAAAAGGAAATTATCTTTATTATGATTTTAAGGGTTGGACAGTATTACATATTGTCTCTCTTATAGCGTTTCCCTCTATTGTTGACCTATACTAAGCGAGTATAGTGTTTGCTTGCGAGGTTTCAAAAGCGACGTTTACTTATTGTCAATAAGGTTTTGAATAACGAAGCAAGCAGGCGCTAGATGAAGTCTTAGTATAGGTCAACAATAGAGGGAAACGCTATAATGAACAAAATATTATGGATACACCAGCCATTCAAGCGATACTAGACTGCTTGGGTGAAGAAGCAAAGGAGATTATTGCACAGCCCAACAGTAACGGTTTTACCCCGCTTCATTTACTACTGAGAGATTATGCTGATGGCAAGATGGACCTAAATGCCGTTTGAAAACTGCTATAAAGCGATGGCAAATACACTGCTGATGACTTCTTTTCTGGTAATATCTTAGCCAGTTTATCCTCAACGGTCCTTAGGTTATCTAATTTTATGATCGTATTCACCTCCTCGATTATAAAAACTGTCTAAAAAGTGTCCGCCTTGTTAGGCTCCAGCTTCATTTCATGCTGGAATCGTAAACTATTGCCCAGACTCATTCCATATTAGAAAAACCTACTACTTTCATTATTACTGATGGCATGCTATACTGGTCGAAATTAATAATACTTATGTCATGTTACTGATTGATGAAAAAAAAATTCGTTTTATTTTTCTTTACCGCTTTATGGCTAAACATTACTTTTGGCGCTACACCATTACCTGTTGATGACGCATTTCAATTTTCAGCCCACGTCAAAAACGCATCAACCATTGTACTTGAATGGAAAATCCATCCTGGCTACTACCTTTATAAAGATCGGTTTAGCTATAAAATTGTTAATCCTGAATCAACCACAGCCAGCAATCTGTTGATGCCTCCTGGGATCCCAAAAGAAGATGACTTGCTTGGTCAATACGAAGTATATGACAACCAGCTTCAATTGGCATTACCGTTAAAAAAATTTAATAAAACAAAACCACTGGACTTGAAAGTGTGTTTTCAAGGTTGTTCTAAAGAGGGTTTTTGTTATCCTGCAGAAACAAAATACATCACACTAGACTTAACTGATACGTCTGGCAAAGCGGTAACAGGAAAAAGCGTCTCAACAATAGTAAAGATATCAGAGCAAGAAAAAATCACTCAATTACTTGCTAGCAATAATAGCTGGCTGATCCTGATTTCTTTTCTTGGCTTTGGCTTTTTATTAGCATTAACTCCCTGTGTCCTGCCAATGATCCCCATACTATCAGGCTTAATTCTTAGCCATACCGATACCATGACGACTCGCCGTGCTTTTTTGTTATCATTCGTGTATGTGCTTGGCATGGCAATAACATATGCAATTGCCGGTGTTGCGGCTGGTTTTGCTGGACAAAGTATTCAAGCAACCATGCAATTACCTTGGGTCATTGTCTTATTTAGTCTTGTGTTTATACTATTATCACTCTCCTTGTTTGGCTTTTATGAATTACGTTTACCCGCAAGCATTCAAGATAAATTAGTCAAGGTCAGTGATCAACAAAGAAAAGGGAATTACCTTGGCGTCGCTTTCATGGGTATATTATCATCACTTATCGTATCACCTTGCATCACTCCACCATTGGTTGGTGCTCTGGCTTATATTAGCCAAACAGGTAATTCAATCCTCGGTGGATTTGCACTGCTTGCTTTAGGATTAGGCATGGGAATTCCTCTGATTATTGTTGGCACGTCTGGCGGAAAATTACTGCCAAAAGCAGGCCCTTGGATGGAGGCCATCAAAGCATTCTTTGGAGTACTCTTGCTGGCAACAGCTATATGGTTATTACAACGCGTCATTCCGGCTCAAATAACCATGCTATTGTGGGCAAGCTTAATGATTCTTTCTGCTATTTATATGGGATTACTCAGCCCACATAAGCAGCATGGCTGGGGAAACTTCTGGCGTGGTATAGGTTTGTTGATGGCAATTTATGGTACTTTATTAATAATTGGCGCTGCAATGGGTAACATAGATCCGTTACAACCATTAGTACGCCATCACCAGCCTATACAGCAAACAACGCTGTTGAATAATAATGTGAAAGAAGCACCGTTATTCCGACAGATCAAAAGTAATTCAGATTTTGATAAAGAATTGCAACAAGCCATAGACAATAAAAAAATAACACTGCTTGACTTCTATGCTGAGTGGTGTATTGCTTGTAAAGATATGGAAAAGAAAGTATTTTCTGATCCTGACGTTCGAAAATTGCTTGTGCCTTTTCACGTGTTACAAGCTAATATAACGGCAAATGACCTAGTCGACCAAACATTACAAGAACGTTTCCAAATCATTGCGCCTCCCGCCATTTTATTCTTTGATGAAAACGGCAACGAACTAACCGCTTATCGTATCGTTGGTGAAATGAATCGTGATGCTTTTATAGAACACATTAAAGAATTGCAACTATTGAATAGTTAAATAATTACGAAATATTTCCAAGCCATATTGGCTTAGTATTGCTTCTGGGTGAAATTGTACCCCCACGATTGGCAGTGTCTTATGTCGAATCGCCATAATGCTGCCCTGCTCTTTATTTTCAATCCAAGCAGTTACTTGCAAACAACGCGGTAACATTAGTGGATCGGCTATCAATGAATGGTAGCGAGTTGCCGTAAAAGACTGGGGAATATTGATAAAAATACCTTGCTCATCGTGAAAAATGTCAGATGTCTTACCATGCATAATTGTCTCAGCTTGAATAATACAACCACCAAATGCTTGCACAATACACTGATGACCTAAACATATACCTAAAATGGGAATTTTATCAGCAAAGGCTTCAATTACTGCTAAGGAAATACCTGCTTCATTTGGGGTACACGGCCCTGGTGATATGACAATGTGACTAGGCTGCATCGCGGCAATCAATGCAATATCGGTGGCATCATTGCGTTTTACACAGACTTCAATACCAAGTTGTTCAAAGTAATGTTTCACATTGTAAGTAAAAGAATCATAATTATCGATCAACAGTAACATATTAATCGGCCAGCGCTTTTCGCATAGCAGCTATCGTCCTCACATAATCACTACTTGCGAAAATGGCTGAACCAGCCACAAAAGTATCCGCACCGGCTTGTGCAATCTGTCTGATATTGTCAATCTTTACGCCACCATCCACTTCCAGCTTGATTGGCAATTTCGACGCAGCAATGATATCTCGCGCTTGCGCAATTTTATCGAAACTTGTCATGATAAATTTCTGACCACCAAAGCCTGGGTTAACTGACATAATTAAAATCAAATCCACCTTGTCTAAAACATGATCTAAGTAGTGCAATGGCGTTGCAGGATTAAACGCTAATCCAGCTTGACAACCTAAGTCACGGATCAATTGTAACGATCGATCGAGATGCTCAGTTGCTTCTGGATGTATGGTAATAATATTTGCTCCTGCAGCAGCAAAATCAGCAATGATGCGGTCGACAGGTTTTACCATAAGATGCACATCTAATGCAGCACGGATACCAAACTGACGTAAGGCTTGGCATACTAACGGGCCTAAAGTTAAATTGGGCACATAATGGTTATCCATGACATCAAAATGGATCATATCAGCACCCGCCTGCAATACCGCTTGGCACTCTTCACCCAAGCGCGCACAATCTGCTGACAATATCGATGGTGCAATACAAAAATTCTTTTCTCGCATAAAAAAATTATCCTTAAGTTAGTTCTCGCCAAGTTTTTGGCACATTTTCTGCACTATATATTATCAACATATTTATATATATCAAAAATCTTATTTTACAATTATACTGTAATAATCAAGGGAATTGAGTGGTAGCGCCAATGGTCAAAACAAGCAATACTCAAAAAACTGTCAAAAACCGTGTAAACAAAGGAAACTTGTCTAATGTGGAAAAAATACAGAAATATATCCAAGAAGAGCTTACAACATTTCAAAAGCTAAAAATAAACCAAGATATTCCTGAATTAGATCCAAGCCATAAAGCATACACTAAACTGCTTCCTGGAGATCCAGCATTAATTGAAAAAGCTGAAAATTCTTCAGGTTATACAACTGCCGTACTCGCAGAATGCGCATTTTCTGTTAACATTGCACTAACGCAGTACAAACGAGGTGGCCATGGTCTCAACCGCGCACAGCAATTAGCAAAAAATATTACCCAAACCACAACTATCCACTCTCTATTAAACATTTTGCATGACCACCTCGATGGAAAAACAACTTATTATACCCCTGGAAATAAAAAGGACTCGTTTGATAGCTATTTACTGGCAGCTATTCGCCAGTCAAGCATACTATGTAAATTTTTAAACATTACATCGCCTTATCCAATGCACGATGTTAACAAATCAAATAATGAGAATTGTTTAGATCGCACTCAATATAGAAATTCGATTAAAAAACTGTTAATGAATAAAATCAATGAAAAATCCGTGTATGACGTAGAAACAAACGGTAAGAATGCCAAACAGTATAAAGAAACAATACCTTTATATAACCAATATCGCCGTCTGAAACAAGTGAATAACCTATTGCGTTCTCCGCTGACACTAAAAGAATCTATTCCAAGAATTCATTACCTCTATTTAGTTGTTAAAGCGAACCTAACGTTTTTAGCGCAGACTAATCATGATACTCGAGACAAACCTGCTGCGGAAAACTTGCTATACAATTTACAATTGGCTCAAACTGACGATTTAGCAAAAAGAGTAATGATAAAACATTTGAAAAGACAAGCATATGATGCTAGCTACTTCCGACCAGCTAATGCTTATATTGAGATGAATTCATACGATACTTATCTTATTAAGATTCTTTCAAGTAATGATACATTCTGTAAAAGCATCAAAATGGAGAATCACTGTTTTAATTTTCAGTTAATTAAACATAGATCACACTGTCGAGAGCATATTGCTCAGACACTATGGTCCCAAGTTAATGAGAATCGCTCTACTGTGTGTTGTTACTAGCAAGTAAAACCATTCACTGTGGTTCATTTTTTAAACTCCCATTGATTGTGGAAGTAAAAACTACATTTTGAAATGTCTCAAAATATACCATCTGATCATTGAAAATATGTGCAATTTAGCATATTATAGTGTTTAGACTAACTGGTATGAAAAAGATCATGTTAAAAATTCTTGCTAAAAATAGTATCGATGCTCAAGAACGAATTCACATCAACATTACAACAGATAGCTTCAATAATAGGGTCTGTGTTACAGCCACCAAAAAGTGCAATTATTGTCCATCTTGGGGGTTGTCGACGTAGAACGTTAAGTTTTGTCAGTAGCAATTTTATGAATTAGTTGATAAATAATAATAAAAGGTATTTTTTTATGTTCACAAAAAATCACACTTCTAACGTTTTAGCGCCGAAGCAAATGTCAGAATCTACTCTAGCCATTGTCAATCAATGGCCTCCTTTTATTGATCCCGACACAAAAGAACCACTTATTTTTGAAGGCAACAGCTTCAAAGGAAATCAACGAATAAATACCGTAAAATCACACATTGCTCCTGATGGTCAAACATATAATCAAGAAAGCTTAAAAAAACATGGGTGGAATAATAAGGCAACATTCCTCAACCATAATTTGAAAGATGCATGGGAAGAGTGTACAAAAAAATATGATGAATTTTTAACGATTAATGACACAAGAGGCAATAAGATTGACTTTGATCCCAATCTAAAAATGAATAAGCCAGAGGAACCACTTGCTAAACAAGAATTGGTATCTGAACTTGCAAGAGTAATTAACCATAGTCTGATACAATATAAGCGTGGCGGCAATGGTAGAAAACACGCAAATTTATTAGCGTATAATATAGCGCAGGCAAAATCATTTAAAGAAATGCTAACAGCACTGCATGACCATTTCGATGGGAAAACACGCTATCAGCCTGGAAATCATCACGACTCTTTTGATACATTGCTGATACAAGCAATTTGCAAAAATGAAACGCTACAGACTTACTTTGCTATTCAACAACATTATCCAGTAATACCTAATCTTGAACAAACAGATGTTTCAACCTCTTCTATAGTGAATAAACATGCCCGCTTTAAAAAACAAATAAATGAATTAATAGCGATAAAAAATGCTGCAACTGACAATCTTTTAGCAGAATCCGATTTTACTGAAGATCCTGATGTAGAAACACCAGATTTTATCTGTGACAGATTTACTCAAGAGTTCATGAATAATCCGCATGTCTACCAAGATGGATGCTCTGTTCAATGTGGGCGAATGATTAATAACCGTGCATATGATAAACATTACTACAATGACCAAGAAAAATTAGATATGATCCTTCATTATCCTAATAACCAACTGAAATTAGCTTATAAAACTTATATTGCACTATGCAAATTGATTAAATCAATCCATAAGATATCATTTAAAACGTTATCAGTAAAAGACGCATTAATTCACCATGTTTTTATTGCCTGTCAGATTTTTTTTGCAAATACCAATCACGATAGTCGTGACATATCTGCTATGAAAAAACTACGCTATAACCTATTAACTGCTAAAAATGACAAAATAGCTTGCAAACAATTAGTAGCACATTTTAACCGAAAAGCATATGATGCTGGTTTTTTTGCTTCAACACTTGCTCATGTTCATGCAGACTCCATTGACACGTTTATCTTAAAAGAACTATATAAAAATAACTATCTAATAGAAAGACTACCTGGTGATTTTTTTCTAAATCCTGATTTAAGCCAAGAAAAAAATAGAATGCACTACAAAAAAGAAATATGTAAAAGACTAATTGATGAAGCTAACAAAAATAATCGTACTGTTTGTGGTTGCCGCAGGCGATAATAATCAACGCTTGCTAGCACTGCTAATTATATAAGCATTTTTTAACTTTACATATTGGCATGCGCTGTATTTTAAAAATTCTATTTCATCCTCTGTTAACGCGCGAACTTGTTTGACTGGAGAACCATAATACAGAAAACCACTGGTTAAATGTTTTCCTGGTGACACTAAGGTGTTTGCACCAATCATGACATCGTCGTCAATCACTGCACCATCCATAATAACCGTATTAATGCCTATTAGAATGCGACTCGCTAATTTACAACCATGCAATACGACACGATGACCAATTGTAACATCATCACCAATAGTTAATGCAAAACCCTTTGGATTATATTTTCCTGCGTGTGTTACATGTAAAACCGCATGATCTTGGATATTCGTTCTAGCACCAATTTTTATTGTATTGACATCAGCACGAATACAAGCGTAAGGCCAAATTGAACAGTCCTTTGCAATTGAAACTTGTCCTATAATTGTTGCCATCGGATCGACATAAACATATTCACTTAAATGAGGGGTTGCATCTTGAAAATTGCGTATCGATGGCATTAATATTATTATCTCATAGTCACTAATTCTTCTGAACTAGTTGGGTGAATCGCTACCGTATTATCAAAATCACTTTTACAAGCTCCCATCTTGATTGCAACCGCAAAGCCTTGTAACATTTCATCCGCACCTATGCCGATCACATGACAACCAATAACTTTTTCTTCTTTTCCTAAAGTAATTAATTTCATGGCAGAAATTTGGCGATGTTGAGTCAATGTGGCGTACATCGGAGTAAAATCTGAAGCATAAACATTAATATTTTCATCACCGTATATTTTCTTTGCTTCAGGCTCTGTTAATCCAATCGAACCGATAGGTGGATGACTAAAAATAACCGTGGGTATATTTTCATAGGATAAACATTCTTCACTATTAGTAAATAAACGCCTGGCTAAACGACGCCCCGCTGCAATAGCAACAGGCGTTAATGGCGAACGACCAGTTACATCGCCAATAGCATAAACACCGTCAATGTTTGTGTTTTGCCATTTATCTGTAATAATATATCCACGCTTATCTACATCAACTTCTGTTGCGACTAAATTTAACGAATCAGTATTAGGTTTTCTACCAATTGCCATTAACACTTGATCAAAGCCACTATATTGCTGGTCATTATCAAATAATAGCGTCAATAAGCCATTTTTTTCCTTAGAAATAGATTGAATTTGATGCGAAGGATAGATTGTAATGCCATTATTTTGCATCTGAGCCATTAATTTTGATGATAGCATAGGATCATGCTGTCGTAATGGCCTATCATGGCGCACAAATAAGGCTGTTTCTGTCCCTAATGAATGTAACATGCCCGCTAATTCTACAGCGATATAGCCAGCTCCGATAATTGCAACCTTTTTTGGTTGCTGCGTGAGTGTAAAAAAACCATCAGATGATATTGCATACTCTATTCCAGAAATAGAAGGTAACGTAGGACGACTACCACTGGCAATAATAATATGATCAGCGGAATAACTGACACCATTAACTTCAACAATGCGTTTATCGCGAAATTGAGCGTTACCTTGAATCAATGTCACTTGATTTTTTGCTAAACCTTTCTCATAAATAGTGTTTAAGCGGGTAATATATTGTTCTCTTGAGGTTATCAAGGTCTGCCAAGAAAATGTATAAGAAGGTAATAAGAACCCGTAATCTGGAGCATCTTGTAACATATCAGCAACTTGACTGCTATACCACATTACTTTTTTAGGTACACAGCCACGATTTACACAGGTTCCACCCAAGCGATCGTATTCAATAAGAGCACATTTAGCGCCTAGGCTGGCTGCTTGATTGGCTGCAGCAATACCACCACTGCCACCTCCAATTACTAATAAATCAAAATGTTCTTCCATGAAACAATCACTTTTATAGTTTAGAAATGAAAAGAATAGCTCCCCCCCAGAGTCACAGGGGGGATTACTAAAAAACTGACAATTAAGCAGCTTGAGCGTGCTTTTTAGCAGGTACAGCAACAGCTTTAGCAGGTGACTTGGCCTTTTTAGCGGTTGTCTTCTTTGCTTTAGCAGGTGACTTGGCTTTCTTAGCGACTGTCTTCTTTGCTTTAGCAGGTGACTTAGCTTTTTTAGCGACTGTCTTCTTCGCCTTAGCAGGTGATTTCGCTTTTTTAGCGGTTGCCTTTTTCGCTTTAGCAGATGACTTGGCTTTTTTAGCGGTTGTCTTCTTCACTTTAGCAGATGCCTTTGGCTTTTTAGCAGCAGCTTTTTTTGCTTTTTCAATATCTTTAGCAACCGCTTTAAGCTTTTTCTCAAGCTCAGCTATTGACTGCTTACTCATTTTTTGTGCAAGCAGTGCTGCTTTCTTAGCTGCCATCACTTTTTCGTTAGCAGCAGTAACTTTAGCTTTCATCTTTTTTTTAAGATCTGACAATTTTTTCGTTAACTGGCTCGCCTTAACTTTCAATGCGCTAACATCTTTGCTAGCGACTTTTTTCACAGTTGTCTTTGGCATTACATTAATCCTCACAGGTTATTAAATAAACAACAAAAGTATAAAAGGTTTTTTGCTTTTTGCAACCAAAACTTATAATTTTTTACATTTTTTTGCAAAAAAATTAAATTTTTTATAAAAAAACAGGATTATTTCCCCTTGTTAAAACTTTTTTTTGTATTTTTTATAAAAAAAAATGGTTAAACTTCCGTAAATTTTTTTTATATAGGAAATAATTTAATGGCAGATACAACAAAATTTTTAGTTAACTTACCTGACTTTTCAAACATCGACACTAATCGTATCAAACCAAATTTAACAACATTACTTAACAAAAATCTTGAAGAAATAAGTAAACTTTGCCAAGAAACCAACCCTTCATGGCAATCTTTAATAGAGCCACTCATGCTAATTGATGACAAACTTAATCGTTTTTGGTCACCGATAAGTCATTTGCACAGTGTGCTTAATACGGAAGAATTGCGCCAAACTTACCAAGAATGTTTACCCTTATTGACTGAATATGCGACAAAGATAGGACAAAACGACAAATTATTTCGTGCTTACGAGAAAATTTTCCAAAATAAAAACTTCCAAACATATTCATGCGCACAGAAAAAAGTCATTACTGATGCTTTACGAGATTTTCGCTTAGCGGGTGTTGCCCTTAGTGAGGAAAAAAAGAGACAGTTTCAACAAATTCAGCAACAATTAGCAGAATTAAGTACGAAATTTTCTAATAATGTACTGGATGCTAGCCAAAATTGGCATAAATTTATTACAGATGAGCGTGATCTAACCGGCATTCCTGAACACGCCATTGCAAATGCCAGAAATATCGCACAACAAAAAGGGTTAATTGGCTGGGTTTTCACGTTAGATTTTCCTTCTTATCACGCTATTGTCACTTATGCAGATAATGCTAAATTACGAGAAGAGTTCTATCGTGCTTATACCACACGTGCCTCTGATCAAGGCCCCAATGCAAATCGTTGGGATAATTCAACCATTATGGAACAAATTCTTAAGCTAAGGCATGAGCTCGCACAATTATTAGGTTTTAGCAATTATGCCGAATTATCATTAGCAACAAAAATGGCCGATAATCCAACTGAAGTGATGGCATTTTTAAAAAAATTATTACAACATTCCTATTTATTTGCTGAAAAAGACTACGCTGAATTATGCGAGTTTGCTAAAAAAGAATATCAAATTAATCGCCTTCAGGCATGGGACATCTCTTATTACAGTGAAAAATTACGCTTGCATAAATATGCCATCTCTCAAGAAATATTAAGACCCTACTTCCCTATTGATAAAGTTCTTACCGGATTATTTGCTCTAGTAGAGCGTTTATATAATATTCACATAAAAGAGCAGACAGCAACATCCAGTTGGCATCCAGATGTGCGTTTTTTCACAATTTATGATGCTAAACAGGAAATTCGTGGTTATTTTTATATGGACTTATATGCACGTGAAAACAAACGCGATGGCGCTTGGATGGATGGCTATTGTCAACGATTCCGTCTCGCAAATGGGAGCATACAAATTCCTGTTGCCTATCTTATCTGTAATTTTGCTGGTGCTGTAGGAGATAAACCCGCATTATTACGACATGATGACGTTATTACCTTATTTCACGAGTTCGGTCATGGATTGCACCATTTATTAACTAAAATAGACTACTCAGACGTATCAGGTATCAACGGTGTCTCATGGGATGCAGTAGAATTGCCTAGCCAATTTATGGAAAATTGGTGCTGGCAAGAAGATGTTATACCAATGATTACCAGTCATAACGAGAGTAAAATACCCTTGCCAACCGAGCTTTACCAAAAAATGTTCAATGCAAAGAATTTCCAGGCAGGTATGCAAATGGTGCGACAATTAGAATTTAGCTTATTCGATTTTCGTATACATTTAGAATATCGAACTAAAATGGGAGCTCGCATACAAGATATATTAAATGATGTCAGAGAAGAAACGGCTGTTATGCCTATTCCGGACTTTAACCGCTTCCAACACAGCTTTTCTCATATATTTTCAGGTGGCTATGCCGCTGGCTACTATAGTTATAAATGGGCTGAAGTATTATCAAGTGATGCTTTTGCAAAGTTTGAAGAAAATGGCTTATTTGATCCCGACACAGGCCGTGCTTTTCTAACCAATATACTGGAGAAAGGTGGTTCAGAAGAAGCAATGGATTTATACGTTGCTTTTCGCGGCCGTAAGCCAGATATCAAAGCATTATTACGCCACAGTGGATTATCTTAATGAGGATGAGAACGGTTATATGCTTCACTTTCACGCTGTACTTGCGCTTTAAACCACCAGCATAACACGATAATGGCGATAGTTCCTAGCATCTCAGCAACATGCGTCATGTGCTTTGGCATCACTTGTAATGCACTGGTCGTTCCCTCTATGACAAACGGTACAGCCAATATGATTCCCATAATTGCGGCACCTGCAACTAAGCCACTTGCTAATAACATGGCATATTGATGCCCTCTTTGCCTGTATTTTTTTTGCTGCTTTGATGGCAATAGCATACTTCGCTTTGCCAGTGCTCGTCGCACTATCCATGACAAAACACCACCAATAACTAAAGCGGATGAAGTATCGACTGGAAGATAAATACCAATGCCTACCGCCAATACGGGAAGTTGATACTTAGGCTTTAACCATTGATCTGCTAACAATGAAACAATACCAATAGCCATCCCTGTAAATACTAACGTCCAATTCAAGTTATGCATAAAAATACCATTAACAACCGCCGCCATTAAACTTGCCTGTGGTGCTAAAAGCATTTGCGAAGGATCCATCCCTGAACGAGGAAAAATGCCCGCCATACCATAAGCATTAAATAGCAATTGTAAAACTAAAGGAATAATTAATGCAGCAACCACAACTCCCACCATCAACATCACTTGCTGTTTCCAAGGTGTCGCTCCAACGATTTGCCCCGCTTTTAAATCTTGGATAGTATCATTGCTAATAGCTGCAGCTGAGGACACTAGTGCAGTAATAACAATGACTATCGATGCAGCCGTTTTTGCCATATCTGCATGAGCACTTGCTAATAAGGAATCGTGTAAAAAAGCCATCATAATTAACGCAGAGAAAATTAAAGCAATCAAACTAAGACTGGATAGAGGACTCGCAGAAGAACCTACCAAACCAGCAAAATAGGCACAAATTGATGCAAAGATAAATCCGCCAAAAAGCAAATAAAGCAAATTAACACTATTAAACAGAAATTGCTGACCATGGCTAAACTGTAATTGTGGGGCATGACTTAAATGGGATAAGATAAAATAAATCGGCACCAACGATAACAGTACCAGCCAAAAAACGATATGAATAGGGATATCTTGCTCTTGCCTAGCTATCGATTGCCCATTGATATTATTACGTTTGCATAAAGATTGAAACGAGGTTTTTATCCCGCGGTATATAGGTATCATTAATTTGTATACTGCACTAACGCCCCCTGTCATCATGACGCCTAAACCAATATATCGAATATAATCGCTCCATAGAGCCAGTGCTATTTGAGATGAGTCTGAAAGTTCAGGAACCCCAAAAATGCCAGCAATAATCGGCACTCCAACAACCCAGCCAAGCACAATACCGACCATAATAGCAATAGCCGTATTAACCCCCATTATATAACCTGCACCAAATAAAGCTGGGTCAAATCCAAGCCCAAATCCAAAAACAGTGCCCACTCGAACAAACCATATTTGCACACTATCTGCAAATATTTTAAAACCCAGCTGAAATAATTTTATGGTAGCACCAATAACGCTACCATAAATTAAATTTTTAAACCCAATTCCCTCTGCCTCGCTTGCGTTTAAAATATTACCAATCGCATTACCTTCTGGAAAAGGTAATGCGTTATCGGCTAGTAACACTCGCCTTAAGGGTACTGAAAATAAAACACCTAAAATACCTCCGATAACGGAAATCATGGCTATTTGCCAATAGTGAAAATGTGTCCAGAAAGCAATAATAATCATAGCAGGAATGGTAAAAACAACGCCGGCAGCTAATACCGCACCAGAAGAAACGCCAGTCTGTACAATATTGCTTTCTAACTTATTATAGTGCTTAAATAAACGCAGACATGCCATTGCTATTACAGCTGCAGGAATTGACGCTGAAACCGTCATGCCAACTTTTAATCCAAGATATGCATTCGCTGCCGATAATATCACTGTCAAAAATATTGATAAAACAACTGCCTTAATGGTTATTTCAGGAATTTTTTCTTGCTGCTTCATTTTTCTAATCAACTCTCTTTCATAGCTATCTGGTTTTACTGACAAAACAATCAACTTGAACCGTGTGAATTTCAATATGACCAATTAAAAAACTTATTACGCTTTACTCCCCGTGCAATCAAGCAATGGCTCTTTTCATCCACTGTGAGGACTGAAGTGGATTATCATATAGATATTTTTCTATTCCTTATATCTAAGCAATCTGGAAAACACCCCCTCTAGTGTTTTATTATTTTATGCCGATACTGCTGTTATCGCCAATAAATGACTAAAATGAAGTAGATAATATAAATTATTAAAAATATTGCGCCATTCCATCTAGAAATAACGGCTTCCTTTTTATCAACTTTCGATCTAACTAAATAATACAAATAAAGCGTTAGCAGCAAGATAAAGATAAAATCACGCTGCATAACAATTAAACCAAAATAAGCCGGATGAATCAGTCCTGGGATGGCTAATACTGCCAATAAATTGAATATATTAGAACCGATAATATTTCCCAGTGCGATACCATCCTCACCTTTAATGACACCAAACAATGAAGCAACTAATTCCGGCAAACTGGTACCAATCGCTACGATAGTCAAACCTATGAGCAAATTTGACACACCCAGTAAGCGCGCAACCCCAACAGCACCGGTAACAAGTATTTCTGAGCCTAAAGGCAATAAAATAGCACCAACCACTATCCAAATTAACGTCAATAACATAGGCATTTGTTTCGGAATATCAATTGATTCTTCAATGGCAAATCGATCGACCGCCTGTTGAGTTCTTAACCCCACTCTCGTCAAAATAAGTATGTAAGCAGCAAACCCCAGTAACAAGATAAAACCATCTAGATAAGTCAAATCACCATCGCTAAACAATAATGCCGCTACCAACATGACAATAAACATTAAGGGAAATTCTAAATTTAATGTATTAGATTGGATCTTCAAAGGTTTTATTAACGTAATAACACCAAGCACCAAGCCAATATTAGCAATAGTAGACCCTAGCGCATTACCAACAGCAATACTACCATCCCCTTTAATGGAAGCAACAATAGAGACACAAACTTCAGGAGCTGATGTTCCTAATGCAACAATCGTTAAACCAATTAGCATAGGAGAAACACCGAGGTTTCTCGCCAGTGCTGCTGCACCCGTAACAAAACGGTCTCCCCCCCAAATTAAGAGTACTAGACCAATCATAATCAGAGTAACAAAATAAAACACTTACAGTAATCCCAGATTTAGCTTGTTTACTTTATCGGCATAAAACACCATCTTAATGACTATTACAGACAATATGAAGCTGTTTTTTAGCAACTATCAGCACGTTGCCTTTCTTTGATGAATGTTACCACAAAAACCGACTTAAAAATGCTCATATGGTTATCAGTAGCGAGCTTGACTCAGATGGAAGCATTTATTATCCACGCTAACATGCTAAATAGTGACATTTTTGTCTATTTCCGACCGCCTATATCTATAACAGGCACGATCAGTCATGATGTAATGCATTATACTTTTTACTCACTACCAGCATGGAAAATTGGATATAGCACAATATGTTGAGACTGAATGGCTTATCATCCTTGAATCAACAGGTATATTCAAGGCAAAATCACCATAAAAATTGCCAAAAAAACACCGCACTGATAGCCACGCGAGTATTTTTTTGGCAAAATTAGCTAAAGTAGCTACTCTGAAAAAAGTAGTGAGTGATACCATAAGGAGTTATTAACATTCACCATGAAAAATCATATTCATTCATTAATTAAACAAGCATTACTCTCTCTACAAGCAGATAATCTATTTACTACAGAAAAATTACCTAACATCCAGATTGAGCATACAAAAAACAAACAACATGGTGATTTTGCTACCAACATTGCTATGACATTAGCAAAAACCATACAATCCTCACCACGAGATGTTGCAAATAAAATTAAAGTCGCCATCCCACATTGCGATCTGATTGAAAATATCGAAATTGCTGGCCCAGGGTTTATTAACTTTTATTTGACTAAAAATGCACAGAATCAAATTATCGAAGAAATCTTACTATCTAAGGAAAATTTTGGTCAGACAAAATATGGAAATAACGAAACCATCAACCTAGAATTTATTTCGGCTAATCCAACAGGTCCGCTACACGTGGGACATGGTCGAAGTGCCGCTTATGGTACAGCATGTAGTAACTTATTATCTGCCATCGGCTATAACGTACATCGGGAGTATTATGTTAACGATGCTGGCCGACAAACCGATATATTAGCCACTAGTACATGGTTACGTTATTTAAACCTATGTGGAGAACAGTTTTCTTTTCCTAGTAGTGGATATCAAGGTGATTACATTGTCGATATTGCCAAGCAATTAAAACAACAACACGGGGATGCATTACACTGGCCAGCAAACAGTGTGTTTAAGAATGTTCCTCCTGACCATGATAATCCAGAGGGTGACAAAGAAGCTCACATTGACGCGCTCATTAAAAATTGCAAAAACTGTCTAGGAGAAACCGGTTATAGCAATGTGCATAAGTTTACGCTAGACACTATTCTAACAGACATAAAAAACGATTTGGCTGAATTTGGTGTTGAATTTGACAAATGGTTTTTGGAAAGCCATCTATTTGACGGCAATTATTTCGCCAATGCAATGAAACTCATCAAAGAAAAAAACGTCACCTATGAAAAAGACGGTTGCTTATGGTTTAAAGCCACACAATTTGGTGACGATAAGGATCGTGTACTGATCCGAAAAAATGGTTATCCGACGTATTTTGCTGCCGATATTGCCAATCACCTTGCGAAACTTGAACGTAATGCTGACCATCTAATCGATATTTTTGGATCAGACCATCATGGCTATGTAACTCGTTTACAAGCTGCTTTAACTGGAGTAGGCATCACAGAAAAGACATTAAAGGTCGTGCTCATTCAATTTGTGACATTATACCGCGGTAAAGAACGGGTACCTATGTCAACTCGCAGTGGATCCTTTGTTAGTTTGCGTGAATTGCGCAAAGAAGTTGGTAATGATGCCGCTCGCTTTTTCTATATTTTACGCAAAGCAGAACAACATTTAGATTTTGATCTGGAACTGGCAACCAAACAAACAAGCGATAACCCTATTTACTATATCCAATATGCTCATGCACGAATTTGCAGTGTGTTTAACCAACTCACTGAAAAAAATTGGCAGTTTGACCAAGCACTGGGACTCAGTAATGTCAATTTACTATTAGAACCTCAAGAGAAAGACTTGATCTTCAATTTGTCTCTTTATGCTGAGCTTTTACACACAGCAGCGATGAGACTTGAACCGCATTTGATTGCTTATTACTTAAAAGATTTAGCAAACAGTTTCCATACCTACTATAATAGCCATCAATTTTTAATTGATCATGAAGCAACTCGCAATGCGCGTTTATGTCTAGTCGCTGCGACCAAGCAAATTATTGCAAATGGCTTACAACTGTTAGGGGTCAGTGCCCCTGAGGAAATGTAATATGGCTAAAAATCAAAAAACAAAATATAAAAAACATAGCAAAAAAAATGAAGCACCAAAACGCTGGCTATGGTTTGCTCTGGGTCTGTTAACCGGTTTATTCTTTGCTTTATGGCTTCATCATCAACAACATTTACCCGATGTTATTAAGTCATTTTCAAAAAATGAGCGTGACTCCTCTCAGAAGACTAAAAAAACAGTACAACAAGAAAAATCTAAAGTACCTAAATTTGATTTTTATAGTATGCTACCTAAAAACCAACAAACTGCGACAAAAGAAGAACCACAAACAGCACCCTCTGTTAAGAAAGAGGTTACTATAAAACAGCCCACAAGCGTTCCAGTTAAAAAACACAGCCTCGTTAATTATTACCTTCAAGCTGCCGCTTTTAAAAATGCACAAGAAGCCGATCGAATGAAAGCGCAATTAATTTTAGCAGGGTATGATGTATCAATTAACACCTCTACCAAAGACAATATTGTTTTATACAGAGTCTATGTAGGACCCTACCATGACAAAAAGCGTGCGATTTTTATTCAAAAAAAGCTAAAAACAGCTCATGTAAAAACCATTTTGATTAAAAATGAGACAGACCTGGCTGACTAATGACATTTGATCACTTTTTTGCAATCTCTGTTGATTTTGCCAATTGTAGCCCCATATAAAACTGAGAACCTAGTGGATGTTCTGAAAACAAACAGATAAAGCTAGCAGCTATTGCGTAAACAGTAAATAACGATACACTACGCTATAACATATTGTAGGAGGAACAAACTTGGACCAATATCGAGGAACAACTATTCTCTGCGTTCGCCGTAATAATAAAGTTGTATTAGGCGGTGACGGACAAGTTACCATGGGTAATACGGTAACAAAAGGTAACGCACGAAAATTGAGACGCCTGTATCAAAATAAAATTATCGCTGGCTTTGCTGGCGGAACCGCTGATGCTTTTACACTATTTGAACGATTTGAAGCCAAATTAGAAATGTATCATGGCCATTTAACCCGTGCAGCCGTTGAGTTAGCCAAAGACTGGCGCACTGACCGTATGTTACGTCGCTTGGAAGCTTTGCTGATTGTTGCTGATAGTAAAACATCATTACTCATAACGGGTAACGGAGATGTAATTGAACCTGAACACAATTATATTGCTATTGGATCTGGTGGTCCTTTTGCACAAGCTGCCTGTCAAGCATTAATGACGAATACAAAGATGAATGCTCGTAATATTGTTGAAAAAAGTTTAACTATTGCAGCCGACATTTGTATTTATACAAATCATAATTTAGCCATCGAAGAATTAGAGTCTGAATAATAATTTTGGAGTTAATATAGTACTATGTCAAATATCACCTCAGTCATGACACCTCGTGAAACTGTTGAAGAATTAGATAAATATATTATTGGACAAGACGATGCAAAACGCGCTGTAGCAATTGCCGTCCGCGATCGATGGCGTCGTGCACAATTACGTGAAAGCGATAAAGAATTAAGTATTGAAATCACACCAAAAAATATTTTAATGATTGGTCCCACTGGTGTGGGTAAAACAGAAATCGCTCGCCGCTTAGCTCGTTTAACCGATGCACCTTTTATTAAAGTAGAAGCAACAAAATTTACTGAAGTCGGTTATGTTGGTCGTGATGTTGATACTATTATTCGTGATCTTGTTGATAGAGCCATGAAAAAAACACGTGAGAATGAAATTGAAAAAGTAAAATATTTGGCTGAAGACACTACTGAAAATCGAATATTAGATGCATTACTTCCACCGCCAACTACATCTGGTTTCTCACATGTAGAGATGGAAGAAGAAAAAGATAAAGAAAACGATTCTGCCGGTAGGCAAATGATGAGAAAAAAATTGCGAGAAGGCAAGCTAGACGATAAAGAAATAGAAATTGAAGTTGCCGCAACTTCAGTTGGAGTTGAAATTGTTGCACCGCCTGGCATGGAAGAAATGACTAGCCAACTTCAAAACATGTTCCAAAATTTAAATTCCGAGCGAACAAAACTCCGCAAGTTAAAAATTAAAGATGCAACTAAAATCATACAAGAAGAGGAAGCGGCAAAGTTACTCAATGAAGAAGAACTTAAAATGAAAGCTTTGGAAAAAGTTGAACAAAACGGCATTGTTTTTATCGACGAAATTGACAAAGTTTGTCGTCGCGCTGATCACAGCGGTGTTGATGTCTCGCGTGAAGGCGTTCAACGAGATTTATTACCCTTAATTGAAGGGTCCACGGTATCAACCAAATATGGCATGATCAAAACAGATCATATACTATTCATTGCTTCTGGCGCCTTCCATCTAGCCAAACCTTCAGACTTAATCCCTGAATTACAAGGACGACTACCAATTCGAGTTGAATTAAAGGCATTAAGCACAGAGGACTTTAAACGAATTTTAACCGAACCTAGCGCTTCATTAACAAAGCAATATGCCGCTATGCTGGGTATTGAAGGTCTTACCCTGAGCTTTGATGACAGCGCGATTGACCGTCTTGCACAAATTGCATGGCACATCAATGAAAATACTGAAAACATTGGTGCTCGCCGTTTACATACGGTTATGGAACGCTTATTAGAACGTATTTCGTTTGATTCACCGGACCAAAACGGACAATCAATCGTCATTAATCATGAGTATGTTAATAAACAACTAGATGCTCTCGTTAAAAATGAAGATTTAAGTCATTTTATTTTGTGATTTTTAAATGACCAGTTTGCCGCAAGTTAAAGAAATAAAATTATTGCAAAAGCTGCGCACATTAACAGTATTATTTGATAATAATCAACAATTTGATTTTTCTTGCGCTTATCTGCGCATTTTTTCTCCTTCTGCGGAAGCAAAAAAGCACAAAACCACATCGCTAAAAGAAAAAGAAGATGTTAATATTGTAGCCATTGAACCTGTCGGAAATTATGCGATAAAATTAATTTTCGATGATGGCCATGATAGTGGCATATTCTCTTGGCAAACATTATATGAGCTCGGCATAAAACAACCGCAAATGATAGCTCAAATGAATGAAAAAGGTGAGTAAAAACGTGACAAAACAGAATGAGCCAGATAAAACACATTTCGGTTTTCAACAAGTTCCCACAAAAGAAAAAACAAAGCGAGTTGCTGATATTTTTCACTCTGTTGCCAATAAATATGACTTGATGAATGATTTAATGTCATTTGGTATTCATCGGTTATGGAAACAAATAACCATTTTTATTGCAAACATTAAGCCAAACGCTAAAGTATTAGATTTAGCTAGCGGTACGGGTGATCTAGCTGCATTAATGGCAAAAAAAATCGGTGGAAATGGACAAATTATTTTATCTGATATAAACAGTTCAATGTTAAATATTGCAAGAAATCGCATGCTTGACAAGGGATTGAGTAATAATGCAACGTACATTCTAGCCGATGCAGAAAACTTACCCTTCCCAAAGAATTATTTCGATACGATTACAATCGCATTTGGTCTGCGTAATGTAACACAAAAAGACAAAGCGTTAAAAGCCATGTATAGCGTGTTAAAACCTGGCGGGAAAGTTTATATTTTAGAATTTTCGAAACCAACGATACCCATCGTGAATTCAATTTATGATCGTTACTCTTTCCACATCTTGCCTAAGCTAGGACAATGGGTTGCGAATGATGCCAATAGTTATCAATATCTTGCGGAATCTATACGTATGCACCCTGATCAAGAGACACTGCGAACCTTGTTGGAAACAGCTGGATTTGAAGATTGCCAGTACAACAACTTTAACACAGGCATTGTTGCTTTACATAGTGGCTGCAAATATTAGCAACATTTTCACACCACCCAGATGACTAAATAAAAATCATTTTGTGGAATATAATTGATTAAACAGCAAAATTATTATATCCTCTTCAGTATTTACTTTATTGTAATCGCTGGCAGAAAACGCAACTACTTGATAAATAGTGCGTATTGAATGTTCTACTGCTAAAGAAGCTATGTCAAATAGTGACTTTTTAGCTGATCAATTGTGCAAAAGGTAAGTTATAATTATTGCTCGAATCAAGGATGAAATATGCACAGACAAAAAAATCACAAATCTAATCCAACGATTTCAGACCAAAAAAAATTACATGACATTCCTACCCTTCCCATAAATCATCCACAACTCTCCGGGCAAAACCGTAGTAGCTCAAGAATACGTCGGGCACGGTCGGAAACATCACCATTAGAACTAAAAAAGTCACACAGTAACGAGCTGCGGAGTATCACACCACGAAGACGCGAGCCAACATCACCAGCAAAGGATGGTACTAGAATACTATACTCTCCCCCTACAACACCTAAAGGAAAACATCAAAGAAAACTATCAACTTCACACTTAGAACATTTTATCAGCCCACGAAAATTTAGGAATGACGAAAGACAACATTCTTTCGCACCCAACAGAATAAATAAGTCTACTACTAGTCCAAGAGCTAGCAATATAAAAATTCCCAAACATTCTGCTGATGAAAACAACACATCGACACTTTTTTCATTACGAGGTTCCCTCACTTCTAGTCCACATGTACCTAGAAGATCAGTTCAACGTAGAAGAAGCACCTCTGAGGCGCAACCGCTTACAACACTCAGCTCTTCACCTCGCTCAAGGAAACTTTCCCACATTTCAAAAAAGCTCCACTTTACACTTGATAACGAAGCTAGCCAAACAACAAATATGGTTAGCCCAAAATCACTCGTAAGCACATCTCAAAGCTCAGAATCATGTCCCTTAATGAGTCCACGCAGTTTTAATACAAAAAATGATGATTCTAATATAAAAGATGTATCTGCAAGCGTAGGAACAAATAGTGACCCAACAAATTCAAACCTATTCAGTGTGATCCGAGAACAAATACTACCAGCTGTTGACATGGCGTATGACCCTGCATTATGCACACAGCAAATCGAAGAGCTTGAAGAACGTTATGTAAAAACTCATGGTGAAGGCTGCATTAATACAGAGCCCTTTGTTGTAACTGATAGCCAAGACAAAACACTCGTTGCGCTTGAAAGTTTTACTTTTTCACCAAAAGATGCCAGAAACATGGTTATACTCTACTTGTGTGGAAATGCAGTGCTCATGCAAAATACTCTCAATGATATAATAAAAGATGCTCTTACATTAAATTGTACTGTGATAACAATTAATCATCGTAATGTAGGCGGAAAGTTCTCAATAAGAGAAGCTTCTTCAGAATCACCAATACGCACTGTCTATAATGATGTTTACCAAACAGAGCTAGATATCAATGAAAAAAGAAAGCTGGCTCCTTATACAGCCCCATCACTGGGTGAAATTCATAACGATGTTTATAAAGTTGTATTAAGCATTATTGGTAATAGAAAACTTAACCCTTCTTGTAGACTTGTCATTAAAGGACGTTCATTGGGAGGTGCTATAGGCGCATATGTTGTTCACGCATTACATAACAATAAAAAAAAATATCCTGTGTTTTTTTTCAGTGACAGATCGTATGATGACATGGCAAATCTAGTCACTAACTATCCAAAAATCCTCACCTCTTTTGGGTTATTTATGGCAGGCTGCAAATCCTCTCCAGGTAAAGTTTTTAAAAACATAGATGAAAAATACAGAGCATTTGTTGTGGCATTACATGATGGGGTTATACCCCTGTCAAAATCAATATATGCTTTATTAAAAAAGAAAGACAAAAACAATAATGAATTAGAAAAATCAATACTGTTCACTCCAGCCCCTCTAGACTCAATAGCTATTCTATTAAATTACATCAAGCATTTGCCAAACAAAAATAATGAACAAATTTTAAAACCGGAAATAATGAATACACTAGTTGATTATTTAAAAGAAGAGTCAACTATAATAGAACCATTAAAAAAAATATTCTATTTACAATGTTTATTTCATCCATCTGAAAAATGTGCAAAACATGAATCGCTAAAAGTAACCGGCGCTCCTCTTGACGAATTAAGAAAACTCTATGGCTGTTTAAAAACATTATTATCCTCTGAGGAAAAAACCATGCTAAAAGAATATGAGGAGCAAATAGCCGAGTCTAACAACATTTCTTCATATCCGTCACAAAATTTTAATAATGAAGAAACCAGTCCTCTAGATGCAGTTATCATACTATTAAACCACATAGAAAATTCAACAAACAAACAAAATATGTTGTCCTCTGAAACTATAGAAAAATTGTCAACTTATGCAATAACAGAATCTAAAAATTTGTTAATAAAACAATTAAGTAAATTATTCGATTTCTTAAGCTTATATCCGCGCTTAGAAGACCTAAAAAAATTAAAAAATTACGAATCTAGTTTAATAGATAATCTATTTAAAATTCCTTTTCAAGAATTAAAGATACTTTACAATATGTTAAAAAGAACATTAACACGTGATGAAAAAACAGAATTAAATAAAAGTCAACAATACACGGCTGATCCGCATAATTTCCCCTTATATAAATTACAAGGATTAGATGGTGAATCAGGCGAAGAAAAATTCTACCAGTTCTTTTTCAAGGCGTGTTCGATTGTGGCAGAACAAGAATCAAATATTAAAACCAGCACAGTAACTGCTCGCTGTAATTCTCCCCAAGGAAGAAAATAGAAATCAACATGCCTTCATGGTAGCATCAATTGTTGTCCTATTTTTACTAAAGGAAAAAGAATTAATATATCTAATGTTTTTAATAGCATTATTGCAAAGATCGGCGAAATATCTAAACCACCTATTGCTGGAATCAATCGTTGAAAAGGCCGTAAGACGGGATTAGTAATATGAAATAATACTTCCATCATCGGATGATAACGCCCCATAGCAACCCAGCTAATAATCACCTGAGCTAATATCGCAAAAAAGAATAAATTAAACACTTGTTGCAGTAGATCGGCAAATGCCCACACGACTAAACCTAGAAAATTTGGTAACCATAAATGTGTTTGTAAAAAAAATAAAATTTCAAGCTTTAACATGACTAACACAAGCGCAATAAAAACAATCGCTAAATCAAACTGTTTTATAGTTGGCAGAAAATACTGGCACAATGCTACTGGCGGTTTTGTGATCATAATAATAAAGCGTGTAATCGAATTAGCTGGATTCGCTCTTCCCATTTGTAATAATGCGCGAATAATTAAAGCCATAAGATAAAAACCAAATAACGAATCCACTATAAATTCCAACGCTGCTGATATATTATTGATCATCTTCACACCTTATTCATTGATCATTTTTCCCAGAATGCCCTATGCAATCCTAGGGCCGAATATTGCTGTACCAACACGTACAATCGTCGCACCCTCAGCTATCGCTGCACCTAAATCGGCTGTCATTCCCATTGATAGCGTATCTAATTCAACCCCCAAACACTGTTGTAAACGATCACGAGTCATACGTAAAGCCCTATAAGGCAAACGCTGTGCAGAAAAAGCCTGTGTAAATTTTGGCACCGTCATCAATCCTCTTAACTTTAGTCTTGGCAAGCTGATAATTTCTTGCAGCAACGGTGACAATTCACCAATAGAAATCCCTGCTTTTTGTTCTTCCTGGCTGATATTGACTTGAACACAGACATTCAGTGGCAACATCGATTTTGGTCGTTGATCATTCAATTGCCTGGCAACTTTTACTGAAGCAACTGAGTGCACCCAATCAAATGACTTAGCAATCTGTTGTGTTTTATTGCGTTGAATAGCCCCAATAAAGTGCCAGTCTACTGCGGCTTTTTGTAGTCTTTTTATCTTTACTAATGCTTCTTGGACATAGTTTTCACCAAATATCCGCTGACCTACAGCAATCGCTTCATTGATACTATCCACAGAACAAGTTTTACTCACCGCCAAAAGTGTTACTGTTGAATTATCTCGGCCATATAATTGGCACGTTTCCTGAATCAAATTCTGGACATTTAATAATCTTTGCGCAATGATTGTCAAAATAGTTTCCTAATAGTAAGGTTTAATATGGATATTACAGATCTTCTAGTATTTACAGTTAAAAATAAAGCCTCAGACTTACACTTATCGTCTGGCATGCCACCTTTAATTCGAGTGGATGGTGATATACGTAAAGTCAACTTGCCTGCATTATCGGCTAAAGAAGTTGAACAACTTATCTACGATATCATGAATGACAATCAGCGAAAAATATATGAAGAAAAATTAGAAGTGGACTTTTCTTTTTCAATTCCTGATTTAGCCCGTTTTCGTATCAATGCTTACAATCAATTACGTGGTCCTGCTGCAGCATTTAGAACCATTCCGTCCGAAATCCAGTCCATAGACGATTTAAACTTGCCTGAAGTGCTAAAAAGTATATCAGAATATAAATCAGGAATCGTCATCATCACCGGCCCAACAGGTGTCGGAAAAAGTACAACATTAGCCGCCATTATTGAGCAAATCAATCGCACACGAAATGAACATATTATAACTATTGAAGATCCGATTGAATTTGAGCACGAACCGAAAACCAGTTTAGTTCACCAACGTGAAGTCTATCAACATACATTGGGCTTTACCGAAGCATTGCGATCCGCCCTGCGTGAAGATCCTGATGTGGTGATGATTGGTGAAATGCGCGATACAAAAACAACACGGCTTGCACTCACTGCAGCTGAAACAGGACATTTAGTTTTTGCCACCTTACACACCAGTTCGGCAGCAACAACCATTAACCGCATTATTGATGTCTTCCCTGCCGGTGAAAAAAATATGGTTCGCTCAATGTTATCATCATCACTACGAGCTGTTATCTCACAACGCTTGTTAAAAAAAGTTCATGGTGGGCGCATTTCTGCTTTTGAAATCATGATCTGTACTAACGCTATCCGCAATTTAATTCGCGAAGACAAAGTTGCTCAAATGTATTCTAGCATTCAAACAGGTCAAAGCTTAGGCATGCAAACACTGGATCAAAACTTACGTGCACTGGTTGATCAAAAATGTATTACCGCTGCACAAGCGAGAAGTTATGCTGTCGATAAATCATTATTTCCCGAAGCCTAGAGAGAACGAATCCGCGTGCACTAGGCACGATAAATTTTGAAACATCTGCTAAAAATTGACATAATGAGCCTCTATTTTCATCCCGCACAACGCTAAGGATCAAATAATATGCAACAAATAAATTTAAGTAGTGAAGAATTAACCAAAATAGCATTAACACATAACGAAGGAAAATTAAGTGCCAATGGAGCACTCACTGTTTATACTGGTGAACGCACCGGCCGTTCACCTAACGATCGATTTATCGTGCAAGATGATATCACCATGGATACGGTTGATTGGGGAGTAATTAACCAACCATTTGCTTGCGAGAAATTTGACCGACTGTGGGAAAAAGTTGAAAATTACTTAGCCGAGAAAACATCTTTTCTATCGCATTTACACGTAGGTGCAGATATAAAACACCGTGTGGCTGTCAAAGTCAAAACAGAACATGCTTGGCAAAGCTTATTCACACACAATTTATTTATACGTGAAACAATCCCACAAGACAATGCTTGGCTTCTCATGAGTGCCCCAAATTACCAAGCCATGCCTGAAATAGATGGTACGAATAGCAGCGCCGCTATTATTTTAAATTTTAGCCAAAAACGTATTCTTGTTTGCGGCACCCATTATGCTGGCGAAATGAAAAAGGCCATGTTTTCTGTGCTGAATTTTTTATTACCTGATGCGGATGTGTTGCCTATGCACTGCGCTGCTAACGTTGGTAAAAGCGGAGATACTGCCTTATTTTTTGGTCTATCCGGAACAGGAAAAACTACCCTCTCTGCTGATCCTGAGCGCTTTTTAATTGGTGATGACGAACATGGCTGGAGCCAAGACGGTGTCTTTAACTTTGAAGGAGGATGTTATGCCAAATGCATCGATCTCTCACAAAAGAAAGAACCTGTAATTTGGGATGCCATTCGTAGCGGTGCAATCATGGAAAACGTGGTGTTAAATACTAATGATCAACAACCTATGTTTAATGATGATTCATTAACGCAAAATACACGGGCCGCCTATCCACGCGAACACATTAAATTACGTGTTGAAGAGAATCAGGCTGGTCATCCACAAGCAGTTTTATTTTTAACTTGCGATTTATTTGGTGTTTTGCCGCCCGTTTCTCAATTAACCAAACAACAAGCGGCTTACCATTTTTTAAGCGGTTATACTGCTCTTGTTGGCAGCACAGAGGTCGGGCAACAAAAAGGAATTAAAACCACATTCAGCACCTGCTTTGGTGCACCTTTTTTCCCACGCCCTCCCGCTGTATATGCAAATCTGTTAATAAAACGTATAGAAGAAACTGGTGCAACCGTTTATTTAATTAATACCGGTTGGACTAACGGTGCCTATGGTGCTGGCGGTCAACGCTTTGCTATCCCAACAACCAGAGGGATAGTTGCAGCAACACTATCTGGCGAAGTTGATAGCGTGGAGAAAGAAACATTACCCGGATTTAATTTAAAAATTCCAACTGCACTGACCGGCATTGACAGTAATATTTTAAATCCAAGCAAAGCTTGGAGCAGTTTAAATGAGTATAACAAAGCATGCAATAATTTAATCCACTTATTCCAAGACAATTTTAAACGATTTAATGTTTCCTCTGATATTGTATCAGCAGGGCCTGAAATGATTTGATTTATTTTTAATTAACTATGAACAAACAAATGTTTTCATTAAAAAACCATTTTTTGGTTGCCATGCCATCATTAACTGACATTAATTTTCGTCAGTCTGTGATTTACATTTGTTCCCATACTAATGAGAATACGATGGGCATTGTTATCAATCAGCCTATTCTTGATATTAATGTTGGCAAAGTACTGTCACAGATAAATATATCTTCAAACAACCCAACAATAAATCAATTACCGGTTTATTTCGGTGGACCTGTTCAACCAAACCATGGTTTTATTCTTCACAGGCCGAACAATGTATGGCAATCAACGTTAATAACTAGCACTGATATTGCCATCACATCATCACAAGACATATTGCAAGCCATTGCCACTAATGAAGGCCCCGACGATATTATTGTTGTTCTAGGTTGCACTGGTTGGGATGCAGGCCAATTAGAACAAGAAATCAGCGAAAATTTTTGGTTAACTGTGCCCGCCAAAGCGCATATCATCTTTGATACCCCATTTGCTATACGCTGGCAAGCGGCACTTCACTTGCTTGGTATTAATGCCACCAATTTATCCGATGATATTGGACATGCCTGAAGAGTATTACAATTTAGACAAGCCTTTTCCCTTACAAGGCACACTATGCGCCTTTGACTTTGGAACCAAACGTATAGGCGTTGCGGTTGGTCAATCAATAACCAAAACAGCGTCTCCGTTACCTGCCTTGTCCGCTAAAGACGGAATTCCTAACTGGCAAGATATTAAAAATATCATCAACAAATGGCGGCCTGAAGCACTGGTTGTTGGTATTCCTGTCAACCAAGGTTACGAAAATAGACAATTAGAATACGCTGCAAAAAAATTTGCCCGGCGCCTGAAACACCGATTTAAGCTACCTGTTTTTGGAGTTGATGAACATTTAACCTCTTTTGCCGCCAAGCAAGCACTCTATGAATACGGTGGAGAAGCATCGTTACGAAAAAATTCTATTGATAGTATCGCTGCAACGCTTATACTTGAAAACTGGTTCAATAAATATTACTGATGGGTAATTATTCATCACAGCGAAAATATTGCAAAAAAATGCTATGATTGCGTAACCATACTGTTAAATATATGGGTGAGAGATAACCCAGCACTTGGATAATTCACTATGACCATGATGTTAACAAAACATATTCAATATGATAAAAACAATCAGTTAATTCATTTTTTAGCTATTGAGGGATTACCACGATCTATTTTAGAAAATATTTTACAGACAGCAAAAACATTTATCGATGAGCAAGGTCAAGTTACAAAAAAATTACCGCTACTGCAAGGAAAAACCGTTGTCAATTTGTTCTTTGAAGCCAGCACTCGCACGCAGTCCACTTTTGAATTAGCCGCAAAACGACTCTCCGCAGATTTGCTGACAATTAATATTGCATCCTCTGCTACCAAAAAAGGGGAATCCTTGCTAGATACCATCCATAATTTACAAGCAATGAATGCCGATGCTTTTATCATTCGTCATCCTGCCGCTGGTGCAGCACATTTTATCGCTAAAAACTTAACCGCACCTGCAGCAGTGCTAAATGCAGGTGATGGTTGTCATGAACATCCTACGCAAGCGATGCTAGATATATTCACTATACAACATTATAAATCTGACTTTAATCAATTAACTGTGGCTATCGTTGGCGATATACTGCATTCACGTGTTGCACGCTCGTTAATACACGCCTTAAACACACTCGGTGCAAAAGAAGTTCGTGTTATTGCACCTGCAACACTGCTACCGCATGAAATCGCATCATTCGGCGTAAAACCTTTTACAAGTATGTCTACTGGATTAAACAATGCTGATGTCATCATTATGCTACGATTACAAGAAGAGCGCATGCTAAATGGATTATTACCTAATAAAAAAGAATTTTTTAATGAGTTTGGTTTAACACGCCAGCGACTAAATCAAGCAAAACCAGAGGCAATTGTCATGCATCCTGGCCCTATTAATCGTGGTGTTGAAATAGCATCTGATGTGGTCGACAGTCGCCAAGCTGTTATATTACAGCAAGTCAACTTTGGCATTGCGATACGCATGGCTATCATGGCAATGATTATTAACGGCCAAGCAGGAGAATAAAAACATGCAACGTATTAAAATTAATAATGGCCACGTCATTGACCCAGCAAACAATATTGACCGTATCACCAACATTTACATTGCACAAGGAAAAATCATCGCTATTGCTGATAGTCTAGATGATTTCTCTGCTGATCGTAGTATCGATGCTAGCAAGTTACTTGTCTTTCCAGGGTGCATTGATTTATTTACTAACTTGCGCGAACCTGGCTTCGATTATAAAGCCACCATTGCACAAGAAATGCTAGCAGCGGCCAAAGCAGGTATAACCACACTATGTTGCTCGCCTGAAACCAACCCTGTTATTGACACGCCTGCTGTTGTTGATTTTATTAAGCAACACAGCCAAGCAAGCAATAAAGCTAAAGTATTAACTTATGGTGCATTAACTCAACAACTGGCTGGCCAACAATTAGCATGTTTTGCTAGCCTTAAAAACGCCGGTTGCGTTGCGGTAACCAATGCATTTAATCCGATTGCCAATAGCAAAGTATTGCGCCACTGTTTTGAATATGCAGCTACTTTCGATTTACCCATTATTATCTTCCCACAAGATGCCTGGCTAGCACAAAATACTTGTGTACATGAAGGTCAAGTCAGTGCACGCCTAGGTTTATCCGGTGTGCCTGCTATGGCAGAGAGCATTGATGTTGCTCGTTGCTTAGAACTAGCCAAATATATTGATGTGCGCTTACACTTTTCACATATATCAACTCACGCTGCCGTTGAGTTAATTCGACAAGCTAAATGTCAGGGAGCAAACGTCACCGCTGATGTCAGTATACAACATGTTACCCTCAGTGAAATCGATGTCAGTGATTTTAACTCGAATTGTCACATTATACCGCCGCTACGCAGCTTACAAGATCAAGCGGCACTACAGCAAGGTTTGCAAGATGGAACGATCGATGCAATTTGCTCAAGCCACCATCCACATGACAATAACGCAAAAAACGTTCCCTTTGCTGAATCAGAACCGGGTATCTCTAGTTTAGAAACACTGTTACCACTTTCTTACCGCCTCGTCACTGAAAAACGATTAACACTTTCTGATTGGGTAAGAAAATTAACATATTCCCCTAGTCAAATAATCCAGCAAGATACAGGCACACTAACTGTGGAGCAAGCAGCGGATATTGTTATCTTTGATCCGAATGCTGATTGCACGATTACAGAACAATGGCTACAAAGTGCTGGAAAAAATACACCTTTTTTAGGCTGGGAATTAATGGGAACAATTAAATATACTTTACATGCTGGCTGTATTGTTTTTGAGTAAATAATAAAAGGTTGCTATTTAGCTATATCTCTCATGAACGTAAAAATTGCTCAAAATAGTACACTACGCCCAGGAAAAGAAAGTCGGTATCTTTTATACTCGATGTGCCATTAATATGGTACCAACCAGCATCAATAGAAAATATTGAATTTAAGTTATATACCGCACCGACACCGTATGTTAAACGATAACTGCGGTCGCTAATAGCAGGTAGAGGAAGGGCTTTTGCTGTTGAATTGGCCTTGTCACTTTTATTGATATTTGCGGTACCTAGCTTTGCATAAACATTAAAAACATCATTAAGAGGTAATTTGACGACACTAACAATATCATACGTATCTGCACTTAAGTCAACAGCAGCACCATCCACACCAAAGACATTTTTGAATTTATACTCTTCATAGAAAGTGTAACCCAACTCAGCTTGAAAGTAATCGTTAAATGAGTAACCCATGTAAAAACGGCCACCGTACTTGCCTTCTTTTGTGTTGGGTTTTTCACTACCTATTAATGGCGTCGCTAAACCTTGATTCTTCACGGTGTAATCGAAGTCATAGAGACCAAATTGAAATCCGCCCATCCACCCGTGAATATCAGCAAAAGCTAGTGCTGTTGATAAAAAGAAAAATAAGATACCTGTTACAATCCTTTTTATCATCCTTACCTCTCTTAATCTAATAAATTGACTGTACGTTTACCCAATAGCAAGTTGTATTCCTACACCAACAATAGTCGATGTTTCAATACTATCACCACCACTAATCTGCGACGCTTCTCCGACAATAGAAAAATTAGGGTATAGTTCATAAGCAATCCCAACACCATAAATAGGTTGTATCTTTGTTTGATCACTAGAAGGAATATCAAAAATTGCCGCAGCGGTATTAGGACTACGATCTAAATTAACAAAAGCTGCTCCACCTTTTATATATGCGCTTGCGACTGTGCTTAACGGGTAGATCAATTTACCTGAAAATTCTAATGCCTTTTGACTATATTTTGATCGCGCTTCGGAGATGCTATCGATGCCTGTAAATTTCACATCACTAAATTGGATATACCCAAAATGTATTGCAAAATTACGATTGAAATTATAGCCAGCAAAAATATTCCACGCGTAGTCACTATCGCTTTTACTAGCGCTTTGCATCCCTTGATTGGATGCTGAGTAATCTGTGTTCACACCACCAACCAATGCACCAGCATAAGCTCCCGACTTATAAGGTATTGCACTCCCCTGGCAAAACCATAAAGTAAAGAAAATAAATACAAGTACATTTGCCGCTTTTTTTGCTCTCATTTTAACCACACATTTCAGTAAAAAATTTAAAACCTCGGCTACTGTGCCGATTGCCACGTCAATTGAGGCACTCAAGTAACTTTTGTCATTGTTAACTACATAAAGCTCAACTTCAAGCTTTTTCAGCAATTCCCGGTAAATATAAATTGATACTTCAATATGATAGAAAAACGATCAGCAGGGGAAAATGATTGATCTTTTTTTGATCACTTTATGTGTTCTGGATAAGCAAAAACTTGCCTTGACAAGTATCTTATAGCAATAAGCACAACGATGGTTGAATGGTAGTATTATCAGGTAAGTGAAAATAAAATGCTAGTATAATCAGCAAGTAGAAATTACAACAGCATGGCGTAAAAAAATGACTAAAAAAGTAATTTTCCGTCATTTCACTTTTTTAGCGCCTTGGCTGCAGTAGGTTTATCGGTTATTTTAGTATATATTGTTTTATAATGTTGATTTTTTTCTGGACCTGAAACATCGTAAAAAAGACTAAATGTATCCATCTTTTCTGTGAAGTGATAAGTTGCCTCATAAATATCTGGTTGACATTTGTGGATTCCTTCTGCCAAGTCATTTTGTTCACAAAAATTCAACTTGAGAAAAACTCCTAGCTTTTCTCGTTTATCATTAGAAAAATTAATTTCAATAGAGTTATCATCTTCATCACACTTTAAATAATCATATCTATAGGCAGAAAAAATTTTATTTTTACCTAATGTTATAGCGTTTCCCTATAAAACAGTAAACTTTGACTATTCGCGCAAGTAAACTTAGCATTGCCATTAACTGTAGCAATTGGTTTGTTTAAAGTTTTATCGGTAATAACGCGAGTATATTTCCACTTACCAACTAAAGCTGAAAATATATCTTTTATATTCATGACGTCATTTCCTATACTCTAATGTAAATTCAATTTTTAAAACCACTAAAATTATGTCCCTCTATATGAAATGGTAGGCTCTGCTGCCGAACATTCAGCTGATTACTTTTAAATGCAAAATGAGCAGGAATAACAGGCTTTAGCATTTTTTTATATTTGGACCCGCCTATCATTTCACGCTGCTCTTTAGCCAAGCCTGAGCTGAAACCAATAAACTAAGGGTGCCTGACGATAACTTATCTGAACAACGATACCAGGCATGAGTAGCTATAACATCGAAAGAAATCTCATCTCCCTTGAATACCGATAATTTCGCTATTCGTTTAAAGCACATAAAAAATCACTAGTTGTTAATAATTATACTTTCATATTGAGTACTCGTTGGCACTCTGCTTGTGTTTTTTTGCCAGATTCTAGCAGTTTTTGTGTCTCTTTATGCGCCTGTATTGATTGTTCAATAGCAAGATCTGCTTCGCTTAAAGTTTGTTGCACAACCTTTTTTGAGGTAGGGCTTGGTTGAAACACGCCAACAACTGTTGCATAAGCAACAGCAGTAAAAGATTGTTCATGTTTTGCTGAATATTTCATTTGGATAACTCCTCACAGTTTAAATAAGCTGTTACTATCAACTAGACTTTTTTGGCATACCCTGATCAGTTAACTGATCGGATTGTATCATTTTGGGGAGTAGAATTCATCAGCACCTCCTGCTGGTAGTTACTTTTTCACCTTATTACTTTACTGTTCAATTCCTATATTTCGTTATCACGATACGATTTTGTTCAAAAATTGTCAAGTTTCTTTGATTTTTCCATACTTATTTAGATTGTATCTTACAGAGACAGTGTTATAGCTTTACCTAATTTGCGACATATAGATAATAATGATTGAAGATAAAGCAGCTCCGTTCACATAACAATCGGCATTATTTTGATATTGATGCCTAAGAAGCTCAGCAATACAGTTTTATTGAGTAGATATAAGCAGCGGTTGCACAATCTTCACAAATTATATAGTATTTTAACTAAACAGTAGCGCTGCTGGGAAAATACTGAATGAATGGCACAAAATAAACAAATTGGTAACCTATGCAATTATTCACCATACGAAAATGCTTTTTAATAGGATTTCTATTCACTTGTTTTTTACTTGCATTCGCAGGATATTTACAAATAAGCAAAGGACTACTGCCTTGCCCTCTTTGTCAATTACAACGCATCACCTTTGGCATAATAGCCTTAATCTTCCTTTTTGCTGCCATTCATAATCCCAAAGTAACAGGCATAAAAATATACAGCTATGTGCTTATTTTATTTAGCGTATTTGGTTCAGCATTGGCCGCTCGCCATATCTGGATACAAAATTCTCCCTCGGAAATTTCAACCCGTTGTGGCGTTGGTATTGACTATATTTTTAGTCACTTTCCACTACTTGAGTCATTAAAGATTATCCTACATGGCACCGGCGATTGTGCTGAAGTTCAATGGCATTTTCTTGGATTAAGCATTCCAGAGTGGGCATTTGTTAGCTTTGCGTTAACAGGGTTTGTTGCTTTCACACAAATCATTCGTATTGTAATGAGAAAAAAGAAGTGAAAGACGGCGACTCAAAATTTGAGCCGCCCTCTCTAACTAGGCTTGTCACGAGCATCCTTGCCCACATCTACCCGAAGTAACATCCTTATTAACTTCATTCCGTGGGTATCAAAACCAGTATCATCCTTGCTACTGAAGTGAAGAATAGAAGAGCCAAGTTAATTAAGCAAGTTTTTACTAATCTTTCATGGAGGCAATATAACTATTAGCCAATAGTTAAATAATCATTTAAAATCAACATCTTACATAAAAAATACCGCTATTGCAATGTGTGACTAATCTAACTATGTAAATTTTCACCTAATAAAAACAGACATATCGTACGGCCTATATGGCTAATATCGCACAAAGTGATCATAAAAAAAACCTGCTATTTAATCAGTTTACTATTTTATTCTGCTTTCTTAGACAGATAATTGGCTATTTCAACAAAATGACTAAGCGATAAATTTTCTGCGCGCCATGTTGAATGAATTCCCAAATTTTCTAATTCAACCGCATTAATAAAGTTAGCAAGACTATTACGTAACGTTTTTCGACGTAAACTAAATGCTGAGCGAACAATATCTGCAAATAGTTGATAATCGTTAGCAATATGTAATGGTTGGCGATGAGGGATTAAGCGTACGAAAGCGGAAAACACTTTTGGTTGTGGGTAAAAAGCATTTGGCGGCACAGTAAATAGTTTTTCTACCTGACAAAAATACTGCGCCATGACAGATAGGCGTCCATAAGCTGCTGTATTTTGCTTCGCAACCATACGCTCGACAACTTCCAACTGTAACATGAAGTACATATCTTCAATGTTTTCAATGTAATTAATCAAATAAAACAATAATGGCGTTGATATATTGTAAGGCAAATTACCTACGATACGTATTTTCTTTCGTTCAGCTAGCTTTTTATAATCAAAATGTAATGCATCCGCTTGATATATTATTATTTCGCCTAAACCATCACATTGCATTTTCAATGGTGTAATCAAATCTCGATCTAACTCAATAACATGCAACTTTTCTACTGTAGGTAATAATTTTTTTGTTAAAGCACCTCGGCCAGGACCGATTTCAACAACATTATCTGTACGCACTATTTGAATGGATTGACAAATCCGAGCAATAATTGACTCATCACACAAAAAATTTTGCCCAAAACGTTTTCGAGGTTTATGGCCAAAACTTTTTTTCACACTAAAGATATTCCTGGCTTGCTAGGTAAGACAATTTCGACATAAGAAGAATCTCTGGCACGTTGCAACCAATTTTGTACTTCTTCAGCGTATTTCCGCTGGAAAATTTTCTTACGCAATTCTGATGCGTAAAAATCTTTGGTATGATCCTTTTCGCGTCGTGCCTCAACTAAAATCAAATGCCAGCCATATTCTGTTTTCTCAGGTTCACCAACAATACCTATTTTTTGTTTTTGCATCGCTTGCTCAAATGGTTTTACCATCATTCCTGGCGAAACCCAGCCAAGATCCCCGCCTTTGGCCGCACTAACAGGATCTTGTGAATATCTTTTTGCGACTTTAGCAAAAATTTCTCCAGATTCAATCTGCTGGCGCAATTGTAATAATTTTGCTTTTACATCTGCATCATCATCAATCACTTCAGGCTTCAATAAAATATGACGAACTTTATGCTCTGTTACTATTTTCTTTACCGCGGCGCCACGAATACCTTGCAATTTAACGAGATGGAATCCATTTGGCGTTCGGATAGGACCAATATAACTTCCTTCTTGCATGTCTGTCACTTTTTCAGCGAAAACAGTAGGAATTTCTTCTACGCGACGCCAACCTAAATCACCGCCCTGCAGCGCATTAGGGGCATCAGAATAAGCCATTGCTAGTTGCTTAAAATCATCCCCAGCTTTCAACGCATCAACAACAGTATTCACTTTTTGTGTTACTATTTGTACTTCTTGTGATGATGGAACTTCAGATAGACTCAGTAAAATATCCGCTATGTGATATTCAGCAACATTTTGCTGATCAAAAGCAACTGAATTCAAATACTTTTCAACTTCGGACTTAGAAACATCAATTTTACCGACTAATTCTTGCTGTAATACACGCTGAACGATCAATTCTTTGCGAACAAATTCTCGATAATCTTGATAATTAATGTCTTTACGCGCAAGATTGTTCTTTAATTGTTCAGTGGTAACTTCCGCATTTGCAGCAATACCCTGAATTGATTTATCTAATATGTCGTCATCTATGCTAATATTTAACCGCGCTGCTGTTTGCAAACCAAGAGTTTGGTCAATGGCTTTATTCAATATCTGCGTACGTAAAAGCTTCTCGTCTGGTAAAACACTTTGATCAGGAACATCCGCCGTATAAAAACGTATATGCATACGCAATTCACTTTCTGTTATGACTTCATCATTCACGACAGCAACAATAGTATCCAACGGTAACTCTTTATTCTGACTTAATTTTTTTGTATTTGCGGCAACAGGAGTGATCAATAATAGTACTAGCGTAAGAGATAAGCATTGTTTAAAAAAGTGTAAATAATTATTCATATTTAAAATACCTGATCTGATTCATTGTTTATATCAAAGCGGTATTATCCTATAAATATCTACCACTGACAATTTTTTGGATAACATAGAGCAATGATGAGTTTTATAGTTTCTCCTGCAATTGAGACGGGTGATTTCACATAACTCACAAAGGTACAAAAAATACTCTTGTCACATTTTTTATTGTTTAGTAAGGCTATGCTTTTTTGTTTCATTTGTGTCATCATTTCTATTTGTCTGATGACGTGAGTCAAATAACCTCAGTCCAGGATGGGGCATCTCATGAATTGTTATAATGCTGCCATTAAACGGTGACGACGGGATAATGACCGTTTCATTCATCCTATGCCTATTTGCTGATGGGTATAGTGGTTGTTTAACTTTAAATGCCTCAGAAAGTCCGTAGTCTAGCGAACGCTGTCTAGCACGTTCACATCGCTCTGCATCATGTATCAGGGCTGAACCAAAAAACTCCGGAATATAGCATGAACCATGCACTAATCCTGGTTGATATATTTTGCCAGTATCAAGGCGCATTTGTGCCTGTTTCGCTACTTCACATCGCTCTGCATTATAGATCATTGTTGTCCCTGTTTGTCGTGGCATAAAACAAGAACCTTCTACAAGATCTCCTTGGTATAAAGGTAACTCTGATGGATCAATAGCTTTAGATATTTGAATACTTACTGGCTCTTCTTTTTTAAAAGAAAACTTATAACTTATCTTAACTTTAGCTGGAATTGGCGATGGAGGGGAAAAATTTCCTTCTAAGCTTATCCCTCTTATAGGATCATTTTTATAGTGGGCACCCAAACTCATCCCATAACCCAAATCAAAATCAACCGATCCTTCAGGAACAACACAATATCCAATAGCACAGATAGGTGTGGCCTCAAATTTTATCGACACATTTGCTGCACTAACGCCTGCATTTGCTGAAAATCCAAACTCATTTCGGCCTCTTGTCATGGAAACTTCCGCTTTTGCTTGCGCAACATTTGTTGTAAACGTGATTTCACCCAGTTCACCGACCCCAACTGATTTATTAATCAGCTGTAACCTTGTATCAACTAAGGTAAGTTTCTGCGTCACTTTTCCACCACTGTATTCTTTCGAATCTTTCATTACATCAGAAATCCATTTCGGCTGATCTTTGCTTTGATTCTCACTTTCCATAGAAAAACTAACAAGAACGGCAGGATCTTGAAATGAAACTGTATCACTTTCTGGCTGCAATAGATCAGCTGGTGAAAGCAGTTTAATACTATCAGAAGCTGTCTCATTTTCTAGCTGCAATAGATCAGCTGGTGAAAGCAGTTCAACACTACCACCAGATGTATTAGAAAAATTTTCAGGCATTTCATAGTATTGATCGCCTGTTTTTATTATTTTGCTTCTTGAATCTTGTTTATTTATTTCACTAATTTTTTTGTCACCTTCTGATGTTTTAATTTTTGTATCTGAAGGAAGGTTATCAGCTTCATCATTTGATATGACATTGCTCTGATCTTCAATTTTGTCATGCGTTGCAAAATCTTCTTTTGTTACTTTAAGATCCTCAACAGTATGACTATGGTTAGTATTAAATTGCTCTTCTTGTTCTGCCTCTATTCGTTTTATTTCGTTTTTCATTGCTTCTTGTGAATGAGAAAGTCTCTCTTTGACATAAGAAAAACAAAAAGAACACGAATCCGCTATCGCTTTCGCGCCACGTAAATTTGCCAGACATTTTTCAACTCGTGCTTGCACATTATTTAAAACCGCATCAACCGTGCTGTTGATTTTTTCGTCAACCCACTGTTTAATTTGTTTCTCATCTACTTCCACCGATGTTTCAGATTGGTATTTAATACAGTGTTTATTCACGGCTTCAGCATAAAGTGAAAATAATTGAGAAGTCGACACCATGATGTTGTCAATTGAACGAATATAGGCAGTTGAATGTAAAATTGTTGAAACAGCCTTACTGGCATCAATTATATTATTTAAAGCTTCCATCTCTCTAGTATTAGGTTTTTTAATACCCGCAAGAGTATCTGACACTGCCATCGATATTTGCATCATTTCCTTTTGTAATATTTTATCAATGAAATGTTGCAAACTAGGGTCGCCAATGATTTTTTCAATTAGCAATGAGGCTTCTTTATGTCCCATTTTTTCATAAAGCACGGTAAAACCATTTCTCAAACGATCTATATTTTTTCCTGCCTTATGTCTAACAGATGCTTTAAATTTACTTCTAAAGTTATTAACCAATTGATTTATCAGTACCTTTATTAATTCTTCGATTGCTAATGCCATTAATTTGTCTTTTACCATATTTTTAGCAGTCTCAACGAACTGTGTAAGTACTCTTTGTCCAAGCTTTGATACATCTGGTTTACATTGAAAAAAGGTGGCACTTATTCCCATAGTAATAACTGTAACAGCAACACTTTGACGCTTATACTGCCGATATGCTTCCCAGCTAAAGTTTCCTTCTATACTAGCACTGACAGCAAACATAATATCACCAATGCCTTGCTGTATCAGTGCTTCACCTAGCACCGCAAGTGCCGGACAGCTATACACAATAAGCATACCAACAGCTATTTGTGTCGCCCCTATGACAATACATGTCAATGCATCGCGACTCAACCAACTGCCTTTAGGCGGTTTGTACTTGATCACATTGATCACTGAGTTGCATTGCATTTCCATATACTCAAGAACAATAGGAGGGATCCCAGTTTCGCTATTAAAGTAATTTGCTAAATTAACATTTTCAATTTCAATCTTAGGGATCCGACGAATCGTTCCAATAGAGCGTTCAAATGTCTGATTGATAATATCGCGAATAGCAACCAATTCTTCAGGTATTGGAGGTAATTCTACTTTTTGTTTTTTACTATGTGAAGATTCTTTATGGTCTGAACTATCGGTTTCCTTCTTTGATTTCTCATCTATCTCTGCTTTTTTTCGCACTGCCTCTTCATAAGCTGCGTACTTCTGCCATACTTCTTCAGTAATACCTGGAACGTCATTGGCCAATAATTTAATCTTTCCCCATACATCGTCTTTAATCATTTGTAATCTATTTTCTATATATTTTTCATCGGAAGTAGTAGCAATGGGGTGTATCTTTGGTGACAGAATTACCTTTTGCTGTTCTAATTGTTGCCAGAGCGATGTTAAAGCATCATCATTATTTTCTGGCAGCTCAATATCGGATAATAGAAATGTCTCATCTCTATAAGTTAATAATATGTTCTCTTCAAAAAGGCGAGAGAAATGATCAGCAAGGCTATCGATTTTTAATTGTTTATTTAAATCATAAATCAATATCCCCAAAGAATGCAGTAGCAAAAATAAATCAAGATAAGCATCTTTTGTTAAGCTGTGCTCTTCCTGTTGAAAATCTGAAAAACATAACGCTAATTTATTCTCCTGTAATGCTTGATTTAAAATGGTTGTAATCATTTTTGAAAAAGGAGCTAATGTTTTCACACTAGACAATGGTAAATCATTTAGTATAGTGCGCAATTCTTCTATTTTTGAATGATCAAAGCGAATTTGTTGAACATAAACATCTATGATTTGACGCAAGGATTGCGCATAAACATAAGCATTGCTTATTTTTATGCATTTTTTATCAATTAAAATTTTATAGATTTCATCAAAGTCTAGTGTGTTATTTCCAGTATAATTCTTTAAAGCTTGAATAAATTTTTGTTTTGGCAATCTACTCTTATAAGCTCGACAAAAATCAAGAATGTCTTTAGCACAATCAGTAAAACTTAAGGAAAGATAAACTTCATCACCTAAAACGGGTTCTTGAAATTTTTCACCTACTAATACAACTTGCTGTTCCTCAAGATATTTCTTTTGCAAAAGTAAATTTTGCCATTGCTCTTTACAAAAAACATAAGGTTCTAAGTCTTTCTTTTTAATAGCGCGTTTTTCACTACAGTGTCGCAATAAGCATGTGATAATTTGTTGTTTTACTGAATCAAAGGCATAAGGAAAAATGATGCGATTTTTTTTATAATAAAGCTGCTGTTCCTTTTTGGTTATTTTTTTATTTATCCGATAACCTTTAACGTGCTCAGGTAAGTGTTGTTGAATATTACGAAACAGCACCTTAGCATAGTCTGTATCATCAGATGATTGCTGGAATTGCTGTTCTTTTAGTGAAGTACCTAAGGCAAAATTTGCTGCCTGCAAATGAATATTTAAAACATAAATTTCATCAGAGCACGCAGCTGAGAAAGCATCTTCAGACAAACCATAGCCAAGTCGACGCCTATGCTGAGCAACCAAACTAACGACTTGTGCGGAATCAGTGAGTTCATTAATTCGTTGCGTAAAAAGTTCAGTTGCCTGCTTCAAATCGGCACGCGCTTTACGTTTATACTCATCATCGAAGCTCATCTTAATCCAAGACTGGGCTCTATAATAATAAGCAAAGGCACAATTATATGGATCACGCTCAATTACTCGATTAAAACAATAAATTGCATCTTCTGGCCTTTCCTCCATGTAATAACGACCTAATAATATTAGCTCTGCTGGTTCTGTAATTAATCCATAGCGATCTGAGGCTAACACAGAGTAAACATCTTTTTCAAATTGAGCGAAAGCATGAAAAACTTTATTATCTTTATCTTTCCAAACGTTTTTTATTAAGTCCTCATTTTTTTGAAGCCAAAAGGCCCAACGATTTCGTAATGATTTAATTTGCAAATCAATAAATTGCTTTTCATAGGTATGTTTCCTACGGGAAAAACAACTACGATTTTGTATTGCTTCGATTTTGCTGTAGTTATTTTCTTTCAATATTTTTATTACCTCTTCAGACAATTGCTTAAATTGATCTAGCAACTTCTGTTCACAATCTATTTTAGGTTTTACTTCTTTTCCTATTTTTTCAAGACGTGACTTCTCTAAACAATTTAGTTCTTCAATTATCTGTGTCACTGATATTGGCTTTGTGTTTTTACGTTCATCAAAAACAATATATTTACCTGAGCCTGGATCATTATTACGTGCTGCGCGTCTAAAGGCTTGTTCACGTGTGCGCGATGCTTTTGGTATAAAAGTCATCAGAACAAGCAAGCCTCCGTTTAATTTTGATTGATTGCTTAGTTTGAAATCTTTACCACGCCCAGCAATATTAGTTGAAACAAGAATATCACCTGGTTGCAATTCTTCTGTTTTCATAATTTTCTTTAAATCATCCAAATAGGAGTCATAGCGATAAATATTTATCATTTCTTCTTTGAGATAGTCTTTTAACCGATCAGACAAATAACTCTCTAATTCACGTGCTACTTTCTTATCAGGACAAACAATCAGTATTGGACGACCACCTCTACCTTGTAGAAGAGATTGCAGATTTTGTTGTTCAGCTAATTTTGAGCTTTTATCACCTTGTAACTTTTTCTTTTCTTTATCAATATCTTCTAGCGATTTTTTAGTTTTACTAAGCAATTTTTCCTTTTCAGACTTCATACTAATAAGCTTATCTCTTTGCAATGCTGCTTTGCTATTTTTCATTTTATGCTGCTTTTGTCTTTCTTCTGAATTGAATTTTTGTTGATAATATTCCTGTTCATTTTTTTCATTTGATTCATTTGATTTATCAGGTAATTGATTTATAGTTATATTGCTTATTTTCATTAGTAACGTTTGAATTTCTTCAGTTATATTATCATGGTCTCTTGATAATTTTTCTTCCCTTCTTTCAAGTTGAGTAAGTAGGTTATTAACAGATTTTATTGCTTCATGAAGCTCTTCAACATAAGTTTCATATTGTGCCTGACGCTCTATTGCGTTTTTAGTAAGGCAATCAACCGTTTTTATTTTGATTTCTTGATATATCTTAGTATACCAATTCTCTTGAGTTACAACAATTCCAGGCTCTTGATAATAGTAGTTTTTTGTAAACCATGGAATATGAAGAAAATCCACATTAAAAAGTGATTGATACAAATCACGCTCTGCATTACCTCCAAGAGTACCACTCATGCCAAAAAAATGGCCTGCACTAAACTGTTTAAAGTAGGTAAACGGCGACATAAAAATAGCACGCATGGAAGGAAGCGAAACTTCTTTCTGATGTTTTAATTGCAAAAATGGATGTAAATGACACCACTGCGAGTAAAATTGCTCCACTCCTGTTGGCAAATCATTAATAATAATTTTGTTACGGTATTTCCCTTGTTGAAGAATCGAGTAAGCATGATCGACTCTCATATCCTTAGCAAGATAGGCATTTCTTACCCATATTTCAAACTTACTTTTGATGAAATCACCGATGAAACTACCTAAATAATCTGGGAAAACAATATCACCATCCTCTCTTTTTTTGTCATACAGTTTTTGAATTTGCTGTAAACCTTCTTGAGAAAAACGTTGAGCGTCTGGTGCATGTACGCATTGCCAAATGAGTTCAAAAACTCTTTTTACTGACTTTAAGTCACGAACACTATGTGAAATATAGAGTACATTACTAAACTCATCTAGAATCCTATCTACTTCATCTACTAAACACAAAGTCACTGATTTAGAGCGGAGATTTTTTTCAAAGTAAGTTGCAAGTAATGCATCTCTCATTGATGTTTGAATATCATTATAAATTACATGATTATCCTCATATCGTCGCTTACGAAGTGCATTATTTTCTTCGCAAGCACGATCACAAGCATTATGGCATTTTAAATTAAAATAAGAGAAAATTTCTTTTGCTTTTTCCGCATCTGGAACAGCCAACGCTTTTGAGCTAGTAATGATTTCAACTGTTTCACCGCTCAATGCTGCAGTAATTGCTAAGATCTGAAATAAATAGGATTTACCCTGCCCAGCATACATATTAGCCAGCCTGGATTGTTTCTGTTCAAGTGCAAAAATAAAACTTAGTATCGCTGCAAATTGTGCATTATACAGTAAGATACCATTTGCTTCTTTCATTGCCTGAAATACAATAGCCATAAAGTTAATTAGTTGTTCATAATTGGAATCGAAAAGTTTTGTTAGAAAAGATTTTTGATTTTCTGTTGTAAATAAAAAATGCTCTTTCACATATTTTTGGATATCCTTTTTTGTGAAACTTTTATATTTCTGATCATGGCATGATTTAATTCTATTAACTAACTCTTCTAATAACGGCTTATCAGATTGTAACAAGACCGTCACACTTGACATATTCTCATCTCGTTGTTTCATCTGTTCTGCAATTTGTGATATGCTGTATTGTTTTACTTCTTTATCTTGCTGATGAGCAGCTAGCTCTTTTTGTAATGCTAATGCAAAATGATTCTGTAATATGATTTTCCATTTAGTACTAGGTTGATTTTCTATAATGGCAATTGCAGCATCATTATATGGCCATTTATAGTAATAAAAATTTTCAAATACTGCTACTAAATCATCTAATTGATGATGCTCAGCTTCACGCTTAACAACCAAATCAAGCCAGCGTTCCCATAAAGGCTTATTATTTTCTACTTTTAATTGGATCAGTATATCCAGTAAATTTTGATGTGATTGGTTATCCAAGTTTAATTTAAGTTGGTTTGCTAAAGTATGTCGCTCTATAACTAAAGTCCAGTAAGGCAATGAACATTCTTTTAATCCATCAACCAACAGCTGACGATTATGTACATTTAACGATATTAATGATGTCGTCAGAAAAATAAAATCTTTTTCTGAGAAAAAAGCCAACTGTTGTCCTTTCAATGCTCGCAATGCTGAATAAAATACATTCAGAAAATCAAGCCCAGCACCATTAGAAAAAACCGAATCACCAAATGGTAACATATATTCCTTTATAACAACATCAGGGATTGCATAGCCTTGCAACTCCTGAGAAATTAATTCTATATATAATAATTGTGTCACATATTTAATCGATGATTTTTTAATAAGCGCCGTACACTTTTCTATATCATTAAAATAATTCATTAAATTCACAACTTGCACAACATCAGCAATACTAGCAGCAGATTCTTGTTGACGTATTATCAGCGCCGTCATTAGAGAAAACCATTGGGCTTCTTTCTTATCAGCTAAAGCAATTGAGTAACTAATCAGTATTTTTTCTTTCATTGCTTTAATTATATTTAATAATTCTTGAGATCTTTTATATAATGACGTCAACAATGTATTTTGAAGCACATCCATAAGACTAAAATATGTTTCTTGTAAAACGTCATAGTTATCCGTTTGTAAAAATAGTTGCAGCTTTGGTTTTACTTCTTGATTAAGTTCAAGTTGTATCAGTAAAGGATCATATAAACAACGCTCAACAATATATTCTTTCCAATACGCATATTTTAATCGCGCAGTCCACTCAGTTAAATCATATTTTGAAAGAATATGCTGGCCTGTTTCTGGTTTAATTAATAGATAAAGTTGCTGTTGAAAAGGCAGCAAAATTTTTTCAGCAAAATTAATTGATTTAGCACAGGGTAATAGTTTATTGATTAGTAAGATGTTATTAGTGCTGCTAAAATCAAGTGCTTTGAATATACCATAAGAATCCTGTAGCGTTGTCAAGATAGTATCTTTTTCAACACTATCATGTAATATACTTTTCAACAATTGATCGAAGTAACGATTAATTTGCGCCACGACCACCTGGTTAGAATAATTACATGCAATACGTTGCTGACAAAACCGCACACATGCTTTAGCTAGCATTACTTTTTTAGTATCGTTTAGTGGTATATCAGAATCATCGTCACATAAACTGAGAATACTACTATCAACAATATCAAGCTCAAACTCACTCAAGCTAACAAGACAATCTAGTAACATGCCATATTGAGAAAGATTTTCAAGCGCTAATTCCGTTTGGCTTATACTGTTTAGCCATTGCTGATAATAATCTGATAAATTATTTTCACACAAATTAAAACATTGTAGTACTTGATTTACTAATTTCTCTCTATCTTTTATATCAGGGTACTGGTAAAGACTGTAAATAACAACAAAGCCTTGCTTAGCTGTATTTTGTAATAGCTGATCAATTTGACGATAGGCTATTGGTAACAGGCATAATTGATCTTTATCTAAATATTCATACAACTGTTGAGCAATGATTTGATAAATATCGCTTAGAAGTAAATCTGGTAATGATACGTTTTCTAATAACCATGAACTAAAATCTATTAATACTTCTTTTTTTAATGGATGTTTTAATAATACACAAAATACTCGTGCATAAAGCAATCGCTGCTGCTGGATATATTTTTGACGTTGCGCTTTCACACAAAACTCAATTAATTGTTTTGCTGATGGTTTTTCATTCATATCACCAAGTAAGTCTTTCATAAATTTATCAATAGAACTCTCAACTTTTTCTATATGCGTTTTAGCATCAACTCTAAATTTATGATTAATTATTGACTCAAATAAATAGACTCTATTGCTTTGTTTACTTCCACACAATCTTTCAGTCAAGCAAACTTTTTTTAGTTTTTCAAAGGTGGTCGTTTGCAATTGTATTAAGGCATCACTCAGTCCTTGCTTAGTATGTGCACTCTCAAAAGTCCTTAATAATTGACGAGCATATTTATAACCATGGTATCCATAAGCAGATAGCTTGAGCCTTTCAATAAGCTGTAAATGAAGCTCAAGATCTTTTTTACATCGAGGCTTACCCATGAAGACTTTTGTCTGTTTAGATAGCTGTACATACCAATAGTTAATTTCTTTTTGTTCTACATCATCAAATAGTATTGCATCAAACAATTTTATGCTCAAATGAAGAAAGAAAAAATGCCAAAGCTTCATTTTTTTCTGTGCAAGCTGGCTATGATAATTAGCAACTATATTTGACCACACTTTAAAAACAGCTTGACTGTTGTTATAGCCTGACTCTATACATATAACTAATTCTTGTAATTCTGTTCTGCTTGAGTCAAATTTTAATGCCCTTAGACTTTTTTCATTAAGTTTTTGAATAAGCTCATGATGATAATTAAAATTACTAGTATCTAATCCAGATTCTCTTGATTTTACTAATAAAAATTGAATAAACGCTTTTTTATCACTATTTACCGTACCACTTTCATATCGATAAAAATAACTAAAACGAGCTATCTCTTCCGGCTTTATATGCCATTTCGAATCATGTGATTGAAGAGCATTTTGCCACTTAATAGTTAACTCAGATAATAAAGAAAAGCAGTAGTTATCAATATAATCATTGATTTGATTACAAAAATCTAACCATACAGCTTGATTGGCGCGATTGCCTTTTTGTAGCACAACCATTTCTAACTGTGAAATTACCACAGCTAATTGCACTACATTCACTTTTTTAACATCACTATGAGATAAACATAATAAATAGTCACCAAAAAATTGTGTCAAATTTGTTAGGCTAATATTCTTTTCAACCATACTTTTTGCTTCAATAATCAGATGACAAAAATAATCTTTAGAGGGAAATGAAATACAAAACTCACTACAAAGCCATTGTTTTTTTTGAATAGTCAATTCATGTTTTTTTGACATAACTTTAGCATGAGATTCCTCTAAAGTATAATCAGTAGAAATGCATTTAATAATAGCTTTTTCCAAGCTTAATAATTGCTCAAATTGCACTATAATTTTATCTGCATCATCTGTGATAAAAAACAAATTCTGACATTGTGTTAATACTGTAGAAATTGTTGAAAACTTAGTATTCTTTTGTAGCTTATTTTTCAGATTATCGAAATAGGCAATCACAATTTGTTGAAATATAAGCCTAGTTGTTGTTCCACTGAATTGACTCAAATATAGCAAATATTGATAAGCATGTTTCGGATTGGCATTATACAAAATAAAAACATCAATTCTTTCAAAAATAAGGCTAGTTATGAAACGCTCATTTGCATTATGACTAAGCTGTTGTTGCATCAAGAAAACCAAACAATCCCAATATTGGGTTTGAGATAAGTCTAGTCTATCAAACAAATCCCGACACCACTTAAATGCTTTGCTTGTATAGCAAAATTTGGCATCATAAACTTCTGTTAGTTTTGAGAGTAGTCCAAACAGCTGAGAAGTAAATTGCTCTAACTCTAAAGATGTGTTTTTCATAATATCAATAGTGGTTTTATATAGCAACATTTGCGCATACATTTCGGCTATCAAGGCTAAAATAGGTTGCAAGAACCTTTTCTGCGAAAGATATGCTTCTTCCAATGTTGTAGACAAAGGTGAAGATAAAATTTTATTTAATCTTGTTAGTACTACCTGAGTAAAAGGGTGTTGTGTTATATTTTCATCTAAACCTTCTTTCGTGTCTTTATCAATAAGATCTCCCCAAGAGGGCACCCACTGTTCCATTGCTATCAGTTCTCGACATATTAGCGCATATAATGCAATATTATTATCCATTTTTGTATACTTAATATGAAGTAATTTAGCTAATTCTTGTAAAAATTCTAGCTCCACTTTCTGATTGCTATCAAGTGCGCAGGGCAATAATAACATTTTATTTACCATTTCAAAGGTATAATTAAGTGCTGATAAACTTTCTCCTTCTTCTTGCAACAGTTTTACTAATTTTTGTTCAGCTGGTAGTTTATCTCTATCAATTGTATCCATTAATAACCACTGGTAAAAAACATGTTTCAATTTTAGTTGATCATGTAGAGAAGCTTGCTGTTGGCATGTATTTATATAAAAATATTGATTGATTTTGTTAACAATACTTTGTATCTGTTGCTGTAACTCCTCTAATGTAATGCCCAGCTGTTCTACATTAGTTTCTTTCATTAAATACGCTTGTAGGGCTTGATTACTTTTATTTTGCAGCTGGAATGAAAGCGAAAAAAACTGCGAAGCTAAGTTGTTAGCTAATTCTGGCTGATTGATATTGATAATATTGGCACAATAGTAAAGTTCTTTCCATAATGCAACTATATACTGTTGATCAGTACTTTTATGCTTCTCAAGCCAAGCTTGCAATGTTGAAAAAAAATCTTTTACTATATTCTGATTATTTTTAGATAACAAAACAGTGTCATTACTCAGCAATGCCAGCAGTTTAACAGGATCTTTTGTTGTATTGCTAGGCCTATTACCGCTACAACATTGATGATATAAATGCTGCAGTTCTTTGGCATAATTCTCTTCTGTCTTCTCGGATTGGTAATTCACAACTGGGCTATAATTATTTAATTTAGATTTATAGTGAGTACTTGCATTTTTATCGGTAGGTTCTACTGCAATTGCCACTTGCGTGTTTTTATTAACCGTTTCCACTTGTTTTTTTTGTTGTTCAAGCTGCGATAAAATTGCCGTCATTCGCTGCTGTTTGTTATATTTCTTTTTCTGATTTTCTTCAGATCGTTGGTATTCTTCTTCTAACTGTTCTAACTGTTCTCTTAATTGAGTTAATTTCTTTGTCAACTTTTTTTCAGTTGCTTCATTATCACTTTTTTGCTCTTTCTTTTTTGCAAGAGAAGCATTGACTGTTTTTATCAACTGTTTTTTAAGTTTTAAGAATCTCTCTTGCAATTTTTCTTCTAATATTATATCAAGTTGGCAACTATGCTTATCCTGAGAGTGTTGTTGAATGGTATTAGTAATAGCATCAATTTTGTTAAGATCTGCGAATATATGACTCGCCAACTCATGCTGCTGATCTTCAAGATCATTAATCTGATCTCTAAGCAAGTCAATCTTTGCTTGCTTTGTATTTCTCAACTGTTGTTTTTCATTAATATCATCATTCAATTCTTGCAACTGTTCTTCTTTATTTCTAACCGTTTGCTTAGTTTGCTTAATACTGGTGGTTAACCCCAATACTTCATTGCTCAAAGCCTCGCTTGCTTCCTCGGTTCGTTTTTTCATTTTGTTAACAGTTTGTGGCTGAAAGCCGCGTTGCACTTGATATCTAATTGATTGTTGATAGGCATTATCTTTTGCTAGATTATATCGGTAACAACTAACGTGCTTATGATGCTCTGGACACATTTTCTTTTCTATTTCTTCTGATTTATCTTCTCCTAAACTACGCTCATGAGTTGAACGAATTGGAGTTCCTTCTCGACGTGGAATAACAACATTCCCATCAATATCAAATGCGCGATAAAAATCTTTGCCTAATTTTGTTTCAACATAATGTCTCTTAAAAACCCTCCCTCCAAAACTGGCAATTGGCTTATCTAAAAAGTGCTTCAATTCATCCATGAGAAAATAACCCTCCTCTGAATGTACTCTCCACTCTTTAGTAAATTTTTTTCCTATTCCAGTACCACGAATACCACGTCCTCTGTGAGATTTTTTTTGTCTAGCCACAGAGAGGCCTTGATAACCAGGTTCTCCAGGAGGGCCGCCATGTGCAATTTTTGCAGCATCTTGTCCATTTCCACCTCGGTTCAAACATAATAAACCTTGAAAAACCGGTTCTATTATTTTACTTGTCGCCTGTGGATTATGGCAAACATCCACTATGATTTGATCATGCTGTTTTATTAGCACGTCCCCCGGAAAACCTCCTTCGCCTCCCCAACCAGCTTTCCCTCCACTACCACCAGAACCTGATTTTTCCTCTTTTATTTCATCTCCATTCTCGCCAATACCAGGAATTCGCGCCTCAATCACAATAGCATGTGCTGAGTTATTACCACCAGTAGAAAAGTAATTACCCTTATTTACAGTAGGAGAATGTGAGCTAATTTTATCTGTTACAGTATTACACGTTTTACCCTTATCGCCATTGCCTCCACACTGCCCACCAGCACCATCTCCACCATTTGCTTGGCAATGTAAAGTATCAATATGGATGATTCTTATACCCGCCTCTAGAGTAATATGTCCCGCATTACCGCCTGAAAAACCAGATAAACCTGATGCACCTGGCTGCCCTATTGGTTCGTCTTCATTAGAACGAAAATAGCTACCATCGGGGGCACGAGTATGAACAAAACCTTTACGATTAAGATGTGATGTATTGATATGACAATTTTCTTTTAATACAATATTCTTGTTTGCATATAGATTAATACAAATACCTGGCAAATAAACATCTTCGTCAATATAGATATCATTACTTGCAATGAGATCAACTGAGTCAACAATTAAACTAACTAATTCTTCAAAGCTTAAAGACAAATGATTGATTGTATCTGCAAAATCTTTACTGCTGTTCGTAGTAATCTGAGACCAAGTTAAATTTCCCTCTTCATCATAGAATTTAGAAGGCTCAAAGGTTTCCTGAACACGTTGTATAATAAATTCACGCAAGCGTGTTGGTAAGTAATTAATAAGAGTATGACCAGATGACAACAACGCTACTTTATTATTAACAATAGGTAATCCATACAGTGCCAATTGATCTTTAACTTGCTCACAAAAGCGCTCATAACAATCTTTCCAACTCAGATTAAATCCTTGGTAAGTAAATTTATGATTCAATGTGTCCAGCATTGCCTCACCAGAGCCGACTACCTCATCAATTGCATCAACACAATTGTAAAAATAAAGTTTATTTTTTACATCTTCGTCTAAAATAGTTCTAATTTCTGGTGAAGCTAAATGTTTAAAATGATCGTTTTCAATGATGAAATCATACAATACTGAAAAACAACCTTCTTGAACAGCCATTTCATATTTTTCCTGAAAAGCTTTTCGCATTTGAAATAGTTCAGGGTTTTCTGTAAAAACTTTTTGTATCTCTGAGACAAAATTGCATAGCACTTTCATTCTGTTTAATTCTTCATCTGATTCTTGCTTTTGCTGTTTCATTACTTTTAATTTTGTATCAGCATTATCCTTTTCAGTGCAGAGTTTTTCTTTATTTTCTACTAGTTGATTTAGTTCTGTATGGAGTTGCCTACATTCAGATTCTAGTTCTTCTCGAGCTTGAGCAAGTTGCCGCTTTTGTTCGCGTAATTGTTGCCGCTGTTTTTGAGTTCCTGCAACTTGTGCTTGTTTATTCTCTTGTTTTTTCTTTAGCTCAGTTATTTTAGCTAAATTATGTTTGATTTTTTGTTTAAGCAGTTCGATCGTATTATTACTTTTATTAATTTGACTTTTATAACTCTTATCAATATCATTTGTATAACTTAGCAAAGTTTCTAACTCTTTCTCGCCTTCCATTAATTGCCGTTGCTTTTCAACTTTTAACTTTTCATTTTTAATCACTTCACGTTGTGTGGCTTTAATAATCTCTTCAAGCTTGTTTAAAGCACCTCCATTCATTTCTATAGCAACAGCGCTATTACGCTTATTGAGCTCATGACTCATCGTGTCCGTTAGCACGGAAAGATAGGCTGCTTTAAAGCGCAAGAAATAAGGCATATATGTATTTTTTGCTTTTATCGAAATAGTTTCAAGTTCTACCAGCTTTGATACCATCATACATAGCACACTCAAAGAAAAAGAGCTGCATGGATTTTTCTTTAAAAAATCATTAAATTCAGAAAAGCTAGATATTGATGCTGTTTCTTTCTTTTCTTCCTGTAAAAATAGCAACAGTTTTTCTAACTCATCATCAGGTACTTCTTTTAAAGAAACACCATGGCGATAGAAAAACCGACTTTGTGCGAATTGTATTAATAAATCTTTTTTTGTTATCAATGTTTTTATGATCTGTGCAAATTGCTCATTTGGGCTATAAGCATAGTCTACAGGGGCAAGCACAATAATATCGTCTTTTTCTACTACCGTATTATCTGATTGCATAAAATTATATTGTGCATGGTACAATTCAACTTGCTGAGTATGACCTTCAACCTCAAAAGATATTTGTCTGTCTCTTTCTGAAAAAATTATAGACAAACATACCTCATCATACTGATATTTTTTGTTAATTGTCTTTGTTATACGTTCAATAAATTCTTGATCAATCTCATTACTGTCAGGATAGCCTGCAGCTTTTAACAAATCTTGTGCATGTTGACGCAAAAAATCAGGACAAAACTCTCCGTTAATTTGATCAAAACTAAATAGTGGGAAGCGCTTAAACACAACTTGCAATATAGCAATAGCACACCGCATACGAAGATGGTCAGATGGGTTGACAATATAACCTGACAGCACACTATCTTTACACAACACCATGGTTTCCAATAAGGTGTTTTCATTAGCTTGTATTCGATACAATGTGCTTCTTGCAGTTTCTAACTCATTTTCTAGACGTTCTTTTTCTTTAATAATTTTTTTTTGATCTAGCACACGAAACGGTTTCGCTTCTTCAACGAATTTTTCCTGATGCAAGTCATAGCCATAATGCTCAATCTCTACTTGACAAGCTTGCAATTCCTTTTTAGCTGGCTCTAGTGCTAAAAGCTCATCTTTTATCAAAGACATTATTTTATCTGTTTGCACAGGATTATCAGTAGACAGCTGTTTTTTAGATAATGGTGTGGCTTGATTCTCTTGTAGAGTCCCTCTCATTTTCTTAAGCTGTCTATTAATTTCTTGTATTTCTGATCGACATAGTTCAGCAGAGCGCTCAAAAGAATCTATCGTTTTCCTATACTTTTCAACTGAACCACTTGCATCCTGAATTTTGCGATTAACAAGCTCCTCCTGTTCTTTTGCTTGCTTTATGCTACCTTTTTCAACGTTACAGCCACCCTCAACTGTGCGTATTGCTTGATTATATTGAAGAATTTTATTCCGCTTATCTTTTATATTACCACTTAGTGCTTGCGTTTTTTTCTGATAATTGCTTTGTAACCGCGCAGCCACTTCTTTTATGGTAATATCACGCTTAATAGAAGTTCCCGCTGCATTAGCTGCGCTACACTCATATAGGCCTTCTTTTATCCCAGGCCCTTTAGCGAAAATCCAAGAGTGATTTTGTTTTAAACTAGAAAACTTCTTGCTACCAATTGCAGCAAATGCTCGATTCAATCTTTTGCGTTTTGGATGGTCTTCCCTAATAGCACCAATACAGTCTACTGAAGAAATTGCAAGAAAAATATAATCCTTATATAATTTATCATTATGTAATTTTTCAAGACACAAGCTCATGCTATCCATGACTTTATTTGAGGCAGCACTATTATAGACAAAATTATGTACTTCTTCTCCATTATTGCTATTTAAAACATATAGATGCACACCATGATGAGATGATCCGGCTTTCGCGACTGCCTTATCATTACGGTAGATGTAAGCACCACAGGGAACGCCAGGCCCACATGAGCCTAATCGAAATTTTATCTCTCGGTATTTCGCCATTTCATCTTGCAAGGTTTTCGCGCATTCTTCTTGTTTCTCTCTTAATTTACCTTGCTCTTCTTCGCATTTTCTTTTTTTCGCTTCCAGTGCTACTTTTTCTTTCTTATACTGTCTTAATTTTGACTCAGCATTTTTTTTATTCTTTTCTATTACAGTCAACCTAACTTTACAATTGCGAAGTTTTTTTTCATTTAAGCCATTATCTTTTTTATCTTCTGCAATAATATTTTCCCAACGTTCTAATTCTTGTTGCTTAGTCTGCAACTTTTTTTCAATGTCTGCTATATTTACATTTGTTCTCATTGCAAGCATATCTTTATCAACTATCGCACGCAATTGTCGTACCGACTCACCTGATAGAAATGCTTGCACCGAAAGATGAATATCTTGCTTTGACAATAGATTAGTCGATATATCCTCCGGAAGAGTGGCTTCTAAGTCTATGATTCTTTTTTGAATAGTTTTAACGCGAGTTTGAGATTTTTTGAATTTATCGAGTAATTTCTTTCGTTCTTCTTGAGTAATCTTGCTTGCTCCATTATCGAGCAATTGCTGACTCTCCTCAAGTGCTTTTTCAAGCCTATCTATTTGCTGTTTACAACTTTTTACTTTTTGTGCTTGTTCCTTTTCCAGTGCAATAGTAAAGTTGATAATATCCAGCTCATCTTTTGCTAAGTGTCTAAAATGTAGCGATGTCTTTTGCAAATTAGCGGCTTTCTCAGTAGTCCATTCCGTATCCATCATATCATCCTGATCTATTCTTAAAACACACTCAGGCTAAAAGCCTTACATAAAAATAGCCATCTTGCAACTAGAGATATAAAAATGTGAGGTGATGGATACTCTGGGCAACGATTAATTCATCATTTGTACATCCGCTACTATCAAACCACAATAATAATTTATTGAAAACTGCTATAACACTCAAAATGCTTTGGCACTCAACACATCAATGATAAAAACATAGACAAAACAAAGCCTTCAAGGGAAATACACTAGCAACTCAATAAGACTTTAATTTTTTATCAAATCCAACAATATTATTTCGCAGCAATTTGCCTGGGCTTTCAGATGATAGTGTCCCTAATCCTTTTAATACAACTTCTAAATAAACTTGCGTATCAAATTCTGGTTTACCACTGATAATATCTGCACCGACTTGCTGATATAATAGACCACGACCGCCAAAAAGGCGCACAGTCCAGCAACAACTTTCATACTGAAAGCCCGCGTACGCATTCTGCATATAATTATGGCTGACATTATAATTCCAAAAACCCAAAGTGGATAATTGATGCGTTATCGGCCATACAAAGGAGAGATCTGATTGGAATAAATCATTGCGACTACTATTTGGATCGGTGAATATTTCTGGATCACCCCCACGAATATAATTCACAGAAAAATTTAATATATGATTATCATTACGTTTATATCGTGTACCAAAAGAAGCATTATTAGTTATATTCGTATTCGGATCCCATGCAGCCAAAGCAAACATAAGCAAGTGCTGTTTCAAACTATATTGTACTTCACCAACAATAGGTGAAACCCGAGTATCATCAGGCAAGGTGATTTGTCTAGTAACAATATCAGCTGTTGGTTTATCACCAATATTTACCTCGCGCTCCTTAAAATAAATAATTTGCCCAATACTGGCACGTAATTTTTCTTCTCCATTATCTTCTTTAATAAAACGTGATGTGAGTGATATCGAAGCTTGATTAGCATCACCAATACGATCTAAGCCTGTAAATCGATTGATACGAAATAATTGATCATAGGTAAATGGTTGCAAACTGGTATCAAATAAGGGAATGTCATTTTGATTTCTTACTGGCGCATATAGATAAAACAAACGTGGCTCTAAACTATGCTTGTATTTTTCACCAAACCAGTCAGTTTGGCGATCAAAATATAAGCCTGTATCAAAATTAATTAAAGGAATTATTCGTGTAATATTATCATCGCGCCCCGGTAATTGATGTTGTAACACGTAATGCGTTAACGACAATTGTGCTTGTGGGTTAACATATCCAGAAACCCAATACATAGGAAAACCTAATGATGGATTTATATTTAAGCGCCCCCCAGTGACTGGCTCAACATTGACGCCAGGATTCGCCATCTTGGTAAAATTAACTAAACTATTTTTAAAATGAAAATCAGCATAATCACCCCAGCCCGGATAGTGGGCATTTAACGTTAGCTCCGGAAGTTTTCTATATTGATTATTAACAAAACCTTGGTTGAGTGGGTGTAATGTTTGGTAATCCATTAAAGAGCCATTAAAAACCCAATGCTCACTATTATAAGTAATACTACTTTCATTAATAATTTGGTTCTCTGTGATTTGTGCTTTATCATCATGAAAATCGACAAAGTAATAATCATCACTGGCCCGATTTAAATAGATATAACTACTCCAATTGACATCGTATTGTCTAGCATCCTTCAACGAAATGAAATAACGCGTATTATGTGTATTCTTCAATCGACTTCGTCCTGGCGTTCCTGGAGGAAATTTTTCTAAATTATGTTCTTTAAACTCTAAAAACTTCTTATCTGTCGGTAAAATACTGCCATGAAAATTGCCCGCGCTCTCTTCCGTTAAATAGCGAAACTCGCCGTTAAGTTGCATGCCACGTTCTGACATATAGTAAGGCGTAATTGTCGCATCATAGTTAGGTGCAATATTCCAATAAATTGGCACGCCCATTTCATAACCACCGGATAGTGTGCGCCCTAAAACTGGAAATAAAAATCCGGTTTTTCGGCTACGATTTAATGGAAATTCAAAAGTAGGCAAATATAATATCGGTGTTTTTTTAATATAGAACTTCACATCTTGTGCTTTGCCTTTGCCGGCTTGATTATTCAACAATAACTTGCCTGCTTCTATTTTCCACAGGCTGTCAGTTGGAGGACATGTTGTATAAGTACCATCATCTATCTCAACAACACCATCGCCAGAGCGATAAATTTTTGTTGCTTTACCCCAAGCTGAGAGTGCTTCAACTGAAAATAATTCTTTATCGACAATGGCTGCTATATATTCTTTCTCGATGACTGGCTGGAAAGAAAAGCGATAAAGTACTTTTGATAATGTCACACTTTCAGCCTCCATATCAAAATGACCGCTTTCACCTACCATGTGAATACCTGGCTCTCGTAATTCAACATTGCCAAATAAATCAGCACCAAGAAAATGCCCTGTTGCTTCGTCTCGCTGCAAGTGTGTAATATCACCAATAATACGTCGATTAGGTTGCGTAATAACGACATTACCTGAAAAAACCGATAAACCATCCGCCGAAACTTCTGAATTTTCAAAACTTACTTTAATTGGTCTTTCATTTTTTGGTAAATCGATTTGATCATTATAAAACAAGATTGGCTCAATATAATAGCCATGACAAAGGTTATCTACACCAGGATCATGGATCCAACCTAAACGCTGAGTTACTTCTTGTTTATCAATATAGTTCAAATCTATACTGTCATAGGTTTCAGATAAAGATACGTTTTCTGGTATAATGTCGGTTGCTGTTTCATCCGTATCGTCTGTTATCACCGTAGACTTATCATTAGACACAAATTGTGGGAAATTATTAAGATATGTTTCAATATCAACAATATTAATATCATCCTGGCGCACACTTGCATTCGAATCTTTTAACGACAATTGATCCGATACGTACGACGCTAATGTGGCCTGTGTTAAACTTAAACAAACACTAGCAAATAACAATCGTATTGGTATAACTTTCTTCAAATTCAATTCTGTACTCGATTAATTATTAAGGTATGATCCATTTAATACTCACAATAAGGGAAAAAAATGGCTAACCGTTACACAAACATCATCCGCTGGTTAACGCATGATGTTGGGCATAAAATTAAAACTATTCATCCTGTCTCGGGTGATGCGAGCTTCCGTCGCTACTTTCGCATAGAAACAGAAGCAGGTTGCTATATTTTAATGGATGCACCTCCTGAACATGAGCCTCTTGACTCTTATTTAAACATTACCACACTTTTTCAGCAAAATAATATTACTGTGCCACAAATTTTTGCGCAAAATTTAAAGCAAGGATTTTTGTTATTATCCGATTTTGGTGATAATACACTATTGCGTAGTTTGACACCAAGTAACGCAGACTCTCTTTATAAAAAGTCATTGCAAACCTTAATCAATATTCAATTGTGCCCATCTAAGACTCACAATTTGCCTGCCTACGATAGTGAATTCATGCAACGTGAACTACAATTATTTCATGAATGGTTTTTACAAAAACAATTAAATTTACAATTATCACCATCTGAAGAACAATTATTAAACCATAGCTACCAATGTATTATTGATCAGGTCACCTCTCAAGCTTATTGTTGCGTACATCGTGATTATCACTCACGCAATTTATTGTCATTAGCAGAGGATCATATTGGTGTCATTGATTTTCAAGATGCCGTGCATGGTCCAATAAGTTACGATATTGTCTCATTGCTAAAAGATTGTTACATCGATTGGCCAGAAGAGTCTGTGCAAAAATGGCTTAAATATTATTGGGAATTAGCTAAGGCAACATCACTTCCTGCAATGAATTTTGACGAATTACAAAATGATTTTTTTTGGGCAGGGTATCAACGACATTTGAAAGCGATTGGCATTTTCGCACGTTTAAATATATTGTATAAAAAACCTTCTTTTTTACGCAGTATTCCTAGGGCAATTAATTACTTATCTCCCAACCATCATTATGAGCAAAAACTTTCCAATTTTTATCGTTTCTTGCAAGAGCGCATACTCCCCGCTATCCGTCAGCAAAATATTGAATACGCATCATGAAGGCGATGATTTTAGCAGCTGGTTACGGCAAACGGCTTTACCCATTAACAGCAAAAACACCGAAACCGTTAATTGAAATCGATGGCGAACCACTACTAGTTAACCTAATTAAACGGTTAGCAAGCCAAGGTTTTCGAGAAATTGTTGTTAATGTCTCTTACTTGGCTGAAAAAATCATTGATTGTATAGGAAATGGTCACCACTTTGGCGTCTCCGTTGTTTATTCCAAAGAAGAAAAACCCTTGGAAACAGGGGGTGGTATTTATCGCGCATTGCCTTTATTGGGCAATGAACCTTTTCTTGTTGTTAATGGTGATATTTTAACTGATTACCCGTTTGCCAAGGCCAACGCACCGTTAACCAAGCCTGCACATCTTATTTTAATTGATCAAAAGATAGATGGAAAAAGCGGAGACTTTGCTTTAAATGATGGCTTAGCAACCCTGGATGGTAAAAAAAAATACACTTTTAGCGGTATCGCGGTTTACCAGCCAACATTTTTTGATAACTGCCACGCGGGCAGCTTTTCGGTTACACCCCTACTAAAACAATTCATACAACAAAAGCAAGTCAGTGCTGAATTGTACCATGGAAAATGGTGTGATATTGGCCACATTTCACGGTTAAAACCTTGGTTATAGCTACCATAAGCTGTTAGAATTAACCCTTATTATTAACCTTTGAATCAACCAATCGTTTGGTTTTAAAGGAAAATTATCATCCTAAACAAAAGATGTAAGAAATGATAAATAAAGCTATTGCAAGCTAAGAACTATGCTATAGTTAGGTCATTTTCAACGATTGAAAGTGACCATAAAATAAATGTTAATTATGGAGAATTAAAACGTGTCGACACTTGAACAAGCAGCCAAACTGAGCGCATTATTGGTAGAAGATGAACCCTCTGTTCAGTTGGTTACAAAAGCAAATTTAGAAGACATTGGTTTCACTGTTGATGTTGTCAAAAGTGGTGAAGAAGCCATAACTCTCACAAAAAATAAACAATACGATATCATATTTATGGATATAGGCTTACCCGGTATGGATGGCGCTATAACCACCTATGAAATCCGGAAGATAGAACAACGATTAAATATAAAGCCCCATATTGTTGTTGCAGTGACAGCAAACAATACCGAAGAATGCAAAAAACACTGCATTAAAATGGGAATCAATGAAGTGATTATGAAACCATTAAAACCAGAAAAAATTGAAGAAATAAAAAAAAGATTACTAAATGAATTATAATTCACTTTCTATGCATAGATGGATAAGCGTAATAAATATTGTTCATTACTAGGTTAAACCTTTTTCAAAGGTACAATAGGGTGAATTTACATCATATTGCTACAAACTAAAAATAATATGCCGTTTTCGTCATTACTTTAGAAATAGCCTGCATTGTGCATTTTATTGGTAATGGCAATTCTGCTGCCCCAGCTTGATTGGCAGCATCCGCATGACAACCTTCATCAATTTTCATTTGTTCTATTATCTTTGCTGTTTTCTTGTCTTGCTCTGGTAACCGTTCTAAGTGTAATTGTAAATGCTGCATGACTTGTTGTTCTGTTTCCTCAACAAAACCTAGGCTCCATTTATCTCCTGCCATACCAGCAATAGCACCTAACATCAATGATCCTAAATACCAAAATACATTTAAATAACTTTTATGGCTATCCAACTCATAGAGACGTTGTGCACACCAAGCAAGATGATCATTTTCCTCTAATGCGCATTGCATCATTTTTTGTTTTACCTCGTCACTACGTGCAGCTAAGGCTTGCCCTTGATATAACCCTTGTGCAGCAACTTCTCCAGCATGATTTACCCGCATTAAACCTGCGACATGTTTTTTTTCAGTTTGCGTCATTTCACTATCGGACACTTTTTCAGCTGGATTTTCACGCCCTGTTGTTACAGGACTGCCAAGTAAGGTTTGAACGCCTTGATCAAAATGCATTAATACTTTATCGAAAAAAGAGTATTGTCTATCTTTGGCAAAAAACATTAGCAAGCTCCAATGCGAGGATGAAACATAAACTGAATTTGGTTGCCTTCTGGATCTTCACAATAAAAACTTTTTGAACCATCACGGTGTGTATTAACCGCTCGCAAATTGGCGACATTTCGTTGAGCCATATAATGATACCATTCATCTACAGCATTTGCTGTCGCAAGTAAAAATCCCATGTGATCCAGTGATTGTTTCTGTCCACTATGATCTTTTTCTTCTTTATGTAGCGCGATATTATCCATGCCTGATGTTAAATAAACATTGTCTTCATCAGGTTGCCAATCCAATTTGAATCCTAATATATCTATGTAAAAATGTTGCATTACTACCAAATCATCTACACGCAAAGCAATATGGCGTAATCCTAGAAAGTGTTTCGGTTTTATCACGTTTAAAAATCTTCCCATATTTCTGAATTATCGTCTTTTTGTACAGCCTGATCGCGTAACAACGTAATACGCTCATATTTTTTACGCTCTTGACGTTGGCTGTCTGACTCTGCTATTTCTTGTCTTAACTCACCTAGAAATTGATCAATGTCACTAACGTAATGTTTATTTATTTTTTGCCTCATTTCGGTTACCTCTATAGCAATGGATAGTAGATTATAACAAAATACCGCCACGCTTCAGCATTTTTCTCAAAGCCTGTCTTGTTGAAGCAAGATTATAGCAAAAACTGACTCGACAATGATCTCTTAGTAGCTGAAAAGACATTTTTTATACAATTGGCAGCAACAGCACAAATGCGCTAAGATTAGTCTTTAACGATGAATACGTCGAACGATAATTGTTATCAAGGTAATTTTAATGAATGACGATGAAAATATCAACAGCTCTGTTCCTCATTTGACCACTGCATTAACAGGACCATTGCTTGAGATAGAAAAAGTGTTTCTCAAGCAACAAGTCCAAATTGAAACATGGTTTCGTCACGCTTGGATAAAAACACCTGCGCCAATACAAAGTTCTGTTGATTTGCGTAATGCAGGGTTTAAATTAGCCCCAGTCGATACAAATTTGTTTCCAGGTGGCTTTAACAATTTAAGCAAAGATACACTGCCTTTATCAATTCAAGCGATTCAAGCAACACTTGCTTTAACGTTTCGTAATTGTGATAAAATCGTGATCATTCCAGAGAATCATACACGTAATATTCCCTATCTTGAAAGCTTAGCAACATTTCAATATATTCTGATACAAGCTGGATTTAATACACGTATTGGTTCATTACTGCCCGACCTGACAACACCGTTGACTATTGATCTACCCTCGGGAAATAAAATCACGTTACACCCGTTAAAACAACAGCAAAGAAAAATTTATGTAGAAAATTTTTCTCCCTGTTTGATTATTTTAAATAATGATCTTTCCGAAGGGACACCAGCAATATTACAAAACAATCAACAAATCATTCGTCCTCCTACTGAATTAGGTTGGTCAAACCGGCTAAAATCGACTCATTTTTCTTACTACAATGATGTTGCCATTGAATTTGCAAAACTTGTTAATATTGATCCTTGGTTTATTAACCCACTTTTCATGACTTGTGATAATATTGACTTTAAAACGCGTGAAGGCGAACATTGTGTTGTTGAAACAGCAGAAAAATTGTTTGAAAAAATCAAGAAAAAATATCAAGAACATAGCATCAAAACAGCACCTTTCATTATTATCAAGGCTGATGCAGGCACCTATGGCATGGGTGTTATGACAGTTACTGACCCACAACAAATTCTAGAACTCAATCGCAAACAACGCTCTCGTTTATCTGCTCGCAAAGGCACAAAAAATGTTGATCGTTTCATTCTTCAAGAAGGTGTTTATACTTTTGAAACCGTTGAACCTGACAATGCCGTTGCCGAACCTGTTGTTTATATGCTAGGCAATCATGTTGTTGGTGGCTTTTATCGAGTGCACAGTGAGCGCGGACCAAATGAAAATTTGAACTCGCCTGGCATGCATTTTAAACCATTGGCATTTGCTAAACCTTGTAATATATCAAACGAGAATTTCTCAGATAACGAAAATCAAAATCGCTTCTATGCTTATAGTGTCATCGCGCGACTGGCTTTGCTCGCTGCAGCAAAAGAATTAAAAGCCATTACAAATGGATAATCACTATGACGATTAAACTTGGTGTTTTAATGGATCCAATTGCAAACATTACCATTAAAAAAGATTCCACCTTTGCTATTTTATTAGAAGCACAGCAACGTGGATGGAAAATTTTTTACATGGAACAAAAAGATTTGTTCTTACAAGACGGCATAGTACATGCTCAAATGAAAAGCTTACAACTCTTTGATAATCCTAAGCAATGGTTCTCTCTACATGAAATCAATGATGTATCCGTTAATGATTTAGATATCATTTTAATGCGAAAAGATCCACCATTTGATATGGAATACATTTATACAACTTATTTACTAGAGTTAATTGAAAAAAAAGGCACTCTAGTTGTAAATAGCCCGCAAAGCCTGCGTGATGCGAATGAAAAACTGTTTACTGCTTGGTTTCCACAATGTTGTCCACAAACATTAGTCTCTTGTAACATGCAACGCTTGCGCGACTTCTTAAAAAAACAACAAGACATTATTGTCAAACCACTAGATAGCATGGGCGGGCATTCCATTTTTCGACTGACAGAAAATAGTCCAAATATTAATGCAACATTAGAGTTGATGACAAAAAATGGGAAGCGTCAAATCATGGCACAAACGTTTATTCCTGAAATTGTTAACGGTGATAAACGTATTATTTTAATTGATGGCAAACCGATACCTTACGTATTAGCTCGTTTACCTGCAGCGGGTGAAACACGGGCTAATTTAGCAGCGGGTGGAACAGGTCAAGCACAAGAAATGTCAAAGCATGATCATTGGATATGTCAGCAAGTAGGCCCTGTGCTCTGTGAAAAAAAGATATTGCTAGCAGGCTTAGATGTAATTGGTAACTATTTAACAGAAATAAACATAACGAGTCCCACCTGCATCCGCGAAATTGACCGCCATTATAATATCAATATCAGTGCGACATTTCTTGACTGCGTTGAGAAATATTTGTAACTTCCTGAAGCCATTGCTTTTAGCCGCATTCTCCGATATGATGACAATGTTTAGACAATTTTTCACAGAGAGGTAACTATATGTCAAAAACCCCAATAACTGTTGCTCATGGTGATGGTATAGGACCAGAAATTATGCAAGCTGTGCTCAATGTTCTTGATGCTGCCGGCGCTCAGCTAGATATTGAAACGATAGAAATTGGTGAAAAAGTCTACTTACAAGGCATAAATTCCGGTATTGAACCTTCTGCATGGGATTCTTTGCGTCGAACTAAAGTTTTTTTAAAAGCCCCCATCACAACACCTCAAGGGGGTGGTTATAAAAGTTTAAATGTTACTATTCGAAAAACACTAGGATTATACGCCAACGTCCGTCCGTGTGTTGCTTATAGCCCTTTTGTCAAAACAAAGCACCATAGCATGGACGTTGTTATCGTCAGAGAAAATGAAGAAGACTTATATGCTGGTATCGAACATCAACAAACAAATCAAGTGGTGCAAAGCTTAAAACTTATTACTGTTCCTGGCTGTGAAAAAATAGTACGTTATGCTTTCGAATACGCTAAAAGAAATAACAGAAAAAAAGTTACTTGTTTTACCAAAGATAATATTATGAAACTAACCGATGGTTTATTTCATCGGGTTTTTGATGAAATTGCAAAAGATTACTCTAGCATAGAATCAGAACATTGGATTGTTGATATTGGCTCTGCAAAATTAGCGGATACGCCAGAAGATTTTGATGTTATTGTCACTCTCAACCTATACGGTGATATTATTTCTGATATTGCTGCACAGATTGCCGGTTCAGTTGGGCTTGCAGGCTCTGCAAACGTTGGCGCAAATTACGCTATGTTTGAAGCCATACATGGCTCAGCTCCTCGCCGCGCAAATCAAAACAAAGCAAACCCCTCTGGATTATTATTAGGCGCCGTTATGATGTTAGTGCACATAGGCCAAACAGATGTGGCCCAACGCATTCATAATGCATGGTTACGAACGTTAGAGCTTGGGACTCACACCTATGATATTTACAGTGAACAACATAGTAAAAAACAAGTAGGAACAAAAGAATTTGGACATGAAATAATTAAAAATCTTGGTAAAGAGCCGACACAACTAACAAAAGTTAGCTACAAAAAAACCTCAGAAAATATTCAATTGAAAGAAAAGACATCTGTTATTCCTGATCGCAAGCGCGAGTTAATTGGCGTCGACGTCTTTTTATATTGGCAACCAGCTGATATTGAACAGCTAGTCAAACCACTGCAACAAGCATCAGGAAAAAACATTACATTAAAATTAATCACTAATCGTGGAGTCAAAGTTTGGCCTAATGGTTTACCAGAAACATTTTGTAGTGACCACTGGCGTTGTCGCTTCATAGGTGAAAATAATAACTTATCCGCTAAAGAAATTGCCGAGTTACTACAACAGATCAGTGCAGCCAATATTGAGTTCATCAAAATTGAAAACCTCTATAACTTCGATGGCAAGCCAGGCTATTCATTGGGGCAAGGGGAATAATGAAAGATATCGGTCGCTTACTGGTTACCTGCCCTGACCAACCAGGCATTGTTGCCAAGATATCGCGCTTCTTCTACAAGCAAGATGCGAATATTATCGAGCTTAATGAGTACACAAGCGGACCAAGTCAAGGAAAGTTTTTCCTTCGACTTGAGTTCCAGCTCAACCACTTAGCTGATAAGTTAACAGCATTAAAAATGGCATTTTCTGAAAAAGTTGCTGATCCTCTTGGCATGACTTGGTCATTACACAATGCAGCAGTAAAAAAAAGAATGGCGATACTTGTCTCTAAGTATGATCATGCTTTATTAGAATTGCTTTGGCTATGGAAAAAAGGAGAATTATTTGCTGACATCCCCATCATCATCAGTAACCATAATGACTTGGCAGAAACAGCTGCTATGTTTAAGTTACCGTATCAGCACATACCTGTTACGCCTAGCAACAAACTAGCAGCAGAAGAGGAAATGTTACGATTAACTGACAAGCAAATTGATTTTGTCGTACTGGCCCGATATATGCAAATCCTTTCAGAAAAATTTGTAAATCATTATCATAATAAAATTATTAATATACACCACTCATTTTTACCCGCATTTATTGGTGCTGATCCTTATCAACAAGCTTGGGAGCGTGGTGTTAAAATTATAGGTGCTACTGCACACTATGTAACAAGCGAGCTAGACGCTGGCCCTATCATAAAACAAGATATAGTTCATGTATCACACAAACATCAAAAAGAAACGTTACGTCGCTTAGGACGCAACTTGGAGCGGGATGTATTGGCTAAAGCAGTATGTTGGCATCTTGAAGATCGAATTATTGTTGACAATAATAAAACAATTGTTTTTAGCTGAGTTATACCATAATGATTGTTTACACACTCTGATAATGCGCATGGAATAAATAGAGAACAATACAATAATATTTTCAGTTTTTTATACTTCGGCCATTATTTTACATCACTAAAATTGATGACAATCAAAAGACAACAAACAACGCCGCAACGGCAGCACTGAGTAACGTGGTAATTAATAAGTATCGCACCCATGCATCTAACTCTGTATCAGGTAGTGCTTTTTCACTAAAAATCATATGGTTATCAGATTCTGCTAATAAAGCATTATTAGAAAAATTCATCATATACCCCCTAATACCTACATTAAACACGATCAATTGGGAGGCACTTTATCATATAATTTGATCAAAATCTAGCTATATTTGTCAAAATGGCAACTATCCATTAATAACGATACTGGAGACATACGTATTAGTGATACCCTTTAGAACTAAACAAAATGACTTGTTACTGCTAAAAATAGCCATGACAGCATTGGATAACAGACGTTGTTTCTGGCTTAAAACCATGCCATCTAGAAAAAGCTTCTGCGGCTTGCTCAACTAACATACCAATACCTGTGTAATAACTACTGATACCTGCCTCATTAACAAATGCATGAAAATTAGCATGACGCTGATCATAATTTATATTGTAAATAACCGCACCATGAAAGCAGACTGGCGGTATTTGCCAAACAGAAAAGTCCACTGCTGCACTAACGGCATTAATCACTAAGTCAAACCGCTGAGCTGTCAATGCGTCTATTGGCATTTCCTGTAATATTCCTAAATGTGCAAACTCTGCAACAAGTGCTGTCACTGTATCAAGTGTTCGATTGATAATACAAAGTACCTCTGGATTTTTGGCAAGCAAGCAGGGAATAATACCTCTAGCAACACCCCCTGCTCCAAACAATAAAATACGTTTTTTTTGCAATGAAAACCCTAGATTATTTTGCAAGTCAGTGACTAACCCAATGCCATCCGTATTATCACCAATAATTTCTTCAGCAAAAGTCAACGTATTAACAGCTTTACTTAAGCTGGCTGCAGCAGTGCTATCATCAACTAATTGATAAGCCATTTCTTTATGTGGCTGAGTCACATTAACACCTTTAAATCCATCTTTTTGCAGTGCTAAGACAGTCTCTGCAAAAGCTGACTTTTTTACTAAAATTTTTTCATAATCTATGCTCATCGATTTTTGTGCAGCGAATGCTTGATGAATTTTTGGTGATAAACTATGGGCAATCGGATCTCCTAGAACAGCAAAGCGACTCTTTTTCATCACTAAAACATCTCTTGTGGATCAATGTCAAGAGACCAACGTAACTTTTGTGTTCTCGTTGCTTTAGATAATATTGCTGTCAACGCATCTAATGCCAAATGCAAAACATGACGTTCATCAGCTTGCAATAATAATTGCGCTCGAAAACGATTTTTTTTGCGCTCCATAGGAGCTGGAATAGGCCCCAATAAATGCACTGCAAAATTATTTTCAGCAATATTTTTTTTAATGTCCAATAGAAATTGTTGTACAGTCTCCCGGTTATATGCATCCGCACGCAATAATGCCATATGGGAATAAGGAGGAAACTTTATTGATTTACGTTCTGTTGCTATCGCTTCAACAAATTGAATATAACCCTGTTGTAATAAAGTTGTTAACAAGTAATTATCTGGATTCCGCGTTTGTATCGCGACACAACCTGCTTTTTCTGCTCGTCCTGAACGCCCTGCCACCTGAGTCAACAATTGCGCCATACGTTCACTCGCTCGAAAATCAGAGCTATAAAAACTACTATCAATATCTAACAATGCTACTAAGGTGACATTGGGGAAATGATGTCCTTTCGCCAGCATCTGTGTACCTATCAAAATTTTAGCTTCCCCTCGATTAATTTCGTCTAATTTTTTCGTTAACATACCTTTGCGTTGGGTTGTATCACGATCAATACGTACTACTGGATATTCTGGAAATAATTTAGCTAAGACTTGCTCTAAACGCTCAGTGCCAATACCAACAGGTGTTAATTGTGTGCTGCCACATTGTGGACAGTGACTATCAACCTTACGGCTAGCACAACAATGATGGCAGTGTAATGAACGCGGTTGCAAATGCAGTGTCATTTTTGCATCACAGCGATGGCAATTGGCAACCCAACCACATTGGTGGCAAATTAGCACTGGCGCATAACCTCGACGATTCAAAAAAAATAAAACTTGTTGGTTAGCTTGCAAATGTTGCTGAACTAATTCTAATAATGGAGCTGACAAGCCTTCATTCAATTTTTTATTTCTAATATCAATCAAGTGATATGTTGGTTCAGTGGCATTACCTGCACGTGCCGTTAAATGTAAAACAGTATATCGTCCACGCTCAACATTATATAATGTTTCCAATGTCGGTGTCGCCGATCCCATGACAATAGGGATGTTTTCATCACTAGCTCGTTTTATAGCTAAATCACGTGCTGAATAATGAAAGCCATCTTGTTGTTTGAAAGAAAGATCGTGTGATTCATCAATAATGATCGCGCCCAAGTTTGGAATAGGCGTAAAAATAGCTGATCGTGTACCAATAAGAATGTCGACCTTGCCTGTCGCTGTCCATAACCAACTGTTCAAGCGCTCACTTTCATTTAAATTAGAGTGAAGCACAACGATAGGTTCAACAAACCGCCGCTGGAAACGAGCAACGAGTTGAGGTGTTAAACCAATTTCAGGCACTAATACCAATGCGCGCTGACCACGCGCTAAAATTTGTTTTATTAACTGTAAATAAACTTCTGTTTTACCACTACTGGTAACACCCTGAAGCAAAAACACAGAAAATTGATCGAGGGATTTTTCTATACTTGTTAGTGCTTGCTGCTGCTCTGCTGTTAGCTGATGACTGGGTTCAGTAACACTATTAACAATTTCAGGTGGTTTTTCTTGCTGGCATTTAGTAATGTATTCTTTTTCAGATAATGCATGAATAATAGTAGATGAAAAACCTTGACGTTGAATAGTTTTTTGCGATAAGCCTTGTAAATTTTTCTGTAATTTTTGCAGTAGCATTTGCTGGCGTTTTGCACGGCTTAATGTCTCACAATCAATTTGCTTGCCTAAATCGGTTACCCGCCAAAAAATATCTGTTGACACTGTCGCCGGCTTTACCTTACGCAAAGCAGTTGGTAAAGCACTCTCAACTACTTCACCTATTGGATGATGATAGTACTGGCTTGCCCAAAAAAGAAACTGCAACATGGATTTTGGCAACAACGGCTTTTCATCGAGACACCGAATAAATCGTTTTAATTTCTCTGCCGGCCAGTCACTTTCTTTTTCAATCGAAAAAATAATACCAACCATTTCTTTATTTTTAAAGGGAACCAGTACCCGCTGACCAGGCTGTAATAATATACGGTTATCTGTAGGCACTAAATAATCTAGCAGCTTTGCTATTGGAACCGGAACTGCTATTTTGACTATATTTTCCATGATCAATCTGTACAGATTAAAAATAATACATTGTTAAAAAACTCGAAAGTTAATCATATCGATTTTTATTTCACAAAGAAACCGCCATAAAAAACTCAATAAAATCCAATGAGTTACATATATTTTTTTTATATAAACAACGATCAAAATCAAAATTGTGATATAAAATTATTGATTTACTTCACCAAGTGCGCATGTTAGCCTACTATTTATACAAGAAAAGGGTAAAACACCTATCCAGGAGAAATCAATGCATCTTGCAGATAAGCCCCAAAATGTTAGCGAACTTACCAGAGACGGTTATAAATTTTTTAAACTACTATTTTTTAAGTTATTATCCATCATACTGCTACACGCATTATTCTTCCTAGCGATAACGATAATATATAACGTATACCCACCATCATACACGAATATAGACATTCTTATTGTTACCTTAAGCCTATATTTGCTGCTTATTGCTTATCTTTCCGCCGCCATATTTATCCGTGCCGATGGTATTTTAAGCAACAATACCAATAAAACTGCAGATGCATGGCACTTAGCAAAAAAAGTGACTTTAAAATTAGTCGGTATTAAATTGTTACTCTTGCTTGTTTATTTTGGTATGCTAGTCGGAGTTATCCTTTTAGTGATGTTTTTATCCGCTGTAAATTCAACGCTTGGCATTGTAAGCTTTTTACTAACACTTCCAATCTACTTGCATGTTATTGTGCGTTTAATTTTTTACCATACCGCTTACCGCATCACGTCAAAAGAATATCTCCAGTGCAATTTCAAAAAGTTTTCAGCTATCTAGAGGTAATGTTTGGAAAATAGTTAGCACTTTCTTTTTAGTAATAGTTATACCTTTTTTGGGCTTTTTTATGCTTGATGTCATAATTACATTACTCATACCGGATGAATTTATATCTTATTTATTGTCCCTAAGCATCAATATGGCTGAAATCTTAATATTCCCGGTATTATTTACTGCTAGTCTCTTGGTCTTATTAAACGATGCAATTCTACGCAGCAACACTCGTTAAATAACAAGCTGTTAAACTCAGCAACAACAATGCTAACTGCACTCGATATTTATCAAGTAGTTGCACGCTTCTCTCGCTAACAGCGCAAGAGATGGCTTGTTTTTACATAGACAAGTGCGGCGTTTTTTTGAGCAAAAATATACGGCAAGTCCGCAGAATGCCATTACTGTGGATAACTCTTTATGAACAAGAAATATCGCACGTTAACTCATCTAAAAAACAACTCGCCATTTCGCTTATTTTTATTTTTTGTTTTAATAATCAATTGGTTAAATAAAATTATGGCATTTTTATTACCATACTAACAATACAGTTCAAAAAAAGACCTTTTCTATGCTGTGGATATCTTTGTGAGTAACTTGGTTATTATTCACATAATGAGTTGTTTATCCTAAGCATATCCTAATATTTCTTTATTATACTAATTAAAAAGGAACGGCAAAAATTACTTGATGATAAAAAGGCAGTAGAAACTTATGGCAACAAAATTATTAACAAACTCGTACAAAAAAATTGCAACGTGGTTAAATGTAAAACTTGCTTCAGTGAAAGAATTAGAAGAGCGTTTTCATACAAGACCAAAAAACAAATCAAGCTTCCATCAGCAGGCTAGAACAGAATCTATGCAGACATCAAAACCATCAGCACCCTCTTCGCCAAAACCACGATAGCGCCTGGCACCGATACCACATTGATGCTATATTAAAATAATTCAATGTACATTTTAGATATTTTTCCTTTATTTTGTAACAGTAAGGTATTGTAATTATGGCAAAGTCTGAAAAAGAGAAAGAAAAACCAGCAGAAAATTCTTTCATGGCCCAAGAACTGTTTAAATCTCGAACAATTACTTTTTTTGGTGAGATGAAACCCGAACTATCAAAACAGTTGGCCGAACAATTATTAGCTATGGCAGCCGTTAATGACGATCCCATCAAAATGTTTATTAATTCACCTGGTGGACACGTCGAATCCGGCGATACAATCTTCGATTTAATTCGCTTTATAAAACCCAAAGTGACTGTTATCGGCACAGGCTACGTGGCGAGCATTGCAACACATATTTTCTTAGCAGCAGAAAAGGAAAACCGCCTTTGCTTTCCAAACACACGCTTCTTATTACACCAACCTTCTGGTGGTATGGGCGGACAAGCAACCGATATCAATATCCAAGCACAAGAAATACTTCGTACTAAAAATCGGATCAACCGTATTATTGCCGAACGCACAGGGCAAAAGTTAGAAAAAATTGAGCAAGATACAAACCGAGATTTTTGGTTATCCGCTGAAGAAGCGATAGACTATGGAATGTTAGATCGCATTATTCACAATATCGATGAAATCGATAATTAAGTTGTAAGCTATTACAATTTTGTTGGAATAAAAATGGATTTTAATTTTACTGCTGAAGAGCAGGCTATTCACCAATCTATTTCTAGTTTTGCTGAACAAGAAATTGCGCCTTATGCAAGCCAATGGGATGAAGAAAATATTTTTCCTAAAGATGCCTTGCAAAAATCTGCTCAATTAGGCTTAGGAGGCCTTTACATTAACACTGATGTCGGCGGTACAAATCTATCTCGCTTACTGGCTGCTATCGTTTTTGAAATATTAGGCAAAGCATGTGTTTCCACCGCGGCTTATTTATCCATACACAATATGGTTGCATGGGTAATTGACCATTATGGTAACAGCGAACAACGAAACCGTTGGCTGCCAGCATTAATTAACATGACACATTTTGGTAGTTACTGCTTAACAGAGCCTGAGGCAGGTTCTGACGCAGCATCGTTAAAAACAACGGCTGTACGAGAAGGCGACCATTATCGTGTCAATGGATCAAAAGCTTTTATTTCCGGTGGATCAACCAGTGACATTTATATATGTATGGTCCGTACAGGAGAAGATGGTACAAAAGGAATTTCATGCTTAGTCATTGAAAAAAATACTCCAGGATTATCATTTGGTCCAGCAGAAAAAAAACTAGGCTGGAATAATCAAAAAACAACGATGATTTATTTTGAAAACTGCCTAGTCCCGGTTAAAAACTTAATTCACCGTGAAGGTGTAGGATTTAATATTGCAATGAATGCCTTAAATGGCGGACGAATAAATATTAGCGCCTGCTCGTTAGGTGGTGCTCATACCTGTTTACACCATGCTCAACAGTATATGAAAGATCGAAAGCAATTTCATAAAAAACTAACGGAATTCCAAGCACTGCGTTTTAAACTTGCCGACATGTATACAAATTTAGAAGCATCACGATTAATGACACTGCGAGCAGCTTGTTCTTTAGATAAAAACAGTCCGGAAGCACCTTTACACTGCGCCATGGCAAAACGCTTAACAACTGATATTTGTTTTCAAATTAGTGATGAGGCTATGCAAATATTTGGCGGATATGGCTACTTAAAAGATTATCCTATAGAGCGCTTTTTTCGTGATTTGCGTGTTAACAGGATCCTAGAAGGTACAAATGAAATCATGCGAATGGTTGTTGCACGACATATTTTATCGGATGATTTTACAGAATAAGGAATTTCATTATGCAAGTAAAAACAACCATCACTGAATTTGAACTCAAGGAAAATGGCATCTTAACCATTACGTTTAACCGCCCAGATAAATTAAATGCTTTGAATGAGATGGTACTAGAAGAATTAGAGCAATTATTTTTAGCTGCTAGCAATGACCCTGCTGTAAAAGCAGTTTTAATAACTGGCAAGGGGAAATCTTTCTGTGCCGGCGCTGACATCAAATGGCTAGCAACATTAGATGCACAAAATGGTATGAAATTTGCTCTTTTAGGTCAACGAGTTTTTCGTCTATTAGAAACGATGGGCAAACCATCTTTAGCTGTTATCAATGGCTATGCTTTCGGTGGCGGCTGTGAATTGGCGATGGCAGCCACCTTACGTATCGCCAATGAAAATGCTCAATTTGGACAACCTGAAATTAACTTAGGTGTTATTCCTGGCTTCGGAGGCACACAACGCTTGGCCCGATTAGTCGGCAAAGGTCGAGCTTTGGAGCTTTGTCTGACCGGACGAACATTTAACGCCAAAGATGCATTTGCTTGGGGGTTCATTTCTGACATCACCACAGCTGAATTACTGATGGAAAAAGCCAACTCACTACTTCAGACAATTATCAGTAAAGCACCAATCGCTGCAAAAAGCATTATGGAGGTAATAGACAAAGGGTATGACTTACCTCTACCAAATGCACTACATTTAGAAGCAGCACACTTCGGTTTAACATGCTCAACAGAAGATAAAACAATCGGTGTTAATGCTTTTCTTAACAAAGAAAAACCTCAATTTAAAAATAATTGATAATAACCAACTGGCACTGTTTGGCAAAAACAATAGAGGAAACCGCTATAAAAGATGATAAATTCTATACATCGATCAACTTGATTCTTTCTATCGCTGGCGCTAATCGCAAAAAATATTGTGCTAATTTGGCAAAACGAGCAGGCGCATCGGTCACTAAAAACTGACTATCTCCCTGCTCTTGCTTATCATTGATAATATTTTGCAAATCCAACTCTCGAGCAACTGCATTGGCGGTTGTTGTCGCAGAATCAACAATAGTGATGCTTTCTCCTATGACTTTTTGAATAGTTTCTTTTAAAACAGGAAAGTGTGTGCAACCTAATACTAAACAGTCGGCTTGACAATCAGCACGTGAAAACAACGGTAATAAATAGTGACCAATAATTTGTTCAACAATATTTCCTTGCATCCACCCTTCTTCAGCTAATGCAACAAACATCGCACATGCTTGACTCATGACTGTTGCTGTAGGCCAAAGACGATGAATGGCATGTTGGTATGCCTGCTGCTTAATCGTTCCTTCTGTTGCAGCAACAACAATATGACCTGTCTTTGATGCATCACAAGCAGCTTGTGCACCTGGTTCAACAACGCCGATGACGGGAATATCGTGAAAAACAGTTTGTAAATCAGGTAGTGCAACAGCTGATGCTGTATTACAAGCAACCACTAATAATTTTATGCCTTGTTGATATAGGCTTTTTGTTGCTTGCTGTGCGTAACGCATGACAGTCTTTGCCCCTTTTGTACCATAGGGTAAACGAGCAGTATCGCCTAAATATAAAAAAGATTCCTGCGGTAAACGACTTTGTAATGCTCGCAAAACAGTCAGTCCACCGATCCCTGAGTCAAATACGCCTATGGGTAATTCATTTTTCTGCATATTTTTCACAATTAGTTTAAAAATCCAACATCTCGTTACAGGACACTCTAAGTGTAAGCCTAAACTGTCTCACGTTAATTCGCAATCTTGACATAAGAGAGTATAATTCCGAATCTACCAACCGTTGACTATGGATAAAAATGGAACAGGAGAAAAATATCTTATTTGAAGAACTGAAGGGAGCCGGAGGAAAAATCGGTGTAATCACACTTAATCGCCCAAGATTCTTAAATGCAATAACCTGCGACATGTGCAAAAAAATGTTCAACATGTTAACAAACTGGGCAAATGATAGCATTATTAAAGCCGTCGTTATACAAGGTAGCGGTGATAAAGCATTCTGCGCAGGTGGCGATATCAAGCACCTATATGAAAAAGGTAAAGAAAGAGAATTTGATGCCATACACCAATTTTTTTGGGAAGAATACCGCTTAAATCGCCTTATTCGTCATTATCCCAAACCATACATCGCTTTGCTAGACGGCATTACTATGGGAGGCGGCGTTGGTGTATCTATTCATGGTAGCCACCGTATTGTCACGGAGCGCTTTTCATTTGCTATGCCAGAAACATCCATTGGTTTTTTTCCAGATATCGGCTGCACATACGTATTGGCTCGCTGCCCTGGAGAAACCGGTATTTATTTAGGCTTAACTGGAAAACGTTTGAACGCAGCGGAAGCGATATATTTAGGACTAGCAGATAATTTTATCTCTAGTAACCATTTAGAAGAAATAGTACACATTTTACAAAAAACAAAATTAAATAATCATCCTTATGAGATCATTAGTGAAACACTGGCAGCAGCATCTGTAACACCTGAAGCACCACGCTTAACTGTTTACCGTGACATAATCGATGAATGTTTTGCTCTAGACACTGTAGAAGAAATAATAAATAAATTAAAAGAAAAAAATAAAGAATGGGCTAATGAGGTTATTGTCGAGCTAGAACAAAAGTCACCAACCAGTTTAAAAGTATCGTTACATGCATTTAAACAAAGTGTTAATATGGACTTCGATGCCTGTATGCGTATGGAGTTCCGATTATCACAACGTTTTTTGCGTAGCCATGACTTTTACGAAGGAGTACGTGCAACACTGATTGACAGAGACAATACGGCTCAATGGCAACCTGATAAATTAAGCGATGTTTCTCACGATAGCATTGAAACGTTTTTTTCACCATTGCCTAGTGGGGAATTAGAACTCGATTAATTAAACATCTTTTTTTGTTGAGTTTGTTTTATTTTTGGTAAATTTAACAATCGCTTCTTTAGGTTTCGCTGGTTGATTAGCCAAGAAATTATTTTGTGATTGTGAAAATCCACAATTGACACACTCTATATGCTGTTCTCCCTCAATACCAAAAACAACTATCCTATCTCGCATTTGACATTGGGGACAAATAGCTCCGGCAATAAACCGTTTGTGTATCTTAGTCATGATCTAGTTGGTCATGAAGATCAAGCCAATCTTTTTCTAGTAGCTGGATCGCTTGATTTAATTTGTTTTGTTCAATTTGCAATTTGATTAACTCCTCCTGTTTACTTTTATCTTCATAAATAGCCCGACCCATTAAAATTGAATCAACTTTTTGCAATGCTTTTGTTTTTTTACTGATTGCTTGTTCAATTATTTTTATTTTTTTGCTCAACTCAGTTTTAGCAATATTTTTACCTTGCTTTGGCTTAGGCTGGTTATTTGTTACACTATACTGTTCGAACCATTTGATATAATCGTCAATGTCACCATTAAAATATTGTACCAATCCATCTGCCACTAAAATCAAATCCTCACAAACAGAACGCATCAAATGCCTGTCATGAGTAATGAGAATAACAGTGCCTTTATATTCATGCAGTGCATCTGTTAATGCTGCTCGCATATCCATATCAAGATGATTCGTGGGTTCATCTAGCAAGATCAGATTTGGTTTTTGCCAAACCAATTCTGCTAATACTAAACGAGCTTTCTCTCCACCCGACAAGCTGCCTATTGTTTGCAATGCCATATCTTGAGAAAAAGAAAAACTACCAAGATACGTTCTTAATTCTCGTTCATTACTTGAAGGCGACATATCCTGCATAAATTGTAACGGTGTTTCCTTCAAAGGCAGTTGCTCTAATTGATGTTGTGCAAAATATCCAATTTTAATCTTATTGCTAGCAATAATCTTACCATCTTGTGGTAATAATTGTTGCCCAATGCCTTTAATGAGTGTACTCTTCCCCGCACCATTTGGCCCAAGAAGTGCTAAGCGCTGACCAGATTGGATCTGCAAGTTAATGTTTTTTAAAACGGTACGTTCTTCATATCCTAATGACACATCGTCTAATGTCAGCAAAGGATTAGGGATACTATCAGGTGCTGGAAATCGAAAGTGAAAAGGTGAAAATACTCTAGTCACTGCAACCTTTTCCATTTTTTGCAACATTTTAACTCGGCTTTGTGCTTGTTTTGCTTTTGTTGCTTTTGCTTTAAATCGATCAATAAAACTTTGCAAATGTGCTCGCTTTTTTTCTTGCTTTGCAAAAAACTTTTGCTCTAACTCTAACTGTTTTGCCCACTGTTCTTCAAAGCTAGAATAATCCCCTGCATATAACTTTATTTTTTGCTGATATATTTGAGCAATGTGATTAACCACATTATCAAGAAAATCTCTATCGTGTGAAATTAATAATAATGTGCCAGAAAACTGTTGTAACCATTTTTCCAACCACATAATAGCATCAAGATCTAAGTGATTAGTCGGTTCATCTAGCAATAATAAATCTGCTGGCGCCATTAGTGCTTGAGCCAAATTTAACCGCATACGCCAACCACCCGAGAAATTTTTCACTGGTTTTTCTTGTTCTTCTGTTGAAAACTCAAGACCAGCTAGCAACTCTGCAGCACGTGCTCTGGCAGAATATCCCCCCGCTTCTTCATATTGACCATATAAGTGAGCTAACGCTTCCCCATTATTATCTTGTTCCGCTTGTTGTATATTGTTCTCTATTTGTTGCAAACGCAAGTCACCTGCTAACACGTAATCTATTGCCGCTTGCCGCAATGCTGGCGTCTCCTGCTTCAAGTAGGCAATTCGCCAGTGTTTAGGAAAGTCAATTGCACCTTGCACACAAGATAAATTGCCTAAAATTGCAGAAAACAAGCTACTTTTACCACAGCCATTAGCACCTATTAATCCAAGCTTGTTACCATTTTTTATGGTAATGCTTGCATCTTTTAATAAGGTTTTGCTTTGTCGGAGCAATTCAACTTGTTTTAATTGTAATGTCACAATACGCTACTTAGTAATGTTTCTTGCCATTTTGGCAGTTGAGTATGTTGATAGTAGATCTGTAAAAAACGAGCAATACCAAACTGTTTAAAATAATTGACATCATTACGGTTAGTTAGTAAATGTTTCAAATTGCGATAACGCGTGAAAAAAGGCATTGCACGCTTATAAAATTTTACTTTTACGATATCAATCAAAGCGAAACCTTGTTGCCCACACTGTAATACATTGCCTAAATGAATGCCGCGAAAAAAAACACCGCCATTGTGTAATTTAGCAATAAACTCGGCAACCTTACTTAATACGTTTACATCATTATGTTCTATAATATCACGCACATCTTGTCCTAATATTTTATCATAAGTCACTAAATAAATGCGGCTAGCCCGCACACGTTGGATATCAGTCACAACCGGCGCCAAAATCCCGGCTTTTTTTAAACAAGTCGCATTGCGAACAAAACGTTTAGCGTAGGGATAAAGTTGATCCGATGTTAAGCACTTGCGCGGCCAAAAAATTTTTATAATTTGGCCATTTGTCAAATTTAATAATCGAGGCCCTTTACGACCTACAGCCAGCGGCTTACCCTGTTGACAAAGTTGCACAAATTGTTGCTGATCAAGTTGTTTCATTGAAAAACTGCTTCTATTTAGATAAACTAACATTCTAACGAGATATGTCTAAAATTGCAATGTTTTGTACAGATTTCCTTTAGAACACGTGTCTTTCATAAAATCTTTCATTTTTGTTAAATCGATCTTTTTTCATCTCTTGAGATAAAACTAATATTTGCTGAATTTGCTCAAGACGAAAATTACTGTTAATTAAAGAGATTATATTCTTATGACAAATTCGTATCAGACTAGAATTGAAACTATCAGGTCAAGTAGTGAGTTTTACACTTAAAACCCTTGATTATTGCAAATAATGCTGGTATTGCATTGCGATAAAATCGCTTGGTAATTAGTCCGACAGTTTTCCTCAGTAATCACAGTTTTACAAATTAACGAATACAGATTTATTGCATAACCGGTCTGATATTACTACAGCTTGTTTGCTCATTGCTCTTTTCAGTATGTTCTGAAGAAAATAAATTCAACTTAGAAAGCATGCCTACTGAATCGTCAATATTTATTCGGTAAGGCTGCATATCTTTCTGGATTTCTTGGATAATAGGTCGCGGTAATTTTAATTTTTCTGTTTGTCCTGCTTGCGTCACCAGTACAGTGCCCGCTTGCTCATACACTAAGACACGATGTTTTACTAATTGCTCCCTAATATACTGGCGACCTTGATCATGAGTTTTTTGATACAAAGGCAATAGTAAATGCACAGGGATATCAACGTCCCCAGATAGGTCTTTCCCATTACTGTCTTTGACAAATAAACTGTCTAGAAAGGCTTGGGCTTTATTTGGCAGCTTAGGCCATTGTTGAATTACGCTGCTCGCCAGCTTGACGTGAACATATTCACCCACTTTCTTATCCCGAAGGAACGCCAATACCGTCTCCACCCCTTCTGGAGTGGGTGGCCAATGCGCAAAGGCGTCGCTTGCCAGCTTGCCGCGATCATATTCATCCACTTTCTTATCCCGAAGAAGTGCCCATACCACCTCCACCCCTTCTGGGGTGGGTGGCCAATGCGCAGCAGTGCTCCTCGCCAGCTCGACGCGAACATCTCCATCCACTTTCTCATTCCAAAGGAGCGTCAATACCACCTCCACCCCTTCTGGGGTGGGTGGCCAATGCGCAACAGTGCTCCTCGCCAGCTCGACGCGAACATCTCCATCCACTTTCTCATTCCGAAGGAGCGCCCATACCCCCTCCACCCCTTCTGGGGTGGGTGGCCAATGCGCAACAGTGCTCCTCGCCAGCTCGACGCGAACATCTCCATCCACTTTCTCATTCCGAAGGAACGCCCATACCGCCTCCACCCATTCTGGGGTGGGTGACCAATGCGCAACAGTGCTCCTCGCCAGCTTGGCTCGAATATGCCCATACACTTTCTCATTCCGAAGGAGCGTCAATACCACCTCCTCCCCTTCTGGGGTGGGTGGCCAATGCGCAACAGCGCTCCTCGCCAGTTCGACGCGAACATATCCATCCACTTTCTCATCCCGAAGGAGCGCCAATACCACCTCCTCCCATTCTGGGGTGGGTGGCCAATGCGCAAAGGCGCTCCTCGCCAGCTCGACCCGAACATATCCATCCACTTTCTCATCCCGAAGGAGCGTCAATACCACCTCCACCCCTTCTGGGGTGGGCGGCCAATGCGCAAAGGCGCTCCTCGCCAGCTCGACGCGAACATCTCCATCCACTTTCTTATCCCGAAGGAACGCCAATACCGTCTCCACCCCTTCTGGGGTGGGTGGCCAATGCGCAAAGGCGCTCCTCGCCAGCTCGACGCGAACATATCCATCCACTTTCTTATTCCGAAGGAGTGCCAATACCACCTCCTCCCATTCTGGGGTGGGTGGCCAATGCGCAACAGTGCTCCTTGCCAGTTCGACGCGAACATCTCCATCCACTTTCTCATTCCGAAGGAGCGTCAATACCACCTCCATCCCTTCTGGGGTAGGTGGCCAATGCGCAACAGTGCTCCTCGCCAGCTCGATGCGAACATCTCCATCCACTTTCTCATTCCGAAGGAGCGTCAATACCACCTCCTCCCCTTCTGGGGTGGGTGGCCAATGCGCAACAGTGCTCCTCGCCAGCTCGACGCGAACATATCCATCCACTTTCTCATCCCGAAGGAACGCCAATACCACCTCCACCCCTTCTGGGGTAGGTGGCCAATGCGCAACAGCGCTCCTCGCCAGTTCGACGCGAACAAATCCATCCACTTTCTCATCCCGAAGGAACACCAATACCACCTCCTCCCCTTCTGGGGTGGGTGGCCAATGCGCAACAGCGCTCCTCGCCAGTTCGACGCGAACAAATCCATCCACTTTCTCATTCCGAAGGAGCGCCAATACCACCTCCACCCATTCTGGGGTGGGTGGCCAATGCGCAACAGCGCTCCTCGCCAGCTCGACGCGAACATATCCATCCACTTTCTCATCCCGAAGGAGCGCCAATACCACCTCCTCCCATTCTGGGATGGGTGACCAATGCGCAACGGTGCTCCTCGCCAGCTTGGCTCGAATATGTCCATACACTTTCTCATTCCGAAGGAGCGTCAATACCACCTCCACCCCTTCTGAGGTAGGTGGCCAATGCGCAACAGTGCTCCTCGCCAGTTCGACGCGAACATATCCATCCACTTTCTCATCTCGAAGGAGCGCCAATACCATCTCCACCCATTCTGGGGTGGGTGGCCAATGCGCACCGATGCTGCTCGCCAGGTCGCCACGAACATATCCATCCACTTTCTCATTCCGAAGGAGCGCCCATACCGCCTCCACCCCTTCTGGGGTGGGTGACCAATGCGCAACAGTGCTCCTCGCCAGTTCGACGCGAACAAATCCATCCACTTTCTCATCCCGAAGGAACGCCAATACCGTATCAACATTCAAGCGAATAAGACTAGGACACATGGACAAGGTATCTATTGTAGCCTCCTGCCATGTTTCTGGCAGCTTGTTAAGCTGCTTTATACGTTGTTTAACGGCCCGCAACAAGACTTGCTGCGGTAAGCCGAGTGCCTTTGTGTCGGCACTAGAGGGCAAGCTTGCCGTCAAACAACGCATCAGAAAATCAGCCTCAACAAAACCAACCCAGTCTTTGGGACCTGCTACTAAAATCGACAGGAAATCATTTAATGCCTCGGGATAGCGCTTCAACAAACCGGCTACCAATGGCCATACTAAGGTAAAGTTAGGATGATATTTATACCGATAGATGACTTGTGTTACGTGTGTTTTTTGTTCCTTGGCACCTTGTCTCAACATCACCGCTATCACGTTTGCTGCTAAAAACTCTTGAAACGATAAATGAAGAAATTCAAAACGTTGTTGTGCGCCGATGTTACTACCGACTTCCTTCAGTAATCCCACCTGTTTCAAATAATCCACATTGAGTTGCTTGCATTGATTAGTTGATAACAGCGTGGGCTTTTCATCACTGCCCTGAATGCCGCTTAACCAACTCATCGGTAATTGTGCACTATCCTGCCGTAATCCTTCAAAAGCCCAGCGTCCCAATGTATCTAACAAACGATGGACACGCGGGTTATCCAGTACCACGTTATCATCTAATAACTCACTACCATTTAATAGGTCTGTTTTCACCAAATAACGCCGACACACATTCACTATCAATGAACGATATAAGTCACTAATTGATAATGTGGCTAACGGAGCATCTCCCGATTGTGAACCGGTGGTAACCCACCAGCTTCTTAATAAATACGCATGAATGGGAATACGGGTAACCGCCCAAAGGTCCGGATTCTTTTTGACTGCCTGAATAAACTCCCCAGTTTCTTTCGATTGCCCTAGGACTTTTTCAAAATACACTGCCACATTGCTATCTGTAAAACCACTGATTTCAACTAATCCCTCATGACTTATCCAATGCCGTAACTTTCCTATCGCATACGGCCGGGTCGTCACCAACTTCTTAAACGGCAACTGAAATAGCTTCTTCAGTAAGTTGCGCCAATACGTCTTTTTAGGGACTGGCAGTTCATCCAATCCATCCAACAAAAGCAAACAGGACTCCGGTGTTCTTTTCAACGTGGTTAGTAATTGCCTGGCCTCATCTAAGCGAATATCTAACGAACCCCAACATGTACAGAGTAATAGTTCTTCTATATCCTTCGTTTTTTTGCCTAGCCCCAATTCCTTCGGTTGCAATTCACGACACCGGACAATAAGCACCGTTTCAAAATCTGACCACAACCCTGCTTTGCCCTTGCCTTGTTTGAAAAGTGCCCATTGGTAAGCAATATAATCTATCAAAGTCGTCTTCCCAACGCCCGCTGCACCGGAAACCACAACGGTATTCACGGATGGTAAAGGCTTTCTATCGCTGTCTTGATAGTTTGAGGAGTGAAACAAGTCATTCGGTTTAATGGTTTTTTTGTCACCCACCAACCTATCGCGCTCTCGTAATGGTTTGTAAACAGATTTGTCATCAACCGGCTGTTGTCTATCCGCTGCGTTGTCTCGTTCTCTTACCACCTGGAGATTCACAAAATAATCCGCCAGTGAAAAATAATCCTCATTAAACAACGGTTTTTCCACAAACATCTCTTTGTTGGTATAATACGATATCATTGCGGGCTGCCAATGTTGCCATAATGCAAAAGGCTGTGGTGCCGTGCTCGATTGTGACTTGAGAAATAACTGTTTAATATTGGCTGATGCCGCGTAATCTCCCGCTACTTTATCATCATTATCCTTTCTTCTCACATCAGCACCCGCTTGGATCAGTGATTTTATTACTGTTATATAGTCACTTTCAGTCCTATCACCTGAATGAATAGACGTTGCCTGAGCTGCTCGGTGTAACGGTGTTTTTCCTTCGCAATCTGGTTGGTTAATAATTGCTTTACTTTTAGATAATAAACAGTCGAGAATCCTCCAATTACCTGTACTGGCAGCCAAATGAAGTGGGCATTCACCCTTGACATTAGGTTCAGTAATTCCTGCATCATCATGTTTCAATAAGTGTTCTGTTATCTCTTTATTATCCCTTATCGATTTGGCATTGAAGTGCAAGGGATAATCCCCAGCATCATTTTTTTTAGGAGCAACGTTCCGTTGAACTAACTGTTCAACGACATCTGTTAATCCCAATGCGACGGCTTTGGACAATGCACTTCCACAAAATGAATCAAATGGTGCCGTGATATTAAAATCAGCAGAAATCAGTGCTAATGCAAGCCGTTTATAAACATCGCCTGTTTCATCCTGTTCGAGTTGGCTCTTCTCAATGCAATGAAAAGCCGTTTCGATGAAATCAATCTTGTCTTTTTCAAGTAATGATAACGCCTCATCCTGCTGAAGAAAGAAGTCAACGGTTTTTTCCAATCCACCAACTAGCGCCGATCGGCATAACGCATTGAAATTGTCTTGTATAAAATGAATCCCCGTGCGTTCTAGCAAATAATGGCAGGTTAAATCAATGGTGCTAGCGGCTTTTGCTGTACAACACCCTTTAATGGCACCAACAACCGGCAACTCACCAATATCATTGGGCTGTAAGCTATCTGCATCATACGCCACTAAATGTTTCACCATCGAAAAATAACCATTTCTCGCCGCTTGATATAAAGCGGTTTCACCGTATTCTCCTTGGCAATTAATAAAGGCGGTAAGTTCTTCTTTTGTCAATGTCGCTGTTAATGTTGATAGGAGATAACACACGATGTCATCTGCCCCATGTATTGCTGCCGAATGCAATACTGTTAATCGCTGCTCTCCATAACTTCCCACTGTCATATCAGCGCCTGCTACTACCAATAGTTTGCACATAGTCACATTGTTTGCCTCAATAGCTAAATGCAATGGCGTTTTTCCATTCAATTGCCTGTTAATATAGTGTTGGTACTCACTCTGTGTTGATAAATAATAAATAATGCTAACGCAATCATAAGGGATGAAATGATGGAATAAATCATCTTTTATACGTGGGTAATCTGGCACTGTTTCATTCTTGAGCAAGCTGGTCAGTGTGTCTTCAATGCGTTTCTTTACTGCCTCTATGTTGTACTTTGAATCACCGCTACGCTCTGCAATGTCATAAGCGGTAGCATAACAACACAATTTCACTTGATCGCTATTGCTCGTATCCGGGCAGTGATCACCTTTTGCAATACAAGTAGCCACATCATCTATGGAAACATTAACTGCTTGTCGCTTTTCATTCAATTCAGTAATCAGTGCACCGAGATTTATTTGTTTATCCGGTGTTAAGCAAAACTTTATCTCAATATGTTTGTTGTTATAGGTCCGGGCAATGATTGTCTGTGATTGAGGCTCTCTTGTTAACTGTTGTGCTGGAGGATTTTTTTTTTATTTTCAGACACTTCTGGTGAATCAGTACTTTTTGAGTAAAAATCAACATGCGTTTTCATTAACGTATAATACACATTCATGCGGCCTTTGAGCTCAATCACTTCAGCCAGCGGTTTTTCCCATTTTTTAAGGGCTGGATCGGTAGCTTTATCGGCAGCTCTCGGCTGCTTCTCTGGATCGGTTAATGTGTTAGTCTTGTCAACTTGATTTTTTATTAACTGTTGCATAAACGGATCGGTGATCGCTTTACCACCGGTTTGAATACTCGTTTTGCGCTCATAGGCTTTATCCGCCACCATTAGCACAGCCTCTTTTTCCACCACTATCTTGTTTGCTAAATGGTCATACCCACCCAGTGCCTTTGCTGTTTTTTCAAGCGCCTCCTGAGGAAATGTGGCTAATAACGCACGGCCCCAGTAAGATAAGGTAGGACGTATTTTATGTTGTAATGTGGCAATAAATGCAAAACGTGTTTCTTCACTGTATCGACTGTCTGTTAACCCTTCATAAAAATCAATGTCATCGGCAAAACAATGGCTCCAAGCGTCCCTGGCCATGTCAGTAAATTGAGTGTTGTATTGGTATAATTCTGATGGCCGTGAGGTAGCTTGCGCCTCTTTATAGACTTTTCGTTCCTCTTCACTTATTAATGCCGCCACTGTACTTTTCAAGTGTGTCTCTTGTTCAGCTAACGACAATAAACATTGCGCAACATGCCGCTTCAGCATAAAGCCTTGAGTTTTGGGATCGGCTTTTGATGCGTTGTAATAATGGGCTAACACTTCAATTATTTTTTCTCGGATACCTGAAGAGCAAACCGAATACACAGCCCATAATCGATGGGTGATTTCATAACAAAATTCAGGGTGTTGATATGTCTTTGTCTTTTCTTTTTTCGCTTCAGGTAACAAGGCATCTAATTGTGCTAATTGTTCTGTTGTTTTTTCTTCGTCATTTTTTTCATTGCTCTCGGCAATAGCTAACCATGCACTTTCCCACGTTGTCACCGCCTCAAAATACGCTTTATCTGCACGGTGATGCCGCCAAGCTTGGCGAGTTAAGTGAATAGCTCGGCTAAATAAATTCCAGCCGGCAGAAGTTGCTGCAGGCGTTTCCACGCCACACGATTCGACAGCCTGAAAGACTGAACCACCCACTTCAGCTATTTGTAGAAATAACATCGCGCCAATTTTTAAACGATGTGCATAGCGAGTCCGTTTTGTTCGATGATTGTTGATGTGCCTTAATGCGTGGTTTGATAATGCGATCGCATGCTTTAATCGTGCTAGGGCAAATTTGTCCTCATCACTGTCTGCGTTAACTGCTTGTAGGCGCTGCTCCAAGCTTTGTATTGCGGCCTCTATCGGTTTTTTATGGGTATTTAGGGCAAGCTTCGTCAGCTTTATTTTTCGCATTTCTGCCAGCGATTGACATAAAGAATACATGATGACGCTGGATAACGCTATGTCAGGGGCATGGACTTTATTCAGTTTTTCTGTAATAATTTGGCTCATTTGCACAACGTCGTCTGGACTTTTTTTAATTTCGCCTTTCAGACTTTGAGTGATAGCATGGTACAATTGTTTAAAATTTAGTTTTGCCGTATCAATTTCAGTGAGTAATTTCTCAAATAAGGCTTTCACCAACACGTCATCACGGCATGCGACAACAACTAATGCTTGCTCTATGGTTTGTGGATCGGTTCTATCGATACGACTAATAATATGACGGATAACCTTGCTTAAATGTTTAATGGCCAAGTCATTATTTGACGGGTTATTCTTAGCCAATTCATACACGCGATTAAATTCAGCTACAATCAGTTGCGTTGAAAGAAATGGGGCTTCTTGTAGGAGGATATGACGCGTCGATGGTTTCTTTTCAGCAGTACGGTGTTGTGTGTGTTTTCTCTTTTTTGAGGGTTTTTCTAATGATTCGAAAAGTTCCCTTAATGAGCGATAGTCTTTTTCATAATAAGATGAGTTACAAATAGTTTGCTTCACATCAGGATCTGATATTTTCTTCAGTTGTGCTCTAAACCGCCGTAGCACTCGTAGCGTTTCTTTGACCTCGTCTTTTTGCTTGAGGACAATTTGTGTTTTTCCTAACCCAATTAAGCAGCGAAAGTGCAGAAGCTCGATGGGGTTAATGTCTTTTAGTATATTCCAGCCGCGAGTAAATTTTGCTTCCGCTTTCTCATAGGCTTTGCTTGCGTATCTATTTTCTCCTTTCTTTACCTCTTCCTCAGCTAGATTTACTAGCGTGGTTTTGTGTGGATCAGGCATCCTGTCTATCCTCCTACATTATAACGTCTTATAAAATGCTACTCGTTTACCCAAAGAAAATTAGCGTATTAACCACTGGTAAGCTTCAATTGTATGCCCATTTCAATAATTTTCAAGCACATTGTCGTGCAATCCCTGTGCAAAAAATTATCTTATTGACTTTAACTGTTTTTTTGCAATTACACCGGAATGAATTCTTTCACATCAGACTTAGGAATTGATCGTAAGCGTTTAGCTAACTACATACTTGCGTCATATCTTTTTATTCAAGTAGTAGTGTATGTTTTTGAAAATTTTTTATACATTTCTGTTTTTCATGTGGGTAAAAATACGTCCACTTATCGTTGCGTGCCGTATGCAGCGACAAACGCTTACCATTGATATTAATACTTATTTCATCTACATTGCTTCATCAGTTTGCGATCAGTTTTTCTTTTGCAATAACATCAAAACACTCTAATAGACTGTAGGCCTCCTTATTAAAATTAAAAAAAAGCCAGTACTGATGTTAAGTCCGATTTGGTCAGTCAAGTGATCTTCAATTTGATTGTAAGAGATTAGCTGATATTGAGACATATAAACAGAACTTGCTTTTGTCTTTGGACCATATTGAATTGGGCGCGTAACAAACTCAGAAAAATCAGCAACGAATTGATTACCTTTTTCATCTATTAATATTTGAGCCCGATATTCGGTTACATGTACCGATACGGCAAAGTCCATAACTTGTCTTGACTCATAACCTCCCATCTCTATAATTACTCTTGGCTAATCGGCGTTTATCAATCTTTAATTTTAACCCCACCTGGATCTTTAATAGGTTTAAGCTGTGAACCTTTACGGCCAGCTTGGCCACCAGGCTTTCGTTTTGAAGTTCACTTCTTCTTGTTTGTTTTTTTTCGATTCGGATCACTGGATAGTGGTTTACTTGAATTTTTGCTGTTTAAGCCGAGATTATTAAAATCAATATTAATTGGATTGTTGCACAAAACTCAGATGATATTCCTTTCTCCTTTGCTAGAAAGTTTTTTGCGTCCTCAATTGTTTTGCCGACATCAACATTGTCAATCTTCATTGATGAAACTTATTGCCTATGAAATAAGTGCTATCATAACACGACTTTTTTCAGCGGAATTTTTCGGGCACAGGACTCATCTACCGGATTTTTTAATTTTGGGTGTTTCCATCAACTCATGGAAATACCCACAAACAGTGATAAACCTCCTATTATTTTTTACTCCATGGCATGAAATTAAAACAGACAAATGAACGAAATATAACACCAACATGAAGGTATCAAACCATTTTTTATTGAATAATTACATTTCATCTTTCACTAGACGAAAACAAAGGCACCACACTCAAACCAGAGAAACCATCAACAATTTGCTCAATATTTTTCTGCAAAAACAGTAATTTGATATTAGGTCCCGCATCTTGAGTGAAATAGATAGGTATCCCTTTTGCCCGCATTGACCACACTGCTTTTATAATACGTAATGATTCAGGTAATGCATATTGAATTGGAGGCCAGCTGGTTTGCATTAACGCATGCATGGCAATCGCATTGCGCTCTACCGCTTCACCTAACAAGGTGAAATTGCGTAAGGTTATCGCTTGCTTGACAGTTATTAAATCTTGCTCTACTTGTTTTGGCCAAAGGGTATAAAAAGGTGATGTTTGTTGGCATTGTTGCATAGCTTGCCTAGAACTCAGCGGCTTTTCTTCTGCTTGCACCATTAAAATACCGAGATGTAACTCTGGCCATGTGAGATCGATAGGCACACCATGGCAATCCATACCGTCTTTTTGTGTGCCGGACTGCCACTCAACAAAGCCTGGCCATATTGAACGACATGCACTGCCGCTGCCCATCCTAGCTAAAATTGATAATGAGGCATCTGACAATTGCCATCCATGTAAGCAATTTAACGCCAAGGTCAAAGCAGAAAAACCACTCGCAGAGGATGCCAAACCAGCAGCTGTCGGGATAGAATTATTTGTATGAATATCATAATAAAGCTGAGTTGGAAATAAATTTAAAAAATTTACAACCCGCTGAAAAAAAACAGATGAAGATTGCATTCGTTCATCATTTAAATAAACGCGATGTTCTTTTTCATTATTTATTAATACTCTGGTATGTGTGCCTTTGCCTGGTAAGGTCACTGATAAGCTGGCGGTTACAGGCAAATTTAAATTTACATCACGTTTACCCCAATACTTGACCAGCGCAATATTGGTAGCAGCAAAACAATTTCCTGAGTCTGCAACTGGTGAAGAAAAATCTTGTGGTATCAGCTTGGAAACAATATCTTTTTTATTCAACAATGTGCACTCCTTTGTCTGCTATAGCAAACGAAAATTGTTTGATGCCTTTTTTTTCTTGTCTTGCATCCTGGGGAAATGTGCCTGCAGGTAAATCTCCTAATGCCAAAATACAATCTCCTAAGCCTGAACCTGAAATTTTTGCACCATAAATAGTCGGGAGACAACGCAAACGCAATAATATTTCTTCACTAATTGCACAACTAACCCCTAACGCTTGTTGTAATCCTTGGTGTCGTGTAAACCATTGCCCCACTTCAACCCAGTCTGTTTTTTCCAATGCAGCAGCAATGGCTTGACTGCAGCAGTGTATCGCTTCAAATATTGCTTGAAAAAAATCTGGCGACTGCTTTACTGCCGATTGCACTTGCGCCACCACAATAGGCGTTGCTGTCTTATAACCCAAATAAATTAAATGAAAACGGGGATCCGATGCAATAGGTGTTATGCGCAAAGGTGCCATGGTATAAGCAAGCAAGCCACCAAAAACACTGGCAGCAACATCAGCGCAAGAAGCTTGTGGTTGCACTAATAGAATAGCGGCTTTGGCTTTCTTATAAATGGCTTCTAATGACAACGCTTGCTGTGTAAACTGAATTAATACAGCAGCACAAGCAACAGTGACTGCTGCCGAAGATCCTAAGCCTAATGTATGTGAAAAATCACTGTGGATTTCTAAAGAAAATCCTGTTTTCAATTCTTTTAAGAAAAGATGAATAGCGGCTAAGACATATTGAAAAGGTTTTTCTATCTTAATTGTAGAAAGCTGCGTTTCATATTGGCCTAATGAAGAGTGAATAGTAATTTTTTCATCATGACGTTGTGTTAGTGTGACATTAATTCGTGACGCTATCGCAGCTACCACTGCTTGTTTACCTTGTAGTACTGCATGCTCCCCGCTAACAACAAAGCTCCCTGGTGCAGAAGCTTTAAGCGGCATGCAAACCATAGGGTTCTCCCTTAATCCGAGAACAAGAATAAGCAAATTTGTTGCAAATTGAGGAAGGATCGCTATCACTTAGCAATAATATAGTTCCAGCAGCATCACCTTGAATAGCACCACCGCCACAAATTTTGGCTGCCATGCCTTGTTGCTCAACAGCAGCAATAAACTGTTGTACTTTTTCAGGAACAACATCAATAGATGTTAATAAACGATGATTTTCTGCAATAGCTGCTAATGCTAGAGCAAAATCATTTTTCTGTAAAGCGCGATCAAGAGCAACAGTAACAGCAGAAAAATCTGCTTTTAATTCCGCTCTATTTTCAAAATGAGATCGTGCGCAACTAACACACTCGCCTGTTGTACTCAATGGTGTCCCACTATTTACAATATATAATGGCCATTCTGGTAAAGGTCGTTGTTGCAAGGTATCGTTTTGAATAAATTGACACCCCCCATATAAAGAAATCTTTAAATCAAAACCACTGGAATAGCCATGCTGTAAATTTTCCGCCTGCAAGCCGTATTGGTAATACTGCTCATTTTTCAAATCTAAATTTAAATAACGCCCAATAGCATATAAAATACTTAATATGGTTGCTGCAGATGATCCCATGCCACATCCAATTGGAATGGTTGAATGCGTTTTCAATTTAAATCCGGTGTTAGTTTGTAAATTTAATACTTCAGTAAAATAAGATAAAACAAACTGTGATAGCTCAATGGGCTTTTTTAAGACATCGCGAATACTGTATTTCCCTTGCAAAAACAAATCATAATCTCTAATCAAACGATTTTTTAAACGACGCAGCGTTTGTAAAGTATAAATACCACGATATTTCAAATTATTTAAATCAAGTGCAATGTGTTTGCGTTTTCCTGGCGTAATAAATGCTTCGGCATAACGGTTAATTGCCATCGCCAAAGCAGGTTGACCATAAACAACAGAATGCTCTCCGGATAAAATTAATTTTCCTGGGGCTATCGCTCTCATCTGGTAGATATTACTCCGCTAATGCTTCTTCACCAACCTGGTTTACTGTTCGCTCAAAAGCAGTATGACTTCGCATCAATTCGCCAGGGTTAGTCTGTGCAGCAAGTAACGATAATTCACCGCATAATACTGTCGCAGCACAAACAGCAGCCAAACGACGCGCATTTATTCCTGGCTCACCAGGCTGTGTACACTTTAATAAAGCCAAATTATCTCGAACAAAACCATGGTGCTTACCATTACCAATTGTACCAACAATGATATTAGGTAATGTTGCTGAAAAATAGAGGTCGCCATTTCGTAATTCGGTATGGACAAAGCCTTGTGAACCTTCAATGATATTTGCCGCATCTTGTCCAGTCGCCAAATAAAATGCGAGTAATACATTGGCGAAATGTGCATTTGCAGAACGCACACTACCGGCTAGCATGGTTCCAATCAAATTCTTCTTTATATTTAATTCATTAATTCTTTCAGGTGTCGTCTTTAGTGTTTCTGCCACAATATGGCGAGGAATCGTTGTTTCTGCCACCACATAGCGTCCTCGACCTAAAATACCGTTTACACACGACGCTTTTTTATCGGTACAATAATTTGCAGAAATAGATAAATATTTCATTTCTGGGTGCTGTTTCACGATCCAGGCAAGCAAATGATCTGCTGCTTGAGTTGCCATATTATGCCCTGAAGCATCAGCAGTAAAAAAAGCAAAACGCAGATAAACAATATTGCCGACAATTTGATAATGCCAATCTTGCAATCGAGCAAATCGGCTTGATTTTTGTACAATCTTGCGCATTTCTTCTTCACGATGACGCAAGCTAATCAATAATTGCTGGCAAATCAATACGGTCTCACCTTCCAACAAGATTGATCGCGTCATATTTTCAGACACCACGGTGGTCAATATTCCACCACACTGACGTGAAACTTTTGCCCCTCGATTAGTCGATGGCCACAAAGGCGTTTCATAAGTAGCGAGTGGAACAGTTAATTCATCTTCCACTTCAGGACCTATTAATTTAATGGGCCCAATTTTTTTCATCGGCACACTTGCATAGTCACTCATCGATGAAATCCTTCTATATATAGCTTGTAAAATATTCGCGCATATTGTAGCATCACTTGCTAGCAAGAGGTAGCATTATTTTAATGAGATGGAGAAAAAATAATCAATTATGGCTGAACAAATTATACTCGTTAATGAGAATGACCAACAAATTGGCATTGAAGAAAAATTATTAGTCCATCAAAAAGGATTACTACACCGCGCATTTTCCGTTTTTATTTTTAAACAAGAAGGTCAAGACCCAGTAGAGACACTGATTCAACAGCGTGCTGCGCATAAATACCATAGTGCAGGTTTATGGACAAATGCCTGTTGCAGCCATCCACGCTCTGGAGAAACAACGCGACAAGCAGCCCACCGACGCTTGCAAGAAGAAATGGGATTTCAAGTTGAATTAAATACGGTAGGTCACTTCATTTACAAATCGAGCTTTGAAAACGGATTGACTGAACATGAATTTGATCACGTTCTTGTTGGCAATTATTATGATACACCTATCAATTATAATAAAGAAGAAGTTGCCGATACCCGCTGGATTAGCATTCCAGACTTAATGCAAGAATTACGTGAGTTTCCAGAAAAATTTACCGCGTGGTTTAGCGAGGGCTTAACGTTAGCACTGGCGAATCGGTAAAGTAATGGTAACCATTCATCATCATTAAAATACGCTTACTTGAGTCAAGGGCAGTGTCGTGAAAGCATTAGCATCTTATTATAACCCCATCATCATACGCGCGAATAAATGTTTTATCGGGCGTAAGTGATCAAAGACAGCTAAGCTGGCATTACGCGCAATGGTTAACGGCGAAAATTCAGGGATAAAGCCATAAGCAAGCAAATCGGTGACGATTCGTATGCGTCTTTGGTCTCGTCGGCGTTGTTTTTGGTATGAATCTAAATCGTGTTGAGTAAACTGCTCATTATTGCATAACACGTTTTCTAAACCTTCTATATCACGCAAAGCCAGATTAAATCCTTGTCCAGCAATAGGGTGTAAGGTATGAGCAGCATTACCTAATAAAATAAAATCAGAAATAACTTGTTGTTTTACCCAAATACTACGCAAAGGAAAACTTTGCCGCTTGCCCACTTTCTCAAATAACCCTGTGTGAAAACCAACGTGTTGTTGCAAACGCGCTAAAAAGTCTTTATCAGGCAGTGCTAATACCTGCTCTAACTCTTCTTGCCGCATCGTCCAAACCAATGCCATACGCTGTTGCGTTAATGGCAGCAAGGCTACTGGACCTTGCAGCGTAAAGCGTTCATAAGCAATATGATCATGACTGTTAGTTAAGCTAATATTAGTGATAATTGCACTATAACCATAATCTTTCTTTTTAACAGGAATGTTCAATGCATTTCGCAAAAAAGAGTTGGCTCCATCAGCAGCAATCACCAATCTTGTCGTCAGCGTTTTTTCTTTCCCATCATGATTTAATTGCAATGTCCAGCCTTGTGCTTGCTTTTTGATATCAGTCACTGTCGCTGGCACTATACGGGTAAGGTTTTCACACGCTTTTACTTTTTCTTGTAATGCTGCTAACAGATAAGGAATTTCAATGACATAACCTAATGCAGGCACTTTTTCCTCATCTGCATATAACCGTGTTTTTCCAAAACGTTTTTTTTCGGAAACATGAATAGATAAAATCGGAGTAAGATAAGGTATTAACATTGGCCATAAGTCCAACTGCTGCAAGAACAAACCACTGCCACGCGACAAGGCCAAAGAGCGCGCATCATAATCAAAGGTTGTTTGCACAACCGTCGATACAGATTCGATTAAAGTAACCTGTCCAGGCCAATCCTTTAGTGCCGCCGCTAAGGTTAAACCAACTAAACCGCCACCAACAATAACAAGATCACTTTTCATCGCTCATTATCGCCTCAATTGCCTCAATTCGTCTAGGCAAAGCCGCCGTCAATACATCACAACCGCTTTGTGTCACTAACACATTATCTTCGATCCGAATGCCAATATTCCACCATTTTTTATCAACACCTTCTTGTCCAGCAGTAATATAAATTCCAGGCTCTACGGTAAAAACCATCCCCACCAACAATTTACGCCATTCACCTGATACTTTATACTCACCAACATCATGCACATCCAAACCCAAGTAGTGGCCGAAACCATGCATATAAAATTGACGATAATGTTTCTTTTCAATATTTTCTTCGACGCTGCCAGTTAAAATACCAACGTCACACAAGCCTTGTGTCACTGCATGAATAGCCGCTTGTTGTAGGCGATTCCAAGAAACTCCTGGCTTTATTAAATCAAAGATAGCTTGTTGAGCGGCTAAAACAATAGTATAAATAGCTTTTTGCTCTGCTGAAAATTTACCATTTACTGGAAACGTACGTGTTACATCTGATGCATAGTTTTCAACTTCTGCACCTGCATCAATTAATACTAACTCACCGGCTTTCAACTCGCTATTATTCTCTGTATAATGCAAAATACAAGCATTTACTCCAGCACCAACAATTGAGGCATATGCAGGTGAACGACTGCCATGATGATAAAATGTTTGCATTAAGATGGCTTCTAATTCATATTCAGCCATGCCTGCCTGACAATAACGCCAACAGCGCTGATGCGCTTCCATACTGATAGCACATGCTCTTCGTATTATTTCTATTTCAGCCGGGCTTTTTATTAAACGCATTTCATGTAACAACGGTTGGATTCTTACATACTTTTCAGGGCAAGAATGCCCTAAACGCTTATCTGCTTCAATTTCTTTTACTCTAGCAAAAATTTTTTTATCAAAAATAATGTCGTCGCCCCAGGCTGCATAAATTTTTTCACAGCCAACTAAATATTCTTCTAAAAAGGGGAAAAAATCACTAATAGGAAAAGCACGATCTGCCGCATAATCAGCACATGCTTTTTTCTGACCTATACGCGGACCCGTCCAAACTTCTTGCTTTAAATTTTTTGGACGATTAAATAAAATATATTCCCCATTTTTATTACCAGTCATTAAAATCATAATTGCATCAGGTTCTGGAAATCCAGTTAAATAAGAAAAATCACTATTTTGACGAAATGAATACGCAGCATCACCATTTCGCAAAATTTCTTTATTCGCACGAACGATCACCATGGCATTTTTACCCACTTGCTGCATGATTTGTTGTCTTCTTGCGTGATACTCTTGTTGTGTAATCATAAAAACACCTTAAAGTTAATGCTAATTATTCAGCAGTTTCTTCAACACGCCTGTCACCAATCTCAATACAAAAGCTGAAAAAGGCTTATTTGACTGTGGGATGCTTTTTCAGCCAAATTAAATTTACTACCTATTCTAGCAGCGTTGAATAATGACAATCAATGCAATATTGTCGATGCACCGGAGGCTCCTTCAGAGCGAGCTTTTTTCCTCGCTATATCCGTGTAAACAATTAAAATAGCTAATCGTACGTATTCAACAATTTCAATATACGCATTTTCATCTGCTTCACTAATCGAGCAATGTTCATAATCGATCTCAGCAATCTCAGAAATACGTTGCATCGCTTGGCTGCAATCTTCCGAATAATCACCTTGTAAATCAACACCACCTAATCGCAACCCTTTGATAAAACTGTTACACCACACCCCCAGTTCTTCCGCACGTTTTGCTAACGTTTTTTCGTCATCAGGTAGCAATATTTGAAAACTAAAATCCATTTTGTCTAACTTTTCTTTTGTCACTTGAAAAAGTTGCATTAACGTATCAACGGCGCTTTGCTCCGGACATTCTACATCAACAAGTGAGCTTCTGGCCCATTTTTCAGCATTAACCTGAGCAATCTTACCACTGCAAAAAAGACCAACTAGTAGACCATGTGATTCAGATGGAGTCACTGTGGCTGTGGCTGTGGCAGAATTTAGTGCATTTTTAACCTCGGTATAATCGGGTAGCGTACTCTCTAGCATTTTTCACTCTCAAGATAAAAGAAAATTTTAACATAAATCTGACAGGAATTGGTGCAAACTGCTGTTTTCTGGCACTATTATTCTTCTTATTTTAGTTAGCTTCATGGGGTCATATGTTTGATATTCACTCTATTCGTTTAAAAAAACGTCAACAATGCTTGTCTCTGACGAACCAACAACAAAAACGTCATGCAGAGAAAATACAAGCGCAACTGCTCTCGTTAACGCTTTTTCAAGAAAGTCATAAAATTGGCTTTTATATCGATGATCAAGGTGAAGTAGAGACAAAGCGCATCATTGAATCCGCTTGGCAAGCCAAAAAGCATTGTTATTTACCCTCCTTGCACCCTCAGCAAAAACAATTATTGCTCTTTTTATCTTATACAACATCAACAATATTACACCATAACCGATACGGGATCCCTGAAGTTCCTTTTCATGCTCGTCAAGTTTGCTTTCCATGGGAACTCGATATCATCATCCTGCCATTAGTCACCTTTGATCATCATTGCCATCGCATAGGTCGAGGCGCAGGCTTCTATGATCGAACGCTTTGTTTTAAAAAATATCATAAGGAAAGCAAACCATCACTAATTGGACTGGCCCACGAACTACAAAAAATTGAAAAAATAGAACCAAATACTTGGGATGTTCAATTAGATTATATTCTTACAGAAAAAGATATTTATTCAAGCAAATAAAAAACCCAGCAATGAACAATATTGCTGGGTTTTATTATTAACAGACTGACTTATAATTAATCAACTGATGCTGTTAATTTCAGGTAAGGACCTTGCACTGACCAATCTGTCATCAAGCCTGTACTGCCTAAATAAGCTCGATTCAGTGTTTTATCTATTACATCAACGTAATGCATTCCAGACCAACCTGCTTCAACTATCAATGTCGTTTCAGGAGAAAATTCATGGATATAATTTACACCTACACGATATTCAACTTCTGGCACGATAATATTAACATCATGATCCCTAGACTCACCCAGGTTAGTAATAGCTAAATCATTACCATTATATTGGTATTGTGCTGCCGTAGCAGACCAATCTAAACTACCAATAATGATACTACTTGCAGCACGAGCAACAAGTGAAAAACTATCACTAATTTCGATAGCGATATCTGTTCCAACGCGTGGACCTACACCATCAAAATCATTTCTAAGCTCAACCCGGCTATGTAATTGTCTGCCTACTTGCGCATTAGTATTTATGTATTTTATGTGATCTTGAGATTCAATTTCAGCATAACGAACACCGGCAAATGGGTTAAAGTGGTAACGATTTTGTAATACAAATTCTTTACCCATAATAAGATCAACATCGGTATATTCGTATTCTGTCCTTCCAGCAACGGAAGTAACGCCAGCATAGAAAGTACCGCTATTAATAAAATTGGCAACGAAATCAAAAACGTCTCTAGCTGGGGCACCATTTTGAGAGGCAGTAAGTCCATCAAATCGCATAGAACTTGAATCACGGGTATCCAAGTGTGTCCAACCCAATGTAAAATTAGGGTTACTTCCCGCCATGGTGTAAGAAAGATCCACATGGTAAGCCCAATCATTACTTGGATCGACCGCTTTAAATTTTTGGTTATTAGCACTTATTTCGCTATCAGCCTGAAAGCCAAACATATTTGCATAAAGAAAGTCACTGCTTGAGGGCTCAACGTAGAGAAATTCTACACCAACATTGAAAACACCACGCTCTTCATAATCTACACCACCAGCATAAGCAAAGCTACTGCTTAAGCTTAATAGCGCTAATCCAATACTTAATTTCTTCATGTCCTAAAATCCTTAATCCTAAAATCCTTAATTAAAACCACCAACTTCGAGAGTTTAATCAGTTAGGTAGCAAAATACAATGAATCATTCAAGTAAATAATTCTTTTTTCAACAGACTAACGCATTGTATAAAAGCGCCCAACAAAAAACCCAGCAATGTCAAACATTGCTGGGTTTTATTGTTAACAGGCTTATTGATTAAGCAACAGATACAGCTAATTTCAAATAAGGTCCTTGGAATGCCCAATCTGACATATTACCTACTGTTCCAAAATGAGCACGTGCTAATGATTTATCCATTACATCAAAGTAATGCATTCCGTTCCAACCTAACTCAGCATTAAGCATGGTTTCAGGTGAAAATTCATGTGCATAGTTAACAGCTACACGGTAATCCACTTGTGGAACAATAATATTTTCATTGTGGTTCTTAGATTCGCCATGGTCAACAGAAGAAACAGCATCATTAGTGTAAGTGAAGCTTGATGCCATTGCTTTCCAGTCAAAGTCACCAATCACGAGACTTCCTGCAGCACTTGCTACGAATGAAAAGCCATTACTAATTTCCATTGCACCATCGAGACCAGCTCTTGGACCAATTCCGTTAAATTCATTTTTAACAACAACTTGACTATGTAGAGGCAAACTACCGCTAGCTGGAGTGCTATTAATGTAGTTGACGCGATCTTTTGCTTCGATTTCAGCATAGTGAATACCAGCAAATGGGTGGAAATGGTAACGATTTTGTAGTACAAACTCTTTACCCATCACCAAATCAACATTGGTATAGTCATATTCTGTTCTAGCACTAACTGAATCAACACCAGCGAAGAAAGAAACAGAAGCAGGGCCAGCACCTGTGAAAGGTACAAAAGTATCAATAAAGTTCAATACATTCGCTGATGGAGCACCATTGTTACCAAAGGTATAACCAACAAATGATGTTGAATCAGTATCACTGGTGTCTAAATTTGTCCAACTTAGGGAAAAATCAGGACTGTCACCAGCCATAGCATAGTTAATATTTATACGGTATCCCCAATCAAAGCTTGGGTCATTACTTCTCGCTTTGTGCCCTTGGAAGTTAACATTTCCACTATCAAACGTATTAGCATACAAAAAATCACCGTTTGCAGGCTCAGCGTAAAGAAACGCAGCACCAACAGTAAAAATTCCTGATTCTTCATAGTCCACACCGCCAGCGTGAGCTAATGATGTACTTAAACCTAATAGTGCTAAACCTAAACTTAATTTTTTCATTTCCTAAATTCCTTAAAATTAAAAAACCACCAACTCGGGGAGTGTAAAGGGTAAAATAATAAAATACAACTGCTATGAGCAAATATTTTTTCAAGTAGCGCAACATTCCGAGCAAAGCTAATGAATAGTTACAATTTCTCTTTAATTTCACTGAAAAGTTATAGAGTAACAACCACTATCGCGGACGGTATTTTAAAAATTTTTAGATGATGTGAGTACGCTGTAATGTTAAAAAAAAGCTCAAAAACACCTATTGCAGCATAAAAAACTATCAAATTGTTTTATAATTATACTTAGTTTGTGATGAAAAAATGCTGTTTTAAAATAAAAGTATAAAATATACTCATATTAAAATTTAAACCATGCGAAATGAAAGCTCAAAGCAATAATTTTGAACATAAAAATTAGTAGTTCAATAACGGGTGTAACTTTCGTATGCCCAATTTTAGGGTAATTAAACTCCTGTTCGGAGTTTAAGTTGTTATGAATCAACACCTTAATGAATGTTGGTTATTACAATTAGGACAATCTGGCGATATCTTATGCAATTTTTCACGATCTAAGTAAAGAAATTGACATGGATATCACCAGCTCACTTATATTTTTTGCGAAATTGATCATTTTTGCAAGGAGTTTTCACAGCATAGGGAACAAAAATTATTACCAGCACCCAACCTGCAAGGGCAACGTGAGCCCAAATGTTGTCTCAGTGATAACGAAATAATGACCATCATTATCGCTTTTTAATCACCAGCGTATCGAAATTTTAAAACGTTTTATACCGGTCACTTGGCGCGCTTTTAATGATGCTAATATAACACTTCTATCATCTCTCAATCTAGGACTGGCTCATTTGATCGCGCTACTGGTTTTTTTCACAGCGGCCAACACTAACTCTTTATTATTGTCACTAGCGCAACAAAGCGCATCGCCATTTTGCTTTACGATTCTTAACATAAAGGCAAATACCTCGCAATTATTTTTCACGGCGGATAGAACTATATACTTATCATGCCGTAATCTATCTGCGGCATAACAAAGTGCCCAGCCATCATCTGTTACGGCCATTAATACTATCTCTTTGCTGCTTTTTAACTCGTCACTAGTGTAACGAAGCACATCAACACAATTCTGTGCTAACGCTAACATAAGTTCTTTGTTATTTGCTAACTCATTTTTCAACTCATCACTGATGAAATGAAATAAAGAACTGTACTCTGGTAATAATGTCAAAGCAAACTCTTTGTCGTTCAACAATTCACCGCCAACAGAAAAAATTAATTTTCTATTTTTTCTGATAGCTTCCGTCATTAACGGCTGGGATCAAGTCCAAAAATGCAGCCAATTCTTCAATACGCGTTAAGTTATCTAATTTCATGATCGTATTCATTCTTCGATCATGAAGGCTCTTCCTGGGATGGTCAAACACCACCTTTTTTTGGCTAAATAATGGCCTTATTAAAGGTTCAGACTCATTTCATATTAGAAAACTCTATCTTTTGTCCATTCAAAAGTAAAATTGCTAAAATATCTTACTCATTGCGTAACATAACCAATATTACTGCGGCTTGTTTGCCCACTGCTCTTTTCAGTATATTGTGAGGAAAAAAAGCTCATTACTGATTTAGAAAATAAACCCAACTTAGAAAGAGTGCTTGCTGAATCGTCAATATTTATCCGGTAAGCTTGCAGATCTTTCTGGATTTGTTGGATAAGCGGTGGCGGTAATGTTAATTTTTCTGTTTGCCCTGCTTGCGTTACCAGCACATCACCAGCTTGTTCGTACACTAATACACGATGTTTTACTAATTGTTTCCTAATATACTGGCGACGCTTATAATGGGTTTTATTATACAAAGGCAATAGTAAATGCACTGGGATATCGGTGTGCTGTAATAGAGCATCCCCAACACTGTCTTTGACAAATAAACTGTCTAGAAAGGCTAGGATTTTATTTGACCATTTGGGCAGTAGTTGAGTTGCTCTTCTCTCCAACGGACCGCGAACACACTTACTTACCGTCTCATCCCGGAGGAACGCCCATGCCGCGTCCACACATTCTGGGGTTTGTGGCAAATTCTCAACGACGCCTCTCGCCAGCGAGCCGCGAACATACTTACTTACCGTCTCATCCTGAAGAAACTCACATACCGCATCCACAAACTTTGGGAATTGTGACAAATGCGCAACAGCATTTCTCACCAGATTGCCGCGAACATGATCATCTACCGTCTCATCCCGAATTAACGCCGATACAGCATCCACACATTCCGGGATTTGTGACAAATTGGCAACGGTGCTTATCGCCAGATCGCCGCGAAGAAAATCATCCATTTGCTCATCCCGAAGGAACACCAACACCACATCTACCAATTCTGGGGTTGGTGACAAATGCGCAATGGCGCTTCTTGCTAGATCGCCGCGAACAGAACTCTCTACCGTCTCATTCCGAAAGAGCGCCAATACTGCATCTGCAAATTCTGGAGTTTGTGACAAATGGGCAACAGCGTCTTTCGCCAGCTTGATGCGAATAGAAACCCTTACTGTCTCATCTCGAAGGAACGCCAATACCGCATCCACAAACTCTGGGATTTGTGACAAATGTGCAACAGCGCTGCTCGCCAGATCGCCGCGAACAAAATCACTTACCGTCTCATCCCGAAGGAACGCCCATACCGCACACACAAACTTTGGGGTTTGTGACAAATGCGCAACAGCACTGCTGGCCAGATCGCCGCGAACATATTTATTTACCGCCTCATTCCAAAGGAAAGCCCATACCGCATCTACAAACTCTGGGATTTGTGACAAATGTGCAACAGCGCTGCTCGCCAGCTTGCGGCGAACACAACAATCTACCGCCTCATCCCAAAGAAACGTCCATACCACATCCATGAACTCTGGGGTTTGTGACAAATGTGCAACGACATCTCGCGCCAGGTCACCGCAAACATAATAATCTACCGTCTCATCCCTAAGCAACGCCCATACCGCATCCACAAATTCTGGGGCTTGTGACAAATGTGCAGCAGCGCTTCTCACCAGCTTGACGCGAACAGAACCCCTTATCGTCTTATTCCGAAAGAACGCCAATACCTCATCTGCAAATTCTGGGATTTGTGACAAATGTGCAACAGCGCCCTCCGCCAGCCCAATGCGAGTAGAAACCCTTACCGTCTCATCTCGAAGTAACGCCAATACCGCATCCACAAACTCTGGGTTTTGTGACAAATGTGCAGCAGTGCTTATCGCCAGTGTGCTGCGAACAAAATCACTTAACGTCTCATCCCGAAGGAACGCCAATACTGTATCTACAAACTTTGGAGGTTGTGACAAATGCGCAAAAGCGCTTTTCATCATACCGGCGCGAACAGAATCACTTACCGCCTCATCCCAAAGAAACGCCCATACTGCATCCACAAACTCTGGAGTCTGTGACAAAAGCGCAACAGCGCTTTCCGCCATACCGATGCGAAAATACTCGTCTACCGTCTCATCCCGAAGGAACGCCCATACCGCATCTTCCAATTCTGGGGTTGGTGACAAATATGCAGCAGCGCTGCTCGCCAGATCGTAGTGAACAGAATCCCTTACCATCTCATTCCGAAAGAACGCCAATACCTCATCTGCAAACTCTGGGGTTTGTGACAACTGCGCAACGAGGCCTCTCGCCAGATCGTAGTAAACAGAATCCCTTACCATCTTATTCCGAGAGAGCGCAAATTCCTCTGCAAAGTCTCGGTCTCGGGCTGAGGCTTGTAACAACCGCGCAAAGGGGCTTCTCGTCAGATCGCTGCGATGCCTTATACCCCGAAAGAACGCCAATACCGTATCGACATTCAAGCGAATGAGCCTAGGACATATGGAAAAGGTTTCTATTTTAATCAGATGCCATCCAAGTGGCAGCTCGTTAAACCGCCTTATACGTTGTTTAACTGCCCGCAACAAGGTTTGCTGTCGTAAGCCTAGTGCATTTATGTCAGTACTAGAGTGCAAACTTGACTCCAAACAACGCATCAGCAAATCAAACTCAACAAAACCAACCCAGTCTTTGGGGCCTGCTACTAAAATCGACAGAAAATCATCTAGTGCTGTCGGATATCGACTCAACAACCCGGCTACCGATGGCCATACTAAGGTGAAGTTGGGATGATATTTATACCTATGAATCACTTGCGTCAAATGTGTTTTTTTCTCCTCTGTACATTGTCTAAACGTCACTGCTATCACGTTTGCTGCTAAAAACTCTTGAAACGATAAATGAAGAAATTCATACATTTGGTGTGCTCTTATTGCATGCCCGACTTGCTTCAATAAACCTAATGCTTTCAACGTTGGCACATTGAGTTGCTTTAATCGATTCGCCGATAATAATGTGGGACTTTCATCACTGCCTTGAACACCTTTTAACCAACTGATGGGTAATTGCGCGGTATCCTGCCGTAACCCTTCAAAGGCCCAGCACCCTAATGTGTCCAATAAACAACGGATACTGGGGACTTCTAATACCATCTCACCATCTAATAACTTATTTTCATCCAATTCACCTATTTTGGCCAGATAACGCCGGCACACATTCACCATCAGCGACTCATACAAATCACTCACCGACATCTCATTCAGCAGTACCGGCTTACCCTGTTGACAGGTAGTCTCCCACCAGGTTTTGAGTAAATACGCATTAATTGGGATATGCACTATCGCCCAAAGGTCTGGATTCTGTTTTATGTCTTTAATAAAATTACTTGTAGGCTCAGTCGCTCCCAAATGCCTCTTAAAAAACGTCGGCACATCCGTATCGGAAAAACCTTGGATTTCCACCAACCTGTCATGACGTAACCATTGCGGTAAATTGCCTATCGCATAAGGCCTTGTCGTCACCAACTTCTTAAATGGCAAGCGGAACAGCTGGCCAAGCAAGCTGCGCCAATAATCCGTTTCAGGTGCCGGTAACTCATCCAGCCCATCCAATAACAAGAGGCATTTATTCGGTTTCTCTTGCAGCTTTGACAATAATTCCTGCGCACCACTCTCCGGTAAGCTCAAATCTTTCCAACAGGCACGGTAGACTAAGTGAGCAATATCCCAATGTTGATTATCTGGCATCAAATTCCCAGGAAGTAACTCTCGACATCGGACAATGAGTACCGTCTCAAAACCTGACCACAACCCTGTTTTACCTTGCCCATGGGCGAAAAGTCCCCATTGATAAGCAATATAATCCAACAATGTTGTTTTCCCAACGCCCGCAGCACCGGACACCACAACCGTATCGATAGATGGCGGTGACTTACCATTAGCATCTTGATAGGCTAAGGGTTGAAACAAATCATCCTGTGCAATGGCTTCTTTTTTACCGGCCAGTCTATCGCGCGCTCGTAACGGTTTGTGAGAGTACTTATCGTCATTGCTTTTAGTTCCTTCATTTGTCTCATCAGCTTTCACCACCACCTGAAGATTGACAAAATAATCCGCTAGCGAAAAGTAATCTGTATCAAATAAGCGCTTGTTCACAAAACTTGTCTTGGTATAGCAGTCTGTTAATTGTGCTAGCAAGCACTGCAGTAAATCAGGAAAAACAGACTGTGTTTGAGGTAGCTGACTTTCAGTTTTATTAAAACTATCATTAATCGTTAGACTCACACTGACCTGCCCTTGCTCCAAAGCAGAAATATCTTTAATGGTAATGCAAGGCATGCCAGTTAGCGAGGATTTTTCTCTGGTTAATTTTTCGGTTGATGTTTCAGGTACTTTATTAGGGGCCATTGATGACATGTCTGAGGTGATTGCATTATCTGCTGTCGGTTGTGTAGTAGAACGGCTATCCATAAGACCTCCTGTTGCAATATAATCACAAAAATTGGGCAGACTGGCTCATCACAACATTCCGATACTGATGATATTAACAAACTGTATCGCTAACTATCAACAAAATAATGTTTTATTTTTTAACTTAAGATGCTCAACTGTTTTATTTATATAAACCTATTGATTGTTCCTGTTTGAGACCTCTAATTTGGCTAAGAATAATAGCGCATCCCAAAGCATCCATCATCCTGCCTTATATTTGCTCAAAGGCTGTGAGTTCTTCGGAATTTAATCTGCGTATACTTTTTCTGGCTTGATAGACTTTGATGTTACTGATGGCACGACAACTGGAACGGTAGCTTTTGCATACGATTTTCTGCATTATTAGCAAACAAAAGAATAGCGACGTACTGATGGACATGCACTCAATATTAAAAAAGCAAAAATTACTTAGAACGGATACCCTGTTGAGCAGGTCATTGTTACTCAAGAAAAAAATATGAAAAAAGAGAAGAAAACACAAGAAATTATTAACCTATACAGTCAGCGATGGAAAATAGAACCTTATTTCCCTGGTATAGACGATCAGTGATTTGGATTAGACTTAAAAAAACCATATAAAATCAGCTGCAAGACGTGATAGACTGCTTTTCATTGTTGCGCCGGCTTATGTCTTATTGACGTTAGGAGCTCCTGGTGAACAACTTGGATTCGATAGAAAATTAAAAGCCAATACGATCAAAACAAAAGCGCATTCTCTTATCAGACAAGGCGTGTTTTATTACGATTTTTTCCTTCATTTTACTGAGGATGAAAAGAGAAATGATGCAACTATTTAATAGCTTAACCGCCATAATCGAAATTTTGCTATTGATCTGCTAACGGTGTAATGAGGTTTACTCAAGAAGACGTAAAAAAGCCCAGCAATCATTCAATTGCCAGGCTTTTTTTATTTGCTTTACACTTAAGACACTTGAAGTTCGAAGCGAACATAAGGTCCTTGATGAGCCCAGTCTGAATTGTCTAGCGCGTCAAAATAGTGCACTCCTGTCCAACCGGCTTCAATACCAAAGCTGCTGCTAGGAGAAAACTCACTAGAGAAGCTTACACCTAAACGATAATCCACTTCAGGAATAGTTAAATTATCGCGATGAGTTTTATCACGGTAAGTTGGAGCAGGCACTTCTTGATCAAGAACATCATAGCCATAGTTGTTAAACTCAGCTTTCAAGTCATAATCACCAATTAACACAGAACCTGCTGTACGTGCAACAATAGAGAAACCATTAGCAATTTCTACCGCAGCATCAACACCAGCTCGTGGACCAACACCTGAGAATTCTTTCTTAACACGTGCATGAGCTGAAGGTGCATCAAATGTTGTTACTGCTGTATAATTACCATAGAAAGAAATATTATCTTTCTCTTCTATGCTGGCATAACGAGCACCGGCAAAAGGATGGAAGTGATAGCGATTTTGCAACACAAACTCTTTGCCCATGACCAAATCTACATCTGTATAATCAAACTCTACTTTTGCATGTGCATTCGTTGTATTTATAATTGCTCCGTTTGCGTTAAAAGTACCACCATTTTGTAATCCATGCTCTACAAAAGGAAGAATTGATGCTTTTGGATACCAACCGCTAGTACTGAGTATGTTTAATGGATCAGTAATCAAATCAACAGCCACCAAATTGTCCATTTTATCTCTATCTGTTGTATCTAACTGGGTCCAACCTAAAGTAAAGTCAGCACCATCACCTGGCATAACATAGCCAATATCAACATGCCAACCCCAATCATAATCAGGATCAACGTTGTGGTTGCGCTGACTATAACCACCGTTACTTAATGACTCTCGTGTATTAATATAGGTAAAATTATCGCTACTAGGCTGTACATACAACGCTTCAGCACCAACGCTGAATAGCCCAGATTCTTCATAATCTATAGCTCCGGCATAAGCAAGCGATGTGCTTAAACCTAATAAGGCTAATCCTAAGCTTAGTTTTTTCATAATATTCATATCCTTTATATAACGTTTAACCACCAAAAAAAACACTTGTATAAAACAAGCGCGTTACATTCAATATAGTTACCGTTCTAAATGGCGTCAAATAAGTTCTTACAATTTATACATTTATTGTTGTATTTTTGATGATTCTGTTAAAATTTTGTGCTTCAATTTATCAAAATGTTAAAAAAGTGATCTATCTTCCTAATAGAAACATTATTTTTATTGACTTTAAAACTGACTTAATGACTTTTCTTGTTCACAAAAAAACCTGGCTGTGAAAATTTCATATTGATTAAACCGGACTTTTATTATGATACCGACTTAATGCCAACTTTATTTTTCACACTTCTTGCATAGCGTTAGTTTATTTTTACATCAAATTATTATCAATAACTGTTATTTTATTAAACATACAGTAAAAAAAATTTTCAAAATGCTATTGTTGGCTGGCATCATAGCCATATAATTTGCTAAAATCGTTTACAATATTTTATTAAGCCTAAAAGGGGAGCCTGATGGTATTAAAAGACATTGCCGTATCGGGTTTAGAAAAAACAATGAACCATGTGCTTAAATTGGATCCAGATTATACCGACTTACTTAAGCCTTTACTGGATAAAACCATTAAGTTGGTTATTAATTTTCCACCCATAACCCTCTATTTTCAAGTCAGTGACGATCGCGTGCAATGCCTACATTGTTATTACGGTGAACCAGACTGCACTATTCAAGGTTCCAGTATTGAATTTATTACACTCGCTTTGAGTAAAGAAAGTGCAAAAGAGTTCTTTTCTAGTCAAGCGAGCATCAGCGGCAATACTGAAACAGCACAACAATTTGCCGATCTGTGTAAAAATCTTGATTTAGATTGGGAGGAGTGTATTGCAAAATGTTGTGGTGACACGATTGCACATACAGCAGGTAATTTTATGCGCAATGCGGCATCATGGCATATGAAAACAGCGTCAACATTCAAACAAAATTTATCTGAATTTATTCATGACGAAATAAGCTTATTGCCTAGACGTGCTGACGTTGAGCTTTATTTGGATAGCGTTGATCATTTGCGGAATGATTTCGAGCGCTTAAGCGCTCGATTACAGCAATTACAATCGATCATAAATCAGCAGGAGACATAAAGTGCGGCAGTTAAAACAGTGTTACCGCCTATTTCATATTTACTTTGTCCTTGCCAAACATGGTGTTGATGAAATTATCTCGGCCACCGGTTGGTTTGGCCCACTGACATTAGTCGCCTACCTCAACCCTTATAATTGGTATCGCAACAAATCAAAATGTCGTGGACAACGCATACGCGAAGCATTAGAAGAACTGGGTCCGATTTTTATCAAATTTGGACAAATGCTGTCTGTACGACCGGATATCTTACCAGAAGATATTATTAATGAATTATCGCTGTTACAAGATAATGTTAAACCGTTTCCACAGGCTGAAAAAATATTAGCTAAAATTTATGGCAAAGACGTTACTGACATTTTCTCAAGTTTTGATAAAACACCGCTTGCATCTGCTTCTATTGCACAAGTTCATGCAGCCCAATTAACTAATGGCCAAAATGTAATTGTCAAAGTACTTCGCCCCAATATAGAAAAAAAGATCAAACGTGATACCTCTTTATTACTCACCTTAGCAAAAATAACAGAATATTTTTGGTCTTTTGGTAAACGACTAAAGCCGGTTGAAATTATCAATGTATTTGAACGAACCCTCTTACATGAAGTGGATTTAATGCGAGAAGCAGCTAATGCATCACAATTGCACCGCAACTTTAACAATTCAAAAATTATTTATATCCCTAAAGTGTATTGGCCGTATTGTCGCAATAAAGCTATCGTTTTTGAACGTATTTGTGGAATCCCCGTCTCCGATATTGACACGTTACGTCAACATAACATCAATTTACAAAAGTTAGCAGAAAATGGCGTGGAAATATTTTTCACGCAAGTCTTTCGTGATTGTTTTTTCCATGCAGATATGCACCCAGGAAATATTTTTATTAATCCTGAAGCGACGGATAACCCACAATACATCGCTGTCGACTTTGGCATCATGGGAACACTGAACCCAACCGATCAACGTTATTTAGCTGAAAACTTAATGGCTTTCTTCCAACGTGATTACCGCCGTATTGCCTTGCTACACGTTGATTCAGGCTGGGTTCCTGCGGATACATGCCTTGATGATTTTGAGGCAGCCATTCGAACTGTCTGCGAACCCATATTTGAACAACCGCTTAAAGATATTTCCTGCGGACAACTGCTGTTGCTGCTGTTTAAAACAGGAAAACAATTCCACATGGAGATACAGCCACAATTACTTTTATTGCAAAAAACACTGATCCACATCGAGGGCTTAGGCCGGCAGCTCTATCCTGATTTGGATTTATGGAAAACAGCCAAGCCATTTTTAGAAAATTGGCTGCAAAAAAAAGTTAGCATCAAGTCATTGGCTTCCAATATTTTTCAACGTCTTCCACAGTGGTTAGAAACTGCACCAGAAATCCCTGAGTTAATTTATAATGCGTTGCAACCATCTCGTGCTTGTAAAAGCAGGACATACCACACAACGAAAACACCTAAGCAAAAAAAATTACCTGGGTTTGCTTTTGGTTTTGCAACATCTTTAATTTTAATAAGTCTTTTTAGTTTTGCCATCGCAGGAAAAAGCAGACATGCTTCTGTTGACTTAATACAAGCAGGTTTTTTACTGGAAACTTTAGGTGTATTTCTTTTATTAATTGTTTTTTTTACTTCAATGAGAAAATGAGGAGGAGGCTATGGGATTAACAGGTATAAGTCCAGGTTCATTGTTATTGATATTACTAATTGTTGCACTCGTGTTTGGCACAAAACGTTTACGAAATATGGGGCATGACTTAGGCTCTGCTGTAAAAAGTTTTAGACAAGGTGTGAAAGAAAGTGAAAATGAGAAGCAATAAATGTTTGACATGAGTTTCGGCGAACTATGTATGGTTTTTATCATTGCTTTGGTCGTGCTTGGGCCAAAACAATTACCCCAAGTTGCCTACCGCATTGGCCGATGGTTGCGTTTCTTAAAAAATAGTTTTGCCGCTGTCAGCAACGAATTACGTGAAGAAATGCAAATAGACATGGTAAACGATAACAAAAGGTTAGCTGATGGAAAAAAAGATAAACTCCCAGAAAATGACTAGTCATTTAATTGAGTTGCGCAAACGATTACTTAACTGCCTCTATATGCTAACAGTCATTTTTGCTGTGTTATTTTATTTTTCTAACCCATTATTTGAATTAGTGGCAACTCCATTAATTAAACAGTTACCTGACTCTAATCAACTGATCGCAACATCAGTAACCGGAACTTTTGTTGCACCACTAAAACTTAGTTTTTTTTGTGCCTTATTTCTCGCTATGCCTGTTTTTTTCCATCAACTCTGGTGCTTCTTTTCCCCTGGCTTATACCAACGTGAACGATTTCTTATTTGGCCCTTATTATTAATGAGCACTTTATTGTTTTACGCGGGTATTGCTTTTGTTTATTTTGTTGTCTTTCCGTTGCTTTTTACCTTCTTCATCAAAATCGCGCCACAATATATTACCGTGCTACCTGACATTGATAGTTACGTTGGCTTTTGCTTAAAACTATTTTTTGCATTTGGCTTAGCTTTTCAGGTGCCTATTTTAACTTTGTTGTGTTATTGGAGTGGCTTACTAAGCCTAGACTCCATCAGCAAAAAACGTCCTTACGTGTTGGTTGCTGCTTTTACTTTAGGCATGATTCTAACACCTCCGGATGTCTTATCACAGATTTTATTAGCCATACCTTTATACCTGCTGTTTGAAATCGGTATTCTCTTTGCCAAAATTTTACCAATGCCGGGACAAGCGGCAGAAAATACCAAGTAATTACAATGAAACACCTTCTTGCTTAGCCAAGTACATCCATGTACTAATCACAGAATCTGGCACAAGAGAAATACTAGAAACTCCCTGCTCTATTAGCCATAAAGCAAGCTCTGGATGATCGGATGGGCCTTGGCCACAAATACCAACATATTTATTAGCTTTACGGCAAGCTGAAATCGCTTTTTCTAATAATATTTTCACAGCAGGATCACGCTCGTCAAAAATGTCCGCAATCAAACTAGAGTTACGATCTAGACCTAAAGTTAATTGTGTCAAATCATTTGAGCCAATAGAGAAACCATCAAAGTGCTCAAGAAATTCTTCTGCTAATAAAGCGTTAGAAGGAATTTCACACATCATCAGAATTTTCAATCCATTTTCACCGCGCTGCAAACCATTTGCTGCCATAGTATTGATTACTTTTTTTGCTTCAGTTACCGTACGCACAAATGGCACCATGACTTGAACATTTGAAAATCCCATATCATCTCGTACTGCTTTAAGTGCCTGACACTCCAACGCGAAACAAGGCTGAAAAAAGCTATCCACATAACGCGAAGCACCACGATAGCCTAGCATAGGATTATCCTCTTGCGGTTCATACAAACTACCGCCTAATAAAGTGGCATATTCATCGGATTTAAAATCAGATAACCGCACAATCACTGGTTTAGGATAAAATGCTGCGGCAATGGTCGAAATGCCTTCTTGTAAGCGCTTCACATAATATTCAACCGGTGTTTTGTAAGCAGCGGTTTTTTTCAATATGGTTTTTTGTAATGTTGTATCCAAATTATCGATATTTAATAAAGCGGCTGGATGGATACCTATTGTATCTGTAATAATAAATTCAATTCGAGCTAATCCTATACCGGTATTAGGCAAACTTTGAAAGCTAAATGCTTTTTCTGGATTGCCCAAATTCATATAAATATCAAAAGGCAATGGAGGCATTTCTTCAATTTTTATCATTTCTTGCCTATAGTTTAACTTGCCGGTATACACTATTCCTGTCTCTCCTTCGGCACAAGAAACAGTCACCACATCGCCACTTTTCATAACATAAGTTGCTGTATCACAACCAACGACAGCAGGAATCCCTAATTCCCGTGCAATAATTGCAGCATGACAAGTACGACCGCCACGGTTTGTAACAATTGCTGACGCCTTTTTCATAATAGGCTCCCAATCAGGATCGGTCATATCAGTAACAAGCACTTCTCCGGGCTGCATTAAATGCATTTCTGATATATCAGCAATTAAGCGCACCTTGCCCTGACCAATTTTCTGTCCCACGCTGCGCCCTGTTACCAATATGTTACTTTTTTCCGTTAACGTAAATTGTGCTAACGACTGCCCATCTTGTCTGCTTTTTACTGTTTCGGGACGTGCTTGCAAAATATAAATTTCACCATCAATGCCATCTTTTCCCCACTCAACATCAACTGGTATACCATAGTGCCGTTCTATTTCTAACACCATCTTGGCTAATGTTTCAATATCATCCTCTGAGATTGAAAATTGCACTCTATCTTCATCTGCAACCGGCACTGTTTGTACAAAAGCATTCGCATCATCCTCAGCAAAAATTATTTTTTTTGCTTTATCGCCTAATGTTTGCCTAAGAATCGCAGGACGCTGAGTCTGCAAATTAGGTTTATAAACATAAAACTCATCAGGATTAACATCGCCTGAAACAATCGCCTCACCTAGACCGTAGGAAGATGTTATAAAAATAACTTTGTCAAAACCTGATTCGGTATCAATGGAAAAAGCAACACCGCTTGCTCCTAAATCACTGCGCACCATTTGCTGAATTCCAGCAGAAAGTGCAATCTCCGTGTGACTAAAACCATGACCTGCACGATAAGAAATCGCACGGCCATTATAAAGTGAAGCAAATACTTTTCTTACCGCCATCAAAACATTATCAATACCCGCAACATTCAATATTGTTTCTTGTTGTCCTGCAAAAGAAGCTTCCGGCAAATCCTCTGATGTTGCCGATGAGCGCACTGCAACACTAAAATGATCGTCTGGATTTAACTCAGCATAAGCGTGCCGTATCGCTTGCTCTAACGCGTCTGGTAACGGTGCTTGTAAAATTCGCTGTCGAATTTCAGCGCTTGCTAATGTCAATGCCTTAACATCATTAATATCTAAGCCTTGTAATAAAGAATTAATTTCATCGTCCAGCTGGTTATTTTGTAAAAATTCACGGAAAGCACTCGCTGTCGTTGCAAACCCTTGTGGAACACGAATACCCACATTGGTTAAATTTTGAATCATTTCTCCCAGCGAAGCATTTTTACCGCCAACTTCAGCTAAATCACTCATATTTATTGCATTAAAAGGTATTGTGTAGCGCATTTTATATCCTATGCTGTAAGATGCTATTAAGAATGCTATATAGTAGGGTGTTCTTGTCAAAAAGGAAATGTTTTACCGGCAACTAACAGAGTAAAATCATATGTTGCTCTCTATTTGACCAGACAATAATTCGACTAGAAATTTGTCACTCGACATCGCTTGTTTTAGCATTTTTTCCACGCTATTTTTATCGATAGCGATTGTTACGCTAACTGGGCTATTTGGCACAATTTTTAGTCAGACTATAGCGCTAGAAATTGTTGGTGTTATAGTCAACTATCTGAGAGTAAGAAAACGATTGATAATGCAGTTAAACTATTTAATTACTTGAAGCGAACCACCAAATGCTATTTTAGCTGCTATCGAAAATAGAAGATCTGCTTTACTCTTCATAGCAATAATGATCTAATCTAAGCAAAAAAGTAGCAAAGAATATAATCATTCTATTAGACCATTAACAAATCTCGACTCCTCCATAGAAAACTGCTCCTAATCAAAAACCTCTACCGCTAAAAATAGACTGAACTGAATTAAGAGTCAGTGTTCTGCTAGGAACAATTTTGTGTAAATGGCTTCTTATTCTTATAAAAATCAGAGCTTAGATTAAAATGTTCATAGAACCGGTAGAGCGCTTAGTTTAGTATATTCGTACTACTACGGGTCCTATGCAATTTTTCGACTAACCTGATGATGCTACCGTAGGTTGAGCTATTGGTTTAAACTCAGATTCAGGCTCTTTAGGGGGATTTATATCAGGATTATCTCTAAATTTTTTTGCAGTGTTTTTTGCTTTAGAGGCTGCATCTAAAGCCTGTTTAGCATAATCTTTCTTCTGAAGATAATCATTACATAAAAAGATATTATTATAAACTGAACGGAGCATATACAGTTTAGGATGAGGCGTATTGCTCTCATAATAATTTTCTTCTCGATCATCAGGAAGCCAGCCTCCCGGAACTTTAGTTTGTACTAGCTCTCTATATCTTATTGTAAACCCATCATTTTTATTTCCATTTGTATTAAGAATACCATGAAGTTGAATATTACTACTGACTCCTCGAAACTCAGTTTGTCTTAATTCCTGCTCTCCTTCTAAAATAGCAAGTCCATTAATTTTATCATTTATAGCATTATATTTATGTTGAAATTCTACCTCGCACTTATTAAAATAATCGTAAAAATCTTGAAATATTGCTCTTTTTTCTTCAATTGTAGTTGGGTAATCTAATTTTTTTTCAAAATGTAATAATTCATGTATCGCATACATGGCAACCGCCACATGAGCAAATCCAGAAGAACCATAAGCCCTGACATTAGATGTTCTTAATAAAAAATCTCTTAGCATATGCTCATCTCTTAATATCACTTTAATACGACCAGCATCATAGAAACCATTGTAATTAATTTTATATTTTTCTAAGGCAGACAATAAAAAGTTTTGCACAAAGAGTTTAAACTCTTCTGCCATCTTTAACTCTAATCTCTCCAATACCTTCATCACTTGATCAAATCGAGCATTTAGCTCTCTAAAGTATTCTGTTACCTTTTTTTGCCATTGCCGGTTTCTTTTTTCTTCTTGCATTTTATTAATGAATCCAATACCAGCAAACATAGCGCTTGCTCCGCCAAAGGCACCTTGTACAGACTCATTAGCTAGAAATGCACTTAATGATGATAAGAAGCTAGTTTCATCATTTAAAAGTAGCGTTTTAGGATCTTTAGAAGGCTGAGAATTTTGGTGTCTTAATCTATTTAGCACAAAACCTTGATTTACAAACATACCTATGTCCTCCTGATTAATATAAAGTCAATCATTGACTAACAAGTTAGTTGATCTGGTTTGTCAACTTTTTTCATTTTAACAACAAAAAATAATTAACTTCAAGCTTTAGAGTTTTCTGAGGTGAAGATCCGGCAAAGACAGAAAAACAGTGAAATAAGCAACCAAAAGATATGATGAGCAGTGAATTTCTGGTTAAATTTTGCCTTTCTGTTATAAAAATGAAAAAATTTGTCATGTACTAAGAAGGTGACGGCGGTAAAATACTAAGTTCAACACATCAATAAATTACCAGGAGCCCTCAATGCAAGTATTAAATGATTTTACTCTAATCGTTACTAGTGTTAGAGCGATTTCACATCTCTTTAATTTTCAACGTTCAGCGTTATCTTACAGATTGTAGTATTTTCTGAGTTTCCGCTAAAGTTTTTTCACCAGCTTCATATTGTTGTTGAGAGATCGACGCCTCTTTCTCAGCTTGACGGTGTAACTGTTCAACTCTATCTTCTGGAACTCTTGTCCCAGAAAACATGCCATAAACAGTTAGTAGCATACGTTGAGAGAATGTATCTCCTCTGGCTTTATTAACAGATGGACTACGTTTCATTGTGTATACCTCCTCCTCTTACAGGTTGTGGTTGATCAATCTCATTATGAGGCGCTCTTTCTGATGAATTTTGTTGCGGAATATTATAATTCCGACTATGTTGACGCCAAAAACAATAAGATTCTCTAAGGTCATAACGACAATCTTCTAACTGACTCAATTTAATGTTTAGCTCTGACATTAATCTTTGATTCGCAACTTCCAATTCTTTTGCTTGATGTCTAAAATCATTTTCACGCTCACTAGCAGATTCATAATCTTTGATTACGCTTTTTAGTTCTTCTTCCCGATATGATTTTGTAAACAAAGTTGTTAGTGCTGCGCCAACTACAGCGGCGCTTAGATTTGAGTTCATAATTTTTACAATTTTATTTCGCATTATTTTTCCTAATCTAATATATATTTGATATTAGTTAGATAATATCAATATATACATGATAATGCAATATTTTCTCAGTACTTCCCAAACAAACACTGTAAAGAATGATATTTAGCTTTGTAACTTATTGATTTTAAACATATATTAATAAAAACCTTTAAAGGATTAAAAAATAATTCATTCATTTGTAATTTAGGTTGATTATGCCGATTTCAAAAAAAAGCTGAAAACACACTTACCCCAAAATATATGAAGAAATATTTGAAGAAAATAAAAAACGAAGCTCAACTTCTATTAAATTTGAAAACAATGCTCATAATAAAATAATAGCGACAAAGCACCTGAGCATTTTTATTCCAGAAATAAGGACACGCATCAAATCTTTCTCTATGTTCATTTATTCACCTAGTACAGCTATATGAACACTCCTAGTGAAAATGAACAAGCTTTAGATTATTTGGCAGCAACCCTGTCTCTTCGTTATACTACTCATTATGCACTCCCATTGAAACAATTGGATGATATATGCTTGATGAGAAAAAAACGTGTCAAAAAATTCATCTTCTTTTATTTCTTGGTACTTTACTGGCAGGATTCAGTCTCAATAATCTAGTCCCTGGTATCTCTAGCATAACGCAGACACTCAATACGGACCCCGATAGCATTCAACTCACGTTTCCTGCTTTTTTAATTAGTTTCGCTTTTGCACAATTATTTTATGGCACGATATCTGACTATTATGGTCGCCGCTATGCTTATATTTTAGGCTTGCTTATCTTTATTATTGGTGCAATCATTTGTTATTTGAGCATCAGCATTCCTGTGTTTCTACTAGGACGCTTCATACAAGGTGCCGGTATTGGTTGTACTATTGTTCTTTCCATTGCAATTTTGCTTGACTTGCAAAAGCACCCCCTAACATCAAATTTTACTTATATCATTATCACTGTCACGATCGGGATCGTTGCAGCTCCTATCTGTAGTGTATATATTTCATTTCTCTGGCACTGGCAATTGATATACCTTGTTGCTAGTATCTATGGCTTAATCCTTCTTTTTTTTGCTATTTTTTATTTACCAGAAACAAATTTTTACTGTTACGATGAGCATGTCTTTTTCTTGCAAAATTATTGGAAATTGGCAAAAAACCGTTGCTTTATCGGGTATTTAATTATTTCTTGCTTACTCTTTAGTATGCCTCTCGTTATATTCTCTACGCTGCCATTATTATTAGCAACAGTATTTCATCTACCTCCTTTTAGTTTCACCTGGCTAACACTATTTTGTGTTGGTTTCTTTATGATGGGATGTTATTTAGGCTATTTATTAACAAAGCACTTGTCTACTAATAATATTATCAATTTCAGTATCTTAGTTATGATAGCAGCCAGCGCAGGTGGCTTGTTTTTAAGTACACTTGAATTCATTCATTTGAGCGTCGTTTACATCCCCATTTGTTTTTTACTCATGGGCGCAGGAATAATATTACCTCGCGCATTGAGTGCGTGCCTAGAAAAAGTCAAACAATATCCTGGAACAGCTATTTCCGTACAAGTTTTTTTCCTTGGCATCATTGCAGGGTTAAGCCATATATTCACCGCCATTTTGAGTGAAGAAAATCAACTTCCGTTAATGGGCTTGCTTTTAATCTTATCGATAGCCACACTTTTGATTTTCTGGTTGCTAATTCCGAAAAATAAAGTCATCCGGCAGCAGTAAATAAGGTTTTGTCAAAATTCGGCCCCAAACTTGGTATATTTTTAGAGTAACTGATATTACGATGCTCTGTTTCTATACATTGGAGTATTATTTCATCGACTGCCCACATTGCCAAACAAACTCTACCCGCAAATTAAGTCAGCCAACGTTACTGGGTTACAATCAACAATATCGTTGCCGGTGCTCCTTGCTCATGCTGTTGTGCCTGTGGCACACATGCCGCCGCTTTTTTTAGTATGTCGCGCTTCTGCTTTAAGCGTGCATTCTCTTTTCTCAGCGATTTGAGTTCTGCCGCCAGTTCAGCACCGATAGTTACTTCTTGGACAGAACTGCTTGGATAATAACAATTAACCCAACCATGGAGTGTGCTCACCTTAATACCAAGTTCTTGAGCTGTTTCACTAATACTTTGTGTTGATTCTTTGGCTAATTTTGCTGATGATTGCTTAAATTCTTCCGAATACTGCGTCACTTTTTGTTTGCTTATATCTTGAATTCCTTTCCTCGTAATTACTATAACTTTTTTGTCTAGGAAAGTGTAGACACATCAATCTTGCCCTGATACAAAGTACTTGACACCGGATCCGGTGAGTTATTATGATAGACAATGTCATCTAAGGTAGATAAATCTATTCTGCATCAGAGTTGTTTTAATTTATGAGTAATAGTCAGTATTGTTGAAAAATTGATATTTAGGAGAGATAATATGGGACTTATTGAGTTGAGAGGCTTTCGATGACAAGATCAGTACAGATTGGTAATGACACTGTATCATTCGAACATTCTTTTCGTGGATATAAGCATTTGTATCACAGGGCTAATTTATTTGCCTGGACAGGACTTAGGCAGAGACATGAAAAAAAACATTACAACTATCATTTGAGCTGCGCTAAAGATAATTACATTGATCTGAATTGCAGTTATAAAATGAATGATAGTAATAACCTTCTTAAGTATAATAGAGAAGATAAGCCAAACAGGCCATTTCCTGGGACGGGACGTGCACATGAATGTAAACACGGTGACGTCACTAGTGGCCATGCCACCGTCGTTCTAAATTATCGGGAAAGTGATGACGATCGACAATGGATTAAAGAGATGCAAGATAACATAATTGCTAGGCTGACACGAGAGCATGAGGAAAGAATCACATTTGCTCAGGAGTTAGAGCAACAAAAGAGAGAAGAAGAAATGCATATCACTAAGTTAACTCAGCTTAGAGATTATACCTTACAAACACTAGAAGAAGGCAAAGACTTATTTAATCAAGGTCGTATACAGAATGCCGTATCATTGTTTGATGTGGTTATCAGTAAAATTAGCGATAATGATATTTCTAGCGATGATTCCGATACATTACTACTTAGAAAGCAAGAAGCACAAAGCTATTGGTTAATTTCAGAAGCTTTATTATTAACAACTATCCCTGATAGACTCAACGATGAATTTATTAAAAAGTGTTTTGAACGAACCACAACAATGAACGATTTTCGATTGACCTATACGTTAGCTATGGCAGGCTTAAAGGATAAAATCATAAAAATTGATGAGCTTAATCCAATGATATTAGCTAGGTTAACTTATATTGCTGAAAATCGGATAATTAAACATTCGGAATTAGCTTTGTTCAAAATGACAATAAAAAGAATTTACAAAGCAAATTATATTTCTGAATATGACAGAAATACATTAGATAGCATCGCAGAAAGCAAAAAAATATTTTCTGATCCTCGCTTTGAAGGACTTAAAAATCAAGTTGAGCACATGCAGACACAGTTTTGTGAAGCTGTAAAACACTTTTCTGACCAGATAGGCTCTATTAGAAAGGAATTAGCAAATAACCGTGAACATATATTCGCACTAGCTAATAACTTAGATCAATTGCGTGAAGCATATAAAAAACAGGCTAAGCGAAAATTGGGATTTGGTGCTCTAAAGATGGGGTTATCCTTTGTAGGTTTTTTTGCGGTTGATTTTTTATCTTCAGTGTGTGATTTATCAGATTTATCAGAAATAGGCTCTTTTTTATTGAAAAAAGAGCCAGGGGAGGTTGAAAAATTGCTGGATGGTGGTCAATCGGCTTTTGATAAGAATTTCCGCGTTAGTCATATGAACCCTATTGCAGAAAAGGCGATAAAGAATGCAGGATATGATCCGGGGAAGTTTGTAAAACAATGGTATAGCACGGCAGTTGTATTAGAAAAAACACCTAATTCGCAGACAAATTTAACTTCTTCACCGGTTAACTATTTTTCAGTTGTATCGGCACATTCTGACCACAGTGCTGCTGCAAACACAAGCTCTAAGGTGCTGCCGTTGCCAAATAAACCACTAGGGCGTGTTTTTGTATTATATGCTTATACAGCAACCGCGCCAGATCAACTATCTGTAAATGCTAATGAAAAATTGACCCTCATTGAGAAAGATCCTTCAGGTTGGTGGCTGTGTTGCCGAGGACTTGAGAAAGGCTTGGTACCCAGTACATATTTAGAAGAATGCAGTGTAAGTAGTAAGTCACTACCATTGCCTGCAGCTCCTGGGCATCGTTAACCTACATTCTCCTAGGGTAACTAGTTGTCAGTTATGCTAGACGTGTATTGTTCAAAAAACTTAATCCATAAATAGGCTGGCATGTTACATGCCAGCCATTCCGAATTTATAGCATTATAGGGACACAACCGCTATTTCCGTACAAGTTTTTTTCCTTGGCATCATTGCAGGGTTAAGCCATATATTCACCGCCATTTTGGGTGAAGAAAATCAACTTCCGTTAATGGGCTTGCTTTTAATCTTATCGATAGTTACACTTTTGATTTTCTGGTTGCTAATTCTGAAAAATAAAGTCATCCGGCAACAGTAAATAAAAGTAAGGATATTTTACTCTTGAATAAGATGATAGTTGCTTAAATATCTATATTAGTCGCCAATAATGCATTTTGCTCAATAAAAGCTCTTCTCGGTTCAACATTATCACCCATTAGTGTTGTAAAAACTTGATCAGCAGAAATAATATCTTCAATGGTCACTTGTAATAAACGACGAGTCTCTGGATTCATGGTAGTATCCCACAATTGATCGGGATTCATTTCACCCAGTCCTTTGTAGCGTTGTATCGTTTGACCTTTTTGAGCATCGTCCATTAACCACTGTATCATTTCAGAAAAATCTGTGATCATGTGCTTTTCATTTTCACGTTGAATATAAGCGCTATCGTTTATCAGTGACATTTCTTTACCATGAATAGTGAGTAATATCTTATATTCTGTGTGTTCAAAAAAATCAGCATCAAATAAATAATTTTGTTCTATGCCATGCTCTATTGCGATAATATCTGGTAAGTATAAGTGTTCTTCTTTATCAACGTATACCTCCACACGATATTCCATTTTTAAATCAGCGTGTTTTAACTGTTCATTAAATTGTTCACACCATGCTTCCATCGATGTTTGATCTTTGATTTGCTGCGTGGTAACCATGGGCATATGTAACATTTGCTGTAACACTTCAAGTGGATAATGTTTTGCAAAACGCGCGATAATTGCTTCATATTTTCGATGTTGTGTAATTAAATTATCTAATGCTGATTTATTTATTGGCGGTGCATTGTCCCCGGGAAATAATTGAATATTTTCTAAAGCACGTTGAGTTAAATAAGCGGTTAATTGATCATCATCTTTAATGTATTGCTCTTGCTTACCTTTTTTAACTTTATATAACGGTGGCTGAGCAATGTAAACATAACCTCGCTCAACTAATTCTGGCATTTGTCGATAGAAAAAAGTTAGTAGAAGTGTACGAATATGTGCGCCATCAACATCCGCATCCGTCATAATAATAATTCGATGATAACGCAACTTTTCTGGGTTATATTCTTCTCGACCAATTCCACAGCCTAATGCGGTAATTAATGTACCCACTTCTGCTGACGAAAGCATTTTATCAAACCGTGCTTTTTCAACATTAAGAATTTTTCCCTTCAAAGGTAAAATTGCTTGTGTACGCCTATCACGTCCCTGCTTTGCTGATCCACCCGCGGAATCACCCTCAACTAGAAATAATTCTGACAGCGCTGGATCTTTTTCTTGGCAATCGGCTAACTTTCCTGGTAGCCCCGCTATATCCAATGCGCCTTTACGACGAGTCATTTCTCTCGCTTTTCGCGCAGCTTCACGAGCGCGAGCTGCATCAATGACTTTTCCTAAAATAACTTTTGATAGCTGAGGATTCTCTAATAAAAAATTATTAAAATGTTCCGCAATAGCAGACTCAACAACAGATTTCACTTCAGAAGAAACTAATTTATCTTTTGTTTGTGACGAGAATTTAGGATCGGGGACTTTTACCGACAAAATAACCGTCAAACCTTCACGGATATCATCACCTGTCATAGAAACTTTACTTTTCTTCGCCAAACCTTCTTTTTCAGCATAGTTGTTAAATGTGCGTGTTAAACCAGCACGAAATCCAGCTAAATGAGAACCACCATCTTTTTGTGGAATGTTATTGGTAAAACAAAAAATATTTTCCTGAAAACTATCATTCCATTGCATGGCGATTTCTGCTGTCATATCATTTTTTGTTGACTTAAAATAAAGCACCTCAGGGTTAACTGGTCGCTTATTTTTATTTAAAAACTCAACGAAACTGGCAATTCCGCCTTCGTATTGAAATTTTTCTGACTTATCTGAACGTTCATCAATTAATTCAACACAAATACCTGGATTTAAAAAAGAGAGTTCGCGAAAACGTTTCGCCAAAATATCATAGTGAAACTCAATACTGGTAAAAATTTCCTCGCTGGGTTTGAAGTAAACTTCAGTTCCTGACTTTTCAGATTCGCCAACAATTTCAAGTGGTTTTTGCGGTTCACCTAGGTGGTAATGCTGTTCATGAACAGCACCGCCACGTCGAATAACTAATTTTAACCGATCCGACAATGCATTGACGACCGAAATACCAACACCGTGCAAGCCCCCAGAAACTTTATACGAATTATCATCGAACTTACCGCCGGCATGTAACACCGTCATAATGACTTCTGCTGCTGAACGCTTTTCCTCAGGATGGATATCAACAGGAATACCACGGCCATTATCTCTTACTGTTATCGATTCGTCAGCATGAATAATCACTTTGATCCGGTCACAAAACCCAGCCAATGCTTCGTCAATGGAATTATCAACCACTTCAAACACCATATGATGTAAGCCAGTGCCATCATCTGTATCGCCAATATACATTCCCGGCCGTTTTCTTACGGCATCTAAACCTTTTAAAACTTTAATATTTGCAGAATCATAAGTTTCTTTAACGGTTTCTTGTGTACTCATTTACTACTCCAAAATTCAAAGTTAATTGTATCATTTTTTAGTAAAACTTACGAACTTTATCTATTGAAACCACTAGAATTTTATTAGCTTTAATTTGAAAAAAATGCCTCTAATGATGAAGTAGAAATGAAAAATGAATGGGGCTTATCATTTCTAGCTATTCATTCTCATCACGGTATTGCTCCCAAATTAGTTTAATTCTTCAGCATAGCTAAAAACAAAAATATGTACACAAAAAGTACAGAAAGTATTAATAATGAACAAAAAAGAGGAATGAACATGATCGTCCTTTTCGCAATCAACATCAGCTATTAAAAATAGAACAATTGTATATTCCACATGGAACATACTGTAAATGCAATAGCATAACGATCCTTATAGCGTTTCCCTCTATTGTTGACCTATACTAAGCGAGTATAGGTCAACAATAGAGGGAAACGCTATAAATACTCACTATTTTCTTTTATGAAGATACAATGTGAATTTTCCCATGTTCCACGTGGAACATATTGTGTGGTACATGCTGAAAGTGAGGCTGTAAATCATGTCGTGCAACCCCTGTTACAAAGACTTGGGCATTTAATTCACTTAGTTTATCGATCAAAAATGCTCTATGTTGTTCATCTAACTCTGAAGGTAAATCATCAATTAAGAATATACACTTTTTCCCTGTTTTTTTTGCCAACAAAATACCTTGTGCTAAAAACAAAGCATTGACCAAAATCTTTTGCTGCCCTCTTGATAAAACAGCGCCTGCCGGCGCTCCAGCCATAAACAATTTCATATCGGCCCGTTGCGGGCCATAGCGGGTATATCCCATCGCAAGATCATGCTCTAATGCTTGCTCTAATACATCAGCATAACTGTCATTATCAGGCCAGCCACGGCAATATTGCGATGAAAAATCATCAAAAAAAGGTAATTCTGCCAATAGTACAATCAATATTGGTCCTAAATCTTTAAAATACTGGCGCCGTAATTGATCAATAGATTCAGCACTTGAAATTAATTCTTGATCCCATACTTTTATTTGACGCAAAGGCATGCGCTTCTTCAAAGCAGCATTTCGTTGCTTTATGATGCGTTGTAGTGTACGCCAAACAGAAAAGAAAGACTGTTCCACGTGGAACAATCCCCAATCGAGAAACTTACGCCTATATTGAGGCCCTGCTTCAACAAGATGGTAACTATCCGGGTTTATTATCAACATCGGTAACATTTGCGCTATATCAGCTGTTCTAAAGCAATTTTCACCATTAATATGAATTCTAGAATGTCCTTGCAGGCAACGCTCAAACCCAATCGATGTTAAATTTTGCTGTTCATCAAGCAATTTCGCATGAATAGTTAGTTTTTCTTGATTTTTTTGTACAAGCTGTGGCATCAAATGCGTACGAAAGGATTTTGCGTGACTTAAAACATAAATTGCTTCTAAAAGACTTGTTTTTCCGCTGCCATTATCACCAAAAAAAACATTAAATCGTGGTGATAATTCACTGCTAATTTGCATTAAATTCCGAAAATGACTGACTTGAATCTGCTTTATTGTCATAGTCTCAACGGCATAATGACATATTGACTATTCTCTTCCCCTTCTGCCTGGATAAGCACTGTATTTTCTGAGTCATGGAAAGTAAATTTGATTTGTTCAGCTTGAATAACAGCCAATACATCCAATAAATAATCTATATTAAACCCTAAGGTAACAGGCTCTCCTTGATAAACAATGGGAATCTCTTCCTTACCTTCATCCTGCTCTTGGTTAACAACTTGTAAGTGTAAACGTTGAGGCTTGATTTCTATCCTAACTGAATTAAATTGCTCGCTAGTAAGCGCGGAAATACAGGTTAATACTTGCCTTAAAGGCTTCTTATCAACCAAAAAATGCTTTTTAAGCTGAAAATTCAACAAAACACGATAATCTGGAAAGTTTTCATCGATTAATTTACATCGAAAATGACAATGCGCTACATCAACAGCTAAATAATTAGCACAAAATTTTACAACTACAGGCTCTTCCTCTTTTTTGAGCAAACGTAATAATTCCGTTATACCTTTTTGCGGTACGATTATTTTTGTTGGTTCAGTAACATCAAGCGCTAACTCTTCATAAGCATAGGATAATCGATGACCATCCATTGCCACCATGGTCAATTTTCCTGTACTAACTTCCCACAGCATTCCATTTAAATAATAACGAACATCTTGATTTGCGATGGCAAATTGTGTTTTTTCTAACATTCCTCGTAATGTATTTTGGCTTATTGAAAATTCAATCATGGCTTGATTCACATTGATATTAGGAAACTCCTCAGCTGGCAGTGTCGCCAAAGTGTACTTTCCACGACCAACGTTTATCTTAACCCTTTGATTTTCAATAAAAAAATCTAAAATACTGTCTTCAGGCAGGTTTCTTAAAATATCTAACAGCTTTCTCCCAGCGAGGGTAAAATGGATTTCTTCATACTCTGCCATCAATCGCGCAAAACTTTCTATTTCAATTTCTAAGTCAGTAGCTGTGATTTTTAATTCATTTCCTTGAATTGAAAAAAGCACATTGGATAGAATAGCAAGGGTTAATCGGCGCTCAACAACGCCAATAACCGATTGCATGCACTGTAATAAATCACTGTTTGCAACAGAAAATTTCATCATCACTTATACTCAGGTTACTAAAATACGGTTTAAGTTTTTATAATCTTCAGCAATATCGACGTCAATATCAATTAGCTCTTTAATTTTACGGCACGCGTGTAATACCGTTGTGTGATCTCTTCCACCAAAAGCATCTCCTATTTCGGGTAGACTATGATTCGTTAACTCTTTTGCCAGTAACATAGCGACTTGACGTGGCCTCGCGATGGAACGGCTACGCTTCTTCGATAAAATTTCGGCCACTTTTACTTTATAATATTCTGCAACCGTCTTGATGATATTGTCAATGGTGACCAATTTATCCTGTAAATATAATAAATCTTTTAATGCTTCTTTAACAAAATCTAATGTGATTGCCTCTCCGGTGAAATTAGCATTCGCTATAACACGTTTTAGCGCTCCTTCTAATTCCCTTACATTAGAACGAATACGTTTAGCAATAAAAAAAGCAACTTCATACTGAAAATCCACGCCTAACTGCTCTGCTTTGCTCATCAAAATAGCGACTCGTGTTTCTAGCTCTGGTGGTTCAATAGCAACCGTTAATCCCCAACCAAACCGTGATTTTAATCGCTCTTCTAAGCCGCTAATTTCTTTAGGATAGCGATCACAAGTGAGAATAATTTGCTGCTGCCCTTCTAATAAGGCATTAAATGTGTGAAAAAACTCTTCTTGTGAGCGATCTTTTCCTGCAAAAAACTGAATGTCGTCAATTAATAAAGCATCTAACTGTCGATAGTATTGTTTAAAATTATCCATTCGGTTGGATTGTAATGATTTTACCATTTGAGCAACAAAGCGCTCAGAATGTATATAAAGAACCCTTGCATTGGCGTTTTTATTAAGCATTAGATTGCCGGCAGCTTGCATCAAGTGTGTTTTACCTAATCCAACACCACCATAAATTAATAAGGGGTTATTCACCCCACCCGGATCACTACCAACTTGCTTTGCTGCCGCCATGCCTAATTGGTTAGATTTACCCTCAACGTAATTCTCAAAGGTAAAATGTCGATTCAAGTTGGTTTGAAATTGTTGCTGTGTCTTTGAGCGTATTTGATAAATTTCCTGTAATCGGTTGATATCATCTTTAATATATTGCTCTGTTTCTGTACTCATTTCTATTGAATGATTATCACTCACCGCAGCAGATTGTTGAAAGCATGTGTTGTTTTTTGTGCCAATTTCAATTTTAACTGGTGGTGCCTTATCCCCGGTTAAAACTTCTATAGCAGCAATAATTTGTTCTAAATAATTTTCAGTTACCCAGTTGCAAACAAAATGATTAGGTGCATATAAGACTAAACTGTTATCAATACAATTTGATTGTAATGGTCTTATCCATGTATAAAAATCTTGTTTAGGTAATGTACTTTCTAAATAATGTAAACAATCTTTCCATAATGAAGCAGATAAAGAGACAGTCATGGCAGTATTATCCTTTTTTTCATTGTGACTATGGTCAATCAAACAGTGAGTCAGTCTATAACGCTTTTAAAAAGTTATCCACAGACAATGTGGAAAACTTTTTAATTTTTTGGGTAAAAGCTTGAAATATTATACCAATAAATCCGATCAACTCCTGCTTACCGATCTTATACACACATAAAAGTATACAGATTCAAAGATTAACCACAGCTTATCCTAAACAAAAGAAACATGATAACTGACTGAATTTAAAATGTTTTTTACACTTACCCCCTAATAAGCACCCTATTAATAATAACAATATATAAATATATATATAAAAACGTTATTTATTTAGCTTAGAAGAAAAAATAGACAAAAATCTTTTTCTTATGTTGCTTATTGACAATAAGGTCAAAAAAATAATAGACTACCCTCCTTTTGTAAAAATGTGTTCCATTATTGCTTAGAGTGTGTAGACAGTGAAAAGAACTTATCAACCCAGTAATATTCGACGTAAAAGAAAACATGGCTTCCGATCCCGTATGGCGACAAAACATGGGCGTGATGTTATCAACCGCCGTCGTAAAAAAGGTCGCCAACGTCTTTGTGTTTAAAGTAAAAACAGGACGATTACATTTTCCTAATTACTTGAGAATAAATCAGTCAATAGACTTTAGTAAAGTCATGAAACAACCTGACTACCGATTTACAAGCAAAGAAGTAGTCATTTTAGTGAAAAAAAATGCATTATCCTATCCAAGACTAGGATTAGCTATTGGTAAAAAAAATATTAAAAAGTCAGTTGAACGTAATAGTGTCAAGCGACTGATTCGAGAAAGATTCCGATTAGAACAATACAACTTTCCTCCACATGATATTGTCGTTGTTGCTCGTAAGTTAATTATTGACAGTAGTAGACAGGAATTACAACAAAGCCTGGTAAAATTATGGACAAAATTAAAAAAAGCATGCGTAAAATAGCCATTGGCATGATAGACGCTTATCGTTATTTTATTAAGCCATTTTTAGCGTATAATTGCCGTTTTTATCCTTCATGCTCTTGTTACTGTAAAACAGCAATAATACAGCATGGCATTATAAAAGGTGGGTGGTTAGGATTTAAACGAATTATTCGTTGTAATCCTTGGTTTAAAGGTGGCGGGCATGATCCTGTGCCTGGTGAAGACAGAGATAAAACAATCAATTTAGAGAAGGTAGAATAATTTCATGGAGCATAAACGTGTATTTTTAATAACAGCGATATTCTTAGTAGCCATGTTAATGTGGAATGCTTGGAAAGAAGATTATGCCGTAAAAGATATCCCTATAACTTCTGCCGCCAATGTTGCTCAATCTTTACCCTCAGCTATTCCTGATGGATTATTAACGCAATCAACCTCAGCCCAAAGAAATGTGTTAGAAACAGCATCGATTAGCCAAACATCTACCAGTGGAAACAGAATTGAAATTGACACCGATGTTTTGCACTTAATCATCGATGAGCAGGGCGCTAATATGGTTCAGGCAAGCTTAAAGGCTTATTCAACATCATTAAGCGATCCATCTCCTGTTGTATTATTAACAGAAAATCCAGGCTATCGTTATTCAGCACAAGGAAATTTAATAGAACGTAGTGGCAATGAAGATTTAAATCAAGTTACTTATTCAACAGAGAAAAATGCCTATCAGTTAGCAACAGGACAAAATCAATTGACGGTTGATTTTAACTGGACCAATCCTGAAGGGGTTACTTTTACTAAACGTTATCTGTTTACTCGAGGTAAATATGATATAGATGTTCAATATCGCATTCACAATGCTTCACCAAAACCATGGCAGGGTTTTTTGATTACCCAGTTATTAAGAACGGATAGGGATCCTTATGCAAAAAAAGGCTTTTTTAATATCCATGCCTATTTTGGAGCATCTTATTCAACAAAAGAAAATCCTTATAATAAAGTAACCTTTAAAGATATGAGTAAAAAAAATGTGATGGATAGTGGTTCCGATGGTTGGATCGCGATGCAACAACATTATTTTTTGACAGCATGGATTCCAGAAAATAATGTTGATAATTTATTTTTCACTAAAGCTTTATCAAATAATTTATACACCATTGGTGCTCGAGGACCTCAGGTTTCTATTGCTCCTGGAACAACAACTGAACTTAGCACGAAGTTTTATGTGGGACCTGAGTTAACAGAACAATTGAAGTTATTAGCTCCTCATCTAAACATGACCGTTGATTATGGCTGGCTTTGGATGATATCTGATACCTTATTTTGGTTGTTACAAAAAATTTATTCTTTAATAGGCAATTGGGGCTGGGCTATTGTCATCCTTACTGTGTTAATTAAATTAATACTACATCCCTTGTCAGCAGTAAGTTATCGCTCGATGAGCAAGATGAGAAAATTACAGCCAAAAATTAAGCAGTTAAAAGAGCGCTATGGTGAAGATAGACAAAAAATGACACAAGAAACTATGGCTTTATATAAGCGAGAAAATGTCAATCCATTTGGCGGGTGTTTACCGATACTGGTCCAGATTCCTGTCTTTATTGCATTGTATTGGGTTTTAGTAGAAAGTGTGCAATTACGACAAGCGCCGTTTATTTTGTGGATCCATGACTTATCAATAAAAGATCCTTATTTCATTTTGCCTCTTTTAATGGGGGCGTCTATGTTCATTCAACAGCGGTTAAATCCAGCACCACCTGATCCCACTCAAGCAAAAGTGATGATGATGCTTCCTATTGTCTTTACTATTTTATTTGCTAGCTTTCCCGCAGGATTGGTTCTGTATTGGGTTGTCAATAATAGTATATCTATAATACAGCAATGGTATATTATGCGAGGTATCAACGAAGCATCATCCTCTGGCCCCAAAAAGAAAACGGCATAAGCGTATCATTAATGGCGTCAGAGTCAGTTCATCCACAAGAGACAATCGCTGCAATTGCAACGCCACCAGGAAGAGGTGGCGTTGGTATTGTTAGAGTTGCTGGACCTCATGTTAAAGATATTTTGCAAGCAATTACTGGTAAAATCCCATCTCCTCGTCAAAGTGTCTACACGCCATTTCTTAATGAAGAGAAAACAGCACTCGATTTTGGTATCGCTATTTACTTCCCGGCACCACACTCATTCACCGGGGATGATATTGCTGAATTTCAAGGCCATGGTGGTCCTGTTATCATGGATTGTTTATTACAGCGCGTTATTTCTTTGGGCGCTCGTGTTGCTAAGCCAGGTGAATTTTCTGAGCGTGCTTTTTTAAATGATAAAATAGACTTAGCACAGGCAGAAGCTATTGCTGACCTTATCGATAGTGCCTCTAAACAAGCGGCACGCTGTGCGCTTCGTTCATTGGTAGGAGATTTTTCGAAGATAATACATAATTTAGTTGAGAGCTTGATAAAGCTACGTGTCTATGTTGAAGCAGCGATTGATTTTCCTGATGAAGAGATTGATTTTTTAGCTGAAGAAAAAATCAGTAGAGAGTTGGAAGACATTGTCAGCCAGTTAGATCATGTTTATAGTCAAGCTCATCAGGGAGCATTACTGCGAGAAGGAATGCATGTCGCATTAGCAGGAAAACCGAATGCTGGAAAATCAAGCTTGCTAAATTGCTTAAGTGGGCGCGATACTGCGATAGTCACTGAGATACCAGGGACAACGCGTGACTTATTACGAGAACAGATATTGCTTGATGGGATCCCATTGCATATTATTGATACGGCTGGGTTACGTGAAAGTGTTGATACAGTAGAAAAAGAAGGGATAAGACGCGCTTGGAAGGAAATAAAGCAAGCTGATCGCATATTACTGCTTGTAGATAGTCATGAAACAACAGAAACCGATCCTAAACAGTTATGGGCAGGATTTGATGAGCATTTTATTTCTGAAAAAAAAATAACAGTTGTTCGCAATAAAATAGATTTAAGCGCATTAGACTCAAAAATTTATCAAGAAGGGAAGCACACAGTAATTAATATCTCTGTGAAAAAAAATATAGGGATTGATTTATTGCGAAGTCACTTAAAAGAAGTCATTGGTGCGGATGCGAATATTGAAGGTGGATTTATTGCAAGACGTCGACATATCGATGCGATAGAGCGAGCTCGCAAAACCCTTATCAGTGCTGCACAACGATTCTTTAGTACGCAAGCGGGCGAATTATTAGCAGAAGATTTACGTCAAGTACAACAACATTTAGCTGAAATTACAGGAGAGTTTACGCCAGATAATTTGTTAGGGCGCATTTTTTCAAGCTTTTGTATTGGGAAATGAACAGCACTCTACTGGTGATATTACGTTTAAGATGGTGTAAAAATGTTTAATTTTCTCACGTTCTTTTTTATAGGTCACTGAAGGTAATATTTTGATAAATATGAATATTTTAAGATAATTGTTTATTAACAATGCTCGTTATGCTAGAAGTATCACGCCATAGTACTTTATCATTTGAACAGTTAATTTCTATTGTGTATTCCAAACAAGATAGGATATAATTTAGACATTCCTTGGAGAGAAAAGTGCAAAAAGAAAACAGTTTTGATGTCATTGTTGTTGGTGGAGGGCATGCGGGTACAGAAGCAGCATTAGCTGCTGCGCGCATGGGCGCTTGTACTTTGCTATTAACCCACAATATAGATACTTTAGGGCAGATGTCTTGCAATCCAGCAATAGGGGGGATTGGTAAGAGTCATTTAGTGAAGGAAATTGATGCGCTAGGCGGGGTAATGGCCAGAGCAATCGATAGAGCAGGGATCCAATTTCGGACATTAAATGCAAGCAAAGGTCCCGCTGTTCGAGCAACAAGAGCGCAAGCTGATCGTATTTTATATAAACAAGCCATTCGTCATTTTGTAGAATCGCAAGAAAATTTACTCATTTTTCAACAAGCGGTTGATGATTTATTAATTGAATCTGAGCGAGTTGCTGGCGTTGTAACACAAATGGGGCTGAAATTTTATGCGCGCACGGTTATATTAACAGTTGGAACTTTTTTGGGTGGAAAAATTCATATTGGTTTTGCCAATTATCAAGGCGGCCGAGCCGGCGATCCGCCTGCAAATAAATTAGCGCAGCGTTTGCGAGAATTACCTTTTACTGTTGAACGTTTAAAAACAGGGACACCGCCTAGAATAGATGGAAAAACGGTTGACTTTAGTCAGCTAGAAGTTCAACCCGGCGATCAACCGCTGCCAGTGTTTTCTTTTATAGGCGAGATAAGTGAACATCCAAAACAGATACCTTGCCATATTACTTATACTAATGAAAAAACACACGACTTGATTCGTCAAAGCTTAAATCAATCTCCCATGTATACTGGCATTATTGAAGGAGTAGGGCCACGTTATTGCCCATCTATAGAAGATAAAGTCGTTCGTTTTGCAGAGAGAAATGCGCACCAAGTTTTTATTGAGCCGGAAGGGTTAACAACCAGTGAATTATATCCCAACGGGTTATCAACCAGTTTGCCTTTTTCTGCACAAAATGCATTTATTCGCTCAATGAAAGGTTTTGAAGATGCACATATAACGAGACCAGGTTACGCGATAGAATATGATTTTTTTGATCCTAGAGATTTGAGAGCATCGCTAGAAACAAAATTTATCCAAGGCTTGTTTTTTGCGGGGCAAATTAATGGAACCACAGGTTACGAAGAAGCAGCAGCTCAAGGATTGATTGCCGGAATGAATGCTGCGTTACAATGCTTTGATAGAGCACCTTGGACACCTAAACGTAATGAAGCTTATATTGGTGTGTTAATTGATGATTTAATTCGTCTGGGTACCTTAGAGCCTTATCGCATGTTTACTAGTAGAGCGGAGCATCGATTGATCTTGCGAGAAGATAATGCTGATTTGCGCCTGACTGAAAAAGGGTATGAATTAGGCTTGGTTAGCGATTTTCGCTGGGAAAGTTTTTGCAAGAAACGCAACGCAGTAAAACAAGTGCGTGAGCAGCTGAACAGTTGCTGGATACGACCAGAAACAAAAGAAGCAGAACAGTTAAATAAGAAACTAGAGAAGCCAATAAGCCGTGAGTATAGAGCCTCTGACTTGCTGCTGCGCCCCGAGGTTGATGTTAAAACACTAGCGTCTATTTTAGCGATGCCTCAAGTGATAGATGCTAAAGTCATAGAGCAAGTTGAAATTCAGTTAAAGTATAAGGGATACATTGAACGTCAGGAGGCAGAGATTGAAAAGCAGCAGCGCAATGAAGGTCTACTGATCCCTCAAAATATAGATTACAATCAAATAAAAGGGTTGTCAGCAGAAGCCTGTGAGAAGTTGCAAAAAATCAAGCCAGACAATATCGGTCAAGCCATGCGAATTCCTGGTATGACACCAGCAGCCATATCATTAATACTGGTTTATTTAAAAAAGAGAGGGCAGTATGGCAGAAGTACTGGAACATAAAAAAAAAATATTAAGTAAAAGCCTAGAACAATTAAATATATCACTTTCTTTACAACAAGAGCAGCAATTATGGCACTATATCGAGTTGCTAAAAAAATGGAATCGGTTTTACAATTTAACTGCTATTACTGAAACGGATGCAGTTATTCAAAAGCATTTGCTCGATAGTTTGGCGACTATTCCTTTTTTAAAAACAGGGCGTTGGCTTGATGTTGGAACAGGAGCTGGTTTTCCTGGTATACCTCTTGCGATTGCTTTACCTCAAATGAGATGGTTTTTACTCGATAGCGCTAATAAGCGTATTCAATTTTTAACACATGCATTGCAGCAATTAAAAATAAAGAATGTTGAACTTGTTTTACAGCGGGTGGAGCAGTACCAAGCAGAAACATTGTTTGACGGGATTATTTCTCGCGCTTTTACTCGTTTAGCCGAAATGGTTACAAAAACTGAGCATTTATTAGCTAAAGATGGATACTGGCTGGCAATGAAGGGACAATATCCTGACGATGAATTAGCAGAATTGCCAAAACATATTACTGTTTTAGATGTTAAACGACTTGTTATTCCGGGTTTAATAGCTGAGCGGCATGCAGTTTTGTTATCTCTTGCTCATGATGCTTGATTTTCGTATGCTTATGTTATTCGCTTATTGGAGAGCAAAGTGACCAAAATAATAGCAGTAGCTAATCAAAAAGGTGGGGTAGGAAAAACAACAACGTGTGTTAATGTCGCCGCATGCTTAGCGGCGGCGAAACGCCGTGTTTTATTGATTGATGCGGATCCGCAAGGAAATGCAACAATGGGCAGCGGTATCGAAAAAAATGATTTAAACCTTAGTCTCGCCGATGTATTATTACAGCAAGCTACTGTGTGTGAGAGCATCGTTTATTCTGAAAATGGTGCTTATGATTTATTGCCAAGCAATGGTGATTTAACGCGAGCAGAAATAGAGTTGCTTGACAAAGACTCTCGAGAACAATGTTTAAAAAATGCATTATCTCCAGTAAAAATCAACTATGACTATATTATTATTGATTGCCCACCATCATTAAATATGCTCACAATCAATGCATTAGTTGCTGCAGACAGTTTATTAGTTCCAATGCAATGTGAATATTTTGCTTTAGAAGGCTTGTCTGGATTGATGGAGACAATGGAAATGTTGCGTCAATCAGTAAAACCTACATTACATATTGAAGGGTTGTTGCGAACTATGTTTGATAGTCGAAACAAATTAACAGAGGAAGTGTCTCAGCAATTAGAAACACACTTTAGAAAAAAAGTGTATAAAACTGTTATACCTCGTAATGTCCGTCTTGCTGAAGCGCCTAGCTATGGATTGCCAATACTTGCTTACGATAAGCGCTCTGCCGGTGCTGTTGCTTATCAATCACTAGTAGCAGAAATTATAAATCAAGAAATACCTGAAATAAGCCATTAACAACAGCGTGAGGGCAAAACAGAAGTTATATCGTTGTTTTAAACAAGAACAGTGATAAAAATATCTGCACTAAAGTTGCAGGTACATATTACACAGAAATGCTCACTTAATTAATAAACAACAGGTAAAGTTTTATTTTGTTAATCGAGACCCTAAAATTTACAGTATTATAGGGCACGCTCCTACCGTTATCTGACCAAAAATTATACCTTAAATAAGAACTATCAGAGAACAGAAGCAAATGGACAGCAGTTTGGTTTGTAGGATATAATGCAAGGTATGGTCCATAAAGGCAAAAATTATTAATAGAAGGCTGTTTGATTTGGGTAATAAACTTGCAAAAATTCCACATAAAATAGAGTCACTCTTTACAGGGAACCTTCCCATGTTTTCTTATAAAAAAAATAAACAGGGAGTGTATTTTGAGTGCAACTCACTATTCGCTTATATGGCTGGATGTGATTTTCCAGAAGATATCGTTGGAAAAACAGATACAGATTTGCCATGGAAAGAGCTTCCAAAAGAGATCCTTGAGGGAGAAAAAAAAGCTCTCGCACTTCAATTGACACATGTTACGGCATTGCTTCCTATTGTAGATGGTGTCTTAGCCGATATGTTTATCACTCTTTCTCCCTGGTTGACCTCAGATGGCAATAGTGATGAAGGAGTTTGTGGTGTTGGATTTAATAAGCGTTGGATTAAATCGATTTTAGAAACGCCGTCGAAAGAAAACTTGTTAGAAGACGAAATAGAAATACTGAGAAAGGAAAATAAACAACGGAAAAATCTTATTGATGCCATCGTTAGTCGCATGCCAGGTAGTCTTTTCTGGAAAGATAAAGAAGGGCGATATTTGGGATGTAATCAATTTGTAGCGGATATGTCAGGATTTCCCTCCCCAAAAGAAATTATCGGAACGACAGATTATGATTTTCCTTGGAAATCTCAGGCGAAAAATTTACAGAACGCTGACCAAGAAGTTATGGAAAGTAAGAAAATAAAAACTTATGAAGAAATTGTGAAATTAGCAAACGGAAAAATGGCTACTTACTTATCAACAAAGGCTCCTTATTATGATGAGCATAACCAGGTAGTTGGTATTATTGGAACTTCTATGGATATCACTGAGTTAAAAGATACTCAGAGTGAATTAGAAGAGGCAAAAGTACAAGCAGAAGCGGCAAATCTTGCTAAATCTAATTTCTTAAGTGCCTGTGGTCATGAATTGAGAACGCCTGTGAGTTATATTTTGGGTGTTTGTGATTACTTTTTTAAATTATTAGAGAAGAATCAGTTAACAATGGATCTTATTGAAGAGCATTTACCATTGATTCGACAAAACGCTAAAGATCTGGATGTGCTCATTGAAGATGTGCTGGAATATACTAAATTAGAATTAGGTCGCACGACGCTTACACTTGCTCCAGTCAATTTGCGCGAGACACTTGCTGCTCTTTATAAACAAAGCTGCGCTCATACAAACCGCGCGGATATGAAAATTGATATGACCTACCCAGATTCGGTTTCATCCTATGTATTGGGTGATCAGAATCGAATTAGGCAAGTCTACAATAACTATATGAATAATGCTTTTAAATTTTCACAAAAAAATGGTTTGGTTCATACCACTGTTTCTGAAATTATACATCCTAGTACTCAACAGCATATGGTAAAGGTTTCAGTTAAAGATAATGGTATTGGTATCGCCTCAGATAAATTAGATGATATTTGGGGGCGCTTCCAACAAGTACATGCAAAAACTTCTGATGAGCGCCATGGCTGCCATAAAGGTTTAGGTTTAGGGCTTTCTATTGTTAGGGAGTTGGTTACACTTATGCAAGGTGAAGTAAGTGTAGAAAGTATTCTTGGCAAAGGATCCACTTTTTCTTTTTTATTGCCGGTATGGGATAAAAATGAAAGAAAATCCGATAGTGAGGAAAATAAGTAATGACACCTGAGATGACACCGGTACAATCTATTTTAGTCATTGAGGATGACTTGGCACAGCAAAGCTTAGCTAAAATGGTTTTGTCTACATTGGCTGAAACAGTTGATATTGTTGGAAATGGTGCAGCAGCACTTGAGCAGTTAAAAAAGCATACTTATGATGTCATTGTTTTAGACTTAGGCTTACCGGATATGAGTGGACTTGATGTAGCAAGATCCTATCGAAAGATGGATAAAGAGAGTACAACACCGATACTTATTGTATCCGCTCATAAGATGTCAGACACTGAACGACAAAATGCTCTTAATGCTGGAGTGGATGAATGTGCAAGTAAACCTATTAATAGTGAAAAGCTGCAATTGATATGGCCCAGCCATAATCTAAAGTGATAACTGTGTTAAATGATGACATTTTATTTCCTATCCAGTCATAATTAATGCGCTTTATTTTAATATAAACAAAAAATTTATAACCTGGTTGAATTCTCTAGAGAAGTACTGAATAAAATGATATTTATTCTACCTTTAGAATGGGGACCTTTTTTTTCTTTCTGGACTTTTGTGTAGAGGTTGTTTTTATTTTGTTGCTTGCGTTTTTAGCGATCTTACGGATAGTTTTATTTGTTATCAAGTCAGCAACAGAAATGGTTGGCAAGCCGTGATCTTGCATTTTTTGAACTAAAACAACAGCTAACAAGGAATGACCGCCTAGTTCAAAAAAATCATCGTCGATAGATGACACAGGCTGTTGTAGTACGTAAGACCAAATTTCAACTAATTTTTTTTCTAAGTCATTTTGGGGTGGAGCAGGGTGCTGCTTGACCGATCTGATCAATAAAGCCTGTAAGCAACGAGTATCAAGTTTTCCACTGATCGTTGTTGGCAGTTTTTCTAATGTGATCATGCGTTGTGGGACCATATGTCGCGGTAATTGTTTGCTAAGTGAATCTTTGAGCTTAGAAAGAAGCTGACGACGTGCTATCGCTTGCTGAGGAACTGAACAATAATGGGTGGTAGATGCTGATGGTGTCATGTTTTCATAGTCATAAGTGCTAACTTGTATTGACTGGCCACATGGAGCAGCAACTATATCGATACAATCATTGGGTCGCTGTCTTGACCATTCCACTTGAATCAAATAATCAGACATTAGCGCCCATTGTGATAACCATATTAATTTATTGTCTTTTTGTGATTTGTGTCGAGGTTGATTCGGCCAAGTATACAAAACTTGCTCGATAGCGAATGCTTTTTTGTTATGTTGTTTAACATACGTCTGCCACTGTGATTTTGATAATGTTTTTCCTGATTGATTAATCCATTCAATGGTTTCAGGTGAAGTGGGTTTAGTTAGAGAAAGAATTGCATCATAACGGTATGTAACCATTTCATTATCATAGCCGCTTATTTTTAAGGGAACACATGCATGTAGCTGTCGGGAATGCTGTTTTGCGTAATTAATGAAGAATCGGTGGTCAATGACTAACTCCTCTTCTTGTTGATACATCATATCGGTGTGTACAGTTAATGTAGGGCTGTTGGCGGATACCTTTCGCTGTGACTGAATAACGCTACGATAAAATTGAGGCAAGTGCTCTAGACTTCTTACATCTCCAATAAAACAATGTCCTTTTTCCGTTAATTGGTTAATGGCTCTGTCTAAAACATCAAGTAAAAATGCTTCACTAGGAAAATACTGGACTACTGAGTTGATAATAATCATATCGTATTTTATGTCTATAGGAAAGGGCTCATTAGCACTTTGTTGAAACAATTGCACTTTATATTTATGTTCAGGGATTGCGTTTAATCCTTTTCTTACTAATTGTAATGCTTGAGCTGAAAAATCTATAGCATGATAACAAGAACACTGAGGGATTAATTTAAACAGTAATAATCCTGTTCCACAACCGATCTCTAATATCCGCTGTGGTTTAAATGCTTGAATGCGGGTTACTGTTTGTGAGACCCAATCAAGCATTTCTTCTTGAGGTATGGCTTCGCCTGTAAAGCTGCTATTCCAACCAGAAATGTTGAAAAGAGCATCTTGAGATTCATCTTGGTAGACGTTTTCGTAGAGTTGCTGCCAATGCTGTATTGTACTATTCTTTATGTTATTTTTTTTCAACCGTTTGTCATCGGGCACAATAAACGCCGTTAACTGTGGCTGTTCATTATTGGTATCTATAATAACAGTTGCGTCAATCACATCAGACTCTGTTAATAACTGATGTTTTATTTCATCCAACTCAATGCGATGTCCTAGTAGTTTTATTTGGTTGTCGTTTCTTCCAACAAAATATAAATCACCAGATAAACTGGTATAGCATAAATCACCAGTGCAATAACATGTTTTTGAGGAGGGAGTATCAGTGTTAATCGGTAAAAACCGTTTTTCTTGTATTTCTGGACGATTCCAGTAGCCACGAGCAACACTTACTCCTTCAATAACTAGCTCCCCAATGATACCAGGAGGCACGGCCTGTAAATTTTTATCTACAATCTTTGTTTTTAAATAAGGAAAGGCTTTTCCAATTGCGCTACCCTTTTGTTGGATGCTAAGTAACTCTGTGGTTATTCGACAAAATGTTGCATAAATGGTTGTTTCTGTTGGGCCATAAAGGTTAACCATTTCTATATTGTTATCAAGAAAATGTTGCAATGTATTTTGCAGTTCAAACATATTTAACTCTTCACCACAAAATAAAATATGATGTAGTGCAGTATTCTTGAGAAAAGAGAGAAGATCATCATGTTGGGCCTGAAAAATATGTTTAAACATAGATGGCGTTTGAGCCAAGATGGTTATACCATGTGATAATAATGTTGTCATCATGGTATCTCTATTTTGTAATGTGCAGCGTGGGATAATAACTAAGGTTCCACCATGAAACCATGCACTCCATATTTCTCCTGCTGAAATATCAAATACAATGCTATGTGCTAATGACCAGACATCATCTGAGCTGAACTTAAATTCAAGCGATAATTGACTAATTAACTGCATTACATGACGGTGTTCTATCATAACTCCTTTAGGCTTTCCTGTTGAGCCTGAGGTATACATAAGATAGGCTAGTTGCTCAGGAGGTAACACAACATTAGGATTACTACGCCATTTGGGGTGTTTATTAGCCGTTTCTAACAAGGTCTCGATAATAATGAGCTGATGTTCTGGTTGACTTGCCCACGCTTCAAATTTTTCAGTATATTTTTTCTGAGTGATTAAAACATTTGTGTTACTATCTTTGAGAATATAAGTAATGTTAGCGATAGGGTAATCTGGCTCAATTGGAACATAAGCACCGCCTGCTTTTAAAATACCAACCATACCTATAAGAACATTGGGATGGCGATCCATACATAATGCAATATGAGGCTCTTTAGGTAAAGAGTACTTTAATAATTGATGTGCTACCTGGTTAGCCTGTTGGTTGAGCGTCAAATAGGTAATAGCATTATCGCCAAATCTTAACGCAATCTTTTCAGGCGTTTTGACTGCATGCTTCTCGATCAAATAAGATAACCCTTGGGGAGGTTCTGGGCTATCTGCTTTGGGTTGTGAGTTTGATAGCTGAGAAGGAATAGTTTCCGTTGATGTTAGTAATGGAACGGTCCAAATTGATTCATTAATGGCATGTAATAGCGTTGGCAAGATATTTTGAAAGTGATAAATAAATTCACGCATGTCTGATTCGTGGAAGAGTTCTTTGTTGTATTCAACTAATCCTTGTAGGCTGTCATCATGTTCTTGTAAATAAAAAGCCAATTCAAATTTTGAGGTTTCAAAATCAGCACCTAATAAGGCATGATTGTCAGTATAAGTACGCTTGGTTTTTAGCCCATCCCCTTTGAAACAACACATTTCAAAGTTTTGAAAAATAAACAAAATGTTGGTTAGAGGTGTATCATTTTTTCGTTCAGGGTTTAATTCAGCAATAAGCTTATCAAAGGGCACGTGTTGAAATTCGGCATGTGCCCTTAGCATATTTTTGTGATTTTGCTCTAGTAGTGCTTCGAAAGTTGTTTCTGAACTTAATTGACTACGTAATAATACCAAGTTAACAAAAAAACCGAACATTGACACTAGTGATGGCTCTGTTCTGCCGGAAAATAGTGTGGTTACCAGTATGTCTTCTTGTCCGCTATAGCGTGCTAGTAGAACTACAAAAGCGCTATACAGAATAGTAAAGAGGGAAGTATTATACTGTATGGATTTTTTACGCAGCTCGGAAGTTGTTTCTTGGGTTATGATAAACGGTATTCGTTTTCCATACGGTGTTATCTCTTTTTTACTTGAGCGTCGAAAACTTAACTGTAAAGGTTGTAATAAAGCTAAAGAGTTAACATAATTTTTTAAATAGGTTTCAATATATTGGCATTGCTTTTTGGACTGCTCCCACAAAGTGTAGTCAATGTAGTCAGGCGTTTCTTTTTTATAAGGATTTGCATTCTCTTGCACTTCTTCTGCGTAAAAAATAGTTAGCTGCTTGATTAGTTGGTTGTAAGATGTGCCATCACAAATAATATGGTGAATGGTCAGTAATAGTAAATGGTGCTCTTCATCTAGTATCAATAGGCGAGCACGCAACAGCGGTGCTTTGGTTAAATTAAAAGTAGTTTGTGCCTCTTGATAGACTTCGGTATAGATGGCTTTGTCATTAGCCTTGCTGAAATTTTCAATAGGCAATTTAAATGGCTCTGGTAGCTCATCAAAGATTTGTTGATGAGGTTTGCCATTAATTTTTATAAAAGATGTTCGCAAAGAAACATACTGCTTGATTAGCCGGCAAAAAGCGCTATATAACGATTTGTACTCTAGATGACCTGTCAGTTCATAAGCAACGAAAATGTTGTAGCGAGCATGGCTTGGCAAATACTGCTCCATAAACCATAATCGCTTTTGTGCGTGAGATAGAGGAAAGAGATTGCCGGCTTGGGGAACAGTACCTAATGATGGTGGCTGGTACTCACTAATGTCTTTTTCAATAAAATCTGACAGTTGTTCTATTGTTGGGTGCTGGTATAAATTATCAAGCGTCAATTCTTTTTTATGCTTAACGTTGATTGCTTGAATAATTCGAGTTCCTGTAAGAGAGTGCCCACCTAGAGAGAAAAAGTTATCCTGTCGTCCAATTGTTTCCAGTGCAAGTATGCTTTGCCATATTTCTATAAGCGACTGGTCTAATGCGTGCCTAGCAGGCAACGGGGAATCAACACTTAAGGCTGGCAAAGGTAATGCTGATTTGTCCAACTTGCCATTTGCAGTCATTGGCCATGCGTTAATAAAAACCAGATGGGTTGGCATCATATAGCTTGGCAAATAAGCAAAAAGTTTATGGCGTATTGTATCAATAGTGAATGTTTGAACTGATGTTTGTTTAATAAGGTAGAGCACCAGTTGTTTTTTATTATCAGCTTCGAGTAAAGCAACATAAGCTTGCTCAACCTTTAATGCTTTTTGAATAGTCATTTTAATAGCATTAAGTTCAATGCGGTGACCATGCCATTTGACTTGGTTATCACGGCGGCCCAAAAATTCAAGATTGCCACAGGGTAATAGACGGACATAGTCGCCGGTACGATATTTTGGTACATGCTGTGCAACAACATTGGTAGGTGCTATATAATTTTTTCTTGTTTGCTCCCGATCATTCAAATATCCTTTTGTGACGCCTGTGCCAGCAATGTATAATTCACCAATAATTCCTGAAGCAAGAGGCTGATTAAATTGATCCCATATAAATAAGCGAGTATTGCAGAGTGGTTTGCCTATCGGGACATAGGTCGATTTTATAAGGCTATTGACAGTAAAGACTGTTGTGAAAATGGTTGTTTCAGTAGGGCCGTAAGCATTAGCAATATTAATACTTAGCTTTTCTTTTATGGCTAATAATAACTTTGTTCGCACGGGTTCGACACTAACTAATAAGTGTTGCAATGACATTTTTGAAGCGTCTTTTGTTGCTTTTTCTAAGAGCTCTTGCAAATAAAAAGGTGGGATATAGGTATGTGTAATCTGATGTTCGCTTAGTATCTCCATCAGTTGTCCAGGTGCTTGACGAAGCGTTGGTCCAATTAAATAGAGGCAGCCTCCGTTTAGAATACAGCTAAATATTTCAAAAACAGACACATCAAAATTTAATTTGGAAAATAAAGAGCAGCGGCTATTGGTTTTTACAGGAAAATAAGGTTGCATGCCGATTAGTAAGTTTATCACATTTTCGTGTGTCACCATCACGCCTTTTGGTACTCCGGTAGAGCCCGAAGTGTACATGATATAGGCTAAAGCTAAATGGTCAATAGCTGTTTTAATATTAGATTCCGGTAAGGTTGATGCTACTGGAAAAACATGATTATCCCATGACAAAAACAATGTTTGTACCAAGTCAATTTTTTCTAGTTTTGTTAATATTGTTGACGGTGCTATCAACATTACCGGATGTGCTTGGCAAAGAATGGCTTGTTTTCGTGATGTTGTATCAGCAGGATCTAAAGGCAAGTAGGTGGCGCCTGCTTTTAGAATTCCCATTATTGTTATAATAGCATCAATACTATGTTCAAAACACAATGCAACAATGTCATTTGGAATCACACCATTGTTAATAAGAAAACGGGCCACCTGGTTTGCTTTACTATTTAGGGCAGCATATGTAATTTTTTGTGAACTATATACTAAGGCAATGTTGTTTGGTGTTGCTTCTGCTTGTTTTTCAAACCATTGAGGTAAAGTGGTTTCTGGCAATGTTACATTTGGTCCAGATAATTGGTTCTCTTGCCATTTTATTTCTTTAGGTGTCTGTATAGAGGCTGCTGTAAGGTATTCATAACGGTTATTCACACATAGCATATGATTTAATAAGCGATGGTAATGAGCGTCCATCTGTTTCACGATGTGTGAAGAAAAGTAATTGCTATCTGCGGCCCAGTGAAAAATATAATGGTCTTTTCTTGACTCAATGTCTATTTTTATTTTAACAGTGCTATTTCTAATGGTATTATCCATTGTTGCCATGTCATTATAGATTTGACAATAAAACTCAATAGAAGGTAAATGGTTAACCATCCAGTATTCTGCACTTCTTTTCTTTTCTTCATTCTGTGTGATTGCGTGAATTAATTCATATTGTGATTGGATCTGTTGAAAATAAGCATCATTGGTTATTGTAGGATCGATAGTTGTTCTTAAAGGCCACTTGATCATACTGTTGCAATTTTCTTGATGCAGGTTAATGTTAAATAAAACATCGGATGTGTTTAAGTAATGTGAGAGTAATAATCCCCACGTGCTATAAAAATAAATGTCGATAGCAAAAGGCAAGGCTGAGTCATTTGGATCGATGCAAAATGTAGAATTATATAAAATATAAGGTTGCTTTTGTGAGTCGCTATCAGCAAATGGTGTTAAACTAACAGGTTCATATTTTTCTAATGATGTAAACCACTTACAGATATTCGGAGAGACCGCTATCCTTGTCTTTTTACTATTGTAATTATCCATATTTCAGTATAAACCTCATCGAAGCCAGTTAAAACTGTTTAACTATATGTGAGCCATCTGTACATTTTATCACATTATTAATTGTATATATACTGCAAAATTTGAGTAATTGTATTTGTTTTTATTAACAATAGCAAACCAGCATGTTTCTTATTTGCTCAAAAAATGCTTTGAAGCATAATGTGCTGTTTCTATCATACATTTACAATATAGGGAAACGCTATAAGGGTGAAAAGCATTTCACGTGCTGTTAGAGTAATAGTTGAGAATAAGGAATTTGTCTTGCCGCTTTTAGCCATGACACAGTATGTTGTGTTCTTGAATCTATATTGCAGTTTATGACGTGTTTAGTTTATTAATGTATATTATTGCTAGCTTGTATCGTTAACGTTGAAAAAAGATCGTTCAGAAGTAAAAGAGTTTTTTGCTCGTTCTTGTTTTGCCCACGAGTAAAAGCCAGGAAAAACATATTCTCTTATGGGGTCATTTTCTACTAATAAGAAATTTTGTTTTTCAAACGCAGTTGTTCGCATCTTTTGTGTTGTATATTTCTTCCACTGTCTCATGCAGTTGAGAAAATATTTTTTGGTTTTGTAAGTTTAAGGCACTCAGCTGCAGGAGAATGAATATTTTTTATATGTTGAATAGATTCTGCAAAATAAATTTTATTAAAAAATGCTGGTATTAAAAATATCTCCTAAAAAGACTTGTTGGGCGTGTGATATGATTATCAAGAATTCAACGGAGCCTGGTATCGTCGTAGAATGCGCAAAGCATCAAAAGGTATTGAAGTGATGCTTTATTTTATAATCAAGTCTTAAAGGTAAGACAAAAATTCGCGAGATGATTACCATGTATTATGAGTGTTTGACTGATGAATTATCATCCATTGAAGCTGCCTATGCAAAACAAGAGTGAGCGACAGTTTAAGTTTTAACGCATCGCATGAAAGCGGCCATCACTTATATCGGATTAGTGCGATTACAGTAGGCATGTAAAGCAATAGAGCATGTTGTTGAAGCAAGACATGTTGAAAATTATGTGTAAAATTGACCACTTGATCTGACAGTCTCAATTCTATCTGACAGCAATTTGTCATAAGAATATAATTTCTTGTCAGCTTCAGTGCTTTACACACTCTGCGATAGCATCTCTTGAACTTGTTCGGTAGAGGGTGCGTGGCCAACAACTGCTACTAATGCTTCTTTAGAAGCATTAGTAGCAGTTGTTGGCTCCAAGGTATTATCTTTTAAGTGATGACATTTATCAAGCATTTTCTCCTCGGCTAGTTTTCTTGATTCAATAAACGTCTGCATAGGCGTTTTACCATAACAGAAGCACCCAGAGTCAGACCTAATCTCATTATATGTCTTGAGCCATTCGTTGACATCGATTTACAATTCGTCCAACGAATGATAAATTTTCTTTCTAAACGCAATATCATAAAACTCATTTTTCATGGTCCGATGAAAACGTTCACAGATACCATATATGCGTTGCTGCCACTGCTGTTTTTTCAGTGTATAATTTTGCAAAAGCTACGTGGCTATAGGTGTCAATGAACGTTTGCTGATAAATACCCCTTTCATTGTCCCAACGAAATAGGTATCTTGAGAACCCAAGTAACCAGGATGCGCTGTTTCAATTTCACCATGGGCTTCCTTCTCATGCTTGGCTTTTTCTAGACATTGGAGCTGTTCTTCCGTAAAGAGAACCCCTTTTTGAGCAGGTTTTGCCTCCGCAGTGGTAAGATCTTGTCCTATTATTCGGTTAACACTAGGTTGATATCCATGTATAAAAGTGCTAAATTAATTAGTACTAAAAGGCATAGTAATCAACATTTTTGATGCATCTGTTGTTCTTAATGTTAGTAAATGCTAATATCATTAGTATTAATTTGCTAAGAAATCAACCGATCATGAGCTTTGAAGCATTTTTTAAAAAATACCCCTTGTTTCACTATGATGAGCTAGTGGAATATTTATCGTCTTCAGGAGATTGTAATCAAAATACACTAAAAGCCGCCTTGCAATACCATCTCGCTAAAAAACATCTAGCCCGTATACGACGCGGATATTATCTAGTCACAAACGATTATTTACCTGGCATCTACATAGAAAGTGATTATTTGCTAATTGCAGGCCGTATGACAAATGATGCTGTAATTAGCTATCACACGGCGATGGAATTTCATGCGCTTGCTTATTCGGTTGCTTCAACCGTTTTCTTTAATTCAGATAAACGAATTGGCTTATTATTTTCTGAATATGGACAGTATCAGCAACTAAGCCATCCGACCCAATTGAAGCCAGATGATGTATGCTTAGAAACCAAGCTGCATGATCGTATGGGGATGGATATACGAGTCACAACCATTGAACGCACGTTGGTTGACTGTCTTCATCGCCCAGAGTTATCGGGGGGCTGGGAAGAAATATGGTGTTCTTTTGAAGCCATTAGTTTTTTAGATATTGAGCGGGTAATAAATTATGCTGTACGGCTTGGAAATGCCACGACAATAGCTAAAGTGGGATTTTTTTTAGAACAACACCAAGAACAATTTTCTGTCAAAGAAGAACAGCTTAACCAGCTTGCTCATCATAAACCTAAATCACCGCACTATATGGAAAAAGCACATAAAAATCCGGTAAAAAATTTGCAACGGTGGAACTTGGTTGTGCCTCTTGCTGTGATTAATAAAATCTGGGAGGAACCAAGTAATGATACTCTCTAACGAGCGATTATTAAAAGAGAAGCAAATTTCTGGATATCGGCAAGAAATTATTGAAAAAGTCATTTGGCTCATGGAAATATTAAATGCAATTGCAGATGATAGTTATTTGACAACACGATTAGCGTTAAAAGGTGGTACGGCACTCAATCTTTTTCATTTTGATTTACCAAGGTTATCTGTGGATGCTGATTTAAACTACATAGGCGCTATTGACCGCAGCACAATGTTGGAAGAAAGACCTGAAGTTGAAAATAGGATCAAACGTTTATTTGAGCGTTTGGGGTTAACGATGCTAAGAAACCCAAGGGAACATGCGGGCGGGAAAATGGTTTGGCGTTATCCAAGCTCATTAGGAAATCAAGGCAACATCGAAGTCGATATCAATTTTATGTATCGAGCACCACTGCTGCCAGTTGAACAACGGGATAGTATCACAATGGCAGGCAGGCAAGTTACAAATTTACAAATCCTAGATATTCATGAACTGGCTGCTGGTAAATTGACAGCATTGCTAGAGCGTCAAACAGGCAGAGATTTTTTTGATGCAAATGAATTGTTTAAGTACACCAAAATAGACAAAAGCAAGCTTCGTATCATCTTCATTTTATATTCAGCAATGTGTTCTAAAAAAGACATGCTAAGCTTAACTAGCGATGACATTACAGTTGACCACAGCGATTTGAAAAATAAATTGATACCTGTGATGAAAAATAATTTTTGCGAGGGGTTTTCCTCTGTAAAAGAATGGACAACTGCTATCATCAATAATGCCCGGAAGGGGTTTGAAAACTTACTACCTTACACTCCATCTGAAGCTGACTTTATTCGGGCTGTTGTAAATGGAATAGGCGTAAAACCTGAATTATTTATCGATAACGAGAGCTTAGTAGACTTTAATTTGATCAAAAAACATCCTGCACTTTTATGGGCTAAAAAGAGAATGAAAAAGTAGATGGTTTATGCGATATGCTTGAGTGGGTTTACTTCTAATACAGTTTTCCCACTTTCCTTAGTTCGCGTTAGGTAGTGGTGGGCTTCTAAGGAGGAGGAGATAAATGACTCATACAGAAAAAGCTCCCGTCCTATAATATTTTTCCTAAGGAAATAAATCGTAATCCTGCCAAGGATGAGGTATATTTCTGTCCTCACATCATTCAAAAAGAGGAATGTACACACTATGGTAGGCAAAAAGCGTTTAAAAAGAGGGTTAGATCACTTTTTGAGCCAGTCATCGATGGATATTTCCTCAGAACAAGATGAATTAATCAGTGAAACGGGTCAAAGGCTGACTTCTCTGCCCATTGATAGTATACAAAAAAGTCAATATCAGCCCCGTGAAGAGATGGAGCCACAGGCATTGGAAGATTTAGCAAGCTCTATTCGTTCTCAAGGAATCTTGCAACCAATTGTTGTACGTCCGACAGCATCAAAAGATAAATATGAGTTAATCGCAGGAGAACGTCGTTGGCGAGCAGCACAACTTCTTGAATTAAAAGAAATTCCTGCAATTGTTCGGGAGTCTCCGGACGAGCAGACCATGATGTTCGCACTGATTGAAAACATACAGCGAGAAAATTTAAATCCCATTGAAGAAGCGCAAGCCTTATTAAAACTGGCAGAAAAATACACACTGTCTCATGAGCAAGTGGCGAAGGCAGTTGGCAAATCACGCGCAACGGTCAGTAATTTGTTGCGCTTAACTAAACTTAATCCAAAAGTGAAAGAATTGATTAAACAGCAACAATTGAATATTGGCCACGCTAAAGTGCTGTTAACGCTAGAGGAACCGTTGCAAACAAAAACGGCAATGCAAGTAGCAAGCAAGCAATTATCAGTGCGTGAAACAGAAAACTTAGTTCAACGTTTGCTTGTCCCGGCGAAACAATTGAATGTAAAAACAACCACTGCTCCAGATATCATCACACTGCAAAATAAATTGTCAGACCAGTTAGGCACTCAAGTAAAAATTCAGCATAAAAATACAGGTAAAGGAAAATTAATTATATCTTACAATAACTTAGCTGAATTAGATGATGTGTTTAACATGCTGCAATAAAAAGTATTTGAAGATATTTGCACAATTTTACTTTTCTCTTTATACTGGCGCCAATTCGCGAATGAGGACTGTTGGAGTGGAAAAAATTACAGCAAAACAAAAGAGGCAGGCGTACCGCCTTATTAAACTGCAATTGTTTTCGGCTATCGTAATGTTTCTTTGGATTAGTCCATTATTTGGACTTTTTTTGGCTGGTTCAGCGGCGATCGGTGTCGCCATCAGCTTATTAGCGAATGTTTGCAGTGCGCACCGAATGTTTTCCCAAAAGCAGTATGAAGCCAAAAAAATATTGGGTGATTTTTACGCGGGAGAGTTAAGGAAGATCTTGCTAACCGTTATACTATTTATTTTCTGTTTTTCCATGTTACCAATTAGCCATTTATTTTTACTTGTGGGTTATATTGTAGCCCAAATGAGTTTTTTACTGATGCCATTGTTAATGCATTGTTTTCAAAGAGCATCAAATAGTTATGTTCATTACGATGTGGAACAATTATCATGAGTGCAGTTAGTGACCCAACCACTTACATCAATCATCATCTGACCAATCTTACCTATCCATTAACGGAAGATGGTGGTTTTTGGACACTTAATCTTGATACATTATTTTTTAGTATTACATTAGGATTATTATTTTTCTTATCGTTCTTTTTTGCAGCAAGAAAAGCAACATCTGATGTGCCCAATGGCTTTCAAAATTTTGTGGAAGTGATGATTGAGTTTGTAGAAAAGCAAGTGAATGATACCTTTTATGGAAAAAATGCATTGATTGCCCCATTAGCACTTTCAATTTTTATGTGGGTTGTCTTAATGAATGCGATGGATTTAATTCCTGTTGATTTATTACCCGTAATAGCCCACAGCATGGGTTTTGACTTTTTGCGCGTTGTGCCAACCACTGATTTGAATACAACCTTTGGATTATCACTTTCAGTATTCTTTCTGACTTTATTTTTTAATTTCAAAGTAAAAGGTTTAATCGGCTTTCCAAAAGAAGCATTAAGTAAACCGTTTGGTGTTTGGCTTTTTCCAGTAAATTTGTTTTTCCGTGTTATTGATGAAGTGGCTAAGCCTTTATCATTAGCATTGCGATTATTTGGTAATATGTATGCAGGAGAATTAATATTTATTCTTATTGCCTTGATGCCTTGGTATGTGCAATTCTTACCAGGGACTCTGTGGGCGATATTTCATATATTGATTATTACCTTGCAAGCATTTATCTTTATGATGTTAGCCATTGTCTACTTGAGCATGGCGCATGAAGCCCACTAGTTATCAAGATTGAATGGCTAGAGGGATAAATAATAACTTTTGATTTGTATAACGTTTAGGAGGAGAAGTAATGGAGAGCGCAAATTTAATTGCTAATGTTCAGGGGATAACAGCAATTGCAGTAGCTATCATTATTGGACTGGGTGCTGTTGGTACCGCTATTGGTTTTGGTTTATTAGGTGGCAAATTTCTTGAAGGTGCGGCAAGGCAACCAGAAATGATTCCTACATTACAAGGAAAGATGTTTATTATTGCTGCGTTGTTGGATGCAGTGAGTATGATTGGTGTTGCTATTGCATTATATTTCACTTTTGCAAATCCATTTGCTGATGCTGTTGTTAGACATTTGTTAGAACAGTTGTAAATATAACTTAGAAGAGGCAAAACTATGGGCATAAATGCAACTCTTTTTGGTCAAATGATTACTTTCGGACTGTTAGTGCTCTTTACCATGAAATTTGTTTGGCCTCCTGTTATAAAAGCATTACAGGATAGGCAACAAAAGATTGCTGATGGGTTAGCAGCTGGTGAGCGTGGGCGACGAGAGTTAGAGTTATCTCAACATAAATCTACGGAGCAGTTGCGAGAAGCAAAAATCCAAGCAGCCAAAATCATAGAGAATGCGGATAAACAAGCGGCTAAGATCGTTGATAACGGTAAAGCTCAAGCTCGAATTGAAGCAGAAAAAATCGTGCAAATGACCCAGAATGAAATTCAACAAGCTTGGAAGAACGCGCGAGAAGCTCTAGGCAGTGAAATTGCGGGAATTGCCATTGCCAGTGCTGAAAAATTATTGAGTCGTGAACTAGATGCTTCAGCAAATAATGATATGATCAATGAATTAATTTCAGAGGTGTCTGGTGAAAAGTAATGCAGTTGCAAGACCTTATGCGCAAGCTGCATTTGATTTTGCTGTAAGCCATGATCAATTGCACGTCTGGTTACAATCATTAAGCAAGTTAGCACAGGCATTGACGAATAAAAAACTGCAGGTATTGTTGAAAAATCCACAGGTTGATCGTAATGAAGTGTCTCAAGTTTTAATAGCAGTTTGTTCAGAAGGTAATGATAGTGTTGCTAACTTTATAAAACTGTTGACAGAGAATAAACGCTTATTTTGGGCGCCTCTTATCAGTCAATTATTTGAGGGATTAAAAACAGAGCATGAACGTAAATTACATGTTGAGTTTTACTCGCCGTTTGCATTGGAGTTAACGCAGCGAGAAAAATTAGTCTCGGTATTAACAGAGAAATATGATCGTCAAATCGAATTGCATGATCATATTGATCAATCTCTAATTGGTGGCGCATTACTTCGAATCGGTGATCGTGTTATTGATAATACGGTGATTGGTAGGGTTAATCGTTTGAAAACACATTTTAAATTAAAGGGTTCAGTATGTCAGCATCAGTAAATCCAACAGAAGTTAGTCATTTAATTGAAGAACGTATTCGTTCCTTTGAAGTTAATACAGAAGTAAGAACAGAAGGAACTGTTATTAATATCAAAGATGGTATTTTAAGAATTCATGGTTTGCAGAATGCGATGCAATATGAAATGTTAGAGTTGCCAGGCGGAGTATCAGGATTAGTATTGAATCTAGAGCAAGACTCTGTCGGTGCGGTGGTGCTCGGTGACTATAAACATTTGAAGGAAGGGCAGACGGTAAAATGCACTGGCAAAATGCTTGAGGTGCCAATCGGGGAAGAGTTATTAGGACGTGTAGTTAATGCATTGGGTGAGCCTATTGATGGCAAAGGTCCAGTAAACAGTAAGAATACATCTGAAATAGAAAAAGTTGCTCCTGGTGTGGTTTCACGTAAACCGGTTACTCAGCCAGTTCAAACAGGATTAAAATCAGTTGACGCCATGGTGCCGATTGGTCGTGGTCAGCGAGAATTAATTATTGGTGATAGACAAACAGGGAAAACAGCTGTTGCTATTGATGCCATAATAAATCAAAAAGACAAAGGCGTATTTTGTATTTACGTGGCAATTGGGCAGAAAGCTTCGTCGATTGCTTCGGTAGTTCACAAGTTAGAAGAGTACGGTGCTTTAGATAATACTATTATTGTTGCAGCAACTGCATCTGAGTCTGCTGCATTACAATTTGTTGCTCCTTATACTGGTTGCACCATGGGTGAATATTTCCGTGATAAAGGTCAAGATGCCTTGATCGTTTATGATGATTTAACAAAGCATGCTTGGGCTTATCGAGAAGTATCACTGCTATTGCGCAGACCACCAGGGCGTGAAGCTTACCCAGGTGACGTTTTCTATTTGCATTCGCGTTTGCTTGAAAGGGCTGCACGTGTGAATGAGGCTTATGTTGAAGAGAAGACAGGTGGTGCCATTAAAGGAAAAACAGGGTCACTAACAGCGTTACCAATTATTGAAACACAGGCGGGTGATGTCTCAGCATTTATACCAACCAATGTTATTTCTATTACAGACGGGCAAATTTATTTAGAGTCAGATTTGTTTAATGCAGGGATTAGACCAGCGATTAACTCTGGCTTGTCTGTCTCTCGAGTGGGTGGTGCTGCTCAGACAAAAATCATGAAACGACTTGGTGGTCGTTTACGTTTAGAGTCAGCGCAGTTTAGAGAATTAGAAGCTTTTGCTCAATTTGCTTCAGACTTAGATGAAGCAACACGAAAACAATTAGAGCGAGGCCAACGTATTACTGAAGTGATGAAGCAAAAACAGTATGCGACAATGAGCGTTGCTGAAATGGCAATATCAATGTATATGATTGATAGAGGTTTTATCGATGATGTTGCGTTAGACAAAGTGCTTAGGTTTGAGCGAGAGCTGCAAGAATATATGAAAGCAACACATCAAGAGTTGTTGAATACTATTGAAGAAAAACCAGAGTTGACCAAAGAGGTCGATGATCAACTGACTAAAGCAATAGAAACATTTAAACTCTCATTAACGTGGTAGAAGGCTATGTCAAGAGCAAAAGAAATTCGTTCAAAAATTAGTAGTGTTGGGCGAACGAAAAAGATTACCAAAGCAATGGAATTAGTGGCTGCGAGCAAAATGCGCAAGGCGCAAGATCGCATGCAATTAACACGACCCTATGCTGAAAAAGCATTACAAGTTATTAGTCACGTAGCAAACTGTAGTCCGGAGTATAAGCATCCTTTTACTATTGTGCGTGAAGAGACCAAGCGTATAGGCTATATTATTGTCAGCAGTGATCGAGGCTTATGTGGTGGCTTGAATAATCAGCTCTTTAGAAAAATCATTGTTGATATGCAAAAGTATGAAGAAAAAGGTATTGAAATTGATTTGTGCTTAATTGGAAATAAAGCCAGCATGATGTTCAAGAAGCTAGGTGGAAATATTGTCGCACAAGCATCTCACTTGGGTGATAACCCATCAGTAAGTGATTTAATCGGCATTGTCAAAATCATGCTGGACAAGTACAAAGATGGCAGTATTGATGCGCTGCAGCTTTGTTACAATAAATTTATCAACACCATGAAGCAAGAACCTAAAATACAACAAGCGTTGCCATTGGTTCCTGCAACTGATGATGGTAGTGGAAAATATTTGTGGGATTATATCTATGAGCCTGATGCAATAACATTACTAGATATGTTAATGACACGCTATATAGAGTCACAAGTTTACCAAGCTATTGTAGAAAACTCTGCTTGTGAACAAGCAGCGCGAATGGTTGCAATGAAAAGTGCAACAGATAATGCTGGAGATATTATTGATAAACTCCAGCTTGCTTATAACAAAGCAAGACAAGCAATAATTACTAGGGAAATTTCTGAGATTGTATCTGGTGCCGATGCACTGGGTGGATAGAAATGAAAGCGATAAGATAGGTATTAATTGTAAACTTTACTAACAGACGAGGGTTGGTTAATGAGCTCAGGAGTAATAGAACAAGTCATTGGGGCAGTTATTGACGTTAAATTTCCACGAGATAACGTTCCTAAAACATATGACGCACTGGTTATTGAATCAGAAAATTTAACATTGGAAGTGCAACAGCAATTAGGTGATGGTATCGTGAGGGCCATTGCAATGGGGCCAACAGAAGGTTTGCGTCGTGGTTTAAATGTAGAAAATACAGGTAGTCCGATCAATGTTCCCGTTGGCACTAAGACATTGGGTCGAATCATGAATGTACTAGGTGAGCCTATTGATGGCAAAGGTGAGATCCAAGCTGACCGTATGCCAATTCATCGAGAAGCGCCAAGTTTTGAAGATCAAGCGACCAATGATGAATTATTGGAAACAGGTATAAAAGTCATTGACTTGATTTGCCCTCTAGCAAAAGGCGGGAAAGCCGGGCTATTTGGCGGAGCCGGTGTTGGTAAAACAGTTAATATGATGGAATTGATCCGAAATATCGCTGTTGAACATAGTGGTTATTCAGTATTCTCAGGGGTAGGAGAGCGAACCCGTGAAGGGAATGACTTTTATTTAGAAATGGAAGAATCTAACGTTATTGATAAAGTTTCTCTAGTCTACGGACAAATGAATGAGCCTCCTGGAAACCGTTTGCGTGTTGCGTTAACGGGGTTAACTCTTGCAGAAAAATTCAGAGATGAAGGCAGCGACGTTTTATTATTTATTGATAATATTTACCGTTATACATTAGCTGGAACAGAGGTGTCTGCATTGCTAGGTAGAATGCCATCTGCGGTAGGTTATCAGCCTACATTGGCAGGAGAAATGGGCGCCTTACAAGAGCGGATTACCTCAACTAAATCAGGCTCAATTACCTCGATTCAAGCCGTCTATGTTCCCGCTGATGATTTAACAGATCCTTCGCCAGCAACAACTTTTGCTCATTTGGATGCAACGGTTGTGCTATCAAGGCAAATTGCTGAGTTGGGAATCTATCCAGCGATTGATCCATTAGACTCAACCAGTCGTCAATTAGATCCTTTATTTGTTGGACAAGAGCACTATGACATATCACGTGCAGTACAAAAAACATTGCAACGATATAAAGAATTAAAAGATATTATTGCAATTTTAGGTATGGATGAATTATCAGAAGAAGATAGATTATCTGTTTATAGAGCACGTAAGATTCAACGTTTCTTATCACAACCTTTCTTTGTGGCGGAAGTATTTACAGGCACCCCAGGGAAATATGTTCCAATCCGTGAAACGATTCGTGGATTTAAAGCAATTATTGATGGTGAAGTTGACCATTTACCAGAACAAGCATTTTATATGGTTGGTACAATTGATGAAGCCATTGAAAAAGCAAAGAATATTTAAATTGACTGTATTGCTGGGGGAATAATGGGAATGACATTTCATATAGACATAGTTAGTGCAGAAAAGAGTTTATTTTCTGGTCGTGCTGAAATGTTAGTTGCTTCCGCGGCTTTAGGTGAAATTGGAATTGTTCCTGGTCACTCACAATTACTGACCTCACTCGATCCAGGACAAATTCGATTGAAAATACCAGACAAAGAAGATGAGTTGTTTTATATTTCCGGCGGGTTGTTAGAGGTTCAGCCTCAAATAGTTACTGTATTGGCAGATGATGCAGAAAGAGCGCATGATTTAGATGAAGCAAAAGCGTTGGCGGCAGAAAAACAAGCGCGTGATATTTTAGATGGAAAAAGTGAAGCCACTGATTATGCAACTGCATTACAAGAGTTGGCAATAGCTGCTGCACAAATTCGTGTAATTAAAAGCATTCGCAAAATAAAATAAACAACCAATTGTAATTATTGGGTTAAAATATGGCAATAAAATTGGAAATTGTTATTTTAGCTGCAGGTTTGGGGAAGCGCATGCAGTCCTCTAAACCAAAGGTATTGCACTGTCTTGGTGGCAAACCTTTAATTGAACATGTCATCAGTACTTCTTTAATCCTTTCGCCAAAAACAATTCATGTAGTCCATGGCCATGGAGGCGATCAAGTTAAAGCTTGTATGGCAAAATATACAAATTTAAATTGGATTTATCAGCAAGAGCAGTTAGGTACAGGACACGCCGTTAAAAGTGCATTGCAATATGTGTCAAATGATAGTCAAGTTCTGGTATTGTATGGTGATGTGCCTTTAATTCAAGCAGATACGTTAAATAAACTACTTAATAAAGCAGATTCAACCAGCTTATCTTTATTAGTTAGGACAATGCGTGATCCGGCTGGGCTTGGCCGAATTGTTCGTGATAACCAACGTAACATCATAGCAATTGTAGAAGAAAAAGATGCTTCAAAAGAGCAGAAAAAAATACAGGAAATTTTTACTGGTATTCTTAGCGCTCCTGCCGATTTATTGCAAGCATGGTTGAATCAAGTGACCAATGATAACGCTCAAAGAGAATTTTATTTACCGGATGTAACACGCTTAGCCATTGCTGAAGGAAAAACTGTAAATTGTGTAGAAGCGATGACAGAAGAGCAAATTGCTGGCGTTAATGATAAACAACAATTAGCATTATTAGAGCGATACTATCAATATCAACGGGCACAGCAATTAATGCAGCAAGGTGTAACTTTGTCTGATCCTAATCGAATTGATATCCGTGGTGATGTCACACTAGGTCAAGATGTTTCTATGGATATTAATGTTATTTTAGAAGGTACTGTTAATATCGGTTCTGATGTTACCATTGGTGCGAATACGGTAATTCGAAACAGTACTATCCATATGGGTTGTATCATTAAAGAAAATTGTGTTATTGAAGACTCAATCATAGCAGAAGAGTGTATTATTGGACCTTTTGCTAGAATTCGTCCAGGGACTAAATTAGCAGAAAACGTTCGTGTAGGTAATTTTGTTGAAATAAAGAAAACAAAAATAGGCACTTCAAGTAAAGTTAATCATTTAACTTATCTTGGGGATGCTGATATAGGTGCTAATGTTAATATTGGTGCAGGCACAATTTCATGTAACTATGATGGAGTAAACAAGCACCAAACTATTATTGGTGATGATGCATTTGTTGGCTCAGGTACGCAGCTGATTGCACCTGTCAAAGTCGGTGCTGGTGCGACAATCGGAGCTGGCTCAACAATTTCAAGTTTGGCACCAAAAGATAAATTGACACTGTCACGAGCTCCTCAGAAGACAATTGATAATTGGAAGCGACCACAAAAAATCAAAGAGGGAGAGTGATATGTGTGGTATTATCGGCATTATAGCACAACGCACAGTTGCACCTTTATTATTGCAAGGCTTAAAAAATTTAGAATATCGAGGCTATGATTCTGCTGGGATTACAACAATTGATGAACAAAATCAGTTTCAACGATTACGCACACAAGGTAAAGTGATAGAGCTAGAAAAATCCTTAAAAAAAGAACCACTTGTTGGAACGATTGGTATTGCTCATACTCGCTGGGCAACGCATGGAAAACCTTCGGTAGAAAATGCACATCCTCATATTTCTGAAGATACTGTTGCTTTAGTGCATAATGGCATTATTGAAAACCATGAAGTACTTCGAGAAAAACTAGTAGCGGCTGATGTTGAGTTGATATCAGAAACCGATTCAGAATTGGTTGCACATTTGATTCAGCATGCTTTATCTCGGCATGATGATTTATTTCATGCAGTACAAGAAGTAATACAAGATTTGCAGGGTGCCTATGCCTTTGCAGTGATTGATTACATGAGACCTGATAGAATCATTGCCATTAGACGTGGTAGTCCTTTAGTGATAGGTTTAGGTATAGGTGAAAACTTTTTGGCATCTGATCCTTTTGCGCTAAACCATTTTGTTCAGCAAGTGATATTTCTCGAAGAAGGTGATATTGCTGAAATTGAGGTGGATGATTATCAAATTTATGATGCCCGTGGTAATCCAGCGAAACGTCTTGTTCATGACTTGCAGATTGAATCTGAAAAGATAGGTTATGGTCAATATCGTCACTATATGCAAAAGGAAATATTTGATCAAGCTTCTGCCATCAGTGTTACTCTTGAAGGAAGATTAGCTGACAAGACGGTTATGCCAGGGATTTTTTCTGAAGATGTGACTGGTATACTCGAAAAAATCAACAATGTGCAAATAGTTGCTTGTGGAACCAGTTACCATGCAGGGCTTGTTGCTAGTTACTGGCTAGAAGATTTAGCTGGTATTAGTTGTCGGGTTGAAATTGCCAGCGAATTTCGTTATAGAAAAAAAGTTATACAAGACGGAACATTATTTATTTGTATTTCACAATCGGGTGAGACAGCAGATACGTTGGCCGCGTTAGAACAAGCAAAAACATTAAATTATGAAGCAATTTTAGCTATTTGTAATGTGTCACATAGCACGATGGTGCGAGAAGCTGACTTGGTTTTTATGACACGCGCGGGCATTGAAATTGGTGTTGCTTCTACTAAAGCATTTACTACACAATTAGTTTCGCTATTGATATTAACAATTATGCTAGGGAAAAAAAATGATATTGATGCTGCGTTGGAACAAGAATTGGTTTCACAATTAATATCATTACCTAAAATAATCACTAAAGTATTGCAGCTAGATAGTAAAATTCAAGCGTTGGCAGAAAGATTCGTTAATAAACAACATGCACTTTTTTTAGGCCGCGGTGATCAATATCCTATTGCTTGTGAAGGTGCATTGAAACTGAAAGAGTTATCTTATATTCATGCAGAAGCGTATCCAGCTGGTGAATTAAAACATGGGCCTTTAGCACTGGTTGATGAAAAGATGCCGGTTATTGCTGTAGCTCCAAATGATCAATTATTAGGGAAGTTAAAATCAAATTTAGAAGAGGTTAGAGCACGAGGCGGTGAGTTAATAATTTTTACCGATAGAACTAGCCAAATCACAGAAGATAATGGCATTACAGTAATTGAATTGCCATTTGTTCCAAAGCATGTTGGGCCTATTGTCTATACCGTCCCACTACAATTACTGGCTTACCATGTTGCTTTAATAAAAGGTACGGATGTTGATCAGCCACGAAACTTAGCAAAATCAGTGACTGTTGAATAAGCATGAAGAAGATATTGTTAACCTTATTTTTCTATTTAGCACTTACTGCTTGTTCACCGCCACCGCCGCCTAGCAATACCGAAAATATTTGTTCGGTATTTCATCAATATCCTAAGTGGTATTGGTATGCAAAAAAAACCGAAGTCAAATGGGGCATTCCAGTAAATGTACAAATGGCAATAATTCATCAGGAATCACGATTCAATGCATCAGCTAGACCCAAGAGGATTAAAGTGCTGTGGGTCATCCCATGGAAGCGACCATCTTCTGCTTATGGTTACACTCAAGCATTAAAACAAACCTGGAATGACTATCAAGAGAAAACTGGCAATAAAGCTAAGCGAGATAAGTTTGCTAAAGCAAGTGATTTTGTTGGTTGGTATGGCGGTTATGCTAATAGAAAAGCGGGCATTAATAAGCATAATGCCTATGAATTATACTTAGCTTACCATGAAGGTATTGGAGGTTATAGCCGAAAGACATACTTAAAAAAACAATGGTTAATGAATGTCGCGAAAAAGGTACAAGGACGGGCTGATCAATTTCAGCGACAGTTGAAGAGTTGTCAGCAATCGATTAAAAAACAATGGTGGTGGTTTTAGACAAGCGATATGCTTGATATTGAGTCATAGTGTACTAAATTTTCATCTATTTATTTAAGATGGACTGCGATTTAGCTTATTTATCCAGATGTTTGTTATTCTTCGATAAAAGATAATGTATAAATGGTCGTGTTGCTGGTTAGTAAGAATTGTTATCTGTTGGTTGAAAAAATAATTACTGAAAATCTCCAAAAAGCGTTTGCAATGCAGAAATGCTAGCAAGTGCCGCTGTTTCTGTTCTTAGAATTCTAGAGCCTAGTTTAACAGTTTGAAAAGCATGTTTTATTGCGAGTTGAATTTCAATGTTGCTTAAGCCGCCTTCAGGGCCAATGAGCAAAATAAAATTGTTGTCATTACTTTTCGTTATCGCAGATAAAGTAGTTCTTGCATTCGGATCGAGTACTAATTTGCAACTGTTTTCTTGTTGAGGCATCCATTTTTCAAGATATTCACAGCGATGAAGGTGGGGTAATAGGCTGCGACCACTTTGCTCACAAGCATGTATAAGAATATTTTGCCAATGCTGCCAGCGCTTTTCCATTCGTTCAGGTGTTATGTTCACATTGCTTCGCTCAGTGTTTAACAGTGTGATTTCATTCGCACCAAGTTCAACTGCCTTCTGTAGGATAAAATCAACTTTGTCGCCTTTTGCTAATGCCTGGGCTAAATGGATATGTAAGTTGGATTCGTTATGAATTGGTTTTTTTGAGCTGACAGATGCGAATATTTTCTTTTTTTTAATGGTTGTAATTTTTGCTTCAAAATCAAAACCACTACCATCAAATAAAATAAGATCATCGCCAGTTTTTATTCGTAGCACATGCAACAATCGATGACAGCAATCAGGACTTAATTCAATCTCTAAATTTTCGTGTAATGTATTTTCCTGATAGATTCGTGTTAGTCGCATAGGTAGGGCTACTTGTCTCGGTATACAGATGTTACTGATGATTGATCTGTAGGAAGAACAACGATGTCTTTAATATTAACATATGCTGGACGAGAAGCGCAAAAATAAACTATCTCGGCAATATCTTTTGCCTGTAAAGGTGTCATACCTTGGTAAATCTTTTTTGCTTTTTTTTCGTCATTATGAAAACGAACTTTGCTAAATTCTGTCTCGACTATACCGGGATCAACCGATGAAACACGAATGTTTGATCCAAGCACATCTAATTTTATTCCCTCTGTAATTGATTTAACAGCTGCTTTTGTTGCACAATAGACATGACCTTTAGGATAGGTTTCATGTCCTGCAATAGAGCCAATATTAATAATATGGCCTTTATTTCTTGCCAGCATGCCAGTAATGGCAGTCCGAGTGACATACAGTAAGCCTTTAATATTTGTGTTGATCATTTTTTCCCAATCTTCAATATCTGCGTCTTGAAAATTATCCAATCCAGATGCTAGGCCAGCATTGTTAATCAAAATATCAACTTTGTTCCACCGTTCATCCAGCTGAGCAAAGGTTTTCTCTACAAGGCTTTTATTGGTCACATCCATTGCTTGAACAAGGATGTTAGTTGAGTAATTTTTTTGTAATTCTTGGGCTAATGCTTCTAAGCGATCAATGCGCCTTGCCGCAAGAATAAGTTGGCAACCTGCTTTAGCAAACTGCTGTGCACAGGCTTCACCTATGCCACTGGATGCTCCTGTGATGAATACAATCTTATTTTCCAGTACAGTATCCATAAACTCTCCCATAAATTGTTCATAAAATAAGCAATGTTGCTAGTCTACGTCATAATTGCTTGGTTGATGAAATAATAATCTGTATAATACAGACATTCATGTATTTTTCTACTGATTAGCTTATGACTACTGAAAAAAAAGCAGCTAGGCCAGCAATTAATCTTTGGCAGCGACGTTTTCAAAAACTGGGGATACTAGGAATTTTGCTATTAACCATTAATTTTGGTTTCCAAGTTTGGTTTCGGTATTTTCCACAGCCAACCTCATATCAAGCTCAGTCACACAGGCAGTGCGACTTACAGAAAAAACCTTGTACAGCTCGCATGGCTGGAGATAGGCGTGTAACACTGACAGTTTCACCACGCGGTATTCCTATTGATAAAGAATTGTGTTTTTCAGTTGAGTTAAATCATATTGAGGCGGATGAAGTTTTTATCGCTTTGACATCAAAAGGACGAGCTCAGTCATTTAAGCGGATACCATTAAAAAATAACGCGGTGAATAGATTTGAGGGTAATTTTCAGTTGAGTCATATTGCACCAGAAAAGCAATGGATAGCCTTAGTACAAGTTATAACAGCCCAAGAGAATATAACGATACCATTTAGGTTTCAGGCAAAAAGTTAATGTTAAAAATTTTTATAAAAAGAATGATAGTATTTATTCTAGTAAATGCTATGTGTTGTCAATCAGCTTTTGCTGAAGAAAAACTGTTAACTTTAAAAGAAGCCATTTTTTTAGCGTTACGTTTTAATCCTGAAATTCAGATAGGTGAAATAGGACGTATTGCAGAGAAGTTTAATTTGCTAGTCGAAGAAGATGTTTTTCATTGGAATTATGGATTGCAAGGCAGTGCCAGATATACAACAAGCCGAGTTTCTGGGGAGAGTATCAATAATTATTCAACGACGCTCACTCCAAGCGCTACTAAAAATGGCATTTATGGTACGACGTATGCTTTGAAATTGACGAATCCTATATCGGATGGTGTTTATAATCCAGCAATAACCATGGAGATGACTCAACCTTTAATGCGTGGTTTTGGTAAGGATGTTACCTTAGCACCACTGTATAGTGCTGAGGATCAGGAAATGATCAATCGATTGCGCTTGAAAAATACCATAATTCAAACCGTGGCTACGGTTATTGCAACCTATAATGCATTAATACAAGCGTATACTCGAGTTGAAATTTCAGAAAAAACATTAGAGGCTTATAGCATAACAATTGACAGTATTGCTGCTAATATTAAAGCAGGAAGAAGGGCAGCCACGGATATTCTACAAGCAGAAGCAAACTATGCGTCAGAATTAGTTAATTTACAAATAGCTAAAAGTAGTGTTATCACGTTAAAACGTGACTTAATGAATTTAATTGGCCTTTCTCCTGATATGAAATTCACTATCAATTTAAATTTGGATTTAGACACTTTGTTACCAGCAGTTCCTGGAAAAAAAGCGGCATTTCAGGTGGCACTAGAAAATAATGTGCAATATCGTTCAGATTTATTGGCTTTAAAACAATTACGGCGAGCACTAGTTGTTGCAAAAGATAATATGCGTCCTCTATTAAATTTTTCACTGCAAGCAACCAGTGGCAGCGGTTCTGGCGGCGGATTTAATTCAGGCCTATCGAGTTTAACTAACGGTAAAAATAATAATTTAACAGCCGAGTTATCATTAGATTTTCCGATTGATGATTACGTATTAAAGCAAGGGCTGATTAATGCTCAGGTTGGTCTTTCACAAGCAGAAATTAATTTGAGAGCAGAAGTGAGAAATTTAAAAACCATTATTTTTAACAATATAGAAGATGTTAAGTCAAGTATTGAACAAATTCGTTTATCGAAAAATGCAATTGCATTGCGAGAAAAAGATCAAGAACATTTAAATGCAAAATTGCAGTATGGTTTAACAACAGTATTTGAAGTTACGACTAAGCAACAAGAATTAGCAGAAGCATTGAATCGTCTTGTGACTGATCAAATTACTTATATTAACTCAATGACAGTTTTATATGCTAACATGGGAATATTACTGGGTGAATGGGGTATTAAGATTAATTACTAACAGTAAGAGGCATTACGTTGAAAAAGATTAAAATAATTATGTTTTTTATTGCTACATTATCGCTATTTGCCTGTGGTGATAGCGATACAGTCTCCAAAAACAAGACTGTGGAAAAAACATTTTTAGTTAAGGAGAGCTCGGTTACAGTACCGCTTTATTTTACTGGTATCGTTGAACCTTTAGAAATCCATCATGTGTTAAGTCCAATTGACGGTGTTGTCAGTGAAAAATACTTTAAATATGGCCAACAAGTAAAAGTTGGTGACAAGCTTTATAAGCTAGCGATTGATAAAATGGAGAAAGAGTATATTGAAGCCGTTTCAATATATATGAAATCTCTAGATGATTATTTAGAAAAAAAACGAAAATTTACTGGCGCAGAGGAATTATGGAAATTAAAATTCATTTCGGATAATGATTATCATGCTGAAGAAGTCGCAAAAAATGAAGCTTTTTTTGCTTTGAAGCAATCTATGCGCAATCTCAAAGACACATTAGCAAAAATAGGCTTAGAGAAAGATTTAGAATTACTAGACTTGCGCAACCCGAATGTTGTAGAGCAAATTGTTTCAAACAAGCTAGATGATTTTTTGGTTACATCACCGTATACAGGGATAGCATTAAACCCAGCCAGTTTAACAACAGTAAAGTCAAAAGAAGATAAGAACTCAGTTCTTGGCAGTGAAATTAAACAGGGTGAGATTTTATTATATGTCGGTAATTTAACCGGATTATCCATCGCGGTTAATGTTAATGAAATGGACATCAATCAACTTAAAGTTGGACAGAAAGCCGTTATCACTGGGCCTGGATTTCCTGAGTTCAAATTAGAAGGTGCTGTTGACTTTATTGACTCTCAAGGCTCATCAGAATCATCTTCTGTTGCTATTTTCCCTGTGCGCGTTGTTGTAAAAAATTTAACACAAAAACAACGTGAGATTATCCGAATAGGGATGAGTACTAAAGTAGAAATCAAGTTAGAGATGAACGATCAAATACAAATCCCCCTCACGGCTGTTTTTCAAGAACAAGGGATTGATAAAGTTAATATAAGAGCAAAAGATTCAGATAACATTAACCCAACGCGTGTGGTCACGGGGAAAACAACAATAGATAAAATAACCATTGAAAAAGGGTTGAAGCCGGGAGATATCATTGTCTACAAAGATCATTGATTTAAAAGAAATAAGAAAATCTTATCACTTGGGTGAAAGTACTCTGCCAGTGCTAAAAAGCATTAATTTTTCAATTAACACGGGTGAATTAGTCTCTATCATGGGTGCCTCTGGCTCTGGAAAATCAACGCTAATGAATATCATTGGGTTGTTAGATCATTACGATAGCGGTTTATACTATTTAAAAGGAAAAGAAATCCATCTTTATAAAGATGATGATTTGGCGAAAATTCGTAATAAAACAATGGGTTTTGTTTTTCAATCATTTTTTTTATTACCGAGACTCACTGCATTGCAAAATGTTAGTTTACCTTTGCTGTATCGTGGGATACATGAGAAAGAAAGTAAAGAGCGCTGTTATGAGCTACTAGAAAAAGTCGGCGTTGCTGATTTTGCTAAACACCATCCTAGTGAGCTATCAGGCGGACAGCAGCAGCGAGTTGCTATTGCCAGAGCGTTAATTGGTAATCCAACGGTTGTTTTAGCGGATGAGCCAACCGGGGCGTTAGATTCTAAAGTTGGCCAAGAAATTATGGATTTATTTATCTCATTAAATGAAGAAGAGCAAGTGACGATTGTGTTAATTACACATGATATTAACAATGCGAAGCAGTGCAATAGAATTGTCCATATGAAAGATGGGTTGATAGTTGATCAAGATAAGATTGATAGGTAATACAGATGAATTGGATGTTGTATCTTCAAGAAGCTTGTGCGAATTTGATTTCGTCAAAATTACGCTCATTCCTTGCTGTGTTAGGTATCATGGTTGGTACAGGCTCCGTTGTTGCAATGGTATCTGGTGGGCAATTAGCCACATCTCATGCATTAGCTCAGTTTGACCAATTAGGCACAGATTTGCTTTCAATTGCTGTCTATGAAGGAAGTAAAGAAGACGTGGGTAGTAAAAAGCGAGAAGAGCTAACAGTTGCCAATGTTGTGTCATTAGGAAAAAAAGTTCCAGCAATTATTGCTATAGCACCTTATACTTCGATTTATCCGGAGATTAGCTATGTAGGTCATGATATTCATGCCAATATTATTGGCAGCACAGCATCGTTACAAGATGTCATAAAAATCAATATGAAATCAGGCCGATTTATTTCTGATTATGATGGTTATATGCCGTATTGTATTTTGGGAGCAGAAACAGCAAATAGATTAAAAAAAATCGGCGTAAGTGATCCTCTGTATAAGCAAATAACTATTAACAATAGAATATACACAGTCATCGGTGTGGCTCAACCTTGGAAAGAAAATGCTTTTTTTAACCAAGATATCAATAAGTCTATTATCGTACCCATCAATAGTTCGCTTTTATTATCAAGCTACTCAACAATAAACAATATTGTCATGAGCATTGAGCCAGAAAAAAATGTTGATATTGTACAAGCACAAATACGTCAGGTTTTAGATCAAATCATTCCGGGCAAAAAATTATTTTTTCGTAGTGCGAAACAGTTAGTCAGCAGTATGATGAGTCAACGAAAAACATTGACATTACTTTTAGCTTTGATCGGTAGTATTTCTCTTATCGTCGGTGGTATTGGTGTGATGAATATCATGTTAGTATCTGTTGTTGAACGCCGCAGAGAAATTGGGATCCGAATGGCAGTTGGGGCAAGACGCAAAGATATACGTTATTTGTTCTTGATAGAAGCCGTTGTTTTGTCATTGTTTGGTGGATTGTTAGGTATTATCATTGGCATTTTGACATCCTATCTGATTGCATTATTTGCAGGTTGGTCATTTGGCTTTTTTTTATTGCCTCCTTTGATTGGTTTTTTTGTCTCAGTTGCCGTAGGAATATTTTTTGGTTTTTACCCTGCTTATTCAGCATCACAATTGGATCCTATACAAACATTACGTGCAGATTAAGCAAATCAAATGATTAACAAAAGTTTAAGTGAAATTTATTGTTAACTTGCCTCGCTGTGTAAACATTTTGTGCTATAGTTATCGTTAATATCAGATAAGAAACCATAAGTAATACTTTTACTGTATCCAAGTAAAAGTATTCAAATTTGGGAGTATATCATGTTTAAGAAAATGTTTTTTATAGTAGCTTTCAGTGGTTTGGTATTGTTTCCGTTAATGTCTTCGGCTTTTACTTTTCATCATTATTGGGTACATCATCCGTATGAAGAGCATTATGTTCCAATGATTTATCAGCATGGCTCTCATCACTACCATTATCATTACCACTATCACTATTATTATCATTATTGAGGTAGTATTTGAAAGCGCAGTGGGGGTAAATGTACAGCAGTTTTTCATAGTAGTATTTGGTTATATCATTTTATTTATGTAGGACTGTTAACGTTAAAAAAAATATATAAATTTTTAACATAGGAGGGATCGTCATGATATCGTGGCTAAAAACAACGCTAAGTTTGTCTCTAGCTACTGCTGCTATGCTGATGGCAGCAGGATGTACCACAGTTAGACAGACAGACTATGTCTATTCAGATGTGACAGTTGCACCAGCATCTCGCACTTATGTTACAACGACAACGAAGACGTATACGACGCGTACAATTGATAAGAAATACTGTGTTGGACAGAGTTATTATTATTCTGATTATTGCCCTCCTGGTTGGCGCGGTACGGGTTATCGATCTTGTTATCCAAAGCGTTATTATTGTTGGTAGCGAATATAACTATATTTGTATGGAGTGGTATTAAAACCAGCTTGTAACGGCTAAGTTTCCTGCAAGCACTAGTGTCGAGCTAACTATCATAGTTCGCATAAATTTTGTGCCCCAACGGACGGCGAGCTTTGATCCAAAATAAGCGCCAATAGAGCCACAAATAGCTAGAGTGATACCCATAGGGTAATTAACTTGGTTTAAACTGATAAAGACAACAAGTGCGACGCTATTCGTAATAAAGCACATAAAACGCGAAATTGCACTAGCTTGCACGATATCTAGCTTGAACGTACCGGTAGCAATGGCGGTCCATAAGCTGCCTGTTCCTGCACCTAAAAAGCCACTGTAAATACCTAACAGGGTACTGATCAGGGTTGTCCAAGGTGATTTAGGTGTTAAAGCAGATCGATCAGTTTGTTCAACATGGTTTTTTGTCGGGATTAATAAATAAATGGCCATGCAAGCGATTAATATGGGTAAGAGCATTTTTAACAGTTCGTTAGATAACAATTGTGTCAAAATGACACCCAGCACAGAGCCAATCATTGAAGCAATCATAGCGGCTATCCAAAACCTAGGTTGAAAAAATCCATTGCGCATGAAACACCATGCCGACGTCAGTAGACTGGATGTTGTGTATAGTTTATTGGTGCCTAATGCTAATTGTGGAGGGACGCCAACTAACAACAAGACTGGCAGTATCAATAAACCGCTACTTCCCGCAATAGCAGAAATAAAGCCAGCAAATAATGAGACACAAGCTAAAATTTCATATGTAAAGGATGTTGTGGTCAAAAAAATACTCCTTTTCCTTTTTTTGCCCTTATTCTAGGCACTATCTATCGTAAGGCCTGTATAAGATAAACGCAAAATTGATGCCAATTATATGTTTATAAACGAAAATACTCATATATTATATTATTTTTAAAGAGTAGCAGAGGATTGTATCGCCTATATTTCAATAGGATGGAATTTTGTTTCTAGATTGTAACAAATCATAAGGTGAAGAAAGTTGATCAAAAAAACCAATAATTGTAACTGAATTTAGTTGCAGCTAGTGTGTTTTTCTGCTATCTCTTTAACATTAAGGGAGGTAAAATTACGTGTGGGGCAATGGGACAAGCTTAAAAAACGCTTTAAATCAAAACCATGTGATTTTAAATGGGATGAGCTATGTAGACTTTTGGTAAAGTTAGGTTATAAAGAAAGTGCCTCTGGTAAAACGAGTGGTTCACGTGTGTGGTTTTTGCATGAAAAGCATTCGCCTATTAGTTTACACAAGCCACACCTAAAACCTGTGCTAAAAGCCGACCAAGTTAAGCAGGTATTAGACGCATTACAAGGTAGGAATCAGCTATGAAAGATTTAATGAAATATAAAGGTCACTACGGAACGGTTTGTTACGATCCAGATGAGCCTATCTTCTATGGCAAAATTGCTTTTATCAAAGCGCTTATTACTTATGAAGCAATGGATGCTGTCGGAATTAAAAATGCTTTTGAAGATGCTGTTGATGATTATTTAGTATTATGTGAAAGCGAAGGAGTAAAACCAGAAACTCCTTTTAAAGGTTCGCTCAATGTGCGTTTGGGACCAAAGCTTCATGAAAAAATTGCACTTGAAGCGCTTAAAAATAATTTAACAATCAATGGGTATATTTGCCATTTATTAAACTCCCAATATAATCAAAGGGATAATAATATTTAAATGTGTTTTACCGTTATATAACCTTAGCAACCCCCCACTGTCAATTAATAGTTAGGTTTTTAGGCGGACATAATTAGCCTCTCATTAATCTTTAATTGGTTTTTCTTTTATACTTTGATATCGCTCTCGTAAATTAATGTGGATATAACGATCAGTAGCGGTCCAGTAAAAGTGGACAGCTGATTCAAATATATCTTTGTAGAAAACCTACTGGCATGGCAACATTTTGTTGCTACCATGTGAATATGGAGTTAGAGTAGAACGATGTAAAAAATCGCATCAATATCGAAAAGCACTGATTGGACTTTCTAGATACCAAGGAGGTATTAAGTAATGAGCATCTGCTTAGACAAGGTATTCGCCGTGCTTATGGTGAAAATCGCTATATAGCCATTGTGATGCTTCGATGTAAAATGGTTATTGTGGTATATACTCGACGCCAAGAGCGGTATCGTATTATTTCAATGGGGAGAGCCAATGAAAAGAGAAAGAAAACGTTTCCAAGACCAACTGGAACGCATTAAAGACTCTAGGGGATAATACCATCGATTATGACGATGACTTCTTCAAAGAAGCAGTCTATGTCCCTCCACGTAAGTAAAGCTTAAATTTGCGCTATGATTACGAGGTAATTGATTACTTTAAAAACCACGTAGGGAAAGGGTACCAAACGTTAATGAATGCAATCCTAAAAAAATACGTGTGGGCACAAAAAGATAACACTTAATCAGATAAAAATTGTCATCAGTAAGATGGGATGTTAGTTTTAACACTCATGATTCTCCTTATATAATTCCGGTTTTTCTGGAGCTATTACATTTTCTGAATTATTTAACAACTTAGCATTAGCTGGATAGCTCTATTGGCGTTTGTATTCTCATGAGTAAATTGTTTACTTTTTAATTCATATATGGTAAAATGAGCCTAATATTATTTTTTTGAATAAGAATTATTATATGGCAAAAATAAAAGTACATTTATTTAATTTTTTTGATATTTATTCTCACATGGAAATTGCCCTTGAAAACATATCAGAAAAACCAACTAAGTTTTATAAAATTGATCGCTGTAGTAAACCAGGCGATTCGTGGTTTATTTATTATTACTCGAATTATCTTTTGCATTTAGAGCGTACCAATTTGGGAAAGCCACGATGGACATATTGCTTTGAGATTGAAGCAGATCCAGATCAAATCGTTCAAGACTGGAAAAACTATTATGAAAGAACTGTTAAGAATACAAGTATCTTTGGTGAAAATTGTGCTATAGCCGCACAAAAATTTTTAACACATTTTGCAAATATTCCAGAGCCAAGTACATCCTATATAAGCTGGAATCATTTTTTTTTTCGGTATTATGTGGCCAAGCTTCATTCCGTGTCCATTAACATTACCAGGTCGTGTTATGTCTAATGCTAAATTTCATACAAAAAAACGTGTAGTGTCGATAGATGATCTTAGTTCTGAATGCGGGAATGAATACAGAGAAAAAACAATTAGTATCTTGAAAGGGATACAAAGAGCTTACCCTAAAAAACAAAAAACAGCTCTTGCGCGATTTAACACGCTTACTGAGTTTTATGATGCCTTAGACAGAGTTAGTACAAAGGCAACTGACTTATATCAACGTGGATTTCATAAAGAGGCTGACTGCGCCAAAAAGCTTTCTGATAAGTTAGCAAAAAATGCTCAAGATTTCATTGAAAGCGATGGCACAGATAATTCAATTAACACATTTAAGTCTCGCTGTAAGCAGGATATTAATGTTACGAAATCTATGTTAGAAAAACATAGAGGTTGGAAACAAATATTAGGAAATTTAGCCCTTGCCGTTGCAGGTGTTGGCGTTTTTTATCTGCTGGCAGCCTCTGTAAACAAAGTAAAAACTGGACATTTCCTCTTTTTTAAAACAAACGCCATGAAAAAAGTGGATCAGGTAACCATCGGCATATCGTTAGCTTGTGAAAGAGCATTGGCAATAAATAAAACATCTTTGACGCTAAGGGGTAGATAAGGTTATTTGCAGATCTTGCTTCGTTACGTGATGTGAATGATGGCTCTGCTTTGTTATTAGCTGCGAGCCATAGTGAAGTGAATACACTGGAATGGCTGCTACAGCAGCAAGAAACGCATATGTTTAGTAATTCAAAGAGAGAAACAACATAACGGATCTAAGCTGATCTTTTTTTAAGTTGGTTAGCAGAAAAAATTATCATTGGAAGCTAAACAGTATTAGGTTTTTTTAGTATTTCATAGGGTGTTGATCCATTTACTCCCGCTCGTGTGGGCGGTGATAATTATAAAAAGCTTCCCATTCTTCTAATTTTTTGGCAAGGTTCTGATCATCTTTATAGTCAATAAATTGATAAAACTCTATTTCGTCGCTACTACGTGAATGTTAAACTGATTTGCCTAGAAGCCCTGGAAAGCGGTCAAGAAAAGTGAATCAGTCTGTGCGAACATTACGGGTTCAGTTGCGTCTATCTACCGGCAGGCGAGGAGTTCTTCGATTACGATCTTTCTGGGTCACAGCAAAATTTGTAAAACTCTATTTGCTCCCAAAGGAATAGCAATGCGCCTATTCAAAAGTATACCAATGACAATTACCCAAGGAATCACCAACATTAAACGAAATGATAACGATCATGAAAAATAAGATTTAAAGATATCCTCTAAGTTATTTTTTATGCGCCGATGGATGGTTTCATCATTCAGCAACAAGAGCCGTGATATCTTTGAGTAACTGCAACTATCATTATAGTCTTAATTTGATCTTGAATTTTACTGTTTCACTCTTTACAATGTTACACAATTAGTCATTGAGGTTCTTTAGTGCTAAGTATTTTTTTCATGGATCTATATTAATTTTAATTCTGATTGAAAAATTGATCTTGCTGGTTATCGTAGTTGTGACGCAGTTTTAGGCTGAGCAGGAAGCAATAGTTGCTATTGAGCGCTTAAAGTTTTAGATAAGCCACTATTGCATGATAGTCCAAGATCTGTTTGGCAGATAACTAGTCTTTTATCTAAAGCAAGTTTAATAGAAGGCTCTGAATTATCTTCCATGCCATACGGATGGTTATTGATTGCATCCAATAATTTTTTAGTCTCTGTGTTGCTCAAAAAATCCTTATCATCAGTTGAGTTAGCATAAATTTTATCTGCGCAACGACAACTTATCTTCGCTTTAAAAACATGACCTCGCTTTAAGTAATACCAGCCTATTGCTATAAAAGTCCGTGATACATATGTGTTGCGCTGCCAATCTATAGTTTTTCTCCATCCAGATAAAGCTTTTTCAAAATATTTTTTTGTCATATCATGGTATATCTTTTCTAGCTCTTTATCTTTAATTAGCAAACTCAGCTCATCACAAATACTTGCAAGTCGATTAATAACCCTAAAGTATTGATTTGTATTTGACTCATCAATGCTATCGTATATTGTCACTGCTAATTCATATAACTTGATTGATTTTTTATACAATTCGATTTCTTTCTCTAAATCAACTGATTTGAATGATATTCCTTCCTCATAAGCAATAAGTGCTTCTACACATAAGGAAAAAGCATGATAAGACTGATAAAGACTGCTTGATGAAGTTTTGTTAGATTTTTTCATTGCACTATAATGAGATTCAAATTTTTCTATTTTTGATTTAGCCATTTGCTGATTATATTTTATCATTTCTTTTTTTATGCCATTCGATATAGCTATCTCTTTAAGAATTTCTATTTTAATATTATTAGAAATAATCACTTTTTTCTGTTTTTCCTCTATTTTTTCTTTAGCTAAATTTGTTAAATAATAGGCTTGTTTTTGATCTTCAATTTTTTTCTCAAAATAACTTAAACCACCATCACAAGCATGAATAAACCACTTTTCATGACGCAATTCAAAAATAATACTTGTCCCTTCCTTGAAATCATCTCTGGTGGTTTTACTAGGTTTTTCTTTCATTATTTGATAGCAGCACTCAATTGTACCATTATTTATTTCATGCATTTTTTTCTGATAAGCAAAAGCATATTGATTATAATAATCTAAAGCAGTGTTACTGCCATGTGATGTGGCTATTTTATTAAGAATCATTAATTCAGTAGTATCAGAAATAATTGCTTGTTGTACATCTACTTCAAATTTTTCTTTAGCCACTCTTGCTAAATAGGATATTTGCCTTTCATTTTTTATTTTTTCCTCAAAATAATTCAATCCATCATTACAAGTGTGAATAAACCAGTCTTCGTCGCGTAGTTCAAAAATAACTACTTTCTTTCTTTTGACCTCGTCTATGCTAGTTTCATCAGGTTTCCTCCACATTACTTTACAGCAATACCTATCCGAACCGTCTAAGATTGACTCTTCTAATTTCTGTTTTACACTTTCATCAATTCCCGACTCCATTACCTCGAAAATTCTCAGTGCTTTTTCGGCATTTCTGTCGTAATGTAAATAATAAGTACCCAATCTAATAGCAAAGGAAAAGGAGTGAAAGTCCTTTATTGAAACAGTACCACCAAATCCAAAAGCCTGACAAATTGACACTGCGTGAGGTAAGAGTGCCTGGCTAGAGGTGAAAGTGCTTGGCTTATCTTTATTATAAATAAAACGCTTATCTACGCATTCAAACGCATCAAGCAGCCACTCTTTGGCAGATTTGATCGGTTGCGTATTAGGTTCAGGCTGGGCTAACCACAATTGCAACACTTCTTGAACCAACCTATGGATATGGATGGCCTTACGACCATTCAATTTGTCTACCATAGAATGGCGTAACAACGTGGGTATCACCTGGATGCACAGCTCAATACGAGCTGGTACCGTAACCGCTTCTGAAGGATGGTTGGTCAACCAATCGATTAATAAATATTCGGGAATATGATCAGGGTGTAGGTAGGCACATAGATATAAGCAATCCATAGCCCGGGGATGTTTTTTTTCAATAGCCTTCTTTGATACCAACCAGGTTGTAAGCGCCGTGGCTCTATTATGCCCTTTTTCTTTCAAATAATCATCTTCTTCAAAAAGGCCAGAGTCTAATACTATTTTTTTAGCATCTTCATAGTCCGCTAAATATTGTGTAATAGTGTCCTCATTGCTGTAAATATATGCTACTGCTTGTGCCAGTGCTAACGGTAAAAAACCCAGGACCTTAGCTAAATTATTAATTTCTTCATTGCTGTATTTGATCTTATACTTGAAGAATGTATTTTTGAAATAATCACGAGCTTCTTCCAGTGTAAACTCATTCAAGACATGAAGTTGCATACTGCCCCATGTTTTGAGACATTGATTACGTGAGGTCACCAAACAATCACTTTGATGAGATGATGATCTAGTAGAGTTTTTGGGTAGATAGGAACAGATAGAGAGTAAGTCTTTGGCATTGTCAAAAATCCATAACACACGGGGTAATCGGGCTAATTGCTTATGCACCAAGCGAATAATCTTATGTTCATCTTTAATTCTCTCTAACAAAATACCTAACCTTTCGCCAAGTCTTCGGAATTGATCTGACAGCACACTTGGACAAGCATTAAGCCAAATTATTACATTGTATTTCCAACAGCCTTGATCATCTTTCTTACTCCACGCATTGTATGCAATCTTAGCAGCTAGTTGCGTCTTCCCAATACCACCTAAACCAGAGATAATTTGACTAATGACTGTCGCTGCGCGTGTTTCAAAAATTGCGGGAATGGTTTCTAGGTTATCAAGTCGGCCAGCAAAATCCAGATTTTTTTGTGGAATATCTCCTATAAGCTGGTGGACTTCAGTAGGCGCTTCATCAATTTGTTTTGCCAGATTTTTAGCCTCTTCAGATAATTTGGGGGAAGGCTGAGCTGAGTTATTATAAACATTGCAATTCATGTAAAATTGTCCTATCTCGACATTTGATCGTGCAGTATCATTCATTCCTAATTGCTTTCTTTGTTGCGCGACTGAATTTGATATGTTGACTGTTTCGGTAGGTGAAATACCTTCATTGTTGAAGTGACCAAACCGAAAGTTGGGTCTTATCGATTCAGATGAAGTGCGCAGGTCTGGAATTTCTTCTATTACATCACTGTTGACGTTATGTGAATCAATCTTAAGAATTCCCACTTTAGCGGCCAAAGGTTTGCTCTTTGAGTCTTTATATTTTTTTCTGGGCTGAAATAAGTTAGCTGCTGTTACCATAGTTTTAGCATTATCTGCGGTCGTGCGAACCACGCGACTGTTTTTATTCACAGAGCCAATCGTCATAGTGTCAACTTCACTAGCAATCAACGTCTTTGATTCTGCAGGCTCGGCTTTCTGTAAGTCAGCCGGGCGCCTTTTAGAAAAGGAATGATGAAAACCGCTTGTTTTATCTGCAGTCACTTGAGCCTTAACGGCTTTTTCTGAAAACCAGTCAAATAATGCTTCTGGCAATATTCCTCTTGGATCATGAAAACGATACCTTATTCCAATCATATAATTATTATAGACACAGTTTTCGGTCGTTTGTGCCTTTTGAAATGCCCAATCATTTTCCCGGTCAATATTGAGGTAAGGGAAGTCTATTTTTTCTGCTCTATTTGTCATATGATTATATAATACTGCTAGCCTTTGGCCTTCTATCCCTTGCTTCAGCGTTTCATTTTTTTCTATTCGTTGTAAGAAACAGAGTCTTTTCAGATAAGTTGTTAACGGCTTTTTAGTTTCTAGTTCGCCTAAATCCTGTACCGTAGTGATACTGATCACATGCGGTCTGAATTCGAAGTGTGATGTGTCTTTTGTTTCGACTTTCCTTTTTTCATCATTTCCATTATGATTTTCTGCGGCGCCTGCCCCTACGTTATCGATCCGTAAAATAACATGCTTTTTATCTATTTTGGTGAAGTATAAGTACACTGCATGCAGCGGTGTCCCACAGGGAAAACAAATTTCGAGTGGAGCTTCACCGGCTTCCTGGAAAGTCGTTACAAGAGAGTTATAAAAAGACTCAACCAAGGATCCAATGTCCTCCTCTGATGAGGCAACTGCTATTTTATCCATCACCATACTTACAAGGCGTTGAGCATTAACTGCGACATGAAGTTCTTCCAATATAGTGCCCAACAGCTCCTCTTTAGCGACTGCTTTGTTAGCAATCGTCATCTTGTCACCTGCTTTATTTTTTATTCGATGATATTGCCTGACTAAAAAGTAGACATGCAATGCTAAAAAGCGTGATTGATTCCAGCCTGATAGGTCAGTGAAGTGTGTTTCAGGGAAATATTTTATGCCACGTAACGGAATCGGTTTATTGATGCCTTTCATTTCGTTGTTGTTTTTTTTGAGAAAAAGCTGTAATCCTTGTGCATTCGCCAAAAAGTGAAGTCGTTCCTTTTCAAGCAATTTTTTGGTATCAATTGCGATGCCCAATAGGTGATTCAATGGTTTCGCCAATCCTATATTGTTTTCATCGTCGCTATGGCAGAGCTCAACTTTTTTTTTAACTTTGTCTCGTGATAATAAAGTAAACATCAAAGTCCCTCCTTGTAAATACGATGAAAATGATTTTATGCAATAATGCAGCGTTTTGACGCTGCATTAGCATCAACACTCTCATCCCGTGCTACCTTAAGAAATGTTCGCAATTCGGCCTTATCAACATCATCCAGCGGTGTCGGTGCTTCAGCTTGGAGGTGCCAAACATTCAATTTGCATAACGTCTTGGCAGTGTGCCTTAGGCTCTGCACAGTTAAGCTCACGTAGTTTCTTCTGACGGGTGACAACTGAAGGATCGTTCGTTGTCCAAAATAATGGTTGAGGACTCCTTTTTTCTGTGCCTTCTTCTACTTGCATAACGTAAGTGGGATAGATAGATTGGAGGATATAATTCGCGGGATTAAATAGTCGCGCCACGCTTGGACAATGGTATTGATCAACAATACTTTGTGAGGGCACTTTAATTACCTCAATGCTCCTTGTTTGACTCGTCTCATTATCTTTAGTGAAATAACAAGCACCACCATAGGCATGCCAGGCTTGATTTTCCTGTGGATTAGCGGACCAAGGATATTGGTTGTTCTCAATCCGTAACTCTTGCTCATTAGCTTCAGCATGTATTGCCTTTGCCAATAAACCTGTGACTTTGCCTAGCTGTAGGCCCTGATGTTCTGTGAGGTTATTGACGTATGTCATTAATGCCCGACGTGGCGCTCGCATATGAACCACTGCAAATAAGTCTGTTAAAAAATGAAAAGTGAGTATCGTATCTCCTTTATCTCGAATAATTTTTCTTAAGGCTTTAATCTTATCAAGATTTTCTTGGTGGGCTATCTCGCTTAATGTTTTGTACGTATTGTCAAAACGCACCTGTCGCTTAGTTTTTGCCGCAGCATCGTCGCTTAGCGTGCCACAAATAAGCTCTGCTGAAACTCGGTAAAAATCACTATCCAAGGAAGCCCAATTCCCTGGCGTTAACCATAAGCGCGCATTCATCTTAAGCTCAAGTGTATTACCATTTAATAGCTGATGATTTTGCAAGAGAGCCAAGAGTGGCCAATTCTCAGTGATAAATTGATGGAAGGCTTTATTGTTTATTCCCGCGTGCTCTATCGCCAGAAACTTTTGTTGTGATATAGCACTGCTGGCATCATTTCGCGCACCAGTTGCCATAATAGCATCGTAGTCTTCGGTACTCACCCGTATTCTCTCACCGTCATCGGTTGTTATCTCAATCCATTCGAAATTTCTGAGATCAATCGCTTTCTATTCATTACAACCAGCTCCTTTTATGAATAAAACTTTGCCTTAATATCGTACTTGGCGAATATTATATTACAAAATTGCTAACCATTTCAATCTAACATGCTTCATCCAGCAGATCTACATATGGAGTTTAAATTTCAATCAAAAAGAGTTAAGAAACCACAAAGTCAATTATTCAAGCGTCCTACCCCCAATTTTTATTTAATGTATTCTCATATATGTAGCCTAATTTTCTGGGTAATATTGAAAACTGCTATAAAATCCTATCTTTTACTGTTATTGAATTTCAACCATTATCTCGTTGCGTCGCATTAGAGGTAGTGTCCATGGAGGATTATAAAAAGCGTATTTGGGATAACCAGTTACTGATAGATTCTTAAATTGAATATATTTCATCAGCTTTTCTTCGTGTTCTTTTATATTCTTATCAGAGTTTGTGCCAGCAAATGTAATCACTACAAACTGTTTGGCAGGCACTTCTTTAAGAATGACATGCTCATTAAGCGGCTTCGGAAGCGTCTCCATGCTATATTCTGTAGGCATAACAAAGCTAATCTTCCAAGAATTGTCTGAGGATTGCTGTTGCACTGGTGCTGTCATTGCAATTTTGGTGTTTTTCTGCTGCTGTACTGGCGTTGTCATTGTAATGCCTTGGTTCGCTGCATTATTTCCAAAGATGTAATCTGCCAGTAGACGGAACCCATCTTTGATGGCATCTTTGCGTTGCCCCTCTATCTGGACTTCTGCAATGATCATAGGTTCATATTGTCTGATCTCAATATTATCTTCTGATTTAGAAACTTCATAGGTAGGTGCTGCTACATTACTCATAATTGGCCCCACAGCAACTGCACCAATAATAACTATTCCAATAATTACGGTGATCATTGTCCATCTCTTTTTCATATTGCATTATCTTCACTTGGTTATGTTAATAGCTAAACATTGTTGTTATCTATGTCTTCAAAATAGACGAAAACAGTTCCATCACAATGAGGTATGGCTTCGCCATAAGAGCCAAAGGCCATTCATCACAACTTTGCTCACTCGCTGTTCTGCATGTGCTCGAACTGCGACAGAAATAAGACTTAACAATGCTCCCCAAATTAATATTATAACAATTTTTCCTGCTTTGCTGCCAACTGATAATGTTTTAATCATTTTATTGCTTGTTTTTACTACTATTGCATCGTTTGGAGCAGTATTTTACCTCATTCCGATTTCTTTTTCATTCGATGTTGCTCAAAAATCGCTTGCTATCATCACGAATAGCTTTTTGTTTTTCTTCTTTCATGCGATCAAATGTCTTGTACATCATGCCAATGCGATGGTTTCCTATCAGTTGTTCACGATTACGGTCAAGAAAGTCCCAATAGAGATAATTAAAAGGGCATGCATCGGCCCCATTCTTTTCGGTTACTTTGTAGCTGCAGTTTTTGCAGTAATCAGACATTTTATTAATATAACTGCCGCCAGCAGCATAAGGCTTGCTGGCTAGACATCCACCATCAGCAAATAGGGTCATGCCGGATACATTCGGAAGCTCGACCCATTCATAAGCATCAGCATAAACAATTAGAAACCATTCATTAACATCTCTGGGATCAATGCCAGCCAGCAATGCAAAATTGCCTAGCACCATAAGACGCTGAATATGATGAGCATACGCGTTTTGTTTTGTCTCAAGAACACACTGACGTAGACAATTCATTTTTGTATTTGCTGTCCAGTAAAAGTCTGGCAGTGATCGTTTGGTTTTAAAAAAATTTGCTTCAGCATAGTCTGGCATTTTTAGCCAGTAAATACCTCTTACATACTCACGCCAGCCGATGATTTGGCGAATAAATCCTTCAACGGCATTGAGGGGTGCTTTACCTTCATGATAGGCTTTTTCTACTTTCTGTACACATTCAAGAGCAAGCAATAAACCACAATTTAAGTAAAAGCTTATATGTGCGTGATACATCCAAGACTCACCTTGAATCATTGCATCTTGATAATCTCCAAAATGATTTAGTCTTTGTTCAATAAATTGATCGAGAACTTGTAATGCGTCCGCGCGCGTGACAGCAAAGTAAAAAGGCTTCAAATCACCAAAATGATCGTCAAAGCGTTCAGCAACCAAAGACATGACTTCTTGTGTGATATCATCGACTTTGCCGATATAAGGTGAAGGTATATTGAGTCCATTTTTTGGCGGTTTGCGATTTTCCGCATCATAATTCCACTGTCCACCGATTGGATCATTATCTTGCATCAAGATGTTGTATTTCTTACGCATTTCACGATAAAAATATTCCATACGAAGCTGTTTGCGATCTTTCGCCCAAGAGGCAAATTCATCAGGCGTGCATAGAAAGCGATCATCCTCTCTGATTTCAACGGGAATACGTAATTCATCTTGCCAACTGCGTATGTCCTTAAGCACGCGATATTCACCTGGATGTGTAACAATAATACGATCCAATGCCTGTTTTTGTAGAAGTCGCTTAATTTCATCTTTAAATGATCTTGCGTTTTTACTATCATCTAGTTTTGTATATTCAACGTGATAACCCTTATGCTTGAGCGTTTCGGCAAAATGCCTCATGGCTGAGAATAGAAAAGCAATTTTCTTTTTATGATGTTTGACATAAGTTGCCTCATCCCAAACTTCGCATAGCAAAATAACATCTGTATCTGAATCATAGCCTTTAAGGCTTGAGATAGATTCTGATAGTTGATCGCCTAAAATAAGTCGTATACTACTCATGGCTCTTCCTGTCAAAAGGCAATTCTCCTTGGATATAATTTTTTGTTTTTTTCTTTCTCGCTTTTCTTCGCAAGCCAGACTTGCGGCTACCATGTTTGTTTGTGATTTTTTGAGCAGTTTCTTTATGTGAGGCATTGTTTTTTCTAAGGCCATAAAGTTTATCGGCTGCTGCTTTTCGTGCTGTTTTTTCATCAACAATTGGCATTGGATAGCCATTCATTTGTGTTTCTGCTTGCCATGGCATATGAATAAATTCTTGATCTATCTCTCGCAGCTCTGGAACCCAACGGCGAATAAAAATACCTTCCGGATCATGATCAATGCTTTGTTTGATCGGGTTATAGATACGAATTGCATTGATTCCTGTTGTACCTGATTGCATTTGTGCTTGGCTGTAATGAATACCCGGCTCATAATCGGCAAATAGCTTAGCCAAATGCAACGCTGGTTTACGCCAGTGCAGCCAGAGATGATAGCTTGCAAAACTCATTAGCATCGCACGCATACGAAAATTTAGCCACCCTTTAGCCGTTAAAGCACGCATACAGGCATCTACCATTGGGTAGCCTGTCATGCCAGATTTCCATGCTTTAAAATAATCGTTATTGAAATTTTGTTTTCTAAAGGAATTGTATGCCGGATGTATATTTTCAAATTCAATACGTGGCTCATCTTCTAGCTTTTGAATGAAATGGCAATGCCAGCGTAACCTGCCTGAGAAAGATCGCATGGCACTGGGCCATTTTCCTTTTTCGCCACAAGGCATTTGTTTTATTTCTTGATTGCGCTTTTCGCAGGCTTGAAACACTTCACGGATGGATAATGTACCAAAAGCTAGATGAATTGATAGCTTTGAGCAGCTATCAAATGCAGTTACCGGCGATGACATCTCTTTGGTGTAAATTTCACCGCGTTTGTATAGAAAACTGTGCAGCAGCTTTAATCCTTGGCTTCGACCACCTGGTTGTAGATTGGTAAACCCGTCTTCTTGTAACCCAAGTTCTGTGCGAGTGGGCAAGGCATCAGAGCCCTCTGCTATTCTTTTAAGGTTAGTAGGAGGGCTCGCAGTAGGTTTCTTCATCTGGCGATACCAACGAGCCGCCCAGCCATCACGGTTTTGCAAACGACGTATTACACCATTTTGAATCGGCTCATGCCATGGAATGTTTTGTGATTTACACCAGTGTTTCACAGCTTTATCGCGTTCATATGTCCAGCCATTCCATGTTTCTTGATGAGACCACAGCGCTTGAACATTATGGCGTTTATGAATATTTTCTAAAATATCAATCGCATTGCCGACTTTTAAAACCAGCTTTTGTCCAATATTATTTAGTGACTCATCAAGCTCGCGCAAGCATGCTTGCAAACACACATAATGTCGATGACTCATATCAGGCTGTTGCCATAGCTCTGGCTCAAGAATATAGAGAGGTAAAACAGAGCCAATTTTAGCGGCCTGTGTTAAGGCTTCATGATCCTCTATTCGTAAATCTCTTTTAAACCAAACAATATGCATTTACGGCAAGACCTCCTTACCATCCCACGCAAAACACTTCCCTGTCTCCTCTGGCGTTAGATTTTCTAAAACTTCTAAGAGCTTTCTGGCAGAATATTTTGGAGTAAACAGCCTGCCTTTAGGGACATTATGTTGAAATGGTTTTGATAAATCACTATCAACTGTACCGGGGTGAAGGCCAACAATGATCGCTTTCTTGTTTTTTCTTTTAATTTCAATCGATGCATTCTTGATAATCATATTTAGTGCAGCTTTTGAGGCACGATACGCATACCAACCACCCAGCAGGTTATCAGATATACTGCCTACACGTGCAGATAGTGCTGCAAATATCGATGGTTTATTTACGTTAAGTTTAGGCAGAAAATATTTTGCAACAAGGGCGGGCGTGATGGTATTAGCTTCAAAAACTCGATGAAACTTTTCTGCTGATAAATCTCTCAAAGATTTTTCTGGCATAATATCACCGTCATGTAATATGCCATTAGCCACAATGACTAAATCCACAGGCTGTTGTTTTGCAGCCAGTTCAGCAGCTTCAGCAAGAGAGTCCTCGTTGCTATAATCAATTTGATACGCTCCATTTCGAGTAAAAGCAAACAAGTTGGCATTTGGATATTTTTCAGACAAGAGAATTGTAAAAGCATTTCCTATCGCACCAGAAGCACCAAAAACGACTATGTTTTGTGGATCATATGCCATAAAGCACCCTCTTTCATTTTAAGTCGTATCATCAATAACGATAATGATCGGCCTTGTATGGCCCGGCACGATCAATACCTGTATATTTTTCTTGTTCAGGTGTTAATGCTGTTAATTTGACACCTAAGCGCTCTAGGTGCAGTCTTGCCACCTTTTCATCTAAATGTTTGGGTAATACATACACTTTATTTTCATATTGGGTATAATTTTCAAATAGTTCCATTTGAGCTAATACTTGATTGCTAAAAGAATTTGACATAACAAAACTTGGGTGGCCTGTTGCACAACCTAGATTAACTAAACGTCCTTCTGCCAATAAAATAATTTTTTTGCCATCAGGAAAAATGATGTGATCGACTTGTGGTTTGATGTTTTCCCACTTTAGGTGGCGTAATCCATCAACATCGATTTCATTGTCAAAATGCCCAATATTAGAGACAATGGCTTGGTTTTTCATTTGTTTCATATGTTCTAATGTAATAACTTGATAATTGCCTGTTGCCGTTACAAAAATATCTGCGACAGATGCAACGTCATCCATAGAAACTACTTGGAAACCTTCCATCGCAGCTTGTAAAGCACAAATAGGGTCAATTTCTGTCACCCAAACTGTCGCACCTAAACCTCTCAAGGCTTGAGCGCAACCTTTGCCAACATCGCCATAGCCTAGGACAACAGCGATCTTTCCTGCAATCATTACATCTGTTGCCCGTTTAATACCATCCATAAGTGATTCTCGACAACCATATAAATTATCAAACTTTGATTTGGTGACGGAGTCATTGACATTAAATGCTGGTATAGCAAGGCTACCTTCATTTTCCATGTCATAGAGACGTTTTACACCGGTTGTTGTTTCTTCAGAAACGCCTCTGATTTCTTTTAACAAATGTGTGTGTTTTTCATGTATGATGGTGGTTAAGTCCCCACCGTCATCGAGTAACATATTCGGACGCCAATTATTCTCGCCGAGAATACTTTGCTCTATACACCACCAATATTCTTCCTCAGTTTCTCCTTTCCAAGCAAACACAGGAATGCCTGCTGCCGCTATGGCTGCTGCAGCATGATCTTGTGTTGAAAAAATATTACATGAAGCCCAACGTACTTCTGCGCCAAGTAAGACTAGAGTTTCTATCAGCACAGCTGTTTGCACGGTCATATGTAAACATCCAGTAATCCGTGCGCCTTTTAATGGCTTATCTTTAGCAAACTCTTCTCGCAAACTCATCAAGCCGGGCATTTCAGTTTCAGCAATACTAATTTCTTTTCGTCCCCACTCTGCCAGTTCTATATCTGCTACTTTATAAGCTAACACATTTTTTTTTGCTGTATCACTCATGATTGATTCTGCCGTGTCTATATCTACCACTTCCATTTCTTTTCCCTCGCTTTCATTAAGTTAAGCTATTGCATCTATTAATAAATCAACTTGATCTTTGTTTTCCCAATTAAATCCGGCTTCTTCTCGGCCAAAATGCCCATAAGCTGCTGTTTTTTTGTATATTGGTTTTAACAAATCTAACATGGATATAATATTACGTGGTCTTAAATCAAAGTGTTCTAGAATTAAACTTTCAATTTTTCGATCATCAATTTTTCCTGTTCCAAATGTATTTACCATCACAGAGACGGGTTCTGCTATGCCGATGGCATAAGCAATTTGTAATTCACATTTTTCAGCAAGACCGGCAGCGACAATATTTTTTGCTACATAGCGACAGGCGTAAGCTGCTGAACGATCAACTTTTGTTGGATCTTTGCCAGAAAAGCAACCGCCGCCATGCCGTGCTATACCACCGTAGCTATCGACAATGATCTTACGCCCTGTTAACCCACAGTCACCTAATGGTCCACCGATAACAAAACGACCTGTCGGATTAACTAAAAAAGTTGTTTTACTATCTAGCCATTTAGTTGGAATAACTGGCTTTATTATTTCTTCAATAACTGCCTCTGTTAACTCATTATGTGTAATGTCAGGATCGTGCTGGGTAGACAAAACGATTGTGTCAATAATGCTGGGTTTATTATCAATATATTGAAAGGTAATTTGGCACTTAGCGTCAGGCCTTAACCAAGGCAGTATCTTTTGTTTGCGCAAATGTGCTTGTTGCTGCATCAACCGATGGGCATAGGTAATTGCTGCTGGCATTAATGTCTCTGTTTCATTACAAGCGTAGCCGAACATTAATCCTTGATCACCAGCGCCCATTTCATGATCCACGGTATCATCAACACCTTGCGCTATATCAGATGATTGTTTGCCAATCGATGTTAATACTGCACAAGATTCCCAATCAAATCCCATATCGGCATGAACATAACCAATTTCTTTGATTGTGTTACGAACGAGACTTTCGATATCCGCCCAAGCATTCGTTCTCATTTCACCAGCAACAAACACCATGCCTGTCTTCACCATGGTTTCGCAAGCAACACGTGCATGCGGATCATTGTCTAGAATAGCGTCTAAAATAGCATCTGATATTTGATCAGCAACTTTGTCTGGATGGCCTTCAGAAACAGATTCTGATGTAAATAAGTATGCTTTATTCATATCTCATGCTTACCCTGTACGAAACTTAAACTGAGTGAACATCATACTAAAATTTATATAAACCTGCTATAGCTAAAAAATAACATGTGTTCGCTTATGACTATGGCCAAATTATTATTGGCAAACCACGTTGCGCTTGAAATATTATTTGCTCATTTCACCAATAAATAAGAGAATACACACATCTATGAGCAGCAGTCTGGATAAATTTCAACCACCCTGAGTGATGACAGATGCATAACACATAATGGTGAGGTGAAAACATGATTAATATCTTTATGCTGTATAAAAAACTGTCCTTTACACATAATTGAGGAGACAATAAATGCCTTCCAGAAGAGAACTTGCTAATGCAATACGTGCATTGAGTATGGATGCCGTTCAGCAGGCAAAATCCGGCCACCCTGGTATGCCAATGGGAATGGCAGATATTGCCGAAGTCTTATGGAATAATTTCTTAGTTCATAACCCTAAAAATCCTCGCTGGGCAAATCGCGACCGTTTTATCTTGTCTAATGGCCATGGCTCTATGCTATTGTATTCACTGCTCCATTTGACCGGTTATGATATGACGACAGAGGATTTAACAAACTTTCGTCAATTACACGCGAAAACAGCAGGTCATCCAGAGTATGGACTTGCTCCAGGCATCGAAACAACCACCGGCCCGCTTGGCCAAGGATTAGCAAATGCTATTGGTATGGCGATTGCTGAAAAAAATCTTGCTGCAACTTATAATCAAGATGGATGCAAAATAATTGACCATTACACCTATGTATTTTTAGGTGACGGTTGTCTAATGGAAGGCATCTCGCATGAAGCTTCCTCGTTGGCAGGCACACTGGGCTTAGGTAAACTCATCGCATTCTGGGATGATAATCACATTTCTATTGATGGCAACACGTCAGGATGGTTTACAGATAATACCACGGCCCGTTTTAAAGCTTACGGTTGGCATGTCATACCGGATGTTGATGGTCATGATGCCAATGAAGTAGAAGCTGCCATTATTGCGGCAAGGCAAATCCGTGATAAACCTTCTTTAATATGTTGTCGTACTAAGATTGGTTATGGTGCACCAAATGTTGAAGGTAGTCATCATTGTCACGGTGCGCCACTTGGGGAGGAAGAAATTGCCGCCGCTAAGCAAGCACTAGAATGGCGCCATCCAGCATTTTCTATTCCCAGTACTATATCTTCTGCCTGGGATGCAACTGAGCGTGGGATGAAAGCAGAACGTGATTGGGAGAAAAAGTTTGCTTTCTATCAACAAACATATCCGGAGTTGGCGAATGAATTATTAAGACGTCTTGAAGGGAAATTACCTAAAGGTTGTCAAGATAAAATGTCACAGTTTATTCAACACTGTAATCAAGCAGGTAATAATATCGCAACTCGTAAAGCATCTTACAATTTTTTAAATAGTATTGCGCCAGCCTTGCCTGAGTTAATTGGTGGCTCAGCTGATTTAAGTGGTTCAAATTTAACGAATTGGAAAGGAAGTGTCGCACTAAAAAAAGAAAATATTCAAGGTAATTATATTCATTATGGTGTACGTGAATTTGGTATGTCTGCCATTATGAATGGTTTAGCCTTACACGGAGGCTTTATTCCTTATGGTGGCACATTTTTAGTGTTTAGTGATTATGCTCGTAATGCTGTTCGTTTATCTGCCTTGATGAAACAACAGGTGATCTTTGTTTATTCACATGATTCCATTGGTTTAGGTGAAGATGGTCCAACTCATCAACCAATTGAACATATTAACATGTTACGAATGACTCCTGATTTAGATGTGTGGCGTCCCTGTGACGAAGTTGAAACCGCTGTTGCGTGGAAGTATGCAATTGAAAAAACAGATCAAGCAAGTTGTTTATTATTATCACGTCAAACGGTACCACATCAAACACGCAGTATAAAAATGATCGAAAATATTGCTCGTGGTGGTTACGTTTTGCGTGACTGTGAAGATACACCTGATATTATCTTTATTGCTACAGGTTCAGAAGTAAGCCTGGCAATGGAGGCTGCAGAACAACTCAGCAATGAAGAAAAACAAGTTCGAGTGGTTTCTATGCCTTGCACAGAGATATTTGAAAAGCAATCTCAAGCTTATAGAGACAGTGTTTTGCCTTCCAATGTTGATAGGCGAATTGCTATTGAAGCAGGTAATAGCGACTTTTGGTACAAATATGTCGGTTTAAAAGGTCGTGTTATTGGCATTGATCATTTTGGCGCTTCGGCTCCAGCCAAAGTGCTTTTTCAAGCATTTAATTTTACCGTGGAAGATATCGTCCACACTGCAAATGAATTAACAGAAGGAGTAATTGCATGACAATTAAGGTTGGCATTAATGGTTACGGTCGTATTGGCCGTAGCATTTTGCGTGCACTATACGAACAAAAACGTACCGATGAAATTGAAGTTGTCGCGTTAAATAATACTCGTGGTGCTTTAGAAGCAGTTGCACATTTAACTAAGTATGATTCTACTCATGGTATTTTCCCTGCTGATATTTCTTTTGATGATGAACATCTTATTGTTAATAATGATCGCATTAGCGTATTAAACATGAAAGATCCGGCGCAACTTCCTTGGAAAAAACTTGGGGTTGATTTAGTCTTTGAATGTACAGGTAAGTTTAATGCTCGTGATAAAGCAAAAGACCACTTAGCTGCCGGTGCAAAGAAAGTTCTTATATCTGCTCCGGCGAAAGATGCAGATGCTACTATCGTTTATGGAGTAAATGATGGCATCTTGACTCGCGATCATCAAATTATTTCTAATGCATCATGTACAACCAATTGTTTAGCGCCTCTGGTTAAGCCATTACATGAAAAAATAGGTATTGAAAATGGTTTAATGACAACAATACATGCTTACACTAATGATCAAGTATTGTCAGATTCTTACCATAAAGATATGCGTCGAGCACGTTCTGCGGCAGTGTCTATGATTCCTACCAGCACTGGCGCAGCTGCCGCTGTTGGTTTAGTCTTACCAGAGTTAAGTGGTAGGTTAGACGGCTTTGCTATTCGAGTACCGGTTAATAATGTTTCTCTTGTTGATTTAACTTTTGTGGCGAAACGTACAACCAGTGTTAAAGAAATAAATCAAGTTGTAAAAGCTGCTGCTGAAAGTGAATTAACAGGAGTTCTTGAATATACCGAGGAACCGTTAGTTTCTATAGACTTTAATCATAATTCGGCCTCTTCTATTTTTGATTCAACAGAAACACGAGTTATTGGCAAGATGGTGAAAGTATTATCTTGGTATGATAATGAATGGGGATTCTCTAATCGAATGTTAGACACAGCTATTGCGTTAATGAATACCAACTAACTAAGTGCTAAGTATCTGTTGAATGGGGCGATGATATGCAACTATTGCAAATGAAAGATGTAGACTTGACAAACAAACGTGTTTTAATTCGAGAAGATTTTAATACACCTATAGAAGATAATAAAATTACTAGTGATAATCGTATTAGAATGGCACTTCCTACTATTAAAGCAGCTTTAGAACAAAATGCAGCTGTCATCTTAATGTCTCATTTAGGACGCCCAAAGCAAGGTGAGCTTGATAAATGCTACTCTCTTTCATTGGCTGCTGAACGGCTATCTGAGTTACTAGAGCAACCGGTTCGACTTGAACCAGATTGGCAAGCAGGAATCGAAATACAGCCTGGAGATGTTGTGCTTTGTGAGAACGTTCGGCTTGATCCGGGTGAAACAAAAAATGATGAAGCTTTAGCAAAGACAATGGCTGCGCTCTGTGATATTTTTGTTATGGATGCTTTTGCTAGCGCACACCGTGCTCATGCGTCTACTCATGGCGTTATTCGCTTTGCTCCGGTTGCTTGTGCAGGGCCTTTGTTTTTAAAAGAACTCACCGTTCTAAAACAAGTCTTTGAAAAAGCTAAGCGGCCAGTACTTGCCATTGTTGGTGGTGCTAAAATATCAACAAAATTTGCTGTGTTAAAATCGTTAAGCGAAAAAGTAGACAAATTAATCGTTGGTGGGGGAATTGCGAATACTTTTATTGCTGCGAAAGGATTCTCCGTAGGCAAATCACTTTATGAAAAAGAGTTATTAGTTGAAACAAAAGAATTGATAGATCATGCTCAATCTACTGGTTGTGATATCCCTATGCTCAAGGATGCGGTTGTTGCCAAGCAGTGTAAAGCAGACACATTAACTGATGTAGTATCTATAGAAAAAATTGCAGATGATGATATGATTTTGGATATTGGTCCTAAAACTAGTCAATATTATCAAACATTAATCCAACAAGCAGCGACTATTATCTGGAGTGGTCCTGTCGGTGTTTTCGAGTTGTCACCTTTTTCTCAGGGAACGCATGATATCGCTAAGTGTATTGCTAATCATGATGCTTTTTCTGTAGCCGGTGGTGGCGATACCATTGCTGCACTGGATAAATTTAACTGCAGTGATAAAATGTCTTATATCTCAACCGGCGGTAGTGCTTTTTTAGAATTCATCGAAGGTAAAACATTGCCTTCTATTGCTGTGTTACAACAACGAGCTAATATTAATGTTGAGAATTAAGGATCATTAATGCATATATACTCACCACCTAAACGAACAAAAATCATCGCAACGCTTGGTCCTGCTTGTGATGATCGTGAAATTTTAAAAGCAATTATTAACAAAGGTGTTGATTTGATTCGCTTGAATTTTTCTCATGGAAACGCTGAAGAACATAAAAAACGTGCTAGTATGATTCGTGAGCTTACGAAAGAAACTGGCAGACAAGTCGGCATTTTAGCTGATTTACAAGGACCAAAAATTCGTATTGCTCGATTCAAGCAAGGTAAAGTTGACTTAAAAGAAAACCAAACATTTATATTAGATATCAATCTTGGTTGCGATCAAGGTGATGAAAAGTCTGTTGGTATTGACTACAAAGGTTTAGTCAGCGATGTCAGCAAAGATGATGTGTTGCTGTTGAATGATGGCCACATCATATTACAAGTTAACCATGTTTCTTCATCTAAGATTACAACAAGCGTGCTTGTTGGCGGTGAGTTATCAAACAACAAAGGCATTAACCGGCAAGGTGGTGGATTATCAGCAAAATTTCTTACTGATAAAGATCGAGAGGACTTAAAGACAGCGATAAAAATAGAAGCAGATTATATTGCCGTTTCTTTTCCTCGTTCAGGAGATGATATCCATGAAGCTAGAAAATTAATTAATCAAGCTAATGGACAAGCAGGCATTATTGCAAAAATAGAGCGCAGTGAGGCGATCAGTGATATTGACAATATTATTTTAGCATCGGATGCGATAATGATAGCACGAGGTGACTTAGGTGTTGAAATTGGCGATGCTGAATTGCCTTCAGTGCAAAAATCCATTATTCGAAGATGTCGTGATTTAGATCGTGCTGTTATTACCGCAACACAAATGATGGATTCAATGATTGAAAATATTATTCCAACTCGAGCTGAAGTGTTTGATGTAGCGAATGCTGTGTTAGATGGAACAGATGCTGTCATGTTATCAGCTGAGACTGCAGTAGGAAAACATCCAGAAAAAGTCATTGAAGCAACGGCACGCATTTGTCGTGGTGCAGAGAAAAATCCTTTGACGCAAGTATCTAAACACCGGCTTGAGTGTAAATTTCAAAAAGTCGATGAGGCCATTGCTATGGCCGTCATGTACACCGCTAATCATTTAAATATTAGAGCGATTATTGCGCTAACTGAATCAGGTTCGACGACATTATATATGTCACGAATACGTTCTGGTATTCCTATCTATGCACTAACCCGCCATATCGCAACACAACGTAAAATTACCTTATATCGTGGCGTTTACCCCATTCATTTTGATGTCACTCAAATATCGCAAATAGCCATTAACCAAGCAGCGGTGGATCTTCTTAAAGACTTAGATTTGGTTAAAACAGGAGATTTAGTCATTTTAACCAAAGGTGATTATATGGGTGTTCATGGTGGAACCAATGCGATGAAAATTATCAAAGTGTTATAAACTGCTGATACAAAACAAATTTGGCTATTATTCACATGGATACATTTGTGCTTGTTCCAATTCTTCAGCAGTATTAATTTCTAGTGTTCGATGTTTTGTTTTACACACTTTAATTTTGTAGCCATTCTCAATCGCTCTCAGCTGTTCAAGTGATTCCGTTTTTTCTAAAGGTGTTTGTGGCCACTTTGTATATTGCAATAAAAAGTCACGTTGATATGCGTAAATACCCATGTGGTGTAACACCGGCAATTTTTCATTCGCTTGTCGGATATGAGGAATAGGTGCACGGGAAAAATAAATGGCATAGTTTTGCTGATCAAGCAGAACTTTAACAATGTTAGGATTTTCGTGCTCATCAGGAAATGTTAAGTCATAAGCTAGCGTTGCCATAACAGGATTTTCTCCAGAAAGGTATGGCTTAGCTAATTCTGTCAACATGTCAGAACGAATAAAAGGTTCATCGCCTTGTAAGTTAATAACTACATCCATTTTAGGAAAGGCTTCAGCAACCACTGCGACTCTATCTGAGCCGGTTTTAATATGTTGATCGGTCATGAATACATCGCCACCCACGTCTTCAATCATGGTTTTGATGTCGTAACTGTCCGTTGCAACGACTAATTTAGATAGAGTGGGACATTGCTTTGCACGCAAATATGTCATTTGAATCATGGGTTGGCCTTGGATGCTGGACAACATTTTGTTAGGTAAGCGTGTGGATTTTAACCGCGCAGGAATAACACACATGATTTTCATATCTTTATTAGCCTTTTAATACAAAAAAGACAGTGTAACATGTTTGATTCTGCAAACAAAAGTACATTGATTAACCCTTTGCGCTTAAATTATAAGTGTTTTGACTGCTGTGTCAGTACCGAGTAAAATGATATCAGCCGGTCGGGCAGCAAATAAACCATTGGTTACCACCCCGACAATATTGTTTAATTTTTCTTCCATTTCAATCGGCTTAAGGATTTTTAAATGATAAACATCCAAGATAATATTGCCATTATCAGTAATAAAATCATCGCGGTAAACTGGATCACCGCCTAATTCGACTATTTTTCGTGCAACGTAACTGCGAGCCATAGGAATGACTTCAACAGGTAGTGGGAAGCTGCCAAAAACATTATCCATTTTACTGCTATCTGCAATACAAATGAATTTTTCAGAGGCTGCTGCAATAATTTTCTCGCGTGTTAATGCACCACCACCACCTTTTATTAGCTGTAGAATGCTATTAATTTGGTCAGCTCCATCGATATATAAGGGTAATTGACTTGTTGAGTTAAGATCAAAAACGGGAATGCCATAGTTTTTTAATCTTGACGCAGTTGCTTTAGAACTAGCAACAGCGCCCTCAATGCAATGTTTTTTTGTAGCTAGTGCATCAATGAACAAATCGGCAGTAGAGCCGGTACCAACACCGATAATGGAGCCTTCTTCAACATACGTTAACGCTGCTTCAGCAGCAGCCTTTTTTTGAGCTTCTAACGTCATCGCCATCCTTATTTCAGATAATTTTGTGACTTAGAAGGTTATGCTAAAGGGAGAGAATAGTCAAAAAACAGTGATTTGTATTTATATTTTATTTAAAAAGACGATAAAAGTGTTTAAACAGAAAGCACAATGTGCTTGCTAGCATGAGTAAGTGCATAAAAAATAAAAAACTTGTCCCGCTTTTTTTTGTCGGTGTATTTGCCAGGTTGTTGGTAGAGAGGATAGAACAGTATGGGTGTGATGCTCAAAATAAATAAACGCATTTTTCTGTAGATAGTCATGTTTTTGTAATAATTGCCAGCACGTTGTTAGCAAATTGCTTTGATAAGGAGGATCAAGGAAAACAATATTAAATTTGCTTGATGGACTTTGTTGTAAAAACTGCAAGGCATCTTGTTGAATCATTGTAAAATTTTTCTGACTGGATAACGATTGTAAATTTTGTTGTATGATTTTAATCGCTTTTTTATTTTGCTCTACAAAAGTGACAGAAGCAGCACCACGAGAAAGCGCTTCTATACCGAGAATACCACTGCCGGCAAACAAATCAAGACAATTGGCATCATGTAAGTAAGGTGTTAACCAATTAAATACTGTTTCGCGTACACGATCAGGCGTTGGGCGTAAATTTTCCACGCTAGGGAAAATGATTTTTCTACCACGCCATAATCCAGCAATGATACGTACTTGATTGCTCTGATTGGTTTTTACCATGAAACTGGAATCATTTGATTTTCAGCTAATGCTTGTCCTTGTTTATTGCTAGATTTTTTTGTTTCTTTTTCTGGCCCCACGGTGACAGTCACTAATTGTTTTGGACGCACAATGGTTTTAAATGCTTGAATAATTTCTTCACGTGTGACTTTGCTTACTTTTTCACCATAGGTATCTAAATAGTCTAAAGGCAATTGATAAAAACCAATATTCATAACCGTATTTAAAATATCCATATTACTTTGCAGCAAGGTTGGAAAATTATCAATAATTCCTTTTTTTGCATTTTCAACTTCTTCCTCACTAGGACCTGTTCGTAAAAAATTATCAATAACGTGATAGCTAACGTCAATGGCTTGTTTTGCATGATCATTGCGCGTTAATAGCGAGATTAAAAAGGGCCCGGTTTCTTGCATGGGGAGGAAGCGACTAGAAACATTGTAACTCAAGCCTTTTTCTTCTCTTACTTGCTTAAATAAACGTGAATTTAATGGTGCTCCACCTAGGATATAGTTCCCAACTAACAGAGGGAATTTATAGGGATTATCGTATTTTGTACCAAATTCACCAATTCGAATGTAGGTTTGTGTGGCAGGGTAGGCAATATGTTTTTGCATGGTTGTTGGTTGGTACTTTGGTGCAGCTAATGCTTTTGCCTGGCTGCCAGCAGGTAAATGACCAACTAATTGATCCGCTATATTTTTTGCCATTTCTTTGTTTACATTTCCAACTATTCCAATAATGGCATTGTTTGCAACATAGTATTGCTTATAAAAATTTTTCACATCAGTAATTTTTATCTGTTTAATTGTATGTTCATTACCAATGAGAGGGTGGCCGTAAGGATGGTTGCCATAAACTAATTTGTAAAAAGCATTGGAAGCAATCGTGGCAGGAGAAGACTTTTGGTTATCTATTTGCGTTAGTATTTCATTTTTTACTCGTTTAAAATTACGCTCAGGAAAATTAGCATATGTAATGATATCAGCCATGTTGCTTAATGCTGGCTGTAAAAATTTGTCATCATTTAATGAGCGTAAATTAATGCTTGCTTTATCTAAACTAGTACCCAGACTAAAGATAGCGCCAACCTTTTCAAAATTTTCCGCAATTTCATCTGCTGATTGATTATCTGTGCCTTCTTCTAGTAACGAATTGGTCAAGTTAGCAATACCAAATTTTTCACTATCTCTGGCAGACCCAGCAGAAAAAACAATGCTGATATCAACCATAGGCAGCTCAGGTATGTTAACATATAAAACTTTTGCGCCATTATTGGTTTTCCATTGGTCTATGTTAACAACAGATTTTGTTTGTGCGGCCATGGATTGGCTAGTAATACAGTATAAAATCGCAGCGAAGATGATTGACTTTTTCATTAATGATTTCCTTCTTTACGTTTAGTTTGTACTAAATTGTCATTTTGCGGTTTTAGTATTGCTACCGTCATTTGCTCTGGGACTAAATACTTATTAGCAACAGCTTGCACTTGTTCGGCAGTTATTGCTTCGACTTGTTTTTTAAAATTGCTACTTTCCTGCCAAGATAAACCTATACTGGAAAGTGCACCATATTTTAATGCTTGGGATGTAATAGAGTCTTTATCGTAGACATCATCTGCGATAATAAGTGCTTTGACTTTATCCAGTTCTGATGGGTCAATAGCCTGTACTTGAATTTTTTTAATTTCCGCCAGAATGGCTTGCTTCAAGGCGGGAATTTTTTTATTTTTTGCTGGCATTGCCGCAATCGTGAATAAATGAGGTAGGCGATAATAAATTCCATAATAAGCACTTGCGCCGGCTGCTACTTCTTGTTTTCTAATTAATTGTTTGCCAAAACGACTGCTGTCTCCCATGCTTAATATGGATGCTGCTATTTTTAGTGCATAAGGCTCCCATTTTTCTTTTGCTGTTGTGACTGTTGGCACATTAAATCCTATGAGCAATGAAGGAACTTGTGCAGGACGTTTTATAATAACTTCACGTAAACCATAGGCTGGAACAGTAGAGAATGTTTTTATTTCTGGCAGTTTTTTTGGTGCAATATTGCCAAAATATTTCTCTGCCATTTTGAAAACATCACTGGGAATCACATCACCAACAATGACCAATGTTGCATTATTCGGTAGATACCATTGCTGATACCAATTTTTAAGATCATTAACTGTCATGTTGTCTAAATCGCTAGGCCAACCAATAACAGGATTATGATAAGGAATCGCTAAAAAGGCAGCAGCAAGAAAATGTTCATATGTTAATGAGTTGGGATTGTTTTCAACGCGCATATGCCGTTCTTCTTTAACCACTTCAATTTCTTTTTTAAATTCTTCTTCAGATAAAATTAAATTTTGCATACGGTCAGCTTCTAGTTGCATAACCAGTGGTAATTTATCAACATTAATGTTGACATGATAACCAGTGTAATCTTCACCGGTGAAAGCATTTAAGCTACCACCATTGTCAGAAATGGTTTTGGAAAATTGTCCTTTTCCGACATTTTTCGTGCCTTTAAACATCATGTGTTCTAACGCATGTGAAATGCCAGTAATACCATTAGGTTCATAACTGCTGCCAATGTGATACATGAGTAATGACATGATAATGGGTGATCGGTGATCTTCTTTTACTAATACGGTTAAACCATTTTTTAATTGATATTCTGATACCGTATTAGCCAACAGAGCACTAGGATAATTGCTGAGACAAACCATCAGCAGTGTAAAAAATAGTTGCAATTTCTTCATGGGTGGCATTTTTCCTGGTTAAGTCTTTTCCAATTTTACAATAAGTGCTAGGATATTCTATTTCAAGGGCAATTACTACCAAAGGTGGCTAAAAAGCATGCTAAAAATCTTCAAGCGTAAAAAAGAGACTCATGAAGCAAAAGTCAGTCCAGATTTTGATCATTCTGAGGCAAAAAAATCTGCAGGGGATTTGCCTGAAGAGGAAAGTAAAAAAGAGTCAGGTAAAATAGGCTTTTTTCGGCGGTTAAAAAACGGATTAAGTAAAACGCGTAATAATTTAGGAAATGGTTTAGCTAACTTAATCTTGGGTAAAAAGACAATCGATGCCGATTTGTTTGAAGAAATTGAAACGCAATTATTACTTGCAGACGTTGGCGTCGATACAACTAAAAAGATAATTCAAGCATTAACGGATCGGGTAAGCAGAAAAGAGTTAACCGATACGGATGCATTATACCAAGCCTTGCAATCTTTACTGCTAGAAATATTACAGCCAGTAAACAAACCTTTAATCATTGATGCAGAGTCAGTAAAACCTTATGTTATTTTAGTGATAGGTGTTAATGGGTCAGGTAAAACAACAACAATTGGTAAGTTAGCAAAAAAACTGCAGAATCAAGGCAAGAGTGTTATGCTAGCTGCAGGTGATACCTTCCGTGCAGCGGCAGTTGAACAGTTACAAATTTGGGGAGAGCGCAATAATACTCCTGTTATTGCACAGCATACCGGAGCAGATAGTGCATCAGTGGTTTATGATGCTTTTTCTGCAGCACAAGCACGAAATATCGATGTTTTAATTGCAGATACCGCAGGGCGTTTACATACACAAAATGATTTGATGAATGAGTTATCTAAAGTAAAACGCGTGTTGGGAAAAATAGATGCAAAAGCGCCGCATGAAATTTTATTAGTATTAGATTCAAGCGTAGGTCAAAATGCATTATTACAAGCAAAAAGTTTTAATCAAGCATTGCAAGTGACCGGTATTGCGTTAACCAAGCTAGACGGTACCGCTAAAGGTGGAATAATTTTTGCCATAGCAAATGAATTTGCGCTGCCAGTGCGTTACATCGGCCTTGGTGAAGGTATTGAAGATTTACGTGACTTTGACGCAGAAACGTTTATTAATGTGTTATTTACACAAGAAGCGAACAGTGATCATGCCGAAACACAGCAGTAAAAAACAATCCAGCATCATCCAAGTTGATAATGTAACCAAATGTTATAATGCAACATCAGAAGTGCTTAGCCACGTCAGTTTTTCTATTGAGACAGGTGAAATGGCTTTTTTAACTGGCCATTCAGGTGCTGGTAAGAGTACGCTGTTAAAGTTATTAACGCTTATCGAACGACCTTCACAGGGCAATGTTTACATCGCTGGCAAATGTTTAAATAAATGCCGAGACCGTTTTAAAGCACGGTTACGCCGCAATATTGGTGTCATACTCCAAAATCCTTATTTGCTTGATGAGCATACGGTTTTTGAAAATATAGCCTTGCCACTCATTATTGCTGGATTTTATAAAAAAGAAGCAGAGCGCCGAGTACGAGCCGCATTGGATAAAGTGGGTTTACTCTCTAAAGAGAAGTTATATCCAGCAGAGTTATCAGGTGGGGAACAACAACGGGTGAGCATTGCTAGAGCGATTGTTAATAAGCCAAAAATTCTGTTAGCGGATGAACCAACCGGTAACTTGGATCCAGGACTGTCAACGGATATTATAAAATTGTTTGAAGCTTTTAACCAAGTTGGTGTGACCGTATTAATTGCATCGCATGATTTAGCCTTAATTGGTGGGTTACAATACCGGATTTTGACATTGCACCAGGGCAGATTAGTTGGTAAAGGAGTAAATGTCACTGATGCCGCCTAGACAGTCAAAAAAAAGCATAAAAAAAACCCATTTAAATGGATTGCAACATTATGTAATACAGCACGTTTATGCATTGTCAACCGCGATCCGACGTTTTAGCTGTACACCAGTAGCTACTTTTATAACAGTGTTGGTAATAGGTATTTCTTTAGCGCTACCCGGCGGTTTTTTATTTTTCTTGCATAAAGCGGAAACAATCGCTAGCAAATGGGAAAATGGCACCCGCATTAGCTTATTTTTAGAAAAAAATATTTCTCCATCGCAAGCAGACGATGTTTTAACAATATTGCGCAAGGATTTGCGTTTTACTGATATTCATTATTTTTCATCTGATGAAGTATTAGCAGATTTTAAAAAAAACACAGGTTTAGTTGAAGCTATCAGTGTCTTTTCAACAAACCCACTGCCTGCCATGATCGAACTTAAGCCAAATCTTGCTTTATATGCAACAATGTCTTTAGATAATATTATTAATGAGTTACAGGCTTTGTCATATGTTGAAACAGCACAACTGGATGTACAATGGATAGAACGTTTGTTAGCTTTGCTTAGTGTGGCCAAGCGGGTTGTTTTCGCATTGATCGCTGTCTTAGGTTTCGGTGTAATTTTAATTATTGCCAACACCATTCGTTTAGTACAAGAAATGTATAGTGATGAGTTGGAAGTAATGAAATTACTTGGCGCGAGTAATGCTTTTGTACGTCGTCCTTTTTTATATGCGGGTATGTTTTATGGTGTGTTAGGTGGCATTATTGCTTGGCTGTGTTTGGATTTTTTCCTATTATGGTTAAAGCAACCCATAGAAAGCTTATTAACATTATACGATACTTCTTTTGTATTGGACGATTTGGGCATAGCAGCTACCGCGATAAATTTTATTTTGGCAGGGGCACTGCTTGGCTTGGTTGGTTCTTACATAGCAGTAACGTATTTTTTATACCGATATGATAAGCAATCTAGCATTTAGCTGTACTTAGAGCAATTAAATAGGGTGATAATAAAAAAGTCAGTTTGTTCTATATATTATAATATCAGTTGTCTTAAAGATACCTTTAAAGCCTTGAACTTTCTTTTTGTAAACCTCATATAAAAAATGAAGCACATTAAAACTAATAGTGTATGTCATTATAAACGTGATTATAGGAGAGAAGATTATGTCTATGATTCGCTATCGTCCAGTATCATTACTGAATGAGTTACAAAAAGAGATGGATGGATTATTTGGACGACAATTGTCCACATCGGGAGATGATGCCTCTCATGCTGCTATTTGTGATTGGTCACCAGCAGTTGATATTAAAGAAGAAGCTAATCAATTTATTTTAACTGCTGATATACCTGGTGTTGATCCAAAAGACATTGAAGTTTGTATGGATGGTAATTCTATTGTTATTAAGGGTAATAAAGCATCTGAAAGTAAGCAAGAAGAGAAAGGTTACTCTCGTATTGAGCGCTTCAGTGGTAGCTTTTATCGTCAGTTTACTTTGCCTGACACAGCAAATGGTAATAACATCCAAGCGGCTTCTAAACATGGCGTGTTAGAAATCACTATTCCTAAAGTAGAGAAGAGTCAAGCGCGCCGTATTGAAATAGAAAGCAAATAGTTGGTTTGTATTGTCAGCTAGTAGAGAGCGATAGCACTTTTTTCAAAAAATAAAGTCAATACGTTCTTTACTAGTTGACTAGCAGCCTTTTCTGGTGAAGTAATTCTATTTCGTTTTGGCGCTTCAAAAGTATTGATGAGACGTTTATTAGAAATGAACTCATAAAAATATCATCGCTAAATTATTGCTTTATCGTTTCGGTTCGTTTATTTTAAAGGATATCGGAGAGTATGCCTGTCCTGTTGGAAAGTTTGTTGGCATGAGGCCAATTTAGTATTAATGTACAACCTGAAAATAAATTTTTAACTCTAGAGGAACTAATAGTTAACAATGACTAAATATTGCTATTTTCCGCAATTTAGCACAGGAGTGAAATTTGAATATAATCCTAAATTAAAATGTAGCTATACGGGAGACATCAAGCTTGGTGAAAAATATTATTACAATAATACCTTTATCTTTGAGTTAATTTCAGAAAATGAGTTAAAGATATCTCATGTTTTTGACATGCATAATCAAACGTTTCAAAAAGTTGACGATGAAAGCTTTGTAAGTATAAAAAAAATATTTAATACAGCATGGCAAAGTGTTCAGAATGCTATAGCCAGTTGTAGTGGAAACAATTATAAATTTAATGTTCCTTTTGATAAAATCGAAGGGTATATTCCCATTTCTGAAGAACATTTTAGTGTTATTGAGTTGAGAACTAAATGGCTTTCGCGCCAAGCTGATATAAGTAGCAGATTAGCAGATCTAGGCTATATGAAAAATAAAATCGGTCATGTAGATCAACATAGTCATGTTAATGCTTGGTATTCTAATAATGATATAAATGTATTGTTAACACATTATATTGGTGGTAATAAAAACATCGAGTTGCTTACTGCAATGTTAGGGACAAATTGGTGTGGTAGCAATGTATTGCAGGATAAACTTATTGCATTTAATCAACAGCGTGTTCAGCAGATAGAAAATGGTCTACTAGTTAAAGACAAAGTATTGATACCCGTTAATTTAAATAATGGTCACTGGGTTTTGCTTTATATTATTTATCAACAAGGCATAGCTGAATTACCAGCAGTGCATTATTTTGATCCTTTTGGGTGTTCTATCCCATTTGAAATTGGCAATGCCTTATCAAATAAGCAACTTTTTCCAACAATTAAGTCTATTAATGTTGAAAAGCATTTACAAAATGATAGTTGTAATTGCGCTCCTTGGGTTGTTGAAGCGGGAAGAGCAATTATTGAGAATAAAAGTATCCCAGAAGAAGAGTATGATATTATTATAGCGAAGATTGATCATGATTTAGTGTTGAGCCAATGTGATTACCCACTTGATTTTTCATGGAGTCCAAGTCCATGCCAGAAAAAAATAGAGAATTTAAGGTTACTTTCAACTACCAACTTAGTTTACACTCTCCCAAAAGAGCCAACTCAAATGAGGTCAAGACAATTATCGAGACTCAATGCGAATAATAATCGATCTTTTTTACCCTATCATTTCATGCCCATAACAAATCGTTCAGAGCAGTCTTTTTTCAAGGCAGATACTGACACTTCTTTTACTCCTTTGCAAGCAAACACTAGAGGGCGTAGAAGACGGCAGAGTGGAAAACAACTAAGAATAATAGATTTAACAAGCAAGATGGAGGAGAGACAGCGCAATCATTCAATAAAGCGATTGCTAAGTAGTATTAAAAATGTGTTAGGTAATTTACAGCAGCAACAGACGACGTGTGTGGAGGCAAGCATAGAGGTTAATAATCAAGTTTCTTCATCATCTGATCTTGTCTGGGAAAATAATGTTCCAGAACAACTATTACAACAAAGAAATTTATTACCTAAAACACAATGCTTAATAAAAAATGATAAAAAAACTGTATCTAGCGATAATAGACCAAACTTCTTTTATGAAAAATATGGAAGGGAACATAAAATAACCATTGCATCTCAATCTAAAATGGAAGAGTGCTGTAAAGCAGCAACCATTCAACTGATGAAAAAGACACAACAGCAGTTACAATGCCTAATTAAAGCAGAACCTAATTGTTATATAAATTATGTTATGCTTGGTACATTAGAACAAGACCTTAACTTGTTATCAACTTATACAAAGCCGAAAAGCTTTGAAAGTAAGCCATCAGATTTTACGGGTGCTACCTGTATATTTAGCCTAAAAAAATAGAATGTTCATCTTTATTCATAGTAGCGTGTATAGCCGTCAAAGTGTCTATATTACTTCAATAAGTATTGATTAGCTCGTGTTTCAATCATCTTGAACAATAACATTAAGGCACTATTAATTAGCAAATATACCATACCCGCTAGCATGTAAAACTCAATAACAAGATAAGTTTTATTGATTAACTGTTGGGTAATACCCATTAAATCAAGTAATGTAATGGTGCTAGCCAGTGAGCTAGATTTGACTAACATAATCACTTCATTTGAATAAGCAGGAATAGCGGTACGCAATGCTCGTGGAAAAATCACTCGTCGTAGTTTTAATCCCCATGGCATGCCAAAGGCATGACAAGCATCAATTTCCCCCTTTGGAATAAAGCGGATAGCACCTAAGAATATTTCTGTACTATAAGCAGAGGTATTCAACGCTAGTGTTAACATAGCGCAGGCAAAGGGTTGCTTGAAAAAACTCCAAAGCAAACTATTTTGTAATGCTTGAAACTGGCCGGCACCGTAGTAAATAATAAAAAACTGAACAAGCAAAGGCGTCCCGCGAATAACAAAAATAAACATTTTAATCGGCATGCTTAGCCAAGTTTTTCTAGATAACGATCCTATTGTAAATAAAATCGATAGACTGAAGCCAACCATTAAGCTCAAGCTGACTAAGCTTAAGGTAATAAAAATGCCGTGTAGTAATACCGGAATGTTTTGTAAAAAATCATTCCATTCCATGTTAATTGCTCCTTAAATAGCGACTAGTATATTTTTCAATTTGTTTTTGTCCTAACATGGAAATTGTTGTTAAGATTAAGTATAAGAGTGCTGCGATAGAATAACTTGTAAACGGCTTTTGAGTGGTTGCAGAAATATTTCTTGCTGTTTGCATTATATCAGGTAAGCCAATTAACGCGACTAAGGCGGTATCTTTTAACAAAACAAACCATAGGTTACCCAATCCAGGCAGTGCGTGATACCAAGACTGTGGGATTAATATACGTAGATAACATTGTTTTGTTGATAAACCATATGCTTTTGCTGCTTCCCACTGTCCATTCGGAATAGAGAGAAAAGCGCCTCTTATAGTTTCTGTGGCGTAAGCACCAAAGATAAGACCTAATGCAACAACAGCAGAAACAAATGCGCTTAGTTCTATGTATTGTCCAAATATCTTTGAAAGAATAATTGAACTACCAAAATAAATGAAGAAAAGGATTAATAATTCAGGTAACCCACGAATAATGCCCGTTATAATATGCGTACTTTTTCGTAGAAATGCCAAATGAGAAAGTTTTGCTATAGCACCAAGTATGCCCAATGTCAGTCCTAATAGTAATGCCCAGAAAGCAATTTGTATAGTGATCCAACAACCTTGAAAAAATTGGCTAAAATAAGCTAAAGGCATAATTAAGACTTAAAATACTTGTTAACAATTTTGTCGTAAGATCCATTGGCTTTTATTTCTGTTAGTGCTTTGTTTATCGAACTGAGTAATTCTGTATTATTTTTATGTACAGCAATTCCTACGCCTTGACCAAAATACTTTGGATCTTTAATGGGTTTTCCTACGACAATAAAGCCAGCTGCATAAGGTTGTTTAACCCAGCTTTGTGCAATCGGTGTGTCTGCAAGCACAGCATCAAGTCGACCAGACTTCATATCTAAAAAAGCCTCTATTATGCTCGCGTACATTTTTACATTCACGGTGTTTTCATAAAATCCGTGTAGGTAATATTCCATTGCTGTGCCACCTTGTACACCGATCGTTTTGCCTTTTAATCCTTGCTTTGAAATATTCAATCGTTTTGATGATGGTGCAATGAAGCTGGCGGTATCATAAAAATACGGATTGCTAAATGAAACTTGTTTTTCACGCTCTGGCGTGATTGAAATGGATGCAATAAGAGCATCAAATTTGCCAATTTTCAATCCTGGAATTAAACTATTCCATGGTTCATTGCTAAAGCTACATTGTGCTTTTAACTCTTCACAAATAGCATTAGCAATATCAATATCAAAACCAATAATATTACCATGGTTATCCATGTATTCAAACGGCGGATAAGTTGCCTCAGTAGCAAAGTGAATTTTTTCTGGTGTAGCAAGTGCTATAGGAAAGAAAAAACATAGAAATAAAAAAATACTTAACTTGTTCATAAACCAGCCTTAATATTCAGATTGAGTAAATTGTTTAAAACGTTCATTTTCACATGCGTTAAACATGTCTTTTGATGAGCCTGAAGTAACAATTTTCCCATGATCAAGAAAAATAATTTTATTAGCAACATCATGAGCAAATGCCATCTCATGTGTTACTACAATCATGGTAATCCCTTCTTCTGCTAGAGAGCGCATGACATTTAATACGTCTATGACCATTTCAGGATCTAATGATGAAGTTGGTTCATCAAATAATAAGACGCTAGGCTCCATTGCCAGTGCACGTGCAATACCTGCACGTTGTTGTTGTCCGCCAGATAATTGTAATGGATATTTATCTGCTTTATTGCTTAAACCAACTTTGTTTAATAAAGCATGTGCACGTTCTATCACAGTTTTTTTTTCTTGTTTTAGCACATGTATAGGTGCTTCTATAATATTTTCCAAAATTGTCATATGGGCCCACAGATTATATTGCTGGAATACCATACTACAACGGGTACGGATTTGCTGTAATTGTCGCAGCGATTTAGGCACTAACCCTTGTTTTGCTTTTCGAATTAACTCAACATGTTCACCGGCGACATAAATATCGCCTGCATCAGGAATCGTGAGCAAGTTAAGACAGCGAAGTAGTGTGCTTTTGCCGGAGCCACTAGGGCCAAGAATCGCGATGACATCGCCTGTATAGGCTTTAAAACTGATATTATCTAGGACAGTGTGTCCTGAGTATTGTTTCTGTATATTGTTAACTGCGATAACAGGTATTTCATTATCCATAGTTATGTACTTCACTGGCTAAATACAACATCATAACAAATTCTGCATAAAAAGTCAAATTTTTGCTTTAAGTATGCAATTTTATGCAAATAATTTGATTATTTATGAGTTATTCTTCTAAGAATATGCTCTTTATCTATGACTGCCACGTGTCTTAGCGCTAGCGCGTTAAGCAGAATCGTTCCTCATATTGCCGTTTTTTTGTCTCTCTCGTGTGTATTATTCGTTCAATGTATCTTCTGAACTCTCATATGGCTCAGCAAAGTCACAGTCTTTTTGCGGACATACTCGCTCAGTGCCACGGCGTTTCGTGGTTTTAATCATGGTAATTGGCCAATTACAGGCTGGGCACGGTTTTGCTATTGGCATCTTACTGATGGCATATTTACAATCAGGGTAAGCTGAGCAGGAAAAGAAAAAAGTGCCATAACGTGATTTACGCTTGGTTAACGTGCCTTTGTTACAACTAGGGCAGGTGATCCCGGTATCCGTTGGTTTCTCGATGGATTCAATAAATTTACATTTGGGATAAGCGGTGCAGCCAATAAATTTACCGTAACGTCCTTTTCGATAGAGTAAGTCTGAATCACATTTTGGGCATTTTCTATCGGGGATTATTTCTGGCTCTTCAGCTGCCTCTGCCTGATCTTCATCTAGATTTCGCGTGTAATCACAATCGGGGTAGGCTGTACAGCCAATGAAACGCCCCCGTTTCCCAAGTTTTATGCATAATGCCGCTTCGCATTTAGGACATTTTTCATCAAGAGCTTCTTGAGTAACATCTTTGCGTTGTACGGTGTCATCAATTTCTTTTATCTGGGCATCGAAAGCCTCCCAGAATTTATGTAGTAATGGAATCCATAGTTGTTCACCGCGGGAAATCGCATCCAAATCATCTTCCAGGTTAGCAGTAAAGCTGTAGTCAACGTATTGTGTAAAATAATTGGTAAGAAATTTATTCACAATGCGTCCAACATCGGTAGGTGTGAAACGCTTTTTCTCTAAGGTGACGTATTCACGCTTTATCAAGGTTAAAATAATACTGACATAAGTTGATGGACGGCCTATGCCATGCTCTTCTAATGCTTTGACTAAACTTGCCTCTGAATAACGTGGTGGGGGTTCAGTAAAATGTTGCAGGCCATTAATATCAAGTAATTGTACCGTCTCTCCTTCCGTTAATGGTGGCAATAATTTTCCTTCACTGTCATCTTGTTTTGCATCGTCCTGATCTTCTTGATAAACTGTAATAAATCCTGGTATAGCAATAGTTGAACCATTGGCTTTAAATTGATTTTTGTTGTCAACACAGTCAAGCGTGATAGCTACGGAATTAATAGTGGCATGTATCATTTGACAAGCGATAGTCCGTTTCCAAATCAAATTATATAATTTATATTGATCGCTACTGAGCGATGTTTTTATTTCATCGGGTGTTTGTAGTATGGATGTTGGCCTAATCGCTTCATGCGCCTCTTGTGCATTTTTGGATTTGGTTTTGAACAGTCGCTTTTCTTTCGGTAAGTTATCTTTGCCATAACGTTCAACAATATAATCGCGAATTTCAGCCATGGCTTCATCAGCAATGCTGACAGAGTCAGTACGCATATAAGTAATTAAACCAACCGCACCTTCCCCCGTATCTATTCCTTCATACAGTTGTTGTGCGGTGCGCATAGTACGTTGTGTGGTAAAGCCTAATTTGCGGCCAGCCTCTTGTTGTAATGTTGAAGTAGTAAATGGTGCTGCAGGGTTACGCTTACGTTTGCGTTTGTCAATTTTGCTGACGATTAATTTGCCTTTTGCTAATGCCAATAACTCGTTTCTTGCTTTTTCCGCTTGTGCTTCACTAGTGATACTAAATTGTTCAAGTTTTTCACTATGTAGAACGGTTAGTATCGCATTAAAAGCTTCTTTATCGTTACTATGGCAATCTGCTTTTATTGTCCAGTATTCTTTACTAACAAATTTTTCAATGGCTTCTTCACGCTCGACGATCATGCGTAGAGCAGGGCTTTGTACGCGACCGGCAGAGAGTCCTCGACGTACTTTTTTCCACAGCAATGGTGAAAGATTAAAGCCAACCAAGAAATCCAGTGCACGCCTAGCTAGCTGTGCATTGACTAATTCCATGGAAATATCGCGAGGCTGTTGAATGGCCTGGTTGATTGCTGTCTTAGTGATTTCATAAAAGACAACACGCTTCACTTCTATTTTCGAGAGTAGATTTCGTTCTCGCATTAATTCATAGACAGACCAGGCAATTGCTTCACCTTCCCGATCCGGGTCAGTTGCTAATAATAAGGTGGATGCTTTTTTCAAGGCATTTTGAATATTGTCAATGTGATGTTGATTTTTCTCAATGACTTCATACGTCATATGAAAATCATTATTTGGATCAACAGCACCGGTTTTACTGACCAGATCTCGCACATGGCCATAGGTAGCCAGTACTTTAAAACCTTTTGGTAAGTACTTTTCAATGGTTTTAACTTTTGTTGGTGATTCAACTATAACTAATGCGTCACCCATTTCCACCCCAATATTATCTAATTGTCAAAAACTATAGCACGTTATTTAATGAAGGGCATAAAATATATGTTATCTCTTGAAGTGACAAGTCGTTAGGAACATTTATTATTGTATAATTTCATTGCCAATATCAGCAAAGACAATATTTTCAATCCATGTTAAGTCAGGTTCAATCTGATTTTGGTCATGACAATGAAACAATACCATCAGTGTAATCCATTTTAATTGTTCTAAATCAATACGGGCTGATTCAACAGCCATACAGCGCTCAATGAGGATTTCACGCAGCTCAGGACTTAATATGCTTGCTTGTTCCATGAACATGATAAATCCTATGCAACGCCGTCCTAATTTTTTCTTTTCTTCTAAAGTAAAGACACGAAAACTGTTTGTTGAAAAATTATCCACATATTTTATCGTTTCACCATGGTCTGCCAGATCAGCAAACCAAAGAAATGCTTTTTGAATCTCCGATTTATTAAAACCAGCAAGTTCTAATTCATCACAGAGCATTTCTGAATCAGAAGACATATTATCTTGCGTGTGGATATAGTTTTCAAATAAATACATTAGGATTTCAAACATATATTTCCCTTGTTTATACTTCTTTTCTCGTACTAACAATGCGCAAGTATTGTTACACATTTTGCCAATATTTTCAATCAAAAAGTGACGATGTTCACTGGTTATTATTTATACGTATAAAACCTCCTGGTACGGTTTTTATTTTATTCAACATTTCTAATTCAAACAGCAAGCTATTGACTTCTTTCCAAGAAAGTCCTGAGCGTATGATTATTTCATCAATTGAGGTGGTGTTATCCGTAATCGTGTTCAATAATAACGTTTGCTTTCTGTTTAAAATAGCATCATTTCTGGTGGGTTTTACCTTATTTTCTGCCTTATCATGAGGTTTAGTTGGCAATTCATGTAAAATGTCATCGACACAGTCAACACATTTGGCGCCTTGCTTAATCAGTTGGTGGCAACCTTTGCTCAATGGGTTATTGATACTACCTGGGATAGCGAAGACATCTCGTCCTTGTTCTGCAGCAAAACGCGCTGTAATCAATGAACCACTTCGCTGAGAGGCTTCAATCACTAACAAACCAATGGCCAATCCACTGATAATGCGATTGCGTTGAGGGAAATTACGTGCATGAGGCGGTGTTGTTGGGGGAAATTCACTCACTAAACATCCATGGTGGATAATATTGCCTGCTAGTGTTTGATTACGTTTTGGATAGATGTAATCCAAGCCACTGCCAAGCACAGCAATTGTTTCTCCGACTCGCAAAGCGGCTTGATGGCTGGCACTATCGATACCAAGTGCTAAGCCGCTGGTAATAATATAGCCATGCTGTGTTAGTGATTCGGCAAATTTTTCTGCTATTTCTAACCCTGTATAACTAGCATGACGACTGCCGACGATAGCAATTTGTTGTTTTTTAATGATTTTTTTATCACCTTTGATGTATAGCAGAGGCGGTGGAGAATGAATATGTTGCAATAATTCAGGATAATCGTTATCCGCTAGTGTTAGAATTGTATTTTGTTTGTTTTTCAGCCAGGCTAAATCTTTTTCAACTAAGTGCCAAGGCGGATTTTTAAGCTTGTTAATGATATTCTTGTGAATACCGCAATCAGCTAACTCCTTTGTTGTTTGTGTTAACACTGCTCGACAAGAAATTTTTTGTTCAAATAATACATGCAAAAAACGGGAGGGGATCCCAGGACAGTGGAAAAGTGCGAGCCAATAAGGTAAATCCTTGTTCATTCCACTAGTTTATTACTTATTTATTATTTTTTCAATGTTTTAATTAATTTTCTGGGGTAGTGACGATATCTAGAAGATGAATGGGGTTGGTTGCATGCATAACTAAGCCGTAACTGACGCTAGGAAAAGTACGAAAAATCATTATCTCACCGGCACGTTCATTGGGTAATGTAATGTGATCTGATTTGCTATTGATCACTGGGTTTTTAATGGCTTTACCCTTTTGAAAGACAGCGTATAAATCACCAATTTTTACACCGTCAGAGCTGCCACGATCAAACACAATGACTTGATATTGACCAATTTGGGTTACTCCTCCCATGACACCGATAATGTCACCTTGAATCAAAGAATCAGGAATGCGTGGATGAAATGCTGGATCATATTCGATATTGACAGGTAATAGGCGGTCACCTTGTAACACTTCTAAGCGCGTACTACTAACAATCAATGTTGATGTATCGCCTGGCTCTAATAAGGATGCTTTACCCACATCGATACCCGCATAGCCTAATATTTTCTTTGAATGCGGATCAAGATAAGCGCGTCCTTTACGTAAGATAGAAAAATCAGTTAAACCAGGAAATTTTTCTTGTAATTCTTGCACATACACTTTATCGCCAGCTCCAGCAACGATATGTTCACCAACATGACCGATAATAAAAGGAGCTCTTTCCAATTCATTTTCACTGACAACGCGAGAATCATTAAGAAATGGTTTAATCAAATCCAAGGGAATGGCAGGTATCGCATGATCAATTGGGACAGATCGGACGCTAGGGGATAATTTAATCACGTCTCCTCGGGTAACACGTAGATAAGGTTTTCCATTTTGATGATAAACACGAATGATTTCACCTGGGTAAATTTTATTAGGGTTTTGAATAACCGCGGTATTAGCACGGTATAATGTTGGCCATTGCAATGGATCATCCAAAAATTTAGTAGCGATACCCCACAATGTATCACCAGGTTGTACTGTATATGAACTAGGATAGCCATCACGTAATTTAATGGGTTTGCTGAAAGCAGCTGTACTAGCAATGATTGCCATTATAGTGGCTAGGATGATAACTATTTTCCGCATTATTTGCCCTTAAATTTTCAACATGATGTTTACTAAAAGCGAGAATCATACCAAGTTCAAGCTGGCTGCTATTGTGAATCAAGGGTCGCTGTAAAAGTTGATAAAAAAAGTGCCGTATAGATAGTCATATGAACATTTTTAGGCAAAAATTAAGTGTTGCACCGTTAGCTAATAGCATATCCGTTTTTATTTTTGCTGAAGTCATGATAACCAAAATATTCTCAATCAAATCAGTTGAAGTCTCTATAAAACAAAAGTATAATATTTGTTCATATTGATTCAAAGGAGCAAAATGTGGCTGTTTTACATGTGTTAAAGTATCCCGATGCAAAGTTGCGTGTAGTTGCTAAGCCGGTAACAAACATTGACGACAATTTGGGTTCATTAATCGATGATATGTTTGAAACACTGTATGAAGATAAAGGTGTCGGATTGGCCGCGACACAAGTGGGAGAAAGCAAACGCATCGTTGTGATTGATGTTGGTGAAAATAAAAAAGAACCCATGGTATTAATTAACCCCGAAGTGATCCAGCAGGAAGGTAAAGCCAGATCGCAAGAGGCTTGTCTTTCTGTGCCGGGTATTTATGGAGAAGTAGAGCGAGCAAAGAAAATTAAGGTAAAAGCGCTAGACCGAGATGGTCAACCATTTGAATTTGATGCGGAGGGTTTATTGGCTACCTGTGTTCAACATGAAATAGATCATTTAGATGGAAAATTATTTATTGATCATCTGTCCTCGTTGAAGCGGAAGTTAGCGATCAAAAGACTACAAAAATACCGTCGGCAAACACTGTGAGGAAAAGCCTATTTTGAATAATCATGCATTACGTATTGCTTTTGCAGGCACACCCCATTTTGCAGCGAGAATTTTACAACATCTAATAGCAGATAACTGGACAATTATTGCTGCGTATACTCAACCAGATAAATTGGCAGGGCGTGGAAAAAAATTAACAATGAGTCCAGTAAAAAATATCGCGATATCTCATGATATTCCCGTGTATCAACCATCCTCTTTGCATTCAATTGAAGCACAAGCAGAATTACAATATCTTAAACCAGATATTCTGGTCGTCGCCGCTTATGGATTAATTCTGCCGCCAGCAGTGTTAACCATTCCTCGTTATGGATGTATTAATATTCATGCTTCTTTATTACCACGTTGGCGTGGTGCAGCACCTATTCAACGAGCGATCCTAGCCAATGATCATGAAACCGGTGTCACCATTATGCAAGTCGATGCAGGACTGGATACAGGAGCTATGTTGTTAAAAAAAACCTGTTTAATTAGTGCCGATGAAACAGCAGGGACATTACATGATAAGTTAATTGAATTAAGTCATCCTGCTTTAAAAGAAGTCTTGTTTAATTTAGAAAAAAAATTGGAAAATGCACAAGCACAAAATAATGATTTGGCAACTTATGCAAAGAAAATAGAGAAGGAAGAAGCGCTGATTGATTGGCAGCAATCTGCAGGAGTTATTGCTTGCAGAATACGCGCGTTTAATCCCTATCCAGTCGCTTTTACATTTTTCAATGGCCAACGTATGAAAATATGGCGTGCAGAACATTTAACAGAAGCAACAACGGCAAGTCCCGGATCGATCATTTCAGTCAGTGAGGAAGGGATCAAAGTGGCAACAGGTGAAGGCGTATTATTATTAAAAATCATCCAGTTTCCTGGAGGAAAATCAATGCCGGTTGCCGACGTATTAAAGTCAAAAAAGAATTGGTTCCGTAGCAATATGAAAATGACCAATCATCATGAATAATTCTAGAGCGCTGGCCGCTAAAATTTTATTTCAAGTTGTTGAAGAAAAACAATCACTAACCAAGGTTTTTGCTAAATTTAGTCACACTTTTCCTGTGAAGGATGAAGCATTCATTAAAGAGTTAGTTTTTGGTGTGTGTCGCTATTATTTTCGATTGATTGCAATAGTTCAACAATTAATAGATAAGCCGATAAGAAAAAAAGAAGCAGTCGTTAATGTTCTATTGTTAATAGGATTATATCAATTGATTTATAGCCGAGTGCCAGCTTATGCTGCTATCTCCGAAACCGTTGCTGCTGCTAAAGCATTAAAGAAACCATGGGCTTGTCGCTTGCTCAATGCCGTTTTGCGAAATTTTTTACGTAACAAACAAACTATAGATAAGCAGATTTCTAATACAACAGAAGTACAGTATGCACACCCAAATTGGTTTATTGCTGCAATAAAAAAAGCTTGGCCTCAATATTGGCAAGCTATCTTAATAGCAAATAATCAGCATCCACCAATGATTTTACGCATCAATAATAGCAAAACAACAAAAAAAGAGTATTTAAATCTTTTGAAGCGAAAAGAGATAGCATATGAAGAACATGCGTTTGCTGATACAGCTATTACAATAAAAACACCCATACCGGTTGATGAGTTGCCAAAATTTAGCCAAGGGTTTTGTTCTGTGCAAGATGCCGCCTGTCAATTATTATTATCTTGCCTTGATCTACAAGTTGGCCAACGTATCTTAGATGCTTGTGCAGCTCCGGGAGGAAAAACAGCATTAATGTTAGAAAATGAAACGCAACTGCAAGAGATTGTTGCCGTTGATATTGATACAGAACGAGCAGAAAAAATTCAAGTTAACTTAAAGCGACTCTGTTTAACGGCAGCGACGGTTATTGTTGGTGATGCATCTCAGCCAACTAATTGGTGGGATGGGAAGCTTTATGACCGTATTTTGGTGGATGCGCCTTGTTCCGCTACAGGTGTGATCCGGCGGCATTCAGATATTAAATTATTACGCCAAGCCAATGATATTCAAACATTAGCGAGTCAACAATTAGCATTACTACGGCAGTTATGGCCTTTATTAGCCGCAGGAGGACGATTAGTTTATGCGACCTGTTCTATATTGCCGCAAGAAAATGACCAGGTGATACAACATTTTTTAGAAGAAACAAGCAATGCGAAGGAAGAATCATTATCAGTTACCTGGGGGGTGGCAAGGCCCTACGGGCGACAAATTTTGCCAGGCATGCATGATATGGATGGATTTTATTATGCTGTTCTTGTTAAAATAGCATTGGATCAACGTGAGTGATGTTTTAATATGACATTAATAGTACCAGAAGAAGCTTATCATCGTGCAATTGTTGCACTTAACAACGGTGGTGTAATTGCTTACCCGACAGAAGCCGTTTATGGTTTGGGTTGTGATCCACACAATGAACAAGCATTAAAAAAACTATTGCGGTTAAAGCAGCGAGAACAAAGCAAAGGTGTTTTATTAATTGCATCACAATGGGAGCAAGTAGCGTCATATACTAAGCCAGTTAAAGATTCTGCTTTTAAAAAAATTATGGCCACATGGCCAGGTCCATTCACTTGGGTTTTTCCAAAAAGTGATGTCATTCCGTGTTGGATTACCGGTAAGTTTGACAGCATTGCTTTACGAATTACTGCACACCCGCAAGCAAAAAGGCTATGTGATCTTTATGAAGGTGCTATTGTGTCGACTAGCGCAAATATTACAGGGGATCCACCTTGCCGAGATAGTTTAGCCGTTTATCAAGCGTTCGGCGAAGAAGTTGACTATATTTTACCAGGACGAGTTGGCGATTTGCAACAACCAACAGAAATTCGAGATGCACTGACTTGTCAAGTGTTACGGCCAGGAGGCGAAAGTGATTGAAACAGTGAAAGCATTTTTATTAGCAATTCAAAATGATATTTGTCTTGCATTAGAGACAGAAGATGGAGGAGCCATTTTTCAGCAAGATGAGTGGCTACGTCAGCAAGGTGGCGGTGGGATAACGCGTGTTATAGAAAATGGCAATATCTTTGAAAAAGGAGGCGTAAATTTTTCTCATGTTCATGGCGATACCTTACCGCCAACAGCTAGTGCAATTAGACCAGAGCTAGCTGGAAGACAATTTCAAGCGCTGGGTGTCTCATTAGTGATGCATCCAAAAAACCCATACGTGCCAACAACACACGCCAATTGGCGGTTTTTTCTAGCAGAGAAAACCGGCGAACCAACTATTTGGTGGTTTGGTGGTGGTTATGATTTAACACCCTATTATGGTTTTGATGACGATTGTAAACATTGGCATAGTATGGCTAAAAAAGCGTGTGATCCGTTTGGAAAAGAAATTTATCCAACATACAAAAAATGGTGTGATGATTATTTTTACTTAACGCATCGACAAGAACCACGCGGCATTGGCGGATTATTTTTTGATGATGTCAACACATGGGACTTTAACAAAACATTTGAGTTTGTTCAGAGTACAGCAAATAGTTTTCTGCCGGCTTACTTGCCTATAGTACAAAAACGCAAAGCGACGGCATATGGTGAGAGAGAGAAAGCATTTCAATGCTACCGACGTGGCCGTTACGTTGAGTTTAATTTAGTTTATGACCGAGGCACATTATTTGGTTTGCAATCTAATGGACGCACAGAGTCAATCTTAATGTCATTACCACCTGAAGTGACTTGGCGCTACCAGTGGCAGCCAGAGCCTGGTACTCCAGAAGAGAAATTATACACACACTATTTGCAAGCTAAAGAATGGGTGTGAGGTCTGTCACGGCTGTTTCGTCAATGTTCAACTAACTACACGCTGAGTGTCATTAGAAAAACGCACGTCTTTGTGCTCGATGATTCGGGTATTGATCAGCTTGATAGATAATCAAGATCTAATTTACTGTAGGTGCTTGAAGATTGTTATGCTAAGCCATCACTACTATTACTTTGCTGCAGTGTCATGTGAGCTTTGGTATGGTCTTCACGCGCTAACCATTACTTTAACCATTCAGCAAGTTCCATATTATTTAATTCAGAAGCGACCATGAGTGTATAGTGGTCTGGTCTACATTGCATATCACCACGGTCTTCATGCATTAACCATTTGACGAGAATTTGGTTACCTGAAGAGGCAGCCATATTGAGTGTATATTGGCTTGCATTGTATGTCACTGCGGTCCTCATGCATTAGCCATTGGGCAAAAAGGAGTTTGCCTAAGCCGGCAGCATCGTGGAGTGTATATTGGTTTGGTCTGCATCGATTTTCACCGCGGTTTTCATGTGTTAACCATTCGACTATGAGGAGACTACGTCTGAAGCTAGCAAGCTGAAGTGTTTCTTGATTTGGCTTGCATTGCATGTGGCCCCGGTCTTCATGCATTAGCCACTGGACAAGCTCTCTATTTCCTAGTTGTGCTGCCTCATCTAACCAAGCTTGGTATGTGCATAAGCGGGTTGAACTTTGTATTTATTTAGGTAATGCATGATGAAATAAAGGCGGATAGTCTTGATTTGTTTTGATATAATGATTTTTAATGTTGGTTAGTAGTAGCCGTCGCTCTGAATTACATGAAGTTTTTAAAGAGTACAAGCGTTGATAAACGGCTTTAGGCACTTCTGTTTTTTTAGTAAGGGTATCAGGAACTTGAAAATCATCTTCTAATCGTTTTCGCCAAATTGAATGATAGGATCCAATGTTTTTAAAAAAGTGACTGGTTTTGCAGAGTGAGACAAGACTTTTTACATCAAGATGGCTGGCAATATGTAAGTATATCTCAGTTGGTAGCTGTTTTCTTATCAGAATTTTCCTTATCTGCTTGATTGCTGCTCTCTAGTACGTTTTTATCCATGGCTGACTATTATCTTCAAAAAAAATGCAAAAATTATTTGTTGATTTTTTCATAACAAGTTTTAAGTGTCAATAAATTTTTATTAAATGATAGTAACAACATGATCTTTTCTTGCTTTATCTGCTAAGGTAATATAAAAAATAATTAAAGGGTTATTCATCTTTCCTTGTTTTAACAGATGCTTTGTTGATTATATGCTTATCCAACTTGAAGATAAGATATTTTATAGCGTTTCCCTATATTGTTGACCTATACTAAGCGAGTATAGTGTTTGCTTGCGAGGTTTCAAAAGCGACGTTTACTTATTGTAAATAAGGTTTTGAATAACCAAGCAAGCAGGCGCTAGATGAAGTCTTAGGATAGGTCAACAATATAGGGAAACGCTATAAGTCGCGATTGATTAAAAGCGGTCATTAATGTGTGTTATTAAGCCAAATTTTTTACGCTCAATAATCCTAATGAACTGTCGAACTCTATATTTTTTCCTATGTTACCACAATTTCTATCAGACAGCTTTATTTTTTATTTTAATTTAAATATTGCTAATTATCTCTTTGGTATGACAGTAGCATTATTGACAGAAAAATCTTTTCTAAAATAATAACCAGCGCCAATAGCAACTGCTGCTGCACCAAATATGCCAGCTCTTGCTAGTAACTGAGCAGTTGTCAATCTGTTATTCTGTTGTTCCTCTGGGGTAGCTAATAGTGGAGGGGGCTGATTCTCAATTATTTGACGATGTGCAGGAGGAATAATTGCGATTAACTCTGCTAACAGTGCTTGCCATGTCTGTTGGACTCGCTGGAACCCTTGCAGTATAGATTCTGCATGGCGGCACAAGTCAAAAAGCTGATCTTGGTTTGTCGCTAGTCCTTGATTATTAGCAAACCTTAAGTTAGCAACGTGAGCAATATAGTTGCGTATTTGTTCAATATCTAATAATAATTGCTTCGTGTTACCATGCTGCTTACCATAAGTTTTAAGAAAAATTTGATTTCTAACAAATGAACAAACATGCTCATAAAAATGTACAACCTGCCATTCAACAACATTATCACGTATCTGTATGTTTCTCTTATGCTCAATATACAACGTTTTATAATATTCCTTTTCTTCTTCTGACAAATTTGAGGATCGAAGTGACAACGAAGAAATATTTCTTAATATAATGCTATTCATTTGATTTTTAGTTGTGGTGATATAAATGATTCGCTGCAATGTCGTCATTGCATAGTGTATATTTGCTGCATGCCTTAAATAGCAATGAATTTTTTTAGAATTATCTAGTAGCTGATTCTCCTCAGTAGGCAAAACTCTTCTTACTATAGCACGTGCTTGTTCTCTTTGTGCCTGTGGTAAGTCACGTATATAGCGGCGATTAATCCCTAAAGCTGTTTTAACACGACGATTCCATCCTCTTAAACTATTATCATCATAATCGTAATTATTATTAATGATGATAGTTTGCAAGGCTTCTATTTGCGTTGTTGTTCTTAGGTGCCGGTGAACAATGTCTTCTTCAGGATAGTTATTATCATCATGTTCCTTAAGCAGTGCATGTAGAGACTCACTATTACGGTGATAATTAAAAAAATTATAATAACACCATAAGCTATTTTTTAGATAATCGATTTGGCTCGTTGATATTCTAAATTTTTGATTCAACATCTCTGGGTTATTTATATCCTTAATAAATTTCGAGTAAGCTTCAATTCGAGCTTGAAGCTCTGCAACATCATGTTTCATAAAATGGATTATTGTTGACATCAGCAAAGGATTTTGCCCATTGACTAGCCTCTCATAGCGCCTAGCCCGACTCATACAATTAAACGCATTATGATTTTCTTGATTTCCGTTAACATGACGCAAATGATTACGAATATTAGACAATGTGCTGTTGGTGCTGTCAAAATCAAGATCATGAAAGTAAGCACGTGAAATTTTTGATAAACGTTTCACAATTTCTAAGGTATTTGCAATAACATTCAGCGCTGCCTCAATACGATCAGGATTGTTTGATCGCAGATCTGCTTCATTAAAACAACAATATGAACTTTGTAATTTAGATAATTGTTCACAATCGTTTATATATGCTGAAAGTTTGTAAAGCAGTGTTTCTTGATAGGCACGAAGCGTTTCATCATTAGGTTGCTCAATAAAATCACGCACTATCGCTAAATTTTCTAAGATGTCTCTAAAAGCAGTATCAAAAACAGCGCCAACGTCTGTCCTAATTAATTCAGTATAATGGAAGTAGCCTTGGTCAGCACGACAATCAATCATTTGGCCTAAATAACCGATAGTTTTTTGTGCATGATTAATAGCGGCATCTACATTCCTAGGGTTACAATTATGTGCATAGGTTGCAATACTTGTACAAAACCAACTAAATGCCATTTTTTGCATGGCTATAGAATGTGAGGTAGGATGTTGTGTGATGTATAATGCTAATAAAGCGCTATCTAAGTATTTATTAACAACGCCTTGTCTTGTGATCTTGGGCACTGCTCGTCGCAAGGTATAGTACTTAGTTGTGGCTTGTAGTATTAGCAGATCTGCTCTTAAAGCTCGTTTGTCTTTTATTTCAGTTGCGGGTGCTTGTCTAGGATGTGGAAGTATTGACTCTACCACTTGATCCATATTGGTATAAACATTGTAATCTAAGCGTGTTTCAAACCAGTCAAAACTAAAACCCATATTTAGATCAGCGTATTCAGAACGATACTGAGCTAAGGACATCAAATAGTTAACGATATCATTGTGGCCAAACATAGCAGCACATTGTATGGGTGTAAATTTATCTTGAGCTGCTGCTGCTTTTCCATCCAGAGATTCTTGGTGATCTATAGCTGCACCCGCATTTACTAACACTTGGACTATATTTAAATGCCCTGCAATGGCAGCTACCTTCAAGGGAGAGTGATGTGGGGGGTAGTTAACAATATTATCGTAATTGTCTAAAATATAGTTAATCATGTTGATGTTATTTTCTTTCGCAAAGTAGTTAAGAGGTGAGTCAGTTTTATCGTAATCTCTTGGATTTGCTCCAGCACGAATCAATTGTGCAACTACATCCCAACGACCATATTGCATTGGAATATTTATTGCATTGACAGGGCCTTGCGGTGAATTATTTATTTGAATGTTAGCATTGACATTTTGTTCTAGCAAATCAAGAGTCAATTCCCATTGATTATTTAAAATTGCGATTGCAAGTAGAGTATCATTATCATTGTCTGTATCATTTAAGTGATTAGGGTTAATATGGAACCAGTTTCGGATTGCTTGAATATTACCATCCCTGGCATGCTGAATGAGCTGTTCCGTTAGCATTGTTAAACCTCTTTGAGCTTAAATATTAGTACAATTTTATGAAAATTATTACATTGTTGTCAAATATGGCGTATTACATAGTTGGCTAATTTTAGTTTTTTCTTTTTATATTTTTTCTCAATAAATTTTTCAAGTTGCATGATTAGCGCTATCTGTTTTCTTTCATTAAGATATCAAGTGTTTTTTGGTCCCTATTAGCAATGTACATGCTATATTGGTTATAATTTTCTAACTACAATTGCGCCGCTAAGCGACATGCTGTGAGCTTTATAATAAATTTATCGAGCATTATTAATTGATGCGCTAAAAGATGCTTAAGAATGTAAGGCAAATAGATGCCCAGCATTTCACATGCTTTAAAACATGCTGCCTAGTATAATCATTTTTATAACAAAATTTATAGTTGCAACATCAGCTGATGCTAGTCTTCAATTCGTACAAAACATCTATATTATAGATCGCATAAAGTTAACTAAAATATTTTTTTTTGAATATACCAGCTAGCTCTATGTTCCTCTAAGCATTTTGTGAAATGCGTGATCAGAATATTCATCTATATTGTATTCTTCTATTTGGCTAATATATTGATCACTGTGAGAAAAATAATACTCATCACCCCATTTTCTACTGCTACTGGTGTCTTTATGGTATCTGTTGTATATGCTACCATTTTCTTTTATATAAAAGATTTCTAACCGACTATCTTCATTACGAGATACGGCAATATTTGTAACTGAACTGGAACTAAAGGGAGCATTTTCATTACTCCAAGCTTTACTACTGTCTTTATGGTATCTATGATAGATTTGTCCATCTTTAACATAGAATACTTCTAATCGACCATCTGCATTATTTGTTGCTGCAACATGAGCGATGTTACCACTAACAAATAATTTATCATCACTCCAACCGCCGTTCTTACTTGTTTGATATCGATAGTGTATATTACCATTTTTAATATAGAATACTTCTAATCGACCATCTCCATTACGGGTTGCTGCAATATGCGAAACTGTTCCACCAACATCAAAATCATGTTCATCACCCCAACCACTGTTTTTAATTGTTTGAAAACGATGATATAGTTTTCCATTTTTTACATAAAAAACTTCTAATCGACCATCTTCATTGCGGGTTGCCGCAATATGCGAGACTGCTCCAATAACGCCAAATTTATGTTCGTCACTCCAACCATTATTCTTGCTTGTTTGAAAACGGTGGTGTAGTTCACTATTCCTAGTATAAAAAACTTCTAATCGACCATCTTCATTACGTGCTACTGCGATGGTGTTACTTTCAGTACCAAAATGAGACTCCTCTGACCAGCCGGCATTTTTCGCAACCTGATATTTTTGGAAAACACGACCATCATCTTTGATACTAAAAATCTCTAGGCGTCCATCTTCATTTCTAGCGGCTGCTAATCGAGAGCTATTGTATTGGCTTAGTAATCTATACAAATCTGAAGCTATTTGTTCATATATGTGTCGATATAACCAATGGTTATTGTTATCAATTTCAACATGTGTAGCTAGTAATTTAATATTTCTTCCAAACTCACATTCTTTTCTGTGGTGTGAACCATCCCATTTTTTTAAATGCTCCAAATGAATATTGATTGCACCTGGAACCTTACTATAGCCACAGGAGTAACCTGCTTTACTATCGGAACAATATATATAATTACCTGGTGTTTCGCCAAAACAATGTTCAAATATTTTAATGGCATTATTTTGATACCAATTTTTAATGACATTTGCTCGTGGTATATCTCCACTATCCATTTTATTTGATGCGCCAAAGACAGGGTCAATTAACCCAACAAAATTAGGAGTTCTTGTAGTAACTCTTGATAATTTGCAAGCAGCCCATCCTCCATAGCTATGTCCAATCAAAGCTAAATAAGTTGGATTTGATGATCGTTTTTCAACTTCTCGCTTTAAGTCACTGATCCAGGGAGCAGAAGTTGGAACATCATCTTCACCTTTATTCCAGCTTCTGCGAAATATATTGTCACGCGGTACGCCTAGCGGTTCAAATTTCTCTCTCAATTTATCTCTTAATTCAACTATACCTGAAGGCGGAGAGACTCCGGCTCTACCACTAAAGCAAGCAATAACAACATTATTGAAAAATCCTGATAAGTAATTATCTAATGTTTTTGATTCTGCGCCATTAAAAAATTCTTTGGAAGCATGATTATGTTTATCTGATGGCAACATGGAGGATAAGTATCGTAAGCTAGTTCTATAATTCTGTTTTGCTAAAAAAATTGAAGATGGTCTTGTTGGCCGCATAGATATCACTCCTTAAGTTTACATAAGATATAACTAAAAAAGTTAGTTGCTGATAGTCTGTACATAATCAAGCATTTTTTTCTTACATAAAAACTTCTTCTATTTGCTCGAGAAGTATCTAAATACCTGCAATTTTTACAACGTTGGCAGACTTGCGGAGTAATGTCAAGATCTTTTATCGCTTCATATAGTGCAAGATCATACCAGTTTGAATAAATAAGGGTTTTTCATTGAAAAAACTTTTTGCTGAATTTAGGTAGAAAATATAGCGGTATCAATTTTAGAACATTCTAAGGGGGATAGAGATATTACTTCATAATAAAAACAGTACTAGGAGACCACATAAAAAATCATGCCTGATCATAATATAGCCCTTTGTCAAAAGGTAAGATGATTTATTATGAAGTAACGGTATCTAGATTGTATCTTTCTTAGATAAGCATTTACTAATAAAAAGCACACAAATGTATAATAATATAATGTTTTTTTATCTAAACTAATTTTTTTAAGAATTCAACAGGATATAAGCTTAAAACAATATTCAAAAGAAGAAAAGCGTATTTATTTGCAATTTATCATTACAGATGTAGACATAGGGATCGCTAAAATGTTACAGATAATCTTGCTTCATTTTATTATGAAGTAATACGACTGGAAAAGTTAATTGTCACTGATAGCCATTTTATTATATCTCATAACTACCTGAGCCATCATGCTCTAAAGCAATACACATCTAGCAGTTTGAGAAAATGATTGGTTTGAGAGTAACGGAGTTAATTCTTCAGTATCTTCTTCGTCAATTTTAGGTAAATCTCTGACAAAGCTGGTCTCTATATTTTACGAATGATCTGACTCGTCATAAATACTAGAAACAGTGTTTTCTCTAGGTTTTTCTGCATTAAAAAAGCCAAAGCAATTCAAGAGTCGGCTGCAACAACTTTGTGTTTGAGAGTGTTCTTGTAGTTCAATGAATTCTTCAATGTCAGTTGTTGCATCTTCCAGTTCATTAAATTTTTTATATAAATAAAAGAATACTGTACTAGCATTCAAGGCAAGCCCAATGTTAATCGCCCATGATAATCCTTCTAACTTTAAATTCAATGGAAAAGTCATTATGCCAGCTAACGATAATCCAACAAGTCCCATACTGAATAAGCGCAGATACATAGGTACTTTTGTCAGGAGCAGGCCACGTAAAGCACCATTACTCATATTTGCAGATGAATCTAGGATTTCTCCTAAAAAACGGATACAAAAAACAGAGCGAGCTAGCGCAATGGTTTTCTCATCATTAATATTGAAAAAAGAAATACCAATATCCGGTAACGTAACAGCACCGACAAATGCTAATGTCGATATGCCTATTCCTAAAAGATGCCCAGTTATTGCGTAACGTTTTATAGAAGTGAAATCATGATGACTAAAAGCTGTCTTTACTAAAAGGCCTAGGGCTTTTGAACCAGATAACACAGGAAAATAAACAGTCAGTAATAACAGTTGTACAATTGCTTGAACTGTTATGCTATCGTCGCCCAGTCGTCCTGCCATAAACGCCATACCTTGGAAAATAGCTAATTCACTGCCAGCTTGTATGGCTATTGGCCAACCTAATGAAAAAAGACGATACGCATAATGTGCCTCATCCCATTGAAAATCAAATAATCGATAGGGTTTAAATGTTTTATTAAAGTACAAGAAAACATGAGACAATATGGCGGTTATAGCCATTCCTATGGTTGTACCATAACCCAAGCCTTTCATAGGACCTAATGCTGGAAATGGGCCTTTGCCAAAAATGAGAGCATAACCAAAGCCAGAAGATAACAGCGTGTAACTCGCTGCTGAAGCAATAACTAGCGCTTTTTTACTAATGCCCATAGCAAGTTGCTGTACGCAGATATTGGTAAAAAGAAAAGGTACGGCAGGCGCCAAGGCTCTAAAATATTCCTGAGTAATGCCTGATAATGTTTCATTTTGTTGAAAAATTGATGTAAGAATAGGATCGGTAAACGTCATAATAAGCACAACAGGAAAACTAAATCCCAATCCTGCAATAATACTGCGTTGATAAATGATGCCTATGTCAGATAGGTTGTTTTTGGCAAGAGCATCCGCCATTAAAATGCTTGTTGCGAATAATCCGCCAATGCCGGTTCCAATCAGTAAAGTTTGTGTTGGGTTAATTAATCCTAAAGCGGGTAATGTTTTTGTATTATATAAGGCGTCATACTCGGAAAACATTTTTGCATTGGCTAACCGTCCCGCTGTTGAAATAAATCGTGAAATGGCGTAAGAGCCGCCTAGTGTAATAATTTGCCAGCTTGCTTGAGAATAATCGATAGGAACATGGGTGATTTCTAGTTCTTCTTGCTCCTCAATATCCTGTTCAGCTATATTAATCAAATTTCTTTCTTCCAGGGCGCGAGATGTTCTATGGTCGGAGCGAAGCATACATTATCCTTTAAAAAAATTGCTGTATTAAAGCGGTTTAATAGTTTTTACACATTGCATTTTAAGCATCTATTGTATAGTAATTCAATATTCTTCTTCTACCACTAATTCAAAGAAACTATCTTTGCTGGCGCTGCTGTTTATTTATTTTACATTTTACGCTGTTTTCAATAATCGGTGTCTAACATGACAATAAAAACCGTACAACATCAAGATAATAAGTTATTTATAGCGGCTCCCTATATTGTTGACTTATTCTAAGCGAGTATAGTGTCTGCTTGCGAGGTTTCAAAAGCGACGTTTACTATTGTAAATAAGGTTTTGAATAACGAAGTAAGCAGGCTCTAGATGAAGTCTTAGAATAGGTCAACAATATAGGGAACCGCTATAAGAGTAAAAAATACCAGTTGTTTATGTAATAGTTATACTAAACGATCGACTACGATGCCAGATGACTGGAATGACATAGATACATTTTTATTAAAAGAAACTTTATAAGCAGAAGAAGTAACAGTTGATCAACCTTCTGCTCAAGATAGATGGCAGTCATGTATTCACTAACTTGCAATAAGAAATTTTGATGAATAATTGAAAGTGGAAGGCAAGAGCAGCATATGCATTATCGAAAAAATGTTGTCGGCGGATATTGTTAACAAAGCATCATGCATACAAAACTGGAAAAAGAAGCATGGTGGGTTGTGACAATACTGTCTGTGTCACCATCAATAGCATGTGTCATTATGATGCATTATTGCAAACAATAATCGCTGGTTAGACAGTTTAAATAATAAATAATTTTTTCAACCAGACTGTCTTAAATTTTTTTATTATCATTTTTGTTGTCTTTTAAAAAATATTAATTATGAACAAGATAGTTTTTTTGTTGATATAAAAAAGAATAACCTGTCATGGGGTGCTGTCCTCGCTGACACGGACAAAATTATTTTTTATAAAAAAATAATTCTTGCAATTTTAAAAAAGTCCTGCTAAAACTTGTTCGTGTCAATTCATTTTGTGTGAAGCAATAGGCAAAAGACAGAGGTTAAAAAGCATCAACTTTGAATTGCGACGTGTTTGTAAACATTAATCTTGATGACAACAAAGCACGGCCTTTGTTGTCAGATTAGCAGTTCAAGAAGTACAGATGTGAAAAAAACTATTTAATAGAATTAAAAAAAAGCCTGTTATCACAGTAGTATTAACAGATCTGTTGGGCCGTTTTTTAGTTAGAGTCAATCTGTCTGCTATCCTAATGCAATAGTAGCGGAGATGACAAGAGAGACATGTGATTATTTACCATTGAGGAGAGAAATCGATGAATTCGGTATTTCATTATCAACCGTTTCAGGTAGAGAAGACACCTGCTTCGGATGTTAAATTTTTATATTTTTTACGTTCAAAAAAACAGCAGGCTTTTCAAAAGCACGTTGATGCACTCAATACATTACTGCGTGTCAACTCTGCTGATAAAGCGATAGCATGTGGTAGTTCAATGTGGTATCGACAAGTTGCAAATAAAATCCAAGATCTCACCTTGTGGCAACGCATTGAGGCAAGTGCGGTTGAGGGAAGCCCTAATAGTTTGCGGATCAAATCATATCGAGAAAAGATTCAGGGGCAGGGTGCTATGATGGGTCTGCCAACGTCAACTGTTTTAACAATAGCAACAGAACAGTTGCAAGAAATGCAAAAAGCGATCGATAAAGCCAACAAACAATTACGTCGTTACAATGGTTTTTGGCGATATATTTTTTATCCTATTCATAACGATATCAACATGCACTATAAACAGTATCTTCAACGTTTAGGCGATCAAGTGGCACAGTTAAAGCGCCAAGCCATCAACACTTTATTCATTCGATTAGAAGCAGCGCTTGAGAAAAATGATTTGCTATTTGATGATGTTGTTGTGGATGCGTGTTATGCCATTAAAACCTATGATGATAAATGGACATTTAATATGGGGAAAAGCATAGTATTGCCCGTACGGCCACGCCGTGGGTTAGGTTTGCATCGTATCATTACCAGTTTATCACTGATTGGTCGCCTAGGCGATAAGCAGGATCAGAAACGTCTGCGCAATGTATTGACATTGCAACGTGACACAAAAGTACCATTACATGTTGTTTTTTATAAAAACCGTGCATCGGTTTATCCAGAATCTCGGCATCACTTAGCAATTGGTTGGTACCGTTGGGTAGCACCTCGTAGTTTTGCTGTGTTGAATAAAGGATTGCCACTATCAATGGTATTACGTTGCCATCAAGTTGCACGGATCCGTAAACAGTTAGCACAAGCAGATAATACCTTAGATTTATTTCCACATCCACGTGACGTGGAGACAGGGTATGGGGCAACGCCTTTCTTGCGTTTACAAGCAGCTGAAATGTGTATTAAGGCCCATATGAAAACGCTCAATGCCAATATACTAACGGGTATTGCTAAATGGATAGATAATTTTTTTAGATTAGGCACAAATCAAAAATTGCAATCTGAAGTTAAATTATTTGAGAAAGAATTAATAGAGCTACAGAAAGTCAAATTGCAGTGTTTTCAGCGCTATGTTAACTATATGAGTGAGGCATCAACACCACTATCAGCTGATACAATCGTTAACGCACGTCAATGTGCTAAAGCTGTCAAGCAATCACTAAAGATACATCGTCTTTATTCGGGTGCTGTTAAATTAGCGTATACCGCTGCTGACAATAAGTTAGAAATTATTTTGGCAAAAAACAATACTGCAAAATTACATCAATCATTGGCAACACTTACGGCTAGCCCGCGTCGAAAAAAACAGCCGTTGCATAAACGCAAGCATAACCATCCTACATGGTTGGCGCTTGCAGCAGGTCTGCCACTGCCGTCAATGGAGCAGTCGCATGGTCAGGTGATGACAGCAATAGATCAAAGCCAAGGACTGAAGGTTTGCCAGAAAAGCATACAACTAACAGATACAATAGAGAAGAAAAAATATCCTAAGTCGTTTGATAGCAATAAATCGACACAGCTTTCTATCAAAACAAGTGCTTGTCAAGTGGATAGACCGACAGCCTCACTGGAAAAGCTAGTCAGAAAGGAATCTTGTTCACCTTTTAGCAAAGCAGGGAAAACTTTGGATAGCTTGGCAGCCACATCACTACCAGTTAGGGCCTCAGCGTCTCATATTCATCTATCAGCCAATAACGTTTCTACAGTGACAGATGCAATACAGGCTAATAAGAAAACACGTTCAGTGCAATACAGTCAGGCGGATGAGAATATTTTTTGGGTGTTAGCTGAATTAGCCCAAGGACGTGTGCCGGATAAACAACGTGTAAATAATGCGTTTCACTTATTGTGTTTTTACCGAGATTATCATCCGGACTTGTATACACAGTATCAACCCGCAATGAAAGCATTTTTAATATGTGCTCGACACATGATTAACCGGTTAGTAAAAAAAGAGTTAACGCTGTTATGGGTTAATGGCAAGCCTCATTTAGCTCGCTATCAAGCGATTCGCGCAATGCTAATCGGTTTGCGAGCATTCGGAAGCTTGGATGATCAACATGTTATTAAAAAAATAAGTGAGTTAGCACGCCATCACCGGCATGTTGGATTGTTTAGTCAGATGGCTTGCCGTGATTCGGTGGCAATGCTCGAGAGTCTTATCACACATTGTACTGTACCATCACAAGATAACATATCGCGATCAGCGTCGTTAACAATGCGCTGTCAACAGGCATCATTGCAAGCGAATAGTGAGCTGTCTTTAACACTTACACCTTTATGTGTCGCATAATTAATAAAAGCAGAGGAGAAAAATACATGACAAGAACAACGACAACACCACACGAGCTAGTAACGGCACAAACGCCACCACCTATTTTAGGACAGTTTAAAAATGCTTTAACGCATAATTTGGACGTGTTCAATGACTGGTATAATCAGCGGTATCGAAATAAACGCATGGGATCATCTCTTTCGCCTGATGCATTAGTGGATCAACATGTCCACGCCATTCACGGCATTATTCATGATTCTAACAATACAGCACTCGATATTCATCAACAGCTCAGTCTTTATTTAAAAGCAATGACGCCTTGGCGCATTAGTGTGATGTTTCACCCCATGAGAGTGCGATCGTTGCGTAAACTGGCAGATAGCCTCCAGCAAGTGTTAAGGGTCAATTATTACAGCGCGGAGAATGTACGTCAGCTAACCATGGCGTACCGTCGAAATCGTGCCGCGTTTGAATTTCAAGTAGAATTACCCACAAACGATGATTGCACAGAAGAGGCAATCCAACTAAAAGGGATGGTGAAGCAGTTACACAGTTTGCAACAAGATAATGTCAATACGCGCAGTGAAAATGCCAAATTATTGAAGATGGTAAAACGTCTGCAGGAAGATTTGCACGTGCTAAAAAGTGGATCATCTATCAATCCAGGATTCAGTACAGACACGGACAGTAACTGTTCAAGTGAGGTAAGCCAAGATAGTCCATTAGATCGCACAGATCAAGACTTTTTATCAGTAGAATATGAATTACCTGTTCCCTCCATTAAGCCAAACGATCCACAACAAAAAACCGATAATACAACCGACGTCAAGCAGTTGACTTCACACACAACGGCTATTATCTCCTCACTTACACAGAACCCTGTTACTGCCAAGTACAACGTGGAGGAGAAGTTAACAACAGAACCTTCTCAAACAAGCGCTGTGGAATCTCGTGTGAAACATCAGCTATCGACATCTTCGTCGACAATACGTCAGTTGCTTGGTACGCAAAAGGTATCGTCACAAGATGTTGCTACATCCATGGTGTCACAGCTATCACTGGGGTTAAACAATAAACTGGATGAGGCTCAGAAGTTGGCTAAGCAATCCCAAGAGGTAGTAAAAGTAGTAGCCAATGCATCCCGTTATGTTAAAGTGCAATCGTAGCTGCCCCCAGTTTATATAAATCGTATTGGATAAAAAAATGTAATATTTTTGGTGCGATATGTTGTCTCTTTCTCTCGATGACCGATCGCAAGCTAAATTTTGCGAAATAAATCTATTCATCATTGAGAGAAATGGCATAAAATGTTTTCGCTATCGTCAATAAGCCTGTCAACAACAATGAAAATTCTATAGTTAAAGTAAAATTAGAGGAATAGGGAGCGAGTAGTCACGAAAAAAATTGATGAAATACGATTTAACAATTAGTATTGGCATACAAGATTGATGACCAATTCTGTCATTGGCGTAACATGGCTGTAAAAACTTATAGCTATTTTTTCTTAAGGACATGCAACTTGTAAAGGAAAGCATCATGTTAAGTGTTGTTAAAATTAATACAGAAAGTTAATATGATAGGCAACATCAGGTTAAAAGAAAGAAAACGCTAGAGTGATTTTTTAAATGAAAAGTAATGCAAAAAAGAAATCCAATATTTTTTTAGGATTACTCATCACAGGGATAAGCTTGTCAACAGCAGGGTCGATGATGAGTCTTATATCCATATCAACATTGCTATTTAAAATAGACATTACTGGCACTTATTCATCTTGGTTGCAAGTGGTAACGTTATTCGGTGTTGTTATAACAGGTATTTTTGGTGGTTACTTAATTAATAAAATTGCTGCAAGATCAATAGGATTTTTTATGCCCATTTTTTCTGCAGTCGTTCTATTGTGGCTGTTATTTATTGAAATAAAAATTTTTCAAGGTTTGACTGTAATATTTTTACTCTCCTGTTTTTATGGAGTAGAACATCCTAATAATAGTAAGAATACTTAATGAGATAGTTAGCAAAGAAAATAAAGCGAGTGTTTTTTCTTTTTATCAAACAGTATCTCAGGCAATGACGATGTTTTCACCGCTAGTGGCTGCCACAATAATTGCCAACTTAGGCATTAAACACTGTATCGTGATCGATATCATCACCTGTATTATCAGTGCATTGATTTGGTTAGCATTTCCACTATCAAAAAAAGGCGGAACAACTTCTAATACTCATGCCTGGCATGGATATCGTCTTTTAATAAAAAATCAACATATAAGAAACCTGAACTTTTCAATAATGCTTAACAATATTTCTTTCATTATTTTTAATGTCGGGATGCCGGTGTTTATTGCTAGACTTATAAAAGGTGACGCATTACAATTTTCAAATTTACACGGTTATATAGGATCAGCAGCAGCAATGGCTTTTGTTCTGGCAGGATTTGCTGGGACATTTCTGTTAAGACCCTTCCCTGGAAATATAGCTTTTCTCACCATGCTTACATCAAGCTTAAGCTTTACCGCCGTACTATTTGGATATGTTGCTTCCTCACCAGGGACTCTAATTACAGCGGCTGTTATCTTAGGCGTGGCACAGTATTGTTTTAGAATCTCTGGTATAACATTAGGACAAGCTATTACACCATCCGAACACTTAGACCAAGTTATTATTGCAGGTGACACAGTTGTCAGCTTGTTTTTTTTTGTTGGCATTGATGGTTCCAGCTCTAATTCATATTTCATATAAAACATCATTAGTTCAAGTTGTTTTTATTGCATCACTAACACTATTTTCTCCATTGCTATTAAGAAGTGTAACAAAAATATATTAAAATGGAATTAGAGTAAATTGATATATCGGTAGAATAAAAGTAAATTCAGCTTTTATCTCATGACATTTTTTTAACATTATGAAACCATGTTGACAAGGATGCTGAAGGCTCTCCTAACTTTTTTATTATTATAGTACGGCTTTACTACACGTTGTTTAATTTCTTCATGATATTAATATATTTTTACCTAAATATTTTACATCATAACAAAAAACACTGACAAACTAATATTTACTAAAAAACGAAAATTCATTGTTATAGCGTATTACAGACTAATGATGGCATTTTATCCAAGCTTCGAATGAAGATGCCTTAATTTCCTGTAATTTTTGCAATTCTGCTTTAAAATTATCAAACAGCTGACGCAATGTTTCCAAAGAAGCCTGGCTATTTATCGCATTACAAAAGGTGTTACTGGCTTCAATTGCTTTAAATGCACCGAGATACATTTAAAAGTCCTTGTATTCTGTTTAGCAAAAACATAAAAGAATTTTCATCTAAAAAAGCGTTTTTATCTGACCATGATGTTTTATCTTGATTTTCAAAGCGGGTTTCTAGCTCTTTTAATTCTTTTTGGGAATGAGCGTAATACATTTTGTATGTAATGCATACTTTCCTCAGGTTGATTATTATCTCTATATTTGCTCAGCACAGCTGGATCAAGTATTTTGTCTAATTGCAGATAGTCTATTAATTGTTGGATATTCTCTGTCTTTAATGGTTTTTCAATAAAATAATCGATGCCAGCTGTTTTACATTCAGCGCTTCTATTTTTTTCCGTATGTGCTGTGACAGCAACAATCAGTGTATGGTGATCTTTTTTCTTAGCTTCAAGGCGTCTAATCTTTTTAGCAACTTGAGTACCATCAATATCAGGCAATCCTAAATCAAGAACAACAATTTCATATTGATTGTTAGCAAATGATGAAATGGCTTCATTCCCTGTTTCTGATGTATCAACATTAATTCCTTGTTTTGTCAGTAATGTTTTTTCAATGAGCTGGGCTAACTTATCATCTTCAACAAGGAGTGCTTTTAATTGATTTCTCCATGGTATCACCTATTTATTTTACTTTATATGTAAAAATAATAGACAAAGGCTTCTTTTTTGTCCAGACTTTTTGTAGGATATTCGCCATTTTTTGTGTAAGATAATGCTTATATAATAAATGCTAAATAATTAATTAAGCTATTGTTAATAAAAACAATGTTATTAAGTTTCTGTTGAAGAGGTCATGTGATATTTAACTTTCCCAGCTATGTTAACTCATTGCTAAAACGAGAAGATAACTGATAGCGGAATTGTGAGCTCATTGCGATGACGCTAAAAATTAAGCCAATAATTAATGCGATTAAAAACCCTTTTAATCCTGTATGTGCAGTAATCCCAAGAAAATACCCTAATGGCAAGCTAATACACCATAAACCAATTAATTCCGCTATTAATGGATACCAGGAAGTTTTTAATGCCACTAAAATATCTGTTATGACTTTACGTAAGCTATCGAAAAGTTGGAAAACGATGATAAGTCCCATAATGTTTAAGAAGCGCAAATAGTCATTAGAGTCGTTTAAAAAAAACCACTGGCCAATGTGATGTTGAAAAACAATTAAAATGATAGCAGCTAGGCTGATATAACTGATTGAGAGTAATAAACCTGCGCAGCAAATTGGTTTCACTAGGTGATGCTGTTGTGCGCCGATGGCTTGACCGATTAAGGCTTCAGTACTTAATCCCACACCGCCAGACAAACAGGAGCTCAACATAAAAAATTGCAGTACCACTTGATAAACAGCCAAGTCTTCTGGAGTTAGAGCACCAATAAGAGAGGCAATCAGAAAAAACAGAAAAAACTCCATAGTATATTTTGTGCCAATCGGCCAACCAATGCACCATAATTTTTTGAGATACTGTACATTTGGGTAAAAGCCACGTGTAAATATATGATATTTTTTTGTCTGATGATAAAGACGAAGGTGGCACATTAAGATAAGCCAATGTAACCAAGCAGAAATGGTGATACCATAACCGATACCCGCGATCCCACATTCAGGCAAGCCCATCCTGCCAAAAACCAAACCATAACCAAAGAAACCCATCGTCAACAGATTAAAGGCGCTATAGAACATGGGCACATAGGATAAGTTAAGATTAATAAACAGTTTATAAAAGTTAATCGAGATCGCAAAAGGGAGCAATGACCAAGCAAGGCCGTTTGCTAATTGTGTTGCTAGACTAATGATCGCTTGTTCCTGTTCGAGAATGACTAAAAGTGTATCAATATGGTACAGTATGATCATGGCGGGCACAGCAAGCAGGATCCCAAGCCAACAGCCCTGTTGTAATGTTTTTATGATGTCGTGCTCATTGTTAGCGCCAGTTGCATAAGCCGTTAGGACACCAACCGATGACATTAGCACGCCGAGTATAAATGTAGTAATGGCAATAAATAAGCTATAGGTCAATGCACCTGCAGCCAATGCATTGGTCCCCAACTGTGCAAATAGCCAGGTCGCAACAAAGCCGCGTAATGGTACACCCATTTTTGAGGCCAATAAAGGACCAGAAAGATAAAAGAGAGACTTGAGTTGTTGGCTAATTTTGTTCATTTGTTTATCGTCTTATTTTCTTTAGGCATAAAATAACAATGTAAATAAATAAAAATGAGTTCACGGCATTGATCGTTATTGTAATAAAAACGTCCTTAGGGTACAATCGGCAGCAACCGATAACGAGACAGCTGTCTATGTGAAATGGGTAATTAAGGATAGCACGTGGATACAGAAAGTACGGCTCCTTCATTGGACGCGGCAAAACAGTATATCGATGCCATTGATTTCTCACAAATCATTGACAAAATGGTCATGCACCAAGGGTGGTTGCGAAAAGAGGCCGAAATTGTTTGTGATATGTACAGAAAATTTCTTTTTTTAAATAAAAAATACTACCTCCAGAATATTCTTGATACCAAAAATATCGAAAATACTGTGAAGTTATTTTTTATGAGCATTTTTTACAAGGAGCTAATTGCTATTAGATTAAAGAGGCATGGATGATGAACAATACTGAATTAGAAAAAGCAAAGAATGCAATATACTCAGTTGATCTACAATCTGTGATAGATCGCCTTGTTAAAATTGAACGCTGGTCTAGAGTTGAAGCAGAAGAGACTGTTAAACAGTATCGCAATTATCTGTTTTTAAGAAAAAAGTATCCAGACTATAGCCTCCCACCTTCCAAGGATATTGATGAAGCATGGCATGCCCACATCCTTCATACTCAAGAATATCGTAGTTTTTGCAAACAGGCTTTCAGTGAAAAAGAAGATCAATACTTGGATCATCACCCACATACTACTAAAGCAGGCACTACTAATAAACTAAACCAATTATTCGAACAAACACAAAATTTATATCGTAAAGAATTTGGTGATTATATCTACGAAATTACGGGTCGGCCATTTTTTCAAAAAATTTTAGATAAGTTTAGGGATTATTTGGCAGTAAAATTTCCAGAATTAGCAGATGATTTGGATAAATGATTAGGAGTATTCTGCGGCATATGAGAGACTTGTTCATATAAATTACTTTTGTCAAGTGAATTTTTGCTTGGTAAGGAGGGAGCTAACTATTGTAAATAGTTGGCAAAATGTGTTGGAAAAAATTAGGAAAAATCGATATGAAATTTCTAAAGAAACTTCTTAGGAAAAGAAAGGCAGTAGCTGCAGTTTGTATTTAGGGAGTTCTTAAGTTTGAGCAGAAAATCGTTTTACTAATTGGCTTTATCAGAGGTGATTTTTGAATTTAGATACCACATTTATTTTTTGCTTAACCTCATTACTCCTTGGAGTGACTTAATACCAAGAGCTCCATAAATGTGCTTTGCGAGAGGATTGATAGGTAAAAAAATATTTTTTTGGAGGTTTTATTTTTGATAATGGTTAGTTAAGTTTGCATTAGGAGTATTACGTGGTATATGAAAGGCTTGTTTATAGAAAATTACTTTAGTGCCAAACTGATTTTTGCTTTGGCAAGTAAAGAGGGGTTGCTAACTTTGTGAACAGTTGGCAAAGTGTGTTGGAAAAAATCAGGAGAGTTCGATATGAAATTTCTAAAGATGCTTCTTAGAAAAAGAAAAGCAGTAGCTGCAGCTTGTATTTAAGCTTGCATTTGCCGTCCAATAAAAGCACAGCAGTCAGGCTGTTGTGCTTTTATTGCCTTTGATTTGTAATTGCCCCTGTAGTTTTTATCTTTTTAATTTTGGAGTACCTAAATAGTGAATTACAAACATGAAATGTCTCTTTTATGCTTTCTAAAGCGTTACATAGTGTCCTTTATAGTTACTTTTATTCTTGGACTACTAGCACTTTCTATTTTAAAAAATCCTTTTTGGATTGTGCATATGCCAGTATCGACGTGGTTAACTACTTTGTTTTTAGCAGCTTTTGGCTCCATTTTCACAGCGGCTAAAGGACATAAAGTTGTCCCGTCGGTTGATTGATTAGTCCTAATTTTTACAGAAGACAGGTTTTATAAGAGATATGCAGAAGGTTTCGATTAAGTTAAAATCTTATATATTTAAATTATATGAAGGAATTAGCTGGTTTATAAACGTAATTAGACGATTTGAAGTGTTAGTTACTGTTATCAATATTGGTGTAGTACTTTGGATTGTTCCTGCCCAAGCTGAAGCTACTCGGGCACATCAACTTGTTGTTTTAGATTATAGAGGAATTAGGGCAGCTTTAACTCCTTTACGCATAAATGATGAATATACCTATGATTTATGTGTTAGAAAGCATGATGATATTAATAATAAAAGAGATATATCTTATTTTAAAGAAGATGTAAATAATTTACGTACTGAAAGAATGCTTTTAATGGCAAATCTCATTTCAGCAACAATGGGTATGAATGAAACGTTTGATCAAAAATCATATAAAGAAATTGAGTGGTTTATAAAATGGAATAATACACTTAATTTGAGCTATGATAAAGTTTGTGACAAGAAGTTGATAGATGGAGATAAATTGCTTGATTGGGAGAAAACTGTTCTTCGCGAAATGAGAAAAGCACTTTAATATCTTTTTTTAAGAATATATAAGCATTTTTCTTTCTTTGTAAGTGTTTCGCTGTACTTTACTATACATTCCATCTTTAGTTTTAAATTGTTTAGATATCCGCATATTGTCTCATATGAAGGGAAATATCGGTACTTCACACCATATTTAGTTTTTATATAATGGTGTTCCAATAATGCGCTCTCAAGATTATCGTTAGTAAAAAATATTGTATCTATGATTAAATAACCACCGTTTTCTAAAAAGTTAGTTATATGTTGTAACACGAGCGATTGCTCTTTCTGAGAAAATTCAGCAAAACCTGACCACATCCATAATATGAGGTCAAATTTCTCATTAAGGTCTAAAGTTAAGATATCAGTGCAATGGATATTAACAATGCCTGAAAAATTTTTTCGCAAAATATTACAGAACTTATAGTCTCTTTCAACGCAAGATAGTTTACCTTGATAACCACAAATAATTAATTCTGTTAAAACTCGCCCGTATCCTGCTCCTAATTCCAATACGGAATTTGATGATCTGATAAATTTATTATAAATTACTCTAATATCTTTGTTGTCAGCAATATTAGAAGAGGTCGTAAATTTTTCTAGCGTGCCCAAAGGTTGGTTATTGTAGGAATCTATATTGTCTTTATTTGACCAAGAATTAAATTTTTCATCTGTCTTTGGATCAAAATCTAAATTTACGATTTCTTTAACGTCGTCAGGTATAACAGGTTCCATGGTTACTTTATTTATAGTGCTCCCAAATATTAAACCGGCTTCATTGTAGTATTTTTATAAAATGACTGCTTCCCTCAATTAGGGTCTCCCTAATGTAGAGAGATTTTTCTGTCTTTAAGATACTTTATTCTCCCAGAAGAGCTCATCCGATGTCAAGTGTTTCGACGTTCTCTTTTTGAACAAGTTTCTAGAATATTCTACATCAAAACCGTCCAGTTTTAAGGGAAGACGTCAGATACGAAAAAAAAATCATTAAGCAAAACATATCAATTTCTTTCTATTTGTGAGCCTTATCAAACAAAAGCATAAGGGAAATTAGATCTAAAATTTATTTTCACCAGAATTATGCCACTTCTGTAATTTAGCATCGTTAGATGGATCAATTCTAGCACTATACAAGCCCTAATAAATGTCAGTTCATAAAAAGCCAAACTTATTATCACTAAGCCAGATAACGTAAAAATTAGCTCTTACCAACTGTTCCAACTTTAATATTAATTACCACCATTAATAAACTGCCAGAAAAATATCCAAACTAATAACCCACAAAACAGATCATAAATTCTTTCAATCTACTCCCAACCACCGCGCAATAATATTCCTAGCCTCATCAATTCCCAACTTACTCGTAGCAGAAAATAATTGATAAGAGAGCAAGTCAGAATCAAATTTAGTTAGTTGCTTTTTCAGTTGAAACATTGCTGTATTTTGCTGGCTGCGACCTAACTTGTCAGCTTTGTTTAGCAATAAATGAATAGGCAAGTTGCCATCAATTGCCCAGCAGATCATGTCGTAATCTACTTCTTTTAGCAAATGACGGATATCGATGATTAATATTAGACCATATAGTGACTGGCGTTTATTTAAATATGCAGATAATGTTTTTTGCCATTGTTCTTTGATTGTTTTGGAGACTTTTGCATAGCCATAACCGGGTAAGTCAACTAAGCGGCAGTTTTCTATAACAGTAAAAAAATTAATCAATCGAGTGCGTCCGGGTGTTTTACTGGTGCGGGCAATACTTTTACAACCGGTAATTGCATTTAGGGTGCTTGACTTGCCCACATTCGATCGTCCGGCAAATGCCACTTCATTGCCTGTATCTGCTGGCAATTGGTTTAGCTTGGCAGCACTGGTGAGAAATGTTGTCTCATTGAAGTTCATGATTGGATCCATGCTCAAAATATTTGTACAATGCTAAATTATATTTAGATATTGGTATAGAATTTTTTCAACATTTTACAGGGTATGTGATAAATATGATTATGTTTAGAGCCAAGTGGACTATTTTTGCCATATTATTTGTGTTTACTTTGAACGCTTGGGCCGATGGTGATATCGAAGCAGGCGAAAGAAAGGCAACAGCATGTATTGCCTGTCACAATAAAGATGGTAATAGTGCGTTTCCAGAATGGCCCAAAATCGCTGGCCAATATGCTTCTTATTCAAACAAACAAATACATAATTTTAAAATAGGCAAAGCAAGTGGTCGTGCTAATGCCACCATGGCGGGTATTGTTGCCTCTCTGACAGATGAAGATATTGCGGATTTGGGTGCGTATTTTGCCAGCCAAGTGATGTCAACCGGCTATGCAAAAGCAGATTTAGTGGAAAAAGGTCAAGCGTTGTATCGCGGTGGTGATATGGAACGCGGTATTCCTGCCTGTATGGCATGTCATGGTGCACAAGGTTTGGGAATAGGCTCTGCGAAATTCCCACATTTGGCAGGTCAACATGCAACCTATGTTGAAATCCAATTAAAAGCATTTCGTTCGCATGAACGACACAATGATTTGAATGGAATGATGCAAAATGCAGCAGCGAAATTAACAGATGAAGATATTGCCGCTGTGGCTAGCTATATTGAAGGGTTATATTGAGCGTTATCGTGACTCACAATAGCCCCTTAATGATCTGCCTATGGATAGCTGAAAAGCGCGTATTTCTAGTGATTAGGCGCATAGTGGCGGTACCCCGCGGAATCCGTTACAATGCCGCACTATGAATGAAAACATACTATCACAATTAAATAACGCACAACAGCAAGCAGTCTGTGCGGATTTTGGTCAGCTGCTGGTTTTAGCCGGTGCCGGTAGCGGTAAAACCCGAGTACTCGTGCATCGTATTGCCTGGTTGCTATCGGAAAAAAATGTTTCTCCCTTCCAAATACTGGCGGTGACTTTTACCAATAAAGCGGCAGGTGAAATGCGCCAGCGGATTGATCATATCGTCGGTTTTTCAGTGCAGTCAATGTGGGTGGGGACTTTCCACAGCTTAGCCCATCGTCTTTTGCGCCTTCATTGGCAGGAAGCTGGGTTAGCCAATAACTTCCAAATTTTAGATAGCGATGATCAATTGCGTATGGTTCGTCGTATTACCAAAGACATGTCGCTGGATGAAAAACACTACCCACCAAAGTTAATACAATGGTTCATCAATCAACAAAAAGATGAAGGTATTAAACCAGAAGCGATGAATCAATCAGATATGGATGTGCGTGAAAAAACATTATTAACAGTGTATCAAGTTTATGATGAATTATGCACACAAAATGGTTTGGTTGATTTTGCCGAAATTCTTTGGCGTGCACATTATCTGTTGCAAACGAATGTGATGTTAAGGGAACAATTTCAACAGCGTTTTCAACATGTATTGGTGGATGAGTTTCAAGATACCAATAAAATTCAATATGAGTGGATAAAGTTACTCGCTGGCGATAGCGGAAATTTATTTATTGTTGGTGATGATGACCAGTCAATTTACGGTTGGCGAGGGGCTAAAGTTGAGAATATTCAAAGATTACAAAATGATTATCCTCATTTAAATTTAATACGGCTAGAACAAAACTATCGATCAACCGATACTATTTTATCAGCGGCTAATGCATTGATTAATAATAATGCCAACCGATTAGGTAAGAATTTGTGGACAGAAGATGCTGAAGGTGAGCCCATTGGGTTATATACCGCCTTTAATGAAACAGATGAAGCGCGTTTTATTGTATCTCGGATCCAAGCTTGTATTGATGAAGGTTATGCAAAGCGTGACATTGCTATATTGTATCGCTCAAATGCACAATCGCGTGTGCTGGAAGAAAATTTATTGTATGCAAATATTGCTTATCGAATTTATGGTGGCTTTCGATTTTTTGAGCGTGCGGAGATTAAAGATACATTAGCTTATTTGCGCTTAATTGAAAACCTGCATGATGATGCGTCTTTTGAACGTATTGTCAATGTGCCTGCTAGAGGGATAGGGGAGAAAACAATTAGTGATATCCGTCAAACAGCACGTGAAAAGTATCTATCACTCTGGGATAGTGCCAACTACTTATTAACAGAAAAGTTATTAGCAAGCCGCGCACATAAAGCGGTTGAACAGTTTTGCTTATTATTAGAAGAAATTCGAGGCAATGTGGTTCAATTAGACCTGCCTGAGCAAGTTATTTATGTATTAGATGCTAGCGGCTTACTCGATTATTATCGAAATGAAAAAGGTCAAGCCGGTGTCGCTAAGGTTGAAAACTTGGAAGAATTGGTCAATGCCGCGCGAGAATTTGAACATGATGGCTCAGAGCCACTTTCGCCATTAGCTTCTTTTCTTTCAAAGGCTTCATTGGATATGGGTGATAAAGCAGGCGATGATGAAAAAGATGAAGTCCAATTAATGACGCTACATGCGGCTAAAGGCTTAGAATTTCATACGGTTTTCATGTGTGGCATGGAAGAGTCTTTATTTCCGCATTTTCGATCGGTTGGTGATGCCAAGGGTTTGGAAGAAGAGCGTCGCTTGTGCTATGTGGGTATGACTCGGACCATGAAAAAACTCTATATGACGCATGCCGAAGTGCGTCATATTTATGGTAGTCAAAAATCACATAGACCGTCACGTTTTTTACGTGAAATTCCCTCAGAGTATATGCAAGAAATGGGGGGACGTATAAAGACCATTCGAACGGCTAACCATCAATCATCAAAAAACAGTTTGTCTATGTCAGTATCAGCAAGTGAAGGAGGATTTGATTTGGGGCAGCGTGTTTGCCACAAAACATTTGGTGATGGTGTTATCTTAAGTTTTGAAGGAAAAGGTGCACATACACGTGTACAGGTACAATTTGATGAGGATGGTGAGAGTAAATGGTTGGTTTTAGCTTATGCTAAGTTACAGCCAGTAGGCATGTGTGAAAGCACTTGACTTTACAAGCTGACTATTCTATGGTTTATGTTTGGTCAAGCAACAAATTAGAGGTTTTGTCGTGATGAATTTACGTGGTATTTTTACATTAATCATCGGGTTTATATTAATCAGTGTTTCGCCAGCTTTATGGGCAAAACCCAAAACAATGAGTCCTGCAGAAAAAACACAAGTTGAACAAGTTGTGCGGGACTATTTATTAAATAACCCTGAAATTCTTGTTGAAGTTTCCAGAAAGTTACAGGAGAAACAACAACAGAAGATGGTTAAAATGCAACAGGATGCTCAGAAAAAAATTCCCAAAATAGCAAAAGAATTATTTAACGATAAAGCCAGCCCGGTCATGGGGAATCCAAACGGTAGTGTAACTGTTGTTGAGTTTTTTGATTATCAATGCCCACATTGTAAAGATATGAGCCCAGTGTTAGAGGCAATTGTTAAGCAAAATCCAGATGTGCGGGTTGTTTATAAAGAGTTTCCTATCTTCGGAAATGCATCAATGTTTGCATCACAAGCCGCATTAGCAGCAAATCAACAAGGTAAATACAAGCAAATGCATGACGCATTGATGGAAGCAAACAATCCATTAACAGATAAAAAAGTTATGGCAGCAGCTAAATCAGTTGGTTTGAATATCGAGAAATTAAAAACAGATATGGATAGTGCAACAGTGCGTAATGAATTAGAGCAAAATTTAAAGTTATCTCAAAAATTGGGTCTGTTAGGCACGCCGGCATTTGTTGTTGGTCATAGCACAAAAGGTAGCAATGCCGATATACCGGCTTTCTTTATCCCTGGCGGCACCAATGTGGATATCTTGCAACAATATGTTGTTCAAGTACGTGAGGCGGGTTAATAGCTTATATTTACTCAATCCGCCTTTGCTTGATGTAGAGGCGGATTTTTATTCTTGTATAAAAGTCTGATGCCGTTTTCTTTCACCAATTATGGTTTGCTTTCTTCGCTACTCTGAGATGAGTTTTCCCATTGACGATGTTATTCAAGCTGTTTAGGCATAGTAATATCCATTTCCATTTCGGTTGAAGCAGGGCTTGGTGTAGGAATCGAGCAATTATTGATGACTAATGTGGAGACAATCATAAGGATTGGTAATAATTTTTTCATATATGATCCTTATAGTCAGCTCTAGTGAAGGTTGAGTGATGAATCAGCCAATAAGAGACAGCAATGAAAATACCACCAATAAGTGTCGCGAATGCCCAGGTAATGCCGGAGACTAGCGATGTTTTTACGCCAGCTTTTTCAAAATTACCGGCATCACGAGCAACAGCTCCAGCAAAAATAATATGAAGAATGATGTTGATCCCCAAGATAACTAATTGAAAATTTTGCAAAGGGGTTGCAATGTATTGCATTAAACTAAAGTCCATTTTTTTACCTACTGTGAATAAATAGTGTTATCGAAGTATAGCAATTTTTTGGTAATAACTCAGGACTCTGTGTAAATTAGTGAAAATAAAGACATAATCCGTGTATTTTATGGCAATATTTTGTATAATTCACCAAGTTTTATCAATATTGTATGAATTTTATTATCATTTAATGTCAATTTGTACTAATATTGCCAAGCAGTAAATAATTGTAAGAAAATTTCTTTGCTGAAATTAAATATCTAGTGAGCTTTACCGAGCTGCGCTCGGGAAAATTCAAGAATTTAATTAAGCAAAGGTAAAGTTAACGTCATCTTAGACAAGGGGAGGCGCGATATGGAAGAGTTCGCAGAAATCCAAGAACAGTATACCCCTGAATTATCATCAATTGTTGATCAAGCGGGTGTTATCCCGTTTGCTATGACCATGGTGAATTACACAAAAGATGCGATTGTTGAACGTATCAATGTTACAGCTAAAGATTGTCAACAATACTTATCGACAGAAACGTGTACCTGGATCCATGTGCATGGGCAGCCAAAGCCATCACTTTTACGTGAGTTTAATGAATTATATAATTTGCATCCTTTGGCGTTAGAAGATGCGATTAATATTGGTGAACGCCCAAAAACAGAATTTTATGAAGATCAAATCATGTTAATTTTAGGCGTATTGACAAAAAAAGGTACGCAGATCATCAATGAGCAAGTTAGTTTTTTCTTGGGTGAAAATTTCTTAATAACATTCCACAATGGTCAAAATGATCCCTTTCGGGCGGTACGACGACGCTTACATCATCCACAAGCTGCTTTACGTGCACGTAAATTAGATTATTTATTATATGTATTAGTTGATGTCCTCATCGATCATTGTTTTCCAATTTTAGAAGAATTTGAAGATGAGATCGAAGAAGTGGAACAACAATTATTTAGTCCATTAGGAATTGATACGTATCAGACGCTTTATACAATTAAACGTGAATTATTGGTTTTGCGTTTAAAACTGCGTCCGCAACGTGAAGCGGTACGAATGCTAATGCGCGATGAAAATCGCATGTTATCAGAAGATACGCAAATTTATTTGCGAGATTGTTTTGACCATATTTTACGTATCACAGATATGTTAGAAATTTACCGTGATATGACAACTAACATGTTGGATGTGCATTTATCCATGGTGAATAAGAAAACTTTTATTTCAAATGAAGTGCAACGCAAAGCAACAGTATGGGCTATGTTGTTTGCACCGTTGACGTTCATTACCGGTATCTATGGTATGAATTTCGTCAATATGCGTGAAACAAAATATGCCTATGGTTTCGTTTTATGTGTTCTTGGCATGGTAGGTCTAGGGATTATTTTAGCATTATTTTTTAAAAGAAAAAAATGGCTTTAGCCTATGTAATTTAACAGTTAATGAAAGCAACTGTGAGGTGAACATGGAAAAAATAACGCAAGTTACTTTTCAATGGCAAGATCCCTTTTTAATGGAAGAACAATTGCAAGAAGATGAAAAAATGGTGCGTGATACGGCGAAGCAATTCGCTGAAAATCGATTGTTTCCACAGGTTGTAGCTGCCTTCCGTAAAGAAAGTTTTGATAAAGACATCATGAAAGATATGGGCGCCACCGGCTTGCTAGGTGCAACGTTGCCGGGTTATGGCTGTGCCGGTGTTAATAATATCAGCTATGGCTTAATGGCATATGAAATAGAGCGAGTTGACTCGGGCTATCGCTCAGCAATGAGTGTGCAATCCAGCTTAGTCATGTTTCCTATATGGCAGTTTGGAACTGATGAGCAAAAAGAAAGATTTTTACCTGGACTAGCAAAGGGTGAATTAATAGGATGTTTTGGTTTGACAGAACCTAATCATGGCTCTGATCCCGGTGGGATGGAAACACGAGCAAAGAAAGTTTATGGTGGTTTTCAACTACATGGTTCAAAAACATGGATAACCAATTCACCTATAGCTGATGTGTTTGTGGTATGGGCAAGGGATGAAGATGATAAAGTTCGTGGTTTTTTATTAGAGCGCGATATGCCAGGATTAACTGTACCAAAAATCACAGGTAAGCTAAGCTTGCGAGCATCTGTCACAGGTGAAATTGTTATGGATGAAGTATTTGTGCCGGAAAAAAATCTTTTACCTGAAGCTATTGGATTAAGCACAGCATTTCAATGCCTCGCCAATGCACGATACGGGATAGCCTGGGGTGCTCTCGGAGCCGCCGATTTTTGTTTTCAAACTGTGCGTAATTATGTTAAAGAACGAAAGCAATTTGGTAAACCATTAGCAGGTATGCAACTTATTCAGCGTAAACTTGCTGATATGCAAACACAAATTGCTATTGGTTTGCAAGCGTGTCTTAGAGTTGGCCGCATGAAAGATAACAATAAAGCAACACTTGAATCAATTTCAATCATCAAACGAAACTCAACTTTAGTCGCATTAGATATTGCACGTGAAGCACGTGACATGATGGGTGGGAATGGCTTGACTGAAGATTACCATGTAATGCGCCATATGTTAAATTTAGAAACGGTAAAGACCTATGAAGGAACAACAGATGTTCATGCATTAATTCTTGGTGCAGCAATAACAGAAGTTAAAGCGTTTGCTTAAAAGGAAAAACTATCATGACTAGAGAGATAATGGAGTACGATGTAGTCATTGTTGGTGGTGGTCCTGCAGGATTATCAGCTGCTATTCGATTAGCACAAATGGCAAAAGATAATAATTTTCCAGTAAGGATTTGTATAATAGAGAAAGGGGCAGAGATTGGTGCTCATATATTATCAGGTGCTGTATTTGAACCACGGGCATTAAATGAATTGATGCCAGATTGGAAACAACGTCAAGCGCCTCTGAATACGCCTGTTTCAGCTGACCAATTTTTATTTTTAACAAAAAATAAGTCATGGCGCTGGCCTACAGGTTTATTACCAAAGACCATGCACAATGCAGGTAATTATATCATTAGCTTAGGCAATTTATGTCGCTGGCTAGCACAACAAGCAGAAGAGCTGGGTGTGGAAATTTATCCTGGATTTGCTGCAGCTGAAGTGTTGTATCATGATAATGGCGCTGTTAAAGGTATTGCTACAGGCAATATGGGCGTTGGAAAAGAAGGTCAACAAAAAGCAAATTTTTCGACAGGAATCGAGTTACATGCAAAATATGTTTTTTTCGCAGAAGGATGCCGCGGATCATTATCACAGCAAATCATAAAAAAATTCAATTTGCGTGATAATATTGATCCACCTACTTATGGTCTGGGAATAAAAGAGTTATGGGAAATTGATCCGGCAAAACATCAAGCTGGATTAGTACAACACACTGCTGGTTGGCCATTAGATAATAAAACCTATGGTGGATCATTCATCTATCATTTAGAAAATAACCAAGTATCTATAGGTTTCATAATGGCGTTGGACTATGAAAATCCTTACTTGGATCCTTATGAAGAAATGCAACGGTTTAAATTGCATCCAGTGATTAAGCCGTTATTAGTAGGCGGAAAACGGATCTCATATGGCGCACGCGCATTAAATGAAGGTGGACTGCAATCATTGCCTAAGTTGGTTTTTCCTGGTGGTGCCTTAGTTGGTTGTGCGCCAGGTTTTTTAAATGTGGCAAAGATAAAAGGCAGTCATACGGCGATGAAGTCAGGCATGTTGGCTGCTGAAGCAGCATTTAATGCATTAAAAGATGGTTCTACAGGGCAGGATGAATTAACAGCTTATTCAATGAATGTTAAATCCTCGTGGTTATATAAAGAATTATATCAAGCACGAAACTTTCGTCATTACTTCCGTTATGGTTTTTGGTTAGGTACATTATTGGCTGGCATTGATTTAAAATTACTTGGCGGGAAAACATGTTGGACATTGCATAATAAAAAAGAAGATAGCCTGTGTATGCAAGCAAAAAGTAAATATCAACCTATAGACTATCCCAAGCCAGATAATAATATTACGTTTGATCGATTAAGTTCTGTTTATTTATCAAATACTCATCATGAGGAAGATCAGCCGGTTCATTTGCATTTGCAAGATATTAACGTGCCTATTTCTGTAAATTTAGCACAATATGATGCACCTGAGCAGCGATATTGCCCTGCTGGAGTTTATGAAATTATCGACAAAGATGGACAATCCTATTTACAAATTAATGGACAAAATTGTGTGCATTGTAAAACATGTGATATCAAGGATCCTACTGGTAATATAACATGGTTGGTGCCTGAGGGAGGGGGTGGTCCCAATTACCCTAATATGTGATGATGGCTATTATTCAGTATTTTTTTGCACATGAATATTGCAATGAAAATCCACTAAAAAATATCCCTGTGGCTATCCACACGGCGGTTTTGAGTAAATTTTTATCGCGATGTCCAAATAAAAATAGGCTTGGCTGCTCTTTGCTAGCTGCTATTCTTCGCTAGCTTCACCACATTTACCTGCGCCACACTTGCCTGCGCCGCACTTAGCTTCACCACATTTACCTGCGCCACATTTGCCATCATCTGCTTCATGGAGTAGTTGTGTACTATAGCCTTGACTTAGTTTTTCAGCGCTAAATGGATTTGTTTCTGCCTGCGCGGGTGTTACAGTGGAAAGATTGATTCCTGCTGCGAGAGCTAAAACAGCTGATAGAAAAACCAATTGATTTTTTGCTTGTTTATTTGCTGACATTATATTCTCTCCTTTATATCTGATACTGAAGCTGTATATCTATTATAGCTGAGCAGTGTGAAAATGCGAGTTTTACATTTTTACGTATGTTTAGTAGTCATTATTAAACAAGAGAAAGTGATTAACCAAGACATCCGCACATTGAGTAGCGCGAAGCTGTATCATTTTGCTTGAGTTCAGCTGTTATCCCAAATCCTCCACTAACTAATTTAGCGATAAATTTGGTTGTATGCGTGTCAGTTTTAGCAACATTTTGTGATAGACCAAAGAAGCTAGGGTGAAGTTTATTTTCTGCTAAGTGTACGGTAGTAAGGTAATAAGGTGTTTTATCTATTTGTGCTTTTATTTTTTGAGTTGTTTTACTTGAACGTACACCTGCTTTGATAGGATCGTAGATTATTCTATATTTTTTATATTCAGGTGCTGATTTCTTGCCAGTGTTAGATGACAGTGTATCTTTATTAACAGGAATCAATTTTTTATATTGATATGTGTTTGTATAGTATCCATCGCGCAAAAGACTGTATACACTACTGAATTTAAAGGATTGTAGAAAACTGAAGTCATTAATTTTTTTGTGGTCATCTTTAAAAAATGCAACTTTAATTGTATCAAGTACTTCATTTATAGTACTCTTTTTATTGGTATTTAATTCAACTGTTTTTTCTAGAAGCATAATAGCTCTATCAATAACAGGGATATCTCTTTCTATGAGCAATGGTTCTAGGCTAAGAAGTAATTGATGAATATTATTATGGCTACGGTGAGAATAAGTAGGAACAGGGTGTTTCTTAACATAGTTACATAGCTGGATTATTATTTTTAGTGTTAGTTCAATAAATTTTTCTTCACAGTTTAAATTTTTAAAGTATTGATATTCGCTTCTTTGTGTTAAGCATAAATCTAAAATTTTTTTTGCTATACTATAATTTGGTTCATACTCTTTGTTTTCTTCTTTTGGCGTTTTGCTCTGAGCTAATACTATAGCCCTTAATATGTTAAGTTGATAGGAATAGATTCCTCGAATGTCTTGTGGATTGAACGTTTTGCCATGTTGATCGGATATTTTTTCATTCTGAAAAAATATCTCTCTGTATTTTCCTCGCTCAGTCGTTAAGTTCATAAATCCAGTTATAATACTACCAAGTTGGTTTTCTTGTTTTGCTGTCAGCAATGGTGGGTATTTCTCTTGTGCTTGTGTGACAATATTTATAGTGAATTCTATGCTGTGCTCTTTACCAAGTTTGTAAGCATAATTTTTTATCATTAAATTTAAATTATTAATGCTGGTTATGAATAAAAGGTCGTCAAAAGGTTCTCTTTTTAGCATGCTAGTAACTTGCTGCCAATCAGAGTAAATCCTTTTTAGTAAGACGCTTTGTTCCGGCATTGTTCGCCTATATTTCTTTCTGTGAAGCTTCCGAAAGTATAGTAAAAAATTAATAATTTGCAATATAAATTTTGCAGTAAATTTAGAAAAATGCTGGATTTTATTGCTGGTTTTCTACTTTTTGCACTATTTGTTTGCTAATGGTATGAGAAATGGTCTGTATGACCAAAATAAGTTTTTTGTAACGTTTCAGTCATTTTCTTAGCGTGTCTATTTTAAGTCAATTTTACGGCAGAATAGGATTCAAAAATGTTCATGCTGCCATTACCTTCAGCGCTTTTTTTTTATCAATTTTTGTGGTGGTCTTGACTCAAACAGAAACATTCGTTATTAATTCTCACTATGATGAATCGCAGTGTTTTTTTACTACAGTTATCTCTTAATGTTCTCTAAATATGATGAAAGAAAAACAATTACCTCGTGATTTTTTTGCAAAGGATGCGGCACAAGTTGCCGTCAATTTGCTAGGAAAAGTGCTACGTGTGTATTATCAACACCATTGGCTTGCAGCAAAAATTATTGAAACAGAAGCTTATTATATTCATGAAAAAGGAAGCCATGCATCACTAGGATATACAGAGAAACGTAAGGCGTTATTTATGCCACCTGGGACCATCTATATGTATTATGCACGTGGAGGCGATTCGCTTAATTTTAGTTGTCTTGGCGCTGGCAATGCTGTGTTGATAAAGTCTGCCATTCCCTATGTAGATACTGAAGTACTTGCTATTATGCAAGCATTAAATCCTATTAAAAATACACGTAAAATGCGTTGTATTGATCGTTTATGCTCAGGGCAAACACTACTTTGTAAATCATTAAATTTGAAAGTAAAAGAGTGGGATCAAAAACAATTAACTGATACATTTAATTGCGTGGATATTGGATATACACCTAAGATTATTGTAAAAACAACCCGGTTAGGTATACCTATTGGTAGAGATGAACATTTACCGTTACGTTTTATTGATAAACATTATTTAAAGCATTGTACAAAAAAGCCAATGAAGCGTGATTTAGTTGAGGAAATTGACTTACTCTAAAGAAGTTTGTTAACATGAGAAATAGATTATCGCCGATTTGATCGTCAGCTTGCTGGGTGAAAGAAGTGTAGCTAAAGCGCGGCCATGCTGTCGACTAGCCTAACCACTATTGAGAAGCCCGATCGATAAATGGAACAATGTGTGATTAGAATAGAGCGTATTAATAAATATTATTCATCCCCGCAAGGGAGTTTGCATGCACTCAGAGATATTGACATTAACGTCAAGTCAGGTGAAATCTATGGCATTATTGGCCATAGTGGTGCAGGTAAAAGTTCATTATTGCATTGTATTAATTTATTAGAGCAACCCAGCGATGGTAAAGTATGGTTTAATGATATTGAATTGACGGCATTGCAAGCAAGTGAATTACGCCAGCAGCGCCAGCAAATGGGCATGATTTTTCAGCATTTTAACTTATTGTCGCGCAGTACAGTTTATGAGAATGTTGCTTTTCCTTTAAAGTTACAACATTATTCTCGACAAGAAATAAGTAACCGAGTTATGCCTTTGCTAGCGTTAACCAGCATGATAGATAAAAAAGACGCTTATCCTGCTCAATTAAGTGGTGGTCAGAAGCAACGAGTGGCAATTGCTAGGGCATTGGCAAATGAGCCAAAATTATTACTTTGTGATGAGGCAACATCCGCTTTAGATCCAGAAACAACGCGTTCAGTTCTACAGTTATTGTTAAAAATCAATCAACAACTGGGATTAACCATCATATTGATTTCTCATGAGATGGAAGTAGTTAAAATGATATGTGATCGGGTTGCCTTGATTGAGCAAGGGGAAATAGTTCGTGAAGAGAAAACCATCGATTTTTTTGTCAAATCGCATGCAGGAAAATCCATGCAATTTCTTAATTCGTACCTTGAGCAAACGTTGCCGGCCATTTTAAAAGAAAACTTAAAAAAAAGTTGGCAGTCAGATTCAAAGCCAGTATTACGTATTTATTTTTATGGTGAGTCAGCCAAGCAACCTTTGATCGCCGATATGATTAAAAATTTAGGCGTAGATATTAACATTATTCAAGGCACAATAGAATATATTAAAGAAAATCCTATGGGCCAGATGGTGGTATCCATTGGCCAGCGAGGTAACACAATCAGTGAACAGCAATTACAAAAAGTAATAGCTCACATTCATAAGCAAGGTTTATATAGCGAGGTTATTGGCTATGTATGATGAAACGATCAAGATGTTAGTTAATGCATCATTAGAAACTATTCTGATGGTGTTTGCATCAGGGGTTATCGCTATTATGCTAGGGCTGCCGCTGGGCGTGTTATTGTTTGTCACAAAGAAAGGCGGTATTTATGCAAAGCCACAATTTAGCCATATTCTTTCAATGATTATCAATGCATGGCGCTCGTTACCTTTTATTATTTTGTTAATTGCGATTATTCCATTTACTCGCCTTATTGTCGGTACTTCAATTGGCACGATAGCGTCTATAGTTCCATTAGCAATAGCAGCAACACCTTTTATTGCCCGCCTGGCAGAAAATACTTTTCAAGAAATACCTGATGGGTTATTTGAAGCAGGGCGTGCTATGGGTGCCGATACAAAACAAATAATATGGCGAATTTTACTACCTGAGAGTTTGCCAGGGCTTATTAATGCCGTCACACTTACTTTTGTTACTTTGGTGGGTTATTCAGCTATGGCAGGTGTTGTTGGTGGTGGAGGACTCGGTGATTTGGCAATTCAATATGGCTATAATCGGTTTGATGCAACAATCATGCTGTTAACAATTATTATCTTGATTGTGTTGGTTCAAGTGTTGCAGTCTATTGGCAACTTTATTGAAGATTGCTGTCGGAGGAAAATATGAAAAAATGGTTGTCACTTTTGTTTTGTTTGTTTTCATTGTTTGCTTGTTCTCTTCAGCAAAAGGAAAGTAGTGAAGATACAGTCAAGGTTGGAACAATATCTGGGCCAGAAACAGAGTTAATTGAAGTAGCAAAGCAAGTTGCTAAAGATAAATATAATCTGACTATTGAAATTATACCTTTTAGTGATTATGCAATTCCTAATATTGCACTTGCTGAAGGCAGTATTGATGCTAATATATTTCAACATTTACCTTATTTAAAGGTTGTTATAAATACGCGGCATTATGATTTAACACCAGTTGCTAAAACGTTTATTTATCCGATGGGTGTCTATTCCAAACAGTATAAAAATATTGATGACTTGCCCGAACAAGCAAGCATTGCGATTCCGAATGATCCTAGTAATGAAGCGCGAGCACTATTGCTTTTACAAAAAGCTGGCTTGTTAACATTAAAAGATCGAACCGATAAGTTGTATACCGTTAATGATATTATAACTAATCGAAAAAAAATACAGATAAAAACGTTAGCCGCGGCACAGTTAGCTCGAGTTATGCCAGATGTTGACGCGGTGGTTATTAATACCAACTATGCGGTGCCTGCCGGACTACGACCATTGCGTGATGCCATATATATTGAAGATAAAGATTCTGATTATGCTAATCTGATTGTTGTTAGAGCTGAAGATATAAATAAACCAAAGATCACACAACTTATTGCTGCAGTACAATCTGATGAAGTGAAACAAGCAGCGAATAAAATTTTTACCGGGCAAGCGATTGCTGCATGGTGATGTTTGTGGTGATAAGTAATCTTGTTAGAGACATTCTGAGAACGCAACGGGATAGTGACGATTTATCAATGCATTGTGCGCTTCGTCTGTTGGTGCAGTAAACAGATTATACAGGTTCAATAAAAAAAGTTGCTTTTTGTTGTGCGTCAAGCTTGCACTCAGTATTTTTTTGTTGCAATGATTGCGTTGATTGGATATTTGTATCCAATGGCTGACAAATTTCAGCTGTGTGTTGGCGGAACTTATTTTCTGCATAAATTATCGGGTTGTGTTGGTGAATTTTTTTCATGTGTTCTTTATTACCATTAATATCGTTAATCAAAAGTGTCAGTTACATTCTAATAAATAGCTGCTTGAGATAATTCAGTCTAGCAGGTATTTTCAATTTTGCTGAGATTTTCTGTGTTAATTTTAATCGATTTAACTAACCACTTTGAAAAATCAAGAATTTCTTTTTCACAAATAATATGTTCCATAGGGTAAGTATTCCATTCTGGTTGAAAATGTTGCTCTTGTAATAAACTGCAACATGTTTCTCCTATGTGTAGAGGCAATAAGATGTCATGAGTTCCATGCGCTAAAAATAACGGGATATTCCTTTGCTGCAAATTTTTATCAGTGAAAAGATAATTTGCAATGGGTAGGTAGGTTGATAATCCAAAAATACCTGCCAATGGTTGTGGATAACGCAGGCCAGTGAATAATGCTAAAGCACCGCCTTGCGAGAAGCCACCAAGAAAAATATTAGTTGAAGCAATACCTTGATTAATTTGTTCTTCGATAATGGTTTGTATTAATTTTTCTGAGGCTAATATGCCTGCCTGATCTTCTAATCCATTTTTTTCTAATGACAGAATGTCGTACCAAGCTGGCATAAGCGCATGATTATTAATTGTCACGGGTTTTAGAGGGGCGCAAGGAAAAATATAACGAATCGGCATATTACTTGGAATATTGAGTGTAGGGATAATCGGTTCAAAGTCATGACCATCTGCACCTAAGCCGTGTAGCCAAATAATAACCCACTTTGCAGCGATGTCGGGTTCATGTACAATTGTATTCATTTTTTCAGGCATTGTTTGGTTATCCTCAATGATTTGGTTTTGCACAGCGATAAGTGCATTGTTTACAGTTTAGGTATTCATAGTATGAAAATAATTTTGGTTATGATCGCAATCGTATTTTTCCTGTTTGCCAGTGCTTGCGGGCAAAAAGGCGCACTTTATTTGCCTGCGCCTCATTCTCCAGAACAACAGGATTAAGAAGATTGCACGCTTTCAGTAATCGTTGCTTTTTCAATAATCACTGGCGACACTGGCACATCTTGGTGGCCTTGTTTTGATGTTGTAGATGATTGTTTAATTTTATCAACAATGTCCATGCCATCAACAACTTTAGCAAAAACACAATATCCCCACTGTTGAGGTGTTTTCCCAGAGAAATTTAAAAAATCATTGTCAACAACATTAATAAAAAATTGCGCCGTTGCAGAATGAGGATCGTTAGTTCTTGCCATTGCAACAGTACCACGCGTATTGGGTTGAGCATTTTCAGCTTCATTTTCTATCGGGAAAAACGGTTCTTTTTGTTCCATTTCTGAGGTAAATCCGCCACCTTGGATCATGAAGTTATCAATAACACGATGAAAAATAGTACCATCATAAAACCCTGTTTCTACATATTGCAAAAAATTTTTTGCTGTAGCCGGTGTGTTTTCAGTGTCTAATTCAAGGTGAATATCACCAAAGTTTGTGTGTAGAGTTATCATCGCGTCATTCCTATATAAAGTTAAAACATAATATCTAAATCAAAAAGATAAGTTATCATATTGAGCAAAGCAATTATTGGAGGTTTAATAATAATGGATAACATTCCTGTTGCTAAAAATACGAATAAAATTAAAAAACCAATATTTTCAAGTTTATTATAATAGTAAGCCTGTTTAGCAGATAAAAAGCTGGTTACAATACGACTGCCATCTAATGGCGGCAACGGAATTAAATTTAATACCATTAAAACAAGATTGATGATAATACCTGCACTGCCCATAAAAATAAAAAGCTTAGCTAGCGTAAAGGCGTTGTTGTTTCCGAAAGTAGCATAGCCATTGCTACCAGCAAGCATGCCGATTTTAACAATGCTTGCCCAAAACAATGCCATAAGAAAGTTAGACAAAGGGCCTGCTAAGGCAACTAATGCCATATCACGTTTCGGGTTACGTAGATTTTGATAAGTAATAGGAACTGGTTTTGCCCAACCAAAAATGAAATTCACATGTGGAATGAGTAATAGCAAGCCAGGTACTAATAAGGTCCCCATGGGATCAATATGCTTGATAGGGTTTATTGTTAGTCGGCCTAGTAATCGGGCAGTGGGATCGCCGAGTTTGTTGGCAACCCAGCCATGAGCTACTTCATGTAAAGTGATAGCAAAAATGACAGGAATGGCCCATATTAATATTTTTTGGACTAGGGATAATTCATACATGATAATTGTTAACAACCTTGCTAAAAACCAGGGCAGAAGTATTGCATGATTGGTAAATGATTGCAAAAATGATACATCCTTCATATACAACAGTTGAGAGTGACAGTGGATTATTTTAACTACAAAGAAGACAAATTATATGCAGAGGAAGTCCCTATTGCTGATATTGTGGCAAAATATGGTACACCTTGTTATATTTATTCTCGGGCAACCATAGAGCGCCATTGGCATGCCTTTGATCATGGATTAGGTCAGCATCCGCATAAAATTTGTTACTCCGTGAAAGCCAACTCTAACTTAGCAGTATTGAATGTTATGGCCAAATTGGGATCAGGTTTTGATATTGTGTCAGTCGGTGAGCTAGAGCGTGTCATTGCAGCCGGTGGAGATGTGAGCAAAGTGGTTTTTTCCGGGGTAGCTAAGCAAGCGCATGAAATCCGTCGCGCATTGTCAGTAAAAATTCACTGTTTTAATGTCGAGTCTAGGGATGAATTGCAACTGATTGAACGTATTGCCAGTGAGATGTGTACCATTGCGCCTATTTCCATTCGTGTGAATCCTGATGTTGATGCATTAACACATCCTTATATTGCCACCGGGTTGAAAGAGAATAAATTTGGGGTGGATGTTAACACTGCAATTGACTTGTATAAGCAAGCATCTGTTTCGCCCCATATGGAGATTCTAGGTATTGACTGTCATATTGGCTCTCAATTAACCGAGTTGGCACCGTTTTTAGATGCATTAGATGAATTATTCAAAATCGTTGATCAATTAAAGGAAATGGGTATAGAAATCAAGCATCTTGATTTAGGTGGCGGTTTGGGGGTGCGCTATGATCAAGAAACACCACCTGAACCAGCAGAACAAGCCTCGGCTTTGCTAAATCGTTTAGCGTCGCGTCAGCATGAAATTATTTTAGAGCCTGGACGAGCAATTACAGCAAACGCCGGTATTTTAGTCAGCCAAGTGCAATTTATTAAACACTCGATAGATAAAAATTTTGCTATTGTCGATGCTGCTATGAATGATTTAATTCGTCCTGCTTTGTATCAAGCATGGCAAAACATTATTCCAGTTCAACGCAGACAACAAGGTGAAATGAAAGCCTATGATATTGTTGGACCCATTTGTGAAACAGGTGATTTTTTAGGCAAAAATCGCCACTTAGTATTAGAAGCAGGTGATTTGTTAGCAGTACGTTCTGCTGGCGCTTATGGTTTTATCATGGGTTCAAATTATAACTCGCGCCCTAGGGCAGCAGAAGTCATGGTAGATGGCGATCAATATCATTTAGTCCGAGAGCGAGAAAAAATTACAGATTTATTCGCCGCTGAGCGAGTATTACCCGGTTAAAATAGGTCGATGTAAACTATGTCAACAATTCGTTTTGCTAAAATGCATGGCTTAGGTAATGATTTCGTCGTGATAGATGCGGTCAATCAAACCATTGATTTAAATCCCAGTCTCATATGTCATTGGGCTGATAGGCACCGAGGGATTGGTTTTGACCAATTATTACTCGTTGAGCCGTCATCTTCCGCGTTGGCATTGTTTAAATATCGAATTTTTAACACCGATGGTTCAGAAGTTGAGCAGTGTGGTAATGGTGCGCGCTGTCTCGCCGCGTTTGCTCACCGGTTTGGCTTAACACAACAGACAAGTTTTGCTGTAGAGACCAAAAATAATATTATTCAATTATCCATATTAGAAAATGGCTTAGTAAAAGTCGGTATGGGACTGCCTATCTTTGAACCAAGGTGCATTCCGTTAACTGTCAATCAGCAACAAGATGTGTATTCATTGCCCATAGATAGTCAAACGATTGCCGTGACCGCCTTATCGATGGGCAACCCACATGCGGTTATATTTATCGATGATATAACACAGGCGCCTGTGGCTGAGTTGGGACGAAGGCTTAATCAATCTGGGTATTTTCCTGCTGGGGTTAATGTCGGTTTTGCAGAAATTATTGATCAGCACCAGATACGCTTACGTGTTTGGGAAAGAGGTGCTGGTGAAACAATGGCTTGTGGCAGTGGTGCATGTGCAGCGGCTGTAGCTGCCATAAAAATAGGAAAAGTGATCAATCCAGTGACTATTTTATTATCAGGTGGCAATTTAATTGTCTCCTGGGGCAACAATAACGAAACCGTATTCATGACAGGCCCTGCAACTTACGTCTACCAAGGTGAAATTCTAGTCACTTAAATTAGACTTTGCTTTTGGGATAAATCTCTCATAGGCTTTGTATTTATTAAACAGTTGTACGCTTCATTCACCGCAGGTGCAAAAAGTGAGATATACTTAATAAATATTGTATAAATATTTTTGTTGTAATGAATATAATCATTTTAGGAGCAGGACAAGTTGGTTTAACCTTGGCTGAAAGCTTGGTTAAGGAAAGTAATGATGTCACTTTAGTCGATATCGATTCTGTTCGACTACAAAAAATACAAAACAGCTTGGATGTCCGTACGGTGGTTGGATTTGCTTCCTATCCTAATATTTTAATTCAAGCAGGTATTGAAGATGCAGATATGCTAATTGCAGTGACGAGCTGTGATGAAGTCAATTTAGTTGCTTGTCAAGTTGCTTATCGTTTATTTAATACACCGAGAAAATTAGCACGTATTCGTTCTAAGTATTACTCCGCATATCAGTCACGCTTATTTAGCAGTGAAACCTTTTCTATTGACTTGTGTATTAGCCCGGAGCAGCTAGTTACCGAACATATTGCTCGTCTGATAGAATACCCGGGTACATTGCAAGTATTAGATTTTGCTGAAGGAGCTGTTCGCTTAGTTGCTGTTCGACCGTATTTTGGTGGAATATTAGTGGGAAAGACTATCAGTGAAGTCAGAGAATACATGCCTAATGCGCAAGTTCGAGTAGTGGCGATTTATCGCGGGAGCCATTCTATCCCATTGACACCATCAACGGTGATTGAAATTGGTGATGAGGTTTTTGTTATTGCTGCCGGCGATCAAATTCGCGGGATTATGGCTGCATTACGTAAAGCGAATCATGCCAACAAAAATATTATCATTGCAGGAGGAGGAAATATTGGCGAGCGTTTAGCACTCATGCTAGAAAAAAAATATAATGTGAAGCTGTTAGAAAGTGACATAGAACGCTCAAAACAGTTAGCCGAAGTTTTGCATAAAAGTACCGTGTTACAAGGAGAAGTGACCGATAGAGAGTTACTGTTAAATGAAAACATTGATGATACTGATGTATTTGTTGCAGTAACCCATGATGATGAAGATAATATTATGTCCTGCATTCAAGCAAAGCGTATGGGGGCAAGGCAAGTCATCGCGTTAATTACCCGGCCTGCCTATGTTGATTTGGTCGAAGGTCGTGATGTTGATCTGGTCGTTTCTCCACAACAAGCTACGATTGGCAGTATTTTAGGGCAAATAAGACGGGGTGACATTGTGCAAGTTCACTCACTACGGCGAGGGGCTGCAGAAGCAATTGAAGTGATTGCTAGAGGGGATGAAAAAACATCGGCTGTTGTCGGTCGCCATATTGCTGAAATAAATCTACCAAAAGGATCGAATATTGGTGCGATTGTGCGAGATAAAAAAGTTATATTACCAAGATTGAATACCATCATTGAAGCAGACGATCATGTGATATTGTTCTTGACGGATAAAAGTCATATTAAAGAAGTTGAACAATTGTTTGAAGTGAAACTGGCATTTTTTTAATGTTCACAATAATGCCGCAGTATGCGTTTAGGAGAGTGATTGAGTGAGTTTTTCAATGGTGTTACGTATTATTGGTATTCTACTAATGATATTTAGTTTAAGCATGTTGCCGCCTGTTGCTGTTGGGCTATGGTATGGTGATGCAATGTGGAAGGAGTTTCTTTATTCATTTTTAATGACGCTTTTCTGTGGGGTTTTTTGCTGGTTTCCATACAGAAAAATTAATCGTGATTTAAAAATACGAGATGGATTTATTATCGTTTTTTTATTTTGGATAGTAATTGGTGCTTTTGCCTCAATGCCTTTTTTGTTGATTAAAAGCATGAACATACCAATAACAGATGCCATGTTTGAAGCTGTGTCTGGTGTTACCACAACAGGGGCATCCGTATTAAAGGGAATAGAGCACTTACCACGATCTGTTTTGTATTATCGCCAACAGTTACATTTCTTAGGAGGTATGGGTATTGTGGTTTTAGCAGTAGCCATATTGCCAATGTTAGGCATTGGTGGTATGCAACTATACCGTGCTGAAGTTCCAGGTCCGGCCAAAGATACCAAAATCACCCCGCGAATTGCAGAAACAGCAAAAGCACTATGGTATATTTATGTTGGTTTAATACTGTTATGCGCACTATTTTACACTGCTGCTGGTATGCCACTATTTTATGCCATTGGTGAAAGTTTTTCAACCGTGGCAACAGGTGGTTTTTCTATGTATGATAGTAGTCTAGGCTATTATAACAAGCCTCTAGTCAATTTAGTCGGGACCGTCTTCATGTTTTTGGGAGGTGTGAATTTTACATTACACTTTACCACATTACAAAAACGCAGTATTAAATATTGTTGGTGTGATAAAGAATTTCAAGTTTATACAGGATTAGTGATGTTAAGTGTTATTATTACATCAATCGTTCTAATTGCCTATGGGACTTACAAAAGCCCAGCTATCGCTGTTAATGAAGCGCTATTTAATGCAGTATCGTTAGCAACAACAACTGGCTTGGTTGTTGCTCCTTTTCAAGAGTGGCCTTTATTTATACCTTTAATGTTAATGGTGTCAGGTGTAATAGGAGGCTGTGCTTTTTCTACAAGCGGTGGAATAAAAGTGATTCGATTACTGCTAATGTATAAACAAGGCATTAGAGAAATCAAGCGTTTAATTCATCCACAGGCAGTCATGCCTATTAAATTAAATGGAAAAAATGTATCTGAAGAGTTAGTACAAGCAATTTGGGGTTTTATTGCTGCATTTATTTTGTTATTTGTTTTACTGTCACTATTATTAGCAGCATTTGGTATGAATGTCGAAACAATATTAGGTTCTTTAATTGCTTGTTTGGCTAATGTGGGGGCGGGTGTTGGGCAAATTGCCGATGGATTTTCAGGATTAAATCAACCCAGCAAATGGGTTTTAATATTTGCGATGATTGCCGGCCGCTTGGAAATATTTACCGTTCTTGTGCTGTTTGTTCCTGAGTTTTGGCGGCATTAGTATCGATTCTGTATGTAGGCAGTGGTTTTACTTGTGCTGATATCTTAGCATAAGCGTGTCATCAGTTTATTTTATGTGTTATTATGTTAATTAGTCCTTGTTATTCTGTATAAAAACAATAAACAATAAACAATAAAAAAGAAAGACTACGAGTGTCAATCCACTCCAGTCATATTAATTCTTATGGCATGTTTCCTATTGATATTGGGACTAGGTTAGGTACAAAAGCAGAAGAACCAGAAATGAATACTTTTGATGATACAGAGTTTGTGTAAACATCAAGCGTGGCTAAATAGATGAGCATGCGGCAGATTTTGCAGCTTCGTTCCCACAGGGCCTATAACAATCAGTTCCATATTTACTCTGTTTTCAGAGGCCAAGGCAAAACTATACTTTGTCCTCTATTTGATCAACTAATAATTCACTTCGAAATTTGTCACTCCACATTGCCTGCTTCAGTTTTCCTTTGCTTTTATTTTTCTGCGGATACAAGCAAGCTAAATTTAGCGCAAAGCGTCTCATAATTACCAAGTTCTCAGCAGCATGGTCTCGCCGGATACGGCAATCATCTTCTTTAAATGTTATATCCAGCGCCCAGTTTGCTTTATTATCCACTTCCCAATGACCCCAGTGTTTGCGATTGCCTTAGCATCCAAAGGCAATGAGCAAATATAATATTGCATCTTAGATTAAACGTTACCTTTTAAGTGTGGCTCTCGCTCAACTTCAATCAATACGGTTCTACGGCTGAAAAATTTCTTTTGCTTTTTCATCCATGCGTTCTTCAAGTGTCTAGGATTTAATTCCTTGATATCGTCTAAGCCTAACTTAGGCATGTAGATTAACGGCAACCAGGCGCTGCAGGCAATGGCAGCTCTCTACTACTCACAATAGACTCTTTTAAGTATGTACTAGGCAAAAAGCCTTGCTCAAGGCCTCGGCGACACATCCACCAGCCCGAGGGATCTTTCTCAATGAGAGTCAATTTTTCATTGGCATCTACCGATAATTGATCCGGTTCTGTCGCTTTATAGTCATACAATACGATAACATGCTTCAGCGGTTTTTTCGGTAGTGGCATAGGGCTGCTAGAGCTTGTGTTCACTGCTGCGCCGCTGTCAGTACGTGCCGATACTACTGAAAAATGGCTAACTCGTGAAGTGCCTGGATTTGTTACGGTGCTAGGTGATTTTTCCAGCACAATTGCCGTGCTATACCATTGTCTCACAAATTCCTCCGGATCGTATCCTGCCTTCTTTATAGCATTTTCTGCGATAGGGTTCATGTGACTAACCTGAAAATTATTATCAAAAGCGTGTTGACCACCTTCCAGTAATTTTTCAACGTCATCTGGATCTTTTTTCAATAAAAATGATCCCATTTCAGATAAATCTGATAAATCGCACATTGAAGATAAAAAATCAACAGCAAAAAATCCTACAAATGATAGTCCTACCTTTAGAGTACTAAACCCCAATTTGCGTTTGGCCTGTTTTTTATATGCTTCACGCAATTGCTCTAAATTGTTAGCTAGTGCATATATATGTTCACGATTAGTTGCTAATTCTTTTCGGATTAAGCCTATCTGGTCAGAAAAGTGTTTTGCTGTTTCACAAAACTGCATTTGCATATGTTTTACTTGATTTTCAAGTCCTTCAAAACGGGGATCAGAGAATATTTTTTTGCTTTCTGCCATGCTATATAATGTATTTTTGTCATATTCTGAAATATAATTAGCCTTATAAATTCTTTTTATTGTCATTTTAAATAATGAAAGCTCTGAATGTCCAACTATCCGATTTTCAGCAATATAAGTTAATCTATCTAATATCATGGGATTGAGATCATTAATTTTCACGATTTTATCTTTTGAGCCGGCCATAGCCAATGTATATGTCAATCTAAAATCATTCATTGTTGTGGTTCTTTCAAAGCACTTTTTGAGGAGTTCATTATTGAACCTATCAGGCGTAGTTGTTAACAATAATGCTTCAGAAATTAACCAATAGCTTTGTGCTTCTTGCTTTGTAAGTAGTAATGTGTCAGAATCATCGACAGAAATATCCTCATCGCTTATTTTAGTGATGACTACGTTAAACAACGATACTGCATCTTGTATACTACCATTATTAAATATCCTTTTTCCATCTTCTAGCTTTTGTGATGTATAATCTTTAAGCTGAGTCAACTTAGTGATATGCATTTCTTTTTCTTTTTCTTGTTGCTCTAACTGCTGAGCTAATGAGATTCTTTCTTCTTCCTTTTGTTTTAAGTGGGCAATTAGATTATCTCGTCTCTCTTTCATCCATTTTATATCATCTTGGCTTGGCGTATAGTTCAGGTAAATCTTTCCAGTTATTCGTGTATTACCTGTTTCTGATTTGTGGTAGCGGCCTGTATTGGGGAATGGCCTTTTGGGAAAATGTTCTCGTTGTATTTCTCTATTGTATTCCACATTTCTGTTGTCACTATAACGTATATAGTAAGAATCAATATCATATTGATAATCTACTCTTGCCTCATATTTACTCATTTTTTTTCTTATTAATTTATCTGATATGAAAGGTAGATAGTTCTCCTTGTTAAATATCTGTATAGCTGCAGTTTCATTTAACTGCGAAAAAAACTCAACCCGCATGCTGCTACTTATATCTATTCTTTCAAATGGCATCTTTATTTCTCCTTTTACCACACACCTTATTCATCGAAGATGCTGTAAAATAACACATCTGGTGTTTAAATTAAGAACACAACCATATCCCGCCTGACTTTATTTTGGTAACAATTTTTGATACCTTCACCTTAGCGCTGGCGTTAAACTTTGTGCTGCAGCACCATTATCAATTGAAGGCGTTCTTACCTGTTTTTGTACTACTAGAGCTACCTGCAAGTTCACCTAATAGTCTTGATATTTTTGCCTTCATCTTGCATTTTGTAACATAATCTGATTCGTCTATAACTTATACCATTACTAAGACATGCAGTTATATTGAACGGTGCAAACCAGTACTATTCTTCTGCCATCCGTAAGACCACTTTGCGTCACACGAATTGAAGTAAGGATAATATTTTTGAAAGGCTTGGTCAATAGATATCGCCTCTGAGTGTTGGTAACGTGCCATATGCCCGGTTTATATTCCATGTTAATAATCAACTCCAAGTTTGATTTTTTCAAATAAATCAAATAACTACTACTGTTATTGAGCTTGTGAATATCGTGTGTCAACACATAGCGTTATCCACATATTCACAAGTCATCTTAGTAACTAGCCAATACAAAATTGGCAAAATCTTCAAATGTCCAATTGTTTTTTAGTGTTCTATAAATAATACCGAGCATTTTTTTAGCAGTCACTATAATTGCCTTACCGCTACCTTTCTTTGCTTTCAAACGCTCATAAAATTTTCGCAAATAAGTGATTTAGCGTATCTATATTAATGTACACTGTGCTAGCGTTGTTCTGCTTAACCTCGGTCCTCGCTTTGTAATCAGCAGTTTTACTTTTGAATGAATGGACAAAATATCAACCAATTTTGAGGCATATCTTATAAACCAGATAGTCAATAGATCATTTTTCCTGATCAAACCATTGTGGCCTAAACATACTCATGATGCAGTCATATGTATAGTATAATTATAGCGTTTCCCTATATTGTTGACCTATCCTAAGACTTCATCTAGCGCCTGCTTGCTTGGTTATTCAAAACCTTATTGACAATAGTAAACGTCGCTTTTGAACCCCCGCAAGCAAACACTATACTCGCTTAGTATAGGTCAACAATATGGGGAAACGCTATAAGGTGAGATGGAAGCCCACCTTGATGACACACATCTACACAAGAGTCCACAATGGTAAATCGAGTAAGAAGGTCCAGTACAGCGCGAGCAGCTTTGAATTAGAGGCACTCCCTGACCGTGATGGCAGTTTTGAGCCAAATATTGTTAAGAAACGCCAAACGCTTTTTAATCGCGCACTAGATGAGAAGATACTGGGCTTTTTTAGTGTGGGTATGAGCTATAGTGATATCCTTAGGCATTTATCAGAGATAGGTGTGAAACCTAGAATATATGATACCACGCTGATAAACTGCTAATTGAAACGAAGATGGTGTCCTATTGGGCTAAGAGGCGGCTGCAATTTTTCAGTATTATCATTGTGAATATAGTCGATAAACTTGCATACAGCTTCGAGCAATGTCTTATCCGTTTCGGTGACTTTACATCGTAATTGCTCTTTTACGATATGTTTTAGTGTCGCTTTTAGTTTTTCTGGATCATGGTGAGGATGCTCTTTTTCTGGATATATTTCTGAATATCTTGTTGAGAATTTTTCTAAACATTGTTTTATTTCTTTTGTTAATTCGTTTTTATTTTTACCTGTTTTTTCAAATAAGTTATCTTTATCATCAAAAGCATGCCATTTTTCCACTAAGCCCATAATATTTTTTAAGATAGACACAGGTTCATTTTTCCCTATTTCAGTACGAAAAGCCTCCAGTTTTTTCAAAATATAATCGTTAAAAGGCACAATTGTTGGGTTGTTAGAAGATGCAGTTAATACGAGAGCAGGTGGTGCGTTGATAGGTGAGTAGTTGCAAGAGATACTAAGAATATTTGCAAAAATTTCTTGTTCTGGTAAATTTTCATCTACCATTAGGGCAGACTGACATTTTCCTGGATTAATAAAATTCAGATAATCTAAAAACCAAACTAACTCAGTTGGTATAGCTTTTCTATTACTTATCAATGTCTTAGAGGATTCATTAGAAAATAAATCATTGTATTGGCAAATAAAAGGCACAATTTCTTCGCTAATGATTTTTTGATTTTCTTGACGTAAGTTGCTAGGCCGGTGTTTATTAAAGTAACTATAGGCAGAATCAATCAATTTTGTATTGTCAGTTTGTTGCTTAAAATGATTTTTAATCGTTTTTTCAAAGTTGCGATAACAATCAGAAAACTTCTTCTCTAAATAAGCTGTTTCAGCAATGATATATTGAGGTAAGTTTGCGTTATCGTTATGCAGTAAATAAAGATTTGGTGGCAGGTAATCGGTTGCTGCAGGAGCAATAATTGCATTGAGTAACCATAGATTGGTAAGCGGTTCTTCAAGAGCTTTCCTATTATGAATTTGCCTAAGGGTTAATGCTGCTTCTTTGTTATATATGTCGTCAGTATTTTCAAATATTTTTTCAGTGGCAAGCAGTGGTTTTAACTTCATTAATTTTAAACAATAATTATAATGGAGTAGATCAAATTCTAATAAACTCGATATTGTCATGTCATAATCTGGACAGTATTGATCTACAGTAGCTAGCATAGGAGTAAAAATATTATTTTTAACTAGCTTATTCCTAGTAAGCGTTACTAGTTGAGAGATGAAGACGTCAGCTGTTGCCTCCAGTTTCTCTTTATTTGGATACATTTGACGAATACGATTATTGTCAAGTGAAGGAATAAAATCAATCAGCTCTAGATAGAGTTTTTTTCTATCAAGAATAAATAAGATATGAAATGTAATGATAGTGAGAGAATTAAATTTTGTTTTTACATCACGATGAATAAGAAAAAACTTATCAATTAATTGTATTTTTTCCCTAAAGGTGCTGTCGTATAATGTCAATGCATCAAAATGTCTGTATAAAATATCTTGTAGAAATTCGTCTCTGATTTGATCTTGTTTGTCTTGATTGTTTAGAAATAAGGTTGTTACTTCAGACTTTAGTTTTCTCACATCTTCTTCAAATTGCTTTTTTAAAACAGCTTTTTCGATATCATATACTTTTGACATGTTAGCTAAATGCATTTTTATTGTTAGGCTAAAAAGTTTTGGCATTTCAGGGGCTAAGTAGTTATAAACAATTCGCCATGCATCAAATTCGTCAATGATTTTGCTTAAATCTAAACGAATATTGTTCATTTCAGTCTTTGGTATGTTTTTATAGATGTTATGTACGACTTTATAAAAACTTATTTCTCCATGTTCATACATTGAGATGATTTCCGCTAATTCTTCAATTGAACTCACGATGGTGCAAATAGCTGCCTCAAGTTCCTCATCAAAGGTCCCTAGTTCGATTTGAAGTATATTTTTTTTGTGAAATGGGAGTGTCGTTGTTAAGGCATCAATATTTTTATATTTTTTGTCATCAGTCGGGGTATAAATTTTCAAGCTTGTATAGAGTGATATACAATGTTCATAATCAACTATTCTATAGCGACGTTTACGCATGAGGCTCCAAGCTGCATTTTCATTTTCTTGATTAAAGCCATTTGATTGAGCCAGTAAGAAATGGTTAGCGCGTTGTGCATAGATATGATTTAGCGTATCGCTGTATTTCTTTTGTAGTATGCTTCTATCTTCTTGTCGCAAAATAATTTGCAAATAGCAAAAAGAATCTTGAAGAACCTCTTTGAGCATCGATAGTCTGTCTTCTCTTTTTTTCTTTTTTTCTTTAGATCCGACTGTCGAGTTAAGAATTGTGGAGTGGTACTGTTGTCTTTTAACAGGTGTAAGTTCTTCATTTGAGGTAGAAGTAGTGGGTTTGGAAGGGATCCAGGTTGTCGCTGGACCAGATGTACTATAGCGTCGGTGCATGGCTATAGATCGCAGTTGTTCTCTTGGGGATTTGATTTTTTTTGATTTCTGTTTCTTCATGCTATTACCTCTATCAACTATGTTCTCGGAACTTTCGATAAACTTGATAATATCGTTTTATACTCATCAGGGTCACAATGTGTTAATACTGAATCATTCATCGGAAAATGCTTTATAAATAAGCGATTTAACCACACTTTAAGCGCTGCTGTTCGGCGTGCATCGAGCCAATGTTTTTTCTCTATTTTTGTTAAACATCGTCGTTGTTCATAACCTTTAAGTAGACAGTTAATCCACTGATCATTAAAATTCCCTTTTTCATCTCTGCACCAGGCATTAGCGGCGATTGCTAAATCAAGTAATAGATCACTGTGGCAAGCATAATAAAAATCTAAAACACCTGTAATAGTATTACCATTAAATAATATATGATTTTTAAATAAATCAGCATGTATGATGCCACGAGGTAATAAGTGATATTCTAATGTTCGATGGTAACCTAACTCTTCTTGTAGTAATAAGGCATCATGCACAGGTAAAATAGTTAATAATTTTTCAATATCTTTATTTTGCCAGACATTTCCATGTGTTTCTACTTCTTGTTGGGGATAATGTTCAGTGTAAATATGTAATTTACCGATCATATTGCCAATGGCAATTAATTGCTCTTCATTCGGTTGTGAAATAGTGATGCCTGCAGGTTTGGTTGTTAATTTACACGGTTTGTTTGCGATCAGTTGCAATGTTTGATTATTCTTATCTGGCAGAATGGCCGCTGTTGGGAAATCGTGGTTGGCTAAATATGCTTCCAATTCAATTGAAAATTCAGCATTTCCTGTGATGGGTGCATCAAAAATAGTTAAAATAAATTCACCACCGGTTGTATGCAATAAATAGTGCGTGTTGGCAGAGGGATGTATAAAGTGTTGGCAGTCTTGTAAACTGCCAATCAAATTATGATCTAAGAATTCAATCAATTCCTTTTCTGTTAGAGGTGTATTGATCACTATGTACTTTTCCAGCTCAGTTAATTAAAGAGCGCTATTATAACGTTATTTTATAGAAATAGTCGATCTGTGTTTTTGATAGAATCCATAGTCTAATGTGGTTAATTTTTTTTCATAATAAATGTTAAGTTGTTGATCGTGTTGATCTTATTTTTCCTGCTATTGGTAGATTAAGCGTACAATATCAAAACATATGATAAAGAAATTTTCCTATTAACAGACAAACATTGTTAAATAGCTATATTTATCAATTAGTTGTCTGTAAATTTGCCGTTGGTATTTTTTGCATAATGCAGTGGTCTGCCGTTTGATAACAATTAACGGCGTGCTATATCAAATATTTTATTTGAAAGTGAGTTAGTTTCTTTCAACTCAAATTTTAATGTTGCTCAATTTATCTGTGCTTAAATATTATCATTTTCTTGCAATGATTTACTATTTATTTGCTAGCATAAAAAAGAAAACAAAGATAGTAGTAGTAACAGTTAATTCGCTGATTGATAACAGAATTAACTCAGGTAAGACAGATTATTAAAATATGTCAACGTTACAATGAATTGTAATAACAAAAGCGTCTTATGATTAATGCTATTTCTTGCGTTAATCGTTTCGTGTATGATAGGCCGACTATCAATAGCTTAATTAAGGTTTTAGCATGAGCAAAATTCCTGCAAACCCACTTATTTTAGTGGATGGTTCTTCTTATTTATTTCGTGCATATCATGCATTACCTCCACTAACGAATTCAAAAGGTCAGCCAACTGGGGCTATTTATGGTGTGATTAATATGCTACGTCGATTAAAAAAAGATTATTCGACAGAAAATTTTGCTGTCATATTTGATCCAAAGGGAAAAACGTTTCGGAATGATTTATACAAAGAATATAAAGCTAACCGTGATAAAATGCCTGATGAGTTGGTGGGCCAAATTAAACCTTTATTTGACATCATTAAAGCAATGGGATTTCCATTAATTATTGTTGATGGTTATGAAGCAGATGATGTCATTGGCACATTAGTAAAGCAGGCACAAGAACAAGGGTTGCATTCACTTGTTTCCACTGGTGATAAAGATATGGCGCAATTGGTAGGTGAGCATGTTACTTTGATCAATACGATGAATGATAAGATTTTGGATCGAGACGGTGTGATAGAAAAGTTCGGTTTGCCGCCTGAGTTGATTATCGATTACTTAACATTAATGGGAGATAATATTGATAATATTCCTGGGGTGCCTGGTGTTGGGCCTAAGACAGCAGTGAAGTGGTTGTTAGCGTATAACAACTTGCAAAATATTGTTGCTAATGCAGCAGAAATCAAAGGGAAAGTTGGGGAGAAATTGCGTAATCACTTAGATAATTTCCCGTTAGCAAAACAGTTGGTGACAATCAATTGTGATGTGCCATTAAATGTTAAGCCCAATGAACTTACTTTTAATCCTGCAGATAATGAAAAGCTAATTGAGTTATTCAAAGAGTTAGAGTTCAAAAATTGGCTGATGGAGTTGCAATCTGATTCAGCTAATGATAAACAAAAAAGCAAAAAATATGAGACAATCTTGGAAAAAAAAACACTGAGCAGCTGGTTAAAAAAGTTAGAAAAATCAACTATTTTTGCCTTTGATACTGAAACAACGAGTTTAGATTACATGGATGCAGAAATAGTGGGGTTATCGTTTTCTGTAGATCCTGATAGTGCAATTTATATTCCTCTTGCGCATGATTATTTGGAAGCTCCCGAACAATTAAATCGAGAAGAAACTTTGGCAATACTAAAACCATTGCTAGAGGATGCAAAAATAAAAAAAGTAGGACATAATTTAAAATATGATAAAAATGTGCTGGCTAATCATGGCATTAATTTGCAAGGCATTGCTTATGATACTATGCTAGAATCTTATGTGTTATCAAGTAGTAATCGTAATACCTTAGATAATCTTGCCTTAAAATATCTAGATCACAATAATATCAAGTTTGAAGATGTTGCCGGCAAAGGGGCAAAGCAATTAACTTTTAATCAAGTCCCGATTGAGCAAGCCACACCCTATGCAGCAGAAGATGCCGATATTTGTTTGCAGTTGCACCAATTATTATTGCCAGAAGTAAAGAAAGAGGGTCAAGCCTTTAATGTGTTAACGGAAATAGAAATGCCATTAATTCCTATCTTATCAAAAATGGAAAGAACTGGTGTATTACTTGATGTTAAAAAATTAGCGATATTAAGCAAAGAATTTACTGAACGTCTAGATGTATTAGCTGAACAAATATATAGTATTGCAGAAGAAGAGTTTAATATAAGCTCGACGAAACAATTGCAAGTCATTTTATTTGATAAGTTAAACTTGCCTATACTAGAAAAAACCCCAAAAGGACAAGCATCAACAGCGGAATCTGTTTTGCAAGAATTATCACTGACATATGAAATTGCTAAAAAAATATTAGCATATCGAAGTTTAAGCAAGTTAAAATCGACCTACGTAGATAAGCTACCAGATAATGTGAATACAAAGACAGGGCGTATTCATACATCTTATCATCAAGCTGGAACAGCCACTGGTCGTTTTTCGTCAACTGATCCTAACTTACAAAATATTCCGATCAAAACAGAAGAAGGTCGTCGTATTCGACAAGCATTTATTGCCCAAACAGGCTATAAAATTGTTGCAGCGGATTATTCACAAATTGAATTACGAATTATGGCAGATATGTCTGGCGATACAGGATTAAAAGCAGCATTCGCTAATAATTTAGATATTCATAGTGCCACAGCATCAGAAATTTTTAATACGCCATTAGAAGACGTTACAAGCTTACAGCGACGTAATGCTAAAGCTATCAATTTTGGTTTGATCTATGGTATGTCAGCATTTGGACTGGCTCGTCAATTAGAAATTGAGCGTAGTGCGGCTCAAGATTATATTAACCGTTATTTTGACCGTTATCCGGGTGTATTGACCTATATGAATAAAACGCGTGAACAAGCGCATGATGTTGGTTATGTAGAAACACTGTTTGGGCGACGATTATATTTGCCTGAGATTAATTCTAAGAATATACAAAGACAAAAAGCGGCGGAGCGTGCTGCAATTAATGCTCCTATGCAAGGAACGGCTGCTGATATTATTAAGCGAGTGATGATTATGATGAACGATTGGATGGAAAAAGACAATATTTCTGCTCATATGTTAATGCAGGTACACGATGAATTAGTGTTTGAAGTAGCAGAAAAACAACTTGAACATTTTATTGAACCATTGCAGAAAATTATGGTGAGTGGTGCTAATTTATCAGTTCCATTGCTGGTTGGTGTCGGTGTAGGTTCAAATTGGGATGAAGCACATTAAAAAATGTGCCTCAAAAGAATTTTTTTACAAATTATTGTTGATGCTTGATAGGTTATTTAGAATAGAAGCATATTCTCTAGCATAATAGCATCGATCTTGGTTAGCTGCATAGCTTAAATGTGTTAACGCTAAGTTAAGTTGATATTTGCCTTTTTCAATACTTTGATTTTTGCCTTGGAGAAAATATTCATTAGCAAGATCAAGATATTCCACTGTACGAACTAAATCATCTTGGCAAATGGATATATATTCTTCTGCCAAAAGATAAGGGATAATATCATATTGAGCTTCTTGGCATTTTCTCGCTGCTTCAAATGTAGCATTGGCGCTCGCAACGGCGAATGAAGCGAGAATAAAACTACAGAGAATTAACAGTACTTTTTTCATAAAAATCACCTTTTAGATCAATAGATTCTTTCAACAATCATTGGCACGATAGCATAGAAGAAAATACACGTCAATTCTTAACTCCTACGGTCTTTATTTTTGCATGAGAGTTAAATTTAACCATTTTATTTGCAGCTAAGTACAGATTTCTTGCGGTTTACAGTGGTGATTGTTGCCTTTCTCAACTTGTATTGTAATATGATGAATGGCAAATTTTTCATGCAAATCATGATTAATTTTTTTGAAATCGTCGTCGTTTAATGGTTGATCGGGCATAATTAAATGGACTGTTAACGCAATCTCTCTAGTACTTAATCCCCAAATATGTAAGTTATGTGTGCTTTTGACGCCGGCTATATTATTAAAATAATTTTCTACTTCTTGAAAATTAATGTGGTGTGGTACGCCATCTAATAGCAAGAAAACAGAGTCGCGAAATAACTCCCAAGAGCTGTATAAAATAACTGCAACAATGATTAAACCCACCACGGGATCAATCCATTGCCCATTTGTAAACAGCATGATAATGCCTGCTACAACCACACCAATAGAAATTAATGCATCTATGGATAAATGTAGAAATGCCCCTTTGATGTTTAAATCTACTTTACTGCCTCGCCAAAATAATACCGCTGTTCCACCATTGATGAGAATCCCAATGAATGCAATAACAATGACAATCATTTCTTTTGTTTCTTCGGGGTGTATCAGTTTAATGACCGATTCATAAGCGATTAAAACCGCAGTAGCAATTAAAATGATCGCGTTGATGATGGCGGCAATAATGGTCGCCCGCTTATAGCCGTAGCTATAACGTTGTGTGCGTGGTTTTGATAATAACCAATTTGCTCCCCAAGCCAGCAATAACCCTAAAACATCGCCTAAATTATGACCAGCATCGCCGAGCAAACTCATTGAATTGGCCATAACGCCGTAGATCGCTTCGATAATAGTGAATCCAAGATTAAGCAAAACAGCAATAGCAAAGGCTGCATTGATTCTAGCGGGTACATGGTGTTGGTGTGTATGTGGCATTACATTATCATCTTTCAACTTAGCGACAAATATAGTATTTTATACATTGTTGGAGGAAAAAGAAATGATAAAATTGTTTTATAAACAAACAGTCATACTGCTAGTGTTTTTATTGTTCATGGTGACAGCACAGGCTAGCGATAGCAAATCCCGTGAATCAATGTTGAATCGAATTAAACCCATGGGGCAAGTGAGAGTTGCACCATCGGATAAGGAATTAGCACCAGAGAAAATTACTGTTGCTGCAGATATGCTAACACCAACTGCTGATACGGTTGCTGCAAGCAATGATGCTTTTTCAGGTCCCGATCGCGCTAAAGCGGTTTATGAGAAGTACTGCGTTACTTGCCATGCGGCCGGTGTGGCAGGAGCTCCGAAATTAGATGATGCTGCATCATGGAATGAACGAAAAAAGCAAGGGGACAGTGTTTTGCTTGAGCACGTTATTAATGGCTATAAAGCGCTGCCACCTAAAGGGACTTGTATGGAATGCAGTGACGATGATTTGAAAGCTGTGATTGAATACATGAGCAATGGTGGTGATAATCAGCGCTAATGTCGTCACACAAAATGCGGACGTTTGTATAAATTAATGGCTTGGATCAAGTCATTTTTTTCTATACTAGCTTGTCCTGTTAAATCCGCTATGGTACGTGCCATTTTTAATATTTTATGATACGCACGATTAGATAATGACAATTTTTCACAAGAGGTATTAAAAAACTGTTGCAATTCCTTTGGTAATGAGCATAAGTGCTTTATTTGTGAGCTAGTCAATTCATTGTTTAATAATCCCGCTCTGGATAATTGAATCGTTCGTGCTTTTTCAATGCGTGTTCTTATTGCCTCACTTTTTTCATTATTATTTTCTAAGCTGAAATATTTTTTAGGAACCGGCGAAATATCGATAATAATGTCAAAACGATCGAGTAATGGGCCAGATATTTTGCCTAAGTAACGGCGAATTTGTTCAGGTGTGCAACGACAAGTTTTTTCAGTTGAGGTGTAGAATCCACACGGGCAAGGGTTCATTGCAGCAATTAATAAAAAGTTTGCAGGAAATGTTTCACTATGGCCTGCACGAGCGACAACAATATGCTGTGTTTCTAGAGGTTCTCGTAAGGATTCTAGTGTTTTTCGATTAAATTCGGTTAATTCATCAAGAAATAATACACCATGATGGGCTAGTGAAATTTCTCCTGGGCGCGGTGGATTATTCCCACCCACAATGGCAGCGGCAGATGCTGTATGATGGGGAGAGCGATAAGGTATTTCTCCCCAACGATTTTTTACATAATCGTTATTAACAATAGAATTAATTGTAGCGATTTCTAGTGTTTGTGTGATCGTTAACGGAGGTAATACGCTTGCCAGTCGTTTAGCTAACATGGATTTTCCAGTGCCTGGCGAGCCGCATAATAGCACGTGATGACCTCCTGCTGCTGCTACTTCAAGTGCATATTTTGCTTGGTGTTGACCGATAATGTCAGCCATGTCATCGCTGCGATTAGTTTTGTTTATCGACGTCGTTTGTTTCTTATAAAATGTGCTAAGCCTGGAGCCAGACAAGTGCGTAACAACATCTAGTATATGATTACAAGCGATCAGCGACAAGTTAGGCACTAGGGCCGCTTCTTCCGCATTGGCGTATGGCACAATCAATGTTCGCTTTTGTTTTGCGCAGGCAATAGCAGCAGATAAAATGCCATGCACTGAGCGTAATTTTCCGGAGAGTGCTAATTCGCCAGCAAATTCATATTGGTCGATATGACGAGGTTTCATTTGTCCTGAAGCAATGAGGATGCTAATAGCGATGGCTAAGTCAAAGCGACAAGAATTTTTGCGCAAATCAGCTGGCGCAAGATTAACGGTGAGGTTTTCATTAGGAAATTGTAACCGTGAATTTTTTAATGCGCTACGTATTCTATCTTTACTCTCTTTGACGGCCGTTTCAGCTAAGCCGACGATAGAAAACTTGCCAAACCCAACGTCAAATAAATGGGCATCAATGGTTATTAACGGGGCACGAATACCAGCAAGTGCGCGCCCATAGACAGATGCTAATGTCATAAAAACTCCTTGAGTTTAAACTGGGCACATGTTGATAGTTTATCATTGGCTCAAATAAGTACATTTATTATCGTTCTAGCCAGATTGAATGGCAATAATTTTTTTATGATTGACTGGTTTTTTCTTTATCATTTTTCATTTGTTTTTCAAGCTGACTGATTTCTTGTTCCATTTCTTCTAATTTCTCTCGAGTGCGTAATAAGACTTTGTTTTGTGTCTCAAATTCATTGCGTGTGACTAAGTCTAATTTGCTAAAAGCACTTTCTAACACTTGACGGAAATTTTTTTCCATATCTTGCTTTGCCGCACGTAGGCCTTCCGGTAATGTGTTGCTTAAACGAGCAGCCAATTCTTCAAAAAATTTAGTATCCATCATGCTTAACCTTGATAGTAGTTTTACATATGTTATCTTAGGATATATTTAGCCAATTGGCCAGCAGGATCAGTCATGAAATTTATTACTGCTATGATAAAACTATTTAAAGTGGGTGAAGGATAGAATGTTTTCAGTAGGAATGGGTAGACATGAGGTAAAGAAATTTAGCTGCCAGCAAAATCATATGCCTATCGTGATGCTGAATGCGCTGCTTGCTTTTTGACCAGGCTAAACGAATGCAGTAGGGTACAATGTAATTTAAATTATCATTTGGAATGTGTTATGGAAGTGAATTTTGTCTTAATTGTTTTTTTAGTTTTGGTGATTAGCCTGGGTAATTTTACCACGATTGGCTTAGCTTTTTTAGAAGCAGGGTTAGTGCGCACACGCAATACCAATGACATATTAATAAAAAATGTTGCGCTATTTGCCTTAGTCAATTTAATTTTTTTGGTTTTTTCTGACTATGTTTCTATCGCGTCGTATAATTATTTTTTACCCTTATTAGATTGGCACAAGTCGCTAGACTTACAACCTAATTTCTATGCTAAAGTTTTTTTTCAGATTATTTTAGCAATGATTTGTATTTCCATTATTATTGGCGCTACAGCAGAGCGTTTGCGATTTTGGCCTTTCTTTTTATTTACTATCCTTATGTTAATTTTTATTTACCCCATACAAATGTACTGGGTGTGGGGTGAAGGTTTTTTAGCATTGCTTAGATTTCGTGATATGGGTGGTGCAAGTTTTGTTCACTTTACTGGCGCTATTAGTGCTTTTACTGGATTATTAATTTTAGGACCACGTCGTGGTAAGTATGATATTGATAATACCTCTTTTCCACTGCCTGGTGCTAACATCCCTTTAGCAACATTAGGCATGTTTTTAATATGGATAGGATTTATTGCATTAAATATTGCAACAGAATATTTTAATGATTATGCATTATCTTCAACACATATATTTACTATTTATGCAAACACGATGTTAGCTGGTGCTGTAGGCTTA
>CBDDLJ010000010.1:0-65000 GCA_965230635.1 Gammaproteobacteria bacterium
TAAAACGGCATAATTTCAAAATGCAAAGAGCCACACACGGTAACTCGTTGTCACATCGTGTGCCTGGATCAACAGGGCAGAATCAAACACCAGGTAAAGTGTTCAAAGGCAAAAAAATGCCTGGGCAGATGGGTAACAAACAATGTACTGTTCAAAATCAAAAAATCATTCGTGTTGATATAGAGCGAAATTTATTGCTAGTAAAAGGTACAGTACCAGGAGCGCAGGGCAGTTGTGTTATTGTGAAGCCTGCTGTTAAAAAAACACAGAGTACTGAGGAGAATAAATAATGGAAGTTGCCGTTATTATTCCTGGAAAAGCAAAAAGCAGCGAGACGTTGGCTTTAGCTTCAGAGGTATTTGAAAAAGAATTTAATGAACCATTAGTGCATCAAGTGGTTACTGCTTATTTAGCCGGTGCACGTCAAGGCTCAAAAGCACAAAAAACACGTAGTGAAGTCCGTGGTGGTGGTCGTAAACCATGGAAGCAAAAGGGAACTGGTAGAGCACGAGCAGGTTCAATCCGTAGCCCAATATGGCGCGGAGGTGGAACAACGTTTGCGGCAAAACCTCGTAATTTTTCACAAAAGATTAATAAGAAAATGTATAAGGGTGCATTACGATCAATTCTTTCTGAGTTGATTCGACAAGAAAGATTGATCCTTGTTGATGATATTTCAGTTGATGAACCAAAAACCAAATTACTAATAGAAAAATTATCAAGCTTGAATTTGAGTAATGTATTGCTTGTGACGGAAGTATTAGATGAAAATTTATATTTAGCTGCGCGTAACTTGCGAAATGTGGATGTTATTGATGTTGATATGACCAATCCAGCTGATTTAATTGGTTTTGATAACGTCATAATGACAAAAGCAGCTATTAAGAGCATAGAGGAATGGTTGGTATGAACTTAGAGCAAAGTGTTAAAGCGATTTTAGAACCTTATGTTTCTGAGAAAAGCACTCGTACTGCTGAGAAACACCGGCAGGTTGCTTTCAAGGTTGTACCTTCAGCCACTAAACCTCTGGTAAAAAAGGCAATTGAGAAAATATTTAAAGTGAAAGTTGAAAGTGTGCAGATGCTAAAAGTCAAACCAAAAACAAAGCGAACTCGCTCTGGAATGGGGACGCGACAAGGTTGGAAAAAAGCCTATGTTAAATTAGCAGATGGACATGATATTGACTTTACAAAACCAGTAGAAGGTAATTAGTCATGGCAATTCGCAAATTGAAGCCAAGATCACCAGGCAGCCGTTTTAAGCAAGTTGTTGTTCGCACACATTTGCATAAAGGTAAGCCGCATTCTTCATTAACACAAAAGAAGACATCGAAAGCAGGTCGTAGTAATGGTCGTATTTCTGTGCGCCATAGAGGTGGCGGGCATAAGCAAAAATATCGTGTTATTGATTTTAAACGACGCAAGGATAACATTCCGGCCAAAATAGAGCAGATTGAGTATGATCCCAATCGTACAGCATTTATTGCATTAGTGTTATACAGCGATGGTGAACGTCGTTATATTATTGCACCACGTAATTTGAAAGTCGGTGATAAGATTATGTCAGGTGTTAATGTGCCTATTAAACCTGGAAACTGTTTGCCGCTAGAAAATATTCCACTGGGTACAGTAATACATGCTGTTGAGTTGAAGCCTGAAAAAGGAGCGCAGTTGGGGCGCAGTGCAGGTGCCTCTATTCAGTTAATGGCAAAAGAAGGTGCTTATGCAACTATACGTTTACGTTCAGGTGAGACGCGAAAAGTATTAGTCAATTGTCGTGCGACAATTGGTGAAGTGAGTAATGAAGATCACAGTCTTGAAGTATTAGGTAAAGCAGGTGCAAGTCGACATCGAGGCATACGTCCAACAGTACGAGGTGTTGCCATGAACCCAGTTGACCACCCAATGGGAGGTGGTGAAGGCCGTAGCTCTGGGGGACGTCACCCCTGTACGCCATGGGGTAAACCTACAAAGGGATATAAGACGCGAACAACTAAACGTACTAGCAAGTACATTGTACGCCGTCGGGGCAAGAAAAAGTAATTAGGGGGATAATGTGGCACGATCATTAAAAAAAGGGCCGTATATATTTAACAAGCTATTGAAAAAAGTATTAAAAGCCGTTGAATCAAACGATAAGCGGCCAATAAAAACGTGGTCACGTAGCTCAATGATTATTCCAGAGATGGTAGGAGTTACCATTGCAGTACATAACGGCAAGCAGTTTATTCCTGTTTATGTGACAGAGAATTTAGTAGGCCATAAATTAGGTGAGTTTGCACCAACGCGTTTGTTTAAAGAACATGCTGGTGATAGAAAAGGTAAATAAGGGTTAATTATGCAAGTTTCAGCTAAATTAAGTTTTGCACGACTTTCACCACAAAAGGCGAGGTTGGTAGCTGATCAAATTCGTGGATTACCGGTAGATAAAGCAGTTGATTTGTTGACTTTTAGCGTGAAAAGAGCTGCAGGTGTGGTGAAAAATGTGTTGATGTCTGCTATCGCGAATGCTGAAAATAATTTGGGATTAGATGTGGATGAGCTGCGAGTAGACAAGATTTTTGTTGATCAAGGGCCTACATTTAAACGCATTAGGGCACGCGCAAAAGGGCGCTCTTGTAGAATAATAAAGCCCAGTTGCCATATTACAATTGTTGTATCAGATAATACGTAGGAGCGTTTGCATGGGCCAGAAAGTTAATCCAACCGGTATTCGATTAAAAATAGTCAATGACTGGGATTCTGTTTGGTATAGCGGTGAAGATAAGAAATTCTCTGATTATGTTGTTTCAGATTGGAAGGTTCGGCAGTTTTTAAATAAAGCGTTAGCCGAAGCGGGTGTTGCATCCATAAAAATTGAACGCCCTGCTAAAAATGCCAGAATTACTATCTATGCGGCTCGGCCGGGTATTGTAATTGGCCAAAAAGGAAGAGAAGTAGAAACATTGCGTGCCGATGTAGCAAAGCTCATGGGCGTGCCTGTTAATATAAAAATTGAAGAAGTACGTAAGCCTGATTTGTCAGCAAAATTAGTTGCAGAAACTGTTGCTAAGCAACTAGAGCAACGGGTTATGTTTCGTAAGTCAATGAAAAGAGCCGTATCAGCAGCTATGCGGGCTGGCGCTAAAGGTATTAAGATTTGTGTGAGCGGTCGCTTAGGCGGTGCAGAAATCGCACGAAGTGAGGGGTATCGAGAAGGCCGAGTGCCTTTACATACTTTTCGAGCAAACATTGATTATGCCTTGGCTGAAGCAAACACTACTTATGGTATTATTGGTGTAAAAGTTTGGATTTTCAAAGAAGAAAAATTGGGTTCAAAGAAAGGAAGGAATAATGTTGCTGCTACCAAAGCAGATGGTGCGGCGAGAGGAGAAGCTTAGTCATGATGCAACCACGACGTAATATTCGTAAAAGACACAAAGAAATACGCCGTTTAAAGGGTGTGGCTAGTCGCGGTAACAGGGTAAGTTTCGGTAAGTATGGATTGAAGTCTGTCACAGCAGCGCGTGTGACGGCTAGACAAATCGAAGCGGCGCGACGAACAATCACCCGTTGTGTAAAGCGTGGTGGTAAACTTTGGATTCGAGTTTTTCCAGATATGCCTATTACTAAAAAGCCATTAGAGGTTCGTCAAGGTAAAGGTAAAGGTTCAATTGAATATTGGTGCGCAATGGTAACACCAGGTCGAATGCTTTTTGAGATTGAAGGTGTGTCAGAAGAAATGGCACGAAAAGCATTTCGACTTGCTGCGGCTAAGTTGCCAGTGAAAACATGTTTTGAAACAGAAACGGTGATGTAATGGATACGAAAGCATTAAGAGAGTTACCAATTGAAGAATTACAGGCAGAATTAAATAAATTACTGCAGCAAATTATTAATTTGCGTATTTTAAAAGGTAGCAAGCAAACGGTAAAACCACATTTGTTTAAGCAAACACGTAAGGCTATCGCATGCATTAAAACGATAGTGGCCGAAAAAATGAGAGAAGGTAATTAATTATGGCTGAGGAGACTAAAGCTGGAAAGCGAACAATGGAAGGTAAGGTCGTTAGTGACAAAATGGATAAAACTATTGTTGTTGAAGTGGTTCGCCAAGTACAGCATAAGCTTTATAAAAAATATATGAAGCTTTCAAAGCGATTTAAGGCACATGATGAAGAGAATACTTGTAAAGTAGGCGATGTGGTCAGAATTGGTAATAGTCGCCCATTGTCAAAAACAAAGTCATGGGTTTTAGTTGAAATAGTTGAACGTAGTAAGTAGTCCAGTTGAATAGATAGGAATACGGCAAGAATTAAGTTAATGAGAAATAGGGTGTTTTTTACTGAGCATAATGAATAGCATCAAATTAGTGTTCGCAATGTCTGGTACCCGATGGTTCTGTATGATATAATTTTCGCCCTTTTTGTCTAAGAAGGTATCAAAACGTATTTAGCTAAATGTAACTGGTTGATTTAACGTAGATATTGAAGGGTTTTGGAGTAGGTTTAATGATACAAATGCAAACAGTACTCGATGTAGCAGATAATAGCGGAGCACGCCGAGTTATGTGTATCAAAGTACCAAAAGGTAAAACAGCCAACATTGGTGATGTTATTAAAGTCACGGTGAAAGAGGCGATACCTCGCGGGAAAGTAAAAAAAGGTGAGGTGCTGACAGCTGTTATTGTACGCTCTCGCAAAGGTGTGCGGCGTCAAGACGGTGCTATTATTCGTTTTGATAGTAATGCGGTTGTTTTATTAAACAATCAAAAGCAACCGATTGGAACACGTGTTTTTGGGCCTGTTACTCGAGAATTGCGTGAATTTTATATGCGAATTATTTCACTAGCACCAGAAGTGTTGTAATCGAATGAGAGTGTGGCTATGAGAAAATTACACAAAGGGGATGAAGTTGTCGTTATCGCAGGCAAGCAAAAAGGCCGGCGGGGAGAAATTGACAAAGTGTTGCCGCCTAAAAAAGCCAAGTATGGCCAAAAGGCGAAACGCGGTTTACGCGTTGTTGTTCGAGGGGTCAATATGGTAAAAAAATGCATCCGCGCTAACCCTCAGCAAAACAAGCAAGGTGGTATTATTGAGGTAGAAGCTCCCTTAGATAGTTCTAACGTGGCTATATGGAATCCTGTCATGAAGAAGGCGGATCGTGTAGGATTTAAACAGTTAGAAGATGGTACCAAGGTTCGGTATTTTAAATCAAGCGGCGAAGTGATTGATATTTAGACAGGTATTTAATGATGGATAACATGCAACAGTATTATCGAGAAGAAGTCGTACCAAAATTGATGAAGCATTTTGGTTATAAGTCTATTATGCAAGTACCCAGCATTGAAAAAATTGTTTTAAATATGGGTGTTGGTCAAGCGGTATCAGACAAAAAACATTTAGATTTTGCCATGAAAGACATGACAGCCATTGCCGGGCAAAAAGCCTTGAAAACATTTGCGCGCAAATCAATAGCCGGTTTTAAAATCCGGGAGAATTGGCCGATTGGTTGTAAAGTAACTTTGCGTAAAAAAATCATGTATTCATTTTTACAGAGACTAATCCATATTGCGATTCCACGGATACGTGATTTTCGCGGAATAAGCCCACGTTCTTTCGATGGTTGCGGTAATTTTGCGATGGGTATCAAAGAGCAGATCATTTTTCCGGAAATTAATTATGACAAAATTGATACTATTCGTGGTATGGACATTGCCATAGTAACTACGGCGAAAACAGATGATGAAGCACGAGCATTATTATCTGCATTTAAGTTTCCATTTCGTGATATTGACGGTTAACGAACACAAAGAGGCTGACAGATGGCAAGAACAGGAAAACTAGAGAACGAATCGAAGAAAAAGCGTATGCGTGATCGCCAGCATGAAAAGCGCCAACGTATTAAGAGTGAATTAGTGCAAATTTATCACCGTATTTCTCAAGGTGAAAATGAAGAAGAATTATTTGTTCGACGTGAAGAGTTACAAACATCTTTGGATAAATTACCACGCAGCGGCTCAGAGAAACGTTTGCGTAATCGTTGTCGTATAACAGGACGGCCTCGTGGTTATTATAGAAAGTTTGGGTTATCACGTAACATGCTGCGTATTTTGGCAATGTTTGGACATATTCCAGGTATTGTGAAATCGAGTTGGTAAATAGGAGCGATTTTTAAATGAGTATGCAAGATCCCATTGCTGATATGATAACAAGAGTACGGAATGCTTTAATGGCTAAGCATAAAGAAGTTTCAATGCCTTCATCTAAGCAAAAAATTGCTATTGCTAACGTGTTAAAAGATGAAGGATACATTGTTAGTTATTCAGTGAGTGACGACAACAGCAAGCCAACACTGACAATTGTTTTGAAATATTTTGAGAATGCTTCTGTTATTAAGAGTATTAAGCGTGCCAGTAGACCAGGGCTACGAACTTACAAAGGCTATAACGATATAGCTAAAGTTTCAGGTGGATTTGGTATTTCAATTATTTCAACATCTGCTGGGGTTGTGAGTGATCGACAAGCTCGCAAAAACAAATTAGGTGGTGAAGTGTGGGTAGAGGTATGTTAGGAGCTTACTATGGGTGATAGAGTCGCAAAAAAACCAATAGAATTACCCAGTGGCATCGATGTCACTATTAGTGATGCATGTGTTTCTGTGAAAGGTCCAAAAGGCAGTTTGTCATTTGATATCCCTGCTAATGTTTCTGTTGCGCAAAATGATAAAGTTATTAACGTTGCGTTATTGAATGAGGAAAAACAAACACAAGAATTGGCTGGGACAACACGTGCCATGGTTAATAATATGGTTGTCGGTGTGAGCCAAGGATTTGAAAAGAAATTAACATTGGTTGGTGTCGGTTATCGGGCACAAATGAAAGGTAGTAAGTTGGATCTAACCTTAGGATTTTCTCATCCGGTTAACTACGATGTTCCAGAGGGAATTAGTCTTGAAATTCCTATTCCAACCGAAATCATTATTAAAGGCATTGATAAACAAAAAGTAGGTCAGGTTGCTGCAGAGATTCGTGCATTTCGTCCGCCAGAGCCCTATAAAGGAAAAGGTGTACGCTATGCTGATGAACACATCAGCTTGAAAGAGACGAAGAAAAAGTAAGTCGATGAATAGGATGATTGACTAATGAAGCACAATGTAAAGGCAGAAAATTTAACGCGTAGAGCAAAACGTACACGTATGAGAATACGTGATAATCAAGTAAAGAATAATGACTTGATTCGCCTCTGCGTCCATAGAACAAACCAGCATATATATATTCAAGCAATTGTATATGATGCTAGCATTAATCAAATGAAAGTTATTGCTACGGCATCCACTTTGGAAAAAGATGTCAAAGCCATGAATGATAATAAAACAGGAAATATTGCTGCAGCAAAAATAGTAGGCAAAATTATTTCTGAGCGTTTACTTAAATTGAAGTTACCTAACGCAAAGTTTTCGTTTGATCGTTCGGGGTATAAATATCATGGTCGCGTAAAAGCTATTGCCGATGCTGCACGCGAAGGCGGATTGGAATTTTAAGGGTACTATATGGCTGAAGCAGCAACAAAGATGGATGGTAACTTATACGAGGAGCGTTTGCTTGGTGTAAGACGAGTCGCTAAGGTGGTAAAAGGTGGCCGTATTTTTCGTTTTTCGGCAGCTGTTGTTGTCGGTAATGGCAATGGTAAAGTTGGTATTGGAATTGAAAATGCTCGAGAAGTGCCTGTTGCTATTCAAAAAGCGATTGAAACCGGCAAGCGAAATATGGTGCAAATAGAGTTGCATGGAGAAACACTTTATCGTGAGACACGAGCAAAATATGGTGCAACAAGAGTGTTTATGAAGCCTGCTGCTAGTGGTACAGGTATTATTGCTGGTGGTGCAATGCGAGCTGTGTTTGAAGTGCTTGGCATTAAAAATATTCTTGCTAAAACAATGGGATCACGTAATTACATTAATGTCGTACGAGCAACGTTAAAAGCATTGCAACAAATAGAGACACCGGAACATGTTGCTGAGAAACGAGGGATTGCATTAGAGCAATTGTTAGAGGAAATCGATGGCTAGTAAAGATGATAACACAGCACAGTTAAAGTTAACCTTAGTTAAAAGTGCTATAGGACGCTTAAAAAACCACAAAGATTGTATTCGTGGATTAGGCCTACGCCGTATAAATAGTTCTGTTGTTGTTAAGGCAACGCCGAGTAATATGGGCATGATTAATAAGATATCTTACTTATTAAAAATTGAGGAGATGTAAAAATGCGCCTAAATACACTGAAACCAGCTGCTGGAGCTCATAGAAAAGCCGTACGAGTTGGTCGCGGAATTGGTAGTGGTAAAGGTAAAACCTGTGGTCGTGGTCATAAAGGTCAGCACGCGCGCAATACGGTTCCTATTGGTTTTGAGGGTGGCCAAATGCCTTTGCATAGACGATTGCCAAAATTTGGTTTTGTTTCATGGTCAAAAAAATATAGTACAGAAATTCGTTTGCGTGATTTAAATAAAATAGACGCAGAAGTCATTGATCTTTCGGTGTTAAAGGCAACCAAGCTGATCAATCGTAATACTAAGTTTGTTAAAATTATTGCTACCGGTGAGATAACAAGGCCGGTGACAATCAAAGGATTAAAGGTTACCAAAGGTGCTCGCAAGTTGATTGAAGCGGCTAAAGGTAAAGTCGAAGAGTAATACACCTATGTCTAATGTAAAGTCAGCTATGAAATCAAGCGGTGGTTCCGGACTTTCTGAATTAAAACGACGCTTATTTTTTGTGGCAGTCGCTATTTTTGTTTATCGTATAGGTGCGCATATACCTGTGCCTGGCTTAGATCCAGTTCGTTTAGCTGACTTATTTAATAAACACAGCAGCGGGATTATTGGTTTCCTCAATATGTTTTCTGGTGGCGCGTTGCAACGCTTGACGGTATTTGCACTAGGCGTTATGCCTTATATTTCCGCCTCTATTATTATTCAACTGTTAACTGCTGTAAGTCCAGCATTAGAGCAAATGAAAAAGGAAGGTGAGTCAGGTAAGCGTAAAATAAATCGTTATACACGTTATACCACATTAGGGTTATCTTTATTTCAAGCATTTGGTATGTCAAAGCTGTTAGCCAGTAACGGCGTCGTACTGGATCCTTCTTTATCATTTTATATTGTTGCATCAATAACACTGTCTACAGGGACCATGTTCTTAATGTGGTTAGGTGAACAAATGACAGAAAAAGGTGTTGGTAATGGGATTTCATTAATTATTTTTTCAGGTATCGTTTCTGGATTGCCATCAGCGTTTGGTCGAACTTTTGAAATGGTAAAACAAGGGCAGTTACAGGGTATTTCAATTATTATTATTTTGGCGTTTGTTTTAGTTGTTATTGGTTTTGTTGTTTTTATGGAGCGTGGCCAACGACAAATAGCGGTGAATTACGCTAAACGACAGCAGGGTCGTAAGATGTATGAAGCACAATCAACTCATTTACCGTTAAAGGTTAATATGGCAGGTGTTATCCCTCCTATTTTTGCTTCTAGCTTTTTAACATTGCCAGCGTCTTTGGCTGAATGGTTTGGTCGAGGCGATAATATTGGTTGGTTATCGCAAATAGGCTATTTATTGCAATATGGCCATCCTCTGTACCTTATTCTAGAAGTAGTGGCAATTATATTCTTTAGTTTCTTTTATACAGCGTTGGTGTTTAATCCACGAGATACATCGGATAATTTAAAGAAAAGTGGGGCTTTTATTCCTGGCATACGACCTGGTGAACAAACAACTAAGCATATTGATTTTATCATGACACGTTTGACGCTAGTGGGAGCGATTTATTTAGTTTTTGTCTCACTGTTGCCACAATTTATGACGACGATATGGAGCGTACCTTTTTATTTTGGCGGTACTTCCTTGTTAATTATCGTTGTTGTGTTAATGGATTTCATTGCTCAGATTCAAGCACATTTAATGTCGCATCAATATGAATCATTGATGAAAAAAGCAAATATGAAGGGTGGCGGACTTCCAGGCGCGGGATTATTGCGTTAGAGTTGAACAGCCAACAGAGAGAAGAGGCTAAATATGAAAGTAAGAGCATCAGTAAAAAAAATGTGCAGAAATTGCAAAGTTATTAAGCGTAAGGGCGTTGTGCGGATTATTTGTAAAGATAAGAAGCATAAACAGCGCCAGGGTTAACTGTATTGAGTTGTAGTTATTCAGGCTATCTGCACTAGGTTGGACAAATAGCAGCATTTTAGAATAATTACGTTGATTTTTTATTGATTTAGCGTTATGTTAACGCGTTTCACGAAAGAGATAGGTATAGGGGCGAAGAGTAATGGCTCGTATTGCAAATGTTAATGTATCTGATAAAAAACATGTCATTATTGGTTTGACCGATATTTATGGTGTTGGTCGTAGTATATCAGCAAAGATTTGTGCTGATCTGGGTATTGAACCAACAAAAAAAGTGCGCGATTTAACCGGTGAAGAGTTAGAAGCATTACGTGAAGAACTGGCTAGTGATAAATATATGATTGAAGGTGATTTGCGTGGGAAAATTGCTCGCGATATTAAGCGTTTAAAAGATATTGGTTGTTATCGTGGTGTTCGTCATCGTCGGGGCTTGCCTGTGAATGGACAAAGAACACGAACAAATGCACGTACTCGCAAAGGGCCAGTGCGCGCAGCTGGCAAGAAAAGGTAAATATTAGAGGTGATTAATTAATGTGTTCTGAAAACGTGAAAGAAACAGTCGAAGAAAAAAACAAACCTGCTGAGACTGCAGCTGAGGCGACTGTGGAAACTGCTGAGGCAAAAACAGAGCCCAAAGCATCAGAAGACGATAATTCTGTAAGCTTGCCTAGTGCTTCAAATGCGAATAGCGCATCTGTTGATACGACAACCGCCATCAAGAAGAGTAAACGAAAATCAAAGCTAAATGTGCCACAAATTGTTGTGTACATTTCAGCAACATTTAATAACACTATTGTAACAATCACAAAACCTGAAGGGGATGTTATTGCTTGGGATAGTGCAGGTGAGTGTGGTTTTAAAGGTGCACGTAAATCAACACCTCATGCGGCAAAAATTACGACTGAAACAGCCGTACGTAAGGCAAAGCTTGTAGGTGCAAAAATGGCTATCGTAAAAGTTTGCGGAGCTGGAACGGGTCGTGAATCGGCAATTCGTGCAATTGGGGAAGAAGGTATTGAAATAACAGTTATCGAAGATATTTCTCGTATACCTTTTAACGGTCCAAAACCGAAGAAATCACGGCGCGTATAGCAATAAAATAGCGGAGTTAATTGAATGTCAAGATATCTAGGTCCAAGGTTAAGAAGAGCACGCCGAGTCGGTATGGACCTTGACACTACCGGAATTCGTCCAGCTAATTCAAAATGTAAATTAGAGACATTGCCCGGAATGCATGGTGTAAAGAGAGGGCGGGTTTCTAACTACGGTGTGATGTTACGAGAAAAACAAAAAGTAAGAATGATGTACGGGCTGTCAGAAAAGCAGTTTAAGCGTACTTTTAATGAGGCATATCGTTTAAAAGGCTCTACTGGTGATAATTTGGTTATTCTTTTAGAACGTCGTTTGGATAATATGGTTTATCGCTTGGGGTTTGCGACGACACGTGCTGAAGCGCGTCAGTTAGTTAATCATCGTAGTGTGATGGTTAATGGGAAAATTTGTAATGTCGCATCACGAATTGTGTCGCCAGACGACAAAATAGAAATTAAAGAAAAATCACGTGCGCAGTTACGGATTAAAGCAGCATTGCAGATTGCTGAACAAAATGGTTTCCCTGAATGGGTTAACTGTGATGCGAAAAATTTTGCAGGAACGTTAGAAACATTGCCCGTCAGTAATGAAATTTTGCGTGATATTAATTTGAATTTAATAGTTGAGTATTACTCACGATAAAACTGGTTTAGGTGGAGAGCGTCTTTCATGATAAGTGAATTTAATGAACCAATGTTGACCCCAACTTTTATTGAAGTTGATCCGTTAAGTAAATTTCATTCGCGTGTTACTTTACAACCATTAGAACGAGGTTATGGTTACACGTTAGGTCATGCAATTCGACGCATTTTACTTTCATCTATGTCTGGATGTGCCATTTCTGAAGTTGAAATTGATGGTGTTGTACATGAATACAGTACGATGGAAGGTGTACAAGAAGATGTAATTAATATTATGCTTAATCTAAAAGGCGCTGCTTTTATTTTGCATGGTAAGGATGAAGTCATATTAAATTTGAAAAAGACAGGTCCAGCTGTTGTTACTGTTGGTGATATTACATTAGAGCACGACGTTGAAGTGATCAACCCTGAGCATGTTATTGCTCATTTGAGTGATAATGCTGTGTTGGATATGAAAGTGAAAATTGTACGTGGTCGTGGTTATCACCCAGCGGTTTTTAAGCGCGATGAGGAAGGTAGTAATGCAATTGGTGTGTTACGTTTAGATTGTTCTTTCAGTCCAGTGAGAAAAGTCAGTTATTCAGTGGAAAATGCTCGTGTTGGTCAACGCACTAATATGGATAAATTAATTATTGATTTAGAAACAGACGGTACTATTAATCCAGAAGATGCTATCCGTAAAACAGCATCTATATTACAACAGCAATTAGCCGCGTTTGTTGATTTAGAAGAAAATCGGGAAGAGCAACCTGAAAAAGAGAAAGATGAAATTGATCCAATTTTATTACGTCCGATTGAAGATTTAGAATTAACAGTTCGCTCAACTAACTGCTTAAAAGCAGAAAATATTTATTATGTTGGTGATTTAATTCAGCGATCAGAAGTTGAGCTATTGAAGACACCTAATTTAGGTAAAAAATCATTAACTGAAATTAAAAATGTGTTGGCGTCTCATTCCCTATCGTTAGGTATGCGACTAGAAAATTGGCCTCCAGCAAGTTTGAAAAAAACTGGTGATGAAACTTAAGAAGGAAGAGTGCTATGCGTCATAAAAGAAAAAGTCGGCGATTTGGTCGTCCCTCTAGTCATCGTCAAGCTATGTTTCAAAATATGGCTAATTCACTATTTGAGCATGAGATGATTAAAACAACGCTGCCAAAGGCAAAAGAATTACGCCGAATTGCTGAACCTCTTATTACTCTTGCCAAACAAGACTCAGTCGCTAAGCGTCGCTTAGTGCGTTCACGGCTGCGCAATACTGTTATGGTAAAAAAATTATTTGAACAACTAGGGCCACGCTATAAAGAACGTCCCGGTGGTTATACACGTATTATAAAATGTGGTTTCCGCCATAGTGATGCAGCGCCAATGGCCTATATTGAGTTGGTTGATCGCCCAATAGAAGGTGAGTTAGATTAACTGTCTGTAATTTTTTCACTTTTGTATCAGTACTGGATCAAATGTAACGGGTTACTCAATCTAGGGTCTTGTAAAATCGGATATTATTTCTCAAGCTTGAAAACTGCTATAATGTGAATTTTCTTCGTTGTTACAGTACACAATGAATTTTGTTTACTATGAGCCCTCTAAAATTTGCTACTAATTTACTCAAATTGTGCACTAATTGATGTGAAATATGGTATTTATATATTTTTATTTAAGTTTTTCCTAAGGTTTTTGGTTTATATTATGTGGGTACCTTGAAATGAGGTATACCGCTTAAGAAAAGTTCTTGACAGAAAGGATATTGTTGATTACTATTTGCACATATATTTTATAATTATATTGACTAGGGAGTCATACCAATGTCTTGGTTTAATGCTGAAACGATAACAATAAAACCTAATATGCTTGATAGTAAAAAACAGGCATTAGCCCTGATGCTTAAAGAAAATTTTAAGAACAACGGTGACGGTAAAAGCAGACGTATTTTAAACTTTTTTACAGACGATCACTATTCTTCTACTGAGATTAATATGGACGGTGAGACAACGTCGGTTAAGATTAATCCTAATCAAATTATTACCAAGCGACATAATGTAGAAACAAGTGAAGTATATTATGAAGTGTCTGGTAAATTATTAGGTGAAGGCTTGTATGGTTGGGTTTATGCGCCAGGTTTTCGCATTATTCCCAATAGTACCCATGATAATGTTGAAATTATAAAACAGCAAGGTGATAACAAGCAAGTTGCTAAAATTCAAAAGATTGTCGCTATTCCAAGGAAAGGATCGTCAAAAGCTGAGGAGAAAGAGCGTATATTAAAAGAAGAAGCGTCAGTTCGTGATGTTTATCAAGAAGAGTATAACAAAGTTCCTATTGATGGTTTTGATTTTAATGACAAAGATGAATGTGAAGATTACCGTATTTCATTCATGCCTTTTTTCCAAGGAAAGGATTTAGGGCGCTATTCCATTAATGATTTCAATTATGCTGAACGTGTATTTTTAATGACGGCTATACTAAAGGCTTATGTCAAGTTAGAAGACCAGCAAGTGGTTCATCAAGATCCTAAAGCAGATAATATTATTTTTGATAAGAAGAATTGGACAGTTAATTTCGCTGATTTTGGGCATGCGCATAGATGGAATGAAGGTTATCGCTATGATGGGAATAACAAACATATGCCACCAGAAATGTTGGATATAGGCAGGGAAGTTAAAGCAAATATTAAAGCTGGAAATGGGAAGAAACCGTTAGCAAAAGCCAAACCAGAATACCATAAAATTGATTACTATTTTCTTTCTGGTGTGTTAGGTAAGTTATTTAATGCCAATAATATTTATCTCCATAAAAATGCATTAACAACAATGGGTGGATTTGGACATTTCATATGTAGGATATTCTTAGGAAGAAATCCAGCTCATGTCGACTTACGTAAGCTTTCGGCCAGTCGAAATTATAATTTCACAGGCATGTTTCAAGGTTTGCATATGCCTAAACAACATAAAAAAATATTAGGTAACATTATAAAAAAATTGGGGGCAGCTGATCTAAACGATCGCCCTAATACCATCGCAGGTGATGTTTTGTTAGAAGTGATGGAAGTGCAACAACAATGCCTAAAAGCCAACTATCATAAAATGTCTAAGGCGATTGATAAGGCAGAGATGAATTTAGAGCTTTATTTAGATAAATACAAATATGAAAATACCAAAGATACAGTTGATATACCTACTGAATCAAAAGAGTGGGCTATAACAAAAAAAATATCAGCTATATTAAAAAATAATGCTACAGTAAATATTGATGGTGCTGTTAATGCAGAAAAAAACACATTAGGCAATGAAGACGTTGACTTTGCTTTAGTTGCAAAAATGATACAAGTTAATCACTTATTAGCGCAGTTAGAAGAACAGCAACAAGCAATTACAAAAGAATTAAACGAGGGTAGAGAACTAAGCCCAATAAACTATGAAAAGCATTATATACAGCTAAAAAATATGCTCACCGATAAGAATATGCTAAAAAATTTGAATAACTACCGCTCAAAGAAATTCGGTAGTCTGAGTGGTTTTTTTAATACCATTGCTAAGCCTTTTGGCGTTATTCTTAATTTGTTTTATTCTGCTGAAGATAAAGCATTGGTTTCAAATGTTGGTTATGTTTGGTCGGATAGCGCTAATTCTGTTTATCATGGATTAAAATTATTACGTGAATCATATTACAGTGAAGTGACATCTAAAGATATAAGTAAATTAAATCCTGAGCATAAAAACAATCGTAGCCGTATGATTTGTGCTCATTGATTACTTACTTAGTGCCAATTAAGCAGTTACTGACATCGCCTAGTTTAGCAATAACCGTTACTATTTTGCGTAAGTTATGTGTGGTATAATGAGAAAAATGGGTAGTCATCATCAGATATAACGTATATAGGTAAGACAGAAGTTAGTATAACCAATGACGCGAGTAGCATTCTTATCACCGATTTGCCGGAAGAACTAATATTTCATCTTTTACCCTACTGTAAGGCGAATACTCTCAAGGCATTACGTTTAGTTAATCCGTGGTTTAAAGACATAGTTAATAACTATCTTTCTTATGATCCCCAAGGGAAAAAGGTATTTTTATCTGTATAAAAACAAACGAGCAGCTTAGCGAAAGGGATCCCGCTCTTTTTAAGAAACTCAGGCTTCCCTATCATCTTATTCTCAATAAAGAAATGTTTAATATGGTATCTAGTATCATGGCAAGCAATGAGAGCGAGTATACAGCAGAGAAGACCCTCTTAGTCAAGGTTATTCATATAGAAGTAGCCGATAAGCCAATGGCCAATATGTCTGCGATTAATAAGATTGTGGCATATAGGAATGTCCATACGCTGAACCTTTGTGGTACCGATGTCACCGATGTGTCGGCACTAAGTGATGTTCACACGTTGAACCTTTGCTTGACCAACGTCTCACCGATGTGTCGGCACTGAGTTATGTCCACATGCTGAACCTTTGCAATACCTTTGTCACTGATGTGTCAGCACTGAGTCATGTCCATACGCTGGGCCTTAGCTGTACCAGCGTCACTGATGTGTCAGCACTGAGTCATGTTCATACGCTGGATCTTAGCTGTACCGGTGTCACCGATGTGTCGGCACTAAGTGATGTCCACTCGCTGAACCTTTGGAATGCCTCTGTTATTAAAAAATTGTCTGAACTAACGCCAGATAAAGTTAATAATAATAAAAATCTTGCCGTATTATGCTGTATTAGCAACTTAACATTTGATAATGTAAAAGTTCGACAAATGGTTGCCGAAAGACAGGAGCAGGAGAAAGATGAACAAAAGGGAGCGATTGCTCGTTCTGTATCATTTTTTAAATCTGCTACGATAACTTCTTCATCAGCAATAGAAGCCAACCCCAATGAGAGCAAGGAAGATCAGGAGGAAATCACTGTAAGCAACCGCTATAATGCAGATGGTTAACTAAATGCAACCGATACAGATAGAGGTTAGGATGTACTTTACCGGTTGCTTACAAACTAAATAGATATTTAATATATCAAAGTTAGAGCTTAGATCGGCAATCCTAGCCATCGCCAGAGAACAATTGAATGTTCACTACCTTGGTGAGTCGTGAGAATTTATTTCAATTGCGCTTATTGATTACTTATTTGGTGCCAAACAGGCGGTCACCGGCATCACCTAATCCAGGAAGAATATAGCCGTTATCATTTAGTTGGCGGTCAAGGCTAGCTGCATAAACACGGACATCCGGATGCTTGTCAAAAATACGAATAGCTCCTTCTGGTGCAGCCACTAAGCAAACATAGACAATTTGTGTAATTCCCTGTTCTTTTAACTGATCAATCGTCGCTAAAGCTGATCCACCTGTGGCTAACATAGGATCACAAACAAAGTATTGTCGATCTTGACTACAGGTAGGAATTTTAAAGTAATAACTTTGAGGTTGTAGCGTTGTTTCATCGCGAAACATGCCGATATGCCCAACTCTGGCACCAGGCATTAGTTTCAAAAAACTATCCACCATGCCGATCCCGGCACGCAATATAGGCACAATAACAGGTTTTTTCCCTGATAAAATCGGGCTATTTATTGTTTCCAATGGTGTCTCTATTTGGCGAGTTGTCAGCGGTAAATTTTTTGTAGCTTCATAAGCCAAAAGAAAGGTAATTTCTTCAATTAATTCTTTGACAGTTTTTTTCGATATGGATTTTTCCCGTAGGATGGTTAACTTATGTGCTATTAGCGGGTGTTCAACAGTATAAAAATTATGAAATGTGTCATGTTGACGTAACGTCATGTATTTCCTTAATAAAATTAAATGATGAGGTAGTAGTTTAACCTAAATTTGACAACTACTGTATACTTACACGCAAGAAACTCACATTTCTAAGTTTCTTGCGTATATAAACAATTTTCCTAAGGGTATTTAAGTATGTCAAATAAACAGTTAGTTAAGACACGCATACAACAGGCAGAATTTGCTCAATTGCAACAGACAGTTAGTGATATTTTACAACAAGCGAAACAAGCTGGTGCAACGCAAGTCAATGTGTCAGCAGATTTATCCTGCGGTTATGACGTTAATGTGCGCATGGGTGAAATCGATAAATTAGAGTATGTTCATCATAAAGCGGTGGGAATAACCGTCTATTTTGATCAAAAAAAAGGCTCTTCGCATACCACCGATATTCATCCTGATGCGATTAAACAAGCATTGAAGAAAGCATGCACTTTTGCAAATTATACAGAAATTGACCAATATGCAGGAATCCCGGATAAAGAGTATCTGGCTTTTAGTTATTCAGATCTAGATTTATACCATCCGTGGGATTTATGTCCTGAGCAAGCGATTGCACTGGCTAAGCAATGTGAACAAATTGGCATAAGCCAAGATAGGAAAATTAATAATTCTGAAGGGGTGAATATTGATAATTATGAACACTATTCTATCTTAGCTAATAGCCATGGTTTTTTAGGTGAATTTCAATCGACACGCCAAAGCATTTCCTGTGTATTATTAGCCACTGATAATAATGGTATGGAAAGAGATTACAGCTATACACTGGCACGTAAAGCGGACGATTTGGCTAGTATTGACACTGTTGCGAAAGAAGCTGCTGCCAAGACCGTTGCACGCTTAGGTGCAAAACGCATAAAAACAGGGAAATACCCAGTTATTTTTCAAGCAGAAGTGGCTCGTACTTTGTTGAAGCATTTATTTTCAGCGATTAGTGGTGGTAGCCTTTATCGGAAAGCCTCTTTTTTATTAAATCAGTTAGGCCAACCGATTTTGAGTGACCATGTAAACATCATTGAAAATCCTTTTGTCTTGAAAGGATTGGGTAGTGCATCTTTTGATGGTGAGGGTGTTAAGACCAAAGAGACGCACTTAGTCAAACAAGGTATTTTGCAGAGTTATTTACTTAATAGCTATGCAGCACGTCGCCTGCAAATGCAACCTACTGGTCACGCAGGAGGGGTGCATAATGTGTTTTTACAGTCGCAGCAAACACGAGACTTTGCTGACTTACTTAAGATGATGGGCTCAGGCTTACTGGTCACCGAAGTAATGGGGCATGGCATCAATATTGTTACCGGAGACTATTCGCGAGGTGTCAGTGGATTTTGGATAGAAAAAGGTGAGATCCAATTTCCCGTCCATGAAATAACAGTAGCAAGTAATTTAAAGGATATGTTTAAAACAATTGTTGCAATAGGGAGTGATATTGATAGACGCAGTTCAATTCAAACAGGTTCTATTTTTATAGAGTCAATGACAGTAGCAGGTGACTAACAATGAAAGATTTATGGACTAAGTCGGGTGTACGATTACGTTTGGTAAATAGCAATGCAGGTGAGAATATCAATTGGCTTTTTTTCCCAGGAGGGCCAGGCTTTGATAGTGATTATTTGCTGATGTTAACAAAAGATTTACCCGTCCCAGGCTCTATTTGGCATGTGGATTTGCCGGGAAATGGCTCTAATACAGTGTCTGACAGTTATCATTTCTCATCTTGGCGGGCTTGTTTGCTTGAGGTTGTGCAATCATTGCCAAAAGTTATTTTTGTGGGTCATTCTTTTAGTGGACTTTTCGCTTTACTTTACCCGGAATTAGAAGCTAAATTAGAGGGATTAGTTTTAATGAATTCGGCACCGCGTTCCTGGGCAGAAGCCGCAGAAGCTATTGCTGAAAAATTACAATTACCTACACTGACGCAAGAAAGGCAACAATATCTTCGTGAGCGCAGTGATTATCACTTTAAACGTTTTGTATTGGCGCTAGCTGATTCTTTTTTTACGCCTGATGATGCTGAAGAGGGTAGGGCGTATATGCAACCATTTCAATATAGTCATGCCCCATTTGATTGGTCTAGAGGTGGGTTATTTCAAGAATATGAAGCTCAATGGATTCCTACGAAAATACCAACATTAATTATTGGCGCTGAAAATGACTATACAGTCCCGTTTCATTTGTTCAAAGAAGATAAGCGGTTTAAACGCGACAATATTCAACAATATTGTATTGCCAATGCTAGTCACTTTCCTTGGTTTCAAAAAAAGCAAGAAGTTGTCAATGCTTTTGTTGAATTTTCAAAAAAATTTCAAGCCGTACCCACACATGATGAACAACAATGGCTTCAATGGATAGAGCACTTACAAGCAATTGCCCAAAACGGTTTGACTTATACAAAAGATTGGTTCGACCGGGAGCGTTATCGACAGTTACAAGATATTACAGCTGAAATTGCTGCAGATTATTCAAGCATGACATTTGATGAGGTTAAACAATTATTTACCGAGGAAAAAGGATATGCCACACCAAAATTGGAGGTTAGGGCTGCTGTTTTCAAAGGTGACAAACTTCTTATGGTGCAGGAAAGTGCAGATAATTTATGGTCATTGCCAGGAGGATGGGCAGATATAAATTGTTCACCAGCCGAATCGGTTTGTCGAGAAGTGTTTGAAGAAACAGGGTTCACAGTGGAAGTATTGAGATTGATCGCTTTACATGACAAACGAAAACATGATTATCGACCTGTGTTACCTCATACTTATACCTGCTTATTTCTTTGTGAAATAGTTTCCGGAGAGTTGAAAACCAGCTATGAAACGAAAGCAGTTGATTTTTTTTCGGAAGAAGAAATACCACCTTTGTCTTCAAATCGTATCAGTAAAAAACATATTACGCTGTGTTTTTCAGAACGAGATAAGTTAGATAAAGCTTCTTTATTCGATTAGTGCGTATTTCTTTTCTATATAACAATGTTGCTTGTCCATTTTATCCTTGCAGTATCATGTTGCGATCGATTTTTGATCATCACATTTTTGTTAGACTTGTTAGAATTGAAGGGAGCGATTGTTACAATGGATGCGATGAGCACACAGAAAAAAATTGTTGAGAGGATTGATAAAAAAGTGGCGGTTATGTATTGCCAGTTAAAGATAGTCACGGTAATTTACATCATAAAATACGAGACTGTTTTAAAAAACTGCATCAAGAAAATAAATTAGAGTCGGGGAAAAATACCATCACTGAAATTGAAGCAGAACATGGTCGTATTGATACAAGACATTACCGTCAATGTCTTGTCAGTGATTGGATTACTGAGGGGTGCATTGGAATAGATTACGTACGCTATAAAGTGTGTGGGTCCATTACGCTAGGAACAAAGCTGTTTACATTAAATTTATCTTATCTATAATAGAGAAAAATGAGAAGTGATGATAGGATATAACACGTATGGGTAAGACAGAAGATAGTGTAACAAATAATTCTTCGACTACTTGCGAAAAGCCAGTCAATTTTCTTGAGTTATTACCACCAGAGCTACTTTATAATAATATTTTTCCTCACTTGAAAATACCTGCCCTGAAAAATTTACGTTTGCTTAACCGAGCTATTAATGCGCGAGCTAATAAGTATATTTCTTCTTCGAAAGTGCTTTTCCTTCGTATAGCGACCGAGGCGCAATTTGATGGGGTTATTGGAAGCCTAACTCTGGGAGATGATTTCCCCTATATGCTTATTCTCGATAAAGAAATGCTTGACGTTATATCCTATGTCATGAAAAGCGATGAGGGTGAACAAAAAAAAGAGAGAGTCTTATTAGCTAAGATTTTTTATATAAACGTAAAATATACATCAATGACCAATAACGATATGTCCGCTATCAATAAGATAATACAATGTGGGAATGTCCACACGCTGGATCTTAGCTATTGTACCCGGGTTACTGATGTGTCGGCACTGACGCAGATCCACGCGCTGTACCTTTGCGAAACCCCGGTCACCGATGTATCGGCACTGGGGCAGGTCCACACGCTGGACCTTCGCAGTACCCCAGTTACTGATGTGTCGGTGCTGGGGCAGGTCCGCGTGCTGGACCTTAGCTATTGTACCCGAGTCACTGATGTGTCGGCACTGAGTCAGGTACACGTGCTGAACCTTTGCGAAACCTTGGTCACTGATGTGTCGGCACTGAGTCATGTCCACACGCTGGATCTTAGCGTTACCCTGGTCACCGATGTGTCGGCACTGGGGCAGGTCTACACGTTGGACCTTAGCGGTACCTCGGTCACTGATGTGTCGGCACTGAGTCAGGTTCACACGCTGAACCTTTGCGAAACCCTGGTCACCGATGTGTCAGCACTGAGTCAGGTTCACACGCTGAACCTTTTCGGTACCCCAGTCACCGATGTGTCGGCACTGGGACAGGTCCACACGCTGAACCTTTTCGGTACCCCAGTCACCGATGTGTCAGCACTGAGTCAGGTCCATACGCTGAATCTTAGCGGTACCGAGGTCACTGATATGTCCGCACTGGGGCAGATCCACACGCTGGACCTTAGCGCTACCGAGGTCACCGATATGTCAGCATTGGGGCAGGTCCACACACTGGATCTTTACAATACCTCAGTCACTGATGTGTCGGCACTGGGGCAGATCCACACGCTGAACCTTAGCGGTACCCCAGTCACCGATGTGTCGGCACTGAGTCAGGTCCACACGCTGGACCTTAGCGTTACTCCAGTCACCGATGTGTCGGCACTGAGTCAGATCTACACGTTGGACCTTAGCTATTGTACCTGGGTCACTGATGTGTCGGCACTGGGGCAGGTTTACACGCTCGACCTTAACAATACTCTGGTCACCGATGTGTCGGCACTGGGGCAGATCCACACGCTGAACCTTAGCGGTACCCCAGTCACCGATGTGTCGGCACTGAGTCAGGTTCACACGCTGAAACTTAATAGTACCCTAGTCACCGATGTGTCGGCACTGAGTCAGGTCCACACGCTGGACCTTAGCTATTGTACCCGGGTCACTGATGTGTCGGTACTGAGTCAGATCCACACGCTGAACCTTAGCTATTGTACCCGGGTCACTGATGTATCGGTACTGAGTCAGGTCCACACGCTGAACCTTTACAAGGCCTCTGTTATTAAAGAATTGTCTGAACTACCCCCAGATAAAGTTAACAATAATAAAAATCTTGCCGCATTATGCCATATTAGTCATTTAGTACTAGGTAATCTACATGTTCAACAAATGGTTGACCAAAGACGAGAGCAGGAGAAAAATGAACAAACCAGCAACCGAGGCTATAGTGGACCCCATTAGCTAGACAAAATATCAGGTATTTTAAGATCCATTGCTTGACTAATACATAGTTAATTTGTTAGTTTTTAGCAATGTGATTTCTCTAATGGTTGCTCATGCTGATTTCTAATAACAGTGATATTATAGCAGTTTTCAATATTACTAAGCCCTTATAAACTTCGCCTAACACGCGTTTGCTTTGTTCTTCAAAAGCTTATTTACAGTAAGTAAACCGCACTTTTGAAACCGCGCAAGCACGCGTTACACTCGCTTATAATGGCTTATTAATATTGTCATTCTAATATATTCCATATAGGTAAGACTATGAAGGGTAAACTAAAAAAAGCCATGTGAAATGATCACTTTAGAAGCGAATTAGTTGAAGGCTAAAAAATAATCAAAGTATAATTTTACCCTATGTCCCTGAAAAAGGTGTAAAACCAGGAAAGGTAATTTATGCGACAATGGGTGGTAAAATTGAATACTATAAACCTGTTGCGGATGCTTTATGGTGACAGTTATATAAATAAGTTAGTATTACCAATACGATAGCTTGGAAATAGTTTTAGATTGTGATGGCAATAAAGTATTATTTTATAAAAGTTAAATGTTACAAGTGATAAACTATCTCAGCAGATATTGTTAAAATATGAACAAAGTATGCTGTGTGATCAAATATGAGAATATACTACAACGATTATTTGCAAGTTATTTTGGTAGAGTTATTGAGCAGTTAAAGTGAGGTAAAGATGCGTAGTTTATACTGGTTTCGCTCAGATTTAAGAATAGCAGATAACGTGGCACTAGCAGACGCTATGCGCTCATCAGATTTTCTAATTGCAGTATTTATCTTAACGCCAACAACTTGGAAATCACATTATGCTGCACCTTGTAAAATTCGATTTTTGCTTGAAAATTTAACAGCATTATCAGAAATGCTTTGGAAGCAAGGAATCCCATTGCTGATTCGCAAAGGTCCAGCATTTTCAGATTGTCCAAAAGTGTTGGAGGATCTTTGCAATCAATATGACATTGATAACATATATTTTAATCATGAGTATCCACTAGACGAATATAAGCGGGATCAAGCTGTTACAAAACGATTAGAAAGTTATGTGAATGTCAGTACCTATCATCAACAATTGGTGTTGTTTCCAAGTGAAGTACTGAGTAACCAAAATACTCCATTTAAAGTATTTACGCCTTTTAAAAATGCATGGCTGGTCAAAGCATACAAGCAACAAGCTTGGTGTACACATAAAGAGGTAAAAAAGAAATTTAATACAGGCATTAAGCCTGATCCAATACCCAGTCGTCTGCAAGGCTTTACCGGTCAAAAAATTGATTTGCACTGGGATGGTGGCGAAAAAGCAGCTCAGAAAAAATTAACAATATTTTGCCAAGACAAGCTCCATGATTATCAAGAGCACCGTGATTACCCTGATATTGAAGGCACAAGCGGATTATCACCGTATTTAGCACAAGGTGTTATTTCTCCTAGACAGTGTATTACGGCAGCGCTTGAAGCGAATGATATCACTGATATTGATATGATAAAAAGAAGCGAAGGTTTAGCAACATGGATATCAGAATTAATTTGGCGCGATTTTTACAACCACATTATTTACTTCCATCCTGATGTTTGTCGCCATCAACCGTTTAAGTTAAAGACTGATAATATTCCTTGGCGCTATGATGACAAACTATTAGAAGCCTGGAAGAAAGGGATGACAGGTTTCCCTATTGTGGATGCAGGTATGCGGCAGTTATTGCAAACAGGTTGGATGCATAATCGCTTACGCATGATAACAGCAATGTTTTTAAGCAAGATTCTTTTGCTTGATTGGCGATTGGGTGAAAAGCACTTTATGGAACATTTAATTGACGGGGATTTTGCTGCTAATAATGGTGGCTGGCAGTGGTGTGCATCCACTGGGACTGATGCAGTACCGTACTTCAGAATTTTCAATCCTACCACGCAAAGTCAGCGCTTTGATGCAAACGGTGATTTTATTAGACGATTTTGTCCTGAATTATCTGATCTTGATAACAAAACTATTCATAATCCCTTTTCATTTGGTGTAAAAGATGATGAACTAGATTATCCAAAGCCAATTGTTGATTATAAAATAATGCGTAATAAAACAATTGAGTTATTTAAAAAATTGTAAGATCTTGGATTTTATATAGAAATATGTTTATAGCGTTTCCCTATATTGTTGACCTATACTCGCTTAGAATAGGTCAACAATATAGGGAAACGCTATAAATGCTTGACTTTAATTGCTCAATCGAGTATAATAGTACTAATTTGGTAGGAGCTTAATAAGAGCTAGTTCGTATATAAAAAAAATAAAATGAGGTTGCTAGTTATGTCAAAAATTAATAAAGGTTATCAGTCTCTTTTTGAATATATTGTCATCAAAGATCTTCCATTTTCACGTAAGTTAGATGAAAAATTCTATCCATATGAACACAGTACGTTGAAGCGATCATCTGATGTTCCATATTCTCGTCGCTGGAATCCTCAACCTCATCGATGGCAGCAATTATTGGGAGGCTTGCAGCCGATTGCTGATATGGGTAAAGATGTTGTCGACACATTTAAGCCGTACAAATCTTTTTATTACGCTAAGCGCGATTTTCTGCAACCGATTAGAGGATTAGTGAATATTGCCAGAGGTATTGGAATTTTAGTTGGTGCACCTATGATTTTTCTTGGCAACATGGTTAGATATACATTTTTTTCTCATTCTTTTAGCGGTTTTGCCAGCAATACCGCATTAAATTTTCATAGAACAGCATCTTGGCTTTTAGACGGTGCTTCAAGTTTATTTCGTGCGGCAACTCAGATAGCTACAACTCCGCTTACGTGGTTTCTTAAAATGCCTTTACGTGGGCTTATTACTGCGATTAAAGGCAGGCAGAGTATTCAGCAAACTAGCAGTGTAAAAAAGTTAGTTGCTCAAGGAAAAGAGGCTGTTGAAGCAGCGAAAAGAACTAGTTTAGCATCTATTGATGATAAATGCGTTTCCTCAGCGGATGCCGTAGAGCATTTAGATGCTATTCGCTATCAATTGCACCGTAAGTATAAAAAAGCACTTAAAAGAGATCAAAAGACAAATATTTCTCAAAAAAAAGAAAAAGAGTTATTTAATGGGCTGTGTTTCAAACATGGTCGTGATTATGTAAATTCACTTCGCGAGGGGCGTGCCATCGCGGCATTACAATATATTGGATTATTTAGTACCGTTTCCACTGAACAGCAGGAAAGTTTAAATGCCAAAAGAGTTAAAAGCACAGGATCGACTTCGTTAAACGCGCATCAAAAATCATTAGAGCATACTAATTCTCTTAATCAGTGCGATAATATAGTAACAGCAACGTCACCACTATCATGATATGGCTGAAGTATCTGATATCGATACCCATAATGAGCACCTTAGGAGTATCTTTGAGCAGAGGGAAGTCAGCCCTGAGGCAACTATCCGGAAATTCCGGATACGAAAGTAGTCGTGGGGTTGCACGGAATATTGATTTTTACAATTTCGATGCCATTATCTCAGTCGGTTATCCGGCGCCTATCGTGTTTTAGCTAAATCTTCTGATTAGCTCAGCAATCCCAACTGGATCACTTCCAGGCCCAATTACCAATAGTTTCGGTCCTGTTATGAGGTCACCAGTGTAAGGGCGAATATAGACTTCTCCAGACGGGACTCTTTCAAAATATGAATAATAAGTGTCTTCGTCTAGCTTTGTACAACCTTTCACTCTCAGTATTCCTTCAGGTAATAAGTCAAGAATTTTTTGAAGATGCTTTGAATAAATCCGAGCAGGCAAATCTACAGAGCAAGATGAGTAGTGTGATTTTGCGTGTTCAAGTTTGTTAGCTGTATTCTCTGACGGGTAAAGTCCATTGAGGATTTTTATGTCTAGTTTTTCCATCAACAAAATAATCGCTGTAGGATTTAACTTTAGGACTTCATTTTTTACGTTTTCTATTGTCTGATCACTCGTACTTGATGAGTGATTTAACACAATCATTGAAGAAACTTGAACTTGGTTGGCTTCTAACTCATTATTTGATCTTCGTGCTTGCCAATTTCTAACATCTACAACAGAAACTTGAATGGGTGGTAAGAAGTGCTCTGACAGTCCTACGCCTAGAATTTCCATGAGTGAACAGGCGTCTGTTGTCCCATTCGCTTCAATTAGTGTAATAGCATTTTTTCTTCTAGGGATAGCGTTGATTTGCATTCTTAGCTCCCTAGTACCGCCACAGCAAATACAGCTTCCACTGATTGCTTGAATTTGAGATGGATCTAGCGAATCTTGCAGTTGCTGAGCATCTAGATCTGCATTCTCATAATCATTTAGGATGACATAGGGCTTCCATCCTTTTGATAAATACTCACTAACCAGTTTTTTTAGCAAAAAAGTTTTTCCTGCTCCTAAAAAACCAACGATAACAATAATTGCTTCCATCTAGTCTCACTTTACCTATTTAACAACTCTAAGTTTATAGCAGTTTTCAATATTACTGAGTGATTATAAGCGAGTATAACGCGTGCTTGCGCGGTTTCAAAAGTGAGGGGGTTATCCCTCAGATTGTGCTTCTGGCATTTGTAAATGCTCATACCAATTTCCAAATGGATCTACTGGCTGATTCAAAAACTCAGCGCTTTTATCGCATTCAGCATCTGAAAGAAGGCATTCATCTAAGGTTTTACGAATATCTGGGAGAATAGCTTTTTTCCCGATAAATACTAATTTTTGTGAACGATCGCCATACTTAGAGTGCCAATTTTGTTGTATATATGCAAGAGATTCATCATCTTCAGGCCAGTCTTTTTTATCACAACTTGCCCACCAAAAACCTTTCGGTCCATATTCTCTAACAGTGCCAGCTATAGCTATCTCAGCCATAAAGTCAGGTTGGGATGCTATCCAAAAATAACCTTTTGCTCTGTATAGACCAGAAAATTCTGTATTTAAAAACTTGAAAAACCTTTCAGGATGAAAAGGTCTTCTTGCATCAAACGAAATAGATGAAACGCCATATTCATCTGTCTCAGAATGTTCCTCGCCTCTCATAATTTTTAACCAGCCTGGTGATTGTGAAGCTTTGTCGAAGTTGAACATGTTTGTGTTGAGTATCTCTTCAAGCGCAATTTGAGAATTTACAGTTTCAATAACTTTAGCATCAGGATTAAGAGAGCGTATAACAGCAACCAGATGTTTTAGCTCAGTTTCAGAAACAAGATCGGACTTATTTAATAGAATAACATTTGCAAACTCTATCTGATCAACTAAAAGGTGCGCAATAGATCTTTGATCATCGTCACCAAGCGCTATATTTCTGTCCTTAAGGTCTTCAGCACTTTGATAATCTTGTAGGAAGTTAAGTGCATCGACAACAGTAACCATTGTATCTAGTTTTGCTACATTAGAAAGTGATTGGCCATTTTCATCCTCAAAAACGAAGGTTTCTGCTACTGGAAGAGGTTCCGATATTCCCGTAGATTCAATCACTAGATAGTCAAATTTGTTTTGTTTAGCAAGTTCATTAATTTCTTGTAGCAGATCCTCGCGTAGAGTACAACAAATACAACCGTTAGACATTTCTACCAGTTTTTCTTCAGTGCGCGATAGCTTTGCATGAGCATTCTTTACCATCTCTGCGTCGATATTGATTTCACTCATATCGTTGACGATGACAGCAATCTTCTTTCCTTCTCTGTTGTTCAAAATATGATTGAGAAGGGTTGTTTTGCCTGCACCCAGAAAACCTGACAGTACTGTAACGGGAAGTCTCTGTATATTGTCAATACTATTCATACGCATATCCTTAAAATTTATCGAACACAAAATTGTATAATTTTCATAAACTAAAAACAATAAGAAAAATAGCTAAATTTACTAATGATATCCCGGGGAGCCTATGAGAAAAGCAAAAAGCTTGACCCATGTCGATCACCTGGTAACATCTTAATTTTAGGAGAAAGAAGTAAATGGTAGCGATCGACATCAGGGTAATATACACCAATGCTAGGTGACATTATTAATATATCTGATGATTATCTTAGCGGCGCGCATGTGGTGGATTAGTTTGCTGCTGCCTCAGTGATTAATTTTTATAAGCTTCTAATTCTGTTAGTCGCTTCTCGCTTTGCCAAAACTTGCCTTGAGATCGTTCATGAGCTGCTTGATATTGGAAATCTCCATGTTGTGCTCAATTTGTAAGCGAATAAGATTGCCTAAGCCTTTTTGTCTTTCAGCCAATACTTGCGCTGTCGTTGTTAGCTGATTAAGGCTGGTGGTTAGCATAGCTATATCCTCTGTCTGGCGAGCAACTTCAGTTTTGGCAGGGCAATCAGGCATTTTATTGAGCTCCAAAAATGCAAAAGGCCCGACCAGGGTACTAGTTCAGGCTTTTAGGCATAAAAGACCGCTTAAGGCGGTGATTGATAAATTTATCCAACGGCAGGGTTTTTGTAGCAAAATCGGCCGGTTAGTGCAAGCGTTTTGTGGCCGGATGTGGTAAAATTTTCGTTTTTAGAAGATGCTTGCTGGTATGGTGGAGTATAGGCGGTGGCTGCTTATGTCAAGATACAGCTCAATCCTCACTTGTATTCCTGCACGATGTGTCAAAAGCCATCTGGCTTGTTAACGGTACCTTGGGTAAGTTTTTCATTGGAATCCCGGTAATCAACTTGGAATGTACAGATCATCTGAAAAAACGCAACGTGTTTTTTGTAAAAAGTGCAGCATTTTTTTGTGTGCAATCGATGATGGCGGCGACAGCATTTGTGTTACAATTGCTTCACTTGATTATCCGGCTGAAATTATTCTGGGAGAACAACACAGTTATGAGAAAGAAACGCCTTCTTGATGGGATGTGAATATAGCGGCAAAAAATATCGCAGTGTGAACAGTGGATATGAGCCTATTTTTTAAAGTATTTGGAGATTTTTTAAAATGAATGACGTGAATAAGATGACCCCAAAAATTAGCATGGTAACTCTTGGTGTTAATGACTTATTAGCATCTACAGAATTTTATAGAGATGGATTAGTTTTGCCTTATTCATTGCATTCAAATGAGAATATTTCATTTTTTGAGCTAAATGGAACATGGCTAGCGCTTTATCCACAGATATTATTGGCTGAAGATGCAAAAGTTAGTCCAAGAGGCAATGGCTTTTCGGGAATAACATTGGCGCATAATGTCAAAGACAAGCAAGATGTTGATAGTGTCCTCATACAGGCTCAAAAAGCGGGTGCAAAAATTACTAAATCTGCTGAAGATACAGCATGGGGCGGATATTCAGGTTATTTTTCCGATTTGGATAGCTATCTTTGGGAGGTAGCATGGAACCCACATTTTTGGGTTGAATAGATTACTTGACAGGAGAAAGTTATCATATTGGTATAGAAGTCAGTGATTATCAAGCAGCTGTATATTTCTATCGATCAGCTCTATCGCCATTAGGTTATGAATTATTAATGGAGGTAGAAGGCTTCGTTGGTTTTGGAATGAAAGAAACCGGTGGCCCTTGGTATGTACTTTGTAAAGTTTTCGTGTAACCATTTTAATGGCTGCATGATGGCTTATCTTCTAATGATTGCTGTGAAAACTTCATTTGATTATAAATCATTGTGCAGTTCAACAGATAATTCATTGTTTTTTTAATGATTTTTTTCTTAAAAAACTGTCGAACTCTCAGGGCCCAAGCCCTGCGAGCACAGTACTTTGACAGGGGCACATTGCCCCTCAAAGCCCAAAAAATCGGCGTTTCCCGCACTCAATTCAAAGTCTATGTCGATATGGGTAAACAATGGTTTGCAAGTAGGCTGAGTCATAGCGTATAATCTGTGGCTATATATTGTTCTGTTCTTCTTGTTCAAACTACAGGGAGTGATGATGTAAAACGAATTTTTGAATTATAGTGGAGAAATCATGTTAGATTTAGTACTACAAGAAATCGGTTTGAATCATACTCAAATCACCCTATTTCGGGAATTGCTCGCTGTTTCAGGGGTGAACGTGCCTGAATTCGAGAATTCGATTGAAGCACTTGACTGGTTAAAATCTGTAACACAAGAAAAGTGGCTGAGAAAACCTGGCAGCGAAAGGTGGGATCTCGTTGACAATAGCGACCAGCAAAATCGCCGGAAAGAAATGATGGGGCATTTTCACGCTATGGGCCTTATTGATGAATTACAACCTTCCAGCCAACATTATGACCACGTCTTGATTCTAGGGGCGTTACAAAGCCGTATTCAAACAAGGATTAAACATGTTGAAAAAATATGGAAAGATGGCGTGAGGTTTGAAAAAATTGCATTACTGGGTGGACAGAGACCAATAAAACCCGAACTGGAGCCAATTGCTGAAATTATCGGTACTGATGCTACTGAACTGGATATCATGAAAGCAGTATATGTAGATCAAAGCAAGACATGGGAGAATAATTTACAAAATACTCAATATGTTGCTGTTGATACACCCATGCAGACAAATCAACAGGGACAATTAGTACGCCCAACCACTATCGATACTATCAAATCGTGGTTAAACTCAAAGCCAACCCCGGGCAATGTATTAGTAATATCAAACCAGCCATATGTTGCATACCAACATAGCGTAGTGCGAAGCGTTTTGCCAGAAACATTCAGAGTCGATTCAGTTGGTCACGCTGCAAGTGAACAAGAGAAAATTAGTACCATATTGGATTCGCTTGCTCGTCAAATATATGCGGACTATCCTCGCCTAAAAAATAGTTTACTTAAAAAAGTCTACGAAGAAAATGTTCGCTTGTTGATTGAAAATAAATACCAGCGTGTAAACAAATTACCAGAAAGTACGCAAAAAGTATTAGTTGAACAACTTTGGTGGGTACAAGAAAACACACAGTTCACCCCACAAGCTGATGCTCTATATAGCCAAAATAGTAAATGGTTAAACCATCTTCATCGTGAAATACCTCGAGCGCTCTGCAGAATTGAAATGCTGCTACTACTAAGATCGTGTGACTCCCAAAACTTAGCAAGCTTATATGAAGAGTTTACAGCTGACCAAGGCAATGACAAGTTATCCATAGAATCATTTTTGGCACTATCAAAAATGTGCCAGTTAATGAGTGAGACCTTGCTCGATGCTCAAATAAGAGCGAGCGCCATCGCTAGTGTTACCCTTTCGCCCAAAGCACAAAAACGTGCCAATTTTTTTATTGGTGAATCAAAGTGGCCATATGATAGTGTTCAATTTAGTGGTTGTACTATCACGCTTGCCGGCTCTATGTACACAATTTATGAAACAGCTGATGCCACTGTAAAAGAATTCATAAAATTTTGTTTTCCTAATGACTCCCGACATTGGCGTCATGCATTTTTCCTTGAAAACGGTACATGTCTTGAAGCATTAAAGGAACAAATACAACAGTGCTCTAGTGTAGAAGAACAAGCTAATCTACAAAAAAACATCCAAATTTGGTTAGATTATTGGATGATAAACGCTCTTGGTTTTGAAGGTCATATAAAGAGCATGACTGGTTCTCACTTCATGACTGAATCGGTCTTTCAGCGGTTACAATTACTCAACGCTTCTATTTTAAAGACACTGGATGATCCAAAAAATTTTAGAGTATTTGAGGATTACGCTGCCGAGTGCTTAAATCTACTTAAAGTTGACGTTATAAATAAAAGTCTAGCTTTGTTTATCGTGCGAATTGCAAACATGGCAAACATTTTTAACCCAAGCGATGCTAATCAAATTCGATCAGCTATCCAGGAGCATCAGTTAATGGAAGTAATAGATGCACATCAACAAGTTTTTACAAAGTGCATTGCCACTTATGTCCCGGAGTTTTTACAAAATATTGCTCAAGAAGCCAGTAGCAGTAAACATCTTTCCTTAATCAAAGCATTAGCATGGGTCACCAAGGTCTTAGGCGAATCAACAACTCCAATTACTAGTTTTCGAACAGCAGACCAGAGCGTAAGGCAAACGTTGTTAGCCCATGATTTTGAGTGTAAATTTAAAATAAATGAACAAGGCGAACTTGAATCGGTATCACCTGTAAAAAATGATCAAAAACAAACAACAGAAAGTATTACGTCTCTTACGATGTAAAAAATAGAATAGCAAACCTTAGTAGTAGAGCATAGAACTATTATGCCCTATTTGCCAGCATGCCCACACTTACACGTCTCTGGACCTTGCCAATTTAATTTGACAAAGTGCGGCATTTTTTTGTGTGCAATCGATGATGGCGGCGACAGCATTTGTGTTACAATTGCTTCACTTGATTATCCGGCTGAAATTATTCTGGGAGAACAACACAGTTATGAGAAAGAAACGCCTTCTTGATGGGATGTGAATATAGCGGCAAAAAATATCGCAGCGTGAACAGTGGATATGAGCCTATTTTTTTAAAGTATTTGGAGATTTTTTAAAATGAATGACGTGAATAAGATGACCCCAAAAATTAGCATGGTAACTCTTGGTGTTAATGACTTATTAGCATCTACAGAATTTTATAGAGATGGATTAGTTTTGCCTTATTCATTGCATTCAAATGAGAATATTTCATTCTTTGAGCTAAATGGAACATGGCTAGCGCTTTATCCACAGATATTATTGGCTGAAGATGCAAAAGTTAGTCCAAGAGGCAATGGCTTTTCGGGAATAACATTGGCGCATAATGTCAAAGACAAGCAAGATGTTGATAGTGTCCTCATACAGGCTCAAAAAGCGGGTGCAAAAATTACTAAATCTGCTGAAGATACAGCATAGGGCGGATATTCAGGTTATTTTTCCGATTTGGATAGCTATCTTTGGGAGGTAGCATGGAACCCACATTTTTGGGTTGAATAGATTACTTGACAGGAGAAAGTTATCATATTGGTATAGAAGTCAGTGATTATCAAGCAGCTGTATATTTCTATCGATCAGCTCTAGCGCCATTAGGTTATGAATTATTAATGGAAGTAGAAGGCTTTGCTGGTTTTGGAATGAAAGAAACTAGTGGCCCTATTGCAAACTTTTAGATGCATCAAGGCAATAATTCAACACAAAAAGCCCATATTGCATTTTCTGCACTTGACCGGAAGGCAGTCGATGAATTTTATTAATCTGCTATGAATGCTGGTGGAAAATATAATGGCGTTCCAGGTGTTCGTGAAGCTTATCATCCAAATTACTACAGTGCTTTTGTTTTAGATTCTGATGGGCATAATGTTGAAGCAGTTTGCCATAAGCCAGAGTAAATCACAGACGAGCAATAATATTATCTTATGCATCGCAGTTTCAGAAGACGACTTTATAGCGAGTAAAGACGGCGGTGTTGATTGGCTGCCGCATCTAGAAAAAGAATCAAAGAACGATTTAGATGAGGTAGGCTACAAAGCATTGTTGTCGAGAATCAAATATATTTTTATCGGAAGTCGCAGTTATGATCAAATTCTCGGATTTGGTGATTGGGCATGGTCGGACAAAATAACGTATGTGTGTATCAAAAGTAAATCTTTTCCCAAAAAATTCTAATATTCACTATGTTGATCAGTCGGTCGCAAATTTCATGAACGATTTTGTAAAAGATAATTGTGAGGATATTTGGGCTTGATCAATGCATGAGTAGAACAACAAAAAGCCAGTTAACCAGTCGTCTTAAAAAGCCTTACGTAAAAATTAATAAATCATGCCATCTTGAAATTGACTTGGTTATGGCCTTTCCCTATATTGTTGACCTATCCTAAGACATCATCTAGCGCCTGCTTGCCAGGTTTCAAAAGCTTATTTACAATAAGTAAACGTCGCTTTTGAATCCTCGCAAGCAAACACTATACTCGCTTAGAATAGGTCAACAATATAGGGAAAGGTTATAAATTAGCGTATGATAAAAAATTTGATGGCTATGTTGGCATATAAACCAATCTAGATAACATCAATCCAAAAGAGCTGCTATCAACTTATCGTGGGTTATGGCAGGTGGAACAAACCTTTTGTATAGCAAAATCAAATCTTGAAATCAGACCTGTATTTCATTACAACACCAAAAGAATCAGGGCTCCTTTTTTAATTTGTTATATGAGTCTTGCCTTAATTCGCTATCTTGAGTTTGCACTACATAAAAGTGAATTACATTATACAATTGATCAAATACACTGATTACTTGAGCAAATGCGAGTAGCAGAAGTGCACCATGCTGATGATAATATTTACACCTTACTTGAAGATACGCCACCTGAGCTGATTCCAATATACCGAGCTTTAAAGATAAAGTGGCCACAAAAGTTTAGCCATAAGAAAAAATTGTAGTGCCTCAAAAAGCGTAACATATTGTAAAATAAATATTTTTTAAATATTTGATCCGAAGTCCAGATGAAATTTCGACAAATTCATAATATTTGAACAAATATGAAGCAGGATGATGGATACTTTGAGATGTGTTATTATTCTTAGTCAAATTAGCGATCTCAAACAGGAACAATCAATAAGTTTGTATAAATAAAACAGTTGAGGCGTCTTAAGCTAAAAGTAGTTAAAAAATAAAACATTATTTTGTTGATGGTCGGCGATAGAGTTTACTAATATCATCCGTATCGGAGTACTGTGATGAGCCAGTTTAGCCAATTTTTGTGATTATATTGCAATAGGAGGTCTTATGGATAATCGTTCTACTACACAACCGACAGCAGGTAATGCAATCACCTCAGACATGTCATCAATGGCTCTTAATAAAACACCTGGAATATCAACTGAAAAATTAGCCAGAGAAAAATCCTCGTTAACTGGTGTTACCATACCTTTAAAAAATATTTCTGCTTCGGATCAAGGGCAGCTCAATGTACATCTAACGATTAAGAATAGTTTTAATAAAACTGAAAATCAGCTATCTCAAATTCAGCCTGTTTTTCCTAATTTACTGCAGCGCTTGCAAACACAATTAACAGCCCACTATACCAAGACAAGCTTTGTGAACAAGCGCTTATTTGATACGGATTACTTTTCACTAGCCGATTATTTTGTCAATCTTCAGATGGTGGTGCAAGCTGATAAGGCAAGTGAGGTAACGCAAAGAAATGACGATAAGCGCTCTCACAAACCGTTACGAGCGCGCGATAGACTGGCCGGTAAAAAAGAAGCTATCGCGCCGAGTGATTTGTTTCAACCCTCAGCCTATCAAGATGCCAATGGCAAGTCACCATTATCTATCGATACGGTTGTGGTATCCGGAGCGGCAGGAGTAGGGAAGACGACCTTGATGGATTATATTGCTTACCAATGGGCGCTTTTCAAACAAGGCGCGGGCAAAGAAGGGTTGTGGTCAGATTTTGAGACGGTGCTTATTGTCCGGTGTCGTGATTTGCAACCTAAGGCATTGGGTTTGGGCAAAAAAACGAAGGGTATAGCCGAGCTATTACGCTGTGCATGTTGGGGTCAGTTAGATATCTGTTTAGATGAGGCAAGGCAATTACTGAGTGCGTTGAAAAGCGCGCCGGAGTCTTGTTTGCTTTTGTTGGATGGATTGGATGAGCTGCCAGTACCTAAAAAGACGTATTGGCGCAACTTGCTAGTGCAATTATTTCAGTTACCGTTTAAGAAATTGGTGACGACAAGGCCTTATGCGATAGGCAATTTACAGCAATGGCTAAGCCATGACGGGTTAGTCGAAATCCAAGGTTTTTCCGATGATAATGTGCCGACGTTTTTTAAGAAACATTTGGGCGCGACTGAAGGTACAACTGATTTTATTAAAGACATAAAACGGAATCCAGACCTTTGGGCGATAGTGCATATCCCGATTAATGCATATTTACTCAAAATCTGGTGGGAAACCACTTGTCAACACGATAAGCGGGTATTGCTGAGTGAGATGTCGGTGAGTACTTTGTATGAGTCACTGATGGTGAATGTGTGCCGGCGTTATCTGGCCAAAATAGATGAGTTAGATGAAAATAAGTTATTAGATGATGAGATGGTATTAGACGTCCCCAGTATCCGTTGTTTATTGGACACATTAGGGTGTTGGGCCTTTGAAGGGTTAAGGCAGGATACCGCGCAACTGCCCATCAGTTGGTTAAGAGGTGTTCAAGGCAGTGATGAAAGCCCCACATTATTATCGGCAAATCGGCTAAAGCAACTCAATGTGTCAACGTTGAAAGCATTAGGTTTATTGAAGCAAGTTGGGCATGCAATAAGAGTACACCAAAGGTATGAATTTCTCCATTTATCGTTTCAAGAATTTTTGGCGGCAAATGTGATAGCAGCAACGTTGAGGCAAGGCGCAAAAGAGAAAAAAACACACTTAACGCAAATTATTCATAGGTATAAATATCATCCCAACTTCACCTTAGTATGGCCATCGGTAGCTGGTTTGTTGAGGCGATGTTCAACAGCATTAAACAATTTTCTGTCAATTTTAGTAGCAGGTCCCAAAGACTGGGTTGGTTTTGTTGAGATTGATTTGCTGATGCGTTGCTTGGCGTCAAGTTTGCCCTCTAGTACCGACACAAAGGCACTAGGCTTACGACAGCAAACCTTGTTGCGGGCAGTTAAACAACATATAAAGCGGTTTAACGAGCTGCCAGAAGAATGGCAGTTGACTACAATAGATACCTTGTCCCTGTGTCCTAGGCTCATTCGCTTGAATGCCGATACGGTATGGGCATTCTTTCGGGATTGGAAGTTAAGTAGTTATGTTCGCGGCAAGCTGGCGAGAAGCGCCGTTACGTATTTGTCACCAACCCCAGAATTTGTGGACGCGGTATGGGCGTTCCTTCGGGATGAGGAAGTGTATGCAGATGTTCGTGTTGAGCTGGCGAGCAGCGCGGTTGCGCATTTGTCACAAACCCCAGAATTTGTGGATGCGGTATTAGTGTTCCTTCGGGATAAAATGGTAAGTGGTTTTGTTCGAGGCAGATTGGCGAGTAGCGCGGTTGCGCATTTGTCACCAACCCCAGAATTGGTGGATGCGGTATGGGTGTTCCTTCGGGATGGGACGGTAGAGGATTCTGTTCGCCACGAGCTGGCGAGCAGCGCGGTTGCGCATTTGTCACAAACCCCAAAATTTGTGGATGTGGTATTGGCGTTCCTTCGGGATGAGCAAGTGTATGTAAATGTTCGTGGTTATTTGCTGAGAGACGCCGCTGCGCATTTGTCACAAACTCCAAAATTTGTGGATGCGGTATTGGCGTTCCTTCGGGATGAGACGGTAAGTGATTTTGTTCGCTGCGATCTGGCGATAAGCGCGATTGTGCATTTGTCACAAACCCCAGAATTTGTGGATGCGGTATTGGCGTTCCTTCGGGATGAGACGGTAAGTTATTATGTTCGCGGCAAGTTGGCGGGAAGCGCGATTGCGCATTTGTCACAAACTCCAGAATTTGTGGATGCGGTATTGGCGTTCCTTCAGGATGAGACGGTAAGTGATTTTGTTCGCTGCGATCTGGCGATAAGCGCGGTTGCGCATTTGTCACAAACCCCAGAATTTGTGGATGCGGTATTGGCGTTCCTTCGGGATGAGACGGTAATTGATACTGTTCGCGGCTATTTGCTGGGGGACGCGGTTGCGCATTTGTCACAAGCCCCAGGATTTGTGGATACGGCATGGGCGTTCCTTCGGGATGAGCAAGTGTATGTAGATGTTCGCGGCTGTTTGTTGAGAGACGCGGTTGCGCATTTGTCACAAACCCCAGAACTTGTGGATGCGGTATCGGCGTTCCTTCGAGATGAGCAAGTAGATGGATATGTTCGCTGCAATCTGGCGATAAGCGCGGTTGCGCATTTGTCATCAACCCCAGAATGTGTGGATGCGGTATGTGCGTTACTTCGAGATGTGACGGTAAGTGATACTGTTCGCGGCAACCTGGCGGTAAGCGCGGCTGCGCACTTGTCACAAACCCCAGGATTTGTGGATACGATATGGGCATTACTTCGGGATAAGATGGAAAGTGATTATTTTCGTAGCGAGCTAGCGGTAAGCGCGGTTACGCATTTTTCACAAACCCCAGAATTAGTGGATGCGGTATGTGTATTACTTCGGAATGAGACAGCAAGAGATTCTGTTCGCGGCAAGTTGGCGAGAAGTGCGATTGCGCATTTGTCACAAACTCCAGAATTGGTGGATGCGGTACTGGCGTTACTTTGGGATGAGCAAGTGGATGTAGATGTTCGTGTCGAGCTGGCGAGAGGTGCGGTTGCGCATTTGTCACAAATCCCAGAATTGGTGGATGCGGTATGTGCGCTCGTTCGGGATGAGACAGTGAGTCGTTATGTTCGCGGCGAGCTGGCGAGCAGTGCTACTGCGTATTTGTCACAAACCCCAGAATTGGTGGATGCGGCACTGGCGTTATTTCGAGATGAGCAAGTGGATGGATATGTTCGCTGCAATCTGGTGATAAGTGCAATTCAACAATTGCCTAAGTGGCCAAATAAAGTCCCATTCTTTCTAGACAGTTTACTTGTCATAGACAGTATTGAGACTGACATATCACAGTACGCCGATATTCCAGTACATTTACTATTGCCTTTGTATAAGAAAACCCATGATAAGGGTCGCCAGTATATTAGGAAGCAATTAATAAAACATGGTGTCTTAGTGTATGAGCAAGCCGGCACTGTGGTGGTGACGCAAGCAGGACAAACAGAAAAATTAACATTACCACCACCGCTTATCCAACAAATCCAGAAAGATCTGCAAGCTTACCAAATAAATATTGATGATTCAGTCAGCATTCTTTCTAAGTTGAATTTATTTTCTAAATCAGTAATGAGTTTTTCCCCCTCACAACATACTGAAAAGAGCAATGGTCAAACAAGCCGCAGTAATATTGGTCGGGCTATGCAATGAGTAAAGTATTTTAGCAATTTTACTTTTGAGTGGGCAAAAGATCAGCCAGGGCTTGTGATCTTTATGCGGATGAGCTCGTAGGATTTTTAGAAATATTTATGGGTAAGCATGAGGGTGATGACAGGTGGATCCTTTAGGGTGGTGATTCACCCCAGTCGCTGGCATTCTCCTGCGGTAATAAAGTTGTTTTTCAGGAAAGCTGTAATTTGGTATTCAGAAAATTCGCACATTTTGTTCAGTTAATTGCAAATATTCTGAAGCATTTTGGTGGAATAATTAAAGAAGATGAATCTGGTAGAGAACTAATTATCATATTCAAATTAAAAAAAGATTCGGATGTTGTGGCTTTGAGAAATCGTATCAAAATAGGTGGAACACAAATAGGTAATATTTTGGCATTATCATGAAGCTATACGTATTTATTTGCGATCTGATTGCGTATATTTTTGAGTTTAAAAAATTCTGCATCAAGCTTTCTGAATATCAAAATATATTCGAGAAAATAGTAAATGATGATGCCAGAGAAATCTATAAAGATTTTTTAAAGCAAGTACAGCAAGATGGCTTTGTTATTTTTATGGATTTGCAAAATCTATAATGCTGTGGGAGCAACTCTATCGAAGCTCAACCCATTAAAATTCGTATCCATAATATACTGAGAAAATATCATGTGTTTTTGAGTAAGTGATATATCACTAAAATTAAACATTGATCCAACCGCCACATTAATGATTAAGCGAGCAGCTTCGTCATATAGCATGACACGGCCTAACGTATCAACACCGTTTTCTTTTACAGCGCCACTGATTTTGCCAATGCCCGATGATGGCACGTAATACGAGTCTTTTTGTTGGATCACATTACCCAATCCAATTGCGCCTAGGTCTGCCATGTTATGATCTCCTGTATCGATCAAGTCCAAATTTTGCTTATATGCAAATCGTCGTATCATTCAGTAACATCAAAGCCTGGCAAGCCGGAAAAAGTATACTAAAGATGAAGTTCCGACAGATTCATAATATTTGAGCAAATATGAAGCATGGTGATGGATGCTTTGGAATATGTTATTATTTTTAGCCAAATTAGCGATCTCAAACAGGAATAATCAATAGGTTTGTATAAATAAAACAGTTGAGCGTCTTAAGCTAAAAATAGTTAAAAAATAAAACATTATTTTGTTGATGGTCGGTGATACAGTTTGTTAATATCATCCGTATCGGAATATTGTGATGAGCCAGCTCCCCCAATTTTTGTGATTATATTGCAACAGGAGGTCTTATGGATAACTATTCTACTACAAAATCGACAGCAGATAATGCCATCACTTCAGACATGTCATCAGTGGCCCTTAACGAAACATCTGAAATATCAACCGAGAAATTAGCCGGAGAAAAATCCCCTCCAACTGACATGCCTTGCATTGTCATTAAAAATAATTCTGCTTCGGAGCAAGGGCAGGTCAATGTACATCTAACGATTAAGGATAGTTTTAATAAAACTGAAAGTCAGCTTCCTCAAACGCAGCCTGTTTTTCCTGATTTACTGCAGCGCTTGCAAACACAATTAACAGCCCACTATACCAAGACAAGCTTTGTGAACAAGCGCTTATTTGATACGGATTACTTTTCACTAGCGGATTATTTTGTCAATCTTCAGATGGTGGTGCAAGCTGATAAGACAAATGAGGTAACGCAAAGCAATGACGATAAACGCTCTCACAAACCGTTACGAGCGCGCGATAGACTGGCCGGTAAAAAAGAAGCTATCGCGCCGAGTGATTTGTTTCAACCCTCAGCCTATCAAGATGCCAATGGCAAGTCACCATTATCTATCGATACGGTTGTTGTATCCGGAGCGGCGGGTGTAGGTAAGACGACCTTAATGGATTATATTGCTTACCAATGGGCGCTTTTCAAACAAGGCGCGGGCAAAGCAGGGTTGTGGTCAGATTTTGAGACGGTGCTTATTGTCCGGTGTCGTGATTTGCAACCTAAGGCATTGGGTCTGGGCAAAAAAACGAAGGGTATAGCCGAGCTATTACGCTGTGCATGTTGGGGTCAGTTAGATATCTGTTTAGATGAGGCAAGGCAATTACTGAGTGCGTTGAAAAGCGCGCCGGAGTCTTGTTTACTTTTGTTGGATGGGTTGGATGAGCTGCCAGTACCTAAAAAGACCTATTGGCGCAACTTGCTGGTACAATTATTTCAGTTACCGTTTAAGAAGTTGGTGACGACACGGCCTTATGCGATAGGCAATTTACAGCAGTGGCTAAGCCATGACGGGTTGGTGGAAATCCAAGGTTTTTCCGATACGGATGTGCCGACGTTTTTTAAGAAGCATTTGGGAGCGACTGAGCGTACAACTAATTTTATTAAAGACATAAAACGGAATCCAGACCTTTGGGCGATAGTGCATATCCCGATTAATGCATATTTACTCAAAATCTGGTGGGAAACCGCTTGTCAACACGATAAGCCGGTACTACTGAGTGAGATGCTGGTGAGTACTTTGTATGAGTCGCTGATGGTGAATGTATGCCGGTGCTATCTCGCCAAAATAGGTGAATTGGATGAAAATAAATTATTAGATGATGAGATGGTATTAGACGTCCCCAGTATCCGTTGTTTATTGGACACATTAGGATGTTGGGCTTTTGAAGGGCTACGGCAGGATACCGCGCAATTATCCATCAGTTGGTTAAGAGGTGTTCAAGGCAGTGATGAAAGCCCCACATTATTATCGGCAAATCGGTTAAAGCAACTCGATGTGTCAACGTTGAAAGCATTAGGTTTATTGAAGCAAGTCGGGCATGCAATAAGAGTACACCAAAGGTATGAATTTCTCCATTTATCGTTTCAAGAATTTTTAGCGGCAAACGTGATAGCAGTGACGTTGAGACAAGGCGCAGAGGAGAAAAAAACACACTTAACGCAAATTATTCATAGGTATAAATATCATCCCAACTTTACCTTAGTATGGCCATCGGTAGCCGGATTGTTGAGGCGATATCCGGCAGCACTAGATGATTTTCTGTTGACTTTAGTAGCAGGCCCCAAAGACTGGGTCGGTTTTGTTGAGGCTGATTTGCTGATGCGTTGTTTGGAGTCAAGTTTGTCATCCAGTATGGACACACATGCACTAGGCTTACGACAGCAAACCTTGTTGCGGGCAGTTAAACAACATATAGAGCGGTTTAACGAGCTGCTATATAAATGGCAGTTGACTACAATAGATACCTTGTCCATGTGTCCTAGGCTCATTCGCTTGAGTACCGATACGGTATTGGCGCTGCTTCGGGATGAGACGTTAAAGGATTCTGTTCGCGGCAAGCTGGCGAGCAGCGCCGTTGCGCATTTGTTACCAACTCCAGAGTTGGTGGATACGGTATGGGCGTTACTTCGGGATAAGACGGTAAATTATCGTGCTCGCAGCGAGCTGGTGAGCAGCGCCGTTGCGCATTTGTCACAAACCCCAGAATGTGTGGGTGAGATATGGGCGTTCCTTCGGGATGGGCAAATGAATTGGAGTATTCGCTACAAGCTGGTGGTAAGCGCTGTTGCGCATTTGTCACAAACCTCAGAATTTGTAGATGCGGTATGGGTGTTCCTTCGGGATGAGACTGTAGCAGATTATGTTCGCGGCGATCTGGCGAGAAGTGCTGTTGCGCATTTGTCAGCAATCCCAGAATGTGCGGATGTGGTATTGGCGTTATTTCGGGATGAGACGGTAAAGGGGGTTGTTCGTGGCGATCTGGCAATAGACGCAGTTTCGCATTTGTCACCAACCCCAGAATTGGTGGATGCGGTATGGGCGTTACTTCGGGATGAGACGGTAGCAGATTATGTTCGCAATAATTTGGCGAGAAGTGTCGTTGCGCATTTGTCACAAACCCCAAGATTTGTGGATGCGGTATTGGCGTTCCTTCGGGATGAGAAGGTAAGGGATTATGTTCGCAGCGCGCTGGCGAAAAGTGCCGTTGCGCATTTGCCACAAACTCCAGAATTGGTGGATGCGGTATGGACGTTCCTTCGGGATAAAACGGTATGGGTTTCTGTTCGTGGCGATTTGGCGAGCAGCGTCGTTGCGCATTTGCCACAAACCCCAGAATTGGTGGATGCGGTATGGGCGTTTCTTCGGGATGATGCGGTAACGAATTCTGCTCGCGGCGACTTGGCGAAAAGTGCCGTTGCGCATCTGTCACAAACTCCAGAATGTGTGGATGCGGTATTGGCGTTCCTTCGAGATGAGAAGATAAGGCTTCCTGTTCGCTTCACGCTGGCGAGCAGCGCCGTTGCGCATTTGTCACAAATCCCAGAATTTGTCGATGCGGTATGGGTGTTCCTTCGGAATGAGATGGTAAGTAAGCATGTTCGCGCTGCGTTGGCAAGAAGCGCTGTTGCACATTTGTCACAAATCTCGGAATGTGTGGATGCGGTATTGGCGTTCCTTCGGGATAAGGCGGTAGATGGTTATGTTCGCGGCCATCTGGCGAGAAGCACTGTTGCGCGCTTGTCACCAACCCCAGAATGTGTGGATGCGGTATTGGCGCTCCTTCGTGATGAGACGGTAAGTAAGCATGTTCGCTGCGAGTTGGCGATAAGTGCGGTTGCGCATTTGTCACAAACCCCAGAATTAGTGGCTGCGGTATTGGCTTTTCTTCGGGATGATGCGGTAACGAATTCTGTTCGCGGCGACTTGGCGAAAAGTGCCGTTGCGCATTTTTCACCAACCCCAGAATGTGTGGATGCGGTATTGGCGCTCCTTCGGGATGAGGCGGTAAGAGGTTATATTCGCAGCGATCTGGCGAGAAGCGCAATTCAACAATTGCCCAAGTGGCCAAATAAAGCCCAAGCCTTTCTAGACAGTTTATTTGTCAAAGACAGTGTTGGGTATGACCTATCACAGCACGTCGATATCCCGGTGCATTTACTATTACCTTTGTATAAGAAAACCCATGATAAGGGTCGCCAGTATATTAGAGAGCAATTAGTAAAACATGCTGTATTAGTGTATGAGCAAGCCGGTACTGTGCTAGTGACGCAAGCAGGACAAACAGAAAAATTAACATTACCGTTATCTCTCATCCAACAAATCCAGAAAGATTTGCAACCTTACCGAATAAATATTGACAATTCAGTAAGCACTCTTTCTAAGTTGAGTTTATTTTCTAAATCAGCAATGAGTTCTTTTTCCTCACAACATACTGAAAAGAGCAGTGGTCAAACAAGTTGCAGTAATATTGGTCGAGTTACGCAATGAGCAAGGTATTTTAGCAATTTTACTTTTGACTTGAGACATATCTTATAAACCTGATAGTCAACAGATTATTTTCTTACGGGTCAAACTATTATAGTCTAAGCATACTCATGATGCAGTCATATGTATAGGATAATGGCGGGTATAGCAAAAGAAGTGCCGAATAAAAAATTTTCAATAGTCTGTTTCGAAAAAATAAGATGGGCTAAAAGCTATTTCTTTGAAAATATCGAGATTTGTCGCTATCTTGCTGCGAAATGTCGTTAAAATGCGTGGATCTCTAAGGGCCAAAGAGGATATCAACCAATCAACAATTAGGGCCATTATGTCGAGCCAATAAATCCGCAGGGAACCCTTCAGATGGAGGATGGTGAACTTTGCTCTTTAATATCAAACGCTTATATGGTGGAGGCGGCGGGAGTTGAACCCGCGTCCGCAAGCACTACGCCCTTGGTACTACATGTTTAGTCTCGCCATTAATTTTTAACTGGTTACTTCCCGACGGACAGGGAAGTTCTCAGCGAGTCCAGACATTTTAGCAATATTACGTTGGACGCGTAATACTACGATCTTGTGTCAAGTGACCATCGATACAAACGCACAAGCACGTCTGGTCGATGGGCTATGCTGCTGTTTAGGCAGCAATGGCTACGTCAGTAGCCTTAGCTTTTATTGCGTCGTTTGCAATTATCGTTTCGCAACATTTTTAACGAGGCTAGTTACATCCTCGACATGCACCTTAGGTTTTGTCACCGACGTCGAAGCCAGGACGCCCCCATTAAACACTTATTGTAGCAAAATAGTGAGTGATTAGCAAGCTTTTTCTGTAAAAAATTCTTATAAAAAATAAAGAGTTAGCAGTGTAGTTTGATTTTTGTTATACTGCAGGTTTTAATAGTGTAGTTTAGAGGCTTATAGGCAAGAGTGTGTGTTATATTTATCTGAATCCATAAGGGGGAGTCACTGATGTTTCAGCAAGCTGTGGAAGTACAGAAATTAACACCGAAGGAAGCTTTCGCAAAAGCTGAGAAATTATATCAAAATAAATCATATGAGCAAGCATATGAGTATTATAAACGCGCCTCATCTCGGTACCCCGAAAGTTATTTTAAAATTGCTACACTTTATTTTAATTCACATAAAGTGCCAGTTGATGCGAGTAGACTGTCTCAGTTGAGTCAATGTTTGGAATATATTGAAAAATTAGTTAGTCGTAAAGATAATAAATCAAAAACCTTGTTTAAAAATGCAGAAAATCTTCTAAAAAAAATTCATGAGGAACTTAAGTTAGCTCGTGGTGATGCTTCTAATAAACTAATCGCACAACAATATTACTGTCGATTTAAAATCCATGATACAAATGGAACAGAATTTAAACGATTCTCAGCATTGATTTCTGCATCAAAACATAATTATAAAGATTCAAGAGACATTTTAATATTGGAATTAAAAAAAGTAAGCGCAGATAAAAGTACTCAGGATAATAGCAATAAAAGTGCTCTGTTTGAATGGACAAAAATGGCTTTAGTCTATATTCAGTTTAATGAAATAATGTCTCAAGCTGACTCTACTGAAAAACAACGGTTTTGGGGATTAGACTTAGGCGTTATTTTATATAAAAAAACAGGACTTAGTTCAAAACTATACCATGAAAAAATTCAGATGGGTTTTTATGAGGTGACAAATAAAATCGTCATTCTTAATGAGGAAAAAAAACAACTAGAAAGATATAATAAGGAGGAATTAGGAGATAAAATAACAAGAGAATATAATAAGATTTTAGATAACACGCAATTAGGTCAGCGAAAACTACAAAAAATATTAAAATGGTTTATTAAGGTAGCGTCTTATTCTGCGCAGGTTAATGCTGCCATAAAAAATAGTCTAACAGATAGCCCAAGAGATATTGAAAGTGCTAAATCATGGTGCTTATATGCTAAGTATCTAAACTTGAAGTGTAATAAAAATAATGACGATATTAGTAACATCTTATCTTATTTAGAGAGTGCTTGTATGGCAAAGCATGTTATTAATCACAAAAAATTTACTAAGTACTTTTCTTGGTTAGAAAAATTTTATTCAGCTCATGGCTTTGATAGCGGGCTAGCATCTTTTGAAAAATATAAATTAGAACATGGCAATAAAAGCCATCTTGTCGATAAGGCAAAAAATATTTTACAAGAATACGACAAAGCAAAAAATATAGATCAATTTAAACAAGCAGTGAAACTATTGCGAAAAGCTGCTTTGTCTTACAATGAAGATGCATTGCAGTTGTTAAAAGATCGCGCTAAACCTGCATATGAATTTTTAGATATTAATAAACCTGATAAAGTCAGCCATTATGATGAAGTAGCGCCAGAGATAATTTATGCGCTGTGGAAGGTTTTTAGCTTGGTTGGTACGTACAAACCTACTGGCTCTAGTAGAGTAGACAGATCGCCTTTTCTTTATCATAATAAGAACTATGAAAAAGAGCTACACAGCAAGGCTAGATTTTCTTATGGGCAAGCACTAAGACATGATCGGCCAGGTATTTATTATGACTTAGGGAAGTTATATTACAAAGGAGAATTATTTAAAAGAAATTATTTCGTTGCTAGAGATTTTTTTGAAACCAGCAAAGAGAAAATAAAGAACAATAAAGGTCTTATCTATCTTGCCCGTATGTATTTTTCAGGAGAAGGTGGAGAGGTTGATTTTTTGCAGGCTGGCAGGTTGATAAATGCACAGTCTTCAGAAACATTAAAAGCTGCAGATCTTTATTTGAAAGGAAAGATAAATTTACAGTTGTATCTTAAAGATAAACAAAAAAACAATCAGTCACTAGCTGTCGACTCCTTTTATCTTGCCTCTTTGCAAGCGCATAAAGAATCAATTTTGTTATTATTTATTCTTTGGAGGTATTATGATTTTTCTGACGCTTATTTAAAAATCAAATTGATATATAAAAATTATCATGAAAACATGAGTCTGAATAAAATCATTAATAGTATAGGCTTCCCCAATTTCCCTGATGATAAGCATTATTATTATCATGAAATAATTTTTCTTGGTGTTGAGGATAAAAAATGCAATAATAATGAGGCTTCTTTATTGAAAGAATATGAAGAATATAAACTTACTACGAAGCAAAGGATTCGCGATCACATTGTTGAGTTGGAAGAGGATCTAAAAAAGCTTCACGAATGCAAAGCGATCGATTCAAAATATAGTGATAGTCAACCATTAAATGAAAATGCTTCATCAATCAATAAAATAAAAAAAATTTTAAACAATTATAGCAAAAAAGGATTTCCAACTGCTTTAAAAGTGCTGGCCGAATATGAGCTTCAGCATTGTCAAAATAGCTTGCTAATGCGTCGACTAGCAGAGCGGTATAGTCAGTACTATGATGATGCAAAGCGACACTTGCTTACGCATTACTCAGCAAAGGGGTATAAAGGTATTTTAAATTTAATTTCAAGCTTGAATTATGAGTTATATAAACATACTATTAAATCATCGGTTTGCCAGCTACTTATTGATTTGTTAAAAGAACTGGATGTTGAAAACAGCGAGACTTACTCACTGCTTTCAAAAAGCGAGCTGCAAAAAAAGCTTTCTGAGCGTCTTAATGAGAAAGAAAAAGAGACCGGTTGTTATTATGATGAGTTTCCTGTCGATGATTTAGATTATGAAGAAGAACACAATTATCAGGTGTCCAGTCATCATGTCACAGCAGATAGAATAATTAGAGAAGAATTATCGTTTAAAATCATAAATCAAACAACAAAGTCAGCAAGTGCTTTATTGAAATTAAAACATATTAATGATGAGCAATATAAGAAAAACATTGATAATTATGGTTCACTGTTTTCAGAGGTTATGCACTTCAACCCCAAGAAGCTTTCCAAGTTTGAAAAAAGAAAAGATATCAAATGGGACAATATCAAGTCCGATCTTCGTACTGTTAATTTTTTTCAGTCCAGTGGTAAATTAGCAGAAGGTCTTAAACTGGTGACAACAGATTTTGTTGTTGCTCAAACTCGAGGATTGCATTTTAATTTGAAATCTTGGAGTGCTTCTCAACGTCAGCGTTTTTGCCAGCTGGCTCACCAAGATAATCATCCTTTATTGCGGAGGCCAATTTATTCAATGGCTGTTTATAAACATGCAAAGGTTGATGATTTTTCTGACTTATCGGAGTTAACTCAATTACGCTTAGAAATATCAGCTTATTTTATTTATAATAAAATGGTAGAAAAAATGAACACTCTGCCCGCATATACGGAAGATACTTTGCCAAAAAGTAAGGCGTGGGCGGCGTGTATTCCTATAGGTAATAGCATTAGCTCTTTTAACGCCCAGATGCAGCAGTTTTACACATGTAAATATGATCAATACCATCAACTTTTATCCGATCAAGATGATGTATGTAGACAAATGTTTGTTAATGGGGCTAATCATTTAGTTTCGACAGGTGATATTCAATCTTCTCATAGTTATCGTTATAGTTACGGTGATAAGTATTATCAAGGCCAAGAAAGTGAACGATTGCGTCCGCATTGGACTCATTTAAAAGCATCTTACCCTTATTCAGGCGCTCTCATTTTATCATTTCACCCGCTAGATGATTTTACTAACAATGATTATAACCGTGTCATACCAATGAATTTTGCTAGTGAAATGATTATCCCAGAAGTTATTTTAAGTGAACGAGAATGCTCATTTTTTAGTTATATAAAGCCTAATAGAGTAGAGTATGTTCACATTGCAAAATATCCATCATTTCACCATCGCGATTATTTGAAAATTATGTTATATGAATATGGATTAAATAAAGACTTATATCATTTGTTTAAGCAGCTATTTCAACAATCCAAACCGCATTCCAATAAAAGACGATTAACGAAAGCATTATTAGGTAAACATATTTGTGCCTATCAAACACGTTACTTTATGCAATTTGCTTATAATCGTGCACTTAGTAAGAATAAGATTTTGATTTATCCAGATAAATTTGGCTGTTTTCGCTTAGAGCCGACGTGTGATATTTCACCTACGCCGAATGGAAGTCAGGATTGTCATTTTGCTCAACGTTTTTTTACATTGCAGACAAGAAAAAAACAAGCAATGCCTGGTAGAGCATATAGGAGCCCAGAGTCTAAAGCACAGTACTTGAGTAAGTATCGTGTTGATGGATCGAATAAAAGAAGGAAGCTTTTTTTGAAAGAAACTTTAAAGGATATGGACATAAGTTCAAATGAGTCAAATGAAGGTAAGCCAGTAACCTCAAGTACAAGTAATAGAAAAATGCAGTGATGTGCTAACAGAATGGTATAGAGAGATAGGCTACCCTTATGCATCTTTTCATTCAAATTACCTCTAAAATCTCTGACAGTGCCTTATTCTTGCCAATAATTTGATAGTACTCATTCAGCAATTTCTCCAATGTTTCTCTAGTTCGGATAGGGCACCTAAATAACATTGGTGCCCTGTTTAAGTCCTTATCTGTTACATTCATCGGGTTAGACTGGCAGTACCATTTTGGTTATCTTCGTTGGTCTCTATCTGTTGTTTTTCATGGTTATTGGCGCACTCCCCTCGACGATATAAAAAGTCTTCATACTTTTTATATTCTTGAATATAGCGAGGTGTTTTACTATAAGCTAAAAATTGTTCATGATGAGCTTTAGTTTCTTCAGTCATACCTCCAGAATTCATATTTATCACATAGCCTGGTTTTCCTGGCTTAAATAAACGAATAGGGATGTAAGAGATAGAGCTCGAGTGAAAGTTTTGGTTTGTTGGGTATGGCACATCTTTTCCCATATTAGCAGTCAGCTCTGAACGCCAGTTTGTAACCAACTCAATCGATTTTTTTGTCAGTTGTTCACGTTGTTTTTTATTTTTAACGAATGCTATGTTAAACAATTCATCCTGTCCGGACTTACACTCCTCAGCTTCTAAAATCCAGCGATCACTAAGCGAGATAGCGACAGTTATGCAGTCGTTTTTTTTGAGTTGAGAATAAGAAATCCCAGCGGAGCCAAGTGACGTTTCATTCGCTCTGGTAGCTGACAAACCGCCGCCACCTGATCGAGAATGGCCGTAGATAAGGCTTTTCATCTCCAACAGAATAGCAGTGATGTTATGTTTTGATTTATCTTCAGGCATCAGTATATCAAGAGATGTAAACTGCCCCGGTTGTGGTAATGCAGTTTTATCTGAAAAACGATAGGTGGTTCCATCATCGAAAATAAGTGTTACATGAGGAGTTAATTGGTTTTCTAAGCCATATTGATCATGTCCAGATGGGCGAGTTTTTGGAGCAACAAAACAGCCGTCTCCAATACCTAAACCTTTAGCACCTGCAGCCTGCACTTTTAAAAAACTTCCATCTTTGATGGGGCCAACGTCGCAGTTAAAAAATTCAACTTGTAAATTTTTCATATGTTCCTCACTTTATTTAAACGGTAGGACTATCTTTCACATCCAAAGAGTCTAGTCCTGAAACCATATGACTCTGTATAAAATCAATAGGTTACATAGAAAATAATATGGATATTCCACTTAGCCACACAATGAAGATCACATTGTACCACAACTTGAATGGGAACTACAGTTTTAATTGTGTGTCTGGATAAGTATTTAGTTTTATGCTGATCTAAACACACACAAACTGTTTCGCTTATTCAAATGGCTTGAAAAAACAGCTAGAAAATATTCATTTCATTGCCAACACAATGACAATGCCTCTTAAATTCTGCGAAATTCTCGTTGTTTTTGTCGTTGCCAGTCACGCTCCTTAATACTGGCGCGTTTATCATGCGATTTTTTGCCTTTTGCTATGCCAAGCGTTACCTTCACATGTTGTTTTTTCCAATAAAGTGATAGCGCAACAATGGTATAACCTTTTCGTTGTACATAGCCCGTTAGTTTGCTAACTTCATTTTTGTGCATGAGTAATTTGCGGGTACGATCCGGCTCCGGTTGAATATGTGTTGATGCTGTAGGTAGCGGTGTAATTAAGGACCCGACTAACCATGCTTCGCCATTTTTGAATAAGACATAACTTTCAGTAATCTGGGCACGACCAGCTCGTAGACTTTTTACTTCCCAGCCTTGCAGTATGATGCCGGCCTCAAAGGTTTCCTCGATAGTATATTCATGATGTGCTTTTTTATTGACAGCAATTTTTTGTCTGTCTGATTTAGATTTATCCATATCAATAGCCGTTTGATTAAATAATCAGTATAATAATGTTCGCAGTATAGTTCAATTTTTGTTAGCCTGTAAATTGTTATGGAGAATGAGTTAGAAAGTTATGACAATAATAAAGCGTTCGGCAGTTGTCCCTCATTTGGCAGCTGAAATGTATGACCTCGTTGATAATATTGAAGCTTATCCTGAATTCTTGCAGTGGTGTGTGTCAAGTGAGGTACTATTTCGTACAGAAGATGAGGTGCGTGCAACTTTATGTATGGCTAAAGGTAGATTGCGCAAATCATTTACAACTTGTAATCGTCTACAAAAGAATAAAATGATAGAAGTTAGGTTAATCTCAGGTCCTTTTAAGCATTTGGAAGGGTTTTGGCGTTTTGAAAATGTCGGAGAAGGCAAGTCTAGCGTATCATTAGATTTGGAATTTGAGTTTGTTAACAAGTTGATGAGCTTAGCAATAGGGCCTATTTTTCACCAAGTAGCCAATAAATTGGTGGATAATTTTATCCGCCGGGCAAATCAAATTTATGGAAATCGTCATTAATATGCAAGTAGAAGTGATTTATGCATTGCCAGAGCAACAAGAGCTAATTTTAGTCGATGTTGCCGAAGATGCTACGGTTGAACAAGCAATTTTGCAGTCAGGAATTTTAAAACGATTTCCAGAGATCGACTTGAAAACAGCAAAGATAGGGATTTTTAGTCAAAAGGCGACATTGAATGATAAACTACATGAGCACGATCGCGTTGAAATTTATCGACCGTTAAAAATCGATCCTAAAAAAGCGCGCCGGGTAAGAATGAAGGTCAATAATTAAGCAAGCTTGCTCTCTTTGGATTCAGCGATATCAGTTAATTGATTATCATCAAAATACAAGGTTAAGTATTTTTTATACATGATGTCACTGCCCTTTGGTTGAAACGTGTGCACATAATCCCAGCTATCCTGGATGAAAATCGATTCCAAAATCGAATTGCCCATAATATAAGCTACTTGTTGTTTTGACATGCCAATTTTTAATTTTGCAATATTTTCAGGTGTATAAACATTACCTTGTTCAATACTTGGCCTATATGCAGACATGATACTACAACCAAATAAGCCAGCCGCTAGTAACAAAATTGTTAAAACTTTTCCTAGTTTCATTATTTCACTTCCTAAAATCCGAGGCCAATGATACTCTATTTCTAATTATTCAGCAAAGCCATGATTGATCAAAAAAATAACAGTTCAGAGGAAAAATGAATAGTTACCCATTTTGCAATTGTATCCAAGTCAGTTTAGGAGGTTACGATGGAAAAGGATGAGCAGCTCAACAAAGATATACGAGATGCTGGCTTGAAGGTTACCTTACCTCGAATAAAAATTTTACAGATTTTAGAAACTAATGAAAAACGCCATTTGAGTGCAGAAGAAGTGTATCGGAAGTTATTAGAGGCAAACGAAGATGTTGGTTTAGCGACAGTTTACCGTGTGTTGACACAATTTGAATCAGCTAACTTAGTCACTCGCCACAATTTTGAAGGTGATCACTCAGTGTTCGAATTGAACCATGGTGACCATCATGATCATATAGTTTGTGTTGAATGTGGACAGGTCGTTGAATTTGTTGATGATGTCATAGAGCAGCGCCAAGAAGAAATAGCCCGGGCCAATGGTTTTACAATATCAGATCACTCTTTAATTTTGTATGGCGTATGCAGCAAAGAACATTGCAGTAGCAAACAGAAGTAATTATTTTTCCCTATCTTTCATCATCCGCTCTATTGTATCGACAATCGCTTGTGTTTGCGTATCTATTTCGATATTCATCAAATCGCCAGGCTTTTTTAAAGCGAAATGAGTAACTTGCAACGTTTCAGGAATTAAGTGTACATTGAAGGTATTGTTGGTGCGATTGACATCAACCACTGTTAAGCTAACGCCAGCTAGCGCAATATAGCCCTTAGGGAAAATGTAGTTAATCCATGGTTGCTCCGCTTGTAGTGAAAGAATATAGTTATTCTCGGGCTGCTCAATAGCAACTAGGGTAGCTATACTGTGGATATGACCAGATATCAGGTGTCCGCCGATTTCATCACCAATGCGAGCAGAGCGCTCTAAGTGAATTTTATTGCCAACATCAAGTTTACCTAGTGTTGTGCGGGATAAGGTTTCTGCAATCACATCAAAATCAATGGTATTTGCGGTAAAATTAACAACTGTTAAGCAAGTGCCGTCAACAGCAATGCTGGCACCTGGTTGTAATTGTTGTGTGAAGCCTTCCGTGGTTTCTACCGTTAAACGAAATAGCTTAGTTTCTTTTATGATTGAAGCAATAGAGCCACATGATTGGATAATACCTGTAAACATAAAACAGTAACCTTATTCATACGTTATTTGTTTGTCATACTCGCTTGCCAGTTGTTTATTCACTGGTGATTAGTAATTCTTGTGCATGGGCAAGGGTTTGTTGTGTGATTTTAACTCCACCAATCATGCGTGCAATTTCATTAATGCGTTGTTCATTTGACAGTAATGTCAATTTTGACATGGTTTGTTTAGCTTCTTTGTATTTCTCAATTTTAACTTGTTGTTGTCCTTGAGCGGCCACTTGGCCGAGATGGGTGATACAAAGAATTTGCGTGGTTTTGCCTAATTGTCGTAATAATTTGCCTACAATTTCTGCTGTGGCACCGCCTATGCCGACATCGACCTCATCAAAAATCAAGGTGGGGGTGTTATCACATTGAGCGGTAATCACTTGAATAGCCAAACTTATTCGAGATAACTCACCACCTGAAGCAACTTTCGCTAAACTTTGCAAGGGCTGTCCAGGATTGGTCGTGGTTTGAAATTCGACTTGATCGATTCCATACGCGTGTGGATTGTCATGGTTTGTTTCAACAAGGATACGAAGTTTACCTTCAGGCATGCCAAGCATTTGCATACTTTTTGTGATTTGCTTCTCTAATTTATTGGCGGCTTTTTGTCGCTGTTGGCTAAGTTTTTTTGCTGCATCCATGAAATGTTGCCGTAGCGTTTTTTCTTGTGCTTTTAGCAAATCCATATTTTGATTTTTTTGCATTAATTTATCACGCTTTGTATTGATCTGCTGTTGCAGTTCAATTAAATTTTCAGGCGATGTTTGATATTTTCTGCTAATGTCATACAGCTGCTTTAAGCGTTGATCTGTTTGTTGTAAGCGGTCAGAGTCGATTGAAATAGAGGAAGAAACTTGCTTGATTTCGCTAATAGCTTCTTCCACATGGATCAAGGCATTAGTAAGACATTCATAGCAACTATCAATTGATTGGTGAAAATTTTGTACTGACTGTAGTGCTGCTTGTGCTTGATTGAGCAAATGAACAACTGAGATATCTGGGTTGTCAGACAAGCAATCAAGACTGCATTGTAATTGCTGTAACAATTGCTCTGCATGGGCTAATTGCTTTTGTTCTTGATTTAATTGCTCCCATTCACCGTCTGCTAAATTAAGTGCCGCCAGCTCTTCCGCTTGGTACGTTAATAAGCTTTGTTCTGATAAATGATCGCTGTTGCCTTGTAACAAGTCATGAATATTTCTTTTTACTTGTTGCCATTCTTGAAAAGCATGTTGTACAGTGGTTAGCAAAGACTGGTTTTGCAAGAAACGATCAATAATCAGACGTTGCTCATCTTTACGAATGAGTGCATGGTGTTGATGTTGACCGTGTATTTGTACAAGTAATAAAGCTAGATCGCGTAATTGTTGTAATGTAACAGAGCTACCATTAATGAAAGCACGCGAGCGCCCTTCGCGTAAAATTAAACGACGGATAATGCATTCATCATCATCGATATCAATCATATTTTCTTGCAACCAGTTTTTTGCGAGAGGAATATGTTTAACATTAAAAATTAAGTTGATTTCACAGCGGTTTGTACCAGCACGAATTAATTTGGGATCAGCACGTTCACCTAGTGCAATATCTAGTGCATCAATGACAATGGATTTTCCAGCTCCGGTTTCTCCAGTAATGGCTGTCATGCCAGTAGGCAGACTTAGCTCTAAATTGTTTATTATGGCAAAATTGCTGATGCTAATTTGGTTGAGCATTTTATAGTTTCCCACCCCAATTCAGTTTGCTGCGCAAGTTATCGAAGTAATTGTAATTTTTTGGGTGTAATAAAAGTAACTTTTGTGTGACCTTTGCAATCGATACACTACTGCCTGGGGGAATTTTGACCATATCCAATCCATCGCAGCGGATAGATGCATGGGCTTTATTTTCTAATGAAATATTGATTTCTGCACCCAGTTGGGCAGGCACAATGACTGGGCGATTCGACAAAGTATGTGAAAACATTGAGAGCAGTAAATAAGCATCTAAACCAGGATGTAGAATAGGGCCACCACCTGAAAGTGCATAAGCAGTCGAACCAGTTGGTGTTGCGGCAATTAAACCATCAGCGTGTTCCCTGGCAATACAGTGGTTATCAACATAGATATCAAAGATCAACATGCTGGGGATATCACCTTGTTTGATCACGATATCATTCGTGGCATATTCTTGATAAATAATGTTTCCTTCATGTTTTACTTGCGCTTGCAAGCGTAACCGCTCTTCTAAGACATAATGTCCTGCTAAAATGGATGTTAATGGTTTTTCTAAATCAACCGGTGTTAAATCAGCGAGAAACCCTAGGCGTCCACGGTTAATGCCTAAAATTGGAACATTGAAAGCAAATGCGCTACGTGCTGCGTTTAACAACGAGCCATCACCTCCAATGACAATAAGTAAATCACATTTATCACCAAAATCTTTTAAATCATGTGTTTGACTGGAACAATTTTTAAGGAAACTAGCCGTTTTGCTTTCCAGTCTAATAGTGACATTTAGTTGATTTAAGATGTTGTATACGTTGTTAATGGTTTCTGAGATATTGGGGATATCACATTTGCCGATTAAGCCAATATTTTTGAATGTCGATTGCATAAATATCCTTACAACAGGATTGCCATGAAATTAAACTAATTGTTAAATGATAACGTGTGTTATGGTAAATAGCCAATCCGGCTAGCATTGCTTGAAAATTAGAAATTTATCCCCATCTCTGACAAAATAGTCAATAGGAAGTCATGAGGAGGTTTGTATGGCAGAAGAAGCAGAGCATGGTAAAACTGTGCAATCCGCAACAGAACAAGAAGAGAACAGTGAGGCAAATAACGAATCATCTACGACAAAATTAGCGGATGCGTTAGGGGTTAAAAAGGTCAAAAAATCGGCTGATATAGAAAAGTTAGAAGAAAAAATTAATTATTTGCAACTCGAGGTTGAAAAGCGATCAGCACAAGCAGAAGAGTACAAAGAACAACGATTACACGCATTAGCCGATGTTGAAAATATGCGTCGTAAAGCATTACGAGATATTGATAATGCACGAAAATTTGCCTTAGAAAAATTTGTCGTTGAATTATTACCCGTGTTGGACAGTATAGAACATGCCCGCCAGGCAGTAGAAAAAGCCGAAGGCGATAGTCAGTTGATGCTAGAGGGTATTTTACTAACAGAAAAAATGTTCTTGGATACTGTGCAAAAATTTAACGTGGAGCAAATTAATCCAATTGGAGAACTTTTTAACTCGGATCAGCAAGAAGCGTTGTCGTTACAGCCATCCAAGGATGTGGAACCTAACACAGTATTAACGGTAGTACAAAAGGGGTACTTGCTAAATGGTCGCGTGATCAGGGCTGCGCGGGTGATTGTTGCAAAAGAAGAGGGTTAATTTAACGCTTTATATATTGAAAATGGATTTAAAGTCCCTATTTATGTAAATAACCAGTAATTATTTAGCATCATTAGCATAGATAATGAATGTTCCTATGTGGCAAAAAAAATGCCATTTATACGGCCGCATGTGCATTGCTAAGTCAAACCTTGCGGTGAGATTAACAAAAGTTGGACATTCCGAGATAGCGAGCTGAGTAGTTACAATAACGATATAGAATTAACTAGTTATGGAGTAATACTTATGTCAACTCAAAGAAATACATGTATTGGTATTGACCTAGGAACGACAAATTCCTGTGTTGCAGTGATGGAAGGCAAAGAAGCCAAAGTAATTGAAAATGCTGAAGGCGATCGCACAACACCATCCATTGTCGCTTTCATCGATGGTGAAAAAAAGGTGGGTATTACCGCAAAACGGGGTGCTGTAACTCACCCAAAAGAAACGTTATTTGCTATTAAGCGTTTAATTGGACGTAAGTTTACAGATGACATTGTCCAAAAAGATATTAAAATGGTGCCTTTCAGTATCGTTGCTGCGGATAATGGTGATGCTTGGGTAGAAGCAGAGGGTGGAAAAAAAGCACCGCAGGAAGTATCAGCACAAATTTTAATGAAAATGAAGAAGACAGCCGAAGATTACTTGGGTTATCCGGTAACAGATGCTGTGATCACTGTGCCTGCTTATTTTAACGATTCTCAACGCCAAGCGACCAAAGATGCTGGCCGTATTGCTGGTTTAGAAGTTAAGCGTATTATCAATGAGCCTACTGCAGCTGCGCTGGCTTACGGCATGGATAAAAAAAGAGGTGACTCTATTATTGCTGTTTATGACTTGGGTGGTGGAACGTTTGATATTTCCATTATTGAAATTGCTGAAGTTGATGGCGAGCATCAATTTGAAGTACTAGCAACGAATGGTAATACTTTCCTCGGTGGAGAAGATTTTGATTTGCGTTTGATTGAATATCTTTCAGAAGAATTCAAAAAAGATAATGGTATTGATTTACATAGTGATCCGCTAGCATTACAACGATTAAAAGAAGCGGCAGAAAAAGCGAAAATTGAACTGTCATCAGCTCAGCAAACCGATGTGAATTTGCCTTATATTACTGCTGACTCAACCGGTCCAAAACATTTAAATATCAAATTAACTCGAGCCAAACTAGAATCTTTAGTGGAAGAGTTAGTTAACCAAACATTGGAGCCTGTAAAGTTGGCGATGAAAGATGCCGGTAAATCAGTATCTGATATTACTGACGTGATTCTTGTTGGTGGACAAACCCGCATGCCGAAAGTACAAGAAGTTGTGAAAAACTTTTTTGGAAAAGAAGCACGCAAAGATGTTAACCCAGATGAAGCGGTTGCTGTTGGTGCTGCTATTCAGGGTGCCGTATTGTCCGGTGATGTAAAAGATATTTTGTTATTAGATGTAACACCGCTATCGCTAGGGATTGAGACCATGGGTGGTGTGATGACAAAATTAATTGACAAAAATACTACGATCCCAACAAAAGCAACCCAAATATTTTCGACAGCAGATGATAACCAAACGGCAGTAACAGTTCATGTGTTACAAGGAGAGCGAGAAATGGCTTCAGCGAATAAATCGCTAGGTCGATTTGACTTGGCAAATATTCCAGCAGCTCCACGTGGTACGCCACAAATTGAAGTAAAACTTGATATCGATGCCAATGGTATATTGCATGTTTCGGCTACAGATAAAGCCACGGGTAAACAGCAGTCTATTGTAATTAAAGCGGCCAGTGGGTTGTCAGAAGATGAAATCCAGAGAATGGTTGATGACGCTGAGAGCCATGCGGAAGAAGATAAAGCCTTCCATGAATTGGTTGCAGCACGTAATCAGGCGGATAGTTTGATTCACTCTACAGAAAAAGCAGTGAAAGAAGCTGGAGATAAAATTAATGATGAAGAAAAGTCACAGTTAGAGAAAGCGCTTTCTGAATTAAAAGCGGTGGCTAAAGGTGATAGTAAAGAAGAAATTGAGAAAAAAACAGAAGCATTAACAGAAGTATCTAGTAAGATGGCAGATCGTTTGTATAGTCAACCAGGCGCTGAAGGTGCAGGGCAAGCAGCAGCAGGTGCTCAACAAGCACAAGACGCTACTCAAGCTGGCGAAAGCGCTAAAAATGAAGAAGTTGTTGATGCTGAATTTGAAGAAGTCAAAGAGGATGACAAATCGAAATAAGTATCAATGTGATAATATAGTGATAAGCCTCAAGTACTTAAGTGCTTGAGGCTTTCACGCTATTTAGGGTATAAAGAATGTCAAAACGAGATTACTATGAAATTTTGGGTGTTGACCATCATGCGGATGAAGCAACGTTAAAAAAAGCGTATCGTCGCTTGGCCATGAAGTACCATCCTGATCGTAATCCAGATGATGCAGAAGCCGAAGCTAAGTTTAAAGAAGCAAAAGAAGCCTACGAAATTTTATCTGATGCAAAAAAACGTCAAGCCTATGATCAATTTGGCCATGCTGGTGTCGATCCCTCTATGGGTGGCATGGGTGGAGCTGGGGCTGGTGCAGGCGGATTCTCCGATGTTTTCGGTGATATTTTCGGTGATATTTTTGGCGGTGGCCAGACTAGAGGTGGTGGTAGTCATCGCCAACAAGGAGCTGATCTGCGTGTGAATTTACCCTTATCGCTAGAAGAAGCTGTCCTGGGTTGTAACAAACAATTGCGAGTGCCAACCTATGTTGTCTGTAAAGAATGTAATGGTACGGGTGCTGAAAAAGGCTCAAAACCGATTACTTGTCCTGATTGTGGTGGTGAAGGTCAAATTCGTATGCAGCAAGGTTTCTTTTCTATCCAACAAACGTGTCCGACTTGCCACGGTACAGGAAAAATCATTTCAACGCCATGTCGAGCTTGTCATGGTCAAGGCCGCGTTGAAGAAACAAAAACATTATCCGTAAAAATACCTGCAGGTGTTGATGATGGCGATCGAATTCGTTTATCCGGTGAAGGGCAAGCAGGATTGCATGGCGGTGGTGCTGGGGACTTGTATGTACAAATCAGCTTAGAAGCTCATCCTATTTTTTCTCGTGATGGTAACGACTTGTCTTGTGAAATGCCGATTAGCTTTATCGTTGCTAGTTTAGGAGGTGAATTAGATGTACCAACACTGCAAGGTAAAGTGAAATTAAAAATTCCAGGGGAAACGCAATCCGGCAAGTTATTCCGTTTGAGAGGTAAGGGTGTTAAGTCTGTTCGCTCCAGAACAACCGGTGATTTACTCTGCCGTGTCATTGTTGAAACCCCAGTTAATTTATCTAATGAACAAAAAGTGCATTTACAAAACTTTGAAAAATCTTTAGATGATGGACGCAATCATAGCCCACGTGAAAAGTCGTGGTTTGATAACGTTAAGAAGTTTTTTGATAATTTACGTAGTTAAGGGCTTTATTGTGATAACGCCTTTCTCCTCAATAAAGACCATGATTATTGTGGGAAGAAGGTTGCTGCCAACATAATGTTAGCTTAATTATTAGCAGTGATAGGCGCTTTTCATACTGTGCGTTAGCTATTGACGAATTGAATAAAAACAGTAATACTTATAGTATTATCTATCGTTTAAAGTGGTGAACTATGGCAGAATTGATAAAAAAATCAAGCATTCCACAAACGGTGATGCCAGTCAGTATTACCGTTACAGCATCAGCTGCTCAAAAAGTGTATAGTTTAATAAAAGAAGAGAATGATTCTTCATTAAAATTACGTGTGTACATCGAAGGGGGTGGTTGCTCCGGTTTTCAATATGGTTTTACTTTTGATGATACCATTAATGAAGGCGACATTATTATAAAAAAAGATATGGATGAAGACGAAGATGGTTCAAGTTCAGGAGCGCCTATTGTCAAATTTGTTATTGATCCCATGAGCTATCAATACTTAGTTGGGGCGGAAATTGATTATAAAGATGATCTAGAAGGCGAACGCTTCGTCATTCGAAATCCCAATGCTGCAACAACCTGTGGTTGTGGTTCTTCATTTTCTGTATAAACAAATTATACTTTCTATAAAAAATCCACAAGAAGACAATGTGCAGACACTGATACTTATGGGAAAAAATGTATTTTTCAATGTGGCCAGTCAGTTGAATTACGCTGTATAAATTCCGCCAAGAATTGCATAATCTTGTGCTCCAGTAACCGAAGGCATATTGCCAGGTTTGCGTTGTAATGTGAGTTTAGCTAGCCAAGCAAATGCGATAGCTTCTACCCATTCCGGTTCAATGCCATATTTTTGTGAAGAGGTGATAGAAAAACTTGGACAAGATGCTTTTAATTGTTGCATGAGATATTGATTATAGGCACCGCCCCCACAGATCACGACTTCTCCATCATGGATAAATTGAGATAGTATCAATGCAATACTTTTTACTGTTAGTTCCACTAAAGTAGCTTGCACATCGGCTGGATTGATGGTGGGGAACTGAGCTAAATATTGATTTAACCACGTTAAGTTAAAATATTCTTGTCCAGTTGATTTTGGTAAAGACTTTGAGAAATAAGGATCAGTTAGCATGTTGGCTAATAATGCTTGATGTATGCAACCTGTGCGCGCCCAACGGCCATCTATATCTATCGCCGTTTGCTTGTGTAAGTTAATCCATTTATCGATTAAGGTATTGCCAGGGCCTGTGTCGAAGCCGGTTAATTCTCCAGGTTCGGTTGATGATAGAATCGTCGCATTAGCAATGCCGCCAATATTGACAATAGCCCGTGTACGAGTATTGCCACCAAAGAAATGCTGATGAAAAATAGGCGTGAGCGGTGCTCCTTGACCACCCAAAGCAATATCACGGCGACGGAAATCGGTAATAGTGGTGATTCCTGTCATTGTAGTGATAATATTCGGATCGCCAACTTGAAGACTAAAACGATGCTTACCATGAGGTTGATGACGAACAGTTTGGCCATGGCTGCCTATGGCTTGAATATCTTTTGCTTGAAAGTTATTTTTATACAGTAATTCATTCACTAGTTTTGCACTTATTTTTGCAATCGAAATATCAATTTCTGCCAGTCGATTAATTTCATTGTGACTGGGTATAGCAAGCTGTTGAATTTTCTGGCGTAATGCATCTGGGATCACGCGGTGATGTGTGCCGATTAACACTGGGTATTGATGTGTGAAATCAACAAGCGCAACGTCGACTGCATTTGCACTGGTACCGCTCATGATACCAATATACAATTCTTCCATGTTTTATTTTAGCCTTCTGCCAATCCTGTTTCAGCTTTTGCAAATTGTGTTGTGTTACTATTTAATTCTGCTAATAATGGTGCAGTCACTATTTTAAATTGAGCAAGCTGGGTTTCTGGAATCGTATAAGATTCTGGCAACATGACTTTTAATGGATCGTAGGCTTTACCGTGGATCCGGTATTCATAATGTAAATGAGGTCCTGTTGCTAAGCCAGTGCTGCCAACGTAGCCAATAACTTGCTCTTTAGTCACTTTTGAGCCTTTTTGTATATTATTTGCAAATTTCTTTAAGTGTGCATAACGTGTTTGTACGCGATTACCGTGATTAATGACAACCACATTACCATAGCCACCGTCCTTATCGGCAAAGATAACTTTACCATCGCTAACAGTATGTACTGGAGTGCCTCTTGGTGCTGCAAAGTCAACACCATAGTGAGGGCGCTTAATTTTTAGAATGGGATGGATGCGTTGTGGATCGAATTGGGAACTAATACGATAATATTTAACAGGTGCTCGCGAAAAAGCCGGATCTAAGCTTTTTCCTTCAGGCGTATAATAGCGAGTTGCGTTTCCTGTCTTATAACGCAGTGCTTGGTAATGATGTTTTTTAGTATTGACTTCAGCCGCTACAATATGATCGATGCTAACTGTTTTACCATTGATGACTTTGCGTTGGTAAATAACTTTAAACGAATCACCAGGATGTAAATCACGGCCAAAGTTAATTTTACCTGAAAATATTTTTGCAAATTCTAATGCAATTTTTCGTGGAATGTTTGCTTTTTCAGTCGCATCATATAGCGATGATTCGATAGTGCCGCTAACACGAGATAACTTGGTAATCGCTGCTTGCTCCTCTATTTGTACTTTAAATTGTGGTGCAGGGCGGGTTACACGCAGGGTTTTGCTAGCATCAATTTGCATGGATAATTTTAATAGATTATTACCTGCATCCAATTCCATATAGATTTCTTGGCCTGGGTTCAATCGTGTTAATGATTTTTTTGCAGTTTGGATATGAAGCAAGGAGTATAAATCATTCACATTAATATTGTAGCGAGTGAAAATGTCAGACAAAGTGTCTCCACGTTTTACTTTGACAGCTAGCTCATGGTTTTTTATTTGCTCCGGAATTTCCATGACTGGCTGGACGTTTTCTAAGCCAGAAAGAATTTGTTTGGTATAGTCTTCGGATTGTTCAGCAGTTGTGTAGATTTCATGATCAACAGTGCTATCAACATATTCAGGATTCAGGTTGAGCGGGGTAAAGAGATTTTTAAGGCAAATAATAGAGAAGATAACGCTTAAGCCAACCCAAATAGCAATACGAAACGATCTATCTTGTTGTTGCCAGACATTGAGCAGTTGGCGTGCGATTGATGCTTGTGGTGGTTTCTTTTTGTCCATTTTCATTACTTAGGTCTATATTGTTATCTACACGGTGTCTGGCACCATCCTGGTATTACCTTACTGACAAGTGATAACATCGTCAACCTGCGTTGTGATAGATTAACAAATGCGTTTATTTTTTGTGCAAAAATTGAGTAAGGAATAGTATGTCGGACAAAAAGCAAACTGAAGAGTTATTAAGAGGTACGGAAGAAGTCATTTCTCAACAGGACTTAAATGATCGAATGATGAAAGGAAAGCCTTTACGTATTAAAGCAGGGTTTGATCCAACAGCACCGGATTTACACTTAGGTCATACGGTGCTGATCAATAAGATGCG
>CBDDLJ010000010.1:72500-218075 GCA_965230635.1 Gammaproteobacteria bacterium
GTGGTTTCTTTTTCTTCTGGAGAAGTTTCATTGAAGGTTGCCTCATGAAATTATTGTTAGATATCGGTAATACACGGTTAAAGTGGGCAGTGTTGTCTGCCATTGATCAATTTATCTTTGGTGGTGTTGTCGTTATCAATGAAGAAAAGTTACCTGAGTTATTTGATGATATTTTGCGTTCACATTCAGAAATTAGCAGTGTCTGGGTGTCTAATGTTGCAGGTGTACATTATCAGCAAGCGATTCATCAGTGGTGGTCGTCACATTTTCCTGAAACGACGATTCATTTCATACAAACGGAAAATGGATGGTTAGATTTGCAAGTGGCTTACCCAGAGCCAGGCTGTTTTGGCGTTGATCGCTGGGCAGCGTTGTTAGCGCTGAAAGAAGAAGAAACAACGGCTTTTTGCTCAATTGATTGTGGAACGGCTATTACGTTAGATCTTGTTGATGTCAATGGGCAGCATCTTGGATCGCACATTTTGCCTGGATTACGTTTACTGTGCTCGCTCATTAAGGAAAATACGGTTGGTTGTAGAAATGTTCCAATTGATTGCGTTGGAACTGTGAATCAATTAGCAAATAACACAGCAGATGCACTTAAAAATGGAACATTGACCGCTGTAGTTGCTTATATTGATAAAATGGTTGAACATTGGCTGGTAAATTTGCAGAAAGAAGTGAGTGTCTTTATTACGGGAGGGGATGCGTCAACTATTTTACCTTATTTGAAGCAGCCTGTTTGCCATAGACCGCACTTAGTGTTACAAGGAGTGGCGTTGATCAGTAAGCAGGGAGATAAGATAGCTTCTTTAAAGAGTGACGGGTAAGTTTTGATTACTGTCTTTGAATAAACGGGAATATCTTTTCAGTGAATAAAAAGGTAAGACATCGTATTTTTCTCAATATGTATTATTATTATCCAATATAAATTTCAAACTAACTATTTGAGCAATAAAATAACTAATAAGGCGCGAATAAAGCAAAAACTATCCTAATTTTCATCCAGTTGAGTGAAATAAGTTGCAGGAACGATAAAATTTACCTAGAATTGTCTCCCAGTCAAAAAGCTGGCTTAGCTCAGTTGGTAGAGCAGCTGATTTGTAATCAGCAGGTCGTCGGTTCAAATCCGACAGCCAGCTCCAGTATTTATATGCATGTAGTGATTCCGGGTGATTGATTAATAATTTATCAGAACATGAGTAATGAAGTCTAATTTATTAGACGATAGTTACAAATAGTGTTATTTTTAAAAGATGTGTATTGGAGCATAGTTGTTTGCAAAATGATAATAATTTCTCTCAAATGATTATCCGCTTAAATCATCTTTTAATAGTGCCAGTGGCAAAGGTTCAACTAGAATATTATCAACACGACCATATGCTAATGTTTTAGAAAAAACTCTAGTGGCTGCATGTTTTTTTATATTTTTTAAGTCTTTTGGTCTTAACTGATTGCGCCATTTTATTTCAATAGGCCAATACGTATTATCATGTACATAAGCAATATCAATTTCTGTCTCTGTTTTTATATAATAAGTTGGATAATAACGTCGATATTGATTGCTCACTACAGCTTCAACTAAATCTGCACTAATATTAGCATCATCAACATCTTTTTTTATTTGCTCATAAGGCTCAAGATCAGATAATTGTAACCAGTATTTTAAAGCATGAAATATAAACGGATCAGTAAAAGTCAGCTTTCTTGCCTTTTTAGGCGCTGCAGTTAGTTTGTCTAGTAACAATGCATTTTGAATAAAAATGGCATCCATAACGGATAGTAATTCACAATAGTCAGCAACTGTTTTATGGCTATCAATGGATAATACATCAGCAATAGCATGCCAAGTGATCTGTTTATTATATCGTTTGATAATAGCCAATATAATTTCTCTTAGATAAGATTCTTGCTTTCCTCTTTTTAACATGTCTCCTCGAATCCAGTCTGAATATGTTGTTAATGTTGTTTCAGCTATTTTACCATCACGTGCTACATCATTAATTGCTGTAAGATATCCTCCGTGTATCAAGTAATTTTTAAATTCAGCATAGATCAAATGTAATAAGTCATCAGTGACGTTTGTATTATCATTTATAATTGTTTCTATATCAGGCACAGATTGCTTTAAAGTTAAAAATTCCTTGAAAGACAATGGGTATATGTGGTAATCAACTTTTTTAGCTCTGCCTCGCCTGCCTGGAAATGTCATACGTGCTGATTGCATTAAAGTTAAGTCAGAACCTGTTAATACGATAATACAATCGTGAAAATAACCCGCATCAGCAAGGAACTTAATGCCTTTATCCCAATGTTTAATATAAGTGATTTCATCAATTACTATGTGTAAACGTCCGTATTGATGGTGGGTTAATATATGTTTCTGTAATAAGTCAATCAAGGCGTGGTGATCATCAATTAATTCCCCGGTAAAAAATATAATTGCGCGTGGTTCAATGCCAAATTTAATTAATGATGCTATCCACTGTTTCAACAAAGTTGTTTTGCCAATTTGGCGTCCTCCTCCAATGGTGTATATGCCTGGAATATCTTTTGGTAATTTCTCTATCACAGGGCTATGGTAAATATAGGGCTGTTGTTTAATTAAGCGCAAATGGTTATCAATTTCCCATAGTCTGTCTAGAGCGTGCAGATGTGAATTGTAAGCAGCAAATCTTGTATCCATAATGATAAAGATTAGCACATTACCCAAATTTAGGCAATGCACATTACCCAAATTTGGATAATGTGATAAAATATATTATAAATCAATGAGATAAAGTAAATAAAGCAAATCCAATAAGCTAAAAATGGTATTTTTATTCTACGGAATATCATTTTACAGCTTGTCACCTAACTCATTGTTTTTAAATATTTTTTTATAAAAAAGCATCGCGTTCTCAGTTTTTAGCGTGTAGCGTCGTTGATATACTAGTTCTTAAGTATTGTCTGGATACATGGGTGGTAGACTCGTTGTTTGTTTGTCTTTATTGCGATTCTTTTTGGTTAGATTGGCAGCAAGCAACTTCCACAATAGTGAGCCATCCCAGTGAGCAGTGTTATCGGTATATAATGCTTGTTCCAATGTTCTAATCGCGCTTTGTAACTCAGGATCAGTCAATAGCGTTGAGATATCGTGTAAATGTCTGATATTTTCATTAGGCCATTGCGCTTTTGCTGCTTCTAATAATGTGGTTTTAGCCGTTTGGCTATTTGCTTGTTGACATGCCTTTTTGCATGCTTGCCAGAGTGCTTTGGTGGTGGGCTGTTTCTCTTTGTCATTTTTTCCTGGTTTGGTTTGACGTTTATGCCAGTATAAAATTAAGGTGATCAGCCATAGAACCATGAACAGAGCGGCTATGCCAATCCACAGTTTATTTTTTTCTCCTATATTACTATCGATTGGTTCTGCCTTATTGTTAACTTGATCGGACTGAGGCATTGTTTGTGGTGGAGCATTCATTGTCATGGTCGTATCGCCAATTATCGTGAATGTCTTACTAGGAATTTCAGCGTATTCTTGTGTATTTGTATTGGTGTTCCACCAAGCGATTTTGTAAGCGGGGATGGTTATTTCCCCTGAGTTTTGTGGGATTAATGCAATGCTTTCGGTGCGCGTTGCTAGCAATGTTTGTCCATTGGTTGTTGTATCTAATTCAGCTTTATCTGGATATACTTGAAAACCTGGAAATTGCATTTTTTTTAAGTCGGGCAATTGCTCTGCTATGATACCTTCTGCATGCATAGTGATTTTTAATGTGAGCGGCTGTCCCGTATTGAGTTTATTCTCTGTGCTTGACCATTTGCTATTAATTTCAAAATGACTGCTTGGAATCCAATCATTTGCATCAACGATGGCTGGTTTTGCATTAACTTTTATTTGGACATCGTTTGCTGCAATGCTAAAGGATTCCCACTGGTTCTGATTGGAAAAAAGTTGGCGATGACTATCATTGATATTGTCTTGTGCAATAATATTACCTGTTAGTATGGGGCCTTTGATAGTTAATATACCACTTTTATTAGGGATGATAGCATAACGTTGTTCTAATACTTGGTAACTAACGCCATTTATTTCTTGGCTATAATTTTTTTCACGTCCTAGAAAATAGATAGTTACATTACTGGCTTTCGGTTCAGTAAAATGTGGTCTTTGGATAGCGCGACTATAAAATAATTTTAAGGTGTATATGCTTTCTGCATTGACGTAAGGATTTTCTGGTGTCGCTGTTGCTTGCATAAAAACGCTGTCTTGTCCTTGTAACTCTTTATTAAACTGTTTTGGTTCAGCCACATGAATGTTTAATGCTTGTGTTGTTAAACCAGCAACTTTGAATGCTGGGATGGTTAAATTTCCTGTGTGTTTTGGCTTCATGATAATATGCCAAGAGGAGATAGCTTCTGTTTGGTTATTGATGACGGAGTAAGAGGTGCTTTTGCCTGAAGACAGAATGTAATAATTTTCATCGAGTTGGTGAACATCAGGTGTATAGTTGGCTTGAGTACCTTTAAGTGTAATGGTTAATTCTATTGATTCACCCATGCGGATGTTAGAACGGTTAGTTGTTGCTGTTAATGTTGTAGCTAGTGTTTGTTGCATGAGTAAAATAAAGCTGATCCCTATAAACATCTTTATAATGGCAATATAATGATATTTCATTTAGCTTGCTCCTTTTTGCTGCTGATAGCGTAGGTGGTCACGTAGAAATTTTTGCTGTAATAGGCTGCCTGGTTCATCAGGTATACGGTGTAACCATTGCTCATTTTCACGTTGTTTTTCAGTTTGTTGCTTAGACTGTATTGTTTTTTGTTTGTTTTGTTGCTTGGCATCTGATTTTTCTTGCTGTGTTTGCCCAAGTTGTGATGGACTTTTATCTTGTTTACTTTGCTTAAGTGGCTCTTTATTGTTTTTATCTTGTTGTGATTGATTGTTATTTTCTTTCGCATGCTGCGATTCGCTACGGCTGTTGTTGCTCTGTCCAGATTTGTTTTCATTTTTTTCGGGTTGCTGTTGCTTCTGTTGCTGTTCTTTTTGTTTGTTTGCTTGTTCTAACAATTTTTTATTGTATTGTGCATCTATCAGATCAGGTTGTTTTTTGAGTGCTTCGGTATATGCATCGATCGCTGCGGTAAAGTCGCCAAGCTTTGCATACGCATTGCCTCGATTATAATCTGCTTGTGCTGAATCACTTTGCTGGTAAGCGGCTATGGCATTTTTATAATCGCCGGCACGATAGTAAGCGGTTCCTTGCCACTCTGGATGTTGAAATAGTTCGGCGGCTTGCTCATGTTTTTTTGATTGCATGGCTTGGGCGCCTTGTTGGTCATATGTCCACCATAAGTTATGCCAAGAGAAGGCATGGCTTGCTAAATGAAACAAACTAGTATACAAGCTTATCATGATATATAAGCAGAGCAGCCATTTTTTCTTCCCGTTAATGCAATAATACATCTAACCATCCTCTTCGAAACATGATTAATGAAAGTGGCAATACAGCCCAAATAAACCAATGCCCTTGATCTTTCCATATATCGACTTTTGTCATTTGCATGGATTCACGCTGTAACGCAAACTGTTGTTTTTCTAATATATTTTTAATGGTATCTACATCTTGGTTTTGTTGGGAAAAAGGGACAAAAAGACTACCGCTAGCATTGGCTAATACTCGCAAACCTTGATTATCTGTCTGTGCTACAATGATATTGCCTTGTTGATCTTTTAAGAATTCACCATTGGGTAATTTAACCGGTGCTCCTTGTGTTTGGCCAAGGGATAAAACAGTTGTGGTTATACCACTTTTTCTTAATTGTTTTGCTGTGTTGATAGCTGCTTTTTTTACTGTTGGCGCGGCAGTCACTAGAAGAATATGCCCTTTTTTTACATCACTATGCCTGAGCAATTCCGCTGCTTTTTTTAAACCGTGTTCAATATTATGTCCATCGATAGGCATAATACTGGGATCTAATTCAGAGAGAAATAACGCAAGCGTTTGGTGATCATCCGTTAATGGTGATACAACAAATGGTTGGCCAGAGAATGCAATCAAACCCATTTGACCTTCAGGTAGATTAAGAATGTCGCGTAATTTATAGCGGGCTCGAGTTATTCGATTTGGTTTGATGTCCGTTGCTAACATCTGAGGTGATAAGTCAAATAAAATAATGGTTGCCGCTTGTGGTTGGTAAACTGGCAATTTATCTTTTGACCATGTTGGACCAGCTAATGCAATAATGGTTAATAGCCAAGCTAAGCTTAGCAAATAGAGTCCCCAGTATTTCTTTTTTACTTTTTCCTGGTTGGTAAGATAAGGCAACAAGTGTGCATCACAGACTTTTTCCCAATAACCATAACTTGTCCATGGCTTGCGTCGGAGAAGAAATAATAGTATGGCAATGACTGGCAATAGCCAGAGCCAATAGGGCCGTAGGAAATGAAACGATTGTAATAGTGTCATGATATTCATGCATCCTCTCGTTCAGTGGTGTGGCTTGGTTGAAATCGCCAGTATTTCCATAGGGGAAAGCTGGCTTGGAATAAGCTGAGTAATAATGCAAGAGCCAAAGGCCATGGGTATAATGGGGTTTTTGGCCGATAAGTGTAATCATCGTTGCCAGTAGGTTCCAGATGATTGATGATTTTATAGATAGATTGCAATTTTTCTGTATTTGTCGCACGGAAGTATTTTCCGCCAGTTATTTTTGCAATGGACTTTAAGGTGTCTTCATCTAAATCTTCGGATGGATTAATGTATTTTGGACCAAACAGACCATTAATGGCAAAGTAATCACTGCCAAAGCCAATAGTGTAAATTTTTATGCCAAATTGTTTGGCTAATTTTGCGGCATCCAGTGGGGTTGTTTGGCCACTATTGTTTGCACCATCGGTTAGTAGAATTAATACTCTGTGTTTTTCAGGCAAGCCTTTTAAGCGCTTAATAGAAAGACCAATGGCATCGCCTAAAGCAGTACGAGGGCCTGCTAACCCAATGGAAGCATCGTTTAACATATATTGAACCGTGTGCCAGTCAAACGTTAATGGTGTTTGTAAATAGGCTTTACTACCAAATAAGATTAACCCCAGTCTGTCACCTGCACGTTGAGCAATAAATTGATTTGCTATGTTTTTTAAAGCAGTTAAACGATCAACATTTTTTTTATTTAACTGCATATCAGGTAATTCCATGCTGCGTGAAATATCAATTGCTAGCATTAAATCGCGTCCTGTGCGTTTTACTGAGATGGGTTGTCCTAACCAGACAGGATTACTGGCTGCCAGGATTAAACAAATCCAAGTAGTATAGGCGAGCCAATATTTTCCACTAATGATTTTATTGACCTCACCTTTCGCTTCAGTAAAGTGATGTAAGTGTTGAAAAAATGGGACTTTTAGTGCAGCATTATGATGGTTCTTGGCTGGTGGCCATAACCACTGAATCAACAAAGGCAGTGGCAGTAGAAGAAATATCCACGGGTATATCCACTCAATCATGATGATTTCCTTTTTTTAGGCTTATAGTTTTTTATCATTTTTTCAATTAAATTAACCAATGCTTGTGTTTCTGTCGGTGCATGTGCTTGATAGGGGGCGGTTAACAACATTTGCCCAATGCCTTGAGAAAAATCATGGCTGTTGCTGACTTGGTCTAATAATGTTAACCATGCTTTGCCTTGTAGTGCTGTCATATTCGCGCGAGGGTAAAAAGCAAAAACAAAGCGGCGTAAAAAAACGGATAGTTCACCTACGATATTCTGTGTATTGCTACTTCGATAGCGATGGGTGATAATATAAAATTCTTGTAATATTTTTTGTTTTTTTCTGCGAAGTTTGATGTGGCGATATAGCCATACAGTGATTATAGCGGTGAGCATGAGTGTTATCGCAAAGGCAACATACCAACCTATCGCTAATGGCCACCAAGAAATAGGCTCAGGCAAATGAATATCACGCAAGGCTTTGCTTGGATCACTTATCTCCATTGCGTATCTCCATCATCTGACCATTGCCGTAAAGCATGCTGCATGGTTGTCACCAGATTACAATCGGTTGCTAGACTTTTTACTGGTACTTTCAGTTGCTGTAGTTTTTGCTTGATGGAATCGATGCGTTGTTGAAAAAATGTATTGTAGCTATCGCTGACGTGTTGATTTTGAGTATTTAATAGCAATTTTTCTTTACCATTCGTCACTTGATATTGTGCGGGTAGTGGTGCTTGGTATTCTAAAATATCATAGATCAATGCGGTTTTAACGTCACAATGCGCGGTTAATTGAGCTATGTGTTGCTGAGCAATCTCACTGAATTGGTAAAAATCACTAAGAATAAAAATTAAACTGCCAGGTCGAGCAACATGGCGTAAACGAAATAAGGTTTTCTCAAAGATGTTTTCTTCATTTGTAGGGGGTAGTTGTTGTGGTTGGCAAGTGTCTGCCAGTGTTTGTAAGATAGGCAGTATACCTTGTCGCCTCGCTTTAGGTTTAAATTCACAATGATGTTGGTTTTGAAAAATGAATGCGCCAACGCGATCATTATGATGCGTTGCTACCCATGCAATAAAAGCAGCTGCTGTTGCCGCAATAATTGATTTAAACGTGATTTTGCTGCCAAATTGCATGCTGGCGCTTTGATCAACAAGCAGAAATACGGGACGTTCTTTTTCTTCACAAAATATTTTTGTATGTGGTTTCCCGGTGCGTGCAGTGACTCGCCAATCCACTAAGCGTATATCATCACCCGATTGATAAATGCGAACTTCATCGAAATCTATACCACGCCCACGAATGGTTGATTGATATGCTCCTGGTCCTATCGTCGCAACCCGTTGTCTGGGTGGGAAATGACAACTTTTGCTAACGTGATATAAATTTAATAATTCAGACAGTGAACCGCCTAAACGAGGATCGGTTTGGTATAGTTCTGTTTTTACCTTATTCGTTGACATGGTCTGTATTTGCTATGGAATTGCAACGCGATTTAACAATGTGTCGATGACCTGATCTGTGTTAACACCTTCAGCTTCAGCGGAAAAAGTTAATAATAGGCGGTGTCTTAATACATCATGGGCAATCGCATGAATGTCTTCTGGTGTAACAAAATCACGATTGTTTAACCAAGCATGAGCACGTGCACATCGATCAAGACTAATCGTGCCACGCGGACTAGCGCCGTAGCGTAGCCAACTTTGCAAATCTTTTCCATAGTGCTCAGGCTGTCGACTTGCTATGATCAGTTGGACTACATATTCCTCTATCGCGGGGCTCATGTGAATGTTCAACAAATCACGGCGCAAAGCAAAGATGGCTTGTTGGTTCAGTTGCGCTGCCGGTTTTGTTTGACGCGGTTCTCGTGTTGATTGTGCGTCACGGTTTAATTGCATGATATTTTTTTCTGCTGAAGCGCAAGGGTAATCAATGTTGACATACATGGTGAAGCGATCTAATTGTGCTTCTGGCAGTGGATATGTCCCCTCTTGTTCAATTGGATTCTGTGTTGCCATGACTAAGAAAAGATCAGGCAGGGGATAGGTTTTACGACCGATAGTAATTTGCCGTTCTCCCATTGCTTCGAGTAATGCTGATTGCACTTTAGCTGGAGCGCGGTTGATTTCATCTGCGAGAATGAGGTTGTGAAATAGAGGTCCTGGTTGGAAAGCAAAACTACCGTCTTGCGGTCGAAATATGTCAGTTCCTGTTAAGTCAGCAGGCAATAAATCTGGGGTAAATTGAACACGATGAAAATCGCCTTCAATATGGTTTGCTAGCGCTTTGATGGCTGATGTCTTAGCTAATCCTGGCGCTCCTTCGACTAATAAATGACCATCTGTTAGCAGGGTGATTAATAAACGTTCAATCAAGCGTTCTTGACCAATGATGCGTTGATTTAATTGCTCACGTAAACGTTGGATAGTGTCTGCGTGACTAGATAAATTAAGTACATTTTTTGAATCCATGGGTAATTTCACCTTGTTCCCTACACGCGGTAATTATACCGTTAAATAAGGCGCAAGAATCAAGGTTTTTTTCATGAAGTGCAAAGGGATATTATGATTCAGCATTTCTCTCAGAATAGCTCTAATTCTTTAATATGGCCATAAAAGGTCAAAAAATAAACAGATTTGCTGGAGGCTAAGGGTTAGCAGTTGTTAATAAAAAAATAATATTTTTCTGTTATCATAGAGGGTACGTCAGTGTGACAAAGAATGATACAATTTTACTCGTCTAATAGTGGAAATATAATATTATGAAATTTAATGCGTTACAATCTTACTTGGTTCCTGAATTAGTAAAAAAAAATCCAGATATGATGCGTTGGTGTGATAGCCTCGTGCACATTGATCGCAAACAAGGGCCTAATGCTGTTTATCAAATGTTATTGAAAAAAATTACCACAGGTAATGAAAAGATGGCAACATTGTTGTTTGCAATATATCAGGTGATGTATCAGCGAGATGGTAATGCGGATGGCTTAGGACCTTTTATTCAAATTACGGGTGCTAATGAAGCAATGGCCAGATGGTTATTTTTAATCTATAAGTTTTATCGGGCGGAAGGGGGAACAAGGGCGCCAGATGGTCAGGTTATCAAGACACCTGAGGATAAGTTAGCTGAAATGATTCAACGCCTACAACAGAAAAACAAGGCGCTGTTTTTATCTGAGATAAGTGCCTATGAACGAGAGGCTGGGTATATCGATTTTTTTGTTCCTATTTGTGCAAAAATAGCAAGGTTTGAACATGATGACAATGAATCAAATAAAAAATTTTATGATGAGCAAGTGACAAAAGGTGATAAACAGCTTATAAATAAAGTGCTTAAACTGCAAGCGTTAGCAGTGCAGGAGCGACATACGCGTTATTATTTTTATAAAAATTACATAAGAAACTGCAATAAACAATTATTAGATTATTTATTGTCAGATCATGGCAAAAAAAACTTAACGGAAAACTTTGCTATTGACGATATTCTGTTTCAAGGTTTTCAAGAGTTATCCGATAGTTTAACATCAAATGATGCGCTAGAAAATATTGATTTTCTTCAGGTCATTGAGCAGCGAAGAAAAAATCATAAAAAGTTAGGGCAACTGTTATTCAAAGAAGAAACAAATCGTATAAGCTATAAAAAATTATTGTATTTTGAAAATGAGTTGCTAAAAAAGCTGTTAGCTGATGCTAAGCAGGTTCGTGATATTGATAAAATCAAATATTATGAAGGCAGGCAATTTGGTGTACTTTATGAGTGCTTACAAATAGCCATTGAAGAATCGAGTGTAGATGAAAATGAAAAAGTTGATCTAAGAGCAAGGCTTAAGAAGAGTCACAGTGCTGCTTGGCCTGAAGATAGCGGTTTTTATCCGGGTAAAGGATTTAAAACCTTGCTGTATTTTATCCAATGGATTGTTTCAAACAAAGAGCGATATGAGTGCGCAGAAAGCAATCTAGAAGAAAAAGGCACCATGAATATAGCTATATTTGAAAATGTTTTAGCGGAGATAGAGCAAATTCAAACTCCATCGTACAAAAAATTTATTGTTGATCTCAATATGCTGGTGTTTTTATCCAATATGGTTGATACGACACCGAAAGAAGAAGGTATGTTGTCGGATATAGATAAGTTGTTAAAAGCCTTACCTGAAGAAGAAAAAGCAATTTTAGAGAGCGATTTGGTTGTTTTGCAAAAGGCAACAGAATGTGTAACGAATAACCAAGGAAATCCACGTGGTTTTGAATCATTGCGAGAAGGCGATGTTACAAGCTTGAAAGCATTGTATATTAAATTATACACGCTTAGGCGCAACTATAATTCTCACCTGTTTTTTTCAAGGCTGACAAATAATGAGGCACTTGAGGCTGTAAATACATTATGTGGCGATATAGAAGAGATGGCGCAGGCGTTACCATCACTGCAAAGTATGCTAGATAATGCATTAGCTAATAAATTTTTACATGTCATTATAGCGGGTTTCAGAAGAGTTTCGGAGCAATACCAACGCAGTTGGTTTGCACAATTGACTCAGAAAACTTATCAGCACCACTTAGAAAAAAAAGAAAAATTGCAGCATGATATTAACATAATATTGAACCTTTCTTCACTTAATGGATTAAAGAAAGAGGGCCATGAGAATATGTTACATCTGTTAAATACTTGTGGTGTTTGTAGTGATAATCCGAACATAGATCGGAATATTCGTGGAAAAATTATAGTACGTCGTATGATTCAAGATTATGTCAAAGCAAGTGCGACATGGGATGAGGCCAAACAGAAATATATTAGTTACCATGGACATTATGCAAACTTGCTTAAGACGGCATTAGAAGAGTATAAGCCTTTTATGGCTAAAGAAGAGAGATTATTGTATTTTGCTGCTGAAATACAACATCGCTTGTTGAGTTTTGTTGTATATAAAACAAAAGCAGGAGATGAAAGTCGAGAATGGGCAGAACAAATGATGTCTCGCTTAATCACAGTTGCTAATAGGTTAGGTGATAACATTCCTGATGAAAAAAGACAGTTTTATCAAAGCAAAACCCACTATGATTATGATGATGTTAGAGATGACATAGTGAATGCGTTGATTAAAGAAGAACTATTGTTGTTTTTTGAAAAAAAAACCGGCTTAAAAAACGTTGTGTCAGGTATCATGCGAGATCACAAAGAGCTATTTTCAGAAGAGCAGAATGAGCGTATTAAAGATGTAGGTGATTATCGTCATCATGTTGGTAATGATGAATGCAAATGGATCCAAGCATCAGATAATTATAAAGTGGCTTATTTTAGAAGAGGCCATGTGGAATCGATTTTGACAAAGCCAGGTTTTTAGCGTAAAAGCTGCTTAACCGATAAGAGGGGCAACTTGATTTTGAGGTTAATTCCTTTTATGCTTCGCAAATAAATGTAGTATTATTTTTCTTCTGGGGGACAGAATATGAATAGAGTTGAAAAAATGTTTCATTTAGCCAGTGAGGTAAAACAACGTTCTTATTCGCCTTATTCAAAATTTAAAGTGGGTTGTGCATTATTGGCTGATGATGGCCAATACTATGTTGGCACTAATGTAGAAAATGCAGCTTACCCATCAACACAATGTGCTGAAGCATCAGCAATTGGTACCATGATAGCGTCTGGTGGGCAGCGTATTTGTGAATTATTAATCATGGGAACAGGAAATGTCGCGTGTTTTCCTTGCGGCAATTGTTTGCAAAAAATTAGTGAATTTGCGCAAGACGATTGTAAAGTACATGTGGTCAGTAATGACACAGATATCAAGACATATGATGTTACCCAACTAATGCCTTTTCAGTTTACTTTGTTGGATGATGGTGACTGTGGTGGTGAGTGCCAGTGTGATGGTGACTGACCTATTCTATAAGAATCTCCACTCGACGTTAAGTTTTTATCAATTTAATTTTCGGTAGTTTTAACGCAAGATTAGTTTAATATTTATCATATCCTGGTACTCATAGTACCGGGATATGATAAATATTAAACTAACTACTTGATTTGGTTTAAAATATATCATATCCTGGTACTATGAGTACCAATTCAAACAAAAAGTTAAACCAACTACTCGCTTCCACACCAAAAGGGGTAGTTCTACTGACATGTTGGCTTAAAGCTAACGGTTATAGCTCAGATCTTGTAAAACGCTATAGAAATTCTGGTTGGTTGGAATCTATAGGGTTTGGAGCAAACATCAGATCAGGCGACGCAGTTGACTGTTTTGGGGCATTATATTCATTACAGGCGCAATGTAAATCCAGTATACATGTTGGAGCACGTAGCGCTTTTTCTATTCAAGGGAAAGCTCATTATCTAGAGCTAAATGCAAAAAAGATCACATTATTTAGCAGCAATAAAGATAGACGGTTGCCAGCGTGGTTTAAGAACTTCGATTGGGGCATAGAAATTGAATTGCACTCTAGCGATTTTTTACCTAGTGACTTGGGTTTATTAGATTTTTCAACTAAAGAATTCAGTATTAAAGTATCTGGACAAATAAGGGCTTTGATGGAATGTTTGCATCTAGTACCACATTATCAAGAATTGACAGAGTGTTATGAGTTAATGGAAGTTATGAATAACGTGCATCCTAAAAAAGTTCAGCAGCTTTTATGTAACTGCCACTCTATAAAAGTAAAAAGGTTATTTTTATATCTTGCTGAAAAAGTCGGGCATGCTTGGTTTTATTATTTAGATTTATCAAATATAGACTTAGGCATAGGAAAACGAAAAATTGTAGAAGATGGCGTGCTTGATGAAAAATATAAAATAACAGTGCCCAAATCTTGGAGAAATAATGACTCAACAAAAATATAAACGTCAAGTTGACCTATTGCTAAAAGTATTACCAGAGATTTCGAAGGAAGAAAATTTTGCATTATATGGTGGCACAGCTATTAACCTTTTTGTTCGCAACATGCCTAGGCTGTCTGTTGATATTGATCTCATCTATATTCCAATAGAGTCTAGAGAAGTCTCGCTAGAAAAAATTCATCAAGCATTAGAGCAAATAATTGTAAGGCTAGATAAAGTTATTTCAGAAGCAAGAATTAATCATAAACAAGATAGAGGGAAATTGCTAATTTCTGCTAGTGGCGCTGAAATAAAATTAGAAGTAAACTTAGTAGGTCGTGGAATATTAGGAGAAGCTAAGCAACAGATTTTATCTGATAAAACATCTAAAAAATATGAAGCATTTGTTGCAATTCAGGTGGTGCCTTTTGGCCAACTTTATGGGGGGAAAATTTGTGCAGCATTAGATAGGCAACACCCAAGAGATTTATTTGATGCAAAATATTTGCTGGAAAATGAAGGTTTGTCTCGGGATGTTATGATTGGGTTTTTATTGGCATTAATCAGTAATGATAGGCCAATACATGAGGTGTTAAATCCTAATTTTTTGAATCAGAAAAAAGCAATGGATAATCAATTTATGGGTATGACTTCGCACAAGTTTGATTATGATGACTTTGCAGAAGTCAGAAGAAAACTTGTAAAGTTGGTAAACGAAAAGTTATTACAGGAAGATAAAGAGTTTTTACTTAGCGTAAAGAATCTGAAACCTAACTGGACTATTCATAATTTTGAAAGATTTCCAGCAGTTCGTTGGAAATTACAAAACTTAGAAAAGCTAAAAAAATTCAACCCTAAGAAGCACAAAAAGCAATTTGATTTATTACACAATCACTTAGAAACAGCATAGTATAACTAAGTTAAGTATATTCAATCAGTTTCCCATGACCTTCACAATTTCAACATTCACCGAGGCTCTTGCCTTTCACTTTAGTTATATAACACAATTACTATTGTCGGCGGCAATTTGTTTCTTTTAGAAAAAACGTAATAAATAGTGCAACGACAAAAGCAATAGGCATTATGATAAAGCCATTCATATAGTCATGATAGGAATATTGCGCAATACCTTCGCTAATCTGATTATTCCAATGACGTTCAATCAAGTTACCAACCAGTGGTTGGAATAAATAACCACTGCCTATACAGCACATGGAGATAACACTGGTTGCTGCTGCTGTAACCCGGCTTGGGTTGCTTTCATTGATCAAGGGATAGCTGATAATTTGACTGCTGGTAAAAAAGCCTAAGGCAAAGAATAAAATAAGATAATTGAAGGCCGATAAGGTTGGTAGGTACATAATGGCTAATAAAGAAGATAATGATAATACAGCGCTAATACGCATAGGTAATAAGCGCTTGTTCAATTTATCAGATAGCCAGCCCGCAACAGGGGAACCTACCATGGCGCCAACATATAGCAGTAATATAATGTTAGAGGCTTCTTGCCGTGTAAAATGGTGGATTTGATGAAGGAATAAACTACCATAAAGTGCACCGAGAATGAAAATAGGTAAATTAAGTAAGCAGGTATAAATACCCCCAGCCCAGTTCTGTATTCTCAAATAAGCGATTTTTAAATCGCACCAGAAATTGCGTGTTTCCGTTTCATTTTTATTAGGCTGATAGTTTTTTGGTGTATCTTTTACAATAGTGGCAATAGCTAATAAAATAATCGTTCCAAAAGCGGCATCAATGAGTAATGTTTGTCGCCACCCAACCCAAGAGACTAAGGTCGCAACTGGGGATTGTGCGATTAAGCCACCTAACATAGCCATGGTAATGATGACACCGCTGACTAATGCCATTTTTTCAGTAGGGAACCAACGTGAAGCAATGCGAATTGCGCCCAATAGGCAAAATGCGCTGCCAATACCGGTGACAAAACGACACATGACTGCCATGGAGAAACTATTTGCTAATGCGAATAAAATGGTGCCAGCGATACACAAGGTTAATGTGATTAAAATTAATCGGCGGGGTGAAAAGCGATCCAGTAATTGTGCAGCAGGCAGTAAAAATAGCAGATTTGCTAAAAAATAACGGGAAGATAAGTGACCTAATTGTTTCGAGCCTAACTGGAATGTTTGCATCAAGTCAGCATTAATTGAGCTAAACATATTCATTTGAATAAATTCATATAACATGAACATAGCGGCAATAATGGTTACTGTCCATGCTTGCGCTGGCTTGCTGTGAGATTGTTCATGAGTAAGAGCAGATTCAATAGTTGACATGTGCATAGGCTCCAGAATGTATTAAAAAAAAGCAATTCTACCTTTTTTTTCACTTATTTGAAAGGGGTTTTTAGCCTGAGAATACGTTTTCTTTATCCTTTGCTGTGGAAAAGTTCGGTATCTGAACTTCTGGCTGTGCGTGATGTTTGCGGCATGTGGAAATATAACGCTCATTACCACCAATCTCGATTTGAGCGCCTTCTTTAACTGCTTTACCACTTTCGTCAATGCGCAGTACCATGGTCGCTTTTTTACCACAATGGCAAATGGTTTTTATTTCGACAAGCTCATCTGCCCAGGCAAGTAAATAGAGACTGCCTTCAAAAGGTTCTCCGCGAAAATCAGTGCGCAAGCCATACGCTAATACCGGAATATGAAGATTATCAACAATATCGGATAGTTGCTTAATTTGTGCTTTTAATAAAAATTGCGCTTCATCTAACAAAATACAGCCTATTTTAGGATTGCTGCGCAATGCTGTTTCACTGTAACGGTAGAGATCAAAGTGTTTATCAAAGACATGCGCTTCTGCTTTTAAGCCAATACGTGAGGTGATTTGCTTCTTTTCGTAGCGATCATCAATTTTAGGGGCAAATAATAGGACATCCATCCCGCGCTCACGATAGTTATAGGCCGATTGTAGTAACATCGTACTCTTGCCTGCATTCATTGTAGAATAATAAAAATATAATTTTGCCATTTATTCAGAGTTTTCTATTGAGTTAGAGAAAGCGTTTGATGATGCCACAGAGTGTTATTAGATAAAAGATGCTTATTAAAATAATCATGTTCTGTATTATTTTTAATCACTTTGTTTTCATTGTAACGTGTATATTACGATGAAAATTTGTGTCTGCTTGTGCTATTATTCTTTAGCCAATTTTGTCCAACATTGATTAAATAGGAAGCATTATGCAAAAAAAACCCTTAGCTGAATCTGAGCTAGTATTGAACAAAGATGGTAGCATCTACCATCTTAGCGCTTTTCCAGAAGATATTGCTGATATTGTGCTAACAGTAGGTGATCCGGAAAGGGTTAGTTTAGTGTCTAATTACTTTGATAAGATTGAGATAAAGCGCCAACATCGCGAATTTGTTACCCATACTGGTTGGTTAGGCAATAAACGCATGACGGTAGTATCCACAGGTATTGGTGTTGATAATGTCGATATTGTGTTGTCTGAGTTAGATGCGCTAGTGAATGTTGATTTTAAAACACGCTTACTCTGTGAAAAACCACGTCAATTAAATATTATTCGTATGGGAACGTGCGGTGGTTTACACGCAGAATATGCCGTTGATACGATTGTCCTTGCGCAAGCGGCATTGGGTTTTGATAATTTGATGAATTTTTATGCTTATCAGCAAACAGCAGAAGAACAGGCGTTAGAGCAGGCAATCAATCAGCATTTAACAGACACACCGGTACAGCCTTATGCATTTTTTTCCGACCCTGCTTTATTGTCCTGTTTAGCAGGAGATAGTTTTCCTAAGGGGATTACAGCCACCTGTTCTGGCTTTTATGGCCCTCAATGTAGGACTATTCGTGCTGAATTATCTGCGCCTGGTTTGCTAGACGATTTACGACAATTTCAGCATAAAGATATGAAAATTTTAACTTTTGAAATGGAAACTTCGGCAATCCTTGGTTTTGGTAAATTATTGCAACATCGGTGTTGTGCTGCCAGTGTAATTGTTGCCAATCGCGCTTTAAAAAAATTCACGTCAGACTCTCATCAATCAGTCGATAAAATGATACGCATCATGTTGGAGAGACTTGAAAAGTTTTAGTAAAAAAACAGAGGGGAGCATATTTTGCGTGACAATATTTATAATGAAATCAAAGCAATTATAAATAATAGACTGATATGGATGATGTTAGGCAGTCAAGATATCAAGTTGCGTTATCGTCGCTCTTCAATTGGTCCCTTCTGGATTACTATCAGTATGGCAGTGACTGTGTACAGTATAGGGTTTTTATACGGCCATTTATTTAAGGTGAATCTCGATGAATATTTCCCTTATTTGGCATCAGGCATTATAAGTTGGGCTTTTATATCAACACTGATGGTAGAGAGTAGCAATGCTTTTATTGAGTCAGAACAGTATATAAAAAATCAAGAAAATTTTATGTCCTTGTTTATGATGAGGCTGATTTTAAGGAATGTGATTATTTTCTTTCACAATTTGCTGGTATTTGTCCCAATAATACTTATTTTTCACACAGGAGTCAGTGTGAAAATGTTATTGTTAATTCCTGGACTGTTACTTGTTTCTATCAATATTTTTTTCTGGGGGACTATCTTAGCTATTATTGGAACACGGTATCGAGATTTTTCACAAATTGTTAGCAGTGTAACGCAAGTAATTTTTTTTCTAACGCCTATTATGTGGATGCCCAGTTTGTTACCTGATAAATATCAATGGGCAATAGACATCAATCCTTTTAATCAATTTTTAAACTTAATTAGAGCGCCTATGATGAATCAAACGCTTAGTTTGCATGTTATGACAGTAGTTTTTTCTTTAACGCTGGTTGGTTTCATGCTCTATGCGCTTATATTGAATAAATATCGTCATAGAATTGTTTTTTGGTTATAGGTGAGTGAATGTCTTCTATAGAGTTAAAAAATGTATGCCTTGATTATGTTTTTAAAGCAGGGTCTGAGTCAATAAAAAAAACAGCCATACACTTATGTAACACATTGATTAGAAAGACATTTCGACATGACCAGGCTATAGCGAGCAATACTTCTTTTCGAGCACTGAATAATATTAATCTTGAGATACATAAGAGAGATAGAGTTGGCTTACTAGGAAAGAATGGTGCAGGCAAGAGTACATTGCTTCGTGTCTTAGCGAAAATATACAGACCTAATATAGGTTCTATTCATGTGAATGGAAAAATTTCAGGCTTATTTGATGTAAGCTTGGGGTTGAACCCTGAAGCAACCGGCTATGAAAACATCGTTAATTTAGCGATCATGAGAGGTCTTTCTAGAGCGAAGTCACAGAGTATTATTGGTGATGTTGAATCATTTACAGAGTTAGGTGATTTCCTCAGTAAGCCTGTTAGAACTTATTCGTCAGGCATGCAAATGAAACTTGCTTTTGCTGTTGCCACTGCTTCTTTTCCAGAAATCATGTTAGTTGATGAAGTGATTGGAGTGGGTGATATGCACTTTATGAAAAAAGCCAGACAAAGAATGGAAAGTATAATTGATAGCAGTCATATTCTTGTTTTAACGAGTCATTCAAATGATATTATTAGTCATTTTTGTAATAAAGTGATTGTGTTGGATCGTGGAGAGATTCAGTTTATGGGTGATGTTGGTGCGGGTATTGCGTACTATAAAGACTCGCAGTTGGCTGCAAGCTAATTCTTAGCTGTGGAATGGTATCTATCAATTAATAACTTTTATCGAGAGTAATGCTTTTTATGGGTGATATGGAGATTAACTGAGAGGTATACAGAGCAATGCATATGGTGCAAGAAGAGTTGCTGGATAGTTTTATAGGCCCAGAAGATCTTTATTTTGAAACCATTGGTACAGATGAATCTATCAATTTGCAAGCTTCTGTATAATTCGTATTGTCTCATAATAAACCACACTAATGTACGATCGACATCGGAGTAATATGCAGCTACAATGAGCAGGTTATATATGTCAGCGTAGCTGTTAAGCAGTGGAATTATTATAGCGTTTCCCTATACTGTTGACCTATCCTACGGCATCATCTAGCGCCTGCTTGCTTGGTTATTCAAAAGCTTATTTACAGTAAGTAAACCACATTTTTGAAACCGCACAAGCACGCGTTATACTCGCTTATAATGGCTTAGTAATATTGAAAACTGCTATAATGAGCTCTGGCCAGCAAAAGCAGGCTGAGCGTTGGGATCTTAGCCTTAACGTTAGGATGAGCTTATTAAAAGCCGTTATGGATCCTCAAATTGACATGCCAAGGAGAGAAAGTGATTCTTCATCCAGTGGAGACGAGCAATCTTATTTGCCTGTTCATAAACTGTCATCCTCAATGACAAAAAAACAATACAGAAAAGGGGCAGAAGTGACGTCAAGAGACCTCCCTTCTGCAATACAAAAGCTATTAATAGATAATGTACAACAGGTTAAAAATAAACAATAACCTTAAATTGTTTTTTTAAAGATTAGGAAAAATTACAGTGCCGGGACATAATGAGTTTTTTAACAAAAAAGAAATAGTTAAGGAAGCAGATCAAATGCTAAGTGATGCTGTTAATAGAGAAATGCCATCTGCTCGGAGGCAGTTAATGGAGGCTATGCCTGAATGGAGTGAAGAAAGAATTGAAGAATTTCTTAAAGATTTTCGTGTTAGAGCCAAGCTTTTGGCGATAGAAATGTTTAAAGAAAACATAAAAAAAATACGGCAGGAAGACGCTAAAAGTAATATTTCCCCACAGAAATCTTGAGTTATGCTCAGTTTTTTAAATACTGATACAGTGTGCCGCGGCTAATCGACAAATCATTGGCCAGATGACTGTTTGATTCCCCATTAGCGATACGTTGTTTAATTTCGGCTTGTTTCTCAAGGGTTAATTTGGGGTTTCTGCCTTTATAGACACCGCGTTTTTTTGCCATAATGTCTTCTAGCTGATGCTCTTTGATAAGTGATCGCTCAAATTCAGCAAATGCTCCCATCACGGATAACAACAACACTGACATAGGATTACCGGTTGCTTACGGATCTCTGAGGAGTTTACCGGTTAATTGAGGGAATCCCAACACGGCCCAAAGGTACCAAACATCTGATTTCGGCCAAATAATATATATGAAATAAACAGTTAGGCTATAAAAATCCGGAAAAAGTAGGATTTTTGATATAAAATGATCTATTTCAAAGCAGTTTGGCAGTTTGTTTAGTGAAAATGAAGCTAAATTTGTTTATCATTGAAGTGTTAATTCTTAAGTGTAATTTACACAGTGAGCTTAATGGTGTGATTATGGACACGTTATCTTTTAGAAGAAGATGAGGTTGTGATGGCTAAATCTAAAAAGCTTAAAGTTAATCAACTTTGCTTTGCCAATATGGGTGGTGAATGGTATGGAACAACAGGAAAAAGATGAGGCACTGCTATCAGCATGCAGAGAAGGAGAACTTCCAACAGTTATTAAATTAATGCAAGAGGGCGCGGATCCCACGGCAGAAGATGATAAAAACAATAATGCATTTCATAAAGCCTGTGCGTATGGTCATAAGGCCATTGTTGAATATTTTTTAGAACAAACACCTGAACTGATATCCAGATCAAATTCAGCCGGGTGGTACCCAGCCCATTCCGCGTCATTGCTTGGACAAGTAGAAATTGTTAAGCTACTTATTCAGCATGGAGCAAAAAATATACCTAGCATAAATAATAAGGCCCGCACTCCACAACAATGTGCAGAGTCATTAAAGAAGAATACCAGTTTCTGGTTAGCAAAAAAAACCACACCTGATTCACTTCAAGAAATTATTAATCTATGGAATCAAACTGAAGATACAAACAATAATGCGGCTCTCTCATCCAGTTTGCCACAATTGGTAAGTCCTAAGTTATCCTTAGCCAATGCGAAATCTTCCGAAATTGACTCCAGTTTGAATGTAAACAATAAAACGACAACCAAGGACTGTCAAAATGAAACACCAGATGAATTATCACGACGTTTAAAAAATGCATGCAAAAAAACAGATTTAGATAACGTATTTCAAATTCTTAAAGAACATCAAAATATTGTTTCATATAATAATACGGGTGTTACTGTATTTTCATTCGCCGCATATCAAGGAAATAAAAAAATATTAGATATGCTGAGACAATGCTACCAACGACAGAAAGAAAAAATACCAGTCAATACATCTGATAAATCATTATCGCCACCACTGCATTTAGCAGCTGCTGGAGGACACACCAAAGCGGTTATTTGGCTTCTTAAATATGGTGCAGATCCAACTATGTATGACCAGTGGGGTTACACACCATTACATCGAGCTGCTGCCAAGGGGCATTATACTGTGCTTCTAGCACTTACTACACAAACTGATGTGAGCATTAATATAGAATCCTGTTATGGACAAACACCATTACACTCAGCTGCATTATACGGATATTTTAACTGTGTTAAAACTTTGGAAAAAATCGGAGCAGACCTCTTTGCCACGGGTCCTTGTGAACAAACTGTTATTGATAGTGCATTAACTGGGTCTATAAAGAATATTATAAGAAATGATGTAGAACATACAAAAATCATAGAATTTTTGCTAGAAAAAAAAGTAAGATATAACATAAATTCAATTGACAAAGTGAAAGATGAAGCAATCAAAGATTTGCTTATTAGTCATAAAGAATTAGGTAAAGACTTGGGACAAAACAATTCTGATAGTAATATCATCAATCAAAAGTGCCCACAAACGGCATTGCATAAATATCTAATTGATACTGTTGCTGACGGAAAACTTGACTTAATATATACTGCGATTTCTGAAAAAAATTCCGGTTCCAACCCAGGAGCAATTTATCAAGCTAAGGATGGTACCCGATGGATGGGAAAAATGGGATATGATCCACTTGGCATCGATGATATCAGCTCTGAGGGACAATCAACACGAACACGTTTAGTAGCAGGCGTAAAACTGGATGCGCTCAAAGAAAAAGTGGGAATGGATTTGTACAAAATTCTTTCAAAACATTCAAGCTCGAGTTATGATGTCCCTATAACCAGGATCGCTAGATTAAAAATTCGAGATCCTTTAATACTACAGAATGAAGGCTATGCTAGAAAAATTGATGAAACTTTTGATGACGAAATCGATCAAACTCTATTTGTTATGTCACACTGGCATGAGGATTTCATTTTATTGAAACAATACCCGGCTTTTATTGCTGCTATAAAAAATCACTGCTTTCCCGAAGACATTAAGATTTCAGAAAATCACTCGCTTTCAACAGATGGGCTCATTAGACTGCTTGCTCACGCAAGAATTATAGGTGATGTTGATGTTTTTGGTATCGAATTTGACAATATCGGTTGGTATATGAATGCAGGGAGCCCAGTATGGTTAAAAGTTGATGGAAGTCATGTTTTTATGGGTTACAGCGATGCCGATTATCTTAATAAAGGAAAATATCGTGACTCTGGGCTAGATCCCAAGCATATACAGTGTAATGCGGCAACATCAGGTGGGGTTCATCATTTAATTTACTGGGAAAACTTATCCCGCAGACAACAGGAAATATTCATCACTGAACTTGCGTGTGCATACAAGATTTGTAATGATGAGAATTTTCAAGATTTATTACTATTTAGAGACAATGTGTTTGAACAATATGATATATCTAAAGACCAGATTATTATGACATATCGAGAATGGCGAATTGAATGGTTGAAAAAACAAAATGATGTTTTTTTATATCAACTTGATATGTTTCGCAAAAAAAATTCAAATGCACTAGACGCATGGGTTGATAAAATATATGAAACTCTTGGGTTATATTCAAATATTCAAAGTGATGATCAAACGATTTTCCTTGAGGATCAAGCAAGCCTAGTAATTTCTCCTAATATAGGCAGAACACGTTTAGAAAAGGAAATCATGGTTGAATTTAAGAGAATCTGGATGAATAATAAAGCATGGCCAGCTACTGACGTACTCTATAATCTTATATTAAAAAAATCTGATGGTGACTCTGATCGAGGTGCAAAAATTTTAGGCTCTATTGTAACTAATGGTAAATATCAATTAAGAAAAATATTAGAAAGTAAAAAAGCAGACCTGGATGATTATGGTGTCAAGACGAACTATGATTATGGTGTCTCAAAGTTGTTAAAGGTTTGTGGCAACTTGTTATCCGAGAATGTCTATGAAGAAAGGCCCTTTGCACATTTAATGCGAAGACTAGGTAATTTTTCAAGACATTCGAAACTTCCAACTATGGTTCGATCAAAAAAATCACTAGATAATATTAAATTTATGGAATCTATAAGTTTATCTGCAACTGCTGAATCCAGTACCAAAAGTGATGATCAAAATACTCATATCAGCGATTTGGCAGCGATATCCAAACAAATGGAGTCACTAAAAAACACTATGGATAAATTAATAGAAGGTAATAAAAATTCCTCTTACAGGATTGAGTCACTGGAAAAACAATTTCAAAAAGGATTCGGTTTTTTGCCGAGTCGAATTGAAATAGAATCGCATGAAGGAAATACTTATAATATTTTAAAAAGTATAAAAGATAACAATGATGAGTATGAATTTTTTATACAGAACACAGACCCTGGAACGTTCAATATCATCCTAAATAATGAGAACGAATTAATAGCCACACCAGATGAAATAAGGAGAAATCTTGTTAATATCTTAAAAGCATTCAGGAATGATATTATACAAAATGGTCTTCAGGTGGGTAAAGGTAAAGATGTTGAGATATGTTTTTCTTGGAATGACCGGCGTGTTACTATTATATCATCGACTAAGAATGTTGAATGTTCAGTTCAAATTATCGTACATAAGCTAATAAAAAAGTTTAAACATGAATTTGATGTTTCTACCGATAACCAGAGCGAAATACAATGTAAGATTATGTGAGCAGGAGAAGATTACAGTGTTTCTACAGTGCTTTCTTTTTTTGCAGGCTAAAGGCAAAGTTGTTGAGAATCCAAAAAAGGTTAACAGTCCATAATTTATAGATCATAAAGTATAAACTTACATTCCTAGGGCTTCTTTTCTATTTTCCTGAATTAATTCATGAATCCTTGCAGCAGCTCGCCCAAATAGCCGAGTAATCTTTTTCTTATAGCAGTTCCCTATATTGTTGACCTATTGCGAGTATAGAGTTTGCTTGCGAGGTTTGAAAAGCGACGTTTACTTATTGTAAATAAGGTTTTGAAACCTCGCAAGCACGCTCTAGATGAAGTCTTAGGATAGGTCAACAATATAGGGAACCGCTATAAGGGGATGCTAAAAAGGTAATAAAATGCTTGCAACCCAGAATAAATGCAGCCATAATGAAAATACTCATACCCGCCACGCATTCCATTTGCACTGCGTACCGGGGCAGGTTACTTTTATGAGTACAACGTTGCTATTGATAACAAGCACTGCTATTGTAATAGCACTGAAATCTGCTATGTATCCCATTAAAACAGCGCGCCAGGGCGGGTTATTTTTATGAACAATTCTAACGTATTTTCTAAACAACCTCTGATTGTTGAACAACAGCTTGAGCTTCTTATTCGCCGTAGATTAATTGTTGAAGATAAAGAAGTGGCTATGCAGGTATTATCAACTGTGGGTTACTATCGATTGTCGGCTTATTTTAAGCCATTTGATCAATCTGATAAACATGAATTTATCGTGAATAAGATTAGCTTTAACATGATAAGGCAATTGTACGAATTTGATCGGGCAATAAGATTACTCGTTATTGATGCAATTGAACGTATTGAAGTGGCTTTTCGTGCATTTTTTTTGAGTCATATGTCAGTCCATTATGGTGCTACCTGGTATATATTAGATGATTGTTTCAATTCAAAGTGGCAACAAGTTAGAGCCATGCCATGTAGTTCTAAGGCATTTTTTTTGAGGAATTTAATCGATTAATCAAGCATAAAGAGGAGCATATTGCTCATTACTATCGAAAATATACTGAGCCAACTGTTCCACCAAGTTGGATGATTTTTGAAAGTTTGTCTCTAGACGCTGTGATTAATTTATATAAACATCCAATTTAAATTATCACCAAGGGAGTTACATAGTGCACTGCAAGCGTTACGTTATACTCGTAATCTCTGTGCTCACCATGCTAGATGTTGGAACCGTTGGCTTGTGTATGAATTAAAACGCTCAAAGCGACTCAGTGCCTTTCCTATTAAGCCACGGTGCTTCAGTGAACAAGTTTGGATATTAGCTGATTTATTAGATTTTGTATCGCCAGGACATATGTGGCGAGAGCGATTAAAATAATTAATTACTGATTGCCCTGTCGTTTCGCCTTTTGCCATGGGCTTTTGTTCTGAGCTGGATAACGATGTATTTTGGAGAAAAAGACACCATGCATAGTTTTCTAAGAGCTCGCAGTGAAAAAGAAATACGGTAAGCATGAGAGCAATTACATGATTGAACGATTTAACTGAACTTACTGCAAAGAAGTACTTGATATGAATTTATTTACTCATTTAGAATAAGTAAGGGCAATTACGCATCAATGGCTGGTGAACTATAATAAGGAACGGCCTCATGAATCATTGGCCGGCTTCGCTCCTTATAGGCTAACTGTGTATTTTCAAGAGCATAGGTATTTCCACCCTATATGTTATGAAATCCGTTATTTTATAGTTTTAAGCTATATTAACAATACGCGTGGGCTCTTAGCCACGGCAAGTTAAAGGTCTATAAGATAGAGTGGTTTCTTGCCCTTTTTCCTGTTCTATTTGAGCTCGCATTATTTTATCAATAATATAGTCGACTGTTTCTTGAGGTAACAATTTTCCACCTAGTTCTTTTACGTACCATAATATATTCGTTGTTTCAACAGTGAGCGTCCTGTTAAAGACATCAAGAGATGGAGGTTTATTTACCACTGTCTCGCTGGCATCATCTAAATGATTTACATACCCTTTAACTCGCCAGAAATCTTTTATGTCTTCCTGGGCTTGAAACTTAAGAGTACCCGATTTCCCATCAGAGAAGCTAATTGTAAGCGCCGCTAATACGGAATCATCAAAAACTTCAGATATTATGGTCATTTTATATACTCCTCTCTAATAATCAGTTTTTCTATTCTATCACACTTTTAGCTAAAATGCATCTGTCCTCCCTTGTGGACTTTTGGGTTTTCAAATTTACCTGTTTTTTTCTTACTCTTTTTTTTCTTTTTCTTTCCCGCTGTTCGTCGGGACGAAGATGCAGCAGCAGGGTTTGAGTGAGAATCTAAAAAGCCACGCTTTGCATTTCTTGCACTAGCAGCTTTTTCTTTTATAGCTTTTCTACTTTTAGTTGACGAACTAGCCGCTGTGCTGGAAGTTGCTTTACTAGTAGATAGCTTATTTAAATCTAAAGATAGTGATACTGCGCTTGTCAGCTTTTTGCTGTCAGCACTGCTTGGTTTCAGTTGAGGAGAGTTGTTTTGGACAGCAGGATTTAATTTACCTTTGTTTCGTGGTTGTTTTATCCCGGTGATTTCTAGTTTTTCATATGGATCTGTTATACCCTCAGGCATATAAGGTCCCCCTTCTCTACGTTGACCTTTTTTTTCTCCAACAAAAGTGTCATAACGATAGGATACATACTGGCTACCTTTCAGTGTTTTACTGCTTTCGGGTATATATCCTGGCTTTAAGCCCGATGTAATAAGCTTCACATGTAATTCGTTAAAAAAATTCTGCCAATCTTCTACTTCCGTAGATTGATTTGTATAAATAGTTACTTGTTTACCTGCATGTTCCGGCTTTTCTAATAAATCATCTTTTTTGGACTCAATGGGTCGTTTTATTTTAGTAACATAGATTTGATATTTAAATAATAATGGTAGCAAAATTTTTCGAAGTGTATTGTTATAGTCACTACCTTCATCGCTTACAGATAGATGAAATTTCCAACCTCTCATTCTGGCCTGTCGCTCGCCAGAGTGATCACCACCTTTTGGCCTTGCTCCATTTTTAATATCTAGAAACTGGGTGCCATAAGAAAGTTCATATCCAAATCCACACTCATAATCACTGTTCATCATTTTTTTAACAAAATCATCAGCATAAATATCAATAATATTTTCTCTAATATCATGGCAAAGCTTTCTAGCCGCATGATCATGATGTTTTTTATATAAAAATTCAAGCTGTCTAAGTATGTAAGATAATAGGCTTTCTTCATAGTATAGTGCCTCATTTACATATCCTTTGATATCATCTTTTTTAATACTAGTATCCCGACTTGGTGTGAGATTCTCAATGCGTATCGGAGGTTTCTTTGATACTCTTTCCCTAAAAATAGAATGAATGATGTCCTCATCTGAGAACCCGGCAGGGACTTTAGCTTCAATATTAGAGAAACCCTCAATCTTCAACGCTTCGTCAATCAATTCAGGGCTGATATTTACACATACTAACATGTCAACCAACTTCATTGGTATTTTCCTTTTTAGCTTATGATTTTTTCTTCAAATATTGATACTACGCCCTTATTATTAATGTGTCTATACTCTACTGGACAAAAAGTTAAACCATTATGAGGCAGAGATTATAGCTCTCCCCAGCTGTTCTGCATATTAATTACACTTTATATGCTCAGGCAAAAGAAGCCATTTTATTTGATAACGGGTTTAATTCAATAATGATAATAAATTTTTTTTGAGGATTGTTGACATGAATTAGGATAACTGCTCTAACAATCCTGTCTTATAGCGGTTCCCTATATTGTTGACCTATTCTAAGCGAGTATAGAGTTTGCTTGCGAGGTTTGAAAAGCGACGTTTACTTATTGTAAATAAGATTTTGAATAACGAAGTAAGCAGGCTCTAGATGAAGCCTTAGAATAGGTCAACAATATAGGGAATCGCTATAAAGCAACATTTCCTCAAAAACACCAATTAAAAACTCTCATCGAGATTAATACTTTTTATACGTGACATTTCACTAACAAGTTGAGAATAAAGTTGTGTTAAATCTTCAATAGATTTGTCTTTGCCTTCTGTCTCAATTTTTTGTGATAGTGTATGTAAATTTGTTGCTCCGACATAAGATGTACTACCTGTGAGTTTATGTATCGACTTCATAAAAGATGTTTTTTCATGGTTATTAAATTTTTTGTCTAAGTCTTGTTGAATGTCTGTTAAACTATCTAGAAATTTTTTAATGGTTGTTACCGCGGATTTTTTATCGCCACCAAAAAGATTAATCACGGCATTGATATCGATTGCATTTTGTTGGGGCTTCATTGTTTTTAGTTTTTTGCTAATAAGTAACTCGGGATACTGATCCACTAATGCTTGAATTTTTTCGCCACTCAGTGGTTTTTCAATATATTCATTGATGCCAATGGTTTTATAATCTAATTTGAATGTTGCTTCTGTATGGGCCGTTAAGGCAAAAATGAGAGTCGGAGGTAATTGCTGAGCATTTTCTATTTTTCGAATTTCTTGTGCTGCTTTGATACCATTAATTTGAGGTAATCCGATATCCATAAAAATAGCAGAATAAGCATTATGCTTTACACTGCTAATGGCATCTTCACCGCAATTTACTGTGCTGACTAAAAATCCCATTTTCTCAAGTGTTACTTTTCCAACGCTTCTTGCCATGGCTTCATCTTCCACTAATAAGATGTGCGGCCGGATGTTGGTGTATTTATCTTTCATGTTAGATCCCCGGTTAGCGTATATTTACTCTATATACTATAGCAAATAATGACGGGGTTAATGCTAAATTATCGATCAAGACGCTGGTATTTTTTGTGATTTGCGATATATGACCAATATTTGACCTATTGTTTGGATTAAGTCGGCAGATTGTTCTTCAATAATTTCTTGAATTAAGCGCTTTCGCTCGTCGCGATCGGCTTGTGCAACTTTTATTTTGATTAATTCATGATCTTCTAGCGCTCGATGAATTTCCAATTGCACAGCATCCGTTAAACCTTTGCTGCCAATAGTCACAACAGGCTTCAGCGCATGTGCAAGACTACGTAGTTGACGCTTTTGTTTACCGATCAATTGCATGAGTTAATTATATTAAAACGCTTAGATTACCTAGAGTTGAGATTAAATGCAAAAGAAAGTTGTATTGACTATTTTTTATCCATCCTGGCTGTGTTATCATGGTGTTATTCGCTTGCCAATTGCGCACAAAGTGGAATATATACTACCGGTTAATCATGTTCCTGATTGGTTATATCTCTCATTTGAATGTTAATCTATTTTTTTGAAAAATTGTAAGCAACCGGTAAAGTACATACTATTTAGTTCATTACAATTTATTTGGCAAATAGTCGACGCTTAAAGACTTGCAGCTAACAAAAAGAATTAAATTATGATTACCTTTATAGCCATGTTAACCCTTATACCTTACCACCTGTAATTAATATTACAGGTTAAATAACATTCAGCATATCGTATGTGAACAATGACTACAACTAATAATTAGAATTTTGTAGAACAGTTATACCATGCTTAGTTTCGTGATGTTAATAAGAACTGCTTGGCAAGAAAATTACTGAAATATTTTATATTGTTTGACTTTTAACATAAATGTTTTCCCTACACAGGGGAGGTAAATAACGTAATAAGGCACTGATGTGTTTCTCTTCTTTATTCTTCTTGAATTTCTAATGGGGTCTTTTTATTACCATTCTTTAGGCTTGTGTCTGCTCCAACTCTCTTGTTTCTAAAATAATTACTGGTAAGCGCAGCTTGACTAAACATCATATCAATGCTGTTTGTGAACGTTTTGCTATTAATCCAACACTGTTTTTTTGATTGCCCTATCGAGTATAAAAGTTTTATCACCAGAATCTGGGAACGACATTAGCTTAGTCGACAGCGGTAAGCAGTACAAAAAAGTATTACATTGACTCAAGCGTATTTCGTATGAGCATAGGTTGTTTAGCTATACATGTCAAATAGGCTAAACTTGTTACGTCAGGAGTTCTCTTTTTTTGCTCCCAATTCCGCAATGTTTGTAGTTTGATATGGTATATGCTAGAGAATTCTTTTTGTGTTAGTTTTAACTGTTTGCGAATAGCCGCAATGTCGATTTTTGGGCGCACTATTCTGCCATGCTCTTTGTCGTCCAGCGCTTCTTGTATAGCAGAGATCAGTGTTTCACCTAGTGTTTTTTCAGTTTTCATGATAAATCTCTCCAATATTTTTCAACTAATGTTGGTACCAATAATTTTAATTGTTGCTTTTCCTTTGAGGTAATGTCCTCTTTCTTCGATTTGGCGTATAACGTAATTAACAAAACAAGCTTCTCCTTTGAGTAATGATATAAAATACGGACTCCACTACTTTTTCCTTTATTATTTTTGCCGGAATACCAACGTAGTTTCCTTATACTACCCGTACCTTGAATAACAGAGCCTTTATTGGGATGTCTCTCTAAATAATCCAGCAACTCCTCAAGTGCGTCAGGTGGTAAGTAGCCGATCCGCAGCTTTATCAAACGCTGGTGTCATTTTTATAACCAATCTTCTCATGACTTATAGTAGTCCATTGGACTATAAATGCCAAGGTTTTTGCGTTGCTATGTTGCTAACATGCGATATGTCCGGCCTTATTAACACGCGGTTTGTCCGGTTACAATCTATCCAACTGGATGAACTGGAGCAGAAAATGAGCAGAATCAAGGTGTTAGAGGAGATCCGGCAAATGTGATTTGAAGAAGTTTACCAGCAACGTATTGCTAAAAAGTTAGCGGTAAGGCAAGCCTCTTTTTTCTGTCTAATCTCTTCCATATGTATAACATCAATAAATTGGTTAAACTGCAATACTTGTGTTACCCGTTTTCAACATTGTTTGCGCTTGCTCCAGTAAAAATTGAGCTAATTAGTCGTTGACAACTATTTTTGCTGGATCATCTAATGTAATTACATTATCTTTACTCATCGGTGTATTTCTCCTAATGTCGTAATTGTTTATTTAGCACCATACAATTTATAGCAAATGCATGGTGGAATACACCGTTTAACTAATATGACTAAAATATAGTCATACATAAAATTTCATTATATTCTGTTTATTAGCCCCCGGTTTTTTTGGAAAAATAGATGAGCAAAAAACAACGTTCAAAAAGCAGTAAACAATGGTTGCAAGAGCACTTTTCAGACAGTTTTGTGAAGCAAGCACAAGCAAAAGGTTATCGCTCACGTGCTGTGTATAAATTAATATCTATTCAGGAAAAAGATCACTTATTACATGCGGGACAAAATATTGTCGATTTAGGCGCTGCACCCGGTAGTTGGACGCAGTATGCAGCAGAAATAGCGTCAACTAACGGTCAAGTCTTTGCTTTAGATATATTGCCGATGGATGACATTGCGGGTGTTACCTGTTTGCAAGGTGATTTTACTGAGCAAGCAGCGTTAGATACTTTGTTAAGCCATGTGGGTGAATCAAAAATTAATGTTGTTTTATCTGATATGGCGCCCAATTTGAGCGGTATTCATGCAGTTGACCAACCTAAAGCCATGTATTTAGCCGAATTAGCATTAGATTTTGCACAAACAGTCTTAGCGAGCAAAGGAAGTTTCGTGGTAAAAGTGTTTCAAGGTGAAAATTTTGATGAATATTTACGCTTATTGAGGCAAAGTTTTGCTAAAGTGTCAGTGCGTAAACCACCAGCATCTCGCTCACGCTCAAGAGAAGTTTATTTGGTTGCCAAACAATTTTGTGGTCATTGAAGGTGAGTTAACCAGTATCAGCTCTTATTTACGATCAATTCAGTATTGTCTTAGGAGGTTCTTATTTGGTCAGCTTAATCACAAAAAATGACTTAAAAGTGCTCATTCGGCTATCCATGTGGCGCATTTTTCGTCAAAGCTGAGCTTAAAATAGACATGCTCGTTATTCACTCTAGCTATGGTGAATAGTGACAAAATCAATTAAAATACTTTTTTATATCCTTTAACAATGAAATTTAGGCTATAAATTAAAGTATAGGGAATTTTTTCCATCAGTGTTTGTTTTTTATTCTTGAGGTGTCAGGTTGAACGAAACAGTTAAAAATTTATTTCTATGGTTAGTCATTATTGTTGTATTAATTACAGTATTTAGCAATTTTGGCGCCCATCAACGGCAAGAGACGCCTATTCCTTACTCACAATTTGTCAAAGAATTAGACCAAGGTAATATTACGTCAGTAACAATTGAAAATCGCACCGTTCATGCGTTTACGCGCAATAATCAAGCGATTTCAACGTATATCCCATTGGAAGATCCGTTCTTGTTGCCCGATTTGATTAAACAGAAAGTTGTTGTGAAGGGGAAAAAACCAGAACAGCAAGGTGTGTTGATGCATTTATTCATTAATACGTTCCCTGTGCTGTTATTAATTGGTGTATGGATATTCTTTCTCAGGCAAATGCAAGGTGGTGGCAGTGGTCGTGGAGCCATGTCGTTTGGTCGCAGTCGTGCGAGGTTACTAGGCGAAGATCAAGTGAAAGTCACTTTTCGTGATGTCGCAGGTGCAGAAGAAGCAAAAGAAGAAGTAAAAGAATTAGTCGATTTCTTGAAAGATCCAGGTAAATTTCAAAAATTAGGCGGTCGCATCCCTCGTGGCGTTTTAATGGTTGGTTCTCCGGGCACAGGTAAAACCTTATTAGCAAAAGCGGTAGCAGGTGAAGCGAAAGTTCCCTTTTTTACGATTTCAGGTTCCGATTTTGTTGAAATGTTTGTTGGGGTAGGTGCATCGCGAGTACGTGATATGTTTGAACAAGCGAAAAAACAAGCGCCTTGTATTATTTTCATTGATGAAATTGATGCTGTTGGTCGTCATCGTGGTGCGGGTCTCGGTGGTGGACACGATGAGCGAGAGCAAACATTAAATCAATTATTGGTTGAGATGGATGGATTTGAAGGAAATGAAGGTGTTATTGTTATTTCTGCAACAAACCGTCCTGATGTACTTGATCCTGCTTTACTACGCCCAGGTCGATTTGATCGTCAAGTGATTGTGCCATTGCCAGATATCCGTGGCCGTGAGCAAATACTGAAAGTTCATATGCGAAAAGTCCCTTTGGGTGATGATGTTGATCCATTGGTTACTGCTAGAGGAACGCCAGGATTTTCTGGGGCTGATTTAGCTAACTTAGTTAATGAAGCAGCATTGTTTGCTGCACGAGACAATTGTCGCACGGTTAGCATGGCTCAATTTGAAAAAGCTAAAGATAAAATCATGATGGGTGCAGAAAGACACTCGATGGTTATGAGTGATGATGAAAAATGCTTAACAGCATACCATGAATCGGGTCATGCTATTGTTGGACTACTTGTCCCTGAACATGATCCGGTTTATAAAGTGACAATTATTCCGCGTGGTCGCGCATTAGGTGTTACCATGTTTTTACCGGAAGGCGATCGCTACAGTCACTCTAAACAACGATTGGAGTGTCAATTATCTAGCTTATTTGGTGGGCGACTAGCAGAAGAGTTAATTTTTGGTGTAGATAAGGTTACGACAGGTGCCTCCAATGATATTCAGCGAGCAACAGAAATTGCCAGAGGCATGGTGACTCGTTGGGGATTATCTGAAAAATTAGGGCCGTTGGTTTACGGCGAAGAAGATGGCGAAGTTTTTTTAGGTCATCAAATGTCAAGACAGAAAGAAATATCGGAAGCGACCGCTGAATTAATTGATCAAGAAGTTCGAGTTATTATTGATCGTAACTATGCTCGAGCGAAACAATTGCTAGAAGAAAATATGGATAAATTACATAGCATGGCTAAAGCGTTGATTAAATATGAAACTATTGATGAAGATCAAATAAAAATGATTATGCAGGGCAAAGATCCTGAGCCTCCGAAAAATTGGTCAGAAGAACCTCCCGATATGCCTAATGCGGTTGATTCCGATATAAAAATATCTAATGATAAAGGTTCTGATTTAACCAATCCGGCAGAACATTTGCGTTAGATAAGCTCCGTGTTTTCTATTGACGAAGGAAATTAATGCAAATTTATACGAAGACAACCACTGTTAGAAATTTTCAATTATCTCTGCCGCAAGGCAGAGTGTTGTCTGCAAACAAGCCGCTTATTATGGGGATTATTAATGTGACCCCTGACTCTGTTAGTAGCGTTGGTCGTTTACAGTCTCTTCAAGCTATTATAGATTATGCAGGGCAAATGGTTGAAGATGGTGCTGATATTATCGATATCGGTGGTGAGCCAACAAACCCAAGTTTACATCCTGTTGTGCCATTGGACGTAGAGTTAGAAAGAGTAATGCCTGTTGTAGAAGAGTTGGTTAAATATATTAATATCCCTCTTTCAATCGATACTAGTAAACCGGAAATAATGCAACAAACGTTAGCAGCTGGTGCTGCCATCATCAATGATGTTAGAGCTTTATCGCAAGACGGTGCGATGGAAGTAGTCAAGCAATATGATGCTGCCGTTTGCCTTATGCATATGCGATTTCCCTACGGTATGCCAGAAAATGAAACGGTTAACTTTGGCCAAACTGATTTATTACAACAGATAAAAACATTTTTACAGGAGCGAATTGCCGCCTGTGAAGCAATTGGTATAAACCGTAATAAAATTATTGTTGACCCAGGTATTGGGGCAGGTAATTTTGGTAAGAACACTAAACAAAATTTATTGTTGATGAGGAATATTAACTATTTCTTTGATTTGGATCGGCCAGTATTGATTGGTGCCTCGCGAAAGACATTTATTGGTGATGTGTTAGATCTACCTGTATCAGAACGTTTATATGGCAGTATTGCCGCGGCTGTTATTGCCGCAGTAAATGGGGCGCATATTATTCGCGTGCACGACGTTAAGAAGACTGTGCAAGCGGTAAAATTGGCTAGGGCCATTATTGAGGCAGAAAATCAATGACTTTAAAAGAACGTTATTTTGGAACAGATGGAATCCGAGGGCGAGTCGGTGAAGAGCCTATTACGCCTGAAGTGATGTTGCGATTAGGCTGGGCCATTGGTAACGTGTTGGCAAACGGTAGCCATGGTAAAGTGCTTATTGGAAAAGATACACGCATATCAGGCTATTTGTTAGAGTCAGCGTTGGAGGCAGGATTAACTGCTGCAGGTTTAGATGCTTACCTATTAGGTCCATTACCAACGCCGGCGATTGCTTATCTAGCTTGCAAGGAAAAAGCACTGGCGGGTATCGTGATCAGTGCTTCACATAATGCTTATACCGATAATGGCATAAAACTATTTTGTCAGCATGGTTTTAAATTACCTGATACGGTAGAATTGGCGATAGAGAAACAATTACAACAGCCATTAAAAATGGTAACTCCTGCTAAGCTTGGTAAAGCTTATCGCTTACATGAAGCAGTGGATAGATATGTGGAGTTTTGTTTATCCACTATTTCATCGAAAATGCGGTTGGATGATTTACGTATCGTGATTGATTGTGCCAATGGGGCAACTTATAGAGCGGCACCTAAAGCGTTTACCCAGTTAGGTGCTAACTTAGTGAATCTTTCTGTCAATCCTAATGGATTAAATATTAATTTGAATTGTGGCTCAACCAAACCAGCCGAATTACAGCAAACTGTACGGGCACTTAACGCTGATTTAGGTATTGCCTTTGATGGTGATGGTGACAGGGTCATCATGGTTGATGAATCAGGTGAAGTAGTCGATGGTGATGAATTGCTTTTTATTTTAGCTGAGCATAAAAAAAGACAGAAAAAATTAGTCGGTGGTGTGGTTGGTACACAAATGAGTAACTTTGGATTAGAAAAAGCATTAGAAAATATTGGTATGCCATTTTGCCGGACGAAAGTGGGTGATCGTTATGTATTAAAAATGCTAAAAGAAAAAGGATGGTTGCTTGGGGGTGAGACGTCAGGCCATATTGTTAATTTAGACATGTCAACAACAGGTGATGGGTTGATTGCTGCGTTGCAAATATTAGAAGCAATCGTTACAACAGGCCAGCCTTTATCTAAATTAAAACAGGGGATGAAAAAATTTCCACAAACCATCATTAATGTTGCCATGCCAAAAGCGGTTGATCCTTATCAGGTCCCACAATTGCAAAAAGTGATCAATGATGCAGAAATTGAATTAGCGAAAACAGGACGAGTGTTACTACGGCCATCTGGTACGGAGCCTGTTATACGTGTCATGGTGGAAGGCATTGACAATAGTCAAGTCATGCGCGTTGCAACGAACTTAGCACAAGAAGTCGAAAGTTACTTAACGCGACTTGCTGGATAAGTTTTTTGGGATAATAATTTTGCAGGGATAGTGTTATGTTTAGTCAACTTGATAAGCAAATATCAACATTCAAACCAGAATTGATCCGTCGCTATATACATGCTCGATTTATACTTTGTTTCGCTTTGCTCTTATTTGCTTTTTTGGGTATCGTGCTAACAGATATTAATAAGGATTGGTCCTGGAATTATTGGAAATTCACAGCGCCTGTGTTTGCGATAAACTGTATTATCTTAAGCTGGCTCTATCCAGCCTCAGCCAAAAAGTCACGTTTAGGACGTGTCAAAGATAGTGTTTTGCACTGGTCTGGCTTGATTTTTATTGATTTATTAGTTGTTCAATTTGTCAGCGCAGGGTTGATGAGTGATCCTGTTGCAGGATTAGTGATGTTAATTAGCTTAGCATTTGCGACGTTTTTGACCGGTATATATTTTGATGTATCTTTCATTTTTATCGGTCTACTGCTGGGATTATTTGCTGAAGCGAGTGCTTTTTTTGATACGTATTTATCTTTTAGAATGTTGCCTATTGCATTGATTGTCATCGGTGTTATGTATTTTTTTTATCACGTGGCAAAAAAGAAATTGAAAAAGGTCATAGCGAAAGTTGAGTGAACATACTAGAAAAAATTCGTTTTTTCACGGATATTAAAGCACATTCGATAATCGTAGGATGATGCCAAGTTTAGTTAATAGGTTTAAACGTACTTTTTTCTTTTTCAAAACAGCGCTAGGATTACGTTTTATTTTGAGAAATATATTGTAATAAATTTCTGTCATTCCTTTAAAACAACGTATACAGTCAGCTGATATGCGTTTTTCCAAGGGTGCTGACTTGAGATAATAATCATCAGTTTTTTTGATCATTTTTTTAATTGCGGGAAGAATAATTTCGTTTGAACCATGCAAAATATCCTCAGGTTTCAGTGCAACATTCCCACTAAATTCTGCGGGTAAGTAGACACGATTTGTGTTAGCATCCATTCGAATATCGCGAAGTATATTGGTTAATTGCAATGCAATACCGTGCCATTCAGCCAATTGTTGAGTGTCTTTATCGCCTTCATAGCCCCAGATCTTAATGCAAATTAAACCCACTGTTGATGCCACGCAATAACAGTAGTCATATAATTCTTGGAAAGTATTGTATTGGTGTTGAGAAATATCTTGTTGTTGGCCGTTTAACATCGAGAGAAAATAATCTGTTGGGATTTGATAGCAACGCACTGTCTCACGCCAGGCTAACCAAAATTTGTCAAGTTGCGGCGTATCTGAGGTGTTATCTGAGTTGAGCAAGGCAATTGAGTTTTGTTGGAAGGCAGCGAGAGCAGTTGTTTTTTCTTTTGAGTTCGTCGTATTGTCAACGATATCATCGACTACCCGCATCCAAGTATAGATAGCACAGAGGGCTTTTTGTTTTTTCTTTGGTAGTAATTTAATACCGTAATAAAAATTCCCTGCTGTTTTGCGAGTAAAATTGGTGCAATAATCAAATGATTTTGCAAGACTATTGTGCTGATGTTTTATTTCCATCAGAAGTTCCTTGGTAATAAGTTAAAAAGCGCTCTGAGACTATGCCAAGACTTGCTATTAGCATGATTTTTTTCAGTTTGTTTCTTGAAATTTTTATTGGTGTGGCATTGTTAAGGTAATTAGTGTTTTTCAGTAGTGCTAGTGTTTCAGAGCCGATCAAAAGCGGTAAACTTAATGTATAACGCATCCGCAGTGGACGAATTGTCCGCCAGTAATCCCATCCTGCTTGAAGGTAAGCATAGGCTTTTGCTAACCAGTAGTGATGGATGGGCACCAATTTCTCCGGGTATTGCAAAAAATTTTCCTTTGTTAATTGGTATTGCTCAAGTTGTTGTTTTGGTAAAAAACAGCGCTGATTGGTCAAATCAGCGGGCAAGTCGCGCAAAATATTAATTAATTGCAATCCTTTTCCGAAATTGATGGCTGATTCTAGCAATGGTGTTATAGGCATACGACTGTAATTACTAATGTGACGGTAGCATAGCTGTGTCCAAAATTTTCCAACGCAGCCAGCGACGCCATAAGTATAGCTTTCTAAGTCAGCGCATGTGTCAAAGCTTAGCCATTTTTCCTGTTTGATTTTCTCAACCTCGCTGATTTGTGTGTTAATAATAGTATCTAGCAATTCAGACAATTCAGCTTGATCTGCTGATGAAAAGGATTGTTGTACTTCGACTATCTCTAAGGTGTGTTTTAGCAATTCTGATAAGGGTGCGGGGTATTTTGTGCGGGTTTGCCATAATTGTTGTATTAATTTGGGCTGGCTGCCGGTTTTGATCAATGTTTTGTAATCGTATAATTGCTCTAGACTTTGTGCCGCAGGGATGGCGTTGGTATCGGCGATGGTATCTGATATTCTGGCAAGTAAATAGGCGGTAGATAATTGAGCTCGAACTGCTTTGGGCAAAAATTTCAAAGTAAAATAAAATGAGCGTGCTACTTGGGATAGTAGAGTTTGTTGAGCATTTGCTGATATCATGCGTTAATCTTTCAATCCTTGTTCTCCGGTATAATCTAAGCTACAATTCTGCCGGATTTTTAGGAATAGAGATAGTATGCGAGCATCATTCGTAGCAGGAAATTGGAAAATGAATGGCACACAGGCCGATTGTTGCGCGTTAGTGCGTGCTTTACTGCCAGAATTGTCTTCATTTAATACAATTGATATCGCTGTTTTTCCGCCTTTTTGTTATATACCATCAGTTGCGTCAGAATTAACCAATAGTCGCATTGCTTGGGGCGGGCAAAATGTGAGCGATTGTGAGTCGGGTGCATATACGGGTGAAATTGCAGCATCAATGCTAATCGACTTAGCGTGTCGCTATGTCATTGTTGGTCATTCTGAGCGTCGTCATTTCTATCACGAAAGCAATGAAAAAGTCGCTGAGAAAGTTGCTCAAGCTATCGCGCATAATTTGACCCCGATTGTTTGCGTCGGGGAAACAAAACAACAACGCGAATCCGGACAAACATTCGCCGTGATTCAACAGCAAATTGCTGCAGTTTTGGCGTTACCTCAAGGGATAGAATATTTTAAAACTGCGGTGATTGCTTATGAGCCGGTATGGGCGATTGGCACAGGATTAACCGCATCTCCCGAACAAGCACAAGCGGTACATGCGGCTATTCGGGCAACCATTGCGGATGAAAATGCTGATATTGCACAATCATTGCGCATTCTGTACGGTGGTAGTGTTAAGCCAACGAATGCATGCGGATTATTTGCCATGGCAGATATTGATGGTGCTTTGGTAGGGGGTGCGTCCCTTAATGCGGACGATTTCATAGCGATTTGCCGATCGGCTGTGAATTCAATTTAACGAGAGAGAATACTTATGCAACAGATTGTTTTAATCATACACATGTTGGCTTGTTTTGCTATTGTTGGTTTAGTTTTATTGCAACAGGGCAAAGGGTCAGATATTGGTGCTGCTTTTGGTAGTGGTGCATCTAATACGCTGTTTGGTAGTCAAGGCTCTACTTCCTTCTTATTAAAAATTACAGCGTTGGTAGCCTTTATTTTCTTTGCAACCAGTCTTACATTGACTCACTTTTCAGCTTTGGATGCTAGAAAAGCGCGTGCATTAAATTTACCGGTAGAACAAGAATGGTTGCCGCATATGCCAACGCAAACGACAGGTACTGATGAAACAGCAGGCAACAGTAAAGCCGCTATATCGCCCAACGTGACAGAAAAAGACACAGATAAAGACTAATATTAGCAATTTTTCTTTTATTGCAGTAAGATAGTAGGGCTGTATGTTGCCGAAGTGGTGGAATTGGTAGACACGCTGTCTTGAGGGGGCAGTGACGCAAGTCGTGCCGGTTCAAATCCGGCCTTCGGCACCAACTATTTAGTGGGAGTTAACGGTGTGTTAGAAGAATATTTTCCAATACTCATTTTTATTATGATAGGTATAGCGTTTGGTTGTGTGCCAATTATGCTCGGTTATTTTATTGCACCTCGCAATCCAGATGCAGAAAAATTATCGCCTTATGAGTGTGGTTTTAATGCATTTGAAGATGCGAGACTGCCTTTTAACGTAAAGTATTATTTAGTTGCTATTTTATTTATTATTTTTGATTTAGAAACAGCTTTTTTCTTTCCTTGGGCTGTTACCCTAGATAAAATAGGTTGGTTTGGCTTTTCGACGATGATGGTGTTTCTAGCATTGTTAGTTATTGGCTTTATTTTTGAGTGGCGCAAAGGAGCTTTAGAATGGGAGTAGCTTCAATTCCTGAAAATGGCTATACCACAACGACAGTTGATAAATTACTAGGTTGGGTTCGAAGTGGCTCTATGTGGCCTATGTCGTTTGGTTTGGCTTGCTGTGCAGTAGAGATGATGCATAGTGCAGCATCACGTTACGATTTAGATCGTTTTGGCGTTATTTTCCGTCCTAGCCCACGCCAATCCGATGTTATGATTGTTGCGGGTACTTTATGCAATAAAATGGCGCCAGCATTGCGCCGTGTTTATGATCAAATGTCTGAACCTCGCTGGGTAATTTCCATGGGTTCTTGTGCTAATGGCGGTGGTTATTATCATTACTCCTATTCTGTCGTGCGTGGATGTGATCGTATTGTACCCGTTGATATTTACGTTCCTGGTTGCCCACCTACTGCTGAAGCATTGATGTATGGAGTTATCCAATTACAGAATAAAATTAAGTCTTCAAAACAAGTTATAAGGATAGGCTAATGGCAGCAGTGCAGCAATTAGTAGAACAAATAAAGTCACGTTTTTCAGAAAAAATTTCTGAATGTATGGTTGTTCGTAGTGAAGTGACCTTAGTTGTTGCCAGAGAAAATTTGCTAGCGATTTGTCAAGCATTACGTGATGAAGATTCATTTTTATTTGAAGAGTTAATCGATGTGTGTGGTGTTGACTATTCTGAATACGGTTATGCTGAATGGGCCACGGAAGAGGCGAGTAGTACTGGTTTTGAGCGTGGTGTTGCGCGTGAAAAAAAATTAGCTATTATTGAAAATAATCATCCGGAACGTTTTGCAGCGGTTTATCATTTATTATCACTAACCCACAACCATCGTATTCGCTTGCGGGTTTATCTATCAGAAGATGATATGAAAGTGCCTTCCGTTTGTGGACTTTGGCGTGCTGCTAATTGGTTTGAACGAGAAGCGTTTGATTTTTTTGGTATATTGTTTGAAGGGCACCCAGATTTGCGACGAATTTTGACAGATTATGGCTTTATTGGTCATCCATTTAGAAAAGATTTTCCATTAATTGGTAACGTGGAAATGCGTTATGATGAAACAAATAAACGCGTTGTTTACGAACCGGTTAGTATAGAGCCACGTACGTTAGTGCCGCGAATCATTCGTCATTATGGTTGCCATACGAATGAAAAAATAGAGCAAGGATCGTAGATTATGCCTGAATTACGCAATTTCACCTTAAACTTTGGCCCACAGCATCCCGCGGCCCATGGTGTGTTGCGCTTAATTTTGGAGTTGGATGGTGAAGTTATTCGCCGAGCTGATCCTCATGTGGGTTTGTTACACCGTGGAACAGAAAAATTGGCAGAGTCGAAACCGTTTAATCAAAGTATTGGTTATATGGATCGTTTAGATTATGTATCCATGATGTGTAATGAGCACGGCTATGTATTAGCGATAGAAAAATTGTTAGGCGTGGAAGTGCCTATTCGTGCCAAATATATTCGTACGCTATTTGATGAAATCACACGAATTCTCAATCATTTACTATGGCTAGGGGCACATGCATTGGATATTGGTGCGATGGCTGTATTTTTATATGCATTTCGCGAGCGGGAAGATTTGTTAGATTGTTATGAAGCTGTTTCTGGGGCGCGCATGCATGCTACGTATTACCGTCCAGGTGGCGTGTACCGTGATTTACCTGAAAAAATGCCACAGTATAAACCAAGTCGTTGGCACAGTAAGAAAGAAGTTGCTAAATTAAATGAAGCGCGAGAAGGTGGATTACTGGATTTTTTAAGTGACTTTGCTGAACGTTTTCCAAAACATTTAGATGAATATGAAACACTGTTGACGGATAATCGTATTTGGAAGCAACGTACGGTTGATATAGGTATTGTTTCACCTGAGCGAGCACTTGCATTAGGTTTTTCTGGTCCAATGTTGCGAGGCTCCGGTGTAGAATGGGACCTACGTAAAAAGCAACCGTATGCTGCCTATGATAAAGTCGATTTTGCAATACCGGTAGGGGTGAATGGTGATAGTTACGATCGTTATTTAGTTCGCATGGAAGAAATGCGGCAGTCTAATCGTATCATTAAACAGTGTATTGCCTGGTTGCGTCAGAATCCCGGTCCAGTGATAGTGGGTGATTTTAAAGTGGCGCCTCCGAGCCGGGTTGAAATGAAGCATGATATGGAAGCGCTAATCCATCATTTTAAATTATTTACTGAAGGTTATTGTGTGCCAGAAGGTGAAGTGTATGCAGCAGTGGAGCATCCAAAAGGTGAGTTTGGTGTTTATCTCATTTCAGATGGTGCCAATAAGCCTTATCGATTAAAAATACGTGCAGCGGGTTTTTCTCATTTAGCTAGTTTAGATGAAATGGTCCGTGGCCACATGATTGCAGATTTAGTTACCATTTTATCAAGTCAAGATATTGTATTTGGAGAAATTGATCGTTAATGAGTACAGAAGTGAAAACACAATTGCTATCAGAAAAAACAACAAAAGCCATTGATCATTGGTTGGAAAAATTTCCTGTGGATCAACGACGTTCAGCATTATTAGCGGCATTGCATATTATGCAAGAAGAAAATGATGGCCATTTAACACAAGAATTATTAGATGCTGTTGCTGATTACTTGCAGATTCCACGAATTGCTGCCTATGAAGTTGCAACCTTCTATTCAATGTATGAGTTTGAGCCGGTTGGTAAGCATAAGATCTGTGTTTGTACAAATATTTCCTGTATGTTAAATGGCAGTGAAGAAATTGTCAGTCATTTAAAGGAAAAGTTGGCGATTGATTTTGGTGAAACAACGAAAGATGGCAGGTTTACGTTAAAGGAAGTTGAATGTTTAGGTGCATGTGTTAATGCACCCATGATGCAAGTCAATAAAGATTACCATGAACGTTTGACAACAGAAAAAGTTGATCAAATTTTGGAGGGGATGGAATGAGTGATATCCTATTAAATCAAGTTTGTTATAGAACATTGCATTTAGATAATCCTTGGGAATTAGCAACATATGAAAGTATCGGCGGTTACCAGGTTTGGAAAAAAATCATTCGAGAAAAAACGCCACCAGCGCAATTGGTAGAAGAAATTAAAGTATCGGCTTTACGTGGGCGTGGTGGCGCGGGATTTCCTACCGGCTTAAAGTGGAGTTTTATCAAAAGAGATGATCCTGGTCCTAAGTACGTGGTTTGTAACTCAGATGAAGGTGAGCCGGGTACCTGTAAAGATCGGGATATCATGCGTTACAATCCGCACCAATTGATTGAAGGTATGTTAATCGCTCAATACGTGATGAATGCAGAAGTCAGTTATAATTATATTCGAGCAGAATTTTATGAGCCATTTGAGCGAATGGAAGCAGCATTAAAACAAGCGCGTGAAGCGGGTTATGTAGGCAGTAATATACTGGGTTCTGGTTTAACATATCATTTTTATAACACTATTGGCGCAGGAGCCTATATTTGTGGTGAAGAAACCGCATTATTGGAATCTCTGGAAGGGAAACGTGGCTTGCCACGGTTTAAACCACCGTTTCCAGCAAATTATGGTGTCTATGGCAAACCTTCAACAGTTAATAATACGGAGACCTTTGCTTCGATTCCAGTCATTCTTGAAAAAGGTAGTGAGTGGTTTTTAAATTTGGGCCTACCTAAAAATGGTGGCACTAAAATATTTTGTGTTTCTGGTCATGTAGAGAAACCAGGGAATTATGAAGTACCGCTAGGAACGACATTTAACGATTTATTGGCATTAGCCGGCGGTGTTCGTCGCGGTCACAAATTAAAAGCAGTGATCCCTGGAGGATCTTCCTCACCTGTATTACCAGCTCATATCATGCAAGAATTGACCATGGATTATGATTCAATTTCCAAAGCAGGCTCTATGTTAGGATCTGGCGCAGTGATAGTGATGGATGAAACAACCTGTATGGTGAAAGTACTTGCACGACTTGCACATTTTTATGATGAAGAATCTTGTGGCCAATGTACACCTTGTCGTGAAGGCACAGGATGGTTATCACGTGTACTGCATCGTATTCTACACGGCGAAGCACAGATGGCGCATATTGAGTTGCTCGATAGTGTTGCTAGTAAAATTGCAGGACATACGATATGTGCATTAGGTGAATCAGCGGCGTGGCCGGTGCAAAGTTTTTTAAAACATTTTCGTGAAGAATTTGTATATATGATCGAACATAAAGAGTCAGTGGTAAAGGCAGCGTAGATTTATGATTGAAATTGAAATAGATGGCAAAAAAGTTGAAGTTGAACCAGGCAAAATGATCATCCAGGTTGCCGATGAGGTAGGTATTGCTATCCCACGCTTTTGCTACCATAAAAAACTATCGATTGCTGCTAATTGCCGTATGTGTCTAGTTGATGTTGAAAAAGCCCCTAAGCCACTGCCTGCTTGTCAAACATCGGTACAAGATGGCATGGTTATTCGAACAAAATCTCAATTAGCGCGAGACGCTCAACGCGGGGTCATGGAATTTTTATTGATTAATCATCCCTTAGACTGTCCTGTTTGCGATCAGGGTGGGCAATGTGAATTGCAAGATGTTGCCATGAGTTATGGCAAAAGCATCTCTCGTTTTACTGAAGGTAAGCGCATTATTAAAGACAAAGATATTGGTTCATTGATTTCAACTGATATGACGCGCTGTATTTATTGCACCCGCTGTGTACGTTTCAGCCAGGAAATTGCCGGTTTACAAGAGTTAGGTATGACAGGCCGAGGCGAAAATTGTGAAGTGACTACTTATGTTGAAAAATCATTAACGTCAGAATTATCCGGTAATGTTATCGATGTTTGCCCTGTAGGTGCCTTAACGTCAAAACCATTTCGTTTTAGTGCACGTGCATGGGAGTTAGAACGGGTTGATTCTGTGGCGCCTCATGATTGCTTAGGATCGAATGTTTATTTGCATCATCACCAAAATAATATTATGCGGGTTGTTCCACGCGAAAATGAACGTATTAATGAAGTGTGGTTATCCGATCGGGATCGTTTTAGTTATACTGGATTACTTGCAGAGGATCGTTTATCTGTGCCATTAATAAAACAAGACGGTGAATGGCGTGAAGTAGATTGGCAGCAAGCATTGCAGTTTGTTGTTTCAAATTTGCAAAGTGTTATCAGTGAATCAGGTGCTAATAATGTCGGAGCCATCGTTTCACCCAATTCAACTGTAGAAGAAATGTATTTGTTGCAAAAATTAATACGAGGTTTAGGTAGCCATAATATTGATCATCGCCTTCGTCAAAGTGATTTTAGCGATCAATCTCAAGTAGGCATTTTCCCTGGTTTGGCGATGACTCTAGAGCAATTGCAACAGCAACAAACGGTATTACTCATAGGTAGTCACCTGCGTCATGAGCAACCGCTGGCTAATCATCGCTTACGTCAAGCTTCTTTGCAAGGTGCCAAAATTATGGCGTTAAATGCCATCGATTATTCATTCAGCTATGATTTAGCAGAGAAAATTATTACATCGCCAGCTAACTTTGTTATGCAGTTAGCAGGTATCACCAAAGCATTGTTAAGTCATCATCACGCCACCACGTTGGTTGATGATGAGGCATTATTTGATGCAGTACACGTAACGCAAGAACAGCAAGCAATAGCAGCACATTTATTAAACGGCGATAAAAATACATTGATTTTGTTGGGAGCCATTGCACAAAATCATCCGCAAGCTAGTCAGATTAAAGCATTTGCACAGCGTATAGCACAATTGTCTAGCGCAAAAATCGGTGTATTGACGGAAGGGGCTAACAGTGCGGGTGCCTGGTTGGCTGGTGCCATTCCACACCGTACTGCAGCTAGAATTAATGTTACCAAAGCAGGATTAGATACTATGCAGCAGTGGCAAAAGCCATTGCGTGCCTATTGCTTATTAAATCTAGAGCCTGAGCTAGATTGTGCCAGTGCTAGTCAAGCGCTATTTGCTTTGAAGCAAGCTGATTTTGTTGTAGCAATGTCCGCTTTTGTAGGTGCGGCTAAAGAATATGCAAATGTTATTCTTCCAACCGTGCCCTTTACAGAGACAGCAGGCACGTTTGTTAATATGTCGGGTGAATGGCAATCATTTCCTGCGGCAGTGAAACCCTATGAAGAATCTCGGCCTGCCTGGAAAGTATTACGTGTTTTAGGTAATTTATTTCATTTAGATAATTTTGAGTATCTCACAGCCGCTGAAGTGCGAGATGAACTGCGCCAGCAAGTTGACGCAATGAGTCTGCACGATGATCAGTTATCGCCTTTGCCAACAAGTTTGGTTGCAGCAAATGATGCATTACAACGAGTCAGTGACTGGCCTATTTATCGTGGGGATAATTTGATCCGTCGTGCAGAGCCGTTGCAACAATCGGGCACAGCTTTGCCTTTGGCTATTCGTATATCATCAGTATTAGCAGCAAAATTGAATATTAAAGAAGAACAACGGGTGCAAGTAAAGCAAAATGAGGCAATCGTTACTTTACCGTTGGTGATTGATGATACTATTGCGGATAATTGTATTTATGTGCCTGCTGGGTACAATGAAACAATGGATTTAACAATGCTATATGGCAATATCACGGTTGAGCGGGGTTAAAAAATATTAATGGTTGATAATATCGTTGCATTAATTTGGATTGTCATCAAAATCCTTGTTATCGTTTTACCATTATTTGGTATGGTTGCCTATTTGACTTTGGTGGAGCGTAAAGTCATTGCAGCAATGCATGCTCGAGTGGGTCCTAACCGTATTGGTATTATGGGTCTTGGCCAACCAATAGCCGATTCCCTTAAATTGTTTTTGAAAGAAATCATCGTGCCTACCCGAGCGAATGTTTATCTTTTTATTCTTGCGCCTATTATTATATTGGCACCGGCATTGGCCGCATGGGCGGTGATACCTTTTTTTGATGGTGGTGCTATTGCTAATATTGATGCTGGGTTACTTTATCTTTTGGCAATGACGTCTTTAGGTGTCTATGGCATATTGATTGCTGGTTGGGCATCTAATTCGAAATACGCTTTTTTAGGGGCGTTACGAAGCGTAGCACAAGTTATTTCTTATGAAATTGCAATGGGTTTCGCGCTTGTTGGCGTATTAATTGCGGCAATGTCAACCAATTTACAAGATATTGTTCTGCGTCAACAAGGTGGGATATGGCATTGGTTTTGGTTGCCTCTATTGCCGTTATTTATCGTATATTGGATTTCAGGCGTGGCAGAAACAAATCGACATCCTTTTGATATCGCAGAAGGTGAATCAGAAATTGTTGCAGGGTTTCACGTTGAATATGCAGGTATTACCTTTGCCCTCTTTTTCTTGGCAGAATATGCTAACATGATTTTAATTGCGGCTATTGCTTCGATTATATTTTTAGGTGGTTGGTTATCTCCATTTGAAGGAATTCCTGCGCTTGAACCACTGTTTGCTTGGGTTCCTGGGATTATTTGGTTTATTTTAAAAATCTGTTTTTTCTTATTTTTATATATTTGGTTGCGAGCGACACTTCCTCGTTATCGCTATGATCAAGTAATGCGCTTGGGATGGAAGATATTAATCCCAATTACTATTGTTTGGTTAGTTGTGGTATCACTAGCAGTCATGCTACAGATACCGCCATGGTTTATAAGGTGAGCATATGTTGAAGAAGCTTCGTCAGTATGCCAAAAGTTTTTTATTAATTGAGTTATTGCAAGGACTCATATTAACAGGGCGTTATTTCTTTAAGAAGAAAATCACACTTCAATTTCCAGAAGAAGAAACACCGACCTCACCGCGCTTTCGTGGGGTGCATGCATTGCGTCGTTATCCTAATGGTGAAGAGCGTTGTATTGCTTGTAAGTTGTGCGAAGCGGTTTGTCCTGCATTGGCAATTACCATTGACTCAGAGCAACGAGAAGATGGTTCCCGGCGCACTACAAAATATGAAATTGATTTGTTTAAATGTATTTATTGCGGTTTTTGCGAAGAGTCATGCCCAGTAGACTCTATTGTTGAAACAAATATAAGCAGTTATCATTTTGAAAACCGCGGTGAAAATATTATGACAAAAGAAATGCTATTGAAAATTGGTGATAAGTATGAAGAGCAGATTGCTAAGAGTAAGGCAGACGATGCCGCGTTTAGGTAATAAAAAATTGACTAGGGTTAATTGAAAGTGATAACAGTAGAACAATTGATTTTTTACTCAACATCAGCCGTGCTGATTTTTTCAGCATTTATGATGATAGTATCGCGCAATCCAGTAAAGAGTGCTTTATTTTTGGTGCTTTCATTTTTTACTAGCGCAGTTTTGTGGTTAATGATACAAGCAGAATTTTTGGCATTGATTTTAATATTTGTTTATGTAGGTGCAGTAATGACACTGTTTTTATTTGTTGTCATGATGCTATATCTTGAGCCAGAAAAGTTAAAAGGTGGATTCGTGCGTTATTTTCCCTTTGCCTTATTAGTTGTTGCTGGTATGGTTGGACTCATGATTTATGTGATTGCACCAGAGCACTTTGGTAAGCTTGTACCAGTAGTGCATGGGGCAGACTACAGTAACATTAAAGATCTAGGTAGTGTGCTTTACACTGATTATGTTTATCCAGTTGAATTAGCAGCAGTGCTTTTATTGATCGCTATTATTTCTGCTATTAGCTTAACACATGCTGGCAAACCTAATCGAAAAGTCCAAGATGTAAACAAACAATTAACAGCTAAGCGGGATGAGCATGTGCGCTTGGTTGATATGCCAGCAGAAAAGAGGGATGAATAACCATGATTAGTTTGTCTGATTATTTAGTGGTTGGAGCAGTATTATTCGCATTAAGTGTTGCCGGGATTGTTATCAATCGAAATAACTTAATTATCTTATTAATGTGTATTGAGTTGATGTTATTGGCAGTCAATACCAACTTTATTGCCTTTTCCCATTTCCTGGGCGATAACCTCGGTGAAGTGTTTGTTTTTTTTATTTTAACTGTTGCAGCAGCTGAGGCGGCTATAGGTTTAGCTATTTTAACGGTATTATACCGAAACCGTAACAGTATTCGTGTTGATGAAATGAATAGTTTGAAGGGATAGCTGTGTTAAATAATATTCATGACCTGACCATTGCCATTATTTTAGCACCTTTACTAGGCGCCATTACGGCGGGTTTTTTTGGTAAAAAAATTGGTCGTAATGCTAGTCACTGGGTAACCACGTTATTGGTGGGTGTTTCGTTACTTTTATCGGCGTATTTAGCCAAATTAGTTTTTGTTGAGGGACAAACATATAATGGTGCGGTTTATACTTGGATATTAAGTGGTTCATTTAATATTGAGGTAGGCTTTTTAATTGATCGACTCAGCACATTAATGTTTGTTACCGTTAACTTCGTTTCTTTCTTGGTCCATATTTATAGTATTGGTTATATGCATGATGATGCTGGATACCAACGATTTTTCAGTTATATTTCTCTGTTTACCTTTGCTATGTTAATGCTAGTATCAGCAAATAACTTATTCCAACTATATTTTGGTTGGGAGGGTGTTGGTGTTGTTTCTTATTTATTAATTGGTTTTTGGTATAAGCGCGAGAGTGCCAACGTTGGTAGCTTGAAGGCGTTTTTAGTGAACCGTGTTGGTGATTTTGGTTTTTTATTAGGGATAGCTGCGGTATTGGATAATTTTGGGACGATTAACTATGCTCAAATATTTGCTCAAGCACCAGAATTGGCACAGGCAACTTTGTCAATTATTCCTGGCTCACAATGGTCACTTATTAGCGTTATTTGTCTATTGCTGTTCGTTGGCGCCATGGGGAAATCTGCTCAAATGCCGTTACATATATGGCTGCCAGAGTCGATGGAAGGTCCTACGCCAATATCTGCATTAATTCATGCCGCAACCATGGTAACTGCTGGGATTTTTATGGTGTCACGCATGTCTCCTTTGTTTGAACTGTCAGAAGTTGCATTAACCGTCATTTTAGTTATCGGTGCGGCGGGTGCTTTGTTTCTTGGCTTAGTTGCAGTAGTACAGCATGATATCAAACGGGTTGTTGCCTACTCCACTTTATCTCAATTGGGCTATATGACAGCGGCACTGGGTGCTTCTGCTTTTTCTGCAGGCATGTTTCATTTAGTTACCCATGCTTGTTTTAAAGCATTGTTATTTTTGGGTGCAGGTTCTGTCATTATCGCTATGCATCATGATCAAGACTTGCGTAATATGGGAAATTTGAAAAAATATATGCCCATTACGTACATTACTTTTTTAATTGGTGCATTATCATTAAGTGCGATTCCACCAATGGCAGGGTTTTATTCAAAAGATGCTATTATTGAAGCAGTGAAAGAAGCAGCGATACCAGGGGCAGGGTTTGCCTATGTGTGTGTATTGCTAGGCGCATTTGTTACAGCACTTTATACTTTCCGAGCCTTCTTTTTAGCATTTCATGGTAAGGAGAAAATGGATCAGAAAGCGAAGGCACATTTGCGTGAGAGTCCTGCCGTTGTTTGGGTTCCTTTGGTGCTATTAGCCATTCCATCTATTATTGCTGGTGGTTTGTTAATTGGGCCAATGTTATTTGGTAAACCATTTAGTTTATTAGGTGAAACGATTTATGTTGCGCCACAGTATAATGTATTAACCATTCTAGCGGAACATTATCATGGTGCGTGGCAACAAGCACAGGCATCGATCCATACGTTACCTTTTTGGTTAGCAATCGCGGGAATTTTTACTGCTTGGTTTAGTTGCATACTTGTACCAAATTGTCGTCAAGGCTTTGTTAAACGTTTTCCATTTATTTACAAGCCGTTGATTCATAAATATGGTTTTGATGAGTTTTATCAGTATTTTTTCATTCGTGGTAGCAGATGTCTTGCACAAACCATATACCAAATTGGTGATGTCAAATTTATTGATCATATAATGGTAAATGGTTCGGCTCGTTTGGTGGCATGGCTTTCAAGCGTATTTAGGCGCTTACAATCGGGTTATTTATACCATTATGCGTTTGCCATGATCTTGGGTTTGGTGGTGTTTTTAGTTTGGCTGGTATTACCATAATAGAGATAGGGCAGGTTTAATGGAATCAGAATTACCAATTTTAAGCTTATTAATTTGGTTACCCATTTTTGGTGGAATGGCGGCATTGCTATTTGGTAGAGCGAATCCACATCGAGCAAAGGTTATTGCACTCGCAGTAGCAGTGGTTACCATGGCTTTGTGTGTACCGCTATATCTTGGTTTTGATAGCAATAGTTATCAAATGCAGTTTAAAGAATTATATCCGTGGATTGCTTCTTATGGTATTAATTATGATTTAGGGGTTGATGGCATCTCTATGCCATTAGTTATATTAACAACATTTACTACGCTTGTTGTTATTTTAGCTGCTTGGAAACCAATACAAACCAATGTTGCAGAATATATGGCCGTGTTCTTGCTCATGCAGGGATTAATGGTTGGTGTATTTGAAGCATTAGATTCGATTTTATTTTATGTCTTTTGGGAAGCCATGTTAATTCCAATGTATTTGATTATTGGCATCTGGGGTGGCAAGAATCGATCATATGCCTCTATTAAATTCTTTTTGTATACCTTTTTAGGTTCGGTTTTGATGTTGATTGCGTTGCTGTATATGCGTATGCATAGTGGTAGCTTTGCCATCATCGATTTTTACGCATTGAAATTAAATATGACAGAACAAGTATTAATTTTCATTGCTTTTTTCTTTGCTTTTGCTGTGAAAGTGCCCATGTGGCCAGTACATACTTGGTTGCCAGATGCTCATACAGAGGCACCTGCAGGTGGATCAGTTATTTTAGCAGCATTGATGTTGAAAATGGGTGTTTATGGTTTTTTTAGATTTAGTTTGCCAATCACCCCGGATGCATCACACAGTTTAGCTTGGTTAATGATTGGGTTATCGCTGGTTGCGATTATTTATATTGGTTTAGTTGCCATTGTCCAAACGGACATGAAGCGTTTGATTGCGTATTCCTCCATTGCACATATGGGTTTTGCTACTTTAGGTGCTTTTATGACCTATGTTATTATTAGTAATACGGGTAATCATGCCGATGCTTATATGAGTTTTGAAGGTTCTATGGTGCAAATGATTTCGCATGCGTTTAGTTCAGGGGCAATGTTTTTTGGTGTGGGGATTTTGTATGATCAGCTACACAGCCGCTTGATTAAAGATTATGGCGGTGTTGTTAATTCTATGCCGATATTTACCGCCTTTTTCATGCTATTTGCTATGGCCAATGTTGGCCTGCCTGGTACATCAGGCTTTGTTGGTGAATTTATGGTAATTTTAAGTACTTTTAAAGCGAGTTTTTGGGTAACTTTTGCGGCAGCAACAACATTGATCCTGTCTGCTAGTTACACATTGTGGATGTTTAAACGCGTGTTTTTGGGTGAGGTGGCTAATGATGGTGTTGCGTCACTTAATGATATTAGTGGTCCTGATCTAATAGTTTTCTCTATTTTAGGCTTCGTGGTGATATTGTTAGGTGTTTATCCAGAACCATTGTTACAATTGTTACATGCAACCGTTGGGCATATATTGGAATTAAGTCAACAGACAAAGTTGGGCTAATGAGGAAAAAGGTTTCATCATGCAAGTGAGTTCAATAGATTTTACTATTATTTCCCCTGAATTATTTTTAGTGATAGCGACCAGTGTTATCTTGTTATTTGATTTGTTTGCAAGTGAAAAAATGAAAAAAAACACGTATCATCTTGCCCAATTTTGTTTATTAGGAACGGCTGCATTAGTTTATATTGTTGGTCAGAACGATCCTATGCTAGTATTTCATGGACAATACCGGCATGATAATATAACGACTATGCTACAAATGACAATAGTCATTTTAGCTATCTTTATTTTATTATATTCACGTGATTATGTCAGAGAGAGGGAGCTTCCCTTTGGTGAATATTATGTGTTAGTACTATTTTCAATATTGGGCATGTTAGTACTCGTATCAGCGAATAGTTTGTTGTCACTTTATTTAGGGCTGGAAATATTATCATTGCCTATTTATGCGCTAACCGCTCTGCGCCGTGAGCAGACAACGTGTACGGAAGCTGCTATGAAATATTTCATTATGGGTGCGATTGCATCTGGTATGTTATTATATGGCATGTCGATGCTCTATGGTGCGACTCATTCTATTGATATAAACACTATAATGACAATGACACAAACAATAGCGGGTAGTGAAAAATTAATTTTATTGTTTGGGCTAGTCTTTATTGGTGCCGGTGTTATGTTTAAACTAGGCGGTGTACCATTTCACATGTGGATACCAGATGTCTATCATGGCGCACCCGCATCAGTGACCTTATTAATTTCCACGGCACCTAAAGTAGCTGCTTTTGGTTTAGCGGTTCGCTTATTTGTTGATACGATGCCATCTTTACATGGACAATGGCAGCAAATGTTAATTGTTGTTTCTATACTATCCATGGGTTTAGGGAATTTAGTCGCGGTAGTGCAACAAAACTTAAAGCGAATGTTAGCTTATTCTTCAATCGCGCACATTGGTTATATGCTGCTAGGTTTATTAGTTGGCACCAAAGCAGGTTATACGGCCTCCATGTTTTATATTATCTCTTACTCACTAATGTCGCTGGGGGCATTTGCTATCATTATTTTGCTTAGTCGCGCAGGCATAGAAGTAGAAAACATTGATGATTTTAAAGGTTTGAATCAACGCAATCCTTGGTTAGCAGCAATGATGTTGTTACTGATGTTCTCTATGGCAGGGCTTCCTCCGCTTGTTGGCTTTTTTGCAAAAATTGCTGTGTTAGAAGTATTGGTTTCAGCTGATTTAGTCTGGTTAGCCGCATTAGCTTTAGTATTTGCCATTATTGGTGTTTATTATTACATACGCGTTGTCAAAGCAATGTATTTTGATAAGGCTGATCCCAGCTTGTTGCCGATCAAGTTAGCATCTAAAGATGTACAATTAGCGATTAGTGCTAATGGATTGCTAGTATTAGTTCTTGGTCTTTTCCCGAGCACATTATTTGAACTATGTAAAGCAGCGTTTTAAAGTCATTCAACAGTGGGTTAGCTAGCCTTGGCTAAGGCAAGTTAACTCATTGAATTATAACACTATTTTAAGCAGCATGCTCTTTCCTGTCATGTAACGTTATTACGCTGAGGATCATTGTCTGTCTGGGTAGATCGATTATTTTCCGTACTATTACAATCGAATGTTACAACTTATTGATAAATCTAGTTATTTCGAAATACTTATTCATCAGCAGAATCCGCGCCTTATTTTTAATCGACTCTATTTATCAATGAGTTACCTTTTTCATCCGTCGCGGGCACGAAAAGTGCGCTATAGTTCTAGAATAAGACAATAATTTTTGTTGATTAAATCATATGAGTACAACAATAACAGAGCGTAGCCAGGTCGATTACTCGTGGAATCTTTATTTTCTTAGGATCCTTACCTATTTGCTTTATATTGTTATCTTATTGCCTGTTTTTTATGAAGAACGTCCTATGTTTGCCTTTTGGATAATCATTTTTATTCAGGGATTCTTTTTAGCACATATTGAGTACCTTATTTCGAGTAATAGTAAAAATCAAGAGTTGACGGAAAAAACGCTTATCTACTTTGATGGGCTCGTCGGCGCTATTTGGATAGGTTTGTATAGCTTTCCTTTTTGGTTTACATATCTTGTGGTTATGATCGCAATATTTAGTACGTTATGCTCATTTGGCTATAGACATTGCTTAGCCGTACTATCATTAATTAGCCTTGTTGCGTGGGGAGTAAGTTATATTACACCTATAGAAAGTTTATATATTAGTTCTATGTATTGTCAAATAGTATCTATTGTTGGTGTGTTAACTGTAGCTGCTGTAGGTTCTTATCTTATGTATTATAAAGCTTACCAAGATTACCAAGTCAACAAGCATTTAAACAAGTCAAATAAGCGGCTAATGAGTATTAACAAACTATTAATTAATACCAGTGTCACATTAAATCTTGATGATATGGTTAAGCATATGAGCAAGGTGTTACAAGATGTTTTTAAGTTTGATTTAGTCGCGATCCAACTGCCTGATACGGGTGGTGAGAAACTTTTGTTTTATGCAGCATACGGTAAGTTTTTGCCAAAACAACTGTTATCCGCACTAAAAGACATTGTTGTTGTGTTGAAAAAGAAAGAAAGTATGAGTGATGTGGTTTTTCGCAAATGCCATTATTTTCTCAAAAGTGTTGTTACACCTGAAACACACCTTCTTCCTGTTGATAAAATTCTGTATGATTTAACTAATTTTTTATCTATTGCAATGTTCCCAATTGTTAAGAATAAAAAAGTTATTGGTGTAATCACATTTCTTAACCACTTTAGCTACTCGAATCTAAAGCGTGAAGACATTACCGTCATTGAGCAGTATGTATCACAAGTTGCTATTGTGATAAACAATGCCAAAATGTATAAGAAAATAAAGGAAAATGAAAAATTGAGGGCTGAGCAACAAAAGAAATTAGCAGAGGCTTCTAAGCGACTATCTTACTATGTTTCACCTCAAATTTTTCATGCGTTAATTGAAAGTGGATCAGAGATAAAAATTAGTGCAAGGAAGAAATACCTGATTGTATTTAGCTCAGATATTGCTGGTTTCACTGCATTGACTGAGAAAGTTGAGAATGAAGTATTAACCAGTATGCTAAATAACTATTTGACAAAAATGTCTGAAATAGCAATAGAGTATGGGGGAACTATTGATAAATATATAGGAGATGCTATATCAATTTATTTTGGGGATCCTAAAACTAAAGGAAAAAAAGAGGATGCGGTTAACTGTGTGAGAATGTCGATTAAAATGTTGCAATATTTAGAGCATTTAAAAGATGAGTGGATTGAAGAAGGCTTTCCTGAGTCAATGCAGATTAGGATCGGTATAAGCTCAGGAAATTGCGCGGTCGGTAATTTCGGTAGTGATTACCATGTTGATTATACAGCAGTTGGTAGCGTTGTCTATATGGCAGCGAATATACAAGCGATGGCAGTACCAGGGGAGATCTTGGTGACTAGGGAAGTTTTTGAGTTGATTCGAGATAATTTCATCTGTCAACGATCGGATAATGTTAAGTTGACAGCTGAAAAAGAAGTTGTGACATATAAAATTTCAGCAGATCAGGAGGTGTAGTATGAAGTTAATATTTCTTGGCTCTGGCTCAGCTTTTACGCTAGGGAACAATAATTTTCAATCTAATTTGTTGTTTCATGTTAATAATGAGAAAAATCTGCTCTTAGATTGTGGAACCGATATCAGATTTTCTCTGCAGGAAGCTGGATTTAATTATAAAAACATTAGCGATGTCTATATTAGTCATTTGCATGCTGATCATGTTGGTGGTATGGAATACTTAGCTATTAATTCATATTTTGATCCAGATATAAATAAGCCAAATTTATATCTAAGTGACTTATTGGTTGACAATTTGTGGAATAATGTATTATCGGGCGGATTAAGTACGTTACAGAATAAAATCGTGTCGCTAGATACTTATTTTTCAGTCCATGTTGTTGAAAAAAACCAAAGTTTTGTCTGGGAGAATATCTCTTTTCAGCTGGTGCAAACTTTACATTATATGAATTCTTTTGTTATTGCACCAAGCTTTGGTCTGTTTTTCACGATAAATGGCAAAAACGTATTCATTACTTCTGATACTCAATTTTTCCCTAATTGCTTTTTATCTTTTTACCAATCAGCAGATATTATTTTTCATGATTGTCAAACATTGCCAGCAAGATGTGCCATTCATGCGCAATACCATGAGTTGCAAACATTGCCAGAAGATATTAGAGGTAAAATGTGGTTGTATCATTATGATTCCGAGAGAGGACATAATGCTGTTAAGGATGGTTTCTTAGGATTTGTCAAGAAAGGACAGGTTTTCGATTTATAATGTGAGATAGGTGTTATGTTTGAAGGATTTAAATGCTTTTATAAAAAAATTCATCCCGTCTCGATGACGATGTACTTTCCGAGACAATATGCTTTACTGTTATTATTATTAATTTTTACACCTATTTTTCAGCAAGAACAAGTTAGTTTAATTTTCTGGATCATATTGTATATTCATGGATTATTGTGGCCGCTGCTTATTTTATTTGCAAGCAGTCATTATAAAACGCCGAAGAAATTTGAAATGTATGCGCTATTTCTAGATTCAGCTGTAGTGGGTTTATGGCTAGGATTGATAGCATTTTATCCCTTGGTTTTAGTGCCTGTTTTGATTGGCTTGATTACAGCTTGCGTATTAGTTGGTGGTGTTTTGTATGCACTTAGTGGTTTAATTTGCACCAGTGTTTTTGCTTTGCTTGTGAATTATTTTGTTGAGATTCCTTCAGATTATTTTCAAGATAGTTTATATGTTCAAGCTATGGCTATTTTGGGGGTGATTCCATTTCTCTTTGTTGTCATTTTAAATATGTATAAGCGTAACTGTATATTGCAAATAAAACGCTATCAAATTTCAGATATTAATGGCCAAATTAATGAGTTAAACGAATTGACTAAAAGGGTGAATACTGCGTTAAATGTTAGCGGACTATTAAAATACATGATTGATTCATTGAAACATGTTTTTGACTTGGATCAAACCATTGTATTTTGTCTTGATAAGGAACAAAATGTTTTGGTTTATTATACTTATTGCTACCATGAATGTGATCTTGATGAAGATATTGCAAAAATCAGGCCGATACAATTTTCTCTTGACATCCTGGATAATAAAGATGGAGATGAAAAATCCTATATTGTTAACGCGTTTAAATCAAAGAAATATATTTATTTGGGTGATGTTACAGAAAATAAACTGTTATCAAACAAAGAGGCATTTATTTATAGGGAAAAACCTTTTAAGTCCATGCTGTTATTTCCTATTTTATTAAAAGATAGAGCTATCGGCGTGTTGGGCTTGCTCAGTAATAAAGGCAGTCAATTGCCAGCTCAAAATGGATTAAACCTTATCTCACAATATGTTGCACAATTGGCGGTCGTGATGAATAACAAGTGCATGTTTGAGAAAGCAGAAGAAGTGCAAGAGCAGTTTGACAAAAAAAATAAAGAGTTAGAACAGCTGTCAGAAAAATTATCACACTATCTTGATCCACAAGTTTACCGAATGGTCTTTTCCGATGAAAGTGAAATTCAAGCCAGAGCCGTACGGAAACGTTTAACAATACTTTTTGCTGACGTAGATGGTTTTTCTGTTGCCACAGAAGATGTTGAGCCAGCAATGCTAGCTAAATTGTTAAATGTGTATTTAACCAGTATTTCCCGGGTTGTTATTGATTTTGGTGGAACGATTGATAAGTTTATTGGCGATGAGCTGATGATATTTTTTGGAAATCCAAATACCAAGGGAGTAAAGCAGGATGCAATCGAATGCCTGTCTATGGCACTAGCTATTCAAAAAGTATTTGATGAAGTTAAATCCGTCTGGGCTAATGAATTTGGTTTTGATGTGACTGCGCTTGGGATACGAATGGGTGTTAACTCAGGATATTCGACAGTTGGTAATTTCGGTAGTAAATATCGTATGCATTATACGGTTATCGGCGATCACGTCAATTTGGCTGCACGGATACATACTGCGGCGAAACCCAATGATATTCTTATTTCAACCAATACTTATCTGCTCGTCAAGAAGAATATGTCATGTATAGAGGGAGAACAGGTTACATTAAAAGGAATTATGTATCCTGTTCAAACGTATGTGGTTAAAGGCAAAGTGTAAAGGTATTATAGCAGTTTTCAATATGACTAAGCCATTATAAACTTCGTCTAACACGCGCTTGCTTTGTTCTTGAAAAGCTTATTTACAGTAAGTAAACCTCATTGTTGAAACCGCGCAAGCACGCACTATACTCGCTTATAATGGCTTAGTCATATTGAAAACTGCTATAATAAACTCTGCTCGTTCGCTACGCAAACGTCGCAGAATATAGACGGATAGTAGTAACGAATTACGACTGTTCTAAATTTAAACTAAACCGGGTAGTTAGCATGTTACCAACATTGTTTAAATAAAAGACTTGCATATGGCGTAACGGTTTGATAATATTCGCCGACTAAGTTTATGGCTGTCGCGGGGTGGAGCAGTCTGGTAGCTCGTCGGGCTCATAACCCGAAGGTCGTAGGTTCAAATCCTATCCCCGCAACCAATAAAAAGGATAACGAAATGGGCAATATGCCCATTTTTTATTTGTGGAGATGATGTAAACAGTGTCAAAGGTGCCTGATGAGATTGAACATTTATTGCGCGAAGCAGTTGTAGGCCAGGGATTTGACTATGTGGGCTGTGAATATTTTCAGCAGCCGCGAGGCGTGTTGTTGCGGGTGTATATTGAGAAAGCCTCTACAAATGAATCAATCTCAGTAGAGGAGTGCGCGCGAGTGAGTCGGCAGCTGCAAGCATTGCTGACAGTGGAAGAAACGTTAACTCAAGCGTATACATTGGAAGTGTCATCGCCGGGTTTAGAGCGGCCATTGTTTCGGTTAGAGCATTATTTGCGCTTTTTAGGAAAAAAGGTTCGCATAAAGTTGCATCATGAGGAGCATGGGCGAAAAAAATTTGTTGGTAATTTAATTGCCGCGGATGAACACGAAGTGACGGTAGAAGTGGATGGACAGAGATATGCTTTATCTATGCTAAGTATCGATAAAGCAAAATTGGTAGTAGATTTTGATGTTATTCCTCGTGGCGGTACGAGGAAAAAATGAGTGAAAGAGGCTTTGAGCTGTTCTTTCGGGTGAGTGAATTAAAGGTTACTGATAGGGTAAACCATGAAAAAAAGTGAACTATTAGCATTAGTTGAGTCTTTGTCTCTTACAAAAGGCATTGATAAAGAACTTGTTTTTCAGGCAATGGAAGCCGCATTAGCCATGACGACCCGTAAGCGTCATGGTAATAAGTATGATGTGCGCGTAGCTGTAAATAGAAAAACGGGAGAATATGAAACATTTAAACAGCGTACGGTTGTTGAAGATGAAAATTTTGATGAGCTAGTGCCCGACAGTCAACTTAAGCTATCAGAAGCAAAAGAGTTAAAGCTAGATGTAGCCGTTGAAGATACCTACGAAGAATCAATGGAATCGATAGAATTTGGTCGAATTGATGCACAAACGTGGAAGCAAGTTTTTATTGGCGAAGTGCGTAGAGCGGAACGAATTAATATTGTTGAAAAATATAAAGAAAAACTGGGTACTTTAGTTAGCGGTATTGTGAAAAAAGTAACCCGTGACCACATTATGATTGATTTAAGTAATAATGTAGAAGCAATACTGTATCGCAGTGAAACCATTAGTGGTGAAGCATTTCGTATGAATGACCGTGTGCGGGCTTATTTATATGATGTGCACTTTGAAGCTCGCGGCCCTCAATTATTTGTTAGTCGGATTCGCCCTGAAATGCTAATTGAATTATTCCGTATGGAAGTGCCCGAAATTGGCGAGCAAGTCATTGAAATTAAAAGCGCTGCGCGTGATCCAGGTGCTCGGTCTAAAATTGCGGTTAAAACGAATGATGGTCGTATTGATCCTATCGGAGCATGTGTTGGTATGCGTGGCTCGCGTGTACAAGCAGTCTCTAATGAATTAAGTGGCGAGAGGATTGATATTATTTTATGGGATGATAATCCAGCGCAATTAGTTGTTAACGCGATGGCACCAGCCGAAGTGGAATCGATTGTTGTCGATGAAGATTCTCATTCTATTGATGTTGCTGTTAATCAAGATAATTATGCACAAGCGATAGGTCGCAGTGGGCAGAATGTTAGATTGGCTAGTGAGCTATCGGGTTGGGAATTGAATGTCATGACGGCAGAGGAGGCTGAACAGAAATCAGCAGTAGAAATTGAAAACACCTGTAATACCTTTATGGAACTTTTAGATATCGATGAAGAAATTGCCAAATTGATGGTGCATGAAGGATTTACTAGCGTTGAGGAAATTGCCTATGTGCCACTAGAGGAGTTACTTGATATTGAAGGCCTAGACGAGGAAACAGTAGAAGAGTTGCGTAATCGAGCAAAAGATCACATGTTGACAAAAGCATTAGCTGATCAAGAGGAAGAAATATCAGCGAATGAACCAGCTGAAGATTTATTATCAATGCGTGGTATGACAACGGAATTGGCGTATAAACTTGCTGAAAAAGGCATTAGAACCATGGAAGATTTGGCTGAAATGGCAGTGGATGATGTCATGGATGTAGAAGGTTTAAATGAAGAAAAAGCAGCAGAATTAATAATGACTGCTCGTGAACCGTGGTTTAACGAAGATTAATTGAGGTGGCGCTATGGCAGCACCGATGACAGTAGAAAAGTTAGCACAAGTATTGCGTACCCCAGCAGAAAAGCTGATAGAACAGTGTAAGCAAATGGGTTGGGAAGATGTTAGCGCAAAATCTGAGATCGATAAGGCTCGCAAAGAGCAGTTGTTAACGTTTTTAAAATCAGCTCGTTCTGGTAGTGAGTTAAGTAGCAAGCCGAAAACGGTTACGTTGCGTCGGAAGAAAGTAGAAAGTCAAAAATTAAAAACAGCTGGCAAAAAAAATGTTGATGTCGTTGTTAAAAAGAGCCGTCGCTATGTTCATAAGCTATCACCTGAGGTTGTACCAGAGAAACAAGAAGAAGAAAAGCAAGTCATTGAGAACGTTGATGAGCAAATAACAGAGACTGCAGAAAAAGCAGTTGATGACGTAAGAGCGCCTGAGAAAGAAGGTATTGTTCAGGAAAACGTTACTCAGGAAGATACTGTTGCAGAGGCAGATGAATCAGCTGATAAGCCAGTAGAAGAGCACGCTGAGCCTTTAGTATTAGACGGTGATTTAAATGAAAAGGATAAAGCAGGAAAAGGTAAAAAAGCAAAACGAAAAGAAGCCAGTAAAAAGCATGAAAAAAGCATAGATGGTAAGAAAGTCCGCGGGAAGAAAGGGATACGATCCAATATTATTGATGATAGAGAATTATCAATACCTAGGCATGCAAAAAAGCGATCGGCAAAAGTGCAAAAAGCGACATCAATGTTGCAGCAAGAATTTGAAAAGCCAACAGCTCCTGTTGTAAAAAATGTCACTATTCCAGAATCGATTACTGTCGCTGAGCTAGCACAGAAAATGTCTATCAAAGCATCAGCGGTTATAAAAAAACTGATGGAACTTGGTGCAATGGTAACCATCAATCAAGTGATTGATCAAGATACCGCACTATTAGTTGTCGAAGAGATGGGGCATATTGCTACAGCAGTCAAAGAAACAGAAGTTGAAGAAACGTTATTAGGCGAATACTCGAAAAGTGCAGTTAAATTGCCGAGATCACCTGTTGTGACTATTATGGGGCATGTTGATCATGGGAAAACATCATTACTGGATTATATAAGACGAACAAAAGTGACGGCTGGGGAAGCAGGCGGGATTACCCAACATATTGGTGCTTATCGTGTGGAAACCCCTAAAGGTCCTATTACCTTCCTTGATACACCTGGCCATGAAGCTTTTACTGCAATGCGAGCGCGTGGAGCGAAGTCAACCGATATTGTGATATTGGTTGTTGCTGCCGATGATGGTGTTATGCCACAAACGAAAGAGGCGATTCAGCACGCGAAAGCCGCTGGAGTGCCTATTATTGTTGCAGTTAATAAAATGGATAAAGAAAATGTTGATCCAGAGCGGGTAAAAAATGAATTATCTGCCTATGAAGTCATTCCAGAAGAGTGGGGAGGCGATACTATCTTTGTACCAATTTCAGCAAAAGTTGGAACAGGTATTGATTCGTTGCTAGAAGCTGTTTTATTACAAGCAGAAGTACTTGAGTTGTTAGCTGAAGTTGATGGTCCTGCAAAAGGTGTTGTTATAGAGTCTCGATTAGATAAAGGGCGAGGGCCTGTGGCAACATTATTAATCCAATCAGGCACTTTGAACAAAGGTGATATTATTTTAACAGGATTAGAATATGGCCGTATTCGTGCTTTATTAGATGAACATGGACACCACTTGAATAAAGTCGGTCCTTCTACCCCAGTTGAAGTGTTGGGTCTATCAGGTATCCCCTCTGCAGGTGATGATGTCATTACGGTAAAAAATGAAAGAAAAGCAAGAGAGGTTGCTTTATTTCGACAAGGTAAATACCGTGAAGTAAGGTTAGCAAAGCAACAAGCAGCAAAACTAGAGAACTTGTTTGATCGCATGGGATCAGAGCAAGTTAGCAATTTAAATGTTGTTTTAAAAGCTGATATGCAAGGATCAGTCGAAGCTATTGCAGAAGCTTTACATAAGCTTTCTGGGGAAGAAGTGCGCGTTGGTATTATTGCCAGCGGTATTGGTGGTATTACTGCATCAGATATTAATTTAGCATTGGCGTCTAGTGCTATAGTGATTGGATTTAATGTTAGAGCGGATGCAGGTGCACGTCAATTGGTTGAATCTGAAGGAGTTGACCTGCGTTATTACAGCATCATTTATGATGTTGTCAGCGATGTCAAGCAAGCACTATCGGGTATGTTATTGCCAGAGAAAAAAGAAAACATTCTTGGCTTGGCCGAAGTTCGTGAGGTTTTTCGTTCGCCAAAGATTGGTGCGGTTGCTGGTTGCATGGTAATTGATGGAGTAGTAAAGCGTAATAAATCAATTCGAGTCTTGCGCGATAATGTTGTTATATATGAAGGTGAATTGGAATCATTACGCCGTTTTAAAGAAGATCTTAACGAAGTGAAGAATGGATATGAATGTGGTATTGGTGTAAAAAATTATAATGATGTTAAAGTCGGTGACCAAATTGAAGTATTTGAAACAGTAGAAGTAGCACGTCAGCTTTAATGACCAATTAAGGTTAATATGAGAAGTTTTAAGCGTACCGATAGGCTTGATGAATTAATTCAGCGTGAATTATCACAATTAATCAAAGATAAAATGAACGATCCTCGCTTGGGTTTAGTGACCGTGGTAAAAGTGAAGGTTAGCCGTGATTTAGCTTATGCTAAAGTTTATGTCAGCACATTAGGTGATGAAAAAGCCAATGAAGAGCTAGTCTTAGTATTAAGTCGTGCAGCAGGTTATTTACGGACACTGTTAGCTCAGCGTATTCAAATTCGTTCTGTTCCAACATTGCAGTTTATATTTGATGACTCACAATTACATAGCAATCGTATTAGTCAGCTATTAAAAGATTTGCCAATCAGTGATGAGTCTCCACAGGAAAAGCCTGAGGAATAATCATTGTGCCAACTCGAGAGTTCAATAACATAGAGGGTCTCTTGTTATTAGACAAAGCAGCAGGAGATAGTTCAAATAAGGCGCTGCAACAAGTGAAAGCTTTATTTGGTGTGAAAAAAGCTGGTCATACTGGCACATTAGATCCTTTCGCTTCAGGATTACTACCTATTTGTCTTGGTCAAGCAACAAAATTTTCACATTTTTTATTAGCGTCTAAAAAAAGTTACCTAGTGACTATGCAGTTGGGAGCCACCTCAACGACAGGCGATGTAGAAGGTGAAATAACAGCAACGGATATCAAGCAACTGCCAACAGACGATACTATCAATACAGTCTTAAAATCATTTCATGGTGAAATTGAGCAAATTCCGCCACAGTTTTCAGCAATAAAAGTGCAGGGGCAGCGGGCTTATAAGTTAGCAAGACAAGGTATTACTGTCTCAATGCCGTCACGTCGAGTAACTATTGATAAAATAGTCTTACAACAGTGCAATGGTGCTTTAGTAGAGTTAGCAGTTGAGTGTAGTAAAGGTACATATATCCGTACATTAGTTGCGGATATTGGTAAACGCCTTCATTGTGGTGCTTATGCAACCGCTTTGCGTCGACTCAGTGTCGGGTCTTTACCCACAACTCAACTTACTTTTTCACAGCTAGAGCGAATTAAGCAAGAGCAGGGATTATCTGGTTTGCAGCGCTATATTTTGCCTATAACAGCCATGTTAATAGATTTATCTGAAGTGATAGTTAGTGAACAGCAGGCGAGAGATTTATTTCATGGAAAAATTATTCAGCACGGGGAGCAATATACAGAGCCCAAATTGGTCAAAGTTTCATCAGATAAATGGGGGTTTATGGGTATTGCCCAAGCTAGTGCAGGCATGCTAAGGCCAAAACGTTTGTTATCTGCCCCAATTGAGTGATTGTTTTGCAGTTTTTTCGAATTTTTTACTCAAAACCTGGTGTTATTTCTATTCCTAGAGTACAATGTAGCCCAATTTTGTATCATTAATTTAGGAGAAGTGCATGCTTTGTGCAGCAGAGAGAAAAACTGTTATTCAACAATTTCAACGCAGCCCCGCCGATGTCGGATCAACTGAAGTACAAATTGCTATTTTGTCAGCGAAAATACGTGACTTACAGGGACATATTGCCATTCATAAGAAAGATTTGCATTCATTACGAGGTTTAATGAATTTTGTCCAACAACGTCGTTCTTTGTTGAAATATTTAAAGCGAAAAAATTTAGATTTATATCGAAAAATTGTTACCGATTTAAAAATTCGAGACTAAGTTTAATTCCAAGGGTTCGTTCAAGCTATCTTAGTATATGCGCTTGAGCGTTAGCTATTTAATTTTTATCAAAGGAAAACAAAATCGTGGACGATCCAATTAGAGTTAATTTTCAGTATGGGCATCATAATGTCACTATAGAAACCGGACGTATTGCTAGACAAGCGACAGCAGCTGTGCTTGTTGATATGGATGAGACAGTCGTTTTAGTGTCAGTTGTAGCAAAGCAAGAAGATGATGCCGATGCACGTGATTTTTTTCCTTTGACAGTCAATTATGAAGAAAAGAGTTATGCCGCCGGTAAAATTCCAGGTGGTTATTTCAAACGTGAAGGGCGTCCAACAGAAAAGGAAACATTGACATCACGCTTACTTGATAGACCGATTCGGCCGTTATTTCCTGAAGGATTTTTCAATGAAGTACAAGTTACAGCAACTGTCATGTCTTTAAATCCTGAAGTTGATCCAGATATTCCCGCGATGTTAGGTGTGTCAGCTGCATTAGCATTATCTGGTGTACCATTTGACGGGCCAATTGGTGGTGCAAGAGTCGGTTATATTGATAATACATTTGTCCTCAACCCAACAAGGACTCAATTAGAAACTTCACAGTTAGATTTAGTTGTTGCAGGAACGAGTCAAGCCATATTGATGGTTGAATCCGAAGCAAAAGAATTACCTGAAGAAACCATGCTAAAAGCGTTGGAATATGGCCATACTGAAATGCAAGTAGCTATTCGTGCAATTCAAGAATTAGCAAAGACCGCAGGAAAACCACGCTGGGATTGGCAAGCATTGCCGGTTGATCAGCGTTTGGTTGATTTAGTGACAGGGGAATGTGAGACTGAATTATCTGCGGCGTATATGCTTCGTGAAAAGCAAGAGCGATATTTGCGAATCAGTCAATTAAAAGAAACAGTCCTTAATAAGCTTTGTCCTGATGAAGTAGATGAACCAGAATATTACCCAGATGAGGTTAAAAAAGTTTTCTCTAGAATAGAAAAGAAAATTGTTCGCCATCGCATTTTGAATAATGAGCCACGTATTGATGGAAGAGATACCAAGACAGTTCGTCCTATTACGATTGACATCGGTGTATTGCCGCGCGCGCACGGCTCAGCCTTGTTTACACGTGGAGAGACGCAAGCGCTTGTAGTGACTACTTTAGGCTCGGGGCGTGATGCACAATTAATTGATGCACTAGACGGTGAGTGGCGTGAAAACTTTATGTTACATTATAATTTTCCTCCATATTGTGTCGGTGAATGTGGTATGAGTCGTGGTCCTAAACGTCGTGAAATTGGTCATGGGCGTTTAGCAAAACGCGCAGTGCAACCGGTGTTTCCTAATGAAGAAGACAGTCCTTATGTTGTACGGGTTGTTTCTGAGATTACTGAATCCAATGGCTCTAGCTCTATGGCATCGGTTTGTGGTACCAGTTTATCGTTGATGGATGCAGGTGTATCAATCAAAGCGCCGGTGGCTGGTATTGCCATGGGATTAGTTAAAAATGAAGATAAGTTTGCTGTATTGAGTGATATTCTGGGTGATGAAGATCACTTGGGAGATATGGATTTTAAAGTTGCGGGAACAGAAAAAGGTATTACTGCACTGCAAATGGATATAAAAATCCAAGGGATTACAAAAGAAATTATGACAACGGCATTAGAGCAAGCACGCGAAGGACGCTTGCATATTCTTAGCGTTATGAATCAAGTAATTAGCCAGCCACGTGAGCAAGTATCCAACTTTGCACCACGCATTATTACTATGCAAATTAACAAGGACAAAATTCGTGATGTTATTGGCAAAGGTGGTGCAACTATCCGTTCTATTATAGAGGAAACAGGTGTTGCAATTGATATTAACGATGAAGGTGTTGTTAATATTTCTTCTAGTGATCGAGAAGCTGCCGATCAAGCTGTTAAAAAAGTTGAATTGTTAACAGCTGATGTTGAGATTGGAAAAATTTATGAAGGTAAAGTCACTAAAATCTTAGATTTTGGTGCTTTTGTCAACTTGCTGCCAGGCAAAGATGGTCTAGTTCATATTTCACAAATATCAGAAGAGCGTATTGAAGATGTCAATGCAGTGCTTTCTGAAGGACAGGTTGTTCGAGTGAAAGTATTAGAAATTGATCGTCAAGGTAAAGTTCGTTTAAGCATGAAAGAAATGGATGTAATAGAAGCTTGATTTTATTACTAAGTCACTTTCCCCCCAAAACGATTTGGCATTTGGCGAAAAAAATTATAACAGATATAATAATTAGTTAGTATAAAGCAAGTATAAAATAGGACTTATTTAAAAAAAAGCGGGAGCGGGTATTATGCCATTTGTTGATGATTGCGATGTTAAAAAAATTACTGTTGAACAAATAAAAAAGGATATCAAGCGCTAATAGATCTTTTTCAGTCTATGCATGTTGAAGATTTATTTACTTTTCTCACTAAGAAAATAAGTGATTTATCTGATTTTATTTCTACTAAAATTAAAGGTTTTTCTGTTGCTCCGGCCAATGCACAAATTACAAAACTTGGCGATCTTTCTTTTTTCCATTTGCTTGTTAAAACTCCTGCTGATTTAAAAGTATTAAACCGTTTGCTTGATGATAACTCACAACTAAAAGAGCGCATAACAGCTGATTTCTTATGCGCTCAAATTAACTGTTCAGATAAATCATATCTCAATACGTCTATCCTCTATGATCTTTTTAAAAGTTTTGCTGGCATAGCAATTTTAAAGAAATTGTTTGATGCCAATTCAGAGCTAAAAGAGAGTATAATGGCTGATGCCTTGCTTTCTTCCACATATCATGTTTCTGTTTTCTAATTGTAACTAGGCAGTTTAGGAAATGCTTGGTGTAAAAAACGCATCAAGTGACCGGTATAAAACGTTTTAAAATGTCGATACTCCGATGATTGACAAGCGATAATGATGGTCATTATTTCGCTATCGCTGAGACAACATTTGGGCCCACGTTGCCCTTGCAAGCTAGGTGCGGGTAATAATTTTTGCTCTCTATACTGTGAAAACGCCTTGTAAAAATCATCAATTTTACAAAAAATAGAGGTGAGGGTGGTTGATATCCATGTTAATTTCTTTACTTGGATCGTAAAAAATTGCATAAGATATCATCAGCTTGCCCTAATTACAATAACCAACATTCATTAAAGTGTCGATTTATAACAACTTAAACTCCGAACTGGGGTTCCAGCACTGTTTGTTTGCTTTCATTATCTGAATTGTTGCAAAGTTAAGCATTAGTTTGTATGATAATTAGCTAGGATGGAGCAAATATCAAATGTAATTCATTTTCAAAAAAGAGGATTTTATCATGCCATTAACTCCTGCTGCGCCTATAGTACAAGAAGACGTTAAATTATTTTCCAATATTGCGCTCTATCTTCATAGTAAAGATAAAGAGCTATCAAGTGCTTTTCGATCTGTGAAGACTGAAGATTTGCCTGCTTTTTTCACAGTAAATATAAAAAATTTGCCTAAAAAAATAAAAGCTTTGCCTAATGTTCATAGAGCGAGATTAGTAGGTTTATTAGCTTTGCTGAATGATATGCGACTTGCACCATTTAAAGATATTTCTTTTTTCCATTTGCTTGCTAAACATCCTCTTAGTTTAACAGTATTGAAAGGATTGTTTGATAGCTTCCCGGAACTAAAAAAAAGTATAACCGCTGAGGTATTGTTTAATCGCACAGCCACTACTTCTACGTTCTATAGCCTTACTCAATATCCGAAGGGTGTAGCCATTTTAAAGGGTTTATTTAGCACTAACCCAGAACTAAAAAAACGTGTCTCCGCTGATGCTTTATTTGCTGAAGTAAACAAAACTTCTATTTTTTATACTCTTGTCAATCAGCCCGTTGGCCAGTCCATTTTGCTAGAGTTGTTTAAGGCCAACCCAGAATTGAAAGTAGGTATAACGGCGAATACTTTGTCTAGACAATATTCTTCCCCAGACAAATTGCCTGCTGATACCTCAGTTTTATCTTTGCTTTCTCAAAGCATTACTGGCCGGGCTATTTTAGCAACGGTATTAGCTGATAAAAAACAACGGCATATGCCAACATCCCCCACGCTTTTTAGTGCTCTCAGTTATACCTCTTCGCTGGGTTTCAAATTGAGGAGTAATCATTTGGCTTTAGTAAAACCATTAAATCCAGAACAATATGATGCGGTAAGTAATGCAACAAAGCAACGCGCATGTCGTGAAATAATAGATTCAATTAAGATAGCTTTAAGTAGATATAGGCGCGTAATGATAAGTTTGGAAGCTTCTTATAGGGCGCTGGAAAAGATACTAACTTCTGTGACTCAACTATCTGTAGCTGAGCTAGATTTAGAGCAGCTTGTGCAAAAGCTAAAAGATTTTTTTCTTAATGAGCCTAGTGGAAAGTGGCATGCTTGTAACGGTGCTATTCCGTCAATAAAACCAATGCTCATGAAATATTTGTTAACCATGCCTCTGTTTGAACGCAGCATGGATAATAATACGCTGACACTGATTACTGCTGAATTAGTGCATGGCTTGAAATATGAATTGTATTTAACAAAAGACTTTTTTGATAAATGCAATATTAAAGGATTATTTTGTTTTTTGAAAATGAATGTAAACGTGTTGCTGGATTAAATAAACTAGCGATTGACTATAATAACAACACCTGTGAGCGACAACGTCACCTGCCAGTATCACCGACATTGTTTAGCGCTATTCACTATACTTCTAAGCTTAGTTTTAAATTGAGGCGCAACCATTTTGCTTTGGTAAAACCATTGCCGTTAGGTCAATATCCTGCAGTGAATGTCGAAATCAAGCAAGAAGCATGTTGTGAAATAATAAATGCGATTAGTTTAACCTTGCTTGAATATGGTGAAATGTTTTTTCATACTTCTACAAAGCTCAGTGAGATAAAAAAGTTAAATGAGATAAAGAATAATGCGGCTAACAGTAGTTTAGAGAACATCGTAAAAGATTTGAGGCATTTTTTCATGAATGAATTTATCGGAAAATGGCGTGCCTGTGTGAGTTACAATCCATCGGTAGAATCAATATTAATGAAAAATTTACTGACCATACCTTTGTTTGAGCGGAAAGTGCATAATAATACGCTGACACTTATTACAAATGAATTAGTGCACGGGTTACAATACGAACTAGACTTAACGAGAGATTATTTTGACAATTGTAATATCAAAGGGTTAGTGCGCTTTTTGGAGAATGAATTTAAACGTGTTGCGGGATTAGGCAAACCCGTTATAACGGAAGACAATAATAATGCCATTCAGCATACAGTCTGTCGGCAATAAACGCTATATTTATTATCTATAGTGATATTATATTTGCATTGATACATGTTGCACAGAATGGTTTGGTGGGGAAAGAAACTGTCATCATTCGTAATCATGGCATATTGCTGTTAACAGAATGTTTAGACAATATCAAAATAACGGCCTTCCAGTATTGTTTGTTTGCTTTTATTGTCTGAATTGTTGAAAATTTCAGCATTAGTTTGTATGATAATTAGCTAGGATGGAGCAAATATCAAATGTAACTCATTTTCAACAAAGAGGATTTTATCATGCCAACAATTCGTACTGCGCCTATAGTGCAAGAAGACGCTGAATTATTTTCCAAGATTGGGAGGCATCTCTATAGCAAATATACAGAACTATCAAGTGGTTTTCGGTATATGCAGCCTGAAGATTTATCTGCTTTTTTCAAAGTAAAAATAAAAAATTTGCCTAAAGAAATAAGAGCCCTGCCTGAAATTTGCACACTGGGATTAGTAGGTTTAATAACTCATCTGAATGATACGCAACTTGCACCATTTAACGATATTTCTTTTTTCCACTTGCTTGCTAAAGATCCTCTTAGTTTAGCAGTATTAAAAGGATTGCTTATTAGCGTCCCGAAATTAAGAGAAAGCATAACCGCCGATATGTTGCTTAATTGCACAGCTGCTGTTTCTGCGTTCTATAGCCTTACCCAATATTCCGATGGTTTAGTTATTTTAAAGGATTTATTTAGTACTAACCCAGAACTAAAACAAAGTGTCACCGCTGACGCTTTGTTTGCTGAAGTACGCAAAACTTCCATTTTTTATACTCTTGTTGACACACCTTTTGGCCAGTCCATTTTGCTAGAGTTGTTTAAGGCCAACCCAGAATTGAAAGGAGGCATAACGGCGGATACTTTGTCTAGACAATATTCTTCCTCAGACAAATTGCCTGCTGATACCTCAGTTTTATCTTTGCTTTCTCAAAGTATTACTGGCCGGGCTATTTTAGCAACGGTATTAGCTGATAAGAAACAACGCCATATGCCAACATCTCCCACGCTTTTTAGCGCTCTCAGTTATACCTCCTCGCTTGGTTTCAAGTTGAGGCGTAATCATTTGGCTTTAGTAAAACCATTAAATCCAGGACAATATCATGCGGTAAGTAATGCAACGAAGCAACGCGCATGTTGTGAAATAATAGGCTCAATTAGAATAGCTTTAATTGAATATGAGCGCGTAAGAATAACTGGGCCTTCTTATAGAGTGCTGAAAAAAATACTAAATTCTGCAACTAACCCAGATTTAGAGCAGCTTGTGCAAAAGCTAAAAGATTTTTTTCTTAATGAGCCTAGTGGAAAGTGGCATGCTTGTAACGGTGCTATTCCGTCAATAAAACCAATGCTCATGAAATATTTGTTAACCATGCCTCTGTTTGAACGCAGCATGGATAATAATACGCTGACACTGATTACTGCTGAACTAGTGCATGGCTTGAAATATGAATTGTATTTAACAAAAGACTTTTTTGATAAATGCAATATTAAAGGATTATTTTGTTTTTTTGAAAATGAATGTAAACGTGTTGCTGGATTAAATAAACCAGCGATTGATTATAATAACAATACCTGTGGACGACAACGTCACCTGCCAGCATCACCGACATTATTTAGCGCTATTGACTATACTTCTAAGCTTGGTTTTAAACTGAGGCACAATCATTTTGCTTTGGTAAAACCATTAAGAGTTGGTCAATATCCTGCGGTGGATTTCGAAACCAAGCAAAAAGCATGTCGTGAAATAATAAAGGCGATTAATGAAAGCTTGAAAGAATATGGTTTAACAACATCACTTGGCTTTTTATTAGCGCCTCGCTTTAGAGCGTTATCAGAAATAGCAGCTGATAACTTGATGAATCTAGAGGATATCGTACAGAAGCTGAGAGAATTTTTCATTAACGAACCTATCGGAAAATGGGGTGCCTGTGTGAGTTACAATCCATCGGTAGAATCAATATTAATGAAAAATTTACTGACCATACCTTTGTTTGAGCGAAAAGTGCATAATAATACGCTGACACTTATTACGAATGAATTAGTGCATGGATTACAATACGAACTAGACTTAACGAAAGATTATTTTGACAATTGTAATATCAAAGGGTTAGTGCGCTTTTTGGAGAATGAATTTAAACGTGTTGCGGGATTAGGCAAATCCGTTATAACTGAAAACAATAATAATGCCATTCAGCATAGCGCCTGTTGGTGATAAAGGCTATATTTAGTCAATATTGCATTGCTTTTGAATTGATAAGACTTACTATTTGAGCAATGGTTTTATGGATAAAAAAGTTGTTACAATGATGGCATCTTGTTGCTAGTGAAGTGTTTTAGAAATTGCTTTTCTTTGATTTTTGTATATTTGAACGGTACGATGAGTTTTGCTGTATTATATAAAATAAATGGAGAAGCGATTATGCACATAAGAAAATTTTTATTTATTATTTGTTTAGCTGTATATTCAACGGTTTCTTTTGCGAGTGCTGGAAATTGGACAGCTGTTTTTGTCGTTGGCCCTCAACGGGACCACATTGTGGAACATACACCTGATTGGGTTTGTTTTGATGGCGCTCTTTGTGCAAGTGTAGGTATATCTATAAAGACGCGTAGGGTAAATGAGTTAGAACTTTCAACATGTGGTTTGCACCTTGATGTAGACTAAAGTAAATCAGCATTTATTAAATCCATGGAATGTGCTGGAATTAGCCCAAAAGAAATTTAATCATTATCTGATTGCTGCAGTTTTCTGCAGCACTTGACTCATCAAACTCAGTAGAGCATCTCTTACTTAGCGCCATTGACTAAAGTTAAAAATTCAAGCCGAGTTGAGGTTTCTTCCCGAAATGAACCTAACATAACAGATGTTTTCATAACCGAATTTTGCTTTTCTACACCGCGCATCATCATGCATAAGTGTCGTGCCTCAATGATCACACCGACACCTTCAGCGTTAGTCACCTCTGAAATAGTATCAGCGATTTGTTTTGTCAAACGTTCTTGAATTTGTAAACGTTGCGCATATAGATCGACGATACGGGCGATTTTTGATAAGCCAAGCACTTTTCCTTGCGGTATGTAAGCGACATGGCATTTACCAATGAATGGCAGTAAATGATGTTCGCATAGAGAATACAACTCGATATCTTTTACAATAACCATTTCGTCAGAGTCAGCATCAAAAATGGCATTGTTAAGAATATTTTCTAGCTTTACGCGATAGCCTTGGGTCATAAAGTCAAATGCTTTAGCTGTACGATGAGGTGTTTTTATTAAGCCTTCTCGCTGTGGGTCCTCGCCTAAATTTTTAATCAGTTGAGTGATTAATTCTTCGTTGTTCATTTATAAATCCTATTATTTAACCAGGAGGCCATTGCATGATGCGGCCGCCTAGCAAGTGTAAATGGATATGAAATACCGTTTGTCCACCTGATGCATTGCAATTCATCAAAACGCGGTACCCTGTTTCAGCAATCTCCAGTTTTTTTGCTAACTGCTGGGCAATGTAAGTCATGTGACCGACCAATATTCTATCTGCTTTGTTTAAGTCATTCAAGGTTGCAATATGCCGTTTTGGAATGATTATTTTATGAACGGGTGCTTGTGGAGCGATATCGTCAAATGCCACAATATCGTCATCTTCAAAAATAATATTTGCGGCTATTTTCCGCTGCGCTATTTGGCAAAAAAGACAATCTTGCATAATTATTGTTCCTGCTAATGGTATTAAGTGATAATCGACTATGTTAATTTGTTTTTGCTTATTGTGCCAGAGCCGGAGTGGCAAATTTTTATTTCTACTTGCTATGCTTAAAGATCTCCGCATTTTAACGACATTTTTCAGCAAGATAGCGACAAATCTCGACATTTTTAAAGGAATAGCTTTTAACCCATCTTATTTTTTCGAAACAGCCTATTGAAAATTTTTTAAATGGGATCATACTGTTCTGTTTGTTATCAATGGAGTTTAATATGTTAACAACTTCTTTAGCATTTAATGATATTCAGCAACCATTATTTCACAATTTCAATTGATATTTAGTCAATTTTAAGAAGTTAAATAATTACGTAACCCGATGATCCATATTACTGCAGCTTGTTTGCCCGCTGCGCTTTTCAGTATGTTGTGAGGAAAAAGAACTCATTGCTGATTTAGAAAATAAATTCAATTTAGAAAGAGTGCTGACTGAATCGTCAACATTTACTCGGTAAGGTTGCAGATCTTTCTGGATTTGTTGGATAAGCGGTGGCGGTAATGTTAATTTTTCTGTATATCCTGCTTGCGTCACCAGCACAGTATCCACAGTGCCGGCTTGCTCGTACACTAATACACAATGTTTTACTAATTGCTTCCTAATATACTGGCGACCCTTATCATGGGTTTTCTTATACAAAGGCAATAGTAAATGCACTGGAATATCGGCGTGCTGTGATAGGTCATTCCCAATGTTGTCTAGAAAGAATTGGACTTTATTTGGCCACTTAGGCAATAGTTGAACGGCGCTTTTCGCCAGATTGTCGCGAACATCATGATCTACCGTCTCATCCCGAAGTAGCGCCCATACCGCATCCATCAATTCTGGAGTTTGTGACGAATGTGCAACGGCGTATCTCAACAGCTCGCAGCGAGTATAACCAGTTACCCTCTCATCCCGAAGAAATGCCCATACCGCACCCACCAACTCTGGGGTTGGTGGCAAAAATATAATGGCACTTATTATCAGACAGCTGCGAACATCACCATTTACCGTCTCATCTCGAAGAAATACCCATACCGCATCCACCAATTCTGGGGTTTTTGACAAATGCACAACCGCGCTTCTCGCCAGCTCACAGCGCATAGGTTCATCCGCTTGCTCATCCCGAAGTAACGCCCATACCGCATCCATCAATTTTGGAGTTGGTGACAAACGCTCAACAGCCCTTATCGCCAGCTTATAGCGAAAATACTTACTTACAGTCTCATCCCGAAGTAGCGCCCATACCGCATCCATCAATTCTGGAGTTTGTGACAAATGCTCAACGGCGCTTATCATCAGCTTGCAGCGAACAGAACTCCTTACCGTCTCATCCCGAAGTAACGCCCATACCGTATCCCCAAATTCTGGGATGTGTGACAAATGCACAAAGGCGTATTTCAGCTTGTGGCGAGCATAACCAGTTACCGTCTCATCCCGGAGTAACGCCCATACCGCATCGACAAATTCTCGGGTTTGTGACAAATGCACAACGGCGCTTTCCGCCAGATTAAGGCGAAAATCATGACTTGCCGTCTCATCCTGAAGTAACGCCCATACCGCATCCATGAACTCTGGGGTCTGTGACAAATGCGCAGCGGCGCTTTCCACCACATCCCAGCCAAATATCCCTTCTATCTCATTCCGAAATAACGCCCATACCGCATCCATCAATTCTGGGGTTTGTGAAAAATGCGCAACCGCGCTGTGCGCCAGCTCAGCATGATCACCGTCAGTAGGAAAATCTATACACCGCCTCTCTCGAAGTAACGTACATACCGCATCCACCAATTCTGGGGTTTGTGACAAATGCGCAATGGCACTTTTCGCCAGACGAATACGATCATCTACATCTACTTGCTCATCCCGAAGTAATGCCAATACCGCATCCGCCAATTCTGGGATTTTTGACAAATGCGCAATGGCGCTTTTCGCCAGATGAATACGATCATCTACATCCACTTGCTCATCCCGAAGTAATGCCAATACCGCATCCGCCAATTCTGGGATTTTTGACAAATGCGCAACGGCGCTTTCCGCCAGATTAAAGCGAACATTATCACTTATCGTCTCATCCTGAAGTAACGCCAATACCGCATCCACAAACTCTGGAGTCTGTGACAAATGCGCAGCGGCGCTTTTCATCAGATTAATGCGGCGATACCTAATTAACGTCTCATCCCGAAGTAACGCCAATACCGCATCTACACATTCTGGGGTTTGTGACAAATGTACAACCGCGCTTTTCGCCAGCTTACCGCGAAAATAAATATCTACCGTCTTATCCCGAAGGAGCGCCCATACCGTATCGCTACTCAAGCGAATGAGCCTAGGACACATGGACAAGGTTCCTATTATAGTCTGCTGCCATTGCCAGTTATATGGCAGCTCGTTAAGCCGCTTTATACTTTGTTTAACTGCCCGCAACAAGGTTTGCTGTTGTAAGCCTAATGCATTTGTATCGGTACTAGAGGGCAAGCTTGACGCCAAACAACGCATCAGCAAATCAAACTCAACAATACCAACCCAGTCTTTGGGACCTGTTATTAAAATCGACAGAAAATCATTTAATGCTGTCGGATATTGACTCAACAAACCGGCTACTGATGGCCATACTAAGGTAAAGTTGGGATGATATTTATACCTATGAATTACTTGCTTTAAGTGTGTTTTTTGTTTCTTTGCGCCTTGTCTCAGCATCACTGCTATCACGTTTGCTGCTAAAAATTCTTGAAACGATAAGTGGAGAAATTCATACATCTGTTGTGCTCTTATTGCAAGCCCGACTTGCTTCAATAAGCCTAATGCTTTCAATGTTGGCACATCGAGTTGCTTTAGCCGATTCGCCGATAATAATGTGGGGCTTTCATCATTGCCTTGAACACCTCTTAACCAACTGATGGGTAATTGCGCGGTATCCTGCTTTAACCCTTCAAAGGCCCAACACCCTAACGTGTCTAATAAACAACGGATACTGGGGATTTCTAATACCATCTCATCATCTAATAATTTATTTTCATCCAATTCACCTATTTTGGCCAGATAGCGCCGGCACACATTCACCATCAGCGACTCATACAAATTACTTACCGACATCTCACTCAGTAATACTGGCTTATCGTGTTGACAGGTGGTTTCCCACCAGGTTTTGAGCAAATACGCATTGATCGGGATATGCACTATTGCCCAAAGGTCTGGATTCCGTTTTATATCTTTAATAAACTTATTTGTACGCTCAGTGGCTCCTAAATGCTTATTAAAAAACGTCGGCACATCTCCATCGGAAAAGCCTTGGATTTCCACCAACCCGTCATGGCTTAGCCATTGCTGTAAATTGCCTATCGCATAAGGCCGTGTCGTCACCAACTTCTTAAACGGTAACCGAAATAGTTGCACCAGCAAGTTGCGCCAATAGGTCTTTTTAGGTACTGGCAGCTCATCCAACCCATCCAACAAAAGCAAACAGGACTCCGGTGCGCTTTTCAACGTGCTCAGTAATTGCCTTGCCTCATCTAAATGGATGTCTAACTGACCCCAACACGTACAGCATAATAATTCGGCTATATCCCTCTTTTTTGTGCCCAGACCCAATGCCTCAGGTTGCAAATCACGACACCGGATAATAAGCACCGTCTTAAAATCTGACCACAACCCTTCTTTGCCCACGCCTTGTTTGAAAAGCGCCCATTGGTAAGCAATATAATCCATCAAAGTCGTCTTACCTACACCTGCCGCTCCGGATACCACAACCGTATCAATAGATGCTGGCGACTTGCCATTGGCATCTCGATGGGCTGAGGGTTGAAACAAATCGCTCGGTGCAATAGTTTCTTTTTTACCGGCCAGCCTATCGCGCGTTCGTAACGGTTTGTGAGAGCGCTTATCGTCATTGCTTTGCGTTACCTCATTTGTCTTATCAGCTCTCACCACCACCTGAAGATTGACAAAATAATCTGCTAGTGAAAAGTAATCTGTATCAAATAGGCGCTTGTTCACAAAGCTTGTCTCGGTATAGCAGGCTGTTAATTGTGCTTGCAAGCACTGCAGTAAATCAGGAAAAGCAGGCTGCTTTTGAGGTGGCTGACTTTCAGTTTTATTAAGATTATCCTTAATCGTTAGATTCAAATTAATCTGCGCTTGGTCCGAGGCAGAAATATTTTTTAAAGGTATGGTAATACCAGTTAATGAGGATTTTTCTCCGGCTAGTTTTTCGGTTGATATTTCAGGTGTTTTATTAAGGGCCATTGATGACATGTCTGAGGTAATGGCATTACCTGCTGCCGGTTGCGTAGTAGAACGGTTATCCATAAAACCTCCTGTTGCAATATCATCACAAAAATTGGCTAAACTGGCTCATCAAAATATTCCGATACGGATGATATTAACAAACTCTATCGCTGATCATCAACAAAATAATGTTTTATTTTTAAACTATTGATTGTTCCTGCTTGAGAACCTTAATTTGGTGATCAAGTCCAAGTTTTGCTGCAACATCGCTTTATCTAAATTTAGATCTGCCACTACTTGTTTTAAACGGGTATTTTCTTCCTCTAAACTTTTAAATCGTTTAATCCCAGATGTTCCCATCCTCCTATATTTCTTATTCCACGTGTAGAATGTTTGTTGGCAAATGCCGATCTTCCGAATGATTTCTTGTGGGTTCGTACCGAGCTCCGCTTGCCGTTCTGTATAGCACTTTTTTTACCCATATAGGCGTCCTTCTTTTGAACAAATTTTTAGAGTATTCTACATCAAAACCGTCTAGCTTTAATGTAAGACGTCGCTATGCTCGACGCTGATTATTTAAAACGGCCTAAAAGCGTTCAACATGACACAACAAAAACCTAAGTTGATTTATTATTGCGCCCAGTCTATTATAACAATAGTCGGTGTCTAATATGTTAATAATACGCAGATGCTATTTGCATGCTTCTATTTAGCATGAAACACTGCTCGGTTTTGTATTTTCCCGTCTGCTGGTGCTTTAATTTTAGTTATGGTCTGGGACAGTGCGCACAATTTTTCTTGAGAACGTGTTTTATTAAAGAATAAGAAATTGCCAGTTACTGCTTTATTTAAGCAAACAGCTGCCAGATAACCAACACCTATGCCTAGAATGGCAAGAGCTATATTACTGAGTAGGCGTTTCCAGCCTCGGTGTATTTCTAAGATTGGTTTTGCCGTTTTAATGTGTTTAGAACAATTACTTTTAAACGCCTTATATGCAGTAGGTTGAAAATCAGCAAGGTATGTTTTAGCGTTATCCTCCAAATTTGTAACAAGTGTCTTTGCGCTTTGTGCCGCAACAGTATGCCCTCGGTCTTCAAGACTTTTTGCCTGCAGACTAATCTCATTGAGTTTTTCTGTAAATTCATTTAATTTTTTAAATTTATCAAACATAGTTTGAAGTTTTGTGAATTTCTGGTCAATATTGTCATTGCTTTTTTGGTATGCTTTTTTTGCTTCTTCTTGTAAAAGTACTAGCAAGTTGTTTCTTTGCTCATTATCGCTATTTTTTGGCGTTGAAATAATTTTTAGCGCCAATTCATTCAGCATTTTCAACTTTTCTAAATTAATATCTTCGTTTGATGATTTCAATATACCAGCTTTAAGATCTGCTGCACCTTGATTAAATAAATACTCAACAACATCAGCATGTCCACTTGTAGAAGCCCATAGCAATGCAGTTTGACCAAATGCGTCTTTCTCATCAAGCGTTGAAGGATCGTTTTCTACAATAGCTTTAATAATATCTAATTGTCCTGCTTGCGCGGCAAGGTGTAAGGGTTGATAGCGCATGTTGCTCAGTGCAACCTTGGTGTTGGGTCGTTTAGTCATCAATTTTTCTACAACAGCGGTGTGGCCTCTTTCAACGGCCCAGTACAGAGAAGTTTTAGCGTGGTTTTTATGATCTGGTGGATTCGATGCAGCTTCAAGATCTGGATTTTTTTCAAGTAAATACTCAACAATATCAGTATGTCCATTTGCAGAAGCCCATAGCAATGCGGTTTGACCGAGTGCGTCTTTCTCATCAAGCGTTGAAGGGTCGTTTTCTACGATAGCTTTGGCAATATCTAATTGTCCTGCTTGTGCGGCAAGGTGTAAGGGTTGATAGCGCATGCTGCTCAGCGCAACCTTGGTGTTGGCTTCTGAGAAAAGTAATGTTTCTACATAGCTGAGTTTGTTGCACAATACCGCCCAGTGAAGCAGGTAGTGTCCAAGCTCATCAGCTTTATTTAGATCAATCACTTGTATTTGGTTTAACTCTTTGCTGAGTTTGTTACACAATACCGCCCAGTGAAGCAGGCAGTGTCCAAGCTCATTAGCTTTATTTATATCAGTCACTGGTACTGGGTTTAACTCTTTTAGTATTAAGTCAAAAAAGTGATTCAAAACAGGTTGATGATTGTTCTTTTTTGCCCAATCTAATAGGCTTAATCCATTTTTATCTCTGACTGATTGTAAATTTTTTTTCGTTATACCTCGACCTTGTAGCCTCTTGATATCGCCATCTTTCACAAAACAAAACAGATCCCGTTGTTCTTTTGTTAAATCGACATATTCAGCCTTATAATTTTTTTTAAATATTTCTTTGTAATCAATATTACTATCACTGCTAGTTATAGTGATAAATATATGAGGGAAGTTGGTTTTGAGTCTGTCTCGCCAGTAAGACTTATCATTTAGCAGTCTATGTATGCGGCGAGAGACAGCGCTTAAACTCATCGCATCAGGAAGCGACAGGTTGTCTCGTATCAACAGTGATTGTATTTCTTCAGGTAAATCATTAAAACCTGCCATATTTACTAATGACCTCATTATAAAATAAAAACCTGATAGCCCATCGCATATCTCAAGTGAGTTATTGTTAAATTTTAGTGTATTGCTTCTATGTCGTAATTGTTGATTTAGCCTCATACAATTTACAACAAATACATAGTGGAATACACCGTTTTAGCTAATATAACTAAAATATAGTCATGCACAAAATTTCATTATATCTCGATCTAAGCAGAACCAAGTCCAAATATACCACAAGTGGCAATAATTTGTCGAGAGGATAGTTTTATAGCGTTTCCCTATATTGTTGGCCTATCCTAAGACATCATTTAGCGCCTGCTTGCTTGGTTATTCAAAACCTTATTGACAATAAGTAAACGTCGCTTTTGAACCCTCGCAAGCAAACACTATACTCGCTTAGAATAGGTCAACAATATAGGGAAACGCTATAATTGTGCCTGGGTGGATATTCAATTTTAGGGTATTCTCCCCAGATACATAAAAGAAAAAATTTGACAGAATGTTCCGCCTGGCAAAATCGGGACTTGCCGGTATAAGTGTTGCGGGTATTTTCCTCTGTACTATGTTGCAAAAAAGACAATCTTGCATAATTATTGTTCCTGCTAATCATGCTAACCAACAATGTGCTAGAACGGCGCGGCAAATTTTTATTTCCACTTGTGATGGGTATCATGTAACATTGTACAATGTTTAAGTAGAAACGGATTGAATATGAAGATAGTGAATATAGCCAGTTATCGTTTTGTTGAATTGACCGATTTGTCCACTTGGAAAGATAAATTATTATCAGTGTGCCAGTCTCAACAATTAAAAGGCACTATCATACTCAGTCCTGAAGGGATTAATATCAATTTATCTGGAGATAGCCGTGCAGTTGACGCATTTATCCATTATTTGGTTGAATTTACCGCATTTAAAGGCATGCAATTTAAGCGAAGCTTATCTGAAGAGTATGCTTTTATGCGCATGGTGGTGAAGATTAAGCAAAAATTAATACCGGGCCCAAATCCTAGAATGGAGAATTTTGAACCTAAATATGTGTCGCCAGAGAGTTTTAAGCAATGGCTGGATGAGGAGCATGATATTGCTATTTTAGATACTCGCAATGGATTTGAGTACGAAATAGGTACGTTTGAAGGTGCATTTGATTTAAATTTAACAAATTTTAGCGACTTTAGCGATGCGATAAAATCATTAGAGCCTAGTTTGAAAGAAAAACCTATGGTTATATTTTGTACCGGCGGCATTCGCTGCGAGAAAGCAGCCCCATTGTTAGAAAAACAAGGATTTCACAATGTCTATCAATTAAAAGGTGGCATTTTAGATTATTTTACACACTGTGGTGGTGCGCATTATCAAGGGAACTGTTTCGTCTTTGATGAACGAACTACCTTGGATAGCCAATTAAATGCGGTGCCACACCCCGAAATAACGAGTTAATGAGTTTTGTCTTTGATGAACGAAGCACCTTGGATAGTCAATTGAATGTGGTACTATACCCTGAGATAACGAGTTAATTAGCCTTGTTTTTTTGGATAGTCAATTAAAATGTGGTAGCACGCCCTGAAATGCTTAGCTGATTAGCATTGCTCGATTTTTAAGTTGAGAAAATAATCTGATTGGTTACAATACTGCTTTTATGATTATATATACCAAAGGAAATACTAATGAGCTTTTCTCAAGTACACGCAGGAGAGAATATTCCTGATGAAGTTAATGTCATTATAGAAATACCAGCACACAGTGGACCGGTTAAATATGAGGTTGATAAAGACAGTGGCACATTAATTGTTGATCGCTTTATGAGCACTGCCATGTTTTATCCTTGCAACTATGGTTACGTTCCGAATACTTTATCAGAAGATGGTGATCCAGTTGATGTTTTAGTTGTGACTCCTGTGCCATTGATACCAGGTGCCGTTATTAAGGCAAGACCGATAGCGATGCTAAAAATGACGGATGAAGCCGGTCCTGATGCAAAAGTATTGGCAGTGCCAACGAATAAACTTAGCACTTGCTATAAGCATGTCAATAATGCGAATGATCTTGCGCCTGAATTGTTGGCAGCAATTACTCACTTTTTTGAGCATTACAAAGATTTGGAAGCAGGTAAGTGGGTGAAAGTTGAAGGTTGGTGTGAAGCAGATGTTGCGAAGCAAGAAATTTTATCTAGTATTGAACGTTACCAGTTGACTGAAAACAAGTAGCATACGACTATTGTGATTTCTGACAGCGCCCGTTTATATGTACGTAAGCATTGTGTTTGCCAGGCAAGTATTAAAAACTTTCGCAGTATCCAGCAAGACAGTCTATTTTTCTTTATCATCGCTAAAACTCACTGCTAGCGATATTTATAGCGGTTCCCTATATTGTTGACCTATTCTAAGACTTCATCTAGCGCCTGCTTGCTTGGTTATTCAAAACCTTATTGACAATAAGTAAACGTCGCCTTTTAAACCTCGCAAGCAAACACTATGCTCGCTTAGAATAGGTCAACAATATAGGAAACCGCTATAAGCGCTTTGCAAATCGTAATTGATATGAATAGTGATGATTATTTGATACAATATGTCTAACATATTGTGTAAGTACTGAATGGAGTCTGTACATGGATGATTGTTATAAGCCAAAGTTTAACCATCCTTTAGCCAAACATGTTGAAGATTACCACGCACTGTATCAACAATCAGTGAATGATCCGCAGCAGTTTTGGCATGCACAAGCACAAAAATATATTTCATGGTTGACGCCTTGGCATAGTGTACAAACTGGCAATTTTACAACCGGCCGGGTGGATTGGTTCCCTGGTGCTACATTGAATGTTTGCTATAACTGTCTTGATAGGCATTTACCCGATTACGCAGATAATATTGCATTGCTATGGGAAGCTGATAAGCCCGGCAAATCACGCCAATTAACTTATCAACAATTATTTGATGATGTGTGTCGATTTGCCAATGTATTAAAAAAACTAGGTGTGACAAAAGGCGATTGCGTCTGTATTTATATGCCGTTGATTCCAGAAGCGGTAATGGCTATGTTAGCCTGCGCACGTATCGGCGCAATTCATTCAGTTGTCTTTGCAGGGTTTTCTGCTCAAAGTTTAAAAAGTCGTATTCTTGATGCGCGCTGTAAAGTGGTTATCACAGCTGATGCAAGTAAACGAGGTGGAAGAATTATACCTTTAAAAGCCAATGTTGATGAAATCATTGCAAGGTGTCCCTGTGTTAAGCATGTACTAGTGGTTGAAAACACCGGGTTAGATATTAACTATCAAGTGCCGCGAGACATTCATTACCAAACGATGTCACAACACGTAGAGAAGGAATGTCCCATAGAGCCGGTGTTATCCACCGATCCATTGTTTGTTTTGTATACTTCTGGTTCAACTGGGCAACCTAAGGGGATAAAACACAGCTCGGGTGGTTATTTGTTGTATGCTACCATGACGTATCAATGGATTTTTGCTTATCAGCAAGGAGATATTCATTGGTGTACAGCGGATATTGGTTGGATCACAGGCCATTCCTATGTCGTTTATGGGCCTTTAGCAAGTGCAGGAACAACACTTATCTATGAAGGTGTCCCATTATATCCTACTGCGTCGCGGCTTTGGGAAATTATTGACCGTTATCAAGTTAACAGTTTCTATACGGCACCAACTGCCATTAGAGCGTTGATGTGCATTGGTGATGCGCCTGTAAAAGCAACATCTCGTCAAAGTTTAAAAGTGCTTGGTAGCGTTGGAGAGCCTATTAATCCAGAAGCGTGGCGTTGGTATTATAATGTGGTGGGTGAGCAGCGCTGCCCCATTGTAGATACTTGGTGGCAAACAGAGACTGGTGGAATTATGCTCAGTCCCATCCCCGGTATTACCCCGCTAAAGCCCGGATCGACTGCTTGGCCGTTTTTTGGCATTAAGCCTGCATTGGTTAACCAAGCGGGAGAAAAAGTGATGCAACAAGAACATGGTGATTTAATTATTGAGCAACCGTGGCCAGGACAATTGCAAACGGTTTTAGGCAATGATCAGCGTTACATTGATACTTATTTGTCGCCAGTTTTGGGTAGTTATTTTACAGGCGATGGTGCTTGTTGTGATGAAGAGGGATACTACTGGATCACGGGGCGTATTGATGATGTGCTTAACGTTGCAGGACATCGTTTAGGTACGGCTGAAATTGAAAGCGCGCTTGTTTCGCATTCAGCAATAGCAGAAGCAGCAGTCGTTGCATTTCCGCATGATATTAGAGGGGAAGGTATTTATGCTTTTGTGATGCCCATGGCAAACATTAGGCCTACCGAAGCATTAAAAAAAGAATTGTTACAGCAAGTTTCTAAGGAAATTAGCGCTATTGCAAAGCCAGATATCATTCAATGGGTGTCTGAATTGCCCAAGACCCGATCAGGTAAAATCATGCGTCGATTATTGCGAAAGATTGTATTGGGTGAAACAAATGCATTGGGTGACGTTACAACATTGTCAAATTCCACTATACTAGATACATTATTGTCGAATGTTGATAGATCGTGGGATAATAATCGATCATAATGTGAGGGAAGATATATGCCCGAAAATCAAGGGATATATACGGATGAATATTTTGATAAACACATAAGTTCAGATGTTCGAACAGCGCATATTGATCAGTATTTTATTGATAAGATTCGATTACATTATATTTTTGGGCTAGCGTTAATAGCCATTGTCATTACTTTAGCTTATTTTGCTGTTGAAACATTTATCTACGAGGGAAAACATATTGCTGAGGTTATTAATCTCAGCAGTAAACAACGTATACTTGCTGAGCGAGTTGTTCTGCTAAATGAAATAGTGAGTGTTAGCTCCGATAATACATTTAAGGCAGTTAAATTAAAGGAGATGAAAGATTTAGCTGATGATATACTGGAGCGACATAAACAATTATTACATAGTTCTGATAAATATGGTTTGCTTGGTGGATTATCAAAAGATGAAAAACAATTTTATTATAATAAACCGTTTAATCTAAACAGTAAGTTAAATGATTTTCTTGCCATAGTTTATGCATTGGTTGAGGTAAAACCTGAAGATATCAATGCAAATTTATCACAAGTGAAGTTTATTGCTGAAAACGGTACTGACGTCTTATTACCAATGTTTGAGCAAGCGATCATAGTGCATGAAACTGCTGGTGGGAAAAAGATATTTTTTGTTTCTGTTGTTGCCACGTTTATTTGGTTGGTAACGATTTTGATCTTATTTTTAGAGGGGATTTTCATTTTTCGGTCGGCTCACAAGAGAACAGTCTCATTACTGGTTTGTTTGCTTAATTATACACGGCGTGTGAAAGGTGGAAAAATAGCGGCTGAACGAACATCACAGCATTATCACTATGATTTAACAATGCACAAAGAAGCATTAAATGAATTACCTAGCATTATCTTTTTGACTGATATTTATGGCATTATTAAAACTTTCAATAAGAAAGCATCAAAATTATTTGGCTATACAGCAACGGAAATTGTCAAGAAAAAGACACCTGAAATTTTCCATGAAAATTCAGATATGAGCAAACATGCAAAAGAGCTTTCTCAAGAATTAGGTGCCGAGATTGCTGGTGGGTTTGAAACCTTAATTGCTAAGGCAAAAAGAGGTCAAGTTGATGACTATCTTTGGTTATTGAAGAATAAAGTTGGTGAAACGTTCAGAATGCGCTTAATTTATACATGCCTCTTTGATGAGGATGGTGAACTGGCGGGTTATATTGCAGTTGGTCATAAAGTGTCCAGCTGGGAGTGGGTAGAGGAAACAGCTTAATGCTAATGTTTTGGATTTTATATCCGATAATAATTTACGAGCTGGGTTTATATAGGATTAATATTTGTTAGGATTTTTTATGCGAATAACTAATTGCTTTAAATTGAAACGTATCACTTTGATGATAGCTATTTTTTTAAGTTGTCAGCAAACTGTTTTTGCTTATGATTTAAATCAAGCTGTTTTTTTGACACTGCACAATCATCCTGAGATTTTAAGTGCAAAAGCAGGTCAATCAGCTACACTAGAAGATGTTAGACAAGCTATGGGTGGCTGGTACCCCCGAGTTGATGTATCTGCGGGATACGGTAGAGAATATACAAATAATCCTGCTACACGCGCAGTCGATGGCGGTAGCGTCAAATTGACTCGAAAAGAATCTGAAATTCTTTTATCACAGTTACTCTATGATGGTGGTTTTGTCAGTGGCAATATCAAACAACGCCGATATCAATCTGATTCAGCGACACATCATGTTGCTGAAGTTCAAGAACGACTTGCTTTTGCAGCAGTACTAACTTATCACAATATTTTACGTAATCGAGAATTATTAGAAGTGCGTAAATTAGATGTATCCGCTCACCGTGATATATTAAATAAAGTATCACGCCGCACTACGGCAGGTGCAGGTCGCAAATCTGAAATTAGTCTGGCAGAAAGTCGTGTTGCCTTGGCGCAATCACGCTTGGAAAGAGCAGTAGGTGAATTAGATAATTCTCATGATGTATTTATTCAAGTAGTTGGTGAATCCGCACCTTCTAACATGTCACTACCTAAGGCATTACGCAATGTTCCTGATAGCTTAAAATTATCACAAGACATGGCAATGATAAATAATCCTTCTATTCAAGTATTAGCGTCACGCGTAGAGGCGAATATTGCTGAAATTGGTATTGCACAGTCTGAATATTATCCTAATTTTAATATCGAATTAAGTAGTGCTTATAATGGTGAGCTTGATGGTGTGCCAGGTCTCAATAAAGAAAGCCTTGCTATGCTTAGAATGGATTGGAATGTGTTTCGTGGTGGGAGTGATTTGGCAGCAGTCAATGCAGCAAAAGATCGTGAGCGCTCAACCGTGGAAGAGTTATTAGCAGTAAAACGAGAAGTTAATGAAAATGTCGCAGTTGCATGGAATAATTTACAGACAGCAAAAGATCGCTTAGTTTCTTTGCGCGGGCATCAAGATAAGAGTTTAGAGGTGTTCAATGCGTACGTGCAGGAATTTAAACTGGGCCAACGAACTCTATTTGATTTATTAAATGCGCAAGCTGAATATTATGATGCACGAACTAATTATATTAATGGCCAATACGAGGTAAGAGTAGGTAAATATCGTTTATTGACCAGCATTGGTTTATTAGTTAGCAGAATGTCACAAGGCAGATTAACAACGGAACAAGCAGTCAGTAGGACTATTAATCATAATACGCCAGTAGCCGGGTTATCAACACAGAATACTTTTCAAGGTAGTAAAACCTTATCTAAGAAGATCCCATTGCAACGAGAGTCTAAAGTGAAGGGCAAGCCAATACTAGCAACAACGACTCAAGTAACAGAGTCAACAAAAACACCTGCAATAGATCATGCAGCCCAGCAATCAACACCTAAAAAAATTATCAGTAAAGCTAAGCGTAAAGAGAATTTAAAAAGCAAACGAGCAAAAAATACACAGCCTTCTGCTCAGCTTATGGCAAAAGTGGAACCTAAGGTTAGTGTGCCAATATCTGGTACAAGGTAAAGAAACAGTAATTAAGTGGTGTTTGATATAGCCGTTATTGACAACACTTAACATACAAGTGATCCTGATTAAACAAAGAAGTTGCTAAGTCATTTATTTAGGATTTCTATTACGGTTTTTCAGTATAATATATATTATTTAAGTGTTATAGATGAAGCAAGATGCTGAATTAGATATGGTTGGAAGCACTCGTTCAAATGAGGAATTTAGTGATCCTTTGCTTGATTGCTTAGTTATTATTACTCGTTTAAAACAAAATCCTTTTTCACACGAAGCTTTACGCGCTGGTTTGCCTCTAACTTGTCATCGTTTGACCCCAGAATTATTTATACGAGCAAGTCAAAGAGCTGGGTTATCCGCAAAGTTATTTAAACGTAAGCTAACAAAGATCTCTCCGTTATTGCTGCCTGCAGTATTGCTATTAAACAATAATAAGGCTTGTGTTGTTACAGATATCGACAGTGAGCGTAATGCGTATGTCATATTTCCAGAAGTCGATGAAGGCATAAGTAAAATACCCCTAAAGCAATTGGAAAAAGAGTACACCGGATATGTCTTTTTTACCCAAACATTACATCAATTTGAGTCCCGATCAGAAGCATCTAGTGATGAAAAAAAAGGCAGTCCCTCATGGTTCTGGGGAACAATTTGGCGGTTTCGACGTTATTATTACCAAGTTATTGTTGCATCCATTTTTATTAATATATTTGCACTAGCTGTACCGCTATATATTAAGCATGTTTACAATCGTGTGATTCCCAATAATGCAACGGAAACGTTACTGTTTTTATCAGTAGGCGCTATTATTGTTTTTCTCTTTGATTTCTTAATGCGTACAATTCGTGGATATTTAATTGACTTAGCTGGTAAAAAAGTAGATGTGGTTATTGCCAGTAATTTATTTGAGCAAGTATTGGGAGTGAAAACCTATGCAGCTCCAGCATCGACAGGTGTACAAGCTAATCATTTACGTGACTTTGAGAATATTAGAGACTTCTTCACATCAGCGACTATTAGCGGCCTAGTGGATTTACCTTTTATACTTTTATTTATTGCTGTTATTTATTTAATTGGTGGATTGATTTCTTTGGTGTTAGTGGTTGCTGTTCCCTTAGTTATTATTGCTTCTTATTTAATTAGTCTTCCTCTTAAGAAAGCAGTGGAAAAAACATTTGTCGGTGGCGCACAAAAACATGCTATTTTAGTTGAAGCGTTAAGTAATTTAGATGTTATCAAAAGCACTTCTGCTGAGGGCACTATGCAAAGTCGCTGGGAGAAACATGTCGGAATATCATCAAAAAGTGCTATGTATTCGCGCTTTTATTCAACATTGGCAATGAATATATCAGTATTTACCCAGTACTTAGTCACAGTTCTTGTGGTTATTTTTGGTGTTTATGCAGTTGCTGCAGGGAATTTGCAAGTTGGCGGTTTGATTGCCATTACCATCTTATCTGGCCGGGCAATGGCACCATTAGGTCAGTTAGCTAGTTTAATGATCCGTTATCAATTAACCAAATGCTCCTATCAAGCATTAAGCAATATCATGAAATTACCGATTGAACGACCCCGTCGACATAAGTTTTTGCATAGACCAACCTTCGCAGGCGCGATTGAATTTGAAGACCTTAGATTCCGTTATGAAGGGCAATCTATTGACTTATTTAAAAATATTTCATTTCGTATCAATGCTGGCGAGAAAGTGGGTATCGTTGGTCCAATGGGTGCGGGTAAGACGAGTTTATTTGAATTGCTCATGAATTTTTATGTACCTGCTGGAGGTGCTATACGAATTGATGGAACTGACATTGCACAAATTGATCCAGCTGATCTGCGTCGTCAAATTGGTTACGTTCAACAGGAATCAAAGTTATTCTATGGAACAGCGCGTGATAATATAACAATGAAAGCACCATGGGCTTCTGATGAGGAAATATTACGTGCGGCACGTATTTCTGGTGCAGATAACTTCATTAGTAAACATCCATTGGGTTATGATTTGCCTATTGGTGAAAATGGTAAAGGATTATCAGGTGGGCAGTGCCAAACCATCGCGATTGCACGATCATTATTGATGTCACCTTCTATTTTGCTTTTTGATGAACCTACAAGTTCCATGGATAACAGTACAGAAAACCGTTTTATTAAACGAATTAAGACGATTTACCAGGATAAAACTTTGCTTTTGGTTACGCACAAAATGTCATTGTTAAAATTAGTTGATCGGTTAATTATTCTGCAGTGTGGTAAAATTATAGCTGATGGTAAGAAGGAAAAAGTTTTAGAGTCGTTGCGGCAATTGCAGAAAAAAATATAGGTATTTGAACTTATGGAATCAGATAAAGATTTAGATAAAAAAAAACTAGATTTAGCTGGAGACGAAAAAAACGTTAGCTGAATTAAATCATCAGAAAAAAATCGTCGATGAAAAAATGGAAGAAATAAAAAAGAATCTGTTAAAAGTTAAAGAGTTATTGACAGATTTATCTCATGAAGAACAAGAAAATAATTTTCAGAGCCGTTTGCAGCGAGCACAGCAACAGCAATCTTTGCAGCAAAAATTACGATATGATGAGCAAGAATTAATAGAGAAAAAGTTACAGAAATTGATTATAGAAAAAAAAATTAAAAGACTTGAGAATGACGTTACCGATGAAGTAAAAAAAAGTGACGATATGTTAGCTTATGATTCGTTAATGAAAGAGCTTCGAAAAAAGAATCTATTAGAAAGAGAAAAATTTGCTAAGCAAAAAACAAAAGATGAAAACAATCTGAGTCTTGCTGATGGAAATGTACGAGAAAAAATAGCTGTAGAAAATAAGCCGGGTCAAAAATCCTCTTCTGATCATTTAATAGCAAAAGCGCAAGAACTTATTAAGAATAAGGTTGACTCATTGCGAGAGCAAGGACTTGCAGGAAGTGCACCTCAGCAGATGACAAGCACGAAACGAGAAGCTCAACTGGATGAGGTGGATTATATCAGTGATATCAAAAAAGCAGTGCTTAGTGAAAAATCACCGATGTCTTCTTTATTATTGTATGCGATTGTTTTCTTTTTTGTTGTAGCCATATTCTGGGCAAAAATCACTGTGTTAGAAGAAACGACCACAGCTTCAGGAAAAGTCATTCCTTCTTCACAAATACAAGTTATACAAAATCTGGAAGGGGGTATATTAGAAGAGATATACGTTCATGAGGGCGATCAGGTGAAAAAAGGTCAAATTCTATTGCGTATTGACGATACGAGATTTTCTTCAACTTACAAAGAAGGGCGGCAAAAATACTTTTCTTTACTGGCAAATATTGCTCGCTTACGTGCTGAGGCAAAGGGTTTAAAAGAGATTGTATTTCCTGAAATAATAAAAGCCGAAGCACCTGATATGATAGCAAATGAATTAAAATTATTTGAAAAACAGAAAGAACAATTAGCATCGGTTAAGGCAACATTAGAGCAGAGTTACCAATTATCTAAGGAAGAATTGCACATTACAGAGCCATTAGTAAAAGAAGGCATTATGTCACAAATCGAATTGCTACGATTAAAGCGGCAAACGAATGAAATGAAAGGTGATATTGATAAAGCAGAAGAGGAATTTAGATCAGCCTCACAAAAAGAGTTAAATGAAAAAGAAGCTGAGCTTGCATCACTCAGTGAGTCGCTACGAGCAGCAGAAGATCGATTGAAACGCACAACCATTCGCTCACCTGTTACTGGTGTTGTTAATCTTGTAAAAATTTCGACGCAAGGTGCAGTTATACAGCCGGGTATGGATATTTTAGAGATAGTTCCAACGGAGGATAACTTATTAATTGAAGCCAAGGTCAAGCCTCAAGATATTGCCTTTATCAGCCCTGGTCAAAGAGCAATTGTCAAGGTGACTGCATACGATTTTTCATTGTACGGAGGCTTAGAAAAGCAAGGTGACACATATTAGTGCTGATACCATAGAAAAAACTGAAAATGGGCGAGAAGTTAGTTATTATAAGATACTGGTTCGTACAAATAAGAATTTTTTAGGCAAAAAAAATAACCCACTTTATATTATTCCAGGCATGACGGTTTCCTGTTGATATCATGACAGGCAAAAAAATCTGTTCTGGATTATTTATTGAAGCCTATATTAAAAGCAAAAAATTCTGCATTTCGAGAACGTTAATATATGTTTGTTTCTTACTATGATGAAAAAAGTAAAACAATGATCATCATGGCCAAAGGTGCGCTGGATAAATCAGAGGCGTCTTTATTTAGTGCTTGTTATTTAAAAAGATCACTAGAGCCTAAGCTATTTATTCTTGACTGCAAAGAAACGTATTATATTGATAGTTCAATGACGGGCGTATTTTTTTCTTTTTGCCAATATGCCGATCAATGTCACGCTAAAATATACATCACCAATATGAATGATAAAATACTAGAGGAATTTCGTTTATTACATTTTCATAAGATTTTTCAGCCAATGTTTAACAAAGAATCTTTTCGTATTGAATGGGTCTACTACCCCAAAAAGAACAATAAAAGTACACATGGAGATTAATAGAATTTCGAGGATGATAGCGCTTTGATTTTTTACTTAATCGTTTTAAAATGGGCGGTCATAAGAAAGAGGAAGACTAAAAAATGATCATATCTGATAAAGAACTACAGCAAGACGCTTTACGAGCTGCCATTAGCAGCGCTTATCGCCAAGAAGAAACCGCATGCATAGATAATTTATTGAGCAGAAATAAGCTTAGTTCTGAACAAGTTCAGCGTATTCAATCTCATGGGCGCGTATTAGTTGAAGCGATTCGCAGCAAGCGCATTGATGGAGGTGGTATAGATGCATTTTTAATGCAATATGATTTATCTAATATGGAAGGTATCGCCTTGATGTGCTTAGCAGAAGCACTACTGCGTATTCCTGATAGTAAAACAGCAGATGATTTAATTAGTGATAAAATATTAAGCGGAAATTGGTATTCGCATGCGGGTAAAAGTGATTCTTTATTTGTTAATGCCACAACATGGGGGTTAATGTTAACTGGGAAGTTATATAGTTGGAAACAATTATCGAGCCAGAGTTTACAAGGCATATTAAAAAAAGTTGCAGCTAAAAGCGGTGGAACAGTCATTCGTGCCTCGGCTAATTACGCAATGAAGATTTTAGGCCGTCAATTTGTGATGGGGCGCACGATAGAGGAAGCACTGAAGCGAGCCAAAGAGTTGGAGGCTAAAGGCTACCGCTACTCCTATGATATGTTGGGGGAAGCGGCAATGACGGCGAGTGATGCTGAGCGTTATTTTCAGGCATACCAGAAGGCCATAACATCTTGCGGGAAAGTTGTTCCTGCCCAAGCGATAGAAAAAAACCCGAGTATTTCCGTAAAGCTATCAGCAATTTATCCGCGTTATGAGTTTGGCCAAAAGGAAAAACTATTTTCCATATTGGTGCCACGGTTAATACAGTTAGCTGAGCAAGCAAAGCAGAATAATGTAGGCTTAACAATTGATGCAGAAGAAGCCGATCGATTGGAATTATCTCTCGATATTTTTGAAGCAGTATTTACTCATGAAAAGTTAAATAACTGGTCCGGATTTGGTTTTGCTGTTCAAGCATACCAAAAAAGAGCGCCTTATGTTATTGCGTGGTTAGAAGACTTAGCCAAAAGACAGAAAAAATGTATTCCGCTTCGTTTAATAAAAGGAGCCTATTGGGATTCTGAGATTAAAATAAGCCAAGAGCAAGGCTTTGCAGGTTATCCAGTCTTTACCCGAAAAAGCTCTACGGATGTTTCCTTCATGGCTTGCGCAAGGCAGGTTATTGAGGCAGGTAGTCATTTTTATCCTCAGTTTTCAACACATAATGCTTATTCCGTTGCGGCGATTCTTGAAATGGTTGGTGAACGGAAAGACTTTGAATTTCAGTGTTTACATGGGATGGGACAGCCTTTGTATGATGAAATCGTTGGTCCGGATAAAATGAATTATCCTTGTCGAATTTATGCGCCTGTTGGCAGTCATGAAGATTTGCTACCATATTTGGTTAGACGGTTACTTGAAAATGGTGCTAACACATCTTTTGTAAATAGAATCGTTGATGCCAGTGCGCCAATAGACGAGTTATTAGCGGATCCAATTGAAAAAACAGAGAGACTAGAAAAAAAAGCGCACCCTCGTATTCCTTTGCCAGTCAATATGTTTCCTGATAGAAAAAATTCTCAAGGGATTGATTTAACCAGCATCGATGAACTGACACAATTAAACACAGGTATTAAACAAGCATTACAACAATCATGGGATGCCACACAATTAGCAACACAGCCAGAGCAAAAGCAAAAGGAAGTTGTTAATCCATCGGATACAACTAATATTATTGGTTTTGTCGTTGGTGCGACTGAGCAGCAAGTTGAACAAGCCTTAGCGACAGCAGATGAAGCTTCTTTTACTTGGGATAGAACAGCGGTAGATGAGCGAGCAGCTTGTTTAGAAAAGACAGCTGATTTAATCGAAGCGCATCGTTATCAATTGATTGCACTTTTAGTTCGCGAGGCGGGTAAAACACTGGATGATGCGATTGCCGAATATCGTGAAGCAGCTGATTTTTGTCGTTATTATGCAATGAATGCACGTAACATGATGGGGCAACCCCAGACGTTTATTGGTCCTACCGGCGAATGTAATCAGATGCGTTTGCATGGGCGTGGACCTATTGCTTGTATTAGTCCTTGGAATTTTCCGTTGGCTATTTTTGTTGGGCAAATAAGTGCAGCATTAGTCAGTGGTAATCCAGTGTTAGCAAAGCCGGCTGATCAAACCCCATTGATAGCTAATTATGTAATTAATTTATTTCATCAAGCAGGTATTCCACCGACTGTATTGCACTTTCTACCAGGCCGAGGGTCAGTTGTTGGTGCAAAACTAACAGCGGATTTGCGCGTTAAAGGTGTTATGTTTACCGGCTCAACTGAAACAGCTCAATTAATTAATCAAACACTGGTCACTCGGGGTGGTTCTATTGTTCCTTTCATTGCGGAAACCGGTGGGCAAAATGCAATGCTGGTAGATTCATCTGCATTGACCGAACAAGTAGTAGATGATGTGCTTCATTCTGCCTTTTATAGTGCAGGTCAACGTTGTTCTGCGTTGCGTATACTGTATGTACAAGATCTTGTTGCTGATAAAATCATTGCGATGTTAAAAGGTGCTATGGATGAATTACAAATAGGTGATCCGATGTTGTTAGCAACAGATATCGGTCCTGTTATTGATGCAGCTTCTGCAGCAATATTGCAACAACATGTTGACGCAATGCAGTTACATGCTAAATGGATGCATCAAGCTAGATTGAACGATACTTGTTCTAAAGGTACGTTTTTCCCACCTACCTTATTTGAAATTGAACATATTAGTCAATTACAGCAAGAAGTTTTTGGCCCAATTTTACATATCATTCGCTTTAAACTACAAGATCTTGATCAGGTTATTGCGGATGTCAATGCAACCGGCTATGGTTTGACAATGGGCATTCATAGCCGCATTGATGAGCGCGTACATTACATTGCAGAACGTGTTCGTATTGGAAACCTCTATGTTAACCGTGCTATGACAGGTGCTGTCGTTGGTGTGCAACCCTTTGGTGGCGAAGGATTATCGGGTACAGGCCCTAAAGCAGGTGGTCCGCATTATCTTCATCGATTATGCACAGAACGTACTATATCAATTGACACTACGGCGGCGGGTGGTAATGCGTCATTGATGACGCTACAGGAAGAGTAATACAAATTTGCTCTATAAGGGCGATATGCCTATTAGAGCAAATCAATTTTGCCTTGTTGTGTCTGATAGCGAATCATCAGTATGGGAAATGAGATATGAGCAAAAAGCTTTTCTCACCTGCCTGTGAGCGCAATAAAGATTCTATCCTTCAGCAATTGACCGTCTGTATTAATGCAGGTGATCATATTTTGGAAGTTGGCAGTGGTAGTGGACAGCATGGCGAATTTTTTGCAGCAACGCTACCAAATATCGTTTGGCAGTGGCAGTGATCGTCAGGAAAATTTACCAGCTATTATAGCAGTTTTGGCTGACCTGACATAAGCGGCGGAAAGTTTCCTTCGTTTAACTTATGCAATCTCCAGCGCTAATATTTTGTACAAACCAAAGGCAGGATCATTTGATGCTGCTTGCCTAAAACCATAAGCGCCTAATAAATTGACATGCTGCCAACACAACACCGACCCAGAACGAATGGCTTCTATGAGCGATTGATATTCATCAGCATCCTCAATATTGGCCAATAGTTGAGACAAATAGAGATAATTCCACAGCACAATGGCATTTTGAATAAGGACTTGGCAAGCGGTAATAATCACTTGTTCCTCGGCTGTCGGCTTTTGGAATTCCCCACTATTATCAAAAAATATGGCTCGACCAAACTTGTTGGATAATTCAATACGGTTTAACTGTTTTTCAATACGTTGTCGTAATTTGACATCATTATTGTAAAATAAAAAGAGATTTAATAATGCGACCGAATTCCTTGAGTGCTTTGTATAATGGATTTTCTTTTGCATAAGAACTTAACCTTTTGAATAACTGTGATGCTGCTTCACGTTTTAATAAAATGGTTGCCATAAACCGCAATATTTCATCCCAGTGTTTTTTAATAAGTTGAGAGTCAATTGTGCGAGACGGTAGTATACGATAGCCTTTATTTGCATAGGTTTTTTTCGATGAGAAAGCGTAGAGTTTTTTTTTGGTAATATTTTTAAACCTTGGGGCGTAAGCTATCTTCATAAAATGACTGGCTCCAAATACCGTCTCAGTGACTCCGTGTGTATCTATTGAGTGAATGCTAGACTGTACAACATCGTTAGCCATTAGGCCATCGATGATATAAGCAGCTTCACGTTCTGATGCACTAAATACAGTAGAGTAAAACAGTGACTGTCGCTCATCAATAAATGTGTAAACACTAACGCCTTTATCTTTACCAAAATATTTGAACGAATAATTAGCCACTAGCGATTCAACAGAAACGCCTACTTTCCGGCCATCACTACTGGTATGAAGACTGTCCTTATTTTCAAGAAAAATATCTGGGAGTGTAAGCTGCTGGACCATCGCAACAATTTCGTTATTAGCTGCATTTAGATTTTTTTGCGTAAAGTACCACTGCACTGTGTTTTTTAGTGCATTCTCCGTTACACTTTCGGATGTATGGGCAAGTTTCTCAATCCCTATATTGCAACCTTTCGCAATTAAACCAGCAAAAAATGTTGCTAACGTTGGTTTTCCTTTGCTGTGTTTAATGCCATAATGTTCAAAACACTCAATAAACTGAGTGACATCATTAATATCTGATAAGATTTGTAATGAAGGCACATAGTTAACTTGCTCGAGCAAAGTTGCAATATGTTTCTCTTGACTGTCTGAAACGGCTGGTGTTCGCACAGTAATTTTTTCATTACAATCAATGGTAATATATGGATTTTTATTAGCATTAATGCGTTCATTGACTTTTTGATAACGCCCTTCAAGATGTGATCTAAGATCAAATAGCACAGTGTCCACGTCGGAAAATTTTATTAATCCTGACGCTTCAAGTAATTTTTTACGTTGGTCTTTCCATTCGTCAAGGCCAATCAAATAATCGCCAATGGCTTTATACCGGTATGTGTATCGCAAATTTAAGTTACCACTCTTGATACATTCACATACCGCTATAAAAAATAAAGATTTATACAAAGATGGTCGGAAACGACCATCTTCCCAATAGTTGATCCAGTGCTATTTTTTGTGATTTATTTAATGATCGGTTTGTTTTTTTAATGAGTTTCATTTCAAATTGACGAAAACCATCAGTGATCCGTTCGGCAAGTCCATGATAAGATGGGATCTCTATTTTTTGCTCATGAAGCCACATTAATGTGCGGACAAAAATAGTTTTTAGTGAAATGTGTTCGGCTATAATGGTCTTAATATATTTATTCACTTTATCGGTTGTCTTATCATTATCAAATTCATAACATTGACATAAATGCAAAATTGTTTTTCGATGTTCGTTGGGAGTTTTTTTCTTGTAAGTAGATAAGTTGACTTCTTTAATATCAACATTAAGCAAAGAAGCGACATAAAAAACATCATCCTCGTGGAACCGTTGTGCCAAATAAAACCGTTGCGTTGCTATAAAGTGTCCATATTGCAGCATAAATCCTACTTTGTGAGTAGGCGAACGTAAGCGATTAATGGCTTTGGCTACATTAGGGGGCAAATTAAAACATTGTTGACGAAGCGCCGACGTTAATCGTTGTGGATAATCAAAACGTTTTTGTTCTTGGGCATTCAGAATCGCTAATAGCATTGATTAATCCTTAAGTTTTATTGAGTCAGCTTTCAGGTTGTTTAACGAAAGTATTCGAGTTTGTTTATGCCTATCGGTTTGATCAACATGACGATAATGCATTGTTGTAGCGACGTTACTATGGCCAGCATTCTCTTGTGTCACTTTAAGTGATGCACCACTATTAAGTAGGTAGGTGACGTAACTATGGCGTAACCAATGAGCTGATGCTGCCTTTAATTTCGAAGCCTTATGTGGAGCACTATTTTTAAACTGTTCGGCGCTGAGTTCAAAAGCCCATTTTAATATTTGATCAATTCGGCGCGTACTGATTGCTTGTTTTAGATTTTTCATTGGAATAAGAGGCGTAGTTTCTTGAAAGTTCGGAGAGGGAGATACTAACCCAACAGCTAATCTAAAATAGGCGAGCGCATCCATTAAGTCGTCAGGAATAGGAATTTCTCGTAATTTATCACCTTTGCCGATAACATGAAGAAACCATTCTTGCTCTCGCAGTATAAAATTTCCCATTGTATGCTGACTCGCTTCTGAAATACGTAATCCCGTGCAGAACAGTAATAAAATAATGTAACGTGCACGAATGACTCGGAATTTACTTTGATCAGTATCAACGGATTGCTGAGATAGTGCGTCTAGTATCGCATGGATTTCATCAAGTTCTAAATAACGATCAATAATATTAGGTTTATTCTTTTTTAATTTTTTACGCCGACGATCGGTTGCCATAGGGTTGCCTAGCAAGTACTTGCTTTGTACTAAGTAATTGAAAAATACATCTAGAATAGCCGATACCTTTGTCACACTCACATCAGACAGTGCTTTGTAAAATACCTCCAATTTGGATTAATATTACCATCACTGGTTAATTGAGGGGATTTATTGCTACACCAATTTTTTTTTGGTATTGGTTTCTGTAGGAAAGTACGATAAGTCACTAAGTCGTCTCGTTTCAGACTTGCAATATTAATAAATTGTACGTGGGTACTCCAAAGAAACAAACGTTCTAATTCTTTAGCATAAACGCGTAGCGTACTTTTAGGTTCTTGGAATTCTCGTAAAAATGCCAATAAGGCACCCAGATCATCATCCGCGCCGATGAGATTGGGTCCTGATGCGCGGTTATAATTATCACCTGCATAATAGGGATGTTCAACCACTGAAGTATCTGGATCTTCTAAGGATAAAAATAATGGCTTAATCATCACGACTTTTTAGCTGCATCAGTTTCAGGCCAGGGAGCAAAGCCAATAGGATGTTTTTTATCCGATTCAGGTGGTTTCATGAGCTGATGGATTGCTTCAAAAATCACCTGAAATTGTTTGTCATATTTCTGCTCTAGCTGCTCAAATTGCTGTTGAAGCTTTTTGTTAGACTCTAACATTTTTCTTAGTTTAACAAAGGCACGCATGATTTCGATGTTGACTCTGACTGCGCGTTGACTACGTAGTACACTAGATAACATAGCAACACCTTGTTCAGTGAATGCATAGGGTAGAGTACGTCGACCACCTCGACCCGGTGTATTTGCGATCACATTTTGTGATTTCAAAAAATCTTGTTCATTATCAGTCAGTTGGAATAAGAAATCGTCGGGAAATCGCTCAATATTACGTTTAACCGCTTGGATTAATGTGCGGGTTTCGACACCATAAAGCTTTGCTAGGTGGATATCCAGCATAACTTTCTCATTACGTAGCTAGACAATATATTGCTCAACAAAAGCAACTTTATCGATCGATTGTCTTAATTTTTGCATCAGGACATCCTTGTTTATTAACCAAAATTCAACTTAAATTCCTTCTGAGAATAAAAGTTCTATGAAATTTTATGATTGTTTGTTTATTTTATGTCCTCATTATACGCGAAGGAAACTTTTCGCCGCTTATGTCACCTTACCCAGTTTTCAATGTTAACCATGAGATTTAATATTTGCTTTATTTTTCAGCATATTAACAAGTAATGAAGCTTGTACTTTAATTTGCTCACAAATATCAATACAGATAAGATCGGGATTATCGTTGGGCGTACGTTTGAATGTTGCTTTGCCTAGTATATTTCTTTTTAAATCCTGTCTGTTGGGTAATATCACTTTAAGTATATTTTCAGGCACTAATACTTTTTCGTGAATGCTCGTAATTCGACGATTAACGGAATTGTGTTCAGCATTGTTTTTATCACCGATATTAATGACTAAAATGCCATGAGGTTTGTCTGGATCTAAATTGATACGGTTTAAATGGGTGGGTGTTTGTTTGAATTCTTGATAAATACATGTCTTATTACTGGGAGTGCTATGTTTAACCGAATGTTCAATAGCGTGATTAGCATTATCATGTTTTGCCGCATTAATGATGTCATGTAAAATACATGCGCCATCATATTGATTATTTTGCGAGCAAAAAAGTGAACTTGGCACTTCGAAACTGAGGCAACGAATTTCACAATTTAAATCTTTTAGTAAGTGTGACATGGCATACCTCGATTTATAGTTTGCTTATTCAGGATTTTTTGTAACATTCATCGATGAAATTACTATATTTATCTACTACTTTGTAAAAATTTTTCTTTGCTATAAGTGTATATTAGGATTCTTAACGAATAATGAAATTTGCTCAAAAAACAAACTAACTTTTTGATAAAAAAACAAATTTTTTTTTGCTAGCTTATGTTGATTTGTTATACTGTAGATCTCATTTAATATGCTAAGGCTTTTTATGCACGACTCGTCCATTGTTTTTTCAATTTTTCTTGTATTTTCTGGCGCTGCGTTGCTCTCGACGGTGGCTTTGTATACGCGCCAATCCATGTTAGTCGCTTATATGCTGCTAGGTATTCTGTTAGGCCCATCGGTGCTGAAATTGACGACAGATATGGAAGAAATTAAGCAGATTGGTAATATCGGTATTATATTTTTGCTATTTTTGCTAGGTTTGAATTTACACCCACAAAATTTGCTGCACATGTTAAGTAAAATTGTCTGGGTTGGGTTTATCAGCTCGATGGTTTTTGCCATTATCGGCTTTGCCATCGCGTATCTGTTTGGTTTTAGTGTGACAACCAGTATGATTGTCGGTGCATCCGTCATGTTTTCTAGTACCATTATCGGCTTAAAATTGTTGCCCACAACAATTTTGCATCACCAACATACTGGTGAAGTCATGATTAGTGTTTTATTGTTCCAAGATATTTTGGCAATCGTTGTTTTATTATTTATTTATGCAGCAGGAAATGATGGGGTTAGTTGGTTAGATATTGCTAAGATTGTGATAGGCTTTCCAGGCTTGATATTACTTGGTTTTTTGGTGGAACACTTTATTTTACGCCGTTTATTTCTCAAGTTTGATCGTATTCAAGAATATGTGTTTTTAGTCGCTGTAGCTTGGTGTTTAGGAATGGCAGAATTAGCGAAAAGTGTTGGTCTTTCTGATGAAATCGGTGCCTTTATTGCAGGCGTTGTGCTTGCGGCTAGTCCTATAGCGCTTTATATTGCAGAAAGTTTAAAACCATTGCGTGATTTTTTCTTAGTGATGTTTTTCTTTTCAATTGGAGCAGGGTTTAATTTATCTTTTTTATCAGGCATTTGGTTACCGGCGCTTATTTTAGCTGTTGCGATGTTATTAGTGCGCCCCATCGTCTTTTGTTTTTTATTAAAAAGAGCAAAAGAAACACGTTATGTTGCCTGGGAGGTGGGTGTTCGCTTAGGGCAAGTGAGTGAGTTTTCCTTATTAATTGCCTATATTGCAACCGCTATGGGATTAATTGACCGCTCAGCATCCCATTTAATACAAGCAGCGACCATGCTGACCTTTATCGGTTCAAGTTATTTTGTTGTGTTAAAATATCCAACACCGATAGCCTTTACCGATCGGATGCGAAGAGATTAATACTGTGCATTTATTAGCTATAATAATTGTTTTAGCGATGGATCGATATGCCTTTGACTCATTCTATCATCGTGATTTCAATTGGTATGGCATGTTTTGTCAATCTATTGGGAATCGTTTTTTCCGTCATTGGCAAAGATATCATTGGGTACAATTATTGTTATTGACTGTGCCATTAGCAATGTTTCCAGCTATTATAACGTGTTTATTATCTTCATCTTATTGGGGATTGCCGGCATTTGTTTTCAATTTATTAATTCTATTTTATTGTTTAGGTTCAACACATTTTGATTTGCTCATCGACAATGTTGATGAAGTCGAGCTAACAGATGTAAAGCAAAGGTTGTTTGATTTTGGCAATGAAGAAGTTACCGCGGTATTATTTTGGTTTGTGCTGTTAGGTGGCTCAGGCGCGGTATTGATGCGTCTGTTACGGGTGTTATCACAATATGCTGAAAATGAAAAGCACTATTGTTATGCATTGCAAAAGCAGATTTTTTTAGTTAAAGCAACACTGACGTGGTTGCCTGCGCGTATTTTATCTTTGGCGTTTATATTAGCTGGTCACTTTATGAAGGGATTTCCTGTTTGGTTGCATGCCGCTTGGGCGTTGCCAGGAGACAATAAAGCACTTTTATTGTCGACAGGCACAGCTGTGATTAGCATGGAATTAAGCGGGAAAACACCGCAGGAACAAATGAAAATTATCAGCGATTTGCTGGATCGCAGTATTATCATTATTCTTGTGGTGATTGCTTTGTTTACTTTATCTACTTGGGTTAGTTAGAAAATAGCTGTCTAAACCGGCTATTTTTAAAAAGCTTAGTTTTCTGTCTCTTGTTTAGCTGCGTTATCTTCTTGCTCAGGTTTGGGCTCAGTCGCTGTCTCTATTTTATTAATTTTTTTCGGTGTTTTGTTTCCTTCGGGCCATTCGGAGAAAGGGAATGGTTTGCTTTCGCTGTAGTAACTGATATATTTTACTATTGCTGCTATGTACCGGCTTAAGCTTTTGCCCATTTCTCGTAAGTGCTGATTCGACTTTCCAGTAAACAGGCTTACAACAAATTGAAATAATCCAATAAAGCAGATGATAGCTAATACAAAGTACATAATGACAGCAAATAGTAGCATAGAAACAATGCGTAACCATTTTTTACAATTTAACAATTCTTGTTTCAATGCTTCTTTTTCCATGATCATCATACTCCTTTAATTTATGTTACCAACCAGCAATAATCTCTTTGCATTGCTCAAGCAATACAAAGTTACTGCCAGACTTTTCAAAAAAAAATGCTATTCTACCTGGCTTTTGTTCAATTTGCCCGCTATCATTATTATCAACTTCAGCGATAGCAATATTGTATTGATTGCGTAGCTTGCTAATAATAGATTGCAAAATTTTTCTTTTACCTTTTAATGTTTGTTTGTTGGGAAACTGTGGATTTATTTTATATAATCCAATATGCATTATCGATTTACGCTGCCATATTTATTAGCCAACGGCTTACAAAATGAAATATCATGTATGCTGATAAAGAAGCAGCATAGAGCCCAACAAACCACAACCATTTTTTCCCGGACTTTTTAGTGGTTGCCATTAGTAATGCACCTTTTCATCGGTTATTTTACCTCTAAATACAATATAAGAATATAATGTATAGCCAATTAGAACAGGTAATAAGATAACCATTCCAACCAGAATAAAGAGTTGTGCTTTTAGAGGTGCTGCCGCATCCCATAAGGTAATTTGGCGTGGAATAATATATGGCCACACGGATAAGACAAAACCTAGGTATGGAAGCAGAAACAGTAAAAAGCCCAAGTAAAAAGGTTGTTGCTCTTTCTTTTTGTCAAGGGCAAACCATATTTTGATAAACGTGAATAATGTCAATAGTGGTAAAACAGCAAGATAAAATGAATTGGGTACAGAAAGCCAAAATGCCGTCACTTGCGGGTCAATAAACGGTGTCCACAGACTAACGGTAATCATAAATAGCCCAACTATCAGTAGTAATATTTTTGAGCGATGGAACATGGATTCTTGCAAGGCGCCGGTTGTTTTTAATATTAACCATGACGAACCTAAGTAAGCATAACCGAACACGACAGCAAGTCCTGTCATCATACTAAAGGGAGTTAACCATTGATAATCTAATACAATAACCTGTCCATTCTCAAAGTTAAACCCTTGTACAAACGTGCCCAGGATAATCCCTTGGCAGAATGCAGCAATAGTGGAGCCTAAACAAAAGAAAAATACCCATAGTATTCGTGTTGAGCGGGCGTTATGAATAAATTCAAAAGAAACACCACGAAAAATTAATGCTGCTAGCATAATGATAATAGGCATATACAGTGTGGGTAAGACAAAACTATATACCATAGGAAAAGCGCCATACAATGTCGCACCTCCTAATACTAGCCAAGTTTCATTACCATCCCAGACAGGCAGAACACTAGCAATCATAATGTTGCGATCTTTTTCAGATGCAATCCAAGGGAACAGGATACCTATTCCCAAGTCAAATCCATCTAGGAATACATACATTATAATAGCAAAGGCGACAATACTGACTAAAACCAATGTGATGATTGACTCTAACATGATTATGAAACCCCTTCTTCTGGTAATGACATATAAGTAAAAGAATGTGCCTTATCTTTATCGTCATTTGTAACAGATTCTTCAGGGCCTTTTTTAATGAGTTTTAGCAAATAAATGACAAAGAAACTGAGCACAAAGAAATAAATCGTAATAAATATTGCTAATGATATTTGAACTTGTACTGGGGCGAGATCGGATGCGCCGGCAGATGTTCGCATTTTTTCGTAAACTATCCACGGTTGTCTGCCACTTTCAGCTGTGATCCAACCGGCAATGGTTGCGATGAATCCGAATGGCACGGCGAGCATACATGCCCATTGCAAAGCAGTTGATTGATACAAACGGTTATTGCGACGTAACCATAAGCCCCAAAGAGCAAGACAGAGAAAGAATAAACCAATACCAACCATGATACGAAAGCTGACGAAGGTAGCTAGAATGACCGGCCGATCTTCGCGTGGTACGGTTGTTAATCCCAGCAATTCCCCGTTTGCATCGTGTGTGTTGATCAGGCTGGCAACTTTAGGAATGGTTAGCAGTGTAATGTTTTTCTCTGCATCCGTATCAGGATATCCTAGCAAGACCAATGGTGCGCCTTTTTGCGTTTGCCAGACGCCTTCAATGGCTGCCGTTTTAAGCGGTTGATATTTGTGCACATTTAGGCCAACTGTATCGCCAATGAATATTTGTATAGGGACTAAAATTAAAGCAGCCCACATGGCAATAGAAAAACATTTTTTAGCAAGCTCCGTATGTGTTTTTTTCCACAAATAGTAAGCAGAAACACCAGCAATGAAAAAGGTGGCAGCAATATAGCTTGCTATTGACATGTGTAGAAAGCGTGGAATAAAGGTTGGATTAAAAATAGCGGTGATCCAACTATCAACTGTAAAAGTGCCATTGCTGTTCATTATATAGCCAGAAGGTGCTTGCATCCATGAATTAGCAGACATGATCCAAAACGCCGATAGCAAAGTGCCAAATGCTACCATGAAAGTGGCTAGAAAGTGCATTTTTTTGCTAACACGATTCCAGCCGAACAGCATAATGCCAAGAAAACCGGCTTCTAGAAAGAAAGCAGTGAGCACTTCATAGACAAACAGTGGGCCGAGGACTTCACCAATGGCAAAAGTGAAATTCCCAAAATTTGTGCCCAGTTGGTATGCCATGACAACCCCAGACACAACACCCATACCAAAGGCAAGTGCAAAAATTTTCATCCAAAATTTACAAATTTTTAAATACAAAGGATTGTTCGTTTTGATCCACAGGTATTCCGTAATGCATAAAAATAAAGCAAGACCAATGTTTAAAGTTGGGAATAAAATATGCATGCCCAATGAAAACCCCATTTGTATCCGGGATAGAAATATACTTAATGTATGCATAATGTCATTCCTCCATACAGTCTATAATAATAGGTTAATTTTTTCTTCATAATGTCAAAAGAGATTATAACAAAAAGATAATAATTTATCGACAAAAATAGGGCTTTGTTGCATATATGTTGTGTGTAGTTGTGTATATTTAACGCGTTAGGAGAAGAAATATTAGTATATAATGAAGTAGCCAGCGTTTTTCCCCTTACTGGCATTACCTCATTCATGTTATAGTACACAAATTTTAGCAGGCAAGGGTATAAATGGAACAGAAAAATAACATGATGGATGATGATCCAATCGAAACACAAGAATGGCAAGAAGCCTTAGCTTCCGTTATAGCAGTTGAGGGCGCTGAGCGGGCACGCTTTATTTTGCAACAATTGTTTCAGCAAGCTCAGCATGCCGGTATTGATATACCGTCAGGCATTCACAGTGCGTATCAAAATACCATTTCTACCTGTGACGAGCCAGATTATCCGGGCAATATTGAAATAGAAGAGCGACTTAGCGATTTTTTACGCTGGAATGCAATGGCGATGGTGGTTCGTGCTGCGCATAGAGAGCCCAACTTAGGTGGTCATATTGCATCTTATGCTTCCGCATTGCATCTCTATGAAGTTGGTTTCCATCATTTTTTCAAATCACCGAATTCACAACAAGGTGGTGATATGGTGTACATACAGGGACACTCATCTCCTGGTATTTATGCGCGCGCTTTTCTTGAAGGCCGTTTAACCGAAGCACAATTGGATCATTTTCGAGAAGAAGTTGAAGTGGATGGTTTATCTTCCTACCCTCATCCATGGTTAATGCCAGATTTTTGGCGTTTTCCTACCGTATCTATGGGCTTAGGGCCACTTCAAGCGATTTATCAAGCACGATTTTTAAAATATTTATCCAATCGGAAATTGTTAAATACCGATGACCGCAATGTGTTTGCTTTCTGTGGTGATGGTGAAATGGATGAGCCCGAGTCACTTGGCGCCATACGAATAGCTTCTGATCATAATTTAGACAATCTGGTTTTTGTTGTTAATTGTAATCTACAACGTTTGGATGGACCGGTGCGAGGCAATGGTAAAATAGTCCAAGATTTGGAAGGTGTATTTCGTGGTGCTGGATGGAATGTTGTAAAAGTATTGTGGGATGAAAACTGGATGGCGTTAATTGAACGTGATCAATCCGGTTTATTAAAGCGCTTAATGGAAGAAACCGTTGATGGTGAGTATCAAAATCTAAAAGGTAAGCCAGGCGCTTATGGGCGTGAGTACTTTTTTGGAAAATACCCTGAATTATTAAAATTAGTTGAGCACTTATCAGACGAAGAATTAGAGCAGTTAAATTTTGGTGGCCATGATTGGAAAAAAGTCTATGCTGCTTATCATCAAGCTGTTAATCATAAGGGACAACCTACCGTCATCTTAGCGAAGACGATTAAAGGTTTTGGTATGGGGCTAGTTGGGCAAGGGCAAAATGTTGCACATAACACAAAAAAATTGAACATAGAAGCGGTTAAAGGATACCGTGATCGTTTTGATATTCCTGTCAGCGATGCGCAATTAGCTGATGTACCTTATGCGAAGTTGCCAGAAGACAGTGCAGAAATTCAATATTTAAAAAAGCAGCGTGAGCATTTAGGCGGCTTTTTGCCTGTACGACCTGCATTTTCTCAAACATTAGATATTCCAGCATTGGATGTGTTTGCAACACATTTAAAAGGGACGGGTGAACGAGAGATATCCACCACCATGGCTTTTGTTCGTATTTTAAATACATTACTAAAACAAAAAGCAATCAAAGAACGCATTGTTCCGATTATACCGGATGAGTGCCGCACATTTGGAATGGAAGGTTTATTTCGCCAAATTGGTATTTACTCAGCAAAGGGTCAATTATATAAACCAGTCGATGCTGAACAACTCATGTATTATCGTGAAGACAAAAAGGGACAAGTGCTTGAAGAAGGCATTACCGAAGCTGGCGGCTTTTGCTCATGGTTGGCAGCAGCGACATCGTATAATACCAATAACTTTCCAATGATTCCTTTTTTTATTTACTATTCTATGTTTGGTTTCCAACGCATTGCCGATTTAGCTTGGGCTGCTGGAGACAGTCGTGCGCGTGGTTTTTTATTGGGAGGTACTGCAGGGCGTACTACATTGGCAGGAGAAGGTTTACAGCATCAAGATGGACAGAGTCATAGCTATGCCAGTTTTATCCCCAATTGCCGCTCTTATGACCCAACTTACAGTTATGAATTAGCCGTTATTATTCAAGATGGTTTGCATCGCATGTACCAGCAACAAGAAGACTGTTACTATTATATTACCGTGATGAATGAAAATTATTCGCATCCCGATATGCCAGAGGGTGCAGAAGATGGTATTGTGAAAGGGATGTACTTGTTGCGTGAAAGTACTGTGAAAACAGATAAAGCACTGCAAATGCTAGGTAGTGGGACTATTTTACGTGAAGTATTGAAAGCATCAGATATCTTGCAGAATGACTATCAGATAAGTGCAGATGTTTGGAGTGTGACAAGTTTTAATGAGTTGGCGCGTGATGGTAGTGCGGTGGAACGTTGGAATCGTTTACATCCAACAGAACAAGCTAAGTCTTGTTATGTATCCGATTGCTTGATGCAACGCCCAGGTAGCGTGATTGCTGCAACGGATTATATACGTGCCTATTCTGATCAAGTTCGAGCTTATATTGCTAAGCCTTATACGGCATTAGGCACTGATGGCTATGGTCGCAGTGATACACGAGAAAAATTACGACATTTCTTTGAAGTGGATGCAAAATTTGTTGTAGTCGCAAGTTTGAAAATGCTGGCAGAGCAAGGAGATATCCAGCAACATATCGTTTCAGAAGCAATCAATAAGTTTGGCATTGATCCTGATAAACCCAACCCAACGACTGTATAAAAAAGGAGTTAACGCGTGACAACTGTTCAAGAAGTACATATTCCAGATATTGGTGTTGACGGTGAAGTCGATGTTATTGACTTGCAAGTCAGCGTTGGCGATGTCGTTGCAGAGGAAGATGCCTTGATTACACTGGAAAGTGAAAAAGCCTCTATGGACGTTCCAACGCCTTATGCTGGCACTGTCAAGGAAATTAAAGTTGCTGTTGGTGATAAGGTAAAAAAAGGTACATTGATCATTTTGTTAGATACAGCAGCCGAGGCTGGAGAAAAGAGTAAAACAACGACTGAAGCAAAGGCAGAAAAGCCAACACCAGCCGAGCAAACACCCACTGAACCAAAGGTAGAAAAGCTAACAGCAGTGAAACAACCTCAAATCGAGCCGGTAGTAGAAGAAAATACAATAGGCGTGGTTCATGCAAGTCCCGCTGTGCGGCGTACAGCACGTGAATTTGGTGTTGATCTTAATCAAGTAATAGGTACTGGTCGTAAAGGGCGTATTGTCATAGAAGATGTGCAAGCTTATGTAAAAGCTGCATTAAGCAAATCGACAGCAAGTGATTCAGGCATTGCGACGAATTTGCCTCCTGTACCAACCGTAGACCATGCTAAATATGGACCGATTGAATATCAGCCTTTATCAAAAATTAAAAAGATTTCTGGTGCAAATTTACATCGTAATTGGTTAGGCGTGCCACATATTACACAATTTGATGAAGCAGACATTACTAAATTAGAGCAATTTCGCCAGTCTAAAAAACAGCAAGCAGAAAAACAAGGATTTAAGTTAACACCGCTGGTTTTTATTATGAAAGCAGTGGTAGCTGCATTGAAGAAATTTCCAGATTTTAATGCTTCGCTGGATCCATCAGGTGAACAATTGATCATAAAAAAATATTATCATATAGGTGTTGCTGTTGACACGCCTAATGGTTTAATGGTGCCAGTGATACGTGATGTTGATAGTAAGGGACTGTTTGAATTGGCCAAGGAATTAGGTGAAGTCAGTGAGCGTGCTCGAACAAAAGGACTGATGCCTGCAGATATGCAAGGCAGTTGCTTTGCTATTTCAAGTTTAGGTGGCATTGGTGGGACCGCATTTACTCCCATAGTGAATGTGCCGGATGTTGCCATTTTAGGTGTCTCTCGATCGGCGATGAAGCCAATTTATGAAAAAGGTGAATTTATCCCCCGATTAATGTTACCATTATCACTGTCTTATGATCATCGCGTTATTGATGGTGCCCAGGGTGCTCGATTCATCACGTATTTGAGCAAAGTATTATCAGACATTAGAAACGTTTTATTATGAGGAAATTCCATGGCAGATAAAAAGTCGTTGCAAGCTGAATTAGTTGTTATCGGTAGTGGTCCAGGTGGGTATACAGCGGCATTTCGTGCGGCTGACTTGGGGAAAAAAGTGGTTCTAGTTGAGCGTTTTGCTCAGATTGGCGGTGTTTGCTTGAATGTGGGTTGTATTCCCTCTAAGGCCTTATTGCATACTGCCAAAGTGATGGATGATACAGCCGCCATGTCTGATCATGGTATTCAGTATGATAAGCCAACCATTGATTTGAATAAATTACGTGCCTGGAAAAATAAAGTGATTGGGCAATTAACCACTGGGTTAAAGGGATTAGCGAAGCAGCGCAAAGTAACCGTAGTGCAGGGTATTGCAACATTTGATTCCCCAACCCGTTTGACCGTTCAGGGTGATAGCGGTGAACAAGCGATTAATTTTGAGCAATGCATTATTGCTGCCGGCTCACGTCCTATTCAATTGCCTTTCTTACCTGATGATCCGCGTATTATTGATTCAACCGGTGCATTGGAATTAGAGCAAGTTGATGGAGATATGCTAGTCATCGGTGGTGGCATTATCGGTTGTGAAATGGCAACAGTCTATCGTGCATTAGGAGCAAAAGTATCCATCGTTGAATTATTAGACGGTTTGATGCCAGGTGCAGATAAAGATTTAGTGAAAGTATATAGTAAATTTGTATCCCCATTATATGAATCTATTATGTTAGAAACAAAGGTCACTGCAGTTGAGGCAAAACCTGATGGGTTATGGGTTAAATTTGAAGGAAAAAATGCGCCTAGCAAAGCGAAACGCTATGATCGTATTTTAAGTTCTGTCGGTCGTCAAGCTAACTCAGACAGGCTCGCATTAGATAAGGCGGGAGTCAAAGTAGATACACGAGGTTATATTATTGTTGATCAACAAATGCGAACGAATGTTAACAATATATTTGCTATTGGCGATATTGTTGGTCAACCCATGCTAGCACATAAAGCATCGCATGAAGCAAAAATAGCTGCCGAAGTTGCTGCCGGCATGGATCACTATTTTGATGTTGCTTGCATTCCGTCTGTTGCGTATACAGATCCAGAAGTTGCATGGACAGGTGTTACTGAAATCGAAGCGAAAGCGCAAGGCCTTAATTATGAAACCGGCGTATTTCCTTGGATGGCTAGTGGACGTGCTTTAAGCAATGGCCGAGCGGAAGGTATGACAAAAGTGATCTATGATGCTGAAAAGAAAACAATTCTTGGCGCAGGGATTGTTGGTGTGAATGCAGGCGAATTGATTACAGAAGCCAGCCTAGCAATAGAAATGGGTTGTGATGCCGAAGATATTTCATTGACAGTTCATCCACATCCAACACTTTCAGAGACGGTTGCTTTCGCAACAGAAATGTATGAAGGGACCATTACCGATTTGTATGCACCCAAACGGAAGAAAAAAGAAAAAGCTGCTTAGTGTGCTATTGGTGATGTGTTATAATTGTCTGAGAGTGATTATAGCGTTTCCCTATATTGCTGACCTATACTAAGACTTCATCTAGTGCCTGCTTGCTTCGTTATTCAAAACCTTGTTTACAATAAGTAAACGTCGCTTTTGAAACCTCGCAAGCAAACACTATACTCGCTTAGAATAGATCAACAATATAGGGAAACGCTATAACCCTCAGCTTTTTTCAGCATTTAATCCACTGACTGTTAGTTCAGAAAGTGTACGGTAAGTTATATTATGATAATGTACAGTTAGATGGTGCTGGCGCTGGTTCTAGTTCTTTTTTCATGCGTTCTCGGAATTCTAGTTCAGATTCCGCCGGAGGTTCAGACAGATCTCTCTCTTCTAAAATCTCAGGAATCCCGGGTAGTATTAAGCGGTGGTAAATTGCATCTACTGCTGCGTAGAAAGGTTCATCTACACCGGCACCTGTCTCAGTACAGCATTCATAACATCCGGCAGCCCCGATTTTTTTCGCAAATGCTTGTGCCTGGCTTAGCTTAATAACTTTATTCTCTTCATTGTTATCATGGCTGTTTTGAGCGACGCCAACAATAATAATATCTACACTTTCACTAGCATGATTTTGAATATTACGATGCCAGTGACGAAGATTCTCAAACGATCTTTTACAGGTTACCGAATAAGTTAATAAAATAGCCATTGCACCGCGATAATAATCAGTGCGTATTGTTCTAAAGCGTTCTTGGCCTGCAGTATCCCATATCTGCAATTTAAATTGCTTTTTATGACGCCGAACCGTCTTTACCTGAAAGTCAATACCTATTGTAGTTATAAAAGTCCTTGAAAAAGAGCTATCACTAAAACGTAATAATAGCTGATTTTTATATGTGTTAGCATCACCGATGAGCAATATTTTAAGAAGATAATCATATTGACTGCTGGAGGAAGATGAAACAGTACGTTCCATCGTTCCATGTGATCCAGGATCTGACGCAAGAAATAATGGTTTTGATGTATTTGACAGTTGTTGCTTAGCCGTTTCTATTTTCTGTGATAATGTTGATTCGAGTTGTTCTGATATTTTGTTATCAAGTGGGGTCACTAGTCTTAACTCAGATAAATCCACAGCCTCAGTAAAAACATTTTTAACGCTGAGATAGAACTTCTCAGCTTTCATTGATAAATCCTGTTTTTTTTCTTGAGTGATTTCTATCGTCCTACCTTCATATGGAGTATAAGAATGGCCAATTTTTAAATGATTGAGGATATTGTGATAAGGTTTGATGACTTCATTTTCTGCCATCTCTAGAATAGAAGTCATAATAATAAATTCACGATCGCTGATTGGATGTTGCTTATCGGTTCCGGTGAGTTTAAGGTGATTTGAATGATTCCAATCAATTTTAAAATCCTGCACTGATCCATCAGATTGCGCTATACTCGTGTAGATTGTTCCGTCACCATACTCCCTAGTGTGGATATTATCAGGATACTCATCACTATTTTTAATGTTTCCTTCCTGGTCAAAAAGGCCGTGCTGATCGGCAAAGACAATGTCAAGTGTGTGGCTATTTTTATCTTTGATATGAGCCATTTTTTTTACAGCAGCATTTAATTTGTCAAAGGAGCTTAGATATTTTTTTACTAACTTAAGATATTTCAGCGTAGCTTGCTCTTTAAGATAGTTCATGTGAGTAGGGTTTTCTAAGTTGGTATAAAATAATGCGCTACATACTGTTTTCGGATTTTTCATTTATTGTTCCTTGGGCCTGGGATGTTGTAATGTATCTGCAAAAAATTAGTGCCTTGATAAATAAGCGTTTTGCAACTACCAATAAAACATTACTATTTTAGCATAAGCATGATATGTGTGTCACTCGTTGTATGGCATGGTGCAGAGCAAAATCATACTTTGCCTTCTATTTGACCAATTAATAATTCACTTCGAAATTTGTCACTCCACATCGCCTGTTTCAATTTTCTTTTTTAGTATTTCATCCACTAACTGTTAGTGTAGAAAGTGTACGGTAAATTATATTATGATAATGTACAGTTAGATGGTTGTTCTGGCTTTACATTTTCTCGTTCTTTCTTTTCTAAAGCAACTAACAGTTTGTATTTATCATAAACATCATCCACTGCCGTGAGGAAAGGTTTATTGACACCTTTGCCTGTCTCAAGACAGCATTCATAATATTTAACACGATACTCGTCTGCAAATGCTTGTGCGCGCTCGTAACTAATAACTCTCCTTTCATGTTTATCACTGCGTGTGTTAGCAATGCCAACAATAATAACATTCACCCTCTCACTAGCATGGTGTTCAATATTACGATACCAGTTACGGAGATTTCCAAATGATTTTTCACAGGTGACATTATAAGTCAATAAAATAGCTTGTGTGCCGCGATAATAATCTGTTGATACCGCTATATAGCGTTCTTGGCCTTCAGTAGAACAAATCTGCAATTTAAATTGCTTTTCATGACGTTGAATTGTCTTTTGTTGAAAGTCAATGCCTCGTGAGTATATAAAATCTAAAGAGAAGTTACTATCACTAAAACGTAACAATAGTGGACTTTTATATGTATTAGCATCACCGATGAGCAATATTTTAATAAGATAGTCATAATGACTGCTGGAGGAAGATGAGACAGTAGGTACCATCGTTCCATGAGATCCAGGATCTGACGTAAGAAATAATGGTTTTGATGTATTTGTTAGTTGTTGTTTATCTATTGCTATTTTCTGTGATAACGTTGATTTAACCTGTTCTGATTCTAGGTTCTTTTTTGCTTGAGTTACAAGCGAATTTCTCTCTTGCAAAATGCATGGTAGTATTAAGCGGTGATAGGTTTTATCTACTGCTGCGTGGAAGAGCTGCTTTATACTGACATTTGTCTGAAGACAGTATTCATAACATCCTGATGCACCAATTTCTTTTGCAAATTTTTGCGCATGGTGTAAATGAATAACTTTATTTCTTTTATTATTATCACGCGTTGTTTTAGCGACACCAATAATAGTAATATCTATTTTTTTAGCATGATCTCTAATATTATCATACCAGTGGCGAAGATTTTTAAACGATTGTTCACATGTTACCGAATAAGTTAATAAAACAGCCATTGTGCCGCGATAATCCTTAGTTTGTATCGTTTTTGATCGCTCATCGCATAGAGGAGTGCGAACTGTTACGTTAAGTCGGGTTTTATGACGTATGATCGTTATTTTCTGCTCTGGCCAATACTCGAATCCATCAGGTAAGAAAAAATTATTTGTCCAGTAAGGCTTATTTATATTTCGAATATGACATGATAGCGCGCTTTTAGATGAATTAGTATCACCGACTAGCAAGATGACAAGATCATCGTCATAGTCAAACAGAGAAGATGATTTATTAAGCTCTGATGGTGGTTTAAGAAATAATGGTATCAATGTGTTTGAAAGTTGTGGTGACAGTTGTTGTTTAGCTGCTTCTACTTTCTGTGATAATGTTGAATCGAGTTGTTTTGATATTTTCTTAGCGTTTGGCGTGATTAGCTTTAACTCCGATAAGTCGAATGCATCAGTAAAAATATCTCTAAGTTTATAAATGAATTCATCAACTTTCAAAGATAACTGTTGTTTTTTCTTATCAGTAATTACTATCGTCTTATCTTCATATGGCGTGTAAGAATGGCCTGTTTTTAACTGTTTAAGGATATTGCGATAAGGTTTGATGACTTCATTTTCTGCCATTTCTAGAATAGAAGTCATAATAATGAATTCACGATCACTGATTGGATGTTGCTTATCGGTTCCGATGAGTTTAAGGTGATTTGAGTGATTCCAATCAATTTTAAAATCCTGCATTGATCCATCAGATTGCGCTATACTCGTGTAGATTGTTCCGTCACCATACTCCCTAGTGTGGATATTATCAGGATGCTCATCACTATTTTTAATGTTTCCTTCTTGGTCAAAAAGGTCACACTGATCGGCAAAGACAATATCAACGGCGAGGTTATTTTCATCTTTAATGTGAGTCATTTCTTTTACAGCAGCATTTAATTTGTTAAACGAGCCGAGGTATTTTTTTACTAATTTAAGATATTTTAGTGTTGCTTGCTTTTTCAGGTAGTTCATGTGAGTGGGGTTTTCTAAGTCGGTATAAAATAGTGTGCTACATATTGTTTTTGGGTTTGCCATTTATTGTTCCTTGAGCCTGTGATATTGTAATGCATCTGCAACAAAAATTAATGTTTTATTTGATAAATAAGAGTTTGCGCAGTTACGATAAAATGTTGTCAATATAGCATAAGTTCGTTATGTACACCACTTTTTTATTGTATGGTGTATCAGAGTTAGAATAGTGATATGTGATTTATGGTATAACATTATATGGAAAAGAGAAAACCATCACTATGAGTAAGAATTATGCAAGATAACATCAGTATACGTTTTATGAAACAATCTGATCTCGATTCAGTCAGTGTGATTGAAGAAAGCTTATATGATTATCCTTGGTCACGGTCTATTTTCCATGATTGTCTTTGTTTTGGATATTACTGCCTTGCTTTACTGGTGTCAGATCAGCTTGTGGGTTATGCTATTTTGTCAGTTGCTGCTGGGGAATGCCATATTCTTAATTTTGCTATAGAAAAGTCAAAACAGCGTCAAGGACTGGGTTTGCACTTCTTGTGTGATATTTTAGCTAGGGCCAAACAGGCGGAGGTTGATAGTATTATACTGGAAGTTAGGCCTAGCAATACGGCAGCAGTCAATTTATATAAAAAGCAAGGGTTTAAGCAAATAGGGATCCGTAAACAGTATTATCGTGCGGATCAGGGCAGGGAAGATGCCGTTGTTATGAAATTAGAAATATAACAGTGCTATACTTGAAAGGGTAACAACGATTTGGCATGGATGGAACGTTCTGAGAAAGATGCTGTATCGTTACGAAATTTCTAGGGGTAAGGCGATGAGAATAAAAAGTCGATGGGTTAAATTATTCAGTATCCTTTTCATTTTTTTTGCAGTGCCTACATTAGCGCAGGCAAAATTGCCATGGAATCAATGGGTTGCACAATTGCGTCAAGAAGCCCTGAGTCAAGGCATCAATCCACAGTTGTTTGACCAAGTGTTTAAAAATTTACAGCCTGATAAACGTACTATTAATTATGATCGAAGCCAACCAGAAACCCGTTTAACTTATCTGAAGTACCGAAACACTCGCGGTGATTCATATCGTATTAATTTAGGCAAGAAAAAATATAAGCGTTATGGTGCTTTATTAAATGAAATTGGCCATTCCTATGGAGTTGATCCTTGCGTTATTACATCATTGTGGGGTATCGAATCTAGCTATGGTCATTACATGGGAAAATTTTCTGTGATCAAGTCATTAGCAACGTTGGCTTATGATAATAGACGCAGCGAATTTTTTCGACGAGAATTATTGCTTGCATTACAGATATTAAATAAAGGTGATATTACCCCTGAAAAATTTGTTGGCGAATGGGCTGGGGGAACAGGGCAACCGCAATTTTTACCATCCAGTTGGTTTGAGTATGCAGTTGATTACGATGGTGATGGGCATCGTGACATTTGGACTAATAAAGCAGATGTATTTGCCTCTATTGCGAATTATTTGAAAAAGAATGGATGGCAAGAAGGCATTCCATGGTATGTTGAAGTTGAAGTACCGCCTCGCCATAAAAATAAGAAAGATGGTCACTCCTATTCTGTACGTGAATGGTCACATATGGGCATTCGTACAATTAATGGTTACCATATGCCAAACGATAGCGCTATACAGGCACGCTTGATCAAGCCTTATGGAGGCCCGTATTTTTTAGTGTTTGATAACTTTGATGTCATCAAGCGCTATAATAATTCCACATTTTATGCGGGTACGGTTGGTTATATTGCTGATAAAATTTGTCAGCGGCTATGATTATTTAATTTTCTTTTATACTTATTATTCTTAGAGTACTCGCATTTTCAATTATTATGAGTATAATGGCTAGACGGCTCAATTAAATAGCACAATAGTTTTTATTGGATAAACGCATGATAAGCACGCAGGATTGCCAGCAAAATTCTCTCAAAACACCGCAACAGGTATTAAGTCAGGTTTTTGGATTTGATCAATTTCGACCAATGCAAGAAACTGTAATTAAAAGTGTGTTAGCTGGGCGTGATAATTTTATCTTAATGCCAACAGGTGGTGGTAAATCACTGTGTTATCAAATACCCGCCTTGCTGAAATCGGGTGTCACTATTGTCATTTCTCCGCTGATTTCACTGATGCAAGATCAAGTCAACGCATTACAAGCAAATGGTGTTTCTGCCGCTTATTATAACTCTAGTCTACAAGCAACGGAAGCTAGGCAAACCTTAGCAAAATTGCATCATAATCAGCTTTCATTGCTTTATATTGCACCAGAAAGCTTGATGAGTGATTCATTTCTAGCACGGTTAGAAGAGATTGAGGTTAGTTTATTTGCAGTAGATGAAGTGCACTGTGTGTCACAATGGGGTCCGGATTTTAGACCCGAATATTTAAAACTGGCTCAGTTGCGTGATTTGTTTCCTCATGTGCCATTGTTAGCGTTAACAGCAACGGCAGATAAACAAACACGAGAAGATATTCGTCAGGCATTACGATTACATGAGGCTGATTTTCATTTGGCAAGTTTTGATCGGCCTAATATTCGTTATACCGTTTTAGAAAAACATCAACCTTTTCAACAATTGAGTCATTTTTTAACTCAGCATAAAGAAGAAGCGGGCATTATTTATTGTATGACTCGAAAGCGCGTTGACGAAATTGCTGAAAAATTACAATCAGCAGGGATATCAGTCGCCGCTTATCATGCTGGGATGTCAAGTGAGGCGCGTAAAAAAACACAAGATGATTTTCAGAAAGATAATATTGATATCGTGGTTGCAACGGTTGCTTTTGGTATGGGCATAGATAAGCCTAATGTTCGCTTTGTGGTGCATTATGACTTACCTAAAAATATTGAAGGTTATTATCAAGAAACTGGGCGGGCAGGGCGCGATAATTTACCATCGGAAGCTTTATTATTGTATGGTATTAGTGATACAGCGATTGTGCGTGGTATTGTTGAAAATAATGGTAACGAATGGCAACGTCGCATTGAAGTTCAAAAGTTAAATGCTATGATTGACTTTTGTGAAGCACAAACTTGTCGGCGCTGTGTCTTGTTAAACTATTTTGCCGAAAACCAAACAGAGAGTTGTGGAAATTGTGATATATGCCTTAATCCACCCGAAACGTTTGATGCAACTGAAGATGCACGGAAAAGCATTGTCGTGTATTTATCGATTAAACCAACGTTTTGGTGCTGCATATGTGGTCGAAGTCTTGCGTGGACAGCATACAGAACGGATCCAGCGTCTTCACCACGATCGCTTGTCAACTTTTGGTATTGGAAAACATCATCAAAAGCAAGAATGGCATAGTATTTTGCGACAATTAATTCATCAAGGATATATTGAACAAGATATTGCCAATTATTCTGTGTTAACGTTGACAGAAAAGTCTAGACCATTGCTGCGAGGCGAAAAACAATTAACGTTAGCAAAACCACGAGTGAAGACCGTTAAAGCGATAAAAAAACCAAAAAAGGCTAAAGTATCTTCTCATACGCTAGAGTATGATCATGCGCTGTTTGATGCACTTCGCCAGTTACGCAAACGTATTTCTAATGAGAACAAAGTTGCCCCATTTATTGTTTTTAGCGATGCTAGCTTAGTAGAAATGGCAGCTTTTCTGCCTAAAACATCTGCTGAATTTTTATCGATTAATGGTGTAGGACAATGTAAATTGGAGCGATACGGTGATGTGTTTATTGAATTGATTCGTGAGTATACGTCAAATATTCCGCAGGATTAGTGTTTTTCTCAGATGATAGTAATGTGGTCTATTTATCGCACCCATAGATTTGATAATCATTGAATAAACGTTTTAATTCACGGCGGCTAATATTTTTACCTTTGTAATCATACGGGCCTGAATAGTCTTTGACTAAGTCAGATAACCGTTCACAGATTGCTTCGCGGTTGTAAGGTTCTGCTGGATTTTCATAGTCAGCGAACTTTTTTTGACAAGCGCTGAGTAGTAACAAGCTTGTTGCAGTAATTACTGAATGCATTAATATTTTATGCAATTTTTATGTCTCCATGTATCAGTTTTATATTTAAGTAATACATAGCGTGTCTAGCCACATCCTATGTGCATTATATGATATAATTTCCAATGATTTTGTAAAGGAATGATTATTTGTGGTTAAACGCAAGAAAATAAACGATCCATTTGCTGCACGTGAGGCGGCAACCTATGAAAAACCTATTCCTAGCCGGGAGTATATTTTACAGTGGTTACGTCAATGTAAACAGTTAGTTTCCTATGACGAGTTGCTTGAAGCGTTGTTACTCAAAACAGATGAGCAATGTGAAGCCTTAAGACGGCGCTTAGTTGCCATGGTGCGTGATGGTCAATTGATCAGAACACGAAAAAAAATGTATGGTATCCCACAAAAAATGGACTTGATGACTGGACAAGTGCTAGGGCACCGCGATGGTTATGGATTTGTTGTGCTAGAAGAAGACGGTGAAAGATTATTTTTAACTGAGCGACAAATGCGCACTGTCTTGCACGGAGATAAAGTATTAGTACAAAAAACAGGCAGAGTGATCCGTGGTCGCCCTGAAGCCATGATCGTTGATGTATTACAGCGCAATACAACAGAAATAGTCGGTCGTTTTTTTGAAGAAGATGGTATTTTTTTTGTTGTCCCTGCAAATAGCCATATTACTCTCGATATTCTTATTCCACCAGCGCATTGTCACGACGCTAAGTCAGGCCAAATTGTCGTTGTAAAATTAACAACACAGCCTGATAAAAAACAAGCACCGATTGGTTCTATTCAAGAAATTCTAGGTGAGCACATGGCGCCAGAGATGGAAATAGATGTTGCCATTCGTGCTTATGGACTGCCTTACCAATGGGCATCAGCAGTGATAGATGAAGAAAAAAAATTGCCAGTTGATGTTAATGCTGTCGATAGCGTTGGGCGAGAGGATTTGCGTGATTTGCCGTTTATCACCATTGATGGTGAGGATGCAAAAGATTTTGATGATGCCATCTATTGTGAAAAAAATGGCAAACAAGGTTGGCACTTGTATGTAGCCATTGCTGATGTTTCACATTATGTGCAGCCCAATAATGCGTTAGATGAAGAGGCTCGTTTGCGGGGTAACTCAGTTTATTTTCCACATCGTGTTATTCCAATGCTTCCATTTAGTTTATCGGCAGGGTTATGCTCTTTAAAACCCGATGTTGATCGATTAGCACTTGTTTGTAAAGCAACGTTGACGCCAGCCGGTAAAATTCGTCAATTTGAGTTTTTTCAGGCAGTGATCCATTCGCATGCACGTTTAACTTATAAAAAAGCAGCAAAAATGTTAGTGGATGATGATCGCATATTGCAAATGCAATATAGTGCTGTATTTCCTCACTTGAAAGAAGCTTATGCCTTATTCAATGTATTACATAAAAATAGGCAGGTTCGAGGGGCACTAGAGCTAGACATGCCTGAGACCAAAATCTTATTCGATAAAGATAAAAAAATAAGGAAAATCGTTTCGCAAGAACGCAATGATGCACATCGTTTAATAGAAGAGTTTATGTTAATTGCTAATGTGAGTGCTGCGCAGTTTTTAGAAAAACACCATATGCCAACTTTATATCGCGTACATGCCTCTCCGGATAGTCTCAATTTGCAAACATTTCGTCAATTTCTCAATGCAAAAGGATTAAAACTTAGTGGAAAAGACGATCCACAGCCTATAGATTACGCTAACGTATTAAATGCGATTACGGACAGGTCGGATGCTGATTTAATAAAAATGGTATTACTGCGTTCACTATCACAAGCTGTTTATCAACCTGAAAATATTGGTCATTTTGGATTGGCTTATGACAGCTATACTCACTTTACCTCACCAATACGGCGTTATCCTGATTTGTTGGTTCATCGCGCAATTAAACATATTTTACAAGGTAATCAAAGTGATACTTTTTCTTTATCGAATGATGATATGGGAGAATTTGGATCTCACTGTACAATGACTGAAAAACGTGCGGATGAAGCGACACGAGATGTTGTTGATTGGTTAAAATGCGAATTTATGCGTGATAAGATAGGCCAGAAATTCAGCGGGACTATTGTTTCCGTGATGGGGTTTGGTTTGTTTGTTTCTTTGCAAGAAATCTATATTGAAGGGTTAATTCATGTAACTAGCTTGCCTAATGATTACTATCATTTTGACGCCATGCAACATCAATTGATGGGCGAGCGTACGGGCATATGTTTCCAGGTAGGCGATCAATTGCCGGTATGTGTTAGTCGAGTTGACTTGGATGAGCGCAATATCGATTTTACACTAGTGGTTGAGGAAATGGAAAAAATTGCAGAGAGACCCTCGAAGAAAAAGCAGTTGAAAAGAAGCCGGAAGAAATCGAGGTAGCAATGGATAATGTGTTTGGCATTCATGCAGTGAATGCATTTTTAAAGCAGTATACTGAACAGGCAATAAGATGTTATCTTGCTCCTGATCGACATGATAAACAGATTAAACGGATTCAACACTTTTGCCAAGAGGCAGGCATCCCCATTGAAACACTGGCTAAAAATAAATTAGTTGACAAAGTGGGCACAGTCAATCATCAAGGTGTTGTTTTAGAAATTAAGCCACAACGTGAATTGGATGAAAGAGATTTGCCGGAATTATTAGAAAAGAATAAAAACCCTTTGATTTTAATTCTTGATAGCCTACAAGACCCACAAAATTTAGGTGCTTGTTTACGCTCAGCAGGTGCTGCGAAAGTGGATATTGTGATTGTGCCAAAAGATAAAGCCGTAGGGGTGACAGCGACAGTACGCAAAGTAGCTTGCGGTGCAGCTGAAATAGTGCCTTTATGCATAATTACAAATTTAGCTCGTACCATACAACAATTACAAACACACGGCGTTTGGGTGTATGGTTTAGCAGGGGAAGCAACAACATCTTTTTATTCAATAGATTATACAGGTCCAGTGGCACTGGTATTGGGCGGTGAGCAAAAAGGATTGCGCCACTTGACACGAAAGCACTGTGATGAATTGGTTACTATACCGATGCCAGGGTGTATGGAAAGTTTGAATGTGTCCGTTGCTGCAGGAGTCGCCTTATTTGAAGTTGTTAGACAGCGGCAATGTCAGTAGACATATTATGTGTAAGCTATGTAATATAGTTATACCAGTCAAAATGCGTTCAAATTTTTAGCTACGGCAAGTTACAGGCCTGCGGGATCGGGAGGTCTCTTGTATTTCTCTCTGAGCATTTTGAGTACTTATTATTTCTTTAGCAATATTGTTAGCGGTTTCCTCGGTCAACAATTTTCCTCCCAGTTCTTTTACGTAGTCGTCTCTGAAAAACTCCCTAATCATCAAAAAATCGCGGAAAAAAATACTGAATATCCATTATAGCGTTTCCCTATATTGTTGACCTATACTAAGACTTCATCTAGTGCCTGCTTGCTTGGTTATTCAACACCTTATTTACAATAAGTAAACGTCGCCTTTGAAACCTCGCAAGCAAACACTATACTCGCTTAGAATAGGTCAACAATATAGGGAAACGCTATAAAGCATTGTGTAAACTATGACGGACTTTGCTCATTTGATGACTATCGCTCAGTTGGTCAAAATGAGCTGACATCGCTTGCCGTAACTCATTGAAACCAATGTGTTTGCGTTGCTTGTATTTAAACTGCAAGTTTTTGCACCCTAATGTATTATGTTCGCAATGTAGTCTACCAAAATCGTTAACCCTATGCTTTGATCTATTGTTAATCAATCTTGTAAGATATCGTCCATTGATTGCGTGATCTTATTACTATTGTGTAAAAAATGGCTACGAAAAATAATTTTTTTATAGGCTTTGGCAGTAGGTATTGCCTTAGGTTGTCTATTCGTCGAGAAGTTCTGTTAATACGAATGTCTTAAACAAACGATATTGCCGTATGATGATAAAGCAAGTCTCTCTTCAAAAACTGCTGGTCTCTTGCCTGGCTTGCCCAAGCCCCCTACACGCTTACATTCATTCTCAAAAAAACAGAGCAACCCATCAATATCACAGCCACCAAAATAATCCTTGGATAAATCTAACTCATACTCAAGACCATGTGCCAACTCACCTGTAGTAAGCCGCAGCTTATGTCCAATCACCTCTCGCGAGAAAAATTCCATAGTAAGTAAATAGCGCATTAAAAGTGTCTTAATTGACGGGCCTTTACCTTTTTGATAGATTTCTGTATCGTTGAGTCGGGAGTTATTCTGCCGCTTTCCTGCATGCCAGTGTCCAGGGGCAGTAATAAAAAACTGAATAACTGACTTGACAATATCTTCTAACGAACCGCCTATCCTCCATTCTGCTAGTGTAATGTAGGATGAACGAGCTGTCTCATCTTCATTAGAAGTTTTCCATAGCGTATTATAATGCTTCAATGTTTTCTCAACAACCGCTTTAATTTCATCACCCAGCATCCTCTTCGTCTCTGCTGACACCGCTGCATAATCCTCTAAAGGTCGCACCGTGGCAAGATTTCCTCGGAGCAAACGAAGATGGAGTAATGAAGATCGCGGAATAGCACTCGCTCGTGATGGATATTTGAAAAATTGTCTAGATATAAAAAGTTGTCTTTTAAGTTCCTTGAGATGGTAACAAGAGCTAAGATCCAGCCTATGGACATTTCTCAACGCTGATACATCGGTGACTAAGGTCCCGCTAAGACTCAACGTGTGGACAGCGCCTAACGACGACACATCCGTGAGGTTGCGACAATAGCTAAGATCCAGCGTGTGGACATTTCTCAACGCTGATACATCGGTGACTTCGCTACTACAGCTAAGATCCAGCGTGTGGACATTTCCCAACGCTGATACATCGGTAACTTTGGTATCGCTAAGATTTAAAGTGTGAACACTGCCTGGTAAACGCACATCCGTGAGGTTATAACAATGAATAAGATCCAGCGTGTCGAAATTGCCCTCCAACAACACGCGCGTGAGATTACAACAATGACTAAGATTCAACATGTGGACACTACCTAGCAATGACACATCCGTGAGATTGCGACAATGGCTAAGATCCAGCGTGTGGACATTTTTCAACGCTGATACATCGGTGACTTTGGTATAGCGAAGATTCAACGTATGAACACCACCTAGCGACGACACATCCGTGAGATTGCGACAATGGCTAAGATCCAGCGTATGGATACCACCTAGCGACGACACATCCGTGAGATTGCGACAATGGCTAAGATCCAGCGTATGGATACCACCTAGCGACGATACATCCGTGAGATTGCGACAATGGCTAAGATCCAGCATATGGACATTTCCCAACGCTGATACATCAGTGACTTTGGTATAGCTAAGATTCAACATGTGGACACCACCACCTAGCGACGACACATCCATGAGATTGTGACAATAGCTAAGATCCAGCGTGTGGACCTGACCCAGTGCCGACACATCGGTGACCGGGGCTTCGCAAAGGTCCAGCGTGTGGACCTGACCCAGTGCCGACACATCGGTGACCTGGGTACCGCGAAGGTACAGCGTGTGGGTATTCCCACATTGCACTATCTTATTAATGGCGAACATATCGTTATTGGTCATTGATGTATATTCTATTTTTATATAAATAACCTTAGCTAATAAGGCTTTCTCTTGTTTTTGTTCACCTTCATTGCTTTTCATGATAGAGGATATAACTTTAAGCATTTTTTTATCGAGAATAAGCGCATAGGGAAGATCACGTCCCAGAGTTAGGCTAATCACCCTATCAAGTTGCACCTTGGTCTCTATACAAAGGAAAAGCGCTTTCGAAGAAGAAATATATTGATTAGCTCGCGCATTAATAGCCCGGCTAAGCAAACGTAAATTTTTGAGGTCAGGTGTTTTCAAGTAAGGAAAAACGTTAGTATAAAGTAGTTCTGGCGGTAATAACTCAAGAAAATTTGCCGGCTTTTCGCAAGTAGCCGAAGAATTGTTTGTTAAACTATCTTCTGTTTTATCCATAGTATGTTATATTCTATCATTATTTTTTCTATCATACGATAAGATAAACTTAATGTAAACAGCTAGTCTTTTCCAATGCAGGGCAAGATCTTACCACCTTGAATAAAATATTTGCATAAATTGCTTCAATTTGATCAAATATGGCTTTAATTGTTTTTTAAAAGAACAAATATGAGCTTTATCGATCATTTTTCAGATTTAGTTGACCCACGCAGTGATATCAATAAGCGTTATGAACTGCTTGATATTATATTTTTAATGGCCACTGCTGTCATGTCAGGGACTGAGGGTTGGAAAGAAATTCAGGCATTTGGAGAAAATAAGTTAGACTGGCTTAGACAGTATCGTCCTTATGCTCAAGAGATCCCGGTCGATGATACCATAGCCCGCACGATTCGCATTATGTCGTGAAGCGTTTACGACTTGTTTTATCAACTGGGTCAATGAGTTACGTTTGGCTAAGGGACGCGAACAAATCGCGATTGATGGTAAAACACTGCGGCGAAGTTTTAGTGGGGAAAGAACGACGGTACTGCATAGTATTACTGCCTAGAGCAAAACGAACGGATTAGTATTATCACAAATGAAATCTCAAGGCAAAAAAAATGAAAATGTGAGTGTGTTAGAGATGTTATACCCATCACCCGTCAATGTGCATGATTTAATTTTTGGAAGCTATCGTTAATTCTTTCGTTTAAAGAATCGCCAATTTCGGGCAATGTTTTTTCGAAAAAATTCGATATGCTGGACCTAAAATCTTTTGCTGAGTTAAAAAACTTATTATCTCTAACATGCTCATTCATTACTTTCCACCGTCGTTCTATCGGGTTTAAATTTGGACTGTAGGGAGGCAAATAATGTAAATGTATGTTCAGTTTTTTGGCAGCTTTTTTTAAATGATGTGAACGATGATAACCAGATTGATCTAAAATCAGGTGTAATTTTAACTCGATAGGATATTGTTTACGAAGTTTTTGAAAAAAAGTACTGACTGCTTCCGTATTAATGGTTTCATAGGTATCGGTAACCGTTTTGCTAATATTTTTAAGCTCAATTGCACCGATTAAATTTATTCTTGTTCTGCTTGCAGTGGTCAAGACCTCTACTGTTTGCCCTTTTCTTATCCATCCATAGCTCAATTTGTTTGCTTGTGATGGGTGAACAGCATTGATAAAAATATTTTTTCACTATTATTTAGCGAGGCTTTTAATGCTTTATATTTTTTCATAAAGGCAGCCTGCTTAGCGAGATTTGCTTTATAAGGGCGGCCTTTTGGTTTCTTGTAAGTAAAACCCTGGCGATGTAATAATTTATTTAAACCAGAAACACTATACTCAATAGACCATCTTTCCTGGATATAGGCCACAATATCACGTGTATGGTGATAGAGCGTTTCTGTTCAGTGTGTCGTTAACGCTTCTGTTTGTTCATTAGATAAAAAACTATCAGAACCACCTTTACTAACCGTTAACTTTGCTTCTTCAAGGTAATCTTTAATGTGTCGAGAAATGGTGCTTTCATGTGCTCTGAGTGCCTGAGCTATAGCGGCGATCGACCAATCTTCAGAGCGAAGCAAAACCGCTTTAATCCGATCCAGCTCACATACATCCCGTGTTTTTCGGTGACGACGCTCCAGAAAGGCTTTTTCTTTAACTGTTAGGCTAACTTTGTTCATCCCAATAGTATGATCCCATTTTTTTTAAAATCAAGCACTTTCAATGACCACGGGCATAGAACTATGTAAATCATTGATTTAAAAGTTTTTTTATATATTTTCTCCTTGCTGATATGCTTTATAAAAACCATGTTAAAATAAACTATATGCGTATCATGCTTGAAAATTTCTCAAAATTAAAGCAAACTTGCTTTCTTATGCTAGCTGTTTTAACATACATAGCTAAATTTTGGTTGTCCCATTAGGACTTTTATTAACTCCTTGCCTTACTGCTAAGTACAGAAGGCAAAACCGAGAGGAGCTGCGTATGCGACATTACGAACTTGTCATTATGTTCCATCCTGATCAATCTGAGCAAGTAAAAGCAATGATTGAGCGTTATCAACGATTGATTGAAGAAGGCAATGGAAATATCCATCGCTTAGAAGATTGGGGGCGTCGTCAACTGGCGTACCAGATCAATAAAGTACATAAAGCCCATTATATTTTGCTGAATATAGAAGTTGATCAAACAATTCTTGCTGAATTAGATAATGCTTTTCGCTTTAACGATGCCATTATTCGTTATTTAATTTTGAATAGTGACGGCGAAGTGACAGAACCTTCTCCTATGATGAAAACGAAAGAAGGCGGTAGAGCAAGTGATGCAACTAAATCTCAAAGCTCAGATATAAATGAAGAGGCAGTCTCTGTGAAAAATGCTGAAGAGTCAGCAGAGGTTGTAGAAAGTAAGACAGAAGAGTAAGGAAATCATTATGACTGGATATTCACGACGTGGCAGAAAGTTTTGTCCGTTTAAAACAACACAATCAGGTGATATCGATTATAAAGATATTCATCTGCTAATGAAGTTTGTTACTGAAACAGGCAAGATTGTTCCCAGCCGGGTCACTGGAGTCAGTGCCAAATATCAGCGTATGCTTGCAAAAGCTATTAAATTAGCACGGTATTTAGCATTGTTACCCTACTGCGATTCACATCGCTAGTATCTTTCCTATGAAATATGGGAAATATTTAATTAGTCATCCGTGGCCAGCAGGGATGGTAGCTATGTTGTTTTCTGCCATCCCATTTTTTGGTTGGATAAGCCTTATTATTACTGGCTTAGTGACGCTTTGTCGAGGGCCGCGTTTTGGGCTTTGGATGATGTTATGTGCCAGTATTCCTAGCCTTATGGTTGGTGTGACGCATAGTCCAGAGTTAATTTTAACCAATGTGATTGGTGGTTGTTTTTATATGTGGTTAAGTGCCACGGTTTTTTGGTATGCCACTTCTTGGACGCTTGTATTAGAAGTAACGTTAGTATTGGCACTGGCAGGTATTGCTATAGTGCATATTCTTTATCCTGATATTATGACATGGTGGATAAATAAATATCAGAGTTTATTAGTCGCTTTGCAACACAGTCTAGAAGAAACAATTAGTCAAGTTGTCGCTGAGACAACGGATATAGATAATGTTAATCAATTTATTACCGCATTAAGTAATAGGGATATTTTACAAACAGTAGCAAAAATTTCTACTGGAATCACTTTCTCTGCTATTTTGTTAGGAAATTTGACTAACTTATTACTGGCTAGATGGTGGCAATTTATTGTGAATGCTGAACAAGGGAAGGGGACTTGGGTATCGTTTAAAAGTGCTGTATCCGAGTTAAGTCATATCCGTATTGGTTATGTTAGTATGGCTGTATTCATACTAACGTTTGTTGGTATCAATCTGCAGATAAATACAGCGTGGGATTTTATCCCTATTTTTTGTGCCATATTCTTTTGTGCAGGGTTGAGTATGCTACAATTTTTCGTTGGACGATTGAAAAATGCTATGTTTTATATCGTGGTGTTTTGTTTGGTATTGTTATTTTTCCCAATGTATGTTGCGACAACGGTTATCTTTGTAGCAATGTTGGATACTTTATTTAATCTACGTGCGCGTTTTTCGCGCACGCTTAATTGAGAGAGGTTAGTTATGCAAGTAATATTGTTAGAAAAAATTCGTAACTTAGGTGACTTAGGTGATTTGGTAACAATCAAGCCAGGGTACGGTCGAAATTATCTTTTGCCGTTTGGTAAAGCGGTTCGTGCAACTAAAGCCAATATTGCTGATTTTAATGCTCGTCGGACAGTATTGGAAAAAGCTGCGGCAGATAAATTAAAAGTAGCACAACAGCGTGCAAACCAGTTAGCTGAAAAAAAGATAACTATCCAAGCACGAGCTGCAGAAGAGGGTAAGTTATATGGTTCTCTTGGAGTGCGTGAAATAGTCAATGCAATGAAAAATGCTGGGCAAGTGGTAGAAAAAAGTGAAGTGACATTGCCAGAAGGCCCAATTCGCTATGTAGGAGAGCATCTTGTTGTTTTACAATTGCATCCGGAAGTAGAATTCAGTATGACGATTACTGTAGAAGAAGAAAAATAACTGTCGTTATACATTATGAATGTAGAAACTTCGGTCAAGCAAGGATCAGCAAATAAAGTTGAAGCTGTTAAGGCTCCGCCGCATTCTATTGAAGCAGAACAATCCGTATTAGGCGGGTTAATGCTAGATAATAATGCATGGGATCTTGTTTCTGAAATATTGACTGAAAAAGATTATTATCGCCACGAGCACCAAATTATCCATCGTGTATTGTCACAATTATCAAGGCAGGATAAGCCATTTGATGTGGTGACATTATCAGATGCACTAAAAGTCATTAATGAATTAGAGAATGTTGGTGGTGAAATTTATTTGTTTGAGCTATCTAACAATACGCCATCGGTCGCTAATATTAAAGCCTATGCTGAGATTGTACGTGAAAGATCAGTGACACGGCAGTTAATCAGTGTAGCACAAAAAATTGCTGATTCAGGTTTTAATCCTGGCGGTATGTCGCCGGCAGAATTACTCGATCATGCAGAGCAGCAAGTTTTTTCTATTGCGGAGCAACATTATCGGACTAGCGGTCCAGCAAAAATTAAAGATTTATTGGCAGTTGCTCTGGAAAGAATTGATACGTTATTTCATTCAGAAAATACTATTACAGGTGTCCCAACAGGGTTTAGTGACCTTGATAATTTAACGTCAGGTTTACAAGAAGCCGACTTAATTATCGTCGCAGGTCGCCCATCAATGGGGAAGACAGTTCTTGGGTTAAATATTGCTGAAAATGTCGCTATTAGTACGAAAAAACCGGTGTTGGTATTCAGTATGGAAATGCCAGGTGATTCACTGGCTATGCGAATGATGTCATCATTAGGCCGCATTGAGCAACATCGTGTGCGTACAGGAAAACTACAAGATGAAGATTGGCCACGTATTGGTTCTGCCGTTAGCATGCTATCAGAAACTCCTTTATTTATCGATGATTCGCCAAGTTTAACACCTTACGAAGTGCGCTCACGGGCTAGACGTTTAGCTAAAGAGCAAGGGCAACTAGGCTTAATTGTTGTTGATTATTTACAATTAATGCGTGTGCCAGAGTTAAATATTAACCGTGTTGCTGAAATATCAGAGATTTCCCGTTCATTAAAGGCATTGGCAAAAGAATTAAATGTTCCTGTTGTAGCATTATCTCAATTAAATCGTGGCCTAGAGCAGCGTTCGGATAAACGCCCGGTTATGTCAGACTTACGTGAATCGGGGGCTATTGAGCAAGATGCAGATGTAATTGCTTTTATTTACCGTGATGAAGTTTATAATCCAGATACACGCGATAAAGGCATTGCTGAGATTATTGTTGCAAAGCAACGTAATGGACCTATCGGAAAAGTGTGTTTAACTTTTTTAGGGCAATATACACGTTTTGAGAATTTTGCTAATGCAGATAAAATTTTGCAAGGAAATCCACTTTGAGCCAATCTTGTATAGCGACTATCGATGTTGCGGCACTACAGCATAATTTCCAGAAAGTAAAAGCGCTTGCGCCTAATAGTCGTGTTTTAGCTATGGTAAAAGGTAATGGCTATGGCCATGGATTATTGACTATGGTGGAACATTTACCCCAAGCAGATGCCTATGGCTTGGCTAGATTTTCTGAAGCCATGCTACTACGTCAGCACAACTGCCAAAAACGTATCGTTATGACGGAAGGATTTATTAATAGCGACGAATTGTCGTTAATTGATGAGCTTGCATTGGATCTTGTATTGCATGATATTGAGCAAGTAAGACAAATTGTCACTTATTCTTTTCAGCAGCCTATACGTATCTGGTTGAAAATAGAAACCGGCATGCATAGGTTGGGTCTTTTTCCAGAACATCTTCCTGAAGCATGGAAGTTATTGTCTGCTAGCCCACATATTAGTAATGAAATAATCTTGATGACTCATTTTGCCCAATCAGAACAACTCGATAATGAAAAAACATTGCAACAAATTCAAGATTTTAAGTCTTACACAGACGATTATCCGGCAGAAAAAAGTTTAGCTAATTCAGCTGCTATCATGGCTTGGCCTGACTCGCATGCTGATTGGGTTAGACCTGGTATTATGCTGTACGGTGTATCGCCATTCCCACAGGCAACACAGATTGCTCAGGATTTATTACCTGTTATGACATTACGTGCTAAGCTTATTGCAATACGTCATTTGCCAGCAGGAGCAGAAGTTGGTTATAACAGTATTTGGACATGTCCAGAAGCCATGCCTGTTGGCGTTGCTGCAGTAGGTTATGCCGATGGATACCCTCGTTATATACCCAGTCAGGGAACCCCCGTATTAGTGAATGGTCAGCAAGCACAAATTATTGGTCGTATTTCTATGGATATGATTTCTATTGATTTGCGCTCTATTGCCAATGTTAAGTTGGGAGCTGATGTCACACTGTGGGGCAAAGACTTACCTGTTGAAACTATTGCAAAATTTGCCAAAACCAGTCCTTATGAACTAATTAGCGGTATAACCAGCCGTGTAGAGCGTTTTTATATATAAGCTTAAATTGATTTATTGATAGGTATGGTTGTATTATCTTGTTTTGCCTGTTCATAGCAGTTTTCAATATTACTAAGCCATTATAAACTTCGTCTAATACGCGCTTGCTTTGGTCTTCAAAAGCTTATTTACAGTAAGTAAACCTCACTGTTGAAACCGCGCAAGCACGCGTTATACTCGCTTATAATGACTTAGTCATATTGAAAACTGCTATAAGATTATTCATGTTCTATTTTCTATTGTTAATCTAATAACATGTTTGCTAAGTATTAGGAAAAATCACTTATTTTATTTATTTTTTCTTATAGCGTTTCCCTGTATTGTTGACCTATACTAAGCGAGTATAGTGTTTGCTTGCGAGGTTTCAAAAGCGACGTTTACTTATTGTAAATAAGGTTTTGAATAACGAAGCAAGCAAGCGCTAGATGAAGTCTTAGTATAGGTCAACAATACAGGGAAACGCTATAAGCAGTAAGAAAAGAAAATATTTTGAAATTAATATTGATTAAAAAATGATTTTGTGTTATCATTCGTTTTTTCGAGAATTTTTTATAGCTAAAACATTTTCTCAGATAAGAAAGACGAAACGATCGTTTGTGTGGCTATAAAAAAATAAAATAATAAATTATTTTTAGTAATGCTCTTTTTTATGAAGAGATGATAAAAAAATATTACGGTGATAAAAGTGCCCAATAATAAAAAAAACATGCAGAATAACAAGCAATTAAATAATACATCTTTCGATACTCTTCCTGATGAGCTCATTTTAGAAATACTCAAATATCTTTCTATCTATGATTTGTTCCATGTTTCATCTATCAATAAGCATTATTATAAAATTTATCGAGATAATCTTTTATGGGAGTTTTTATTGAAAAAATATTTCCCAAAAAAAAATTTAACCAAAAATAATTTTTCTACATTTAAGTTGGCATGGAAGGATTTGCTAGGCTTTTTCTCAATATCAAAAATGACTATATGTATTGAAAATTTTAAAAGCCTCAGCGGCACATTGAAAAATGATAGAGAATTTATTTTGGAGTTGGTTGGGCTACGCGGTTTTCTTCTTCAGCATGTCAGTCAAAGATTAAGAGGTGACAAAGCAATATTATTAGCTGCGGTGGAAAAAGATCCTTCAGCATTCCAGTATGCAGATAATTGTTTAAAAAAGGATAAAACAACAATATTAGCTGCGTTAGAAAAAAATGAATTGGTATTTCTGCATCTAGACAAAGCCTTTCTAGATGATGATGAGATAGTATTAGCTGTGGTGAGAAAATGTGGCGGCTTGCTTGGGCATGCAAGTGAAAGGTTGCGTGATGATATAAGAACAGTATTAGCGGCGATCCAGCAAAATGGCGGTGCATTCTGGTCGGCGAGTAAAAGATTGCAAGACAGTGAGCTGATAGCACTAGCTGCTGTGCTGCAAGATGGTACTGTCATTAAGTTTGCAAATGAAAGATTGCAAAAAAATAGACTGCTAGCGCTAGTTGCAGTATTGCAAGATAGTAGTGCCTTTTTATTAGTGGATGAAACGTTAAAAAATAATAAATTAATAGTGCAAGCTGCTGAACAGACTAATCGGAATTGGATAATAAGTAGCGGGGTTATTAGCCAAATATCAACAAACAGTACAGTAGATCAAGTTGGTCGTGTCAGCATTCTCGTTCTTGATCCACAGTTTAGTTATGCCTTGAATCAATATTTGCAGCAGAGCCAGGAAGGATTTTTAAGTGATATGAACTCTACCATGCAATATTCATTTAAGAAGTTAAAAAGAAAAAATGAATTTGGTTTAACTGCAGTGGCTCCACTTTTGCAGTTTAGCTTTATTGCGCCCAGATTCAAGGTGAGTTCTTCGTCGACGTTTGCTGCTAAAACAGAAAAGATTGAGCCATGTTTTTCATGCTGACTTTGCTTTCTTTCTGATTGCTATTGAGGTATTGTGCTGGTTGTTCCTTTGTCTTTTTCTTGCGTTACTTTGAATATTATGTGCAATTGCGCTTTTATGAGAACAAGTTGCGTTTGAATGGTGGGTTGAAAGTATATTATCGGGGAACAACCGTTTTTTATTGCTATTTGATTTTTGTTGACATTTACTCTTAGGTTGATTATTTTTTTCAGTTATATCTGTTTGCTTATGATCAAACTGTCTTGATAAGGCTGTTGGAAACGCCTGGTTTTTTCGAGATATAGTAGTGTGTAATTGAGTGGAGTCCAAATATTTTTTGCAAATAGACTTATATCCTTTGATTTCGTCAACATTCATACTGAATTCATAATAGTGATTATAAGGGTTATGATTGCTTTGAGTATTTTTCCACGCGGCATCAAATGCTTTTTTTAAATTCATGATAGTGCGAATCGATGCTGTTTTAAAAAAATGTTTATTACGCATTTCAAAAATACCATCTATAGTTAATCTGTTATTTGAGGTTACTTTAAAAATGAATGTGTTCTGATAATAGCTTTTTGATTGGCTTTCTAATTCTTCAACAATGCCAAACCTTAATCCAGAATGAATGTTTGGAAAATAACAGTATTTAGTCATTACTTTTCCCCGGCTATTAGATATAAATATTATATTGTCGTGTTGTATTAAATAGCAACATGACTATTATGTCAAGATATTTTTTTGCACATGGCACTTGCTCAAATCTTTCATATATAAATATTAGTGAGATAATGATTGCTATTTTGGTGTAACAGCATTAGCAAGAAGCGAGTTATGTTATAATTTATTCGCGTAATAAAATCATTGAAAAGGCACAAATAATCAAATAGCTTGGTCTAAATTATGACTTTTTAAACTTTTAATCATGCTTGCAATATAATTTACATAAGATTTGCCACGTTCAGAATAACGCGTTAAGCCTTGAGCCATTTTCAAGCTGGTTGGTAATTTATCTTGTTGCCGTGCTTGTTGTCGAATATTTCTCAATGGTTGATATGCTTTATGCGTATTTAAGTTATTCATATAACTGCGTACTGACTCATTGATAGAGTTGAACGTTTGGACTTCATAGTAACCGTATTTAAATGCTACATTCGGCTTGATCCCACAACCTTTTCTAAAGCAAGATTGGCCGAAATAACTGTTGCCAATTTTAGCAAAACGAGATTTTCCCCAACCGGATTCAGTCGCTGCCTGTGCAATAGCAAGTGACGGAGGAATAATATCAACACGTGATTTTAAAGTATTCCAAGTGCTGGAATGAGAAGTATTTTTATCTTTGATATGGTAATTTTCTGCTAAGTTTTTTAACCATCGCTTATCTTCATCTGTCAGTTGATTTCCTTTGTGTTTTTTTTCTAAGGATAATAACTTTTCACGTTGTTGTTTAATTTCGTCATTGATTGCGTTCACTTCAGGTAGCAACAAAGAAATAAAATTAGCTTTGGTTGTTGTAGCAAATGTTTGGTTTAATGTTAGTATAAAAAGCAAGTTAATGATTATGATGCGAGTTATCATTTTTAGCATGGTTGTTCCTTAAGCATTATTAGATTATAAATTATTTAGCTCAGTGTGTGCATTATACTACCATTTACATAAAATGATAAGATTGTTTTATTCATTATCTTCAATTCAGTTGTTATTGTTATAACAAGTTAACTATTCTCTCAAGCGGCGTGATAATGACTGTTTTTTGAGGAGACGCTATGGCTTATAGCCGTACTGAGTGGCGCGTATAAGGCATAATAGTGCAATTTATCAATGCGTTACCCTAGTTAGTTGTAAATGTGACCAGTGAGTGTGTCACTGAAAATATCGTTAATATTCAGCGTATTAGCTTGCTCAGTAGACACTAATTGCTGAATCTAGGATAATGAGCTACATTGGTTAAACGCTCTGTTGACGCAGATATTTTGACTAAAAATGAGGCATTTAATGGCGAAAAATAAAGTGATTTATACATGTCAATCATGCGGAGCACGTTTTCCCAAATGGGCAGGACAATGCGCTGATTGTGGTGCATGGAATACCTTATTAGAAGAAAAAGTTGTAGCAGATCAACAGACAAACGCACATTCTCGTTTAAGTGGTGGTTATGCAGCAGCAACTAGTGAGATGACATTACTATCAGATATCACGGTTGAGCAGCAAAATCGCATGAGCACGGGTAGTGCTGAGTTTGATCATGTGCTAGGCGGTGGTTTAGTTGCTGGCTCTATTGTTTTAGTCGGAGGTGACCCAGGGATTGGCAAGTCGACGTTATTATTGCAATTATTGACCCATATGAGTCAGTATCAGTGTGCTTTGTATATTACTGGTGAGGAATCATTACAGCAAGTAAGTATGCGTGCTAAGCGCTTAAATTTGAATGAAAAGGATTTATTTTTACTCGCAGAGACACAAATTGAAAAAATTCTTGCGGTTGCTGAAAAAGCGAAGCCGCGTATTATGGTGGTTGATTCTATTCAAACGATTTTCACCGATTTTCTACCTTCAGCTCCTGGATCTGTTGGACAAGTACGTGATAGTGCAGCTCAATTAGTTCGCTTTGCCAAGCAGACAGGAACGGCTATTTTACTTATCGGCCATGTCACAAAAGAAGGGGCGTTAGCTGGACCACGTGTGTTAGAACACATGGTAGATAGTGTCATTTATTTTGAAGGCAAGCAAGATAGTCGCCACCGGGTGTTGCGTGCAGTAAAAAACCGTTTTGGTGCAGTGAATGAATTAGGTGTTTTTGCCATGACAGATAAGGGATTGCGTGATGTTAGTAATCCTTCAGCGATGTTTCTGGCAAATTTCCAACAAGCGTCTAGCGGTAGTGCAGTACTTGTCACTTGGGAAGGTAGTCGTCCTCTTTTGGTTGAAGTCCAAGCATTATTAAATGAAAGTCATTTAGCAAATCCAAGACGTGTTACGGTAGGTTTAGATCAAAACCGCATGGCATTGCTGCTAGCTGTATTGCAGCGGCATGGCCAGATTGCGTCTCATAATCAAGATGTTTTTATCAATGTGGTTGGTGGTATCAAAGTGACTGAAACAGCAGCAGATTTGGCTATATTAATGGCAGTTTATTCGAGCTTATATGACCGTCCGTTACCGTCAGGTTTAATCAGCTTTGGCGAAGTGGGCTTATCAGGCGAGATTCGACCGGTACAGTCAGGCCAAGAGCGTCTTCGTGAAGCGGTAAAATTAGGTTTTACCACCGCCATTATTCCAAAAGCTAATACACCGAAAAAGAATCCTGCTGGTATGAAAATTATTGCTGTGGAGCATTTGCAAGGAATGTTAGAAGCGCTATCCTAGTACAGCCTCTACAAGGGTGTAGAGGCTGTTAAAAGTAAAATAGCTATTGTGCCGGATTCACTACCGCAGGTTTATCAATTTCATTGGTAATTTTAGCGAGATAAAAAGCAGAGAGTAGTTTAATGTAAATCCAGCCTAAATCAATTTCCCAAAATTTTCTGCTCAGTCGGCCAGATGAGGGGAAGGCATGGTGGTTATTATGCAACTCTTCACCGCACAGCAAAATACCAAAAGGAATAATATTTCTCGAGTGATCTTTGGTATCAAAATTTCGGTAACCAAAAAAATGTCCTATACCATTGACAACACCCGCGCCCCAGAAAGGCATCCATGTCATTTGTAATGCCCAAATTAAAATAGCAGCTGGCGCACCAACGCAAATGATTTCTATTGCTAATAAAATGAAAACACCGAGAAAATTATAAGGTGTATAAAGTTTATTTTCTAACCAATCATCCGGCGTATTTTTACCGTATTGTTTGATAGACGCTTTATCAAGTGCTGCTTTTCGATACAGCCAGACACCACCAAAAACGACGTTAAGAATACCGTGAGTGACGGGACTATGTGGATCCTCTTCTGTATCGCATTTCACATGGTGCTTACGGTGAATAGCAACCCATTCTTTGGTTATCATCCCTGTGGTAAACCAGAGGTAAAAGCGGAAGAAATGGTTAATAATAGGATTAAATATTACTGCTCGATGCGCTTGTGAACGATGTAAATACATGGTTACACTTGCATTGGTAATGTGTGTCATGATGAAAAAAACAGCTGTCAGTGAGAGAAAAGTCCAAGGCAGTGCACCTTTTAATAATATTGTAGTGAGAGTCATTTGTATTTTCCTATGTGTTAAGAAATAAAATGCCAATGCCGTATAACTGCATGGCTTAATCAATTTTCAGGTTAAATCGTGCTATCAATTCAAATTAAAATATTTTAATCAAATTATTAACAGTAAATACTCGTTAAGCTAATCAGGGGCACAGTAGCATAAGATGATACCGCTGTCATTTTTTACTGGATTTTTTCACCGATTATTATTAAAAAATGCCATTTTTGTAAAAAAAATAGCCATATTGACTTGAGGGTGAGTAAAAATTGGTATATATACTCATTTCTAGCTAGACGGAATAATTGCCAGTAGGCTATTGTATAGATTCATTGGCACAGAGAAAATGAATCTGTTATCAAATCACGCCGCTATTAATCTTCCCAGGCAACCCATATTTTATCTTGCTCAACTTTGACGTCATACGTTGTAATTGGCTCGTAAGCAGGCGGACAGGTTGCTTCCCCTGTTTTTATGCAAAAATGAGCACCATGGCGGGGACAAATGATTTCATCACCTTCAATTTCACCACCAGCTAATTCAGCACCGTCATGTGTGCAGATATCTTGAACAACGTGGTAAACGCCATTGAGATTGATTAGTAATAAGGGTTCATCATCGATATCGAATGTTTTCATTTGGCCTATCGCTAATTCATCCGCTGTAGCCACTTCAATCCATTTCGTCATGATAGTACCTCAAATTAATTAAACAAATTTAATTGTAAGCGCGCTGCTTCTGACATACGCTCTTTTGACCAAGGTGGATCCCATACTAACTCTACGTTAACATCATTTACCACTGTGTTGTTCTTAATAGCTGTTTCTACAGTGTGTGGAAAAGTGGCGGCAACTGGGCAGCCAGGTGAGGTTAATGTCATTTCAATTTTAACGTGTTGTTTTTGACCAATAATCACCTTGTAAATTAGTCCTAAGTCATAAATATTTACTGGAATTTCAGGATCATAAACGGTTTTTAAGGCGGTAATCACCTCTGCTTTCAAGGCATTTGCAGAATCATCATCTTCCTCTTGAAATGTATCTGTGTTGCTAAATAAAAACTCCTTCAATTTTTTTAACATGGGTTTACTCCGTTGTAACAGGGGTGTTCTGTTTTGCTAATGCTGCTTGACCGGCATGCCAGGCTAACGTAGCGCATTTGACGCGAGTTGGGTATTCTTTAACTCCCTCAAAGACAGCAAGCTTACCTAATTCTTCAAAATTATGTGACTTATTCTCAGTCATCGCCTGATGAAATTGCTGAAAAAGTTTCTTGCATTCATCAATTGTCTTGTTGCGCAATTGTTCTGTCATAATCGATGCTGATGCTATAGAAATAGCGCAGCCTTTTCCTTGAAAGCTTGTCTCAATAATAATATCATTTTCAACACGTAAGTAGATCACGACGTCATCTCCACACAAAGGATTTAAACCTTCTGCTTTATAATTAGCATTCTCCATCACATAGTAATTATGTGGATTACGATTATGATCTAAAATGACTTCTTGATATAGTTGTTTTAATTCACTCATGAATTAAAAATCTCCTTAACTGTTAGTAAAGCGGCAAATAAGCGGTCAACTTCTTCGTGAGTGTTATAAAAGGCAAATGAGGCTCTAGCGGTAGCTGCCAAACCAAAGCGCTGCATTAAAGGCATGGCACAATGATGGCCGGTTCGAATGGCAATGCCTTGCTTATCGCAAATGGTTCCTATATCATGCGCGTGAATATCATCTAGTGTAAAACTCAGTATACTTGCTTTTTCTTTAGCTGTTCCCACTAATGTTAGCCCAGGAAAATCACGAGCACACTGAGTGGCATATTTTAATAAGTCATATTCATAACGAGCGATTGCATCTAAGCCTATATTTTCTAAGTAATCAATGGCATGTCCTAATGCTATTGCTCCAGCGATGTGTTGTGTACCTGCTTCATACTTATGTGGAATCACGTTATACTCTGTTTTATCAAACGTAACTTTACGAATCATTTCACCACCACCATGATAAGGTGGTAAGCTAGTTAGCCATTTCTCTTTTCCGTATAAAGCACCGATACCGGTTGGGCCAAACATTTTGTGGCCTGATATCGTGTAAAAATCACAATCGAGTGCTTGTACATCAATTTGCATATGAGGTGCCGCTTGTGCACCATCAACTAAGACGGGTATATTACGTGTATGCGCCAACTCAATTACTTCTTTTATTGGGTTAATGCTTCCCAGTGCGTTTGATACATGAATAATTGAAACTAATTTTGTGCGTGCAGATAGTCGCTTCTCAACCTCTTCAATATCAATTTCGCCTGCGTCATTGATAGGAATGATCTTCAAGACTATACCCAATTGATCGCGCAGTATTTGCCACGGAACAATATTGGAATGGTGTTCCATTTCTGTGATAAGAATTTCATCGCCTGCTTGGCAGTAGGCATGCCCATATGTTTGTGCAATTAAGTTGATAGCTTCAGTTGTTCCACGTAAAAATACCATCTCGCGAGTGTGTTTGGCATTAATGAAGTTACGTATTTTTTCTCGTGCCGCTTCATAATGGTGTGTGGCCAATTCACTGAGGTGGTGTACACCACGGTGCACATTTGCATTATACTGTGAGTAATAATCAACTAATGATTGTATAACTACCTGTGGTTTTTGACTAGTCGCTGCATTATCAAAATAGACTAATGGCTTATCGTGAACAGTTTGTGAGAGAATAGGGAAATCACGTCTTATTTTATTAATGTCAATGTTCTCAGCGCTTTCTATTGTTCTTGCCATGTTATGCATTCGTTAACTCCTTGATATCTTGGCTTGTTGGATATAATTGTTGTAGTTGTTGCGCAATACATTGTTTTACTGCAGGTGACTTTATGTCATCCAAAATTTCATGGACAAAGCCAACACTAAGAATTGCCTTAGCTCTGACCTCATCAATACCTCTTGTTTTCAGGAAGAATAATGCTTTTTCATCTAGTTGGCCGACTGTTGCACCATGACTGCATTTTACATCGTTAGCAAAAATTTCCAACTGTGGTTTTGTATTGACTTCGGCATTTTTTGATAGCAATAAATTTTTATTTTTTTGCTCTGCACTAACTTGTTGAGCATCTGGGTGAACAATCACTTTACCATTGAAAACCACATGCGCTTTATCTGTGATAATACCTTTGTAATATTCATCGCTGTGTGTATGTGCCACCAAGTGATCAATAGTGGAGTGGTTATCCATGTGCTGTTTGCCATGCGCTAAATATAAACCATATAATTTGCAGCTTGCGTTGTGAGCAGTTAATTCATTCTTAATATCATTACGGATTAACTTGCTACCAATATCGAAGTTAAAATGATCAAAGAAACTATTTCTCTGCTGCTTTACTCGTGTTTCAGCAATATGATAGGCAAGCTGGCTTTCTTGTTGTATTTTTGTATAGCGGCATTGACTGTTCTCATGCAAGAATACTTCAGAAATGTTGGTAGTAAAATAACTTGTGTTAGCGATTCCAACAAATTGCTCAATAACGTTAATAGAAGCATTGGCCTCACAAATGATGATGTTGCGCATGTGCTGCATCAAAGGGGAACTATGTTCTTCTTGTTGAGTAGCTAAATGCAGTAGCACAACAGGTTTATCTATCTTCGTACCAGTCGGTATATGGATAAATAAACCATTTTGCCATAATGCCAGGTTTAAGGCAGCGAATCCGGCTGTATTGGGGCTTTTTATTTGGTTGAGATAAGACTTTATTAACAGTGGTTTTTCATCTAGGGCTTTGCAAAGCGGGATAATGGTTATTTGATTGTCTAAATCGATTTGATCGGATAATGCTTCAACAAATTGTCCATTAACAAAGGTTAAATAATAACAATCCGCTATTTTGTAGTCATTTATATTATTGATAATAGGTATATGTTGGCTAAATTGAAACTTTTTCTTAGCGAGAGGTAATACATTGGTGTATTTCCAATCTTCATCTTGCAAAGATGGTAACCCTTGTTCACAAAAGGTGGCTAATGCTTCACGACGTAATGTTTGCAGCCATGGATGGGATGGTACCATGCTTTGGTAGGCATCTAAGTAAGATTGTTCAACTGTTTGCATCATGATTTCTTTTATCCTCCAGCAGTGACAATCTGAGAGTAGCCTTGCTGTT
>CBDDLJ010000011.1:0-113923 GCA_965230635.1 Gammaproteobacteria bacterium
GTAAGATAGCAGATGGATTGACTCTATCCAAAAAGCAGCCCATCGGGCTTGTTATCATTGCTGTGATCATTAAAAAAATAGTTGTTTTTTACTGCGTCCCACCCTGCTTGAGCTGCTAGCATGACAACAAAGACAATACCTTGCTATCGTCACCGATCAACGCTGACAAACCTATCATCATTAATGTAATGTGTTTGTTTCAACCTTCCTTTTTTATATTGCTTCATATAAAATGAATGAAGGTGGACAATTTTTATCAGATCTTTTTTTAAATTGCAAGAACTATTTTTTTCAAAAAAATAATTTCATCCCTGCCAACACAGACAGTACCCAATGACAAATTATTCTTATTCACACGGATAAAAAAGCTATCTTATTCATAATCAATATTTTTTTAAAAGACAGCTAAGATGGAGTGCCCTCTTTTTCTTTTTATTAACAAAATGATAAAAAACTCAGGACAATCTGCTATAAGCCATCTTATTTTTTCCAAACAGGCTATTGAAAATTTTTTAAATGGGATTATACTATTCTGATCTTTATCAACAGAGATTAGGCAATATGCTAATAACCATTTTAGCATTTAATGATATTCAGCAACAACTATCTCAAGTATTTTGAAAAAATAGCAACACAGCTTAGCTGACACTGTGATGGGTTTGATAACCCATCAATTTCTTGATATAGCGTATGATGTAAATCTGGCTTGTAGGTGAAAATATAATGAAACCCCTCATTAAGAAGGTCTTAGGTCTTCCGCTAGCAACGTTATACCTAGCGAACTGTAATGTTCGCCATGTGTTTGTAACCAGCGCTTTGCCGCATTATTTTCACAATCCTGTTTTGTCTCATGGGCTTGCTGATGAATAAACTCAGGAGGCAAACAAATTATGTGAGGCTGATTTGGTGCAATGACCGATGCAGTAACCGCTGAGTGAGAATAAATGGTGCTAATTGAATTATCCCAATGATGACATACCTTTTGATAGTATTTTTCACAATGGATGGCTGATGAACTAAAAAATTGCGTCAATTTGGCAGGAATAAGGAAGCGAGAATAGATTTCATCGTTATGAAAAATTACTAAACAACACAGTATGCTGAGCAAATAAATGGTAATAATCACTCCTTCATAGCACCTGTAACGGATATGGTATGCGACTACGGGATCAAAGAAACACACCGATGAGATTTTTGTTTTGTTCTGCATTATTTCTATGCAGCAATAATATTTTTTATTTACAGTAAAAAGGTTTTAGTTCGCTATTTTATGAAATTTTGCAATATTATGGAAATGTGATATCATTACTTTATTTTATTAAGAAATAAAATAGGTAGCATAAATTATTCATGTTAAGGAGTAAAAGCATGCCGTCGTATTCCTATGTTATACCCTATTTCGATGACAATTCGAAAACTTATGTGTTAGTCGGACAAAAACAAGTTATTCACTACGATGCTGTGCTCGGATTCAATTTTAGGAAAAGTGGTTGGAAAGATATAAAAAGGTGTATTAGTAATAAAAACTGTGAGAGTATTATTAAAGCTTTAAGAACTCATGGAGGTAAAAATAAGGTTGGTAAACATTTTGATGGCACACTTTCACCGACTCCGGGTAAAAACTGTTTCTTTGGTGGAAAAGCAGAATACAACGAAAGCAAAAAAACTACGGCAATAAGAGAATTTAAAGAAGAGCTCAACTTAATGAATTTAACCATTCAGGAAAATTTGTTAAGGCCTCTTGCTCTGAATATTAATTCAAATACAACATATTTTACACTAGACCTAGGCAAAATATTCAATAACCCACAAGATTTAGTCAAGAACACCAATACATGGATTGATGAATTTGATAATAAGCTTAACTCGGGAACTGAGGAATTGTCTGTTGAAAATTGGCAAAAAAAACTAGAAAAAATTAAGAATGATGGCACACAACTACCAGAGCTTAGAAAAATATGGGCTGTCTGTGTAGAAAAAGCTGCTGAGTCGTTTAATGAAGATTATAACGATTGGGGTTATATTAATGAACAATCAAAATTCTTTGCTAAGTATATAGTTAGCAAGTTAGACTGTAACCAGGACTGCACCGACATGCTTATATCAGCATTAGGTCAATATATTAAAGCAAATGAACCCATTGATTGGCACGAAAAGGCTGCAAACACATTTTTTAACCAACCCAAAAAGGAAAGAAATTCAATTAGTAGTGGTAATGAACAAAAAAAAATGACGTTTAATCCTTAGTCCTGTTTGATAAAATATCAATCATATAATATAAAATATACAATAAAGAACTTGGATATTCGATTGTGTGCTGTTAATTTTGAAAGGCCTATCAATGAAATTCTTAAAGTTCACAGTAAAATCAATTTAAAAAAATATGAGGATAGTTAACAAAGCCCTACGCTGAATAATGACAATTTGTTTTAGCTGAAGTATTTTGAATAAATTCAGGAATGCGTTGTTCTAGCCAATACTTACCTCTTCCAGGAACTAATCCACTAACAAAGCCAACATGTCCACCGCTTTTTAATATGTCTAAAATAATATTGGGAGATAGTTCATCGTCGTGGGGAATAGCATCAGGCGTCATAAAAGGATCGTTGATTGCGTGAATAATTAGCGTTCTTATGTTAATATCTTTTAAATATTTTCTTACACTTGCACGAGCGTAGTAATCTTTAACACTTGAAAAACCGTGCAAAGGTGCTGTCACCATATGATCAAAGCTCCAGAAATTATTCACTTGTTGAATATCTTTTACATTGATAGGTAATGCAACATCACGTGACATATTAACAACTTTATGCCGCAATTTTCTTAATAAATGCCATTGGTATACTTTTGAGAAACCTGAATCCATTCTATCGGCTACTTTTTCAAGTAAAAAAGGCACTGAAATAGCAACGGCACAACTCAATGGGTTGTCAGTTTTAGTTTCACCTAGCCACTTTAATAAAACGCTTCCACCTAAGGAAAAGCCTACCGCTGCATAAGGTGCTTTTTTGTCACGCTGAATCAATGTTTTTATGACAAAAGCTAAATCACTTGTCTCACCAGAGTGATAAAGTCTAGGTAGCCGGCTGGGTTCGCCACTACAACTTCTAAAATGCATAAATACGACACGATATCCTGATTGCTGCAGTGCATGCATAATACCTTTAGCATAGGCTGAATCAATGGAACCTTCAAGTCCATGTAATACAATCACAAGTGGCTTTTGCTTATTGTCTTTATCAATCCAATCGAGATCAATAAAATCACCATCTGGTAATTCTAAACGTTCCCTGACGAGCGGAATATTTATATTTTTCCTGCGCAAAGTTGGCCATAAAGTTTGCAAATGTGACCCAGGCAACCACCATGCTGGTTTAAAATTGCTCGATGTTATCATATTATTTATCAAATTTTACTCTTATTAATAATATTTTAGCAGAAATTTAACTATGGAAAGACTTTCTCATAATTGGAATTTAGCTAGTTGTCGCTATAATGAGCCTAAATATTAGCAAGTTAAAGGAATCAATAATGAACATCTATCGCCTTATCATTTGTCTACAATTACTGTTTATAATGAATATTGCTATCCTCAACGCACGAGAAGAGTAATGTCTACTTATATAAAACCACTAACAATAGGAAATTTATATTTACCAACTAATATTATTCAAGGGCCCTTGGCAGGATATAGTTGCAGCGCATTTCGCTCGATAATATGGCAATTTGGTGGAGCTGCTTACTGTATAACTGAAATGCTATCAGCTATAGATTTAGTTACAAAACGAAAACAAGCAAAACGTTACTTAGATCGAGCAGATAATGAATCGTTATTAGCATTTCAATTGGCAGGAAATGATCCGCTTATTCTCGGCCAGGCAACAAAAATACTTTCTGAAGAGTATGCAGCAGACATTATTGATTTGAATTGTGGTTGCCCCAAACTAAAAGTTCGTAAAAAAGGTTATGGTTCTCGTTTGCTTGAGTCCCCTACTAAATTAATAAAAATTATTCATGCGATGCGAAATAATACTCAGAAGCCACTCACAATAAAAATTCGATTACCACAGCAAACATTAGAAAATAATATTAAACTATTAAAACTAATTGAACATGCAGGTGCAAACGCAATTATCATTCATGCTCGAAGTTGGCAAGATGTCTATGACATCCCCTGTCGCTGGGATGAAATTACCGCTATGGTCTCAGAAGTGAATATTCCAATCATTGCCAATGGTGATGTCTCCAACTTAGATACACTAAATACCGTTTTTAATAAAACACAATGTGCGGGCATTATGATTTCACGTGCAGGTATGGGAAAGCCATGGCTTTTTCAGCAATTAATTGATCCAGGCACTGAAGTACCAACGAAGAAAAAACAAGGACAACTATTATTACAACATGTTAAACAATTAATGACGCTTGAAACTGAGCAAACTGCCATACTGCAGGCGCGCGGGTTTGCCAAATACTATGCTCGCACAGCAAATGTGCTTGATGATTTTTGCATAAAAATGAAGTCAATTGAGCATTTCTCTGATTTACATTGTTTAGTCCAACATTACTTTAAAGATCCTTATGAGGCGTAGATAATGCTTACCAAGATATATGGCTATAATTTGCTTAGTGATGCTGCTGCATGGTCTATTTATGAGCAACTATTGACATCCAACCTCATTCAGGTATGATTTACATTAAATTATATAGCATGTATTGATAATTACTTAAAAATCCTTATTTTTGAATAAGTTGCCTTAAGAAATACTTCCCTAGCCTAGGAGTCTTTAATTATGGAAGAAGCAATAAAGTTACAGAATATTTCTGAGAATCGTGTTAAAACAAAACAATTCTTACCATGGTTCATCTGTGGCATTGCCGCCCTTTTTTATAGCTATGTATACTACCTTCGCGTTGCCATTAGCTCCGATCCCATGCAAATGGAAATTATTCAAAATTTTCATATTACCGCTACGCAATTTGGACTCTTAAATACAGCTTACTATGTTGCCTATACTTTTATGCAAATTCCTGTTGGTTTTATCATCGACCGCTTCGATATAAGATGGGTGTTATTCACAACATGCTTTCTAATCGTTGCCGGTGTTTATTTATTTATGACCGCAACTCATTTCTACATTGCTGTTTTAGGTCGATTTTTAATTGGACTTGGCTCAGCTTTTGGTTATATTTCGGTATTAAAACTAGCAACTATTTGGTTACCGACAAACCGCTTTGCATTTATGGCGGGATTAACAACCTCTTTCGGTAAAATTGCAGCCATGTCATCCATTTTTTATATCACCTATGCCATTCCTGTGATTGGATTTTATAAAGCAATGCTACCAGCATTATTTGCTGGCTTCGTCATTATGGGGCTAATTTTTACCTTTGTTCGCGGCAAAAATAAGCATGCCCAAGAAAAGCACAAAATAACACATCAACCTATTAAGGCAAAAGAATTATTTAAAGTTCTCATGCAAATGCTAAGCAATAGACAAATGTGGCTAATTGGCTTGATTGGTTGTTTTTTGTACTTGCCTGCCACGGTTTTCGTTGACACCTGGGGAAGCCATTACTTAGTTATGACACATCATATACAGGCAAAAGATACTGATATGGCGTTAAGTTTAATTTTGTTTGGCTGGCTTATTTCTAGTCCAGTTATCGGTGCTATCTCTGATAAAATACAAAAACGTCGTCTACCCTTAATTGTTACATCAATAACCGCGCTTATTGTTATCTTAATGGTTTTTTATGGCCCTCCTTTATCTAAAACAACTATTTATATATCGATGTTTATCATTGGCTTATCTTGTGGTTCTCATCCCTTATGTTTTTCACTCAGCAAAGAGAATAATGCTATTCGCTATAGCGGAACAGCGACAGCATTAACCAATGCCATGGTAATGACGGGAGGATTATTTAATATTATTGTTGGAAAACTATTAGATTGGCACTTTAATGGTGAGATTATTGATCAAGTCAGAGTTTATACTGCCGCGGATTATCGATTTGCATTAAGTATTGTACCAATATGCTTCGCTATTGCTATTGTGACTTCTTTTTTAATTAAAGAAACACATTGCCGCCTACAGGAAGATTAACTTATCAAATATCATTTTAAATAATTAAAAAGGACAGTAGATGCAAAAAGTATTTGATATGAAATTAATTGGTGGCATCCTTTTAATTGTTGGAACATCCATGGGCGGTGCTCTACTGGTTCTTCCTGTAACCAATTCACCTTCTGGCTTCATTTACTCTAGTATCACCATGCTGTTTGTTTGTCTGCTTACTATTTTTACTAGTTTATTAGTTTTAGAAATCAATTTATGGCTACCTTCTGGCAGCAATATCATCTCAATGGCTGACAAAACACTAGGAGGATTTGCAAAACTTATTGCATGGGTTTTATATTTGCTATTACTGTATTCACTTCTTTCCGCTTATATTTCTGGTGGTACCGATGTCATTGCCGGCTTAACAAAGCGTATGGGTTTTGTTTTGCCCGCTTGGATAAATTCTTTTGTTTTTACGTCACTCTTTGGAACGATTGTTTATGGAGGCATAAAAATAATTGATCATATTAATAGAACATTGATGTTTTTAAAGCTAGGAGCTTATCTACTGCTTGTGACAGCTATTATGCCACATATAAGACTAGACTTTCTTGTCATAGGTCAAGCTAAATATGTCATCGGTGCGCTAATGTATATTATCACATCTTTTGGATTTGCCGTGATTATCCCTAGCTTGCGCACTTATTTTGATGGAAATGTGAGGCAGTTACGACTTGTTATTATTATTGGAAGCTTTATTCCCCTACTGTGTTACTTGCTGTGGAATGTGGCTATTATGGGGATTATCTCTCCTAAAGGAGATAATGGCTTGCTAATGATGCTGCAGCAACATTATACACCTATCGAATTGGTCGACTCTATTAGTGTCACACTAAATAGCACTGGAATTACCAACCTTGCACAGTTCTTCATTTCGATTTCAATATTAACTGCTTTTTTTGGTGTTTCACTCAGTTTGGTTGATTTTCTTGCCGACGGCATGAGCTTACCTAAAAAAGGCAAAAAAGGCATAATCGTTTTTGCTGTAGCCTTTTTACCTCCTTTAATTATTGTTTTACTTGATCCAGATGCATTTACTACTGCATTACGTTATGCAGGTGTTAATATTGTCTTTCTACTGATGCTGATTCCTTTTTTAATGGCATGGAGTGGACGTTATTGGAAGAAATTTCCAAGTAAATACACTGCTCCTGGAGGGAAAACAATGTTAATTGTTGCAACAGTTATCTCATTAGCGCTGTTAGTAATTGCAATTAAAGAATCTATCTTACCGAGTATTTAAAACTAGGCTATGATTTTCTCCATATGAATGCCTCAGTAATTCTCCCTGCTTTGCATCATATATCGGCTTATTTTAAATTAACATATGCCTAGCAGATTCTAACGGGTTGAATAGTATGTACTTTACCGGTTGCTTACTTTTTTTCCACGATTTTTTGATGATTAGGGATTTTTTCAGAGACCGCTATGTAGCGTGTTTACCGATTATTTATTATTGAAAGACGCTATAAGTTGAATCTAGCGGCTAAGCAAGCTAACTTGATACGACTTCTGGATCCGAAAATTGTAGAATGGATCAACTACTATCACCATATTTGCGTCAAAAAGACATTCAATTATGTTAGCCATCACATCCTCGATGCACTACGGGCCTAGCAAAGAAGAAGATACTTTCGAACTAGTAGACTGCGTAACTGAGAGTTCTTTGTTATAATCTATGAATCGTTGTTGTCTTTTTGATCTAGCGTGAGCACTTAAATCCATTTTTTTACTATTTCCGTTTAAACTATGTTTCCTCGAATATAAAGAAACAAGTCTTATTTCGGAATTAATCCAATCAGTATTTTCGCCCTTGTTTTCTTCGCATGATTTTTTGTCCTTGAGATATTCTAGATAAGCTTTCTCTTCTTCTTTTATTTTACTATCCCAATCTATATTCACATTCTTATTACGTAAACATATACCATTTATTATCCACCACCTTAGATCTTGAGTTAATGGTATAGATTTAATATTGCCCTCTTCTATGATCATCATCTTGCTGCTTGCTTGTCCGCCTTGTTCAACTACAGATATCAGTACGCTGTGATTAAATATATGTTCTATGATACAATGACGCATACCGTCATTAACCTCATTATAAAAAGGAAGAGTTAAATAGGCAGGGATGGTATCTACCACACGAGAGACATTAAATCCAGAGCTATCATTGTTGCACAAAGCATTTAGTAGCGGCTTAACTTGATCTGGCCAGAATGGCAAATGCGAGATAAAACTAACAGCAAGTGTATTGCGAGTATAAAAATCGACACACCCATCAGTAAGCAATGCCAATACCATATTGATTGTATTGCGGTACTGCAATAGTTGCTGGCCTAATTTACTGGCAAGATCGTGTTTAATAGGAGTTGGTATCTCGCTCTTAAGAAGTTCAAGTACCTTTTCTCCCCTATTCCCCTTGTTCAGATACCCTTCTAGAAAGTCTCCGCCTAAAATAGTGTTAAGTTCACTTCGAGCTTTTTCATCCATCTCCCCATCTGTAAGAAGAGCCCATACTTCATCCGCTTTACCCTGATGCTGCGGTAAATACTCGATAGAAAAGCTACTTGCTTCACTTTTCTTTGCTGCACCGCCCTGAAGCAAGCTCAACTTTTCTTCCATTTTATTCCGACACTGCTGCGGTAAATACTTTTTTAAGCAAGTGGCGAGTTGGATAGCATAATGATTTACCACTTCCTCTTCAGCAAGGAGCGCAAACACTATATCCACTTTGTCTTTGTGCTGTGGTAAATATCTGCTTAAACCGATAGCAAGATTGGCCCGAACAATCCAACTTGCCTGTTTTTGCGCCAGAAATCTCCAAATCGCATCCATTTTGTCTTGGTATAACATTAAATGCTTGCCTATACCATAAGCAAGGCAGCAACGAACAGAATCATTCACTTCATAATCCAAAACTAATTTCAACAACGTATCTATCTTATCTACGTATAGAGATAAATGCTTAATACTGTTACGCGCGAGCAAAGAGCGAACATCATAATCTACTCCTTCATCCAAAATAAACCCCAGCACCTCATCAACTTTACTCAGAAAATGTGGTAAATGCTTGCCTATATTTTTGGCAAGAGGGAGGCGAGCATCGCACTCCACGTCCTCATCCTCGAGGTGACGCATAATACTATCAAATAATTCCAATCGTATTATCTGAGGACAAGACTCTGATAAAAATTCATTAAATTGATCTCTTACTGCCTCAGGCATACTGGCTTGATTCATGAATCGTTGTTTGATAATAGACATTATCGCTTGCTGCATTTCTTCTAATTTCTTCAGCTCATCGGTCGCTGATAAGCTCGCCTCTAAGCAACGACAGAGTAAATTAGCTTCAACAATCCCTACCCAATCTCGGGGCTCTTGTAACAGTTGATTGAAAAAATCATTTAGCACTTTTGGATGCTGCCTTAGTGCCCCTGCTACAAAGGGCCAAACCAAAGTAAAATTTGGATGATATTTATAGGTATTGATGATTGTTTTGACGTGTTTTTTTTCTGTTTCCTTTCCATGTTTCAAATTGTCAACAATTACTCTCGCAGCCAAAAATTCTTGAAAGGTTAAATGCAAGAAACAATAATATTTTTCACTACTGCTTTCATATAGATATTGAACCAAACCATATTCTCGCAGCCATTCTATTTCTATATTACCTAGTGGATAGCCTGTTAATAAAGTGTACTCCCCTATTTTAGGGTCAACACCAGATAACCAGCTTAAATTTAAGTTAGCGGTATCCTGAACTAGGCCTTCAAAAGCCCACTCACCTAGTACTTTTAATATCTGATTAGTAGATCCATATTGGGTTACTGCAGTATTGAAATTTAATTGTGCTGCAGTCAATCTTCCCTCTTTTCCTTCAATATAACGCCGGCATAAATTCATTATGATCGTTTCATATAAATCACTTTGTGATAGTTGAGTTAATGAGATTGCATCGGGTTGGTTTCGTGTGCTCTGCCACCATTGTTTAAGCAAATACGCGTTGATTGGTATATGTGCTATCTTCCAAAGGTCATTGTTTTGTTTCAATTCTTTTATAAATCTGCTCGCCTTTTCATCTCCTAAATATTTATTAAAATACAATACAACATCTTTGTCTTTAAATCCAGTAATCTCAACTAAGCCATCACTATTTGACCATGCCTTTAAATTATCTATCGCGTATGATCGGGTAGTCACTAATTTTTTAAATGGCAATTTAAATAATAGTTTCAGCTGCTCTGCTTGATGATCTTGAATTAGTGGTAATTCATCTAATCCATCAAATATCAGCAAACATTTATCGGGTGTGTTTTTTAGTAATAAAAGTAAACTTTTCACTTCTGTATCAGATATTTCTATGCTACCCAAACAGGCAAAACGCAACAACGAAGCCTCATCCCACTCTGTCTGGAAATCATTAGGCCGCAAGCGTCGACAGGGGATAATCAATACTACATCAAACATTGACCATAAACCAACTTTTTTATTTTCATCGCCCTGTCTGAATAAAGCCCATTGATAAGCAATATAACGGCTTAATGTTGATTTACCGACACCTGCTATCCCTGAAACAAGAACTGTTTTTATTTCTTTCGGCTGCTTATTACAAGCATCTTGGTACGTATTAGCATCAAATAACTGTGTTAAACTTTCAATAGCTTTTTTATCACCATTTAACCGATCTCTCTCTCGTAGAGGTTTATAAATGGGCTTTGACTTGTCTTTACTTTGAGATGCTAATCTTGCCACTTTTTCTTTTTTTAATACTACTTGTAGGTTTACAAAGCAATCTTTTAAAGGAAATGCATCTTTATCTAATAGATTTTTCCCTGCAAAATCCTCTGCCAAGTAGCATGTTTGCAAATTGGCTTGCCATCGCCATAGCAGGCGCTTTGGACTGTTCAATAGCTGCTTCAATAATGGAACTTTGATTATCTGCGAAAGTTGATTACCATCATTGTCTAAAACTTTATCATCCGCTTTTATTCCAAGCAGTTGTCGAAGGCACATTTCGTAACGTTCAAGACATTCCCTCTTTGAATCGGCTCCTCGTGCCAGACAGTGTAATGCAGTTTCCCCTCTACTATTTTGCTGATTGATTAGATCTAAGGATAATCGCTTAACAAGTTTGGCTAATGTTCTAGAATAGCCTTGTTTAGCTGCTAAATGTAGTGCTGTATTACCTTCGTTGTCACATAAGGTAACATCCACTCCATGTCGGATTAATACTAATCCCATGCTATCATCTGCATGCAATATCGCCTCGTGAAGTGGCAGCTCACCCTGGTTTACCAGCTGGCTTAACAAAGTATTATTCTCAGTTAATAGATAATCAACCACATCAATAAACAACTTTTTGATCCAATACCCCACATTTGTCTGAAATTGTTGCTTATTAGACTGAGAAAAAGCGTCGTTAATTTTTTGAGGCAAGTTAAAACCGGAATCAAAATTATAGGATTGACATAGACAATGGGCCGTTGCATAGCAAGCTATGGCCTGTTCCCAGCGACCTATTCTATTAAGGGCTTCACCCCGCTTCACTAGTGACCGCGATTTTGATAGGGTAGGATATTGCTTAGCCTCTGCGATGATTCGGCGTAATTTATCATCACTAGTTGCAGATTTTGCACTGAGATAAATATTTGGGAAAGTATCAAGTAAAGCATTACCCCAATACGACAGTTTTCGATCTACGGCTCCTTGTAGTGACTCAATAAAATTAAAGCGTTTGGACGGTAAAATTTTACTATTAACGACTTCATATAAGTGTATATCGTTCTCATATAAACCACCTAGCACTGTCATCCACGCCTCTTTCGCACTATTTTCCGATGGGGCTACTTCATGTTGGAATTCTGCTGGTATCTCGCATGGTTTTTTGTTACTTTTGAAACTTGCTGAATCATGAGAATTAAGATTAGAAGATAATGACAGTAAAGCATCACCTATATGTTTGTGCAGTGGTGAACCTTCTTTTGCATCAGTAGAATATTTGTTTAATATCGATAATATTTTTTCTTGAACCTTTTGTTCACTTTCTGAATATAATGCCCACAGGCGATAGACCATTTCATAACGAAATGCAACGTGTTCATAGTGTTTTTTGTTTTTGTGGGTTTTGTCATCTTTCTTTAATTTAGTCGTGGTAGGAGAAGGAGGTAATAGTAATTGTAATTGTTTTAATTGTTCATTAATTATTGCTTCGGGCTCTTTTTTATCATCTTCAACCGTTTCAAGCCATTTTTTTTCCCACCTGATCACCGCACGATAATAAGATTTATCGTTGGAATAATGCTGCACAGCACGTTTACCAACTCGAGCTATGTTTCTGAATAAATTCCACGTCGATGATGCAGCTGTAGGCGCTGTTATACCCGATGAAGCAGCCGCGCTAAAAATTGTGCCTCCCGTCTGAGAACATTGCAAAAACAGCATGGCTCCTATTTTAACACGATCTAAGTAGCGCTTTGGTTTCGTCCGATGATCTGTGATATGCCGCAAAGCGTGCTTTGAAAAGCTTATTGCCTGTTTTATTTTATAATAAAAATACTTGTCATTTTCGTCTTGCGGTTTAACGTCTTTTAAACGATTCTTTAAATCATCAATAGCCCGTCTCATCTTAACTTTATGTGTATATAAACTAAGGCCAGTTACAGATTTTAACATTTCTCCTAATGCTTGATACAATGCGCAAATCATGGCGCTCGCTAGCTTAATGTCAGGTGCATGAACTGTGTTTATTTTGTCAACTAAAACTTGGCTTATCTGTATGGTAGTATCATCTGAGTTATTATTACACACAACTGGTATCAATTTGCTGAGGGCAGTATAAAGTTCTTGAAAATTCAAGCTAGAACCGTTTATTTCATTTAATAATTTATCACATAATTTTTTAATTATTTCTGGATCACTGCAGTTGACTAATTCAAACGCTTGTTCAACAGTATAGGTTGTTCCTCTATCAATAGCATTGATCACAGCTCTAATGACAGCGCGCAAGGTATTCAGTTTATTAGTCAGCTCTTTATTAGCCAGCTCTTTTTCTTTAGCATTGAGAACAAAAAGTCGATTATATTCAAGAACCAACGAGCGGGTTGATCGAAAGGGACAATTTTGAAGCATTAGCTCTTGTTCGTGCTCTTGAACCAATGACTCGTTTCCAATCGTGCTTAGCATATCCGATTCGGTGTTTAAAAAGTCACTATCTTCTGAATAGCCGTCATCTGAAGAAATATCATCAAATACATCTTTTGCATCATCTAGTTTATTCATTGCCTAAATCCTTTTCCGCACAGCACTCTTCTGGAGGGTTTACCACAAAGCTTTTCTTGATAAAGTAATGATTTTTCTGTCACTTCTTCTAAGGCAATACTTATTTAAAATTTTTTTAATTGGTTAACTTAGTATTGTTTTATTAAAATAGTTAAGACTACACATTTGTTTATGCTAAATGCTTATTCTAGGTTTGTCAAACGAAATTCCTTTGCTGTGCAGAGTAAAATCATACTTTGCTTTTTATATAGTCAATTGATAGCTCATAAGGATCCAGTTATAGTAATATGGTCGGCTTACTCTCCTAAAGAAATAGCATTCGAATTGATCCACACGCTTTTCCTAAAATCAATAATACTATTTTTCGTTTTTCATTAAGATTTTTTCTTTGTTGCAAAATATAATACAAGGTAACCGAACACCCCTGAAACAACAGAACCAACTAATACACCTAGTCGTAGCATAACACTATGGCGTATTGTTTCATCACCGCCGGTAAACGCTAAGCTACCAATAAATAAGCTCATAGTAAAACCTATTCCACAAATAATTGAGGTACCATATATTTGCATCCAATTAGTTCCAGTAGGCATTCGTCCAACACCTAGTTTAATAGCAATCCAAGAAAAAACAAAAATACCCACTTGTTTACCAATAAATAAACCCGCAGTAATACCTAATGGAATCGGCAAAAATAAAGTTTTTAATGTCACACCAGCTAACGAAACGCCGGCATTAGCAAAAGCAAAAAGTGGTAAAACTAAGTAGGAAACCCAAGGGTGTAATGTGTTTTCTAAGTTTCGCAAAGGGGAGTTCGCCGTATTTTTTTTGCTGCGAATGGGATAGGCAAAAGCAATGACTACTCCTGCCAAGGTGGCATGAACACCAGATTTTAATACAAGCACCCATAATACTAAACCAATAAGAGCATACGGGACAAAACTTTCAATACCTCTCCTATTTAAATAAAATAAAAGCATGATAATCAGCAAGCTGATAAGTAGCAAGGCAACTGATACTTCATTTGTATAGAATATGGCAATAATAAGAATGGCACCTAAATCATCTAAAATAGCGATTGCAGTTAAAAAAACTTTTAAAGAAATAGGAACACGGTTACCCAATATAGACAATATACCTAAAGCAAAGGCAATATCCGTTGCAGCAGGAATAGCCCAGCCTCTTAGTGAAAAACTATCTCCCCAATTAAAGGCAGTATAAATGATGGCTGGCATAATCATTCCGCCAAATGCTGCAATAATAGGTAAAATAGCTTTATTGATCGTATTTAATTCGCCTTCAATTAATTCTCGTTTGATTTCTAGCCCGACCAACAGAAAAAATATAGCCATCAAGCCATCATTAATCCAAAGTACTAATGGTTTAGATAAGCCCAGCTGACCATAGCTAAAGGTAAGCTTTGTTTCAAATGCTTGTTGATAAAGACTTAAATAAGGACTATTACAAATAATTAATGCTAAAGCTGCCATAATTATAAGTATTATACCAGCAAAAGATTCCCATTTAATAAAGTTAACAACTGATTTAATCATGAGTCTATCTCTTCCTTTTCATTCCATCGACATGTTTGTTCACTGAGTTTTGCCAGCATCTTCAAATAATCATTATGTGCCACTAATTCTTCATTACTGGCTTGGATGACTTTTAAAGGTATTTGCTTATCAATTTTAATTGGTCCAATCCCACTTTTCATCTCTTCTTCAGGCATAATGTTATTTTCAATTTTAGAAAACAAGCTGCCCTGCCCGCCTGTCATTGCAATATATACACGAGCAAGCAATTGAGCATCTAATAAAGCACCGTGCAACTCTCGTTCGGTATTATCAATAAAGTAACGTCGACACAGTGCATCTAAATTATTTTTTTGCCCCGGGTGTTTTTTTCGAGCCATGATTAGCGTATCAATAATGGAGAAGTTCATTTCGATTGTCTGAATTGTTTTTTTCCATAATGTTAATTCATGGTTAAGAAAGCCTAGGTCAAATGGGGCATTATGAATAATTAATTCTGCATCTTGAATATAATCAACAAAATTTTGTGCTATTTTCGCAAATATGGGTTTATCTGCTAAAAAATCCGTAGTTAATCCATGAACATTTTCTGCACCAGCATCAATTTCTCGCTCTGGATTAATATAACAATGAAACGTATTATCAGTAACAACCCGATCAATGATTTCAATACAACCTATTTCAATAATACGGTGTCCCTGACTCGGAGAAAGACCTGTTGTTTCAGTATCTAATACTATTTGTCGACTCAATATGCTAACTCCTTATATTTCATTGTCTGCCGCATCACTCGCTAACTTATCAGCAAGTTCATTGTATACAATTCCTGCATGTGCTTTGACCCAATGCCAATTAACTTCGTGTTGCTTTACTTGTTGATCTAATTGTTGCCAAAGATCTTGATTTTTGACTGGCTTTTTATTGGCTGTAAGCCATTTATTTTTTTTCCAATTATCTATCCAGCTTGAAATACCTTGCTGTACATAAGTTGAATCTGTGTACAATTCAACAATACAACGCTCATTTAACGCAGCTAAGGCGTTAATAGCGGCCATAAGCTCCATGCGATTATTCGTAGTGTTATCTTCTCTACCTTGTAATCGCTTTTCAGTCTCATTATAAATGAGTACGACTCCCCAACCTCCTTTGCCAGGATTGCCCTTGCACGCACCATCAGTATATATTTTAACCTTTTTCATGAAAGCTTCCGGTTGTTGGCGCTGCCAATTTTTTGTTTGTCAACAATGATACCTTCTGCTGTTTTACTTTGATCGGACTCATATTATAAACTTTTTTTCTAGCAAAAATAAAATAGATACTGCCTGAACGTGGAAAACAACACTGCCCTAGCGTTTCTAATAACTTCAATCGCTTCAATGCTTCTTCATTAGCCAATATAGGACGATAGTAAAAAGTTTTTATGTGCTCAATATCAAATTCAGCTTGTTGTAACCACTGTCGCACTTTGCCAATTCGGTGAAAATATAACTGTTCAAATAAGTTCTTTTTAAAATAGTTCTGTAAACCCCAGGGACTAAAGGGATTAAGACCTAAAACTATCAGTGTCCCCTCAGCAATAAGAACTCGCTGTAATTCTGCAATAATAGATGCCGGGTTAGGTGACTTTTCTAAGATATGAGGTAATAAGACTGCGTCAATTGAATCACTTGCCAAAGGTAGATCATTAAATTTACAAACGATCGTTCCATCCTTGTTTGACAAATTTTTCTCTGATTTAATATCATCAGCGTGAATTAAACGGTAATGATACCGAATGGGGCAAGGCTTTAACCACGACAAATCCGTAGAGCCGCCTAACTGTAACAAATAATAACCAAAAATATCTGGTAAATAACGACTAAGAATATTCGATTCACTCTGGTATATCGTCTTGGTTAAATGGTAATGCCAGGTAGCTGCATTTGTTTGCGCTTTCGTATCGTTCACACCTAGTCCATAGTAAGACATTTTAAAAAATTAAATAAATAATAGCTGATTTTTACAAAAGAGGATACCACGACCAACGCATCGCTTTATCTCAGTTAGAAAAATACTTGATAATTCATATAGTTGCCAACAAAAATTAAGAATAATAAATAATCAGAAATAATTTTTTCTCAGGGTTAGCTGCTTTTGAATGTTATGCTTAAAGACTGCTAAACGAATATTTTCAATCCCCATTGCACAATTTGAATGCTGAGACAAAACGTTCTCAAAAAGTTTTCCTTGAGTAACGTGCAATAGTTACCCTCAATGCTCAATCTGACTAACATAAGAACAGAAAAAAGTTAACATAGGTACTTAAAAAAGTTCATCAATAATATAGATGCTCCTAAGAAGAACGTAATTTAATTTCACCTTGCAACTTAAAAATAAAGATTTTGAAGAAGCATGTTTGGCCTTATACAGCATGCTATTTGTAAATGATAATAGCAATAAAAAAGACCATAAACTACTTATTTGAACGATGACTGATTTGAGGGCTAACTCTAGCCTGTGAGAAAAACTCACTGCGCTTCTCTTTTGTAGTTTCTGCTCTTATTTTTTTCCAGTCTTGATTTGTTCCCTGTCGTTCTGGAAATGAAGTTTTTCTTGCTAAATTCATTTCTTGGTTTGTTTTCTGTTGTTCCAAAGATGCGGCTTTTGTTGCTAAATTCATTATTTTAACATCATTTCGTTTGCATTGACTTTTTGTTACTGTTACTTTTTTCCAGGTTTCAGCATCATTCCGTTTCTTTTTTGTCTTTGTTACCGTTATTTTTTTCCAGTCTTGATTTTTCTGTTCATTCAAAGATTCGCTTCTTGTCATTAAATCAATTATTTTAGTGTCGCTTTGTTTCTCTTCTGTCTTTGGCCGTGTTATTTTTTTCCAGACTTGATTTGTTTGCTGTTGTTCCGAAGATGCCTTTTTCATAGCTAAGTTGGCTGCTTTAGCGCCACTTTGTTTATCTTCTGTTTTAGTTATCATTGTTTTTTCACAGTCTTTATTTGTTTGTTTCAAAAGTGTTGTTTTGGTTACTAAATTGACTATTTTAATTAAGTCGCTGTAGTTAAAAATACTGTTTAAAGATTTGATTTTTTTATGAAGAACAATGCTTTCACTCTCAACATAACTATAGCTTTGCTGACTTTCGTGCAGCTTAAATGTTATTTCTGCATTAGTGTCAAACGATTTGATAACTTTCTTTATAGGTTCTCGATAAGAGGTAAGCTCTGTTAAAACAACTCCTAATGGATATGCTCTAATTATTTCAGACAGTAAGCTAATATGTTCTGGCTTTGTAATTTTCTCTTTACTGTACATCAGATTGTTATTAATGAAATGAACAAACCAGTCGGCATTTTTGTCTTTCTTATCTTTTGAAAGAATAATAGTTTTTCCTTCATTGACAAGAGCTAACTCTTCCTGGCTTAGACCATGTGAGATTAGTTTATAATCAATTTTTTCATTTCGCCCATGAATATTTTTAATAATTTCTCTTAAACAATCAAGAATTAAATTTATTTTATTATTACTTTGTGGGTTTCCTTTTGATACGTTTCTGTTTTTTATAACTTTTATTTTAGAATTTGTGCGTTTTTGTCCTACAAGGTTTTTCAGCACACTTTTCTGTGAATCATTGCTCTTTCTATTATTATCTACCGAACTTTTTCTAATTGCGTATTCATATTCAGTGCAGTCTAATTCATCCAATCGAAAGTCATTATTTGTAATGTCGATATGGCGAATGTAAGGTTTAGACATCAGCATATAAATAAGCTTTAAAATATAGTCACGAGGACTTGCTGGAGACTGCTTGTTTTTATCTTTTGCACCTGGATAATTACTTACAATGCTAGACTTTGAAAGTTTTTTCTCAAAAAAGCTGTTATTTGCATAGATAAAATTTTGCAAACATCCACATTTATCTAAAAATTTCAACAGAGGATTTATTGTTTCAGTTCCTAAATTATTATTGCTTAAATTAATTGATCTTAAGTTTAACAAACCTTCCTTCTTATTTTCCAATACAGAGAATAATTTCAAAATAGAACTATTGCCCAATCTGGCATTAGAAAAATCTAGGCTGATGATTTTATAAGGTGTCCTGCTAAGTGCCTTACAAAGTAGTATAAGTGTTGGCTTGAAAAAAGCTGTGCTGTTCTGAAGCCTAAAGTCTTCAGCAGATAGCCTTATTGTTATATAATCAGATTGGGTTTCAAATTTATTACAAGCTAATACTTTAATAGTTTGTATAAAGGCTTGAGTAAATTTTGTTTCTGCTGGGTCTAGATCGAGGATGATAGAGAATAAATCTAAAGCAACACGATCTAAAATAGGTGTTTTTGAATTGTGAAAAAAATGTATATTGCGAGGATAAAAAATGGTCATCCAGTCTTTTAAAAAGGTATACAAATCTGAATCTTTACTATTTCCTTCTTTACATTTAGGAATTTTAATCATTTCTAACGTTTCTATGTCTTTTACTTCTTTAAAAACTTCTTGGAAGTTTGCTTTTAAAAAACTTTTAAAATGAAGTATTTCTAAATAGCGCAGTTTGCTGTTAATAATTTTAAATGTTTTATCAATAGCAAGAAGAGTCAAATTATCAAGCACTAAATGAGTTAAGTTTGGTAAATTTAATTTTATTTCATTGCCAGAAACAACTTTAAGATATGTCAAATTAGAATTTAGTTCAAATATTTTTACTTTCTCTAATCCCTTAATAATCAGGCAACGTAAAGTTGGCAATGTCTTTATTGCAGTCTGAATGCCTTTCAATGTAATTTGATTACAATACTCTATACGCAACACTTCTATGCGTGAGTTATTTCTGCATACATTCTCCAAAGTGTTATCATTAATGGCACAATGACAAAATGAAAAATAATTTTCTTCTGTACTTAATGTGTTGAGCATTTCTAAAATCGTATTCTCTCTTGCTTGAGCCATTCTATCAGAATAGTTGTTCCTAATAAGAGTAAAATCAAAAGAATCAATTTCATGTGTGCCTAACAAAATCTTTGGATCATTTGAAACATTATTTGCTTTAAAGGTCTCCATATCGCCAAATTGCAAACCATAACGATGTAATAATAATTTATTACGAATATCAACTGACATGCTTGATAATTTGTCACGCCGTTCAATTGACGTATTCGACATGTAATTAATGATCTGATGTTTTTCATCAAGATACGGAGGTATTTTTGAAATATTTATTTCTTTAACAGAGCTTATTTTTTCGTCTAAAGTGAGTTTAGTTAGCTTCAATATTTCAGAGTAAAAAAGATGTGCCCATGGGCGTAAATACTCTAGTAATTCGAATTGACCTATAAAAACAGCATTTTCTTTTTTTTGTTTTTTTGCTTTTTTCTCTTTAATAAATTTTATAAGCTGCTGCTGCAAATATAATCCATCAAAGATCAGCTTTTCCGAAGGAGCTGTGAATGCTTGAGGATAAGCAGATTTTTCTAAATTTTTACCGTCTTGCAATACATTAATTTTATGGCCATAGGTCTTTTCATAGTCTGTAATTAACTGCCGAATAAAACAACCAATATCAATAGAAAGAAAATAGTCTATTACTTTACTATTAAGAGTCTTGCCGGGTTCAGCATATAATTGATTGCCTGACTCAATTGACTCATGTATGAGAAAAATAATACTTTCAAGCCCAGTTCTAGAAAAATTATTAAAAATAATATCTCTTGGAGCAAGTGCTTGCATACGGCCAACAGCAACTAACTGCGTAGATTCACTTTGCAAATTATAAACCAGATTATATTGTTCCATTGTATTGCGTGAAGGATTCAATAAAAGAAGAGAAAGATATAAATATGTATAATTCTCATCACCAACATTGCTCAGAAAACTGTCCATTTGCTTTAAACTTTCTTTGTCTTTATGTTCTTGTATATTATTCAACGATCGCCCAGGACAAGCATGATAAAAATGAAAATATTTTATACCACCTAACATCGAATTACAAATATAAAAAGGCTCTTCTGAGATTGCCAAACCATCTACTAATTTTCGCATAAATGAAAAAGCAAAATGACCTTGCGAACATATGATATCTTCCTCAGTCACATAAACTTCATCTGCTAGTCCAAGCTCATTCTTAACATTTAACACAATAACTTTTCCTAATGAAGGAACATCTTTCTTATTGTCATCTTTTGGATTCAAAATAATTTCTTGATATCTTTTTTTCATAGAATAAGTACGGTCAGATAAGCTTGGGCTGTATATTGTGCTTTTGAAACAATTGTTTGGCTCACTTTCTTCAACTAATGCAAATAGTGCTAAAAACCATCGCATAGACTGACTACTGCTTGCCAACATTTTTAGCAACCTTTGTCCTAATGCTGCTTCTTGTTTAATTCTTTTAACATTATCTTCACCAACATCTATTTTAAAATCATCGTTGTTATCTGATGAAAATAACGATTTGATAAAGTAATAAGCTTGGCTTGAGTTAGCATTTCTAGCGTGCCCATTCTTGACAAGATAGAAAAACAAGCTTACTAATGTGTAAATTTTCTTTACAGAACCAATTTCCTCTTCATTTAATAATAATTGCGCACCTAATTTTTTATATTTTTCTAGTGAATCTAAAAATCCTTTTCTATAAAAACTGTCTGATAAATAATCACCTCTACTTGAAACTATTCGCAACTGATAAAATATTGTATTAGCATGTTTGTACTTACTTTCTTTTAATAATACAAAGTAATGATGAGTCACAAGGTCTAGCGCTGAACATTTATTGTTATCTGTTAATTCAATATTTGCTTCTTTTTTATGTAGCAATTCGATTATTTTAATCGCATCTTCTAAGTTAAATGATTCATTAGCGCATTGTTGAAATAAGACATGCAGCGCTGTCTCTCCTTTTTTGTTCTGTATGTTAAGATAAAATCTTGAAGCTTTACCTGTAAGGTCCTCTATACACTTAAGCACCATATTGCTGTTCTTAGAAAAATTTCTTAGAAGCAAATGAAAGACTGTTTCTTTGTCAGCATTAACGTCTTCTTCTTTCAAGTAAGGATGAAAATATTTAATCAAATCAAAGTTGGCTTGCTCGCAAGCAATCATCAAGGGAGTCATATAATTTTCATTACAGCATTTTTTTAAGTAACTATAATCAGATGGGATGGGCTTACTTTCTCTTGGGGAAATTTTGCTACTCACTGAAGAAGCTGATCTAAAGCTAGCACTTTTTTTTGTGCGAATTTGTTGGCTAGCACTGAGACCACTTCTCGGACTTTTTTTCTTTTTACCGGGTTCCTCTAAAAATCTAGAAGCCATATCTACTTTTGAATTTTTTGTACTATTCTTATTATTTTTCTTATATTCTGCATACTTCTCTTCCACTTGTTCTAATAACACTTTAGTAAAGTTATTAAATTGATATTTAACTGCAGTCTTAAAATATTTTTCTATATCATTAAATTGCGAAAAATCCACTTCTTTCTTCATATTTTCTGGTGCGACTTCACAAAGCATTTCAAAAAGACTGCTTTGACAATCAGGATCAAGCTTTTTAAAAGAATCATCCGTATCTAAAGATGAAATAATATCGTCAATTGCTCTTTCTGGGGTCCATTGTTCGTCATTATTATTTTGAGCATATGCGACTTGGTGTTCAGAAACATACGTTATTTTCCGTGTTCTTGACATCTCCTCAACAGTTAATTCTTCGTGAAAAATAGCTGCAAAAGCTGAATGAATCAAACCGCCTGATAAGGAATCAGCATAATTATACATATCATGTAGAATTGGCTCTAGCTTGAATAAAAGCTTTGCCATTGTCGTTGTCGTTTCTTTATTAGGAGTGGCACTTTCTAAGTTTTTATTATTAGCATTAATACTATCATACTTGCTATTAATAGCTATCATAACACGCTTCATGGCTAAAAAAGATTGTTTGCTAAACGATATCAAAGGATCTAAATTTTTTTCACTAACTCCACACATAACGGCAGGCTGTGATAAATCTCTTTCTTCTGTTATTATTCTTTTGGCAAGCAAGGATTGAATATGTTTATTATACTTAAGACAATCTTTTAAAAAACCAATAACAGATCTCTGCCAAGGTTTCTGAATGCTATTCCAAAACTCAACAGGAATCTCTTTGTCCATTAACTCTTTCATCGAAAAAGGTAAAAATTTTACGGCAGCATAATACTGTTTTTTTGCTGCTTTTGTCTTAGGATCTGTATGCTCTCGAGCTTTTAAGCTATTGCCTTTCGTTATGCCATCAGCATCTATAATAAACATTTTAATATTTTTTATTTTACCATTAGGATGGAACTGTATAAGGGTATTAATATTATCGCCTTTTCCATCATTTGGCATTGAGACCATTCCATCTATTCCATGATGAGAAAAATTTTCCATATCAAATTTGCTCATTAACCCCAACATTTCTGTTAACATATCTTCAGGTGCCAGTTTAAGAAATAATTTCTTTTGAAGATAATCTAGTAGAGAAGGCCATAACAACATATCTTCAAAAGCAATTTGCTTAGAAAAAAGTTCTGGATAAATTTTTAATAAAGCTAATGCTGAAAAAAAATGATCTTCTTGTTTGTCTTGTACGAATCGTCCTATTTGGTTAAGCTGTCCTTGAATCTGAGGGCAATTTAAAATATCGGACAATGCTTTTGGCAACCTTGAATTATCAAGACACTGTGTTATATCTTTTAATATAAGCAAATAGGCCCAGCGCCTTTCTCTATTTGATAAGCGCTGATTGTCATTGACTTTATTCTCTTTTAGTTCACCCATTTCTTGCAGTCGTTGCTCTGCTTTTTTATAGTATATCTTAAGCAAGCTTTCTTTTCTTAAGGCAAGACTATCTTCTTCATTTTCTTTGGGAATTTTTTCACTGCTGATAAATTTCTCAATATGATCACTTGTAAGCAGTTTTTTCCATTCAATATTAAGTTTTTCTAAGCCAAGTTTATTTTTACAATATTGAACCATATCGTGAGCTTTTATAAGAAACCCTAGGCTTGGTCCTTTTACCTCAAGAGAGGCTTGCAATAATCGACGCTGCTTGCCTTCTGTCGTTAATACTGAAGACACCATCACTAAGCAAGTTGGTGTTACAACAGAATCTTCTCCTGTAACATAGTGAGACTTGACATAAGCTAAAAATTCTTTGGCAGGATCGATTGATTTATTAGGCTGATGACTTTTAAAATACATATTTTCCCAATGTGATACAGCATGATTGCCAGACTCATTTTCTTTCCTAAACATATTCTCACGATTTATACACAATAATTTTCTTGCAACTTCTTGCTCAATGAAATAATAATGTTCACCATCACAGATACGCGCATAAGGTGTGCTGTGTTTTATCCATTCATCTGAAAGTGGGTTTTTTAATGCTTTTTCTGCATTTTCATAATAATGTAAGATCTCATGCAATAGGCTCTCTAACTCTTGATTTTTCTTTGCATACAACGCACAAATCTTATTAATTTCATCACGCAGCTCTTGCACAGGCTGCAGTAGTTTTTGTTTAGCAAGCTCATCTTCCTTTAGCATAGTCTCTACAAACCCTTGATCCATCTGGATAATGTTTGCTACTAACTGAAGCTTATCTAAAAAAATCTTTAATGTTTCTTTTTCAGGTTGTTTAAAATCACTCATTATTACCTTTGCCATAGCAGTAAGTCTTGCTAATTTATCCGGATAATGTCTAAGCTCTTCTGTATTTTCATCTTTCTTTTCTAAAAAATAATCCCCATTATTGCAAATACGTGTATAAGGCGTGCTATATATTATCCATTCATTCGAAAGTGGATTTTCTAGCACTTTTGCTGCGCTATCATAATAAAGGTAGATTTGCTGCAGCATTATGTTTAACTGTTTATTGTCTTGTGCATATAAAGAACGAATACTCTGAATATTATCGAGCAAATTTCGTACAGGATGCAGTAGCGCTCTCTTAGAAGATTTATCCCCCCTTGCCATGGTTTCTATAAAATTATAATTAATATCTATAAAATGTGGGATCGGCAAGAGATTGTCTAAAAATTTTTCTAATCTTTGCTTGTCGGGATTTTCAAAATCACTAATTATCGTGTTTGATGTTGCAACAAGCCCTGCTAAATCATCGACACATATAATACCTTGCATTGAAAATATACTGTCTTTTAATAAGGCAATTTTATCGAATGCCGATGTTTTTTGCTGCTGAAGCGAATGTTGTTCTTTCATAAAATTCTACTCATATATGCTAACTCATTTCCGTCATGTATTGCTATTAATCACAGTAAAGCGACTGTATAATTTTGGTTAAAATTTATAACAAACTATTATTATACAGTCAAGCAAACACCGCACAAAATCGTTTGATGATTTGGCGAATTTGACACTTATTAGTTCCCTGCAGGTTTTACTAATGCAGATGGTATCGCTCAACATAAGATTAAATTAAATAAATATTTATTCTTGAAGCTTTTGTTAAGTTATGATGTAATACGAATATAGCTTCTCCAGCAATTTATATTTAAGGACCTAGCTAAACATTGTTGTAAAATGTAATGGAATAAGTTTATAGAAAGGAATCTGTCATACCGGATAAGTTGAGACCAAATGACTTTTGATGAAAATTAAAAATCAACCAGTGACGCTAATAAGAAATATTTCTTAAAGCATCTCAATAGTACTTCCTAGTTTGTTAATCGAAAACAAAATATAACTTATTAATATTTATAGCTATTTATATGGAATGATACAATGCTAATAACACTTGATAAATTAAATAAATTAGTTACTGAAGTACAAAAAAGTTTATTAACCTCAAAAGACTTTATTTCTCCGATAGCATGTCCTTTTTATTCTAATCAGGAACAGGGGAATGTACCTGAAATACTAAAAAGCTTTAAACGTCGGTTAGATATATTACGTCGTAACGCCTCCAAACAGGTAAATAAAATTAATAGTTTAAATTTCCCCTCCTCATACCCAGGACCGAACGATCTTTCGTTAGGCTCTTTTTACCACTCTATTGTTGTTAGTTTAGTCATGATAAATCTTGGTTTAGCAGACTCCCACGAATGCAGCACCGCTCTTGCAATAAAGCTGGCAAAAAATAACTACGAGCATTTAGTCTTTGTCGATATTCTATTTACTTATGCTAAATTAGGCATGAATGCAAAGCATACACTTATTATTGCCAACTTAACAGAGAAACCAGCACAACGTTCAAAAGAATCTGTTATTGAATTTTTTAAACGTTTGCCAAATTCAGCGCTTGTCGCCGATGTTTTCTTAGGGTGCTGTTTTGCTCCCACTGATATACCAGACCTGTTTTTACGCTACATTGCTGCTTACGGTGATAAGACAGAGATATCTCAATGTGTACCCTTTCTTCACTTGACAGAAAGATTCTTTAATCCATATATAAATCTGGCAAAGCAAATTACATCTCATATACGTAATGCATTCCCAGAACAGGAAAAAACTTTTGGCTCTGAATTATTTCCTCTTATTTTTAAATGGCGTAAGACTCAAACAAAACCAACAGCCATCCCTGTATTATTGAAAAGTAACTCCCCTGCTTATATATGGTATGCTGATAAGCCACCGCTATTAGGCGGTATCCCACGTAAATTAACAATTGCAGAATTTGAAACCTTGATACCAAATTTTACCTATAGTGAACATATTCACGCTGACTTCAAACCTAATCTAAAGTTAAACTTCTTTCAAGTACCCTCTGTATTAACAGATAAAGCAAGATTTCGATTGCACAATCCTCTTAATGACAAACTAGTGGTTTGTTATATCAATGAACAGGTTGGTTATGGTTTATTTGCACGACAAGATATTGAGCGTCGTGAAGTTATCGCGCTTTACTCTGGTGTTTTAACTTCAAATAAAACAGCAAAAATTACTGATCAACATAATGACTATAGCTATAATATCGGTTATGAAGATAAAGAAAATAATCCTTATGAAATGGAAGCAAACAGCCATGGTGGTTTAGCACGATTTATGCAGCATTTGCCGTATAACCCTACATTTATTGCTGATGACTGGGTTGCTTACTTTAAACAAGCCAACGAGGATGAAATTATAACCCATCTACGAGAGCAACCTGATGCTGGTACAGCAACAGAATATGAGTTGTCACTCTCTGCAAAAGCATTAAAATATGATGTGCTTCAAGGTGGTGAAGTGCATACACGTAATATGGTAGCACATCAAACGAACGAAACTGGCAAGACATGGGAATTGGAATCACTTGATAAAAAAACATTATCAATGGAGAACATTGCATGGAGTAATGTTTATAGCTTTCCATCTGTTATCAACGGTATCCCTGTTTCTTGTTTGTATGCAGAGCGCAACATTCAAGCAGGTGAGCAAATAGGCTTTTCTTATAGCTGTGGTTATTGGTGCAAGAAAAATCGTTTACCCTGGTTATTCAGCCGGCAAGGGATGTCAATTCCCCCTGAACATTGTGGATATCAACGCATACCTGTTGCTACATCAATAAAATCTTTTCAGCGCATATTATTTTTTACGAAAGAACAGTATCTACAACGCCAACATAGTGCTCTCCCCGTACAACTGGTACCCAACTTGTCTATACCTGTATCATTCTTTTCATTGCGTCGCACTATGGCTTCTCAAGGTGTCTTAAATAAAAATTACTCACCACTATCTTCTAATAGTTTTGTAAATGATTTAAAACGCTGGCTACCAAGTGACATAAGCATTGAACTATTTAACCGATATCCAGATGCTAAAGAAGATAAGCAACGTTGGTTAGTAGATGTTGTCATTAGTTGCCCTGACGAACTGCGTTGGAAACTACTTACAGTGTTTTTTCGTGGAAGTCAAATTGCTAAAAACTGTAAATGTTTTCAATATACGTTAGAAATTTTAATACGTGGTGTTAACAACAGTTCTGATAACTTTTTTACATTTACTAAAAATACTCTAGACTATTCACCATTGCCAAAGTTAATAAAGAATATTCCTAATATTTAGTCAATCTAATAAATGCATTATAGTTCTTTAGCACCAATCATAATAAATGCCATAACAGAAAAAGCATCTGTATGATTAATCCAAGTATGCATAGCGCCTTTCTGTATAACACAATCGCCTGCATTTAATTTATGTTCTTCTTCATCTAACACTAGTGCGACTTCTCCTGAGAGTAGCAATGCATAATCCAATGTGTTTGTCTGATGAAAGCCGTATTTCTTAATTTCTTCTGCCGAGAGACCATTTGCATTTTTAAGATCTTTCAGCATTGTTTTTGTCGGTGGGATGTGAGTAACAATAAATCTGGAGACATTAGTAGGTAAATCAAAAGTAGGCTGAGTATAAGGAGACGATCCTTTTTTTAAATCAATTGGTGATCCCTGATTGCACCATACTTCTACAGCAGAAAAACCAGGCCAGTCATCTAATTGTATTGTTGGTTGTAGAATATCAACGCTGATTATCGCTGAAGTGCCTATATTATTAACTCCTGTGACAATACGTTTAACTGTTCTATCCATTTGCTATAATCTCTGTCAAGTCAGCCTGTACACAATGAACATTTATCCCTAAAAACGAGTGCTACTAACCGTATCACTAAATTGTATAATATTCAAGTTTGCTTATTTATTCCAAGCAGCAAGACAATATTTATTATGATCTCAGCAACTTAGCAGACAGACATTCAAACCATTACCGCTTAGATGTCACTGAAAAATTAACTGAATTTGATCGCTTTTTTCTTTCTGTTTCTCTTTCCATTTCATTTTTATCCATCATAGAAAATTTTATTAATGTAGGCTGTTTGCTTACTGTTCGAAGGCTAAGTGTTCGTAATGGTGATTTTGAGCTTAAAAATAATCCAGTGCCTCCTGGTGCTAGACCTCTAGCAACATATTCTTTTGTTATATAAGTGTTCTCGGGTATATCAAAATTGGTTGCTAAATCACTTGTGCACATTTCCTTACTTTTCGTCTGCAATTTATTAGCAACGTCAACATCATATTGATCCAGCCAATCTTTCATTTGAGCTTTCTTCTCATCTCCTGTGGTTTTATCTTCTTCTTTTTGTTCCTTCTTGCTGCCACTGAAGATGTCTTTTTTTCGATCATTTTCAAGATCGTACATTTCTTCTATAGTGACTTTAAAAAGCAGAAATAAACGGTCAAGTGAATGGCATTTTTTTGTTAACAATCTAACATTTGGCTTCTTAAGCGCTAATAACTCATCAAAAGAGCGAGAATAAACATTTGCTACAATAGGATTAACCTGTTTAAGCAACTCTTGCAGCGTTGCTTCTGGATTGTTTTTTAAATATTCATGCATTGTAAAATAGCGAAAATAAAGCTTCTTAATATCCCTGCCATTAAACTTTTGATTATAAAATTCGTTCGGTAATACACTTTTTTCATCCAATATATTAAGTTTCTCTGCCATGTTTTGACATTGCTTATCTCTTTGCTGTAATAAAGAAAACCACTTATTTAAAAATTTTTCAGGCATTGTTTGAAGAAAAATATCTTTAATATGACTATTTATAGGTTGGTTCATCTGTTCATTCATACAGTATAGAATACACTTAGTATACAAAAGATGTTGACCAAAAGAATCTTTTAATAAAGGATCAACTAATACTTTATCATTATCAATAGAGCAGAAATAAAGTTTTCTTATTCGTCCAAGCGCATCTCCTTCAGTAATAACACGAATATTTTTTGCGTGACAATCACCAGCAAGAGCAAGCATCATTCCAATTGCCAACGCAGAAAAGCTTTTATGATCAATTTTTTTGTTCCATGTTAAAACATCTTGGATTCGTGCCAAATTACACTTAAGATTGGGCAATACGGATTGAATTTGAGATAAATACCGTGGAATACCACAAAGCTCGTCAAAATGCTTATTTTTTGCTAATATTGGGTATCGAGTAATAATATCTAACAGAGTAAATAATGGTTCAGTACCCTGCGCTTGAATTAATTGATTTAGTCTATCTGGGGATCTCAAATATCCTTGAATATCCTCCCGTAAAATCTTTAAATCCTTTGCACTTTCCTCTTGTTTACTGATAAAATTTTTAAATTGCTTTAAAATCGCAGCTCTTTCTCTTTTAAAATCATGTTTTTTGGCGGCCATTGACAATTGTCTCCGTGCCGATTTTGTACAAATATTCATAACATAATGAGCTTTTATTTCGCCAATTTTATCAACCAAATAATGTACATACTGCATAATGTTTAAAATGTCCTCAAGATCAAATTGACCCACACCTAAACCAACTTGAATTATGCGTGCTTGTGAGCATTTGGATGAAGAAGCAACCTTACCGTTACTCATTGGTTCTAGTGGTATTTTTTGTGGATTAACATAAATAAACGTTGTTGGCGCAGCAATAGGATGCTTAAGTTTGCCAAATAAAAACCGAAGAAAAATAGAAAAATCATACTCCATCCAAGGCTCAATTTGTTCTAAGCTACCACAACCTTGAGCAGTCATATCTGATTTCCAATAAAGACCCTTGTCAAAAACAACGATATTTCTTCCTGGTATTACGTCACTTGCTAAACCTAATAGTTTTTTTGCTTTATTAATGCTAAGAAAATAAGGACCAATTTCCGGGTTGAATACCTTTACTTTTTGCCTTAATAGTTTGTGTCTTTTTTTAGGGTTTATATTATCTAACTGAGAAATAAAATCTTGATAATAAGCAATAATTTTACCGATGCTCTGATTTATATCCTGCTTATTATATGCTGGTATTTTTATCATGGCTGTTTTCAGCAATATTAACCTTTGTATCAAAGCACTAATTTGATCATATTTTTCAACTTCTTGCTCAAAATCAATCATTTCTATTGGTTGCTTGCACTCAGCTAATATTTTTTTAAAAATATTAGCTGCACTCATTAACTGATTTGTGGTACTTTTATTCAATTGATAGTATTGCCTTAGCGTTTTTAACTCAAAGTTTTCTTTCATTTCTAGATAGCCAATTTTAATATTTTCAATAGTTTTTGAAAATGCTTCATCTGCTTCTAAACGATATAATGAAAGCACATCTTTCTCTTTCATTATTTTTATTATCATTTTAGTTAAGTCATCTTGTTGCGATGCGATATATTCTTTTTCTGCTAATACTAAAACCTGTGGCGTTTGCTTGTTATAGCATCTGCGTGGCGAAGTGGGTTTTTTAGCGGTTGTGTTAGTATTAGTATTTTGTTTATCACTTTTTTTTTGTTTAGAAATTCTTGATGAAAATGTTTTTATTACGGTTTTTCGAAATGAATCATGATGAGGCACTGTAGAATCTGCTATAACTGTTTTGTGAACTTCTGTATTGCATTTCGCTAGTAGATCTTTATTCGATTCTAACGAAGAGAGAGGTTGAAGAGAATGTCTTGTTTTATTTATGGGTATAATTTCGTCTTCAGCAGCTTGTCTTGACAGATTACTAGGCACAGAACGATAGCGTTTTTTGGCTAATGTTTTTGCTTTTTGTGAGCTATGTGCTTGTTCTTTTTTTAATGGCTTGTTCTCTTCAAGATAATGGCATCTAGTAGGCGATACAATTGTTGACATCCCTCTTTTCTCATTGATTTTATCAGAAGAGTGACTCTTTCCAAGAAATAAGCGCGATATATTTTTTGGCATAACTTTTTTGCCCCAGTTGTAATAATAATGTGCCCTGTAAAATTATGCGGCAATATTAACATATTTATGTCATGATATCAAACAATAGTGTCTAAATTGTTCAATAGATTGAGTTATTTTTGAGCATATCAAGATTGATTTGCTAAATAAAAGCGTAAAAATTATATTTTCCAGTTAATTAGCTATAGCTGTCTCAATCTATAACGAGTGTATATTTTTCATATTTTAAACTGCTAGTGTTATATGAAATTACTGTATAACAAACAGTATCTATTTTTACTCAGTATGTCTGACATTTAAAAATAAGTATCCAGCTGTATTGTTATAGCATTGACAATTTTACCTGGACGCATGAATGTAGGTCCAAAGTCACCACTGGCTGTATCAGTTGCACCATAGTTTCTACCATGACGGTACTCTATGCTAAACAGGGTATTTTGCCATAGCGATGAGTTGAGTGTAATGGCATAGTGATCTTCAGGAATATTTAATGCTAATGACTCAGAACTATGACCATAGCCTATCGCCACACTGCTCGGACGCATAAATATATCAAAAGTATAAGCACCCTCTAAATGATAAGTGCTTGGCTTAGCACCGTGCCCATTGAAAGTTAAATCAATAGGAGCAAATGAACGTGTTGTTCCAGTGTACTCACCAATAAATGTAAAGTCATTGTAGTAGAGTTCGGCTCGAAGATCGACGCCCGGCACGAGATGATCCAATACTTCTGAAGAGGAAGATTCAGCAAACCCAGTAAAAGTATCTCCATTAGTAAATTGCATACCCAGGGAATTAGCAACATTAGTGATTCCACTAATGCCAACCATCCCGGATAAAGCTCCTACTTTGTATAAGTAACCTAGATTAAACCCATAAGTATTAATATTTGTATTTCGTCTACGATCTTTTTCTCCTGGAGCAAACCTCCCTGCCCGTGTTGGCCCTTGAAACGCATATGCTGCAGCAAACATACCCGTTTCTTCAACAGAATGATAACCTAGCGTTAATGCTCTAGCCTTTGTTCGAAATAATAAGCTATTTAATTGGCCAATCAACAAATAACTATCATATTGCCCAAAGGGAACATAAATTTGCCCTACGGTTACATATATCGGAGACTTCTCAAAATTACCCACTGTAATAAAGCCATTATCTAAAAATAATGATGATTTAGAAACACGTCCGCCTACTCTGGGTGGCGTATTATCATAGACAAAAGAAAAATAACCTGTGAACCAATTATTAATCAACGCTTGTACATCTAACTCTGCATCGGTTAAGTCAAGGGTGGTGCCACTATCTCCAGAAAAATCTCTAAAATTAGCAGCAACTGCTTCAATCTCACCACTTAACTCTAAGATAGGGTAGCTAGGAATGCCTAACCCCATTTTTTTCATTTGACGCGCAAAACTACGACGTTGCATCAAAGCAGACGTGTCTTTATTAATACTTGAATAATTTACGATTAAATCACTACCACGAAAATCAAAGCGGGAATGTATAAAAGGTGAGGTAATAACCGCTGTACCACCAATATTGGCTAACAAGGTTGTTCCATAAGGAATCTGACTAGCAGGCATCGTTGACAAATCAGGGAATAAATCATGAAATACTCCACTGCTACTTTCATGCTTCTGTTGTAATTCAGAATGTGTGTTATCAACAGTCGCCTTTGCAGTGCTAGACTGAGAACTATTGTTGTTGATTCTTCGATTTAATTCTTCTTGTCTCTGATTCAACTCATCCATCTTTTTTTGTATATCGCTTACTTGTTTTTTCAAGGCAGATGATTGTTTTTTGGCCTCTTGTAGTGATATATTTAATTCTGTCTGCTGCGTACTCTTCGCTGCACATACGGATGATAATAGAGCAAATAGTAAGAATAATGTTGTTGCACTGGTTTTTTTAATGTACACAGTAAAACTCCTTCATCAACGGTTAGTTTTCGCTATTGTCTAATTTCAAGCCACTTTAAGCATTGACAATACTTTTTCTTTATTTTAGAGCGCCGTAGTCTAACATCATCATGTAAAAACTAATAATACTTTTTTTAATGTTTTGTTATACTGCTGGCATTCAGTAACAGTGAAAATTCTTGCTATGGACTCAAAATTAACTATTATTCAACCGGATGATTGGCATTTACATTTACGAGATAATGACTATCTAGCAACAACGGTCACTGCTAGTGCGCGTTATTTTTCCCGTGCCATCATAATGCCTAATTTAATGCCAGCTATTGCAACTGTTGAGCAGGCGGTAAAATATCAGGCTAGAATTCAACGTTATATTCCAGCAGAGAGTAATTTCAAAGCACTAATGACTTTATATTTAACAGATGGCACATCCATCAAAGAGGTTGAAAAAGCAAGTCAACACCCAGCCATCCATGCAATAAAATTATACCCTCAAGGAGCGACAACGCATGCTGAAGATGGTGTATCTAACGTTAATAAATTATATCCATTATTTGAAGCCATGGAAAAACATCATTTGCCTTTGCTTATCCACGGTGAAAGTACTGAAAAAAATGTAGATATTTTTGATCGTGAAAAATATTTTATTGATCAAACACTATTGCCCCTTATCAAAGCATTTCCGCAGCTGAATATTGTACTGGAGCATATTACGACAAAAGATGCAGCAGAGTTTATATTATCTGCTGCTGATAATGTAGCCGCCACGATTACCCCACATCATCTTCTATTGAACCGCAACGATTTTCTGGCTAGTGGCATTAAACCTCACTACTATTGCCTGCCGATTATAAAACGAGAAAAACATCGACTAGCATTACTAACTGCTGCGACAAGTGGTAATAAAAAATTCTTTTTAGGAACCGATAGTGCTCCACATTTACAGTCGCAAAAAGAAAGTGCTTGTGGCTGCGCCGGTGTCTTTACTGCACATGCTGCATTAGAATTATATGCTGAAATATTTTCCGCTGCGGGCAAACTGCAAAACCTAGAAAAATTTGCTAGCATTAATGGCGCTAACTTTTATAAACTTCCCATCAACTCAAAAAAAATCATACTGAAGAAAACAGCTTGGCAAGCTCCTGAAAAAATCACGTTTGCTGAAGGCAATTTAATTCCGTTTAGAGCTGGTGATTTTATTCAGTGGCAAGTCTTGCCAATATAAACAGTAAACTATACTCATTCGCAACCGTGGCACATTGACACAAAAACAACGCTTGCATTGCTAGCGTATTCATAACAACCAGCGTTTTCATCAACAACTGTTAGATATTGCTGATAATTATCATCCATAGATACTTAATTGTTGCAATAAGACTTTAGGCACTTTGAGGCATGCTGCAGTGAGAATAGTTGCATCAAAGGGAGCACATTCTTCCCAGCCTTATCTGATCAATAAATAACTCTCTAGCAACGCTATTCATTGCCAAATCAATTTTTGCGCAGAGATCGGTCAGCCGAGTCGTTATCATCACTCATGAATCTATTTCTTCTAGCGAAATTTTGCGAGCTTCACTTTCCAACATAACAGGAATGCCATCACGAATGGGATACGCTAAGCGATCAAAACGACAAATTAATTCTTGCTTACTTTTATTAAAAATTAATTGGCCTTTACATAAAGGGCAAACCAAAATGTTCAGTAATTCTTGTTTCATACTAACTCGCTTCAGTCTTGATAAGTATAAATTGCCCATTTCTACTTGGCAATAATCAGTATGGATGAGATAGTATAGCAAATAGAAAAAACTTGCGAGTAACTCTTAAAGGATCGTTGTGTCAATAAGTTTAAATTTTGAACCAGTTGATATCAGCTGGCAACCTTGTTTACAACAAGCATTAAAACAAGTTGAACCGGCTTATTTAAACACACTTAGTCAAAAAAGTGGTTGGTTACCTGGCGGTAAAAACATATTTAATGCATTTTCACTGCCGTTAACCAAGGTTGAATATATTCTGTTTGGTGAATCACCCTATCCTAGAGCAGAATCTGCTAATGGTTATGCTTTTTGGGATAATGCAGTGAAAGAAATTTGGTCTAATAATGGCTTAAGTAAATCGGTCAATAGAGCAACATCATTACGTAATTTCATTAAAATGTTACTAGTAGCGGAAAATGAATTAACAGCAAATGACTTATCACAAGCTGCGATTGCTAAAGTCAATAAACACCGCTATGTGCAAAAACTGAATGAATTATTTAGCAACATGCAGAAAAAGGGATTTTTGCTGCTAAATGCCAGTTTAGTACTGAGTGACACTTCAGTGAACAAAGAAGCTCGTTACTGGTTACCTTTTATGCAAACCATTTTAGCTTATTTATCGAAACAACGCCCTGCCGTAAAATTACTTCTATTCGGCAATATTGCTAAAATTATAAGCAAAATGTCTGTTAGCCAACCATTTGACTGTCTTATTTCTGAGCACCCTTATAATGTTTCCTTTATTACCAATCGAGACATTGTTGAATTATTCAACCCATTACACCTCTTAATAAAGGAAAAAGATTGCAGCAACTGAAAATTCATACTATAAATTAAGGTAAAGCAGCCAATAAAACAAGCACAGTGAGAGAACCATGAGAGTATTATTAGTAGAAGATGACAATGACTTAGGTGATGTTTTACGCCAAGGTTTGATTCAAATAGGTTATGCAGTCGATTGGCTAAAAGATGGTATTGCTGCTGATCAAGCGATGAAAACAGAAAAATTTGATATTGTTGTACTCGATCTTGGTATTCCTCGCCTTTCCGGTTTAGAAGTGTTAAAAAAATTTCGTCATCGTGGTGAAAAAACACCTGTACTTATCTTAACAGCTAGAGAAACCATTAATGATCGAGTCCAAGGCTTAGATGCGGGTGCTGATGATTACATGGTCAAACCGTTCGATTTAGAAGAGCTTTGCGCACGTATACGTGCATTACAACGACGCTCTTTGGAACGCGCTGTTTCTGTGATTGAATATAGTAATATTATTGTCGATCCAGCCTCCCATCTGGTGACATTAAATGAAGTTCCGGTGAATATTCCACGCCGTGAGTTTTCGCTATTACAGAAATTGTTAGAAAACGTTGGCAAAGCCCTTTCACGTGACCAATTAAGTCAAAGTCTTTACAGTTGGGATGAAGATGTAGACAGTAATGCGCTAGAAGTACATATCCATAATTTACGTAAGAAATTTGGCAGCGGTTTAATTCGAACTATCCGTGGTGTTGGCTATATGGTTGAAAAAATTCCAAACAATAATTTGGAAAAAAACCCTCCTGCTGAAGACTAATACAATACATGATCCGCTCGATACGTAAGTTCTTATTATTTAATTTGCTGATTAGCATTATCATTACCACAACACTCACTGTAATTGGTAATTATATTCTTGACCAAAAAGATATTCAACATCACTTAGATTCCTTATTAAGTCAATCAGCGCTATCGTTTCAGGCCTTAATCGGCAATAATATTAGTTCACTTGATTTAATTAAAATACAAAATCAATTGAACTCCGTTCCAAGACTAGCAAAACAGCATCATACAAGTATTGAAAATCCGTTTGACTATAGTTACGAAGATAAATTTCAATTCCAAGTCTGGGATAACGATGGCAATTTATTAGTTCATTCAGCTAACTCACCATTAGAGCCATTATCCGACGAGACAGAAGGATTTAACATCATTAAAATACATAAAGAACCTTGGCGTGTATTTACTACAATAGATCCTATTTCTGGCTTGATTATCAGCGTTGCTGAACGCTATGATGTACGTGCTGAATTAGGGCAGCGTATTGCTCGTGATGACATTTATATTATGTTATTAGTCACGCCTTTATTGGGTTTATTGATTTGGATTATCATTGGCAAAGGATTAAGTCCCTTGCAACGTGTTGCAGATGAAGTTGCTGCACGCGCACCAACTTTTTTAAAATCTGTTGACTTAACCTCTGTACCAGAAGAAATAAAAACACTGGCTGATGAAATAAATAAATTATTTGAGCGTTTACAACAAGCCTTTAATCGCGAAAAACGCTTTTCAGCGGATGCCGCACATGAATTGCGTACGCCATTGGCAGTATTGAAAACACAAGCGCAAGTTGCCTTACGCGCTACATCTGATGAAGACAGAAAAATTGCTTTGCAAAAATTAATTACCGGCGTTGATCGCAGCACACACGTCGTGCAGCAATTATTGACTTTAGCCCGCATGGTACCCGATCGCGGCTATGAATCGGACAATATCGGCTTAGTCAATTTACACAAAGTCGCTATCGATGAAATTGCTCAAATTGCTCCTACTGCACTAGAAAAAAATATCGATATTGAATTAATTTGCCCTGATGAAAGTTTAAACATCATTGGTAACAAAATAGCACTAGGCATTTTATTGCGTAATTTAACCGACAATGCTATCCGCTACACACCGGAAAAAGGTAAAGTACAAGTGGTTATTGAAAAAAAAGAGCAACATATTAAATTGCATGTTATTGATACAGGACCCGGCATCCCAGCTGAGTTACGTCTTCGGGTGTTTGAGCGTTTCTATCGCGTATTAGGAACTAAACAGTCTGGTAGTGGTTTAGGATTAGCCATTGTCTCTCAAATAGCTCAGCTACATCATGCCGAAGTAACATTAAATAATGGTCACTTAGGCAAAGGCTTGGATATAACCTTAACATTTCCTCTGCCAGATAATTTTGATTAGATAATTATAACCGAGGTTTTGAGTCACTCTGAGGTGTATGCTTTTCTTTTTCAGAAAATTTTATTTCCAAATCTTTATTCTCTTTAAGTATTTTTTCTAGTAATTCACTGCTGCCTGTGCTTGTTTTTGCACGACGAAAAATAGAAAAATCACGTTTTTCTTTAAGCAGTTCACCAAATGTTTGAGTGCTGTCATTAAACGTTGACTTTTTCCATACATCAATGATATCACCTAACGTTACATTTTCGCCTGAACTAAGTTTTTCCGCTATTTTTCTATCAAAATCAAACTCTTTAGAGTAATTTATTATTTTACCACGATGTAACTCACACAGCTTGCTCGAGAGCAAATAAAGTGCATCTTGTTTTCTTTCTCTTAATTTTTGATCTCTAAATAACTCGATAAAAGCATTCCTATGTTGCTCCCTAGCTTGTAATTTTTTTATGATGGAAAATAATGAGCCTTTTGCTTCATTGCTAGCTGGTTTAGAAATTGCCTTTAAAATCCCTTTTGAATCAATGAGAGGTGCTTTATTTTTGTCAGCTTCTTTCGAATACAAGCTGTTTAAGGTGTCTTGATTAAAATAGCTTTTTGTACTGATAAATCTATTAATGGGTTGAGATACTGTTTTTAAACCGGGTGAACCAGGCTTAGCAAATGACGCAAGAATAGCGTCATGCTGTGGCCCTGCTAATAAGTATTCAAGTTCTTTCGTTTGATCAACCGGGTTTTGTGCTGCAACCTGCTCGGATAGAAACTTTCTTTTAACTCCCAGCGATATGGTTCCAGTTCTATCTTGCCCACTAGCACAAGAAAAATAATGTTCATGTCCAAATTTTTGAGCCGCATCATAGGCAACATTTACAACATGTTCGGTGGTTTTAACTTTATCAAGTGGCGAACGAAAATAATCTGCACTCTTATTTGCAACGACTGCACCCGCTAATGTACCAATATCATTAGCGGGCGTATAATTATAAAAATTCTTCTGTCTTTTAGATGCAATACGTGATTCTTGCACCATTCTATCTTGGCGCGCATGATCCATTATATCGGTATTTAATATTTGCACACTCTTTGCTTGTAATTGTCGTAAATTTTGGTAAGTCGCATAGATTCTATCTTTTTTAGAAACATGCTTCCCTGTGTAGGCTAATGATCCTCCTCGTGAAAATTTAATAGAAACGTCTTTCTCACCATTTTTCTGGACAGTGCAGGTAACTTTATAAGCATTTTTAACACTATGCGGATGTGTTGCCCGCATAGCAGAAGCCATACGTCTATTAGAACTTTTAAACTGCTCAAGAAATGCAATATTCGCCTCTTGATAAGCTAAAGGTAGTTTAGTGTGATGCGTTTGGCCATATTGTTCCAAGCTAACTTGAGCATCAAAAGCAGTTTGCTGAAGTTTATTTTTTGCTACAACTGGATCTGCTCTATCAACCACTGTCAAGCCTAAATCTGCTGAATAACTTGTCGTTACAATTGTCGCGGCAGGATCAAGCACACTGGATAAGTTTCGATAGTAATTTAATAATTTCGCATAGTCTTTCGCTGTAGATAAGCCAGCATCAAAATTATTATGATGGATCACTTCTACTATTTTTGAGCTAAACGCTTTTTCTATGATTCTCAGTCTAGATAAAATGATTTTGTCTGATTTTTTATTAACAGCATCATCCTTAAGAGATGTGTCAATTATTTTTTGAATGATCTGCATTTCTTTTGAAAATATTCTTCTTAACTTATTTCGTTGAACTGTATAGTACATTTTATTAGAAACAAGCTTGGCACGTTCAGCTAATAATTTATCTAACACTCTCACTTGACTTAAACTTCGAGATAAATAATTAATCGCTGCAAACAAAACAGAATCTGGCGCTAAGCGTTCACTATAGGATTTTTGTGTGCTAGCATCTCGAATAAAGGCATGGCCTGTCTCATAACCATTTTTTTCGGCTTCTCCAGCCACATGATGACTTTGAATACCATTTTGCTTATCATATAAACTCAACAAAAAGTAATGCAACTTTTGGTAAGACATTCTGTTCTTTTCAACTGTCTCAATGAGTTCAGACGTTAAGTTAAAACAATCCTTGCCTTTTATCTTAACAGCGGCCACATAATTGTCTGATTTTCTTACTTTATCGTTCATCATTGCTCCAGCTATTTCTTTTTTTAATTGTAACTATATCGTTAGGATATATAATATTACTCTAGCACAATAAACTTAACACTTTATTAATATTAACCTATAATTATAGCGATGGTCAATAACTAGTCGATCAAGTATTTTAATGAAATCAGCGACTTAACATCAATACCTTCATTAGGAGGGAATATTTTTGCATTCGAGTAATGCAGAAAGTGGTAACTTAAATCAAATTGTTGCTGCTTACCAAATAAAATCCCAAAACCAAGTAAATCTTGAAAAGCAAACCTAGCCCCTAAATCCCTATGCCCTAATTTGTCTCGAGACATTGCTGACAGGCCCACACTTACTTCTAGATAAGGATTTAGGTTAGTGTCTATAGAATTTTGTTGCTGTAACCGAAAAACAGGGGCAAACGCTAAAATAGCAATATCAGGGTATTGCTTAGCATCAGTAGAATTATCTGTTTGCCAATAGGCTAAGCTGGCATCCCAATAACCACCTAGTGTCAATTTTTTGCTGATAGCCCATTGCTTATCCCAATAGTATTGCCAAGCAAGCCGACCGCCGATTAAATTATCAGGCTCTCCATACCCAGCCGACAAGCTGATACTTCGCTGCGCATAAAGCCATGTTCCTGGAGAAAAAAATAATACAAATAAAATCAACAAGTTACGCAAAAATTATCCTTAACTTTACGATAAAAAGTTTAGATTAGCATAGTTGTCATTTAAATCCATCCTTTTATCACAAAATGTGTTAAAATTGAACTAAAATAAGAAGTGATCATGCCGCTGTCGTCTTTCGCTATAAGCTATTATATCGTATAATTCTTCTCTCATATTGTCATATTTTTTGCCAATCAATGCTAGAAAACTTATGGAGCATAATTTCAACAGAAAAGGATTGTTTGCTGTTAACGGCGAACAAGCGCTTAGCCCTTTTTTTACATAAACATTACCAGCAATGGCAACAACACCGTGCCCATTTTTGGCAAACCCCCTTCTTTATGCCTTTATCTGCCTGGATCAGCCAAACTTATGAAACCGCTTTTTACCAAGGCTTAACTGGCAGGCAACCACTTTCAACTTTACAGAATGAACATATTTGGCATGATATTATTCAACATCAATGCAATGTTAATGATTTAATTAGCCCTAAACAAGCAACAACGCTAATTATCAATGCTTGGAACTTGTTACAGCAATGGCGACTTTCTAGTGAACATTGTCTATTTCAACCTACTCAAGAACAACAATTTTTCCAGCAATGCGCTAAAAATTACATTCAGCATTGCCATGAAAAACAATTTATTGATCAATATCAACAAGTAAATGAAGTAATCCATTTGATTCTTGCTAAAAAAATAACACTGCCTAGAAAAATTTTCTTATTAGGTTTTACTGAGCTCACACCATTAGAGCAACACTTAGTTGAAACCATACAGCGTGCAAGCTGCTCTTGTACACTACATACTATAGAAAACCAGCATCAATTGACGGCTACCCATCGCTTTTCAACAATAAATGATGAAATGCTAGCAATGGCTAACTGGATAGAGAAACAAAATGTCACCGATCCTAACTCATCGATTTTATGCATCGTTCCTAATTTGCATGAAATACGGCAACCTATTGATGATTGTTTTCAACAATGTCATTTTAAATATAATATTTCAGGTGGCGATCCGTTGGCGTCATTTGATTTAATCAAAACTATTTTTGTTGTGTTGCACCTTCTCAATAATCAAATCAGTTTGGCAGAGTATTCTTTTCTTATTCATTCTCCCTATTTATTAGCGGCAACCGCAGAAATACCTCAGCGGGCTCTATCTGAAAATAAACTGCGTGAGTTAGGATTTTCTCACATTACTTTACAACAGTTGATAAACTTGTTTGAAAAGTTTCATGGGCAAGCATTTTATTGTCCTGTATTTTTAACGCTCTTGCAGAATATAAATGATTTCAAACATAGATTACCTTGTAAAGCATCGCACAGTCATTGGTCAAGCTTAATTACTCAACTATTAAGCCTTATTGGCTGGCCAGGCAGTAGTGCGCTTTCCAGTTTTCTGTATCAACTGAGTAATAAATGGCAAGCGTTGATGTATCAGTTTACAACACTCAACTTACTTGAAAATGAAATTTCTATTGAAAAAGTACAGTATAAATTGCAATGCTTAAGTCAAAGTGTGCTATTCCAGCCTGAATCTGATGAGGTTAACATTCATGTCCTCGGTCTACTAGAAGCTGCTGGTATGCCTGCTGATAATGCTTGGGTAATGAATTTGACAGCACAACAATGGCCAAGCGTTGCTAAACCCAATCCTTATCTTCCCTATAACTTACAGAGAAGTTATCAATTATCTCATGCCACAGCTGAACGAGAATTACATTATGCAAAAAGCATGATGACACTTTGGAAAAAAAGTATCAAGCAGCTTAATTATAGCTACTCATGTTATGACGGTGATAATGTTATTTTGCCTAGTCCACTGTTACCTGAGCATAAACAAACAATCATATCGCCAGTAAATAAACAAGTATTGAAAAAAAAGACGGTTTCATTAGAAACGCTAGAAGATAATTATGGGTTAACATTAACAGAAAAATACACAGCTAGTACCTCTATTATTAAAGAACAAGCACGATGTCCTTTTCGCGCTTATGCGCTTTATCGATTAAAAGCACAGCCGTTAAATACACCCAGTATTGGCTTAACATTCGGTGAAAAAGGCTCTATTGCACATGCTGCACTAGAAAGTTTTTGGCAAGAAATAAAAAATTCACACCGTTTGCAAGCATTAACCGAAAAAAGAATTGAACAAAAAATGAGTCAGATTCTTACTCAACTGTTGCAAAAAATACTCGCTATGCACATTAAACCGGTCAATAATATTATCTTTAACATTGAGAAAGAGCGCTTACAAACATTACTCTCCACCTGGTTGAAGCATGAAAAATCTAACCGTAATACGTTTAGTATTTTTGCGTTAGAACATGAGCAAAAAATTCAATTAGACAATATTACACTATCTATGCGCATTGATCGTATTGATGAAATTAAGCAAGGACAATTATTTATCATTGACTATAAGTTTCCTGCCACGAATATTTCTAAGAATGTTAATGGTTGGTTTGAACAAAGGCCTAGTGAGCCACAACTGCCCCTTTATGCACTAGCTTCAGAAGATAAAAGCATTGGTATTGCTTATGCGCTTATTCATCCGGAAGTGAATAAAATGATTGGCTTGATTGCTAATGATGAAAGTATTGCCAATATTACACAAGGCAAATCTCATTTGCAACGTAGTGACGACTGGCAAAAACAATTAAGTGAATGGAGACACACATTAAACAATATTGCAAAGCAGTTTGCTAATGGTTATGCAACCGCTGACCCAAAAACATTGTCTGAGTGTGCATCTTGTCAACTTCATGGTTTATGTAGAATCAATGAGCATCATCATGAGTAATGATTTATTGAAAAAAGATAGCGCAGTAAGGCAGGAAGTCTTAGATGTTAAGCAATCATTTATCCTACAGGCACCAGCAGGATCAGGCAAAACAGAATTATTAACTCAGCGCTTTTTATCGCTATTAGGACAAGCTGTCACACAACCTGAAGAGATTATTGCCATTACATTTACTAAAAAATCAGCAAACGAAATGCAAACTCGGATCATACAATCCTTAGAAATAGCGAAAGAAGATAAACCTTCTGAGCCACATAAAATAACAACCTGGCAGTTAGCCCAAACAGTATTACAACAAGATAAAAAAAGAAACTGGCAATTATTAAGCAACCCTAAACGTTTACGCATTATGACAATTGATGCACTATGTCATTATCTCGTCAGCCAACTACCTATACTCGCTAATTTTGGCGCACAGCCCCAAATAACAGATGACGCATATTTATTATATCAACAAGCAGCTAATAATATCCTCGCTCACTTACAAGACAATGCATTACTAAAAAAAGAAATTATATTGCTGGCTAATTATTTAAATAATGATTTGAATAAAATTCAACGCCTGTTGATCAATATGCTAGAAACTCGAAGTCACTGGCTGCCTTATTTATTTGCACTGCCTAAAGAAAATGGCCTGGAAAAAATTCGTTTTCATTTAGAAAAAAACATGCAAGAAACAATTAATATACATTTATCATCAATAAAGCAAGCGTTCGAGCAGACAATATTTACTTCATTATCAACTGTTTTTCATGCACTAACACCGCTTATGTACGCCTGCAGTAATGACGCTACATGGCACGATTGGCTACAATTGACAGAAATACCGGCTGCAAATCATCGTTATTTATCTTGTTGGCAATCTTTATCTGATTTTCTCTTAACAAAAGATAACACACTACGAAAAACATTTGATGCAAGAATCGGATTTCCAAGCCCAGCAAAATTAACGAGCAAACAAGACAAAGATGAGCTGAAAACAATAAAAAGTCATTTGGCCTCAATCATACAACAAATTGAAGCCAATGAAAAATTACTTAGTTCATTGATTAATATTCAAACTCTACCGCCTGCTCATTATCACGATGATGAGTGGGAATTACTCAAAGCACTGATTACAACGCTACCCTATTTAGCCGCCGAATTAAAAATCGTATTTCAGCAATCAGGCAATGTTGATTTTACTGAAATATCACATGCGGCAAATTATGCCTTACACGATAACACAGGCCCCACTGATTTAGCCATGCGTTTAGACTATACTATAAAACATTTGCTTATTGATGAATTCCAAGACACATCGATTGTTCAATATGATTTGCTAGAAAATATCACCGCAAATTGGCAACCTGATGATGGAAAGACACTGTTTCTTGTTGGTGATCCAATGCAATCTATCTATCGATTTCGCCAAGCGGAAGTTGGATTATTTATTAAGGTGCAAGAAAGTGGTATTAGTCAAGTCAAATTGAAATCAAGAAAGCTACACGTCAATTTTCGCGCAACAGAAATCATTATTAGTAATATTAATTGTTATTTTTCAAAAATACTGCCCAAAAACAATCATGTGTCACAAGGTGCTATTTCCTATAGTGAATCAATTGCTTATCAAACTGAAGCATGCGACTCATCTATCCAACATCATGTGCTGGTAAAAGATCAAGATGATAGTAAAGTCGGAGAAATAATTGTTAACTTATGTCAAAGCAGCATAACAAATCATCCTGATCATTCTATCGTCATTTTGGTTCGCTCTCGCTCTCACTTGATTGACATATTACCTAGTCTTTCAACTGCAAAACTCGACTATCAAGCAGTTGAAATTGAAAGATTATTAAGTGAATCTATTATTCAAGATCTTTTTGCTCTTAGTAGAGCGCTGCTTAACCTTGCAGATAGTATTGCTTGGTTAACAATATTACGATCACCCTGGTGTGGATTAGATTTGGCTGAACTCAACATTTTATGTAATGATGAAAAATTAACTGTTTGGGAACAACTCAGCCAAAGTGAAAAGCGTTATCAACTGCAAGCGGTAAACCAACAACGGATCAGCAAAGTGATTGCCGTACTGCGGCATGCCTTTCAACTACGCGGTCAACTTCCATTACACCAATGGATAAAGCAAACATGGATAGCATTAGACGGAAATGTGTGCATAGTCGATGAAAATGATAGCCAGCACTGTGAAGCTTACTTTCAATTACTCTACGCCATCAGCCAACAAAAACCATTCTTCACAGTAGAAGATTTATACGACAGTTTACAAAAATTATATGCTAAACCTAACCTTAATCACAATGCTATTCAAGTAATGACCATACATAAAGCAAAAGGTTTAGAATTTGATACCGTTATCATCCCACACTTAGAAAAAATATCTCATGCAAATGAAAAACGCTTATTATTATGCCATGAACAACTGCGATATGATGGCAGTCACAATTTGCTGTTTGCTCCTATTAAACCAATACATCATGAAGAAAATAAAATCTATGAGCATATTCAAGCAGAAGATAATAAAAAAGATGATTTAGAGCGTGCTCGATTACTCTATGTTGCCATGACGCGAGCAAAAAAAAATATACATTTAATCAGCACAGTCTCTGTAAAAGACAATGAAGTGAAAATGCCAAATAAAAAAAGCTTTTTATTTTTGCTATGGCCACTTTGCCAAGATGATGTTAAAAATAAGCTTGCTAATTTAAAATGTCATGTAATAACATCCAATGACGTTGCAAAAAATAAAAACAATCTGCTGAAAAGGTTGCCTATTGAATACTTTAAACCAGTTAAATTAACAACAAAACCACTCTATCAATCAATAGCTAATAATCCATTCATTGATAATAGAAAAGAATATATCTCACAACAAATTGGCATTATTATTCACCGTTATTTATGTCTTATCGCCAATGACGATCTACAAACGTGGAGTAAACAGCGTATTTTACATTGCAAAAAAGCTATTATATTTCAATTACACCAATCTGGTGTCCCCTTAGAGCAACATCAGCAAGCACTGGATAAAATATTACTCGCATTGAATAATGCATTAACGGATGAGAATGGCCGCTGGATATTAAGTAAACATTTAGATGCACAATCAGAATATGCTATCAGCATCAAACAAGAGGATGACTATAAACAATACATTATTGACAGGACGTTTATTGATAAACATAATCATCGTTGGATCATTGACTATAAATCTTCTACCTGCATCCACAATATCAACCAACTCGCCTTATTAAAACCTCAATATCAAACGCAATTAGAAAATTATGCACATGCTTTCCATCTGCAAGAAAATCGCCCCATTCAATTGGGCCTATATTTTCCTTTAAGCAAAAGTTTTATTAAATGGGCTGCTGTTGAACAATCTTAAGTGAGTTTGTATCGGTACAAAGGCCATTATGTTTAATTATTGGCCATTGGTGCATGTTTTTACATTCTATATGATCGCATTTTATACATTTTTCTATGAAAAAAAGTAAAAATTATTGTTAAATGAATAGTCAATGCTTTCCGCCTATCGGCCTGTTGATTAAAAAATTTAGCAAAAAAGTTAATAACTTAAGAGCTTTTTTAAAAACTCTTTAGCTATACTTATTACTTGTATCAAAATGAAATTAACAAATACGGATAATATTATGCAGCTAATTGAAAATAACAAAACAAATTTTTTATTTTCCGATTATCGCTCACTTCCAGGTGTTTACGATGAATTATTTTCAAGTGAAGGTGATTTTCATGCACAGATAAGTCAGGTAGGCTCTCTAATAAGTAAAATTAGTCGTAATAAATTTCGAACCAATATGCGTATTGCTAACTCATCATTTAGAAGAGGTGGTATTACATTTAATGTTTATTCAGATAAAAAAAATACTGAAAAAATTTTTCCCTTTGACTTAATACCTCGTATTATAACTAAAGCGGAATGGGGAAAAATAGATTACGGATTAAAACAGCGCGTAACCGCTTTGAATAAATTTCTTTATGACATTTATCATAAGCAAACAATTTTAAGATCAAACATCATTCCTAAACATATTCTTGGAAAATTAAAAGGCTTCGATCCGCGGTTGCGAGGAATTAGCCCTCCTGGTGGAATGTATATTCACGTTGCTGGTATTGATCTAGTCAAAGATCAGTCTGGACAATTTCTAGTATTAGAAGATAATCTGCGCACACCTTCTGGTGTATCTTATGTCTTGGAAAATCGAATTATAATGAAACGTTTATTTCCAGAAGTATTTTCTGAAGCCAATGTAAAACCGGTAGATGAATATCCTATACAGTTAAGACGCCATTTAAGCTCTTTAGTCAATAAAGACATTAGTAATCCGCTTGCCGTAGTACTTACGCCTGGTTCTTTTAACTCGGCTTATTTTGAACATTGCTTTTTAGCTAGAAAAATGGGTTGTGAAGCTGTAAAAGGTCAAGACTTATTTGCCCATAAGAAAAAAATCTACTTAAAAACAACAAAAGGACCAAAGCAAGTTCATATCATATACCGCCGAATAGATGATAACTTTCTCGATGCAAAATTTTTTAGAAGTGACAGTCTATTAGGCATTGACTATCTCATGGAAGCTTATAAAGCGGGTAATGTCGTTATTGCAAATGCCGTTGGGAACGGTGTTGCAGATGACAAGGGAATTTACCCCTATGTCCCTGATATGATTCGATATTATTTAGGTGAAAAGCCTATTTTATCACAAATAAAAACCTTTCATTGCTCTGAGAAAAAAGAATTAAATCATGTATTAAAAAACACTGAAAAATTTGTTATAAAACAAGTAGATGGATCGGGAGGATATGGTTTGCTGATTGGTGCCACTGCTTCTAAAAAAGAAATCACTGATTTTAAAACACTTATTAAATCGGATCCTGAACGTTATGTTGCTCAACCACTAGTTGAATTATCCACTTGCCCCACTTTTAATGGCAAAGGATTTGTTGCAAGACGAATTGACTTTCGCCCTTTTATTATTTCAGGTGAAAACCAGTGGGTATTACCAGGAGGTTTAACTCGAGTTGCACTTGTTGAAGGATCTTATGTTGTCAATTCAAGTCAAGGTGGCGGTTCAAAAGATACCTGGGTTCTGGAGAATGATTTATGATATCACGGACAGCAGAACAATGTTTTTGGTTATATCGCCATATTGAAAGAATTGACAATATTACTAGATTTATGAGAGTTAATCAAAATTTTATCCTAGATGCAAATCTAGATAATTATGACACATGGTTCCCCTTTATTATTGTTGTTGGTGAAGAGCAACGATTCATTGAATTATATGGTAAATCAGAAATTACTAACAATGAATTAGTGCAAGAATATTTGGTATGGGATGAAGCAAATCCAGTTTCCGTTTTCTCTTTAAGCAAATCTGCTAGAGAAAATGCTCGTATTGTTCGTGATACAATTAATATAGAAATGTGGGAGTCAATCAATTCATTTTGGCTATGGCTATTGAACAGCAAAAGCAGAAAATTATTTAATAGAGACAAACAAGCGTTTTATAACGTGTTGAAAAAAAATATGGAAATATTTCATGGCCAATTCTATAACACCATGCTACAGGAAGAAGCTTTTTATTTTATGCAGCTGGGGTTAATGCTAGAGCGAATCAACCAAACTGCCCGTATACTGGATGTAAAATCACATCGTATAGCACTAAGACTTGATGATAGCAAAAGAGAATCTGCAGTAGAAACACTGTACTGGTTAAGCTTACTAAAATTCTTTACTGCCAGTGAATCTTTTCTCAAGTGCTCCGGCTTCACTATTAATCGAGAAAATGTTGCTTCTTTTTTGATTTTTGAAGAAAAATTTCCTAGAAGCATTTTATTTTGCTTAAACAAAGTCAATGACTGCTTAAATAAGTTACAAGTTGATAATGAGTTAAACATAGAAAAGCCTATAAAAATTCAACTAAAAAATTTATATAAAACGGTCAGTGAAAACAATATAAAAGCTATTTTTAATAGTGGCCTGCATTATTTCTTAACAGAACTTATCAAAAAAACTAGCATGCTTTGTGATAACATACAAAATGAATATTTTGATCCAGATATATCCTGCATTAAGCAATTAGAGGGAATGGTTTTATGAGTCAGCTATTGGCATTATCATTTGACTCTGTCACAGCGCCTTCTTTAACCTTAGGGCAAGACCATAAAGCGAATGAAGAAAAATTATATGGCTGGGGGTTGTCTTGGTATACGGGTGAAGATTATGCAGCAACCATCTTGAAAGATTCTAATTTTCAGAGTCAAGCTTTAACCACACGTTTATTAGATGATTGGAAGAAATTTCAATCTACTTTATTTATTTGTCACTTGCGAGGAGCGACAAAAAGTATTAAGGAAAAAAACACACAGCCTTTTGGAAGAACTTATGCAGCAAGAAACTGGGTTTTTAGCCATAATGGTAGTTTAAATAATGACTATAAAACACGCTTATCTCTTGGAACAAATCCTATTTTTGAGCCACTAGGCAATACTGACTCTGAACTCATTTTTTGTTGGCTAATAACAAAAATGCATGAGCTAAAATTAAGAAGTTTAAAAGAAATTGGTTGGGATAGACTGCATCAGTGGCTACAATTTATTAATAAATTTGGCACTTTGAATTTAATTTTTAGTGATGGTCACGACCTGATCGTTTATCAAGATTACAATGATTTTCATCCTTTATATTACTCACGTCAAAAACCACCACATGAAAAAAATATTTTTTATGCCAGGAACACAAAATTAGAGTTTGATAAAAAACAAATTTCCTCTAGAACTTGCATGACTTTTTCCACAGAGCAATCTTTGTTTAAAAATAGCAGCATCATGAAAGCCGGACAAATGATGGTGGTAAGAAGAGGTAGCATCCTATGGGAAAGAACTATAAAACAGCAATCTTTTAAAACTGATAATGATGTGTTTCATGAAACATTACCCATAAAAGATTCAGAAGAAAAAGAAGTGGATGATTTAACCTTATGCTATTACCCACAAAAAAAGCATTATGAGCACAGCTTGCTAAATGTGCATCATGAAACACGTTATCTCTATGAAAACTCAGTTGAGCTTAGCAAGCACTTATTTCGCTTACACCCAATCAATGATAGATATCAGAGAATTCAAGAATTCAATTTATCTATATCCTCTCGCACACAGCATGAAACATTCGATGATGTTTTTGGCAATCGAGTGACTTTATTACAAATTGATGAACCCTATAAAGAATTAATTGTAACTATGAATGCAAAAGTTAAATTATTCAAATCGCCTAGTCTCAGCCGTAGTATATTACATAACCGACGTAAAATACCTTTACTTTGGATGCCATGGCAAAGGCAAATGATGCAACCCTATTTATTACCCAATGAACTACCAGAGCCTCAAATGGCAGAATTAACTGACTTTGCAATGAGTTTTGTTAAACGCAATGATTATGATGTGCTTGATACATTAAAAGATATGAATGAAACAATCCACCGAGATTTTACTTATCACGCAAAAACAACTAATTTAGAAACTACTGCTTATGATGTACTAATTAAAAGACGCGGAGTTTGTCAAGATTTTACTAATTTATTCATTAGCTTGGTTCGTCTACTCAGCATTCCCGCCCGTTATAGAATGGGCTATATTTACACTGGTGCAGATTACGTTAATAAACAGCAATCTGAAGCATCACATGCATGGGTTGAAATTTATCTGCCTTGGTTGGGATGGCGTGGATTTGACCCAACAAATGGCTGTATTGTTTCCCAAGATCATGTTAGCGTTGCTTGTGGCCGCAGTTATCATGATGCTACACCAACTTCTGGCACAATCTTCAAAGGCGGTAACGGTACTGAACAGTTATATGTGAATGTAAGAGTAGAGCGTGAAAATGAGGATGGTTTATCATGTTAATAGCGTTAACTCACAAAACCCAATATGATTATGATCGCTGTGTCACTCAATCACAGCATATTATTAGATTAAGACCTGCGCCACATTGTCATGTAGATATCAGTGCTTATTCACTGAAAATTTTTCCAGAAAAACATTTTATTAACTGGCAACAAGATCCCATGGGAAATTTTGTAGCTTACATTACATTTATGCAGCCTACAAAAAAATTTTGTATTGACGTTGATTTAATTGCTGATATCAAACCTATCAACCCTTTTAACTTTTTTATTGAAGACGGTTATAAAACAATTCCTTTTAGCTATCAACCGCCTCATAAGGAAGCATTGACGCCTTATACAGAATTTTCAATTTGTTCAGAAATCCAGCAGTGGATACAAGACAATCCTATCAATAGCGATAACTCAATTGATTATTTAGTAAATATAAATAATCAATTATATAAGACAATTAACTATCAACTCCGGATAGAACCCGGCATTCAAACACCAGATTATACTTTGTTAACTAAAACAGGATCATGTCGCGATATTGCCTGGCTACTTTGTATTATTCTGCGTCATTTAGGATTTGCTGCACGTTTTACGTCGGGCTATTTAATTCAATTAACTTCTGAAGAAAATGCACAAAAAATTCCTGTTGATACACTAGATTTACATGCTTGGACAGAGGTTTTTTTGCCTGGCGCCGGGTGGATTGGTTTAGACCCCACATCTGGTTTACTTGCATCCAACGATCACATTCCTTTATGTGCTACACCGGCACCAGAAGGTGCTGCACCCATATCGGGATCAATAGATATGTGCAAAGCAAAAATGTCTTATTCTATGACGATCAAAAGACTAGATTCATCTAAGAAAGATAAAAATCAACCTTACTCTGTGGAAGAATGGTATCAAATCAATCAACTAGGCAATACTATTGATAAAGACTTACAAGAAAATGATGCGAAACTTACCATGGGAGGTGAACCAACCTTTGTGCATCATAATCATAGAAATAAAAAAGAATGGCAAATTGATGCGCTAGGGAAAGAAAAACTTAGCAAGTCAAAATCTTTATTGCACGATTTAAAAGAAAGCGTTGCTCCCAATGGCCTTGTTATAAAAACACAAGGAAAATGGTATCCTGGAGAAAGCGTTCCACGTTGGGCACTATGCTGTTTTTGGCGAAAAGACAATGAGCCTTTATGGGATAATCAAGAATTGTTAATGGAAAAAAATCTACCTAAAAATAAAACATACCTTCTCAAAAATTTTTTACTAGAAGTGAGCAAAACTCTTGGGCTGTCAGGCGATACAGTGAGTGCTGTCTATGAAGATATTCCTTATAAACTTTGGGAATCTGATAAAGATACTGTGCCTGCTGATATTGATGATGAAAAAACAAAAGAAGAAACTCAACAAGCACTCATCAACCAGTTTTTCAAAGAAAACATAAAAGAACCTGCTGGTTATGTATTGCCGATTCATTGGGATGATGAAAATGACTGTTGGATTAGCAATTTTTGGTGCTCCAAAAATAATTATCTTATGTTAACACCTGGTGAGTCAGCATTAGGTTATCGATTACCATTAGAATCGTTATCAAAAAAAGCTAAAAGCTGTATAAAAACACTTCCTGAAAAATCATTATTTACCAATCAAAAAGCGTTACTTTCACGCAAGGCACTGATGAAAAAAATAAGCCAGCGCAAAAAATGTTTAGCCAAAACAATAACAAAACACTTTATACGAACCGCGCTATGCATTGAGATTCGCAATAATAAACTTCATGTGTTTATGCCCTATATAACTGATCTAGATGCTTACTTAGAGTTATTGATAGTCATAGAACACATTGCACAAAAACATGATGTGTCGCTTATTATTGAAGGATATAAGCCGCCACAAGATAATCGTATGCAATGCTTTAGCATAACACCTGATCCAGGTGTTTTAGAAGTCAATGTGCATCCAGCAAACAACTGGCAAGAATTAGTCAATATTCATGAAAACTTATATCAACTGGCAAAGAAAAACACATTATCTGCTGAAAAATACTTAAAAGATGGTCGAACTATTGGATCAGGCGGTGGTTGCCACATCACGCTAGGCGGCCCTATTCCTAAGGATAGCCCTTTTTTACGGCGCCCTGATGTACTGCAAAGCATGATTACTTTTTGGCAACACCACCCTGCTTTATCTTATTTGTTTTCAAGCCTATTTATCGGTGCAACCAGTCAAGCACCTCGCATTGACGAGGCCAGACACGATTCCTTATACGAATTAGAAATAGCTTTTGCACAAATGCCTAAAGGCGAAACACATCAATACTGGCTAGTTGATAGATTGCTACGTCATTTGTTGGTTGATGTGACAGGAAACACACATCGTGCTGAATTTTGTATTGATAAATTATTTTCACCAGAAAGTGATTTTGGCCGGCAAGGTATTGTAGAATTGCGCTCATTTGAAATGCAGCCTCATGCACATATGAACTTATTACAATGTCTACTAGTCCGCGCATTATTTTCTAGCTTTTGGAAAAAGCCTTACCATCATCGTTTGATTCGATGGAACACCGAGTTAAGCGATCGCTTTATGTTACCACACTTCATCTGGCGTGATTTACTTGATATTCTAGCATTTCTAGATAATAACGGTTATCAATTTCAAGCAGATTGGTTCAAACCGATTTTTAATTTTCGTTTTCCTAGTTACGGAAAATTAAAAGTAGATGATATACAGTTAACCTTAAATATGGCATTAGAACCTTGGCCTGTTTTAGGCGAAGAAACACATACTGGTCTTACCAGCAGATTAGTTGACTCTGCTTTAGAACGATTACAAATAAAAGTAACCGGATTAATTCAAGATAAGTACATAGTAACATGTAACGGATACAAATTACCACTACACGCAACAGGAGTAAAAGGTGAATTTATTGCAGGCGTGCGCTTTAAAGCTTGGGAACTAAATAACACACTACATCCCAATTTGCCGGCTAATCGATCGTTAGTTTTTGATATCATTGATATTCATCACCAACGTTCTATTGGTGGCTGTCAGTATTTTGTTGCGCATCCTGGTGGAAGAAATTACGATGATTATCCGATTAACGAATCTGAAGCAAAAGCAAGATTACTAGCTAGATTCCATGCGCATGGCCATACGCCAGGTGTAGCCGCAGTAAAACAGCCACTAGAAAATCCAGAGTACCCCTATACACTTGACTTACGTATGCAGCCTAGTGTAAAAAAAGAAGGAACAAAAACAGCTGAGCCCAAAACAAAACAAAATGAGAACGATTTCACCTATTCATTACTGTAAATATATTCTCAGTCTTATAACATGTCTACTGAGCTTGCTTAGCTATGCTAGTAATGAATCATTATTACCAGAAGGTTTTGTCTACTTACACGATATCGAGCCTTCGATTATACAAGAAATACGCTACGCCAGTTACCATAATTTTGTTGGGCGACCACTTTCTGGTTATCATAAGCCCGTATGCATTCTGACAAAAGAAGCTGCTACTGCTTTGCAAAAAGTACAAAAAAAATTACTCCGTCAGGGTTATTCACTGAAAGTTTACGACTGCTACCGACCACAAACGGCCGTCAATGATATAAAAATATGGAGCAAAAAAAAACAAGAGCAATCGATGAAGAAAGAATTTTTCCCCAGAGAGAATAAAGCAGATTTCTTTAAGAAAGGTTACGTTGCCGCCTACTCTGGCCACAGTCGTGGTAGCACTGTCGACTTAACAATTATTAAGACAAATCAGCAAGAGCAAGAAATCTATTATAAAAGTCAACCGCTGGTTGCCTGCTATGCTAATTATCGGCAACGTTTTAGAGACAATAGTATTGATTTTGGCACTGGGTTTGACTGTTTAGATAAAACAGCTCGCTATCATTACCCTGGTATTTCTAAACAAGCTTACCACAACCGAAAGTTTTTTCGACATAGCATGCAACAAGCTGGATTTAAGCCCTACCCAAAAGAATGGTGGCACTTTACACTAAAGAAAGAGCCATTCAAACACTACTTTGATTTTCCAGTTCAATAATGTAATTATTATCGTAATCGCAAGCCTAAAACAAGCAAAACAAGACCCGATAAAATAGCATATAAACCAATTAGCCAAGCCAATGCTAAAATACCATCTGCAGGGTAAAGCATCAGCAACATAGCAAATAATAAGGTAATAATTCCTGATATAGCTAACCAAAAATAATGTCTTACTGTTCGCCAACGCATAGCAATAGAAAGTTGCATAACACCAGATAATATGGCCCAAAATGCAACAATATACAACAACATAACTGCACTAATACTGGATGAAAGCAGCACAATTAAGCCAATGACAAAGCCTAGTAAACCTTCCATGAATTGCAATCTCCAATGCGGATCGCTCTTTTTATGTGTCACAGCGTAATACAGACCAAATAAGCCAGCTACTAGCACATAAGCACCAAAGAAAATCATTAACAGCGTTAATGATAATAATGGATTGTATACAACCAATAGTCCAAAGAGAATACTAATCACACCGCGTATAATCATGATAGGTAAAACTTTCTTTGCAACATCCATGTTTCTCTTCTCCTTAAATTATTAAATTAACTTATTCCAACTCTTTTTTTCAATCGAAATATTAGGGGAACTAGGCAAAGCGCCTTTGTAATTATTAGATAAATCATCCACCTCTTCGTCTTCTAGTTCTTCAACCTTCAGGTTTTTTTTGCTACTCTTCATAAGTCAGGGATAGAAAAAACTAGCTTCTTTATTAAAAAAATGCCCAAGCTGATTACTTACTTCATTTGTTGGCATATATTTTCTCCTTCTTTTTTTGTATTTTTGATATACATTTTTCTAGCTTTATAAAGAATTTTTGTTCAATCTTTACTTTTATTTGCAAATACCACCAATCTGATTTGGCAAATCGTAAACATTTTACACTATCTTTCTCCGTCATGGCTAGTGGAAATTTATTGCTAAAGGATAAATCATCTGCTTTAAAGACAAAATGGTCAGGAAATGAGTGTGGAATAACGGATAAACCTAATGTTTTCAAGGATTGATAAAAACGCTCTGGGTTACCAATAGCTGCCACAGCATGCACAGTATGACTGCTAAATTTATCAAGTTGCAGAACTTGTTGTGTATTTTTACAATTAACCCACTGATAAGGCTCTAATGAAAAGTGCCAAGGAGAGTATTTTTTATTTTCAGCGCCATGCATAACAACAAAATTAACACTGTTTAATCTCTTCAGACCCTCTCTTAATGGTCCTGCAGGAAGACGCCATCCATTACCAAACATTCGTTGACTATCAATGAGTAAAATTTCAATATCACGTGCCATGGCATAATGCTGTAAACCATCGTCAGAAACGATCACATCAATATCATGTTTCTCCAATAGCGCTGTAGCGGCTCGTGTACGTCTTGGATCGATAATGACAGGGCAAGCACAGTGACGAGATAAAAGAATTGCTTCATCACCAACTGCTAGCGCATCATCGTCTTCTTTAACAAAATAAGGATAATGCTTTGTCTTGGACTTATAGCCTCTGCTAACAATCCCCGGGTTATAACCGCATTGCTGTAAATATTGAACTAAAGCAATAGTAAATGGTGTTTTACCTGTGCCTCCGACATAAATGTTTCCAACAACAATGACAGGAACAGGGAATTTTTTTTGTGGCAGTATATTACATTGATAGAAGTACTTTCTTACGCCACTGATAAAACAATATAATAAGGATAATGGCCAAAGTAAATAACTCAATATTGTGCGGTGCTGCCAATACTGCATCAAGCAAACTCACTCTTTAAGCAGGGGTTTTTAAAAGATTCAAACTGCAAACGATATAATTTTGCATAAAAGCCATTAGCTGCTAGTAGGTTGGCGTGCGTCCCTTGCTCAATCAACATACCTTTGTCTAACACAATAATTTTATCTGCATTTTCGATAGTTGATAAACGATGTGCAATAACCAGAGTTGTTCGATTCCGCATGACTTCTTCTAATGCTGCCTGAATAAATCGTTCAGATTCGGTATCAAGTGCCGACGTTGCTTCATCTAAAATTAAAATAGGCGCATTTTTTAATATTGCTCGTGCAATAGCAATACGTTGACGTTGACCACCGGATAATAAAACACCATTTTCACCAATGATACTATTTAAACCCTGTGGCAATTTTTCAATAAATTCCATGGCATGTGCTGCTCTAGCTGCCATGATAATTTCTTCTTCCGTCACTACTTCTCCCTGTTTTGCATAAGCAATATTTTTTGCTATGCTTTCATTAAACAGAGTTACATGTTGCGATACCATGGCAAATTGTTGTCGTAATGACTGCAGCTTTATATCAAAGAGATCAATACCATCAATACTGATTTGTCCACTATCAATATCATAAAATCGTGGCAGCAAACTAACTAGGCTTGTTTTTCCACTGCCTGATCGACCAACTAAAGCCACTGTTTCTCCTGCATTAACTTGCAATGAAATATTTTTTAACACTTTTTTATCGTGTAAAGGATAGTGAAAACAAATATTATTAATTTTAATATGCCCTTTTGCTCTTGATAAGTATTGCTGCCCTTGATCAATTTCAGCGGGTTGATCAATCAAATTAAAAATGCTTTCCGCACCCGCTAATCCTCGTTGAATGGTTGCATTGACGGCAGTTAAATCTTTTAAAGGTTTTAGTAACGCTAACATAGCAGCCAACACCGCAGCAAATCCTCCTGCAGTTAAATGTGCTTGCAGTGCTTGGGATGTTCCTAGATAAATCATAACAGCTAGCCCACTGACACCAAACAATTGCACCAATGAGGTTCCTACACTTTTTGTGACAATGATTTTTAATTCCTGTGCAAGATTCTTATTTGCTGCTTTATCAAAACGTGCTTTTTCATACTCTTCACTGCCAAACATGCGCACAACTTTATAACCTTCGATGGCTTCTTCAGCACTGTGAGTCACTTTACCCATGCTCTCTTGCACCTTGCGATTTAACCGTCGTAAGCGCTTACTGCTAAATCGAATAACGAATGCCATCACGGGCATAAATAAAAAGAACATAAGTGACATTTGCCAACTAATGCTAAACATAACTAATAGTAATCCAAATACCATACAAGCTGACTGTATTAATTTAGTAATTGCGTCAGTGCAAGCGGATGCAACTTGTGTTGCATTGTAAACAATCATTGATAATAACATGCCAGAGGAGCTTTTATCATAAAAACTGCATGGCATTTTCATCAAATGGCAAAAAATTTGTTGGCGCATATTCAAAATCACTTGTCGTCCAACGTAACCCATATAATAATTTGCTGTTAAATTAGCCAAAGCACGAATGATAAATAAACTAATAACAACAAGGGGAATCCACTTTAGCATACTGGCATTTGGTTGAACAAACCCTTTGTCTAGTAATGGCTTCATCAAATAAATAAATAAAGAATCAACTCCTGCATAAACCGCATTACCTATGACTGCTAAACAAAAAACAAATAAATAGGGTTTTCCATATCGCATGAGTCGTACATAAATTGGCCAGGTACGACCTTTCGGCTTCTTATATTTTTCCTTATAAGCTTGTTTGTTCCACATGATAGGTTTTGACATTAGTTTTTCCAAAAAATAATCATTAGTAAATATTATTGCCTATTATATTACGGGATCGTAGGTTGGCACAAAATTAGTTATATATTTCATTTTTTTAGATTTTTTCATAAATAATGGCTAAGATAAATTATTAAAACGTCATCTAATTGTTACTATTTTATCATAAATCGGCTAAAAATAAGATTATATATGGACATGCCAGCACAAATGAATATCACTTTTTCTTAAAAAGTACATTTAGTGCACTATATGAGTTAATTTTTAAAATTTAGCATTAACTGATTGATATAACACAGTTTATTAAAGGTTCTCTTAACTATTCTCAATTTTATGCTAGATCTTCTGGAGATAACAAAAATAGTATTAATTAAAATCTGATTTTTAAATGTTATCTAGCTCCTAGGCATTAATTCTGTCAAAAGCAAAATTGAAAGAGTTCATCTAACTGTGCCGCCCTTAATTTATAGCCCAACATTTAACCGCTCTTCGAAGTAAATGTCAAGTTGAGAAATGGTTTCGGCCCAAGCACGTACAGTGCATAGTCCATTTCTTTTTAAATCGAGTGTCAGCAAATTGTGCGGATATGTGTCATCAAGATGGGTTTCTATCTCATTTTCTAGAGTTGCCTCAATCGCGTTTTTTATCAAAGGGATCATGCAAGACCATCCTTGCTCTGTAGCGATTTCCCTGAACGGATTTACCCCACTATTTTGGCCTGCAGTTGTTAAATATCCAGGGAATAAATAGTTAATTTTCCTTAATTCTGATAAGGTACTATTTTAAATAATATCTAATTGCAATTTATACCAAATTGACACAGTTTCTGGAACACTCCAGCATAATTCTCTAATTAATCGCTTTTTGTTAGAGGCTAAATATATAATGTTAATTATACCAATAACCACCACTATTGCTAATTTATAGTAATACCTTACTCATTGTATAACTCGTCTGATATTGCCGTGGCTTGTTTGCTCACTGCTCTTTTCAGTATGTTGTGAAGAAAAAAAACTCATTGCTGATTTAGAAAATAAACTCAATTTAGAAAAAATGCTGACTGAATTGTTAATATCTATTCTATAAGGCCGCAGATCTCGTTTGATTTTCTGAATAATAGACTGCGATAACGTTAATTGTTCTATTTGTCCTGCTTGTGCCACAACTACGGTGCCAGCTTGTTCATACACTAATACACAATGCTTTAATAATTGCTCCCTAATATATTGGCGACCCTTACCATGGGTTTTTTTATAGAGGGGGAGTAATAAATGCACTGGGATATGGACTTTATAAGAGATATCATATCCATTACTGTCTTTAACAAATAAACTGTCTAGAAATTCCAGGGTTTTATTTGGCCACTTAGACAAGTACGCAGCAACACTTCTCGGGAAATCTTGGCGAACAATTCCTGCTACCTTATCATCCCAAAGGAATGCCCATATTGCCGTAACAAATTCGGGCGCTAATGAAAAATGTGAAGTAACGTCTATCGCAAGTTTAACACGAACATATTTATCCACCGTCTCATCCCTAAGGAACGCCAATATCGCATCAACAGATTTGGGGTATTGGTGTAAAAATATGCCCACACTTTCTGTAAGTCTGCAGCGAATATTACCATCTACATTCTCATCCCTAAGGAACGCCAACGCAGCATTAGCAGACTTCGGATATTGCCATAAAACCGAGCCTATGCTTGTCGCTAGACAGCAGCGAGAACCTTTACCTATTCTTTTATTCTGAAGCAATCTCAATACCACATCGAAAAATTTCGGAGATCGAGACAAAGGTGGCTCTATTCTATTTGCCAGCATGCTACGATAATACTCGTCCACCTTCTCACTCAGAAGTAACGCCAATATCGCATCCACAAATTCTGGGGTTTGTGACAAATGCACAACCGCGTTTATGGCCAGTTCTATGCGAACATATCCATCCACTTGCTCATCCCGAAGTAACGCTAATACCGGATCCACACATTCTGGGGTTTGTGACAAATACGCACAAGCGCTGCTCGCAAGTTGGCAGCGAACATATGCAGTTACCGTCTTATCCCGAAGAAATGCCAATACCGCATCCACAAATTCTGGGGTTTGTGACAAATACGCACAAGCGCTGCTCGCAAGTTGGCAGCGAACATATGCAATTACCGTCTTATCCCGAAGAAATGCCAATACCGCATCCACAAATTCTGGGGTTTGTGACAAATACGCACAAGCGCTGCTCGCAAGTTGGCAGCGAACATATGCAATTACCGTCTTATCCCGAAGAAATGCCAATACCGCATCCACAAATTCTGGGGTTTGTGACAAATACGCACAAGCGCTGCTCGCAAGTTGGCAGCGAACATATGCAATTACCGTCTTATCCCGAAGAAATGCCAATACCGCACCCACAAATTCTGGGGTTTGTGACAAATACATAACCGCGCTGCTCGCCAGATCGTGACGAACATACTTACTTACCATCTCATTCCGAAGAAACACCCATACCGCATCCACCAACTCTGAGGTTTCTAACAAATACGGAGCCGCACTTTTCGCCAGCTCTCTGCGGACATAATTACTTACCATCTCATCTCGAAGAAACTCCCATATCGCATACACCAATTCTGAGGTTGGTGACAAATGCAGAACCGCGCTTTTCGCTAGTTTGCCGCGAACATCTCTATCTACCTGCTCATCCCTAAGAAACGCCCATATCGCATTCACAAATTCTGGCATTTTTGACAAATGAGAAACGGCGCTGTTTGCCAGATCGATGCGAATATAACCACTTACCGTCTCATTCCAAAGTAACGCCCATATCGCATCTACAAACTTTTGATTTTGTGACAAATGTGCAACGACGTTTTTCGCCAGATTACAGCGAACATTTTCATCCACTTGTTCATCCCGAAGGAACGCCAATACCACATCCACAAATTCTGAGGTTTGTGACAAATGAGAAACGGCGCTGCTCGCTAGATCGACGCGAACAGAATACATTACTGTCTTATCCTGAAGGAACGCCAATATCGCATCCACAACCCTTGGGGCTTGTGACAAATGCGTAACAGCATTTCTAGCCAGTTTACCACGAACAGGAGCCCATACAGTTTCATTCTTAAGTAACGCCAATACCGCATCCTCAAATTCTGGGGCTTGTGATAAATGCGCAACCGCGCTTATTGCCAGCCTGCTGCGAACATCTCCATCCACTTGCTCATCCCGAAGGAACGCCAATACCGCATCCACAAATTCTGGTGTTTGTGACAAATGCGCAACGGTGATTCCCGCCAGCTCACCGCAAATATAATCACTTACCGTCTTATTCCGAAGGAGCGCCCATACCGTACCGGCAGTAAAGCAAATGAGCTTAGGACATATGGACAAGGTACCTAAGGTACCTATTATAGTCCATGGTCTTAGCCGTTCGTTAAACCGCTTTATACGTTGTTTAACTGCCCGCAACAAGGTTTGCTGTTGTAAGCTCAGCGCATTTGTGTCGGTGCTAGAGAGCAAACTTGACTCCAAACAGCGCATCAACAAATCAAACTCAACAATACCAACCCAGTCTTTAGGGCCTGCTATTAAAATCGACAGAAAATCATCTAATGCTGTCGGATATCGACTCAACAAACCAGCTACCGATGGCCATACTAAGGTGAAGTTGGGATGATATTTATACCTATGAATCACTTGCGTTAAGTGTGTTTTTTGCTCCTCTGTGCCTTCTCTCAACGTCACGGCTATCACATTTGCCGCTAAAAATTCTTGAAACGATAAATGGAGAAATTCATACCTCTGTTGTGCTCTTATTGCATGCCCGACTTGCTTCAATAAGCCTAATGCTTTCAACGCTGGCACATTGAGCTGCTTTAACCGATTCACCGATAATAATGTGGGGCTTTCATCACTGTTTTGAACACCTTTTAACCAACTGATGGGTAATTGTGCGGTATCCTGCCGTAACCCTTCAAAAGCCCAACACCCTAATGTGTCCAATAAACAACGGATACTAGAGACTTCTAATACCATCTCATCATCTAATAACTTATTTTCATCCAATTCACCTATTTTGGCGAGATAGCGACGGCACACATTCACCATCAGCGACTCATACAAATTACTCACCGACATCTCACTCAGCAGTAGCGGCTTATCGTCTTGACAGATAGTTTTCCACCAGATTTTGAGTAAATATGCATTAATCGGGATATGCACTACCGCCCAAAGGTCTGGATTCTGTTTTATGTCTTTAATAAAATTATTGGTATGCTCAGTCGCGCCCAAATGCTTCTTAAAAAACGTCGGCACATCCTCATCGGAAAAGCCTTGGATTTCCGCCAGCCCATCATGACTTAGCCATTGCTGTAAATTGCCTATCGCATAAGGCCTTGTTGTCACCAATTTCTTAAACGGCAAGTGAAACAGTTGGCCAAGTAAGCTGCGCCAATAATCGGTTTCAGGTATCGGTAACTCGTCCAATCCATCCAATAACAAGAGGCATTTGTTCGGTTTCTCTTGCAGCTTTGATAATAATTCCCGCGCACTACTCTCCGGTAAGCACAAATCTTTCCAGCAGGCGCGGTAGACTAAGTGCTCAATATCCCAATGTTGATTATCTGGCATCAAATTCTCAGGAAGTAATTCTCGACATCGGACAATGATTACCGTCTCAAAACCTGACCACAACCCTTCTTTACCCTCGCCTTGTTTGAAAAGCGCCCACTGGTAAGCAATATAATTCATCAGGGTTGTCTTCCCTACACCTGCCGCCCCCGATACCACAACCGTATCGATAGATGGTAGTGACTTGCTATTGGCATCTCGATAGGCTGAGGGTTGAAACAAATCACTCGGTGCAATAGTTTCTGTTTTACCGGCAAGTCTATCACGCGCTCGTAACGGTTTGTGAAAGAGCTTATCGTCATTGCTTTGCGTCACCTCACTTGTCTTGTCAGCTTTCACCACATGAAGATTGACAAAATAATCCGCTAGCGAAAAGTAATCCGTATCAAATAAGCACTTGTTCACAAAGTTTGTCTCAGTATAGTGGGCTGTTAATTGTGTTTGCAAGCGCTGCAGTAAATCAGAAAAAACAGGTTGCGTTTGAGGTAGCTGACTTTCAGTGTTATTAAAACTATCCTTAATCATTAGATTCACATTGACCTGCGCTTGCTCCGAAGCAGAATTATTTTTAATGGTAATGCAAGGTATGCCCGTTGGCGAGGTTTTTTCTCCGGCTAATTTTTTGGTTGATATTTCAGGTGTTTTATTAAAGGCTACTGATGACATATCTGAGGTGATTACATTATCTGCTATCGGTTGTGTAGTAGAACGATTATCCATAAAACCTCCTGTTGCAATATAATCACAAAAATTGGCTAAACTGGTTTGTCACAACACTCCGATACTATAGTGTCTATATATATCAGTACCGCTCCTTTTTACTGGACAATACAGCAAAGGCAATAGCCTAACTGCCGTGCAAAAATGCAGCCAATTCTTCAATACATGCTAAGTTATCTAACTTCATGATCGTGTTTATTCTTCGATCGTGAAGGTTCTTCCTGCAGACTCATGCCATATTAGAAAAATTTCTCACTTTAAATCGGCGTCATAATGAGTCAAAATGAAACTTTTTATTCAGTCAATCAATAGAAGCAAATCCATGAAGCATATTATTTTATTAGGCATTGATATTGCTTTAAGCTAAACCTCCTTACTAAATATTATCAATTATGAGTTTTTTTCCTTCTTTAACAGCTCAGTGTTATGTATCATCCGATACCATTCATAAAGTTTAGAAACAACTGTCCTCAAATACGTGCTGTCAACGTTTATTTGGGCTATCGAATTTTACTCTTTTAGGATTGAATTCATCTGGATTATAGCAGCCCCCGACCCAACTTAGCGTTGATTCGTATTCTTCATCATCAGGGTCATTAATAATCTCTAAAAAGTTATAAAAACCAGGTGTACCTCCAACATCTTCAGGGGGGCAAGCACGTTTACCATCTAGACATACAGGGTATCTTTTTTTCGGCTGCTTTTCATATTCACCTTCAAACTCTATAGAATGGATCCATCCGTCACCAAAGTCATATTCATATAGCATTTTTTCATTAGTTGCAAGGAAGTCTTTGACCTTATAATTCCAGCCTGGTAACGTGCTGTACATATCATAAAAGTCATCTTCAGTTGGAATACCCATATATTTTTCTTCCATAGAGTCTGGTTCTATTATTTCAAATTGATGCAAATGACAGTCTTTCCAACCCATTGCATCTTGGATTGCTACATGCAAACTCCAAAAACTGCACAAATCCGAAATTTGAATTCGTCGCCAGATTGCTGGCTCAATCTCAAGCAAAGTTATCTTAAACTGTAGTACAGGGCGTTGGGCTATAATACGATCTATCCTTAAATTCTGGCTAATAATAACTCAGCAACAAACAGTCTCTTTTTGTTGCCCTAGCAGCAAATATCTCAACAGATATTCTATATTCTTTGTAATATATCATATTTTATCTAAGCAAACCTAATAATTGAGTTTTCTAATATGAAACGAGCTTGAATCTTTAATAAGGCCATTATTTAGCCAAAAAAAGGTGATGTTTGACTATCTCAGGAAAAGCTTTCATGATCGAAGAGTGAACACGATTATGAAATTAGGTAGTCATCTCTAAAAAATTCCTTTATCCTGTTAGATAACTTATTATTGAATACTGTTTAGGTGCTACTTTTCTAAGGTTAAATGCAAAACCTGAAAGCAACGCGCTAATTTTATCACCTTTTGTGCCATGCAAATAATTTCTATCTATCCGATGCTCTTGTTTTACATGCCCAATGATAGGCTCAATACCACAAGTGTGCAGTAATTTTTCTACCACTGATTTATCACTTTCACCCTCAAGATATTTGATGTAATGCAAGCCAACGATAACACGAACAGGAGTTGATAGTCATCCGTTATTTTCGCAATAGCACATACCAACCAATCCCAATTGATTATATTGGCTACTGTTAAAGACCATGGTTTCTATCTAAAAAACTCTCTAATTCTTTATCCATGTTTACTTCTGAAAGGACTTTTCTTTTCATCATTTTGCAAATTTTCTTCATCATGAATAGGTGTTAGCCCGGTTGTAGAGAATAACGATGAGTTCCGCGCAATGGTGTCTGCTGCAGATTCGGTGCCTGGTAAAAGCTTTTTCGTTACATTAACTAGTTGCCGCATGTCTTCTTTCATTTCATTTATATCTTTTTCCCTTTCTGCACGCTCCTGTTTTAGTTCTTCATTCAACCTTTCAACGTCTTTTTGATTTTTCTCAGCTATGCCTTCAGCTTCAATCCTACGTGTTTTCTCTTCTGCTAATTGGCGTTGTAAAGCTTCAATATTATCTTTGTTTCTTTTGGATTCTTCGCTTATTATCTTCACTTGTTTTCTTGTGCTCAAGGCAATGCTTAATTTTTCATCTGGTTTATATCTTGCTTCTGCACATTCAGGATCTGTTTTAAAATCTTGAGAGTTCTCTCTCAATGCTTCGACAGAAGAGGTTGAGCCTGGAGAGTCTGATTTTTTACTTGTAAGCTCATAATCTTTGTATATAGGAGGTCCAATTGGCTTATTGTCAATATGCCACTTCATATTTTTTAATTTTTCCTTTTCTTTATCTGTGCCACAACTGTTAATCAAATGGCTTATTACTTTAAGATTATTCGAGTAATTATTATCAAAGCAATCTTGTGTTTTATCTTTAATAAAATCACTAGAACAATGTTTATTCGAATTGCTTTTTTTTATTTTATAAAGTTCCCATCTTTTACTACCCGAATAAACACATAACCATTTAACTGCCGCTCTCTTAATATTATTGAGAATATATGTTTTTTCATTTTCTTCCTCTACTTTTTTTATACAAAACTTAAACTTTGATCTTAATAATAAAATCTTATAATTATTCAATGCTTCTTTGCTAGGTAGGGTTCTATAACCATATTTTTCAGCATCAAGCTTGTCACATGAATAATACTCCATGCCGTTTTCAGTCTTACAACAAATACCAGGATGGTGAACAGCGTGTTTTGTCTGCCAATAATGATCTTCGTGTCTGGAAAATTTTTCCTTATTACTATTTCTGACTAAGTTAGGAAAAGAATCTAATTTAGTTGGCAGAGGAACTCTCAGTGTTCCTTTAGAGTCTTTCTTGAATAGAAGTAAGCTTCTTTCATCATCAGGAAGTCCTGCTTCTTTTATTATACTATATTTAATACCATCAACAAAAGCAACTGCTAATTTCCTCACCCCATCCTGTGTGCAACATTTTATTTGTTGTTGCATGAGCTTTGCTGCACTGATTGATAATAGTTTATTACTTAAATCAACATAAAAACCATCGGGCATATATCCAGCCCCAAGGAGTTTTTTGCCAATTTTTGGATCTCTCATATTATCCAATCCTCTATTGTGATCATTTTTCTTCTTATTTTCACGAAAACTGCCATATAGTGATTCGCCAATCATCAGAGATCCCCCAATAAGAACTGGAGCGGCCACAGCACCAACACCAAAGGTAGCACCAGCAAGAGCAGCCGATGCTAAAATTCCTAATGTTGTGAATGTCGCTGCTCCAACATTATCTTTCCAGCTTTTTGAACGTGCCGCACCTCCTCTTATAGCTGACAATGCGATATAAAACTCTTTCAAGCGGTTTAGCATGGTAAAGTAAAATATCATTAATTCTTTTCCTTGCAGATTATCATTGCTCTGAAGCCATTGGCTTATTTCGTTTTGTATTTCCATAGCTCGATTTAATGGTTTAATAATTTCTTCTATGTCGTTTACTCTACCTTGCAATTTTTCAAGGGATTCATCAGGCTCTTTTTTGTTTTCTAGAGCGTCTATTTCTTGCTTTATTAAACGCTGCTCTCTTTTAATATTAAGTAGGATTTGTTCTAACTTTGCTTTAGAAGTTTGGACTTCTTCATCTTCTATTCTTTTTTCTTCATAAAAACATGTGTTATTCTCATGATCTGCAACTGTCTCTTTCAAAAAACTTAATATCATTTTCATAGTTTCTTTGTCGTTTTCGTTTGATTGCAGCATTTCTTGACATGCCGAAAAAGAAAATAATAGAGGCTGTTGCTGAGTAGTCTTTCGAAATAAATCTTTTGTAATATCTAATTTTTTTATAACCTCATTGATATCATTTTTGATCTCTTGTTTTTCCATTCTCTTTAGTGGTCTAGTGAATTTTGCTCCTGCATTACTAGCAGAAGCAAATTCTAATGGTGTTTGCCCATCTTTGTTAGTAAGATTTATATCTATTTTGGTTTGAGTTAGCAATCCGTTAAATGCACAAGCATTTTTAAGCTTTATTGCACAATGTAATGGAGTATCTCCATCTTTATTAATAAGGTTTACATCTATTTTGGCTTGGATTAGTAACATCTCAAGTGCATATATATTTTCAAACTTTATTGCACAATGCAATGGAGTATCTCCATTTTTATTAATAAGATTTATATCTGTTTTGGCTTGGTCTAGTAAAATATCAAGTGCATCGATATTTTTAGACTTTATTGCACAATGCAATGGAGTATCTCCATCTTTATTAATAAAGTTTATATCTGTTTTGGCTTGGTCTAGTAAAATATCAAGTGCATCGATATTTTTAGACTTTATTGCACAATGCAATGGAGTATCTCCATCTTTATTAATAAGGTTTATATCTATTTTGGCTTGGGTTAGTAAACTCTTAAATGCAACCATATTTTTAGATTCTATTGCAGAATGCAATAGAGTATTTCCGTTTTTGTCTCTAATATTTGGATATTCCAACTGATTAAACGGTTTGCTCTTCACTTTTCCTTGAATATATGTTAAAACCTCGTTTCTTTTGTTATTTCCTCCTATAATTATTTCACATAGTGTTCTAATAATTTCTATATCTGATTCTATTTTTTTCTCAGCAATGTTTATGAGCTTATTATCAACTATCGCTCCTTTATTCATTAGAGAGCCTAAGATATTAAGATATTCATTTTTATTATACATATCCCCATTGCTATCAATGAGTAATTCTAGTGGATTTTTGTCTTTTAGACTATTTGCAGAGTTAATATTTATATCTGATGTAAGCAAACAATTAATAATTTCTGCAGAACAACTTTTTTTAATTGCAAAATGCAATAATTCATATCTCTTTTCGGCTTTTATATTTTCCATATCCTTATTATCGCTAATGCATTGTAACACTTTTTCGGTGTTATTTGTTTCTAAGGCTTTTATAATATCTTCCATGCTAAATTTACTCCTGATTAACAAGTTTCTATGTAGTTGATTCTACACATATTTCGGAATTAACACTTTTAGTTAATGCCACCATTTCAAACCCCATGTCTTTTTTGCACGGCGTTTTAAATTCTTAACAACACGATCTCGATAACGCTCTTCATAATATTGCTCACCTCGATCGATATAATCTGTTCCATGCTTGAGCATGAGGTAAAAAAGTTTTGCTAGCTTATTGGCAGTTGCCGTCACTGCTTTTGCTGGCCCCAATCGACTTTTCAATCGTCTATGGAATGCGCCCAAGGCTGTTTTACTCTGATAAAGTGTACTAGCAGACAGTCTAAATACCGCCGCAGCTCGATTCGCACAAGGTTTTGTTTTGCTCGATAGCGACTTTCCGCCTGACACCTTATTACCAGGACATAGTCCTAGCCAGGAAACAAAATGTTTTTCTGTTTTCCAGCGACTGACATCTAATCCAATCTCTGAAATAATTTTAAAAACAGAACAGCTACTCATCCCCGGCAAGCCACACAAATCAACGCCCGTTAGCCGGTAAGTCTTCTTATACAAATCAAACTTTGGGGCATTTGAGTGTCGATTCTTTTTTTCTTTTCCTAATTGTGAGAGTTTCTCAGAATCTATTTTTGCTTCAAATGTTGATAACGCGACCTCAATTTCTTTGTCACAATCAGCCAGCTTAGTTTGGTATATATCATAAAGTTCCACAGCTTGTTTTAACGCAAACAAGTGTTCTTCTCGATAATGACCTTCTAATGATTTCTCAATCACTGCTTGTGAATTTTTACAGCGCCCATCTCGATAGGACGACAACTTCTTCAGATCTCGTTCACCCGCAATAATGGCACGGATGATCCGCATTCCCGTTTTTCCAGTAATATCACTTAGCACATTATGAAGCTTTAAATTCATTTGTGTCATCGCTTTTTGCATGTGCAAAATATGCTTCGCGGCTTGCTCCAGTAACATGTCACGATGACATTGATAGCCACATAACTGACAAATCGCTGCGTCCAGACGGAAACACCCTGATAATAAACCATAACTATGTAACTGCTGAAGCCATTGACAATCTAATACATCAGTTTTTCGACCACTGACATTTTTTACATGCCTGGCGTTCACTAAATGCACTTCAAATCCTCTTCCCGATAAAATATCGTATAAAGGAACCCAATAGACGCCAGTCGATTCCATTGCCACTGTTTCAATACCACACTCGCTTAACCAATCAGCCAGGCGGTATAAATCAGCCGTAAAGCTTAAAAAAGAACGAACAGGCTTAGCATTACAATCGACTGGTACAGCGACATAATGTTCATTGGACCCAATATCAATGCCCGCCGCCTTCGGATGAATTGCAGCTAACTTCGACGATACTTTTCTTTCGCTTGACACTTGACGGCCTTTTACTTTATCTTTAGACACGATCTTCTCCTTTAATAGAGGGTGGATTAGATGACGTGCTGAGAGAGAAGTATGACAATGACGCAATCTCCTGAACGGGATAATGCTTTGCATTTCACCAATGAATGTGTCGCATATACTTCGGACCATGCTCCTTGTCGGGCACAGGGCACCAGTAAACAAACGGCCTCGGTTTCTCGGCACGTCCTCGTTTAGTGTATATGATTTCATCGCTTTATTCATCTATGCGTCCTGCTATTCTCCGTTTGGTTGCGGCGAGCCGCTTACAGATGCTCCTTTGTCCTTCAGCCAGCAGCACAAACGTTAACATCATCAGGATGATTACTTTTTCCTCTGTAACTTTGATAAATAAACGTATCATTTGTGGGAATACCTGCGTTTTTTTCTACATTATCAATAGTTGATTTCAATGTGCGGCCATTATAGTAACTTTCATAGGTCGCATTTAGTTTAATAAACGCTTCTTTTTCAACAGGCTCATAGCTTTGACGCAAACTGATACCTCGTTTTTTCGCTGAAACTACTAATTTTACTCGTGCAATATGATACAGTTTTGAATCTGCCCGAAACGCTATCACTTTTTCTTGAACAGTTATATTCACATTTAACCGTTTGTATTACTTTTCCGTTAACAAAGCTTCTCGTTTTGCAACATTAAACGCTTTCCCTAACATTTGATCAATAGCACTTTCACCTATCTTTTTTCGCCATTTCGATAAAGTTATTAGGGGCATGGTAATTCATACTGAAATGTTTTAAAACCATAAAAATATTGCCAATAGGAGTTTTCACAAAATTTTTCTATCACTGATTTAATAGTCATCCATTATTTTCGCAATAGCACATACCATTGTGATCAGCCAATCTCAATTGATTATATTGGTTGGCTGTTCAAGAGCATGATTTTTATCCAGTAGTTCTGAAGAATCTCCTTTTATCATTTTGCAATTTTTTCTCATCACGGGTGGGTGTTGACCCGGTTGCACAGAATAATGATGAGCTCCGGGCAATGATGTCTGCTGCAGATTCGGTACCTGGTAAAAGCTCTTTTATTACATTGAGTAGTTGCTGCATGTCTTCTTTCCTTTTTTCACGTTCTTTTTGTAATTCCGTTTCTAACTTTTTAATGTCTCTTTGAGCTTCTTCAGCTATGCTTTTGGCTTCAGTCCTACGTGCTTTTTCTTCTACTAGCTCGCGTCTTAAAGTTTCAATACCAACTTTGTTTGTTGAAGATTGTTCGCCTGCTATCTTCACTTCATTCTTTATGCTCAAAGCAATGTTTAATTTTTTATCTAATTCATGTCTTGCTTTTGTGCATTTTTTTATTTCATTTGTGTCTTTTTCCCTTTTTTCACGCTCCTGTTTTAATTCTTTTTCTAACTTTTCAACGTTTTTTTGATTTTTCTCAGCTATGTTTTTAACTTTAGTCCTACATGTTGTTTCTTCTGCTAATTCGCGCTCTAAAGATTCAATATTAACTTTGTTCATTGAAGATTGTTCGCCTACTAACTTCACTTCATTCTTTGTGCTCAAAAAAATGTTCAATTTTTTATCTAATTTATGTCTTGCTTTTGTGCATTTTTTTATTTCATTTGTGTCTTTTTCTCTTTGTTCACGCTCCTGTTTTAATTCTTTTTCCAATTTTTCAATGTTTTTTTGATTTTTCTCAGCTATATTTTCAACTTTAATCCTACATGTTGTTTCTTCTGCTAATTCACGTTTTTCTGTATATTCTATTTTAATATCTCGGGAATTTTCTCCCAATGCTTCGACAGAAGAGGTTGAACTTAGAGAGTCTGATTTTCTGTTTATAAGCTCATAGTCGTTGTATATAGGAGGTCCAATTGGCTTCTCGTCAGTATCCCACTTCATACTTTTTAATTTTTCCTTTTCTTTATCCGTGCCATAACTGTTAATAAAATAGCTTATTACTTCAAAGTTATTCAAGTAATCATTATCAAAGTAATTTTTTGGTTTATTTTTGAACAAATCATTAAGATCTTTTTTATTTGAATTATTTTTATTTATTTTATAAAATTCCCATTCTTTACTACTATTCAAATAAACATATAACCATTCAACTGCCGCTTTCTTAATATTATTCAGAATATATTCTTTGTCATTTTCGTCTTTTGCTGTTCTGATACAAAACTTAAATTTTGATCTTAATAATAAAATCATATAATTATTCAATGCTTCTTCGCTAGGTAGGGTTCTATAACCATATTTTTCAGCATCGCTCTTGCCACATGAATAATATTTCATACCGTTTTCAATCTTACAACGAACGCCAGGGTGATGAACAGCGTGTTTTGTTTGCCAATAATGACCTTTATGTCTGGAAAATTCTCTATTATTACTACCCCTGACTAATTTAAAAGAATCTAATTTAGTTGGCAGAGGAACTTCCTTTGTTCCTTTAGAATCTTTTTTGAATAGAAGTAAGCTTCCTTCATTGTCAGGAGATCCTGCTTCCTTTATTATACTATATTTAATACCTTTAACAAAAGCATCTGCTAATTTTCTCGCCCCATCCTGTGTGCAACATTTTATTTGTTCCTGCATGAGCTTTGCTGCACTAATTGATAATAATTTATTGCTTAATTCAACATAAAAATCATCGGGCATATATCCAGCCCCAAGGAGTTTCTCGCCAATTTCTGGTTCTCTCATATTATCCAACCCTCTGACGTGATCACTTTTCTTCTTTTTTTCACGCAAATTACCATATAGTGCTTCACCAATCATCAAAGACCCCCCAACAAGAACTGGGGCGGCTACAGCACCAACACCAAAGGTAACACCAGCAAGAGCAGCCGATGCTAAAATTCCTAACGTTGCGAATGTCGCTGTTCCAAGGTTATCTTTCCAGCCTTTTGAACGTCCCGCACCTCCTCTCATAGCTGACAATGCCGTATAAAACTCTTTCAAGCCGTTGAACATGGTAAGATAAAATATCATTAATTCTTTTCCTTGCGGATTATCATTGCTCTGAAGCCATTGGTTTATTTCATTTTGTATTTCCATAGCTCGACGTAATGGCTTAATAATTTCTTCTATATCTTCTACCCTATCTTGCAACTTTTTAAGAGATTCAACAGGCTCTTTTTTGTTTTCTAGATCGACTATTTTTTTCTTTATCAAAATCCGTTCTTCTTCAATTCCAGATAAGATTTTTTCTAATTTTACTTTAGAAGCTTGGACTTCTTCATTTTCTACTCTTTTTTCTTCATAAAAACATGCATCATTCTTACGACTTGCAATGTTCTCTTCTAGAAAATTCAATATCATTTTTATAGCTTCTTTGTCGTTTTTGTTTGATTCCAGCATTTCTCGACATATCGAAAAAGAAAATAATAGAGGCTGTTGCTGAGTAGTCTTTTGAAATAAATTTTTTGTAATATCTAATTTTTTTATAACCCCATTGAGATCATTTTTGAGCTCTTGTTTTTCCATTCTCTTTAGTGGTTTAGTGAATTTTGCTCCTACCTTCTTAGCAAAAGCAAATTCTAATGGTGTTTGCCCATCTTTGTTAGTAAGGTTTATATCTATTTTTGGCTTGAGTTAACAACTTGTTAAACGCATCTACATTTTTATTCTTTATTGCACAATGCAATGGAGTATCTCCACCTTTATTAATAAGGTTTATATCTATTTCGGCTTGAGTTAGCAACTCATCAAACGCATTATTATTTTTTTCTCTCTATTGCATAATGCAATGGGGCATTTCCACTTTTATTAGTAAGACTTATATCTATTTTCGCTTGGGCTAGTAATCTCTTAAAAGCTTTTATGTTTTTATTCTCTATTGCATAATGCAATAGAGTATTTTCTTCTTTGTCTCTAATATTTGGATATTCCAACTGATTAAACGGTTTAACCTCAGTTGGCTTTTTAATATATTCTAAAACTTCATTTCTGTTTGAATTTGCTGTTTCAATTGTTTCAAGTAGTTTTTTAATAATATCTGGTTTTCCTTCTATACTAGCAGCACCTATGATGCTATTGTCAACTATCGCTCCTTTATCCAGTAGAGAATCTAAGATGTCAAAATATTTATTTTCATTATACGCACTCCCATTACTATCAATGAGTAATTCTAGTGGGGTTTTTTCTTCTGGATTACTTGCAGAGTTGATATTTATGTCTGATTTAAGTAAACAACTAATAATTTCTGCGGGACAACCGTTCTTAATTGCAAAATGCAATAATCCATATCCGTGTTCAGTTTTTATGCTTTCCACACTTTTATTACCGCTAATGTATTCTAGCACTTTTTCACTATTATTTGTTTTTAAGGCTTCTATAATATCTTTCATGCTAAATTTGCTCCATTAATTAGAAATTGCTATCTTTTTTTTATCAAGGATGTCTTTTCCTTCCTGTGTTAACAAAAGTTTTAGTCTTCTTGGATCTACAGCATTGTCTCTATTAGTTAACTGAGCACTATTTTGAGTTTCGTTTTCGGTTGATATGCGAAACAAATAATATCCATGTGCCTTAGACTTATTGCTGTAATATGTTTCTTCACTGTTAATGATATAATCTGTTGCAACATTATCCCTTATGCCTGGCATGGAAAAAATTTCTCTTTGTTTCCACTTCGATTCGTCTTCGTTGTTTATTTTTTTTAGTTTATTTAGAACAGTGATTTTAACACCATAACTACGACAGCTATTTCCAGTAACATCATTGACAATACACAAAACCAAACTATTATAATAAATATCACCGATCATTATATTTCTGTTCTTTATGCAAGCTTTGATTTCTTTCTTATTATTCTCAAACCATTTCCTCACTACTTTAAAGACTCCTTTGCTTAATTGTTCAGCAAGTTTATTGCTATTTAACGATATAATTTGTTCTTCATATGCTAGTGTCAATCTTGCTGCTAAATAATAGATTAAGTAATTTAATGTCTTGGACTGTCTAGGAAGTAATTTACGCCATTTTTTCTTGAGCTTCTCATAGAAAGAAATAATGTTAGCCATCTGGTAGTTATTGTTAATTCTAAGTAATTGTTCATGAATTTCGTTATATTTTTCTAAGATGGTTTCCTTATAAACGCCATCAGGACTCAAGTCTGGGGGATCACGCTCTAATATTTCAGATAGTTCTTCGATGGAATATGCATCAATAATTTTCATAATAAACTCCTATGTTAATTGTCAACTCCAAATTTGATTTTTTCAAATAAATCAAATAACTACTACTGTTGTTATTGTGCTTGTGAATATCGTGTGTCAACGCGAAGCGTTGTCCACATATTCACAAGCCATCTTATTAACTGACCAATACAAAATTGGCAAAATCTTCAAATACCCAATCATTTTTTAGTGTTTTGTAAATGATCCCGAGCATTTTTTTAGCAGTCGCTATAATTGCTTTACCACTCCCTTTCTTTGCTTTCAAACGCTCATAAAATTTTCGCAAATACTGACTGTAGCGGATCGATATTAATGTACATTGTACTAGCGTTGTTCGGCCTAACTTTGTCCCGCGCTTCGTAATTCGACCACTACGCTCCGTTTCATTGGAATTTGATACCCTCGGCACAATACCGAAATAAGCGTATAATTTCGATTCGTTCGCAAAGTCGTTAATATCCCCAATCGCTGATAACAGTATTGCTGCTGACTTACCGCCTATTCCCTTGATACTCACCAAATTCTCATAACCTGACAATTGGCTACCTGCTTCAATCAGTTTTTTATCTAGCTGCTTTATCAAATCATTTAGCACACGTATTTGTGTGACTAATATCTCAACTTCAAATTGGGATATCTCATCAACCCGGTGGGTGAGTGCATGCTTTAATCCTTTTTCAGTCCCAAGGCTTTCTTTTTTTAACTTAATACCACAGGTATTTAAAATGCCATGTACCTTATTCATAAAATACGTTCGCGATTTCACAAACTTGTCCCGCGTTTGAGATAAACTGCACACTTTTTGGTGGGCTTTTGACTTGCGCCGTGCTTCGGGCAACATATCCTTGCTAAGAAAATAAGATAATGTCCTTGCATCGTTTTTGTCTGTCTTTTTTACAGAGTGGCAGATCACTTTAAATGCCCTCGGATTGACAATGACGATACGTGACGCCGCGCCACTCATTGCCTCAACAAAAAATTCCGTGTTGCCCGTTGCTTCCACTGCCAACTCATCCGAAGGACGCAAGCTTTGCTTAAAACAGCGTAATGCCCCTGGCGTTAGCTGATACGTCTTAAAATGCGTCTCATTATCTTTTTCAAAATAACAGGCTGTTAAACTATTTGTGTGCAAATCAACTCCAATATATCGCGTCATTTTTTTCTCCTCTTGGTTTACCACTGCTACCATTTGGAGTAGAATTAACATCGGCTAAACACCAAACTCCTATTCGAGGTCAATAATGCCTCATGGTGGCCGTTCGGTGGTAGGTTGCAGTTAATCTCCTGAACAGGGTCATTTAAGCCCTAAGATGTTAATTCAACCTATCACCTATCTACTCAGGTCCATCAGTTTAATCTGATCTACCTAAGTTATCCAACCGATGAGGGATTATCATGCCATCTCCTGAATGGGATAATACTTTGCATTTCACCAACGAATGTATCGCATATACTTCGGATCATGCTCCGTTTCGAGCACAGCGTACCAGTAAACAAACGGTCACGGTTTCTCGGCACGTCGTCGCTTAATGTATATGATTTCATCGCTTTATTCATCTATGCGTTATCCTCCGTTTGGTTACGGCAAGCCGCTTACAGATGCTCCTTACTATTTTAGCCGTTCTTTATACTTTACGGCCTGGGACTCAACTCTAGAAATAATTTATCATATTCAGTCAATAGTCGATAACGGATTTCATCTTCTTCCTTAAACTTTTTACGCATTTCAAAGTCCATTTCTTTCCACTTCTCTCTGTGTTCAAAAACTAATTTATTTATTTTTTCTTGATAAAACTTTTCTTTTTTATTTTTCTTTTTCTTCTTAGCATAAGTAACGTGCTTGCAAATATATTGATGTTCTGAGCGTATATATTTCTCTTTTGATGCCGGTATTTGGTGAGAAAGGGAAGACAGTATATTTTCTACTAAGAAAGGCCCATAATCAGGTCGACTGTTATTTTGAGTATATCGACTAATTATAATTTTAGGTTGAATATATTTTTGCTCTGTTTCTATACTTCGTATTAGCTTCAATAAAGGTAAAACATATTTCTTTTTCATATAGACATATTTTTCTGCTTCGGCTTTTAAGTCTTGTGAGGCATCAATAACAATGTTACGGCTTAATTGGAGTCCATGTTTTTCGGCTAGTTTTTTCAAAATATCTGTTTTCTGTTTAAAAAACTCATTGCAATTGAAATCTTGAGTTATTGATAACATATCTTTATCTGCATATCCAGAAAGCTTCTCACCATTGCTCTTGTTACCCAGATAACACCAACCCTTACAATCTTTATAAAACAAAAAACAGTTGGCCAACTTATTTTCTTTTTTCCAAAAATCTATAGCTTCTTTATCTGTTTGTGTGTCTCCTTCTTTTGGAAAAATGATATCTATGTCGTAAAGTTTTCCCGTGTTATTACCACAAGAATCTAACCATTTAATCTCAGGAAGATAGGTGTCGTTCTCATTAGGTTTTACTATCAACCCTATCCAGTGATTATTATTACTATCAATCAGATTAAGGGTTTCTATGGTGCTTTTTAAAGTTAAATGTCCTTCTTCGAGTGTATTAACTAGCAAAACGAAAGGATTATTGTTTCGTATATTTTCCTCTATATAAAGCTGGAGTTTATTAGCCTGATTTTTTTTGTAATTTTGTAAAAAAGGGAAAACAGGCTTTTTTATAAGAACATTATCTAATGTAAGACTATATTTTAACAAGTACATTATATCGTCTATTTGGTAACGATAATTAGGTTTTTTTAAATTTCCAGGAGACTTGCTGGAATCATATATGTAAGTTTGGGCCTCTTTTTTGGAGGAATGCGAGGTTGAACTAGGTGCTGGAAAAAAGGTAGGTGCTGTACTTGAGGTAGAAATACCTATTGCATCTCCGACACGCTGAGATTGACTTTTTTCCATTAACTGATTCATTTGTTCTTTCATTAGTTTTATGCTTTTTTTTAGATTCATTCTCTCAGCACGTTCTTCTTCTAGTTCTACTTTTAATCTTTCAACGTTTTCTCGAGCTTCCATCCCACGTGTTTTTTCATCTTTTAATTGGCATTGTAAAGCCACAATGCGTTCTTCGTTTTTTGTGGTTTTTTTGCCGATTACTCTTAATTGCTCAAATGCTGTCGAGCCAACATTTAACTTGTTTTCTAAGGAATGTTGCCTCTGCGTTGAATAACGTGGATAACCAGCTTTAACTAGTATTGAATTATGCTCACGTCTAGCTCTAACAATATCATAATCATCTTTTGGAATAGATCCATTTTTAACAATTCCTTTTACGGCCTCGATGAGCCAAAGGCCACAATTATAACTATCATTTTGTACACGTTGCCCAATATTAATAAGCTCAATTGTTGAGAAATTTTCTTTATTTGATAAGGCCTTGCTAATATCAGATGGGATCTCATGTCCTAACGGGTCATAGTAATTTATTACTGGCAATTTATCCGTATCTTGTTGATAAACAATATAAAGCAATGCCCAGTGATTATTATTTAAATTTACAGGTATCAGCACTTTATTTCTGGGAGCTTGACCACTTTCTATCTGTTGACAACGCTGACGGTTAAATTCAATAAGATTTTCCTGCAATTCATTTCTACCCCTCCAATTTGTCCCTAGCATCGCTGTAAGAAGCTCAATATTTTGATTATCACTAACGTAATATGTTAAAAGCGTGTTTATGTCTTCATCAGTATACAAGGCATAATCACCACTGTTATTGTCTTCATTGTTCACATTTGGCATAAAGTCATTGTGTCTTGTCTCTGTAAGTTCGGGATCTTTTTCAAGCTCATAAGGCTTCTCTTCCAATGCTTCTGCAGAAGAAAACAAATTTGGGGGACCTAGTTTTTCATCGGTTGCATTCAATTCCATTTCTATTACATGTGACTTGTTCTTTATCTTTGCATTTATTTTTTCACATTGTCTCGCTAAAAAATCTTCCGCACGTGCTTTGGTATGAAAATAAAAATAACCATATTTTTCTGGACGGCAAAATTTTGCACGTTTAAATGGCGTATCATATACCTCTGAGTTGATATTCTTGAGCTGCTTTCTCATAAGCACATCACAAAATACTACTGTGCTCTCATCAGCATACGCGTAACCACCCTGTGTTAAGGTAGATTCTAGCGTCCACTTGGAAAAATTGATCTCTTTTTGTTTTCGTTTGTTTAATTTATCAAAAAGCGTAGCCACTCTGCTCTTTTTTAGTGTATGTATTTTAAATTTATCACTGATGCGTTCCCTACTGAGCACATCATGACACACCTCGCTAATTAGTTTGGCGACTTCGTTTAAGGCTGTATCATGTTTTCTAGCTTTATTTCTATGCTGGATAACTTGTTTTGTTATCATGACAGAAATCTTATCAAGAAAAGCATAGGCAATACGGAAAATACCTTCGGTTTGACAATATCGTAATTTATCTTGGAGATAGTACGTCAACTCATAAGCTATCTGTTGGTTGCTAAAGTCAAGAATGCCGATGCTGCTATATTGCATTATCCGGTGTGCGTATTGGATTTGCTTCTTTCTTTGCATACTGAACAACCATGGGAAAATCGACATCCCACTCAACTCAGCAAATCTTTCTATACTTTCTGCAACACCACTGCACGCGTAATGTGATGTAATGGCCGCAAGCCGATTGCGTATGGCTAAAAAAAATGTCCTTAACGGCTCGTCTTGTGCAAATTCATCCAGTTGCAACAAGCGATTGAGGCGCTCTTCTAATGATATATACACACTGAACATTTCTTCAATTTTAATTAAAGAAGCCCCTTGCTTGATTAAGGCGCTTCTCAACTCAGCTATTTTTTCTTGAGAGATTGTTGTCTTTACCCATATGTTTTGTATGCTGTCTCCTTGATTGATAACTGTAAATTTATTTTGGTCTTTATGCACTATATTACGTTCTTGAACCAATTTTTGATTATTTCTAAGGTGCTCATTGATAGTTTTGCAATGATTGACGTCAATATCGTTGTACTCAAGATCCACCGAGGTCAAGGTGTTATTGGTCAGCAAGGCTTCGGCAATCTTTGCTGCTCCTACATCGCCAATATTATTGTCCTTAAAATTTATCGAGGCTAGGGTGCTATTGGTGAGCAAAGCTTTGGTAATCTTTGCTACTCCTACATCGCCAATATTATTGCTCCTAAGGCTTATCGAGGTTAGGGTGTTATTGACGCCCAAGACTTTGGCAATCTTTGTTGCTCCCGCATCGCCAATATTATTGCCCCTAAGGCTTATCAAGGTTAGGGTGTTATTAGTCAGCAAAGCTTCGGCAATCTTTATTACTCCCGCATCGCTAATATTATTGCAATTGAGGTTTATCGAAGTTAGGGTGTTATTGTTGAGCAAGGCTTCGGCAATCTTTGCTGCTCCTACATCGCCAATGTCATTGCGCTCAAGGTCCACCGAGATCAAGGTGTTATTTTTAATGCCTTTAAGTGCGTCAGCTAGCAACATCGTATTACTCTAAAAAGCTATATGTAGTATGAATAATATCATAGTCAATAGAATTTTTCAATATTATTTAAGGTAAGGTAATGTTTAGGACAAGATCTTACCACTTTGAATAAAATATTTGCATAAATCCGACATTCCTCATCTGGTTTCATGAATAAACCGCAACATAATCTGGTCCTACACAGTTCAGCAATGCTTTCTGTATCTCCTTTAAACTAACAACCATAACAGTCGTTGTGTTAATAGAAAGTTCATGAATACCTTGAAAGCAATAAAATATCTAGCGTGCAGTCGGTTTTTGTGAAGGTTTTTTTCATGTCAGCAAAATAGACTGCTTTCTCTCTAAGTTTCATTCTGATTTTATGTTCTAGTGCGGTATAGATCATTAAACAGCAGGTCATTACCATGAGCAATGCTTCAATTCTTTCTGGTTTCTTCAGAAAAAATGAAGCTGTTAAAAAATCAGGACTTTTTAAAAACCGAAAACCCTTTTCAATGGCTTGTTGAGATTTGTAGTGATCAAGTAGTGATTGCATGCTCAATTTACCAGAGCAATCATTGGTTGATAAAATAAATATTCCAAGTAAAGCGACTGCTTGCTTCTTCTTTTCTATACAACAACATAGGCTTCCATTAATTTGATAATGCATTGCCATTTCAGCATCTTGTTTCGGTCGGCCACGTCCCTGATGCTTTTTAATTGGCGCAATGCTTATGTTATTAAGCTTGGCATAGTCTTGTTTTGCTTGCCACCTTTCTAGTGCATTTTGTGCATCCGCCTGACAACGAAAAGCTTGACGGCAAAGCTTCGTAAAGGACTTTGATGGTTCTTCAGTCGAGCGTATAATGCGTTTCTTGAGAGTTGCTAATTTCCGTTTACTGGCTTGCGTGCTTCTAACTAGCAACCATCTTTGTCTAACATCATAAAGCGATGCATCACCTACTAAATAGTGGCTACGCTGAGCTGCCTTAAGACTAGTAATATGTGATTTAACAATACGTTTAAACGACTCACTATCATTTGTATTGCCACTGCAAGCTTGCATATAAACAGGTAACCCTGCTTGGTTTTCCGTCATAAGGTTTAACACAACCTGATTTAAATCGGGTCGGTGATCACGACTGTAACCTCGTGTCATATGGACTCCTGAAAAATCGTCTTCAACTGCGTAATTACCATCCACATGAAAACTGGTCGAATCCAGATTAGTCGTGTTACAGGAAAGTCCTAAATGCTGCACTACCTTCTCTCCTAAAAACTGATAAAGCATTGAGACATCGTTGTCATAAAGCTTGTCAAGGCAGCGCCCCAATGCATCATCATTGATATGTTCTACTGTAATATTCGGACCTAATAGACGGCCGATAGGTTTATCTGAGAAATAGTCCGGGTACATATGTAACGTTCTGCCAGTAAAACCGAGTCCATTCAATATCATCGCCACCACGAGTTGACCATAACTAATATACTTGTGTGCCGACTGTGCAGGTAAATAGCCATCTATCGCCTCAGCAAGACCTACTTCCTGACAAAATCCCGCAACTAAACCTAAATGATCTATCGACCTAGTCGTATAGGACGCTGAATCCATTGTTAATTCTCCCAAATAGGCGTAATAGATCAATATATGAGCTCCGTGTCAAACTTTTTTAACTGATTTGTCTTTATTTTTACTAAATTGATAAAATTTAATTCATTTTTTTAGGTGCGGAATGACGGTTATAACTGTATTATTTTTCACTAATAATTGATTTAGCAACTAAGATGATTTCATTGTCAACATCAAGCACAGTATATTGAAATAACACAATTTATTAAAGATCCTCTTGACTCTTCATCATGTTATTCTGATCTTCTGGGGAGAACTAAAAGAGTATTAATTAAAATCTGATTTTTTAATATTATCTAACTCTTCAGGCGTTAATTCTGTCAAAAGTAAAATTTGCTGATCACTCATGCCTTGTTCCAGCATTAATCGGGCCATTTTGATAAAACGTTGTTGTGCTTGTTTCATCCCCTCTTGTAAACCCTGTTGTAAACCCTGCTGCCGCCCTTTTTCCATACCTTCTTCTCTTAATCGATCGGCTATCGTTCTCATTTTATCCTCCTCTATTGACAATCTACCCGCAATTTGCGATAATTCTTTATCTGGCAGATTGGGATACTGACTTAATAAATAGTGTACCATACTTTGCACATAAAATTCCAACGCAGTGAAAACTTTGGGAGAAATATGCTCACCGAGTATATTAATACACTCTTCAAAATTACTCACTCGTACATGCTTCAATGTTAGTAATAATGGTGTTAATAAAGGATTTTGGCTCAATTGTTCATCAGATAACTGCGTGACATCTATCAATGGCATGATACCATTAAAAGATTGCATTGCTGCTGCCCTATCCCTTTCATGAAACAAATGAAAGAAATTAGTCGGATCACTATATGGTTTTTTGCCATTATGGATCACTACTGCAAATACTAAAGGCAATGTTTTACTACCTTTTTTCTCTACAGAGCGACGCATGATTGCCAACATATATTCCCAAATTCGCAAAGGCATCAACCAATCTCCCCGGCTTAAATGTTCCGCAACAAAATAAACATAGCTGGACTGATCGCCATATGGAATACAATAAAGCGTATCGACATAACGCTTTCCACCTAGATTAGACTGGATAAATTCTGTTGATTCCAATGACAGTGCTGACAAATCCATTTTAGCAAGCACTTCAGCAGGTAAGTGTGTTTCAATGAAAGCACGAGCCACTTCTTCGTGCTGCATCACACTTTTAAAAAAAGCATCATGCGGTTGATTATTACTTATTTTTCTAACCATCATAAATTCCTTGTACACTTTATTGGTAAAATAGTGTTTATCTATCTTATTTAGCAGTGAAATACATCACGGCTATCAATGCGGACTACCTATCAGCAGGCTCATACTGTAAATCTTGGTTGTAAGCAATGACATAAATGACCTGTTATTTTTATTATTTTTCGCTAACAATTCTAACCGTCCGACTTAATAACACTTGATTTGGTACTAAGATGACTTCATTATCACCATTAAGCACGGTATAACGTAAATTAATTTCAATTACTTTTCCTTTTATATTGTCAAGTGCAATATAATCTTGATTTTTAAATGGTTGATAAATCAATAACATGATCCCTGCTATCGCATTAGACAAAAAATCTTTAAACGCAAAACCGCAGGCAAATCCTAGCAGTCCTAAGCTGGCAATTAGTGCGCTAACATTGACACCAATAGTACCCAGCGCAGTAATGATACCAACTAATAAAATAATCATTTGTGCTGATTTAGCTAGCGATGACACCGCCGAATTATTTTTAGTTAATTTACTGACAATACGCCGTATAATCCAACTAGAAAGGTAAGCCAATAAAAAAAATAATATTACTATAGATATACCAACCAATACTTTTGGAAAAATAGCAGCAATTTGAATTTTTAATATAGAAATAACTGAATCTAAATATGCATGTGTATCCGCAATAACTTTCATTAAATTTTCCTTAAAAATAATATCGGGCTATATTAACCTGTAAACCATATGACACGACTATCTTTTAAAAAACTTTTAACTAAAAACAAACATACAGCTGATTTTTTTGTTTTAATTTTCTAAGCTAAATTGCCACGAAGCTATTGCTTGCTTTTTGTTAAAACTATTATATAGCGGTATAAATGAAACAAGTCAAGCATATTATTATAATTCAGGTATTGAAAAAATAAATAGCATTAACAGGCATCTGCCTGGTTAAAAATAAAGCTATGCGAATACTGCCAATTTCACTAATCAAGCAACTCGCTATGAATATACCTTCAAACATGTTGGTATTAATTATGCTTATTCCTAAATCAATCTGCTTGTAGTAAATAAACCTTTCCTACCTTATTTGTTATAATGAATTTTTTCTAACAGTCAGAAACAATCTGCTCTTTTCTTCATATGGCTTTGAATCTCTTTTAGCCCTAACACACCACTCTATTGATTTTTTCAGACATGTTCATGCCACGCTTGTTAACAGAACAGCCGCATTTAAAAAAATGATCTTGCTTAGCATCACACTAGCACTGATTTATTTTAACAAATCATGGAAAAATTGATTTTATCTTTTTAGACAAATAACTATTCAACAATAAATTCGTTTTTTGCAAGCTCAAAAAACCAAACTGCCTAAAAGAAAATTGTATTGGACTTTATTCATGAGTGCTACTGCAAAGCATCAGTCTTGCACAACAAACATTCGGTGCAAAAAATCATTATTCGCCAAATATCTGCAAAATAACGCAACGACCAAAGTTAATTTTTATTTAAGACCCTCTTACTTACTGCAACAATCAATATTTTTTGCTATAATGCTACCTCATCATTCTAAGTAGAGATAACATGAACACAACGTCATTACGGTTATAGCGGTTCCCTCTATTGTTGATCTACTCTAAGCGAGTATAGTGTTTGCTTGCAAGGTTTCAAAAGCGACGTTTACTTATTTGTAAATAAGGTTTTGAATAACCAAGCAAGCAGGCTCTAGATGATATCTTAGGATAGGTCAACAATAGAGGGAACCGCTATAAGCTTAATTAACATTGATATTGAACAAAATGGCTATGGAAGACAATTACAAAGTTTTATCAGTACAGGAGAATGACAAGCATCTGCGCTAAGTTCTGAACCTTTTGAATGCATCTTCATTCGCGCTCCAAAAATTACTCGTATCTGAGAGAAAGTCAAAGTGTTCATTAAGTATAATGATGAGGCTGTCATAGTACAGCAGGATCATATTTATGCTACAACGTTTCATCTAGAGCTAAGCACTGATCAACGTTCATCAATTAGTAAACCAGATGGGGTGGATCGTATAATTCTCTTATAAATCAGATACTTATATCATTATTTATTAGCGCTGCCTTGAGATAACTGGATCTGCTAATGCAGCCCCTGGCTTTATAAAAAAGACTATTGCGCCATGCTGGTCAGTACGCCATATTTTAGATCCCAGCCGCCTATAACGCTCAACTACCTTTTCTTCAGGGTGTGAAAATTGATTTAAATATCCTACTGAAAATACAGCATGTTTAGGTTTAACTTGCTCAACAAAGCTCACAGTTGATGACGTGAGACTACCATGATGAGGCACAACAAAAATATCAGCTTTTATGTCAACATTATTTTCCAATAGTGTCTTTTCAACAAAAGCCTCAATATCTCCAGAAAGCAAAACAACATGCTCTCCCACAGCAATACGCAGCACACAAGAACTGTTATTATGCAAATTTAAATAGTTTTTTCCTGGATAAATAAACTGAAAATCAACCTTATCTTTTTGCCAGCGTTCTCCTTTAAGACAATAATGACTATTGCTATCTAGCTGCTTTTTATCGCTAACATAGATTTTATCAATTGGAAAAGTGTGTTTCAAACTATTAAACCCACCGCTGTGATCATTATCCGCATGGCTCAATATAACTGTATCAATTTTTTTTATCCCTTCTCTTTTTAAATAAGGGATAATCACTTTTTCTGCCATATCAAAATTATCAAACTTGGCGCCAGTATCATAAATTGTTACAGTTCGCTTTGTCTGTATAGCAATGGCTAATCCCTGCCCTATATCAAATATAATTAATTTAACACTGCCATCGGGTAGCATTGATTGACTAACAATAAATAAAGGCATTAAAAAAATACTAAACAACCAGCGACCAGGGATACCTCTTGGCAAAAAAAACAATAATACCGCCAATAAAAATGATAAAAATTGACTTAAAGACAAATGATTTGTTTGCCAAGTAGCCAATGAAAAATGTGTTAACCATTCAAGAAAAGCCCATAGAAAGCTTAATAATTTACCGGCAATTAGCCAAAGATAATTTGATATCGGTAAAACAATGCATGCCAATAAAATAAGGGGCACAATTAATAGTGTGACTATCGGTACTGCAACCACATTTGCAGCAATAGAAAAAAGTGGAAGCAGTTGCCAGTAATATATAAGCAGTGGCAGTAAAGCTAAAGACATAATAACATGAACTTTTAGCCCAGTGAAAATTTTTGATTGCTGTGCAATCCTTCCTGAGAAACAAAACAACAGTATTGCAACAGAAAAAAATGACAATTCAAATCCTGCCGACAGTGGTGCCAAGGGGTCAAACAACAATATGAGCATACAACTATAATTTAGCAAATGCCATGGATTGATATTTCTATATAAAAAATACTTTACAAATAGCAGCACACTTAACATAATGATAGCGCGCTGCACCGGCATACCCCACCCTGCAATCATGCCATAAACAATCAATCCAATAAAAGCAAAAACGGCATTTATTTTTTGTTTAGAAATAAACAAAAAACTACGAGGAAAAACATAACTAATGATATTTGACAAACAAAAACACAGTAAAGCTACTATCCCCACATGCAAACCGGATATTGCAAATAAATGAGCAGTTCCACTCTCACGCAACACTCGCCAATCTTGTTGAGATAATTGTGTTTGATGCCCAATGGCCAATGCTGATAAAAAGGCTTGCTGTTGTTTGTCTAGCGGTAATTGTTGCAACTTATGCCAAATTGCTTGGCGCCATCTTAAAATAAATGAAGTAGGCTCAGATAATAATTGATTTTGCTCAGATTTTTTTATATATCCACGCAATTTTCGCCTCTGTTCCCAAAGTGATTGTTTATGACTATATTCTCCTGGATTTGCAAAAGCATGATAGGGCTTTAAATTTAACATGAATTGCCATCGCTGACCCAATAATATCGTTGCATGATCGCCATACCAGCTTAATGGCAGATCAATAGAAATATCATGCCATTTTTCTTGCCAATAAATCTTATCAAGATGCAGCTGAAAAAGTGTTTTTATTTTGCTTACTTGCGGTATTGATGTAATGTTCCCTTGCACCAATGCGTGAATAGGAAAATCTGCATTAGCTATAAAAGGTAAATTTTGTTTATTTATTTGCCAATATGAGAAACTAAAAATAAGAAAACCACTGCTTAATAAAATAAAGAAATGGAGAGGATGCCTTAGTACATTTGTCATACTGAAACAGACAGCCACCAACAGTAGGTATTGCCAAGCCATACTGAATGGTAATAACGCCAAAATTGAAATAAAACTAAACAAATATATAAATTTATACATTTTAATATGTTATCATAAATGCATAAACTGGGGCAGCATTTCTTAACTTTTTCGCTATTTTATTGCGTTTTTTTCGTAATCCTGTAATATTACTGAGCTAAACTGGCGCTGTCTAAACATCATGGAAATACGCTATGCTGCAACACTTAATATTGGTAGTTAAAGATGAACCATCAATGCAAGAAATGATGCGCTACACCCCAAAACGTATAAAAGGCATAGTAAAATTTGTTATCATAGAAGCAGAAAATACCTGTGAAGCTGGCTTAGCAATTGCTAAACAACCCTACGTTCTTATTTTGCTTGATTGGATGTTGGCCGAAATCAGCGGTGTCAAAACGGGCGAAAGCGGAAGGAAACTGTAAAATAAAGGGACTAGGGATTAATACTGATGGCCACATAACAAAATCTTTTTCACCGCGTGAGTTGATAGCGCGTATTAAAGCTGTACTTAGACGAAGCTCTTTTATCAGCGCTGACGGCAATATCAGTTTAGGGCCTATAACCCTACAAATAGAAAAAAGAGTATTACTCACCAAGAATAAAGAAACCGTACTGACTCCCATTGCATTCAAATGTATATTTGGTAATAAAACGACTGTAAAAGCAGCATGAAATATGATAAGAAAAATTAAGCAAGTGGAAATATATAATGCCTGAAATTAACAGTACTCTTATCAGTCGTCCAGTGATAAAAACAACAGCAAGTAAAAATAGTCTCATGAAAAAAAAAGTCAAGAGTTATCTTCTCTATACTTTACGAATCTTTATTGGAATTGGGCGTGGTAGTTATTTTGGATTTAGTGTTTTAGAGTTATTTTTTTGGCATTTATTTTGGAAAGCTCGCCAGCCTGTCTGGCTCCATTATAACCGGCTTGTTTGCTTTATTTTGGACTGGTAGCTTTGTTGGTTTAAACATACAAACAGAAAAAGCCGAACAGCAACAAGAAAAAAAGCAGCAATTAATCAAGCAAAAGCTATTAGAAAAATTAGAAAGAATAAAAAAACAAGACAAAGATGCTTATTTGAGCATATGTAATAGCATTAATAACAAAAAAAACATAAAAAATCACCCCAAAAACAGCATGCCAAAAAAAATTCTAGCAAAAAGCAAAACCACCTGGCAACAAACAAAAAATATTTTTATCCGTGTTCGTGAATTTTTCAATGCGAGTAAAGATATTACAAAAAGCATATTAGCAACCTGTTTGCTATTTGGTCTGGTATTGCCTGTTGTTTTTGCAAAAGGAAGCATGTTAGTTTTTCTTGGATTTTCAACTGTCGTCTTTGGTTTCTCTTTTGCCGTTCTCGTCGAATACCATGTACGTAAAAAACGCGAGCAAAAAATAGCAAAATTAAAACAAGACAATAAAATATTAGAAACTCATCTTCGACACTTTAAACAATACGGAGAAGTAAAACAATATAGTCCTAACAAGCATAAGAACCCGAGAAAAAAACTTTACTGCCCTACAGCAAATGAAGAAACAACTAATATATTAAAGTATGTCACTACAATGTTGTTTGGTGCAATGAACGGAGTATACTTTGCTTTTACTATGACCAGCCTTTATTGGGGTATTATCATGATGCCTTTAAGTGCTAGTTTTGCAATTTATATACCAATTGCATTACTTATCGTTTCAGGAATTGGTCACACATTAAGACACTCTAATAGAGAATATAATCAACAAAAAGACGAATACAAAACAAAAGCTCGTTATTACTACTACAAACGATTAAGGCAAGAAAGAGTAACCGTATTTAAAGAAAAATACCCGAATAAAAAGCTGCCTAGTGAAGAAAAAGGAAAAAATATAAATATCACCAAAGCAAAGAAACCAAAGACATTTATAGAAAAATTATCTACTTTCAATTTCTTTTCTAGCAGAGCCGGTATTGAGGCAGGTCGTGCCATGAAGAACTCAACCAAATTAGTGTTAGGTTTTATCACCTTCTTTGCTATACCTATTGGTGGTTCTACACCGGGGTTTATCGGTACATTTGGCTTATTACCAACCATGGGATTAATTGCATTTGCCACGACTTTCGCTGTATTAAGTATAGGAATATTTTTATGGCAAAATGAACGAAGCGTATTAACTCACCAACTTCAACAAAAAACTAACTACTTAAAAGAAGATATAACGTACATAAACAAATGCCTTACGAGTCAATCTCTTGAAGAAACAAAAGAGGAATCTATTGTCGAGCTCAGTACGACAAAAATAGCAAATGCAATTCATGCTCAAAAGTCTTACTTAGTTGCTCCAGAGCAAATGAAAAAAGAGAAAATAGACCCAATTTTTTCACCGAAACCTGCTCCATTTTCACCAGGTGCTACAGAAGAACCGAACAGGGTAGATCCAAACACTTATCCACAAAGTCCACCAATAGCTGCGACGATGTAACGATCAAGCTATATATAGCTTGTACGATAAGTAACTACGCTAATACAGTCTCGTGTAGCTTACCTTCCTCTAAACGCAGCACTCGATCCATTTGTTTTGCTAACTGCTTATCATGTGTAGCAACGATAAAACTAGTCGCTATTTCTCGATTTAGTTGCAACATGAGTTGATAAACACTCTTGGCTGTTTCTTCATCCAAGTTGCCCGTAGGCTCGTCAGCTAGTACACAGAGAGGATCATTCACCAAGGCTCTCACAATAGCTGTACGCTGGCGTTCACCTCCAGATAATTCACCTACTTTATGCTGCATTCTGTTAGCTAAACCTACTTTCTCTAGTAAATAACCCGCTTTATTTTTAGCGTGGGCAATATCCTTATTTGCTAGTAACATAGGCACGCAGACATTCTCCAACACAGTAAGCTCAGGCAGCAAATGATGCAGTTGATAGATAAAACCTAATTTTTTATTACGCAATTGACAACGTTCTTTTTCAGACAAACTATTTATCGCAACATTTTCCAGATAAATATTGCCACTGCTGGGTTGATCTAAACCGCCTAACAGATGCAGTAACGTACTTTTTCCCGCCCCCGAACTGCCTATAATGGCAATTCGTTCACCACGTTTAACGCGCAAAGTTAAATTATTAAATACATTAACACACAAGGCTCCTTCATTATAAATTTTTGCTAATTGTTTTGCAGTTAACACCGTATCATTCATAACGCAGCACCTCCACTGGTTGACAACGAGAGGCTCGCCATGCGGGCAATAGCGTTGCTATAACACTAATTAATAATGCAACAGTACATACTAAGATAGCATCTTGCAACACTAATTTTGAAGGCAAAAAATCAACATAATAGACATTCGACGATAACAAGTTTACTTGAAATAATTGCTGAAGATAATCAGCTAAATCTGTTATATTCAACGCTAAAACAACTCCTAGAATTAACCCCAATGCAGTCCCAATAATACCCAGCAATGTGCCTTGAACGATAAATATTGCCAAAATTGTTTTCGGTGTTGCTCCCATGGTTTTCATAATAGCGATATCAGCTTGTTTATCGGCAACGACCATATATAGTGATGAAAGCAAACTAAAAGCAGCAACAACAATGATTAGTAGCAAAATAAAAAACATTATTGTTTTTTCTAATGCTATTGCTTGAAAAAATGCGCCATAGTCTTTTGTCCAATTACTAATAAGGTAGTTAATAGGCAATTTTTCCGATAATTCTTTTGTCACTTGTGGTGCCATATATAAATCATCCAATTTTAAACGTAAGCCGGTTACACTATCCGATGCTACTTGATAAAGTTTTTGTGCATCTCGTAAGTGAATATAAGCATAACTATTATCAAAGCCAAAACCGCCTCCCATGGTAAAAATTCCTGCAACAGTAAAACGCTTGTAGCGGGGTATGACCCCAAAAGGAGTTAAAGCGGCAGTTGGAGTTAACAAGGTTACTTTATCACCTTGAGTAACACCCAAATTATTAGCTAATTCACTACCTAGTAAGATAGTAAACTCTCCTGCTGTCAAATCATCAAGCTGACCTGCATCCATTTTAGCGGCTAAATCCGAAATGAAACGCTCTTTTTCCGGCAATATGCCATACACTAAGGTAGCATGTACTTGCCCATTTGCTGCCAACATTCCTTGACCAGTAATAAAAGGAGCCATTGATTGAATATGTTGTTCACTCTGCAAATTACTGGCAACCACCGGCCAATCAGGTAATACATTTGAGAAAGTGCTAATCGTTGCTTGCGGAGCCATGCTAAAAATCCGATTACGGATTTGCTCATCAAAACCATTCATGACAGATAGTACGGCAATCAATGCCGCGACGCCAATGGCAAAACATAGAATGGAAATCAGAGAAATACCTGAAATATAGTGATTTCGGCGCTTCGCTTTGACATAGCGTAACCCGATAAAGAGTGAGAAAGGTTTGAACATTTATATCATCTTACTTTTAGTCATTTACCAAAAAACGAGTTTACTTTGGACCAGTGAGTAATTGTATAGCAAACTGTTACAAAATATTAGCATTATATGCTAGAATTAGTAAAGAATTTGCTCGAATGTCATAGGAGGAATTTACTTTGTGGCAGGATTCAATAAGGTCATCAATTGTTATGAAGAAGCGCTCGCCGGGTTTGGCGATAATATCACCGTAATGGTCGGTGGTTTTGGTTTATGTGGTATACCGGAAGGATTAATCAACACCGTCTACAAAAATGGCTGGTCAAATTTAACCTGCATTTCAAACAATGCAGGAATTGATGGTTTTGGCCTTGGGCTTTTGTTAGAGAAAAGACAGATAAAAACCATTATTAGTTCCTATGTTGGTGAAAACAAATTATTTGAACAATTATCTATCAATAAAGAAATGGAAATTATTTTAACCCCGCAAGGCAGCTTAGCTGAAAAAATACGTGCGGGTGGAGCCGGTATTCCTGCTTTTTACACCGCAACCGGTTACGGAACAGCCGTTGCTAAAAACAAAGAAGTACGACAATTTAATGACAGACACTATATTCTGGAAGAAGCGCTCCGTGCAGATTTTGCGCTCATTAAAGCGTGGAAAGCAGATACGATGGGAAATTTAATTTTTCGAAAAACGGCTAGAAACTTTAACCCTATTATGGCAACGGCAGGTAGGATTACTGTGGCAGAAGTAGAAGAAATTGTTGAGCCAGGTGAACTTGATCCTGATCATATTCACACCCCAAGTATCTATGTCCAGCGTATTATTCAAGCGAAATTTGAAAAACGTGTTGAACACAGAGTTACACGCAAAGGAAGCGCATGATGGCTTTGACAAGAGAACAAATTGCACAACGTATAGCACAAGAATTAAAAGACGGTTATTATGTCAATCTTGGTATTGGTATACCAACATTAGTCGCTGATTACATTCCTGAAAATATTCATGTCATATTACAATCTGAAAATGGCTTACTCGGCATGGGTCCCTACCCTAGTGTTGAACAAGTCGATCCGGATCTCATTAATGCAGGCAAAGAAACGGTAACGGCGATTAAAGGCGCTTGTTACTTTTCAGCAGCAGATAGTTTTGCCATGATTCGTGGAGGGCATATTGATTTAACCGTACTTGGTGCTCTCCAAGTTGATCAATCCGGGAATATAGCTTCTTACATGATCCCAGGAAAGCTAATTAAGGGAATGGGTGGTGCGATGGACCTAGTTGCCGGGGCAAAAAATATTATCGTATCCATGACACATGCGGATAAAAATGATAAATCCTAAATTACTCTCGAAATGTACTCTTCCTTTAACTGGCGTCCATTGTATTTCAACCATTGTCACCGATTTAGCCGTATTATCCATTAAAAACGATGCTTTTCATCTATTAGAACGTGCTCCAGGCGTCACAGTGGATGAAATTGCTAATAAGACAGCAGGCCAGTTAGAAATCCCGGCGAACGTACCTGAAATGTCTTTCTAAATATCGAGCATAATAGTGCTTAGATAACATTGAAGCAACTTACTCTTTAGCTATTTCACTGCGCAAAAAGTGAATTATCAACATCAGATTTTATTACAAATAATGATAAAAATAAGAATAATTTCTTAACAAACAAGTCGAACTGTGCGATAATTGCTATATGTAAGTTAAGGAGCAAACTAACATGACGCTTAAAAAAATGATTACTGTAGGAATTTTTACTGTTTTATTATCCAGCATGCTCAATGCTTGTTCAACAATAAAGCCAAATCCCGAGCTGCCTTCTCAAGCAACACAACCGCAAAACAAACACGCATCAAACAAAAAAGAAAATAACGTACAAACCACAAAAGGACAAAAAGCCAGTCACGGTCGCTTACTGGCTGCAGGCAATTATTTTGCAGGCGTTATAGCAGGCAGTTAAGCATGCTACAAAACACATGGATGTCGCCGTTAAACAGCAAAAATTCGGATTAACTGCTAAAATTCTAGTCGGCATGGCGCTAGGCATTGTTGTAGGCCTGCTTATTCGATACCAACAACCGCCCGATTATATTTACGATTTCTTTGTCAATGGTCTATTTAGCATTGGTGGTATTATCTTTATCAATATCATGAAAATGCTGATTGTTCCGGTTGTATTTATTTCACTGATTGGTGGAATCTCCAGCATAGGCGAGCCAAAGCAATTAGGACGTCTTGGCCTTAAAACCCTTTTACTTTATCTATTAACAACGTCCATAGCAATCACTATGGCACTGCTGCTTGCTAACCTCTTTGGTATTGGCTCTGGCAGTCATTTAACTAGCAATATAAACTCACTGACACCACCGCCACACTCACTCAAAACAACTATTATCAATATGGTTCCACAGAACCCATTTCAGGCAATGGTAGATGGCAACATGCTGCAGATTATTGTCTTTTCGATCTTATTTGGTTTTGCAATCACATTAAGTGGCAATGCAGGAAAAAACATCAAATTAATATTTAAAGATTTTGAATGTGTTGTATTAAAACTGGTCATTATGATGCTTGAAATTGCCCCCCTATGGTGTGTTTTGTTTACTCGCCAATTTGTTTGCCGAACAAGGCCTCTCCTTTATCGGTAATTTAGCCGGTTATTTCTTTACTGTGTTATCAGTGCTTGTGCTGCATGTGTTTATAACTAACTCCCTACTTTTAATACTGCTAGCTCAATTAAATCCTATTAAGTTTTTTTAAGAAAATGATCCCGCCAATGATGTTTGCTTTTAATACGTCCAGCAGCAATATTGCCATACCCGTAGTACTAGAAACTGTCGAAGATAAGCTAGGCATAAAAAATCGTATTGCCTCTTTTATTGTTCCGTTAGGTGCAACAATTAACATGGATGGTACTGCTATCATGCAAGGTGTTGCCACAGTATTTATTGCCCATGTATACAATATCGATATTGGTTTAACTGGTTATCTCTTAGTCATTTTAACAGCCACATTGGCATCTATAGGCACTGCCGGGGTTCCAGGAGTAGGATTAATTACGCTTGCCATGGTTTTGCACCAAGTAGGATTGCCAACAGAAGGCATTACACTCATTATTGGCGCCGATCGTTTGCTAGATATGGTTAGAACAGTTGTCAATATTACCGGTGATAGTATGATTGCTTGTGTTGTCGCACATTTTGAAAATGCGATAGACAAAACCATCTTTAACGAATAACTCACTATAACTATAAGATTTAACCTTCTTGGTCAACAATAGCAATCATACGAGAGATATACATGAAAGAATGCAGCACACTTAAAAAAAACATCTATGATAAAGATTTATTTTGGCCAAAAGATGTTACTCTATTAATACTTTCAATTGGCAGTATCTACTTTGCGTTACTTTTTCTGCGCCCAATAAGCTTTCCCGATCTTCTACGTTACGGAGAAATTCCCCGTGAAATGATTGCACATGATAACATGATTACCCCTTACTTTAACGGCGTCAAAGATTTTTCTATTCCCCCGCTTTATTTTTGGCTACAAATCATCAGCATTAAACTCTTTGGTTTTTCAACATTTGCTTTGAGAGTTTGTTCAGCCATGTTTGCAACTGCAGGCTGTATCATGGCATATACATTAGGAAGAATATTTTTTGGTCGACGTTGCGGCATTATTTCTGCCATAATGTTATCAACTAATTTTTCGTACTTTCTCTATGCTCAATCTATCACGCCTTATATGGTTTCTAACATCGTATTTAGCGCAGCACTTTTTTTCTTTTTGTATGCAACCCAAGTTTTTTACATAAAAAGAAAGGTAATGATTAGCCTCATGTGGTGCTTCATTGCACTGACCAATTTGGCACTAGGGATCAATGGCTTGTTCTTAGTCTTATTGATTATATTACTTTATATCTTGCTGACAGAAAAACTAGACCATTTAAAAATACTATTTTCACCTATTGGTATTCTTTTATTTTTCCTCATCACCACTCCTTGGTATGTGTTAGCTGAAAAACATAATCCAGGATTCTTAAATCATTACTTTCTACAAACTCACTTGGTTGAAGCTTTTAGTCAAGGAGCATTTTCTTATAAATCTGCATTATTCGCATTTCCTCTATTATTTTTAGCAATATTACCGTGGTCTATTTTTTTTATTAAAGGTATGCGATTGACTTCGCTAAAAAGTTGGAGGAAGCTTCACGACAAGCAATATACTATTTTCTTTTTTCTTTGGATTATTATTATCTTATTAGATACTATTTTATCCAGCACCAAGATGCCTCTGCTTCTATTATTAGCATTGCCAATGAACATTATGATTGCTCGCCATCTTAGCTTATTCTGGGGCAAACAAAAACTGGCTACGCAAAAATCGAAATATGAGATATTATTTGCCCTATTTTTTACAACTATTGCTGTTTGGCTAGGCTTATATTATATTGACATACTGTCCTACTCAACAGGGGTGCCCCCTAATATTAACTTGCTTAGCATAAGTTTACTTGCAATCACTTTACTGGCAACAAGCGTATTATCTATTCGCTCCTTCCCAATATTATTTGCCAGCTTATATTTTACAAGCCTTATCTGTTTCGTTACTTTTAACACAGCTTTTTTAACAAAAGAAACCAGCATAAAATTTTTATTTGGCAAAATTCAATCGACATTAAAACAAGACGATATCATTGTAAGCTATGATAAGTTTTATGATGAATTACCTTTTTACGCAAAAAGACCGATTATTGCGGTCAATTGGGAAGAGCAACCACTTTATGGCAAAATTCATCAAAACACATCTGCATGGGTAATCCAAGCAGAGACATTATGGCAATATTGGGATAAGCAAGAAAAAACCTTTTATTTGTTTATCCCAAAAACATCTTACCAAAAACTAACATCTCAACAAAAAAAAGCCTTTATATCAACTGGCTGAAATCAATGATATTGTTTTAGCAAGCAACTTACCAGAAGAATAGCAAAAAGACTATTGTCGATACTCAGTTAGTAAACAGCAAAATTAGCATCATTATTTAACAGGCTAACTCGTACTTTAACAAGAAATTTCTGTGAATATTCCCTAATTTAGACTTTAAATACGCTAGTTCAGCTGCCGATAAGCGCGGCAATCCTTTTATATTTGGTTCAAACTCATCATCAATTTGCTGAATACATTCCTTTATTTGTCCAATATACTCCATTTCTAAATGACGCAAATCAGGCCCTAATACAATATATTCAGAAGTATATAATTTTATTGCTTCCTGAACTAACTTTTTAAGTCGATAATAACTGAAATATTATGATGTTGGCGATTACCTGTCAGCATAGACAATGTTTCATGATAACATACTACACTATTATAACCGGACGTACTCATTGTTCGTCTCCTCTTGTTATGGAATGTTCTTATTTTATGCAGAAGCTGGGTTGCTGTATGTAAGTAAAAGCCAGTATATCATGTGAGATATCTCTGAAAATCTGCATCAGCTTGTACACATAGTGATGACCTCATGATTAATTTTATTTTTAACATTAAAAGAACATTCACAAACGTATTAGGCTAATTGCTGATTTTCATCATATTGGTCTTCTCATTTACAGTGGCAGCACAAACCATAACACTTGTTAGGTTTCTCTAAGATACAAATTGCTTAATAACTCATCAAGCCAATACTTGAACGATTCACAATTAGTTGATGTGTTGTTGCGAGGCCTTCTTCTTCAGCTGTTCAAAACGAACACTTTTTTAGGTAGAGAGAAGTAACTTTACATGCTGACTAAAATTAAATAACGACTAACCGTTTAGGGCTGGATGGCAATAACATGCATGTTCATGAAATGAGCACAACAAAGCATTGAGTGATAGTAGTAACCAAATGCTGCTGTTATAAAGCCAGATAATTAGCATGTTAATAAATTCGAGCTTACTAGTTAGCGACATTGAGAAAAACAACTCTTGATTTTTATTTTTATCGTGATTACCATTATAAAAAATAATAACTTACCGTATAGATTAGTTAAACAAAAATTACGAAACATCTGATATTTTATCCAGCTAATCAGATCCTAAAGAAATGTTATAGAAAGCTAGAGATATGGAAAAGGGTAATACAAATAAACCTAACATAGAAAGACTACCAACAGAGATGTTCAGCTATGAGATTGCGAAGCACCTCGATATAGCTAGTGCTAATCAATTTCGCAAAACCAATCGATTTTTTAACAGTGCTCTAAATAATAATGCGTATTGGAGAACAGCATTACAATATCATTTTCACGTTCCTAAAACGCTTGCCAAAAATACACAAGTGCCTAAGGCAGTTTGTCAACGCCTACATAGTTTACAAACATCATCTGTATCAAGAGAGCTACTACAAAAAATAAGATATCACTATCTCAACGTCAATCAAGATTATCTTCCTTTATTTCATCACGCTTTATCTGAAAAAATACTAGCTTCAGTAGCACCAAGCAGACAAATGTGGGCACTAAAGTCCTGGTTAAAGCAGGCAGCCCGGCTGGGCAATGAAAAGCTTGTTCAGTGGTTAATGCATGAGGATCGCGGTAAAATGCAGTGTATACCAAACAAAGAGATAATCGATCATGCAGCTTGGTCAGGCAATCTTGCTCTTGTCCAATGGTTAATGGATAAGGCTCGCGGCAAAGTGCAGTGCACACCAAACAAAGAGACACTCGACTATGCAGCTTGGTCAGGCAATCTCGCTCTTGTCCAATGGTTAATGGATAAGGCTCGCGGTAAAGTGCAATGTATACCAAACGACAAAACACTTGACTATGCAGCTCAGTCAAGCAACCTTACCCTTGTCCAATGGTTAATGGATGAGGCTCGTGATAAAATGCAGTGCATACCAAGCAAAGAAACAATCGACTATGCAGCTTGGTCAGGTAACCTTTCTCTTATTCAGTGGTTAATGGATGAGGCTCGCGGTAAAATGCAGTGTATACCAAACAACGAGAAAACACTCAACAAAGCAGCTTGGTCAGGTAACCTTTCTCTTTTCCAGTGGTTAATGGATGAGGCTCGCAGTAAAATGCGGTGTATGCCAAACAACAAGACACTCGACTACACAGCTTGGTCAGGCAATCTCGCTTTTGCCCAATGGTTAATGGATGAAGCACGCGATAAAATGCAGTGTATACCAAACAACAAGACACTCGACTATGCAGCTTGGTCAGGCAATCTCGCTCTTGTCCAATGGTTAATGGACGAAGCTCGTGATAAAACGCAGTGCATACCAAACGAACAGATACTTAACTATGCAGCTTCCTCGGGTAATCTCTCTCTCGTGAAATGGTTAATGAATGAAGCGCGTGGTAAAATGCAGTGCATACCAAACAACAAGACACTCGGCTATGCTGTTTCGTCAAGTAACCTCTCTCTTGTCCAGTGGCTAATGGATGAAGCTCGCGGTAAAATGCAGTGCATGCCAAACGAGCAGACGCTCAAGCATGCAAGTTATTCAAGTAACTTCGCTATTATTCAATGGTTAGAAACTCTCAGTATATCACTACTACCAAAAGAAAATCATACTGTGAATTCTATTTGGCTAATCAGTAATTCACTATGAAACACATTATTTATCACAACCTGCTTTAACAGTTAGTCTATTCGTAATAATTTTTTGCTATTTAGGTGCTTATTACCTGCACTGTAACAATGATAGCGCTAAGCACTGATAGATTGTCATTTTTTGCTTATCCTGTAAGCCTACTCTGTGGTTACGCACCTGTGCCACACTTTCTATTATTTATTGAAAAAGAACGAATACGATCGACTCGGTGTAACTTTAGTGTTTCTGTTAATAGCTCATTGAAAACTAGATGCGTTAAATTATTAGGTTTATTGCTTACTAAAAATTTGTTGTATGTTGTATCTCCAATTAGCGTTAATAAATTATTATATTCAGATATATTTAAATGATTGATAATGTCTTTAGTAGTTGCTGTTTCTAAAATCGGGACTAATTTAGGTTCTAAGTTTTTTTCAATAACTGCTGCTATCTGGAGCAACACGCCTTCACCATAAAATTTACCAATTATTTCCACTCCAACTGGCATTTGCACCTTGCCATTACCAATGTAACCAATGTTAAGCACTAAAGAAGGCAAACCAGCATTAGACGATATAGGCAATTTCGCGGTGAGCACTGAATTGATATCATAGGTGGCTGTACCAAATGATGTTATGGGTGTGAGTAACACATCAAGCTTATATTTATTCATAATATCTTGAACATAATTTCGATTTGTTGCAAACATTTTCAATACATCATGATATGCAACGCTATTTACTGGCGGGGTTTCTCTGATATGTTGAAAACAACCTTCTATGCCATGAAATATATTGGTTCTACGGGATGTGCAAATATCAGCAAAGTTTCTTCTAGTCGATGGGAATGAAGATAAATACTGATTAATTTGCTGTATTTCTCCAGCCATATTGCTTTTACGGTTAGTATTGAAATCAGGAAGTTCTATATCAACTAGCGTTACGCCCATTTTATTCAGTTTATTGAAAAAAGTACTATATAGTTTGCGGAGTTTTTTAGAATCTGTATAAACAACAGATTTAACCACTCCAATTCTCAAGCCCTCTAATGTTTCTTTATCAAGAAAGTCAACATATGATTGAACAACTGGATGCTTAAGCGTCAACTTATCATCAGTATCCGGTTTAGTAATGAGTGATAATACTATGGCCATGTCTTTTATTGAACGAGTTAATGGACCAGCAATGCCGTCTAAATTACCTCTTGGAAAAATTCCTGACTGACTAATTAAACCAGTACTAGGCCGTAATCCATAAATGCCATTGAAAGCCGCTGGAACCCGTATAGAACCACTGTTATCAGTACCAATTCCAACTACAGCAAAGCCGGCACTTACTGCTGCAGCGGGACCAGCACTTGAGCCACCTGGGTTTTGAGTTGGATCATATGCATTACCTGTGCGCCCTGACCTGCTGCTGACACCAATCATTCCCGATGCAAATTCATCCATAGTTCCTTTGCCTATTATTATTGCTCCTGCTTTTCTCAACTCGGCGACAAGAAAAGCATCCCTATTAGGCTGTGATCCCAATAATGCAAGCGATCCAGATGTTGACGTAGAATCATAAGTATTAATATTGTCTTTGACAACTATAGGTATACAATGTAGAGGTCCCACTAATTTTTTAGTTGTTTCAAAATAATTATCTAATTTCCTAGCCTCATCCATCACTAAAGGAGTTAAGCTAACAAAAGCATTGATCGCACCGCCTCGTGATATATCTAAGTTATATTTATTTATACGATCAAGGTGATGCATTATTAACTCTTCGCAAGTTATTTTTCTTGTCTCAATTGCCTTTTCTATAATAGTGATACTTGCATGAGTAATATCAAGTAGTGCCTCGTTATTCGCTAATGGTATGTTTGCAGCCAATAATTTTGGAATACCAAATAAGAACATTATTAATAATGTCAAGAAAAAATGAAAGTTATTAAATTTAATCATTTAACTTTATCTAAAAGATGTCCCATTTATAATCCTCTTATTATCAATAAATTCAGCACTTTATTCAAATAATCTTTATTGTCTTGACAAATCTAATTTAGCACTGCCAAATTCTTTAATGTCTTTTCAGCCTTTGACCCCAATATCATCACTGTTGTAATTAAAAATAGGAGATCCAGCAAATTATATTGCTTATTGTTGATACTACAGCAAAAATGATCTAAAAATGACGCCTTTGCTACTCTATGTTCAATGGAATTTTCATTAACATTGACAGTTGAAAAATATCTTAAAGGATATTTGATCAAGTTTAATAATAAGAAGCAATTATTTGTTCAAATTGGTATGATTTTGTCCTGTCCCACACTATTGACGACTCAACAGACCTTTGATAGATTTAACTAACTGTTTGAGTTAATTTATGTTGGATATTTTACAATAAACTTTAAAATAACTAGATAGGTGAATTTTTGATGACAATTAAGAACATCTGGAACTATCAAAAAGGGCTATAAAAGCATTCTCAAGGAGAAATATGATATGCTAAACTCAAAACTTATTATCTCATTGTTTTTATTAATATTTACTATACAAGCAACGGCTAATAGCCATTGCAACAATAGTCAAATTATCATTACCAATCAATCAAAGCAAACCCTTACTATTGTGGAATACGCCGGTCATACAGGTTCAAAGATTAAATTAAGCTCTAAATTGACTCAACTCAGACCTAAGCAAACGGCGATATTTATTGTAAAACCAGGTAGATTTTCATCAGGAGATGCATTAGGTAAAATTATACTCAGCGGTGAAAAACGTGAATTTGGTATTTATTATGCTTTTATCACATCGTTTCTTTCCAATAAATGCTCGGGAGAGCACGATGTTTACATTAATAAGTATGAAAACATTGATGAAAGTTATAAAATTGATTGTGACGTCAAAAATGCTGTGCCTGCTACTATTTACTGCTCCATAAATTCTCAATAAGCAAATTGAAAGGCATTTTTTGATCGATAATCTGACAAAATGACGAACAAAAGCATTTTCTTTTTAAGTGTGGCCAGTATATACTACAAAGTATGCTAAGTTGTTTATTTATTGATTGAATTTGATGCTATTATCAGAAGATAAAAATTACTCGCTATTTTATATCCAGTCTTATTCAGACGACGGTATTCAAGTTAACGATAATACTTATCAATCAAGTCTGATCATTACCCCTGAACGTATCATTGGCCATTGGCCACCACGCTCTGTTACAGAACTCACGCCTCAGTATTGGCAGGCTGTACTTGCTTTAACACCTAGCATTATTTTACTAGGCACTGGCAAACAACAAGTTTTTCCAGAGTCACCAGTATTGAAATGCATTTATGCGGCAGGCCTCGGATTAGAAGTCATGAGTACCTCAGCAGCTTGCCGAACATTTAATGTGCTTAATAGTGAAGGCAGGAATGTTGTTGCCGCATTATTACTCTAAGGCAACTCTTTAGACAATTCACGCTTAGGATAAATTTTTACTTTTTTTACTAAGTTTTCATCAACTTTTTGTATTTCAATTGGAAAATTAAATAGCAGCAAACACGTTCTTTCTTCTGGCAAAGCTTCTAAATATTCAACAATCAGTCCACTTAACGTTTTTGGGCCATCAATTGGAAATTCCCAATTTAATAAACGGTTTAATTCACGTATATTTGCACAGCCATCAATAATGTAATGATTGTCTGGCAGTTTTTGCACATAACGACTGACACTGGGTATTTCTGACGTTAATTCACCAACAATTTCTTCTAAAATATCTTCGATAGTAATAAGTCCCTGGATATCACCATATTCGTCTACGACTAAAGCAATGGTTTTTTGCTCTCGTCTAAAATTAATCAATTGTGTTGTTAATGCTGTGCCTTCAGGAACAAAATAGACATCTTCAATAAGCGATGCTAGTTTTTCTTGATTAAAGCCTATACTGCTGATTTCACCCATCGATCGATGCACATTAATCATCCCCTGCACATTATTAATTTCATTCTTATATACAGGTAAATTAGTATGCTTACTATGCGTTAATTGCCACTGGATATCTTTCCAGGGAGCATCCAATTCAATGCCAATAACGTCACTGCGCGGGATCATCACATCATCAACTGTGATTTTTTCTAAATCGAATATCCGCAATAACATATCCTGATTTTGACTAGGTATCCGACCACTGGCTTCTTTCACTAGAATACGCAACTCTTCACTGGTCAATTGTTCCAGACCTTTTCTATGCTTATGCGCTCCAAATAACGACAAAATACCATTGGAAATCCAGTTGGCCAACCATACTAAGGGATAAAATAAATAGTGCAAATATTTCAATGGTAAAGATACAATAAAAGCAAAGCGCTCTGGATAAATTGATGCGAGTGTTTTTGGTGTCACTTCGGCAAAAATTAAAATGACGACAGCCAAAAGAAACGTCACAATAAAACTTCCCAGCTCGCCAGCTAAATGATAGGCGATAATAGCAGCAATTGAAGAAGCAAATAAATTAGCCAGTGTATTTCCAATTAAAATAACACCCAGCAATCGGTCAGTTCGCTCTAACATTTTACTAACGCGTATCGCTTTTTTATTTTTTTCACGAATAAGGTGTCGCAGACGATATCGATTTAATAACATCATGCTAGTTTCAGAACCAGAAAAAAAACCTGAAATTAAGATCAATAAGATTAAAATAATAGCTAATATAGATAATGTTTCTTTAGTCAAATTACACCTGCAAAATTATTTGGTAACCAAAATACGACAGCATTAACATAAAGACGCCTAAAAACGTATAATGAATCGCTTTCTTGCCCCGCCAGCCATACACTTTGTGGCCAAACAGCAATATAGCAAAAATTAGCCAAGCAGCTATAGCAAGATAAGGTGAATGTGTAGTAACAGGTGGTTGATCCCTATAGTACAAAAATAAACTGCCCACTAAAACCAAACTTAATCCAATAAAACCAATCGCAAGTATTTTAAATAACAACACTTCCATACTTTCTAACGGCGGAAAAATATTAGGAAGTTTCATCGTTATTTTTTGCTTTAATAAATAGTTTTGCCCCGCAATCAACATGGCTTGAAAGCCCGCTAAGCTAATAATACTGATCGTTACCACTGCTAATACAATATGTATCAATTCCCAGTAGTTAGTGCTGGTAAATAATATATGCTCTCCTGGATATTGTTGTGCAATAATGATGGAGGCAGCGGCAAGTGGTAAAGAAAATAGCGCTAAAACTGAACGAGAACGCCATTTAGGTAACAGCATGATGAGGATAACTGAAACCCATACTACTAATGACAATACATTACTAACATATAAATTTTGCCCCCGAGGCGCATTAAAATATGTTATCTGACTTAAATCTACCCAAACATACAATAAATAACCATGCTGAATAAGAGCAAGTATTGCAATAACCTTTGCAATGTTTTTCCAAAGTGATTTTGATTGAACCAGTGAGAAGGCCAAACAAGCGGTTGATAGAAAATATAAGCCTATCGCTGTAAACGAAATCGACAGTTCATCCATTCTGTTAATAAACTATGCCTAAATATGCTAGTTAAAACCAGATTATAACTAACTCTATCATGAAAAACCAAAATATCTATTATAACTCAAGAAGAGTTGCATCTAAATGGTATTGACAAAAGGTTGAGATGATGATTTATTAATCGCTTTGATAAGAAAAAAATAAATCATGACAACGAGCATGCATATATTATTTGAGCTCTGATATGAAGATTCCGTAATCACTATAGATGCTTGTTTCGTCACCTAGCTGTTCGCTATAATATCAGACTAACATTTATTTTAATAAGGCATTTTGTATATGTTTGAAACACTTGCAGAACGATTAAACAGCACTTTTCGTCATTTGCGTGGTATTGGTAAGATATCTGAAGCCAATATGCAAGATACTCTGCGCGAAATTCGCATGGCTTTGCTTGAGGCTGATGTCGCTCTCCCTGTTGTAAAGGCAATTGTTGACGATGTTAAACAGGAAGCCATCGGTCAAACAATCTTAAAAAGCTTAACCCCAGGCCAAGCTTTGGTCAAAATTGTCAGCGACGCATTGACAAAAATTATGGGGGAAGAAAATGATTGCTTAAATTTACAAGCTCAAAAACCTGCTATTGTCTTACTTGCTGGTTTACAGGGCGCAGGTAAAACAACCACTGCTGCAAAATTGGCAAGCTGGCTAAAAAAGACACAAGAAAAATCGGTGATGGTGGCCAGCTCAGATATCTATCGACCCGCTGCTATCACCCAGTTACAACGGCTAGCTGAACAAGTTGATGTTCACTTTTGCCCAGCAGAACAAGGACAATCCGCGATAGATATTGCCAAACATGCGGTAAATGCCGCTAAAAATCGGGTTGTTGATGTATTAATTCTTGATACCGCAGGCCGACTGCACATTGATGATGAAATGATGCAAGAAATTAAATCCATTCATCAAATTATCAACCCTATTGAAACCTTATTTGTCGTCGATAGCATGACCGGACAAGATGCCGCCAATACAGCAAAAGCCTTTAATGACACCTTACCCTTAACAGGTGTCATTTTAACAAAAACAGACGGTGACGCGCGCGGCGGTGCTGCATTGTCTGTACGTCATATCACTGAAAAACCAATCAAGTTCGTGGGAGCAGGGGAAAAAATTGATGATTTAGAACCCTTCCATCCTGAGCGTATTGCATCACGTATCTTGGGCATGGGTGATATTCTCAGCTTAGTCGAAGAAGTTGAAGAAAAAGTTGATCAAAAACATGCGGCTAAAATGGCAAAGAAAATGCGAAAGGGCATTGGCTTTAACTTTCAAGATTTTCTTGAACAATTAGCCCAATTAAAAAATATGGGAGGTATCGCAAAAGTTATTGGCAAAATGCCCGGGATGGGGCAATTACCGCCTATGATGAAAAATCAAATTAGCGATGATATGTTCAACAAATACGAAGCCATGATTAATTCCATGACACTGCAAGAGCGTCAATTCCCTGCGCTTTTGTCAAAAGGCTCACGTAAAAAACGTATAGCTCGCGGTTCTGGCACTGAAGTACCCGATGTAAATAAACTGATAAAGCAATTCACTCAAATGCAAAAAATGATGAAAAAATTCTCTGGCGGTGGTATGCAAAAAATGATGAAAAAAATGCAAAATATGTTACCTCCTGGCTCGGATGAATTACCCTTCTAACGAGTCACTACCAATGCAGCACTTTTTTTATCAACCATCATAGCACACTTGTTCATAAATCGATAACCATGAAAAAAGAGACCAACTGATCCTATCTGGGATCAAACGCTTATTCTCGTGCATAATTTTTGCTCAAAAATAAATAAAACATGCTATTTGAATCAATATTTTATCGGCTTGAGGCTTTTCAAACGATTAAAACTTCTGTACTATCATCACTTCAGTGAAATTGACAAAATTTTGCTAACTAGGCTTGTTTAATATTTTTTATTCAATAAGGTATGAGGAACTATCACGTATGGTCGTTATTCGTTTAGCTCGGGGTGGGAATAAAAAACGCCCTTTTTATCGTATTGTAGCTGCAGATAAGCGTTGTGCACGTGATGGCCGCTATATTGAACAATTGGGCATTTATAATCCAATTGCCCAGGGACAAGAAACTCCACTAAAAATCAACGTAGAACGCTTACAATACTGGCAAAGTCATGGTGCTCAAGTCTCTAAGCGCGTAGCTCAACTCGCAGCAAGTTACCAACCACAAGACAATGAGCCAGAAGCCGCTTAATCCTGATACACATTACGTCATTGTTGGTAAACTCGGTAAATCATACAGTGTACACGGCTGGTTAAAAGTACAGTCGTTTACCGAACCAAAGGAAAATCTATTGAATTACCACCCATGGTATATTAATAGACAACATAAATGGTCGATTCTCGACCTTTCTGAAGTAAAAAATATAGGCAATACCTTTATCGCTAAGATTAATCATATTGACTCACCGGAACAAACCAAACAATACACGAATGTTCCAATTGCTATTCACTCATTACAGTTGCCGCCGCTTGCTGAAAATGAATATTATTGGAAAGATTTAATTGGATTAACTGTCAATAATCTTGCAGGCAACTGCCTTGGCAAAATAGATTATATTTTTAACTCAGGTGCTCATCCCATTATTGTTGTTAAAGGTAATAAGGAATATTTGATTCCTTATTTAAATGACCATTTCGTTATATCAATTGACTTAACTCAACAAAAAATGATCGTCGACTGGGATATTAATTTCCCATGATGCGATTCGGCATTGTTACTTTATTTCCAGAAATATTCAATGCATTACATTATGGCATTGTCGGCAAAGCTATAAAAAACTCTTTAATATCAATTGATTACAGTAACCCGCGGGATTTTTCTAACAATAAACACCACACTGTTGATGACCGCCCTTATGGCGGTGGTGCTGGTATGGTTATGATGGTTGAACCACTGCGACACGCTATTTTACACTTGAAAAAAAAACTGCAGGCACCTTGTAAGACCTTACTGTTATCACCACAAGGACAAAGACTGAGTCACCGACACGTCGTTGAGCTGTCTCAACAAAACAATCTCATTCTAGTCTGCGGCCGTTATGAGGGCATTGATGAGCGCTTGATTGCGCTGGAAATAGATGCAGAATACTCAATTGGTGATTATGTATTAAGTGGTGGTGAATTTGCTGCAATGGTCACTGTCGATGCTATTAGTCGCCATATTCCTAATGTCCTTGGCCATGACTGTTCCGCCCAAGAGGACTCTTTTGTCCAAGGCTTACTCGACTACCCTCATTATACACGCCCAAATATCTGCGCCAACTTGCCTGTCCCAACTGTATTATTGAGCGGGGATCACCACGCGATAAAAAAATGGCGCAAAAAACAAGCGTTGGGAAAAACATGGCAGAAAAGACCGGATTTATTGAAAAAATATCGATTAAACGATGAAGAACAACAATTATTAGATGAGTTTATCTCAGAATCAGTCCGTTAACGTGTTTTTATTTTGCAATTTTTGTTAGCTTTTGTCATAATCACCCCATCGTTAACAGGAGTACGTTATGTCAAATATTATAGATAGCATTGATCAAGAGCAAATGAATAAAGAATTGCCTGATATCTCGTCTGGAGATACCGTTATTGTCAATGTTCGCGTTAAAGAGGGATCACGAGAGCGTTTACAAGCCTTTGAAGGGGTTCTCATTGCAAAACGAAATCGTGGTTTAAAATCATCCATTACCGTGAGAAAAATCTCTCATGGTGAAGGTGTTGAGCGGGTTTTTCTGATCTATAGCCCATTAGTTGAAAGTATTACACTAAAGCGTCGTGGAGATGTACGCCGTGCTAAGCTTTATTACTTACGCAAATTAAGTGGTAAAGCCGCACGCATTAAAGAAAAGTTAGTAGCCAAGAAAGTGCAGCCGGCTGCAAACCAAGAATCGAATAAAGAATCTACAAACGATTCGGCAACATAATCCATTACGATGACACAGCATTTGCAGTCTCAACGCTCTTCAAACAAAAAGCCTATCGAGACTGCAAAAGCCACAACTATCGGCTACCAAACAGCGGTAATTCATCTACATTGCCAATTTAGCAACACACAACTAACTAATATCTGCTTTAAAAAACGCTCAATACATACTCAATCAATAAACCATGCAAAAGCAAATATGTTGATAACTGCCTTCGATAACTATTTTAATAAAAAAGAAGAAACGTTTACGCATATTGACATTGCACCTCAAGGCACCCCTTTTCAACAACGAGTTTGGCAAGCTTTACAAGGTATTCCTTATGGTCAAACACGCACATACCAGCAGTTGGCTCAGCAGTTAAATACATCCGCTAGAGCTGTTGGCAATGCGTGTCGCGCAAACCCTATTCCCATCATCATCCCCTGCCATCGCATTCTTGCCAAATCAGGCATCGGTGGTTTTATGGGAAAAAAATCAGGGCACCCCTTGAAAATCAAACAATTTTTGCTAACAATAGAGCAAACAAATTAACTTGGAGCTTAAAGAAATGGCAGAAACTGCGCTGACGTCATTATCCCCACTAGACGGCCGCTATGCGAATAAAGTTGCCCCTTTACGTGATTATTTCAGTGAACATGCATTGATTTATTATCGCTTGCTTGTTGAAGTTCGCTGGTTTGAAACACTCGCCAATTGCAAAGAAATCACTGAATTGCCACCATTATCGGACGATGCTAAAACTTATTTACAAGGTTTGCTAGATAATTTTTCAATGCAAGATGCCCTGAAAATTAAAACAATTGAAAAAACCACTAACCATGATGTCAAAGCGATTGAATATTTTTTAAAAGATGCTATTGCAGCTTATTCGGAACTCTCACCTGCTAAAGAATTTGTGCATTTTGCTTGTACTTCAGAAGATATCAACAATCTGGCTTATGCACTCATGCTAAAAGAGGCCCTATCTGATGTATTACTACCCAGTATTCAGCAAGTCATTGAACAAATCAAATCTTTTGCGCACGATTATGCCGATGCCGCTATGCTGGCTTATACACATGGTCAAGCGGCTTCACCTACCACCATGGGAAAAGAATTTGCTAACTTTGCTTATCGTTTACAGCGTCAATTATTTCATTTGAAAAAAGCGCCTTTACTAGGAAAAATAAATGGCGCCGTTGGTAACTTCAATGCGCATGTTTGTGTATATCCTAATGTCAACTGGATGTATATTAGCCAATCCTTTGTCGAATCACTGGGTTTAACGTGGAATCCCTATACCACACAAATTGAGTCACATGATTATTTATCCGAAATCTTTCATATTTTTATTCAAGCCAACAGTATTTTAATTGATTTTAATCGTGATATTTGGGGGTATATTTCACGAGGTTATTTAAAACAAAAAGCCAAAGCCGGTGAAACAGGATCATCAACCATGCCACACAAAGTCAACCCAATTGATTTTGAAAATTCAGAAGGCAACTTGGGGCTTGCTAATGCGCTACTTGATCACTTAGCACGACAATTACCCACATCACGTTGGCAACGCGATTTAGTTGACTCAACAACACTACGCAACATGGGTTCTGTTTTTGGCTATTGTTATTTAGCGTACCAAAATTGTTTCGTTGGCATGAGTAAATTAGCATTAAACACAGCTCAACTTGAAAAAGAATTAGCAGAGAATTGGGAAATATTAGCCGAAGCAATACAAACCATGATGCGTCGTCATGGCATTGCTAATCCGTATGAAACACTGAAAGAATTAACCCGCGGTAAAAAAATTACCCAAGCTATGTTTACTTCGTTTATTGAAAAGCTGCCTCTTACAGAAAACGATAAAGCCATTCTGCTTGCACTAACACCATCAACATACCTAGGAGTTGCTCAAAAGCTGGCTAGCAAGATTTAATTGCATGAGTAAAACTGCTATAATAGTGGTGTAGAGTAAATAGAAATGCATCAGCTCTATTAAAAATAGTTAGCCTATCGGCTTAACGTAAGCTCACGATAAAAGGCAGCAAAAAAATCTGAACTGATAGCAAATTGAGCATTTTTCAGTCAACTTTTACTGATAACATGGCTGAATAAAGGATTACAAAAAAAGTGCTTAGTAATGGCCAATGTGACAAAGGTAGACTAGAAAAAAATGGGAAAACCAATTGTTCAAAAAATGATAGCCCTTTTTGTTAAATGGCTTAATAAAGAAACACCCCTCAGTGATTATCCCATGTGTGATTTCGATCGCATTCGCTATGAAATTCGCCTCTGTGATGTATTACTGGTAGAGGGCCGTAGCCGCGTCAGTGAAGTCATCAAATCCGTTACCCAAAGTGCATGGTCTCATACCGCCTTATATATTGGTCGAATTAACGAGATTGAAAATAAAAATTTACGTAGCCGGGTACGTGAATTTTATAACTGTAAAGACGATGAACAGCTTATTGTTGAAAGCATATTGGGTAAAGGCAGTATTATTTCTCCACTTCGAGTGTATGAAAAAGATCATATTCGGATCTGTCGACCAACTGGTTTATCTCGACATGATGCACAAAAAGTAATTGGTTTTACCATTGGAAAATTGGGGCGGGATTACGATATACGTCAAACATTTGATTTATTTCGTATACTGTATCCGTGGAGCATTTTGCCTCGTAAGTGGCGCTCAACCTTATTTCGTCGAAACCCCAGTGAAACAACGCGAGAAATATGCTCTTCTTTGATTGCAGATGCTTTTAATTGCGTACATTTCCCTATCCTACCCTATTTTAAACATGACTTAGAAGAAGGCACAAAACTCTTCAAACGTAATCCACGACTGTACACTCCTCGTGACTTTGACTACTCTCCTTTTTTTGAAATCATTAAGTACCCCATTTTAGAAATTACTGAACATGCACTCTATCACCATTTGCCATGGGAAAATGACAGCTACAGTAATGATGAAGGTGATATACTGAACTTCAATGAAGCAAAAGAAAAAAGCAAAAGCATTATTCCCACCATAAAGTTACCCAACGAGCAAAATAAACAAACTGATAACAATAAAGAAACTGTTGACGAAATCATTCCTGACATGCCAAGTAAACGTACAAAAAAATATTCAAAATCCAGCGACAATAATAAAAGCGCTGCAAAAACCACGCTTGAAGATAAACTAAAAGCAGAAGATAAAAAACAAAAAGGACTCTTCCGTAACTTTCGAATCAAAAAGAAAGAAAAACACAATGAGCAAACCGCAACAACTAAAAATAGTTAAATATTATACAAAAGAGAAATACTGCCAACATTTCCGATCAAATTATAAACATATCTTGTCATAAAAATAGCAAGCAAAACAAAAAAATTTTGCATTTTTATATTTTTACAGGCATTATGCGCAATTTTTAGGAATGTAAATATGTCAAAACAAGAAAATATTGAAATGGAAGGCGAAGTGGTTGAAACATTACCTAATACCACCTTTCGTGTAAAATTAGAGAATGATCA
>CBDDLJ010000012.1:0-95045 GCA_965230635.1 Gammaproteobacteria bacterium
CTCGTTAAGTACACTTTTTAAACTGCAAATTTGGCACACTGAGGCTGAATCACCAACTCCACTGGATGATGCTGAAAAAACAGAATTGCAAGAACTTCTTACGGCAACACGCGATGAAGATGATGACAGCTCTACAGCAGCGCGACGATGTATTATTGGGTAATGTATCTACATTGTGAAAAGGGATGTTGGTGTTTACTTTATTGTCGCGTGACGCAATTAAGAAAAATATTGACTTATGTGATCGTGTCTATGATGACCAAAGTGCGCTTGCATCCAAATTAAATACCTTATTAGGTATAGATTCTGCTGCTGAAGAATCACTTGAGAAGGAAGGATGCCGATTTTTGGCGCATGCCAAAGGCTTGCAGCTTGTCATTAAAAAAGATACCAGTGAACTACGTGGTGCAAACAAATCTATTTCGTTAGGCAAGGTTAAATTTCTCCCTGAAACATACTTCACCGACTTGTCCGGCTGGAACCAATCTCGGTTTTTGGCGTTGCATATTTATTTTTTAGTAAAGCTATACATGAAAAAAAGAAAGAAACAGGCGACCTTGTAGCTATTGCGAATACACTTGTCCCAAAAGAAGAATTGCTCGAAGAATTGCTAGCAGAGCTTTTGTTGCAGTAAATGCACAGTGCCTTGTACGCACTGTGATTAAACAAATGGATCCATTAATGCATTGGTATACTAGCGACGAAATGAATTTATTGCTAAAGCATTATATAAGTGAAAATCAAGAAGTAGAGCTTCTTACTGCAATGCTAGGGACAAATTGGAGAGACAGTAATGACTTGAAAGAAAATTTATTCAATTTAATCAAAACCGCGTCCAGAAGATAGCAAATAAGCAAGCTGTTAAAGATAAAGTTTTGATACCAATAAATTTAAATAATAATCACTGGGCATTACTTTATGTTATTTATCAAAAAAAAGAAAACCAATTGCCAGCAGTTTATTATTTTGATCCGTTTGGGGCTAGTCCACCAACAGGTGTTATCAATGTGTTGTCTGCGAAAGAACTCTTTCCTACCAATTACGCTGATTAATATTGGAGCACGTGTGCAGAATGATAGTTATAATTGTGGACCTTGATCATTGAGGCAGCTAGGAAAATTAGCAAAAATCAAACTGTTCCAGACCAAAAATATGACATATCGAGCGCGAGAATTCAACATGACAAAATATTCAGAGAACATCAAGAGAAAGAAAAACAAGCATTTCTACCTGTGGTAAATGCTTTTTACGATTCATTGGTGAGCATTTTTAAAGAAGCTGGTAAGGAAGAATCTTTTGAAGTTTGTTTTCCCTGTGGTATCCCAGACCATGCAGTCTATTTATATTTCACTAAAATAAAAGAGCGCGTTGTATTGCGAATAGACAATACTGGAGCAGGTGCGAAAGAAAACCATATTAGAGGTGAAAAAAGGAGATTAAAAAAGAAAGGGAGACATTTTTCGAGTATAGACCGCATGTTCTCTACCGGATCACAGTGAACGATATGTCCACTCCCGAGGTGAAGGCATCGTTAACAGCATATTTAAGAAGACTTTGTTACTTGCAAAAAAGCGCAAAGAAAAACAAAGTGAACAGTTATCGCTATTATACAATGTTGCGACGAGCACCGTAAATAAAATAGATTTTCCTCCCTCTGGTGTTTACGGAAAAAATGATTGGCCTTTTCAAGCAGCACAAACAGTGAAAATTGCGTGTACAGAAATTACATGATTGGCGTACATTACCGTTTTATTGATAAGGAGAAGATACTGCCAGAAAACTTGTATACGTGGTTTCAGAAAGAAGCCACTATACACCATGTCACACGAGAAGAAACCAACGGAGATTTTACTACTTTCTCCAGACGCCGGCAAAAACGAAGAGGTTCTGCTGCTTCTTCTAATCGCAAGCGAAAACGAAGAGATCAACCGCCTCTGTATTTTTTGGTAGTAATAGGCGTATTTTTCGCTGGGCTTGTAGGGTTAATAAGATATTTATATCGCCAGCTAATCACTTCGCCACACAGTAATGCGTTTGGCACCGAATTAAAAAGATTTATACAGATAAAACAGATTTTCGTTTGCATTATGTTAATGACCCTCGAAAATTCAGCAATACCCGAAAAATGATTGATCTATTTGTTCCTTTGAGCCTAATGCTGCAAGAGGATAGTTACTCAAAAAAAGACGAGGAAAAACTACCATTTAATGAAAGATCAACGGAGAAAAGCAAAATTATACGCATAGAGAAGTTGCTAGAACGACATACTCAAGCAGACCAGCAAAGTTTACCTCCAATAGGTAAAATATTAATTATGGGTCGTTCTGGTAGTGGCAAATCAACGTTGTGTAAATGGCTTGCTTACCTATACAGTCAGACACTGAGAAAAGTTTATTCTATGGATTTGAAGTAGTATTTTGGATACCGTTACGGAAATTATTGAATGATAAGCGTTTTGAGCATGAACCCAAGGATTACTCATTGGGTACATTAGTTCGCTATCTATGTTTTGATGAAAATAAACGGAATGAGGATGAAGAGAAGCAGTTAAATAACTGGATAGCTCAACATGAAGATCGTATATTATGGCTTCTCGATGGGGGGGGATGAAATTGCGTCAAGCGAGAATAAGCTTGACGATCCATTGATGAATATCATTAATAGCATTTTAAGTAAACCTAATATTATCTTTTTGATGCGCCCTAGTGCTAATCATCATTTTCATTATAGACCTGATCGCCAATATAACTTAAGGGGATTTTCAGAATTTGATTTTCCTGATAAATATGTTAATAAATTCTTCGGCGAAGAAGACAGTCAAAATCCAATTGGCAATGCTAAAACATTATTAGCTTTCCTTGAAAAATCACCTTCTATAAAACGCTTAGGCTTCACGCCGCTCAATGCAGAGTTAATATGTGCTATGTGGCAGCGAGATAGAAGCAATCTTAAAAAAATGTCAACTGTCACTGATTTGTACCACAAAGTCATTGAGTATATATTGCGTAGGGAGTTAGAGTTTCAATCAGAACTAAAAAAGGAAGCTGATAAGAACAAAAAGCCGTATGATTCATTACTAATTGAAAAAGACGAATCTAGAAATCCTATATTTTATGATAAAGACACTTGGGACAGTGCAGCGGTGTTCACTGCCTGTGAGCCTGTATTACACTGCTTAAGCTTATTGGCTTTTCATGCCCAAAGCTATTATGAGACTGATAAGCGATTATGGTTTAGTGATGATGATTTGAGTAGTGTTTTAACACTTTGTGTGGAAGAAAAGAAATCTCGAGTGCCGATGCGAGCAGCAATAAATCGTGTTGGTTTTTTAAATATACAAGAAGCAGGCTTTGAATTTACGCATCTGTCTTTCCAAGAATACCTAGCTGCAGTTTATGTGGCACACTGTCTACAACCAGAAAACAATAAGGAGCTATTGTTGCCATCTGGCCGTAAATCCAACTTTAACGATTGGTTTGCTCAAAAGAAGTACTTGTCAGAATATGCACATGTATGGGAATTTACTGTAGGTACCCTCAGGCAAAACAGTTTACAGTCAGAACTGCATATTTTCCTTGAACAATGGTTAAGTGAGCCTCGGGACGTTTTCCGCTTAAATGAAGTCCTTTTATTGATACGCTTTTTGAATGAGGGGGGAAGCATATTAGATGATAAAATAAAAAACCCACTGATTGATTATGTGTTTTCTTTTTGGAAAAGACTTTGTGATAGCAGCAACCCAGTTTTCTTGGAAAAAGATAAATTTTATAAAGTGCTCAGTGCCAGTCCACAACTGCTTGCAGAATCTAAATTGATAAATCCAGTTATAGATGCATTAAAGAGTTCCTCTCCAGAAGCTTTAGCTTTGCTGCAGTCATTCGTCCATATAGATTTGCCTAAGGTAGTTATAACAGAGCTTATTAACATTCTATTAAGTGAAGATGGGAGTCATGAATATAAAAGGAAGGTGCACCTTGCTTTGCTTTTCCAAGATCCATGGTTTTACCCAAATACTATACCAAATCTCTTTAAATTAATACGAAGTGATCGTATTTTTTTAGCCCTTGATGCTTTGTCTTATCATTTGTCTATAAAAAGTGTGATAACAGATTTGATCGCTATGCTAAAGGATGAAGCTGATACAAAGCTCAGGCTTGAAGTAATGACGGTATTGGGTCAGAAAAAAGCATTGTCTTACTCAGATACCATACCGGCCCTCATTGCTGAATTGCAGGATGGTGATAAAAACAATGATGAAATTAGATGTGGAGCTGCATTAGCGCTGAGTGGCCAATATGCATTGTCTCACTCAAGTGTTGTATCAGCTTTAACTGACGAATTAAATAATGGTCATGATGAATGGCTTAAATGTGTAGCCTATGCATTGGGCAGTTATGCAGTTTTACCACCCTATTTTAGTGCTTTATCTGACTTCGATATTACACCTGAAGGTCATGCCGGTTATGATTGGATGATTGACTCTATGTTCACAGAAAAAATGTCTAATGAGTATTCAGCAATTAAGCCACAACCAGATCAAATAAAGGATTTCCACGAAAACATCGTACCAGGACTTATTACTGCATTAGGAAGCAATAATAGTGCTGTAGCTTCTATGGCTGCTTACGTCCTAGGCAGCGATATAGCATTGTCTCATCAAGATACTATACCAGCACTCATAGCTGCATTAGGGAGTAATCATAGTGAGGTGGTTTTTGCAGCTGCCTATTTCTTAGGCAGCGACATAGCTTTGTCTCATAAAGATACCATACCAGGCCTTATTACTAAATTACGAAGTAGTTCTGGCTATGCAAGCAGCATAGTTTATGCATTGGGTAAACAACATGAATTGTCTAAAGACTCTATTGATGTTCTCATAGAAGCGATAATAAATAATACTAGTGTAAAAAAATCTGCATCGGAAGTGTTAGCTTCTCATAAAAAGAAATTGCCTGAAAGAGATGTTCAACAACTGATTGAAATGATAGCCGGTAGTCAGTCTAACTCTGATAAATTAATCGCTACTGATGCATTGTCAGGCCAAACTACCTTGTCTAATGATAGCATTATATTTCTTATAAAAGCGATACAAACGGAATGTGAAAAAATCAAAGTAACTGCCTCACATATTGTGTCACAACAAACTGAGTTGTCAAAACCAGTTATAGATACCCTATTAAAAGGCTTAAACATACACAAAGATAATATCCTTGCTAAAAAGTATTTGGTGGCTGCACTGTCTAATCAATTAGCGTTAAAACGTGAAGATGTTATAGAGAAACTTAATTCTATAAGCCAAAATGATGAACACGAGGCTGTTAGAAAAATGGCAGTATTAACCTTAGGTTCGTATCCTTTTGTTTTATCTAAAGACGAAGTCAAAGAGGTTCTTACTACTATAATGTTAAGGGATTCTGAGCCTAATGTTAAGATGGTAGCTGCAAGAGTGTTGCATAAGCAAAGCGATTTGATAGATCAACGGCTAGCGTTTTATATCGAGATGCTAAAAGAGGGTATAATTCATGAAGAAATGTGGGCGCTACTAGGTCAAGAATTTTTATCTGAGCCTAATATAAAATTATTGGTTAATACAAGACAGGACTCTAAAGAGTCAGAATTTTTACAGGAATATATCCTTACTCTATTAGAAATGCAGGTAGAAATTAATACTCCGATAATTAAGTATTTACTCAAATCACCAGAGTTATCTTATTCCACAAAGCTTATTGCCGAGATTTGCTATAACCTTAATCAAAAAGTTACACTCAATCAGAAAAATTTATGCCTGCATCCTCTGTTAAAAGATTGTATTGAACTCAATGATGCGCAATGGTCAGAACTCCAATCAGCATTCCAGTCTAAAGTCAGTACGCTTCAACTACCTGATTATAACTTTACACTAGGTCATTTTGTAAATAGTAACCAGATAATAGAATCCTTCGTTCCAAGTCCTCCATCACTGTGCAATTTTACACATAACACTACTTTTCCAAATCCATTTTTAATGAGCGCCTCGATACCTGATTTTCTCCACACATTTATGCTTGGGCTTGTGCTCAAGCAATTGGGTAAAACGACTTATAGTTACTTAAAGTCATCGTATCAATTACTAAAATTTTGGTGGTTTGGAGATGAGGAAGCACTTAAATTGCACAGAGCAAAGCGACAAGTGTATGAACGCTATCAGTTAGGGCAAGACTGTATGGAAGAAAAGCAGTGGGATAAAGCAGAAGCTCATTTTAAAGTTGCTATAGAGTTAATTCAGTCATTTAATTTTAATATGTATAAGACTGAATGTTATATGGCTTTAGGATTTACATTGTTAGAGAAAGCACATATTTTACTAGACTCACCATATGAAATAGACAGTAGCATCACGGAAGATGAAGAAGTTTCTTTGATAGATAAAGCTAGGGATGTATTTTTAGCAGTAAAAGGTGTTAGTCAAGAAAATGATGAAGTTATAAAAGAGGAATTGGATAAGCTCGCCACGCTTTATAAAAGCTGCGCTCAACCAGTTCTTGCACATAGATGTCGCGAGGAAGCTAAACAACTAGCTTCAGAGATGGCTAATGTAAATGATGGATTAATATACGTTGATCAACTAGCACATGAGTCAACGGCGGGCATTGCTGCGCAACTAGGAATTTTTGCGTATGCGAAGAAAGCACCTACTGTGACTTTATCTAAGGGGAGTAATTTGAATACGTTAGGAAAAAATTGAGTATGGAAGCGTTTAGCGTATCAAGTGATGCTGCAATCAAAACAATTGCAATGAATTGAAAGTGAACGGTGAAACTAATTTGCATGTTGCTGGCGCGAGCCAACTTGGTTTTTCACATTGCCTTTAAGAGCTAAGAGCAGTAATGGTTTGTGGGAAAGGGGATTATTTAAAGATGACAAAGGAAAAATGGTGCAGGCGGATAGTTGGTATTGGCAATACCTATAGCTAGGTTACTACACCTAAAGTCAGGTGTTATTGATTTTTTAGAGTAGTGTTTTTATTGGTCAGAACATGTAAGATAGCAGGGGTGTGATGCATGACAAATACGGTAAAAAGAGAAAAAGTCACAGAAGGTTCAAAGTTAACCGACAATGCCAGTAAAATTCATCAGCAGTTTCCACCTAATGAGACTACTCAAGAAACAGGTAATAAAGAGATTGATAACGATGAGTATACTACCCATGGTGAATCAACATCAAATTTATTGGCTACTTTATTAGCTATGCTATCATCATTTAAGGTAGAAGCTCGTAATCATGCGCGAGTCAATATTAACATAAACATGAAAAAATCTTTTAATAATTCTAGCAGTAGAGATTCTGCTACTTCCTCCAAACACCGGCGAAGAAAGAGAAACCGAAGAGATTCTGCAGCTTCTTCTAATCGCCAGCGAAAACGAAGAGATCGACTACCTCTATATTTTTGGAGAGTAATAGGCGTATTTCTCAGTGGATTTGTAGGCTTAATAATTTATTTATATCGCCAGCACAGTAATGCGTTTGGCAACGAATTAAAAAAGATTTATGAAAATAAAGCCTACTTTAGGCTACACTATGTTAATGATCCTCGCAAAATCAAGAATACCCGCAAAATGACTGACTTATTTGTTCCTCTGAGTCTAGTATCGCAAGATGATGAAGAGGATAACCAAGATGAGGAAATACTTCCTTCTTATGAACGACCAACAGAAAAAAGCAAAATTGTGCGCATAGAGAAATTGCTAGAACGACCGATTCAAATAGGCCAGCAAAATCTACCACCAATAGGTAAAATATTAATCATGGGTCGTGCTAGTAGTGGTAAATCAACGTTATGCAAATGGCTTGCTTATTTATACAGTCAGACACCTGAGAAAAAATTATTTTATGGATTTGAAGTGGTATTTTGGATGCCGTTACGGAAATTACTAAATGATGAGCGCTTTGAACGTGAACCCAAGGTCTATTCATTGGGTACATTAGTTCATTACCTATGCCTTGATAAAAACAAACGGAATGAGGATGAAGAGAAGCAGCTAGATAACTGGATAACCCAACATGAAAATCGTATATTATGGTTGCTTGATGGGGGAGATGAAATTGTGTCCAGTGATAATAAGCTTCATGATTCATTAATGAAGCTTATTAATAATATTTTAAGCAAACCTAATGTTATTTTTTTGACACGTCCTAACACTAATCATAATTTCCTTTATGAGCCTGATCACCAATATGAATTAAAGGGATTTTCAGAATTTGATTTTCCTGATAAATATGTTAAGAAATTCTTCGGGGAAGAAGACAGTCAAAATTCAACTGGCGATGTTAAAACATTATTAGATTTTCTTGACAACTCACCTTCTATAAGACGCTTAGGCTTCACACCACTCAATGCAGAATTAATATGTGCTATGTGGCAGCGAGATAGAAATGGCCTTAAAAACATGCAGCGAGAATCAACTGTCACTGATTTGTATAACAAATTCATTGAGTATATATTTCGTAGAGAATTAGAGCTTCAATCAGAGCTAAAAAGAGAGGCTGATAAGAGCAAAAACCAGTATAATTCATTACTAATTGAAAAAGACAAATCTGGAAATCCTATATTTTATGATAAAGACACTTGGGATCGTGTTGCGGTGTTCTCTACCTGTAAGCCTGTATTACACTGTTTAAGCTTATTGGCTTTTCATGCTCAAAGCCATTATGAGACTGGCAAAAAATTATGGTTTAGTGATAATTTGTTCGATCCTGTTTTAACATATTGTGTGAAAGAAGAAAGATCCCGAGTGCCCATGCGAGCAATAATAAACCGTGTTGGTTTTTTAAATATACAAAAAACAGGCTTTGAATTTACGCATCTGTCTTTCCAAGAATACCTAGCTGCAGTTTATGTGGCACATTGTCTACAGCCAGAAAACAACAAGGATCTATTGTTACCATCTAATCGCCAATCCAACTTTAAAGATTGGTTTGCTCAGAAAAAGTACTTATCAGAATATACACCCATGTGGGAATTTACCGTAGGTACTCTCAGACAAGAATATTCACAGTCAGGGCTACAATTTTTTCTTGAACAATGGCTAAGTGAGCCTCGAGATATCTTCCGCCTCCATGAAATCTCTTTATTGATACGTTTTTTGAATGAGGGAGGAAGTATATTAGATGATAAAATAAAAAATCCATTGATTGATTATGTGTTTTCTTTTTTAAGCAGATTTCGTAGTAATGGCCGTCAAGATTCTAGCCCTTTTTATAAAGCGTTTAGCGCCAGCCCACAACTGCTTGCAGAGTCTAGATTGATAAATCCAGTGGTAAATGCGTTAAAAGCAGAACCTCCAGCAGCTTTACTGAATTCATTAGACTATATAAAAAACCTGCCTGAAGCAGTTATAAAGGAGCTGATTAACATTCTATTAAAAAAGCGAAGTTGTATTAAATGTTTTGAATATTCTTATTGGAAGCCAAATGCACAATCAATTCTGTCTCGCCAAAACCCATGGTTTTATCCAGACACTATACCAAGTCTCTTCAAGTTACTAGAAGCTAAAACTCATTTTAGAAGCGAAATGATTTCCTTGATAGCTTTGTCTTATCATTTTTCTATAAAAAGCGTCAGAACAAATTTTATCGCTATACTAAAAGATGGGACTGATAGAACAATCAGGCTTGAAGTAATTAAGCTATTGGGCGAGGAAAAAGCATTGTCTCACTCAGATACCATACCAGCTCTCATTACTGAATTGCAGGATAGTGATAAAAACGATGATAAAATTAGGTGTGCGGTTGCGTTAGCACTGAGTGGCCAATATGGATTATCTCATTCAAATGCTGTATCAGCTTTAGCTGACCAATTAAACAATGGTCATGGTGAATGGCTCGTGTGTGTAGTTTATGCATTGAGTAGTTATGTAGTTTTGCCATCCTATTTTAGAACTTTATTGGCTATCGATGATATACTTGAAGGTCATACGGATATTACTGCTATGTTTAAAGGTCATATGGATATCGCTGCTATATCTGAAGATCATACCAGTTATGACTGGCTATTTCATTTCCATATTTTTATGAGTGGCTTGATTTTCAGATATGAAGAATTTGGTAAGCATTCAGCAATTAAATTACAACCTGACCAAATAAGGGAGTTTCATAAAAATATCACACCAATATTCATTACTGCACTAGAAGCCAATAATAGTGCTGTGGCCCCTATGGCTGCTTATGCCTTAGGCAGCAATATAGCATTGTCTCATAAAGATACTATACCGGCACTCATTACCGCATTAGAAGCTAATAATGGTGCTGTAGCCCTTATGGCTGCTTATGTATTAGGCAGCAATATAGCATTGTCTCATAAAGATACTATACCAGCATTTATTACTGCATTAAGAAGTAATCATAGTGCTGTAGCTTCTGCAGCTGCTTATGTCTTAGGCAGCAATATAGCATTGTCTCATGAAGATACCATACCAGCTCTTATTACTGCACTACGAAGCAATCCTAAACATGGAAAAAACATAGTTTATGCATTGGGTAAACAGCATGAATTATCTAAAGACTCTATTGGTGTTCTCATAGATATCATAAATAATAGTAGCATAAAAAAATCTGCATCGGAAGTGTTAGCTTCTCATGAAAAGAAACTGCCTGAAAGAGATGTTCAACGGTTGATTGGAATGATAGCTGGTAATCAATCTAATGCTGATAAATTAATCGCTGCTAATGCATTATCAGGCCAAAATAACCTGTCTAATAATAGTGTTACATTTCTTATAAAAGCGATAAAAACAGAGTGTGAAGATACCGAAGTATGTGATGATATCGAAGCATGTGCAGATATTAAAGCGTGTGAGGATATCAAAGCAACCACCTCATATATTCTATCACAACAAACTGAATTGCTAAACTCAACCATAATCACCCTATTAGAAAGTTTAAAGACTCATAAAAATAATATCCTTGCCAAAAAGTATTTGATAGCTGCATTGTCTAATCAATTGGCGCTAAAACGTGAAGATGTTATAAGTGAACTTAAATTTAGGATCGAAGAGGATGAACACGATGCTGTTAGGGAAATGGCAATATTGGTCTTAGAGTCGTATCCTTTTGCTTTATCTAAATACGGAGTTAAAAAGGTTCTTATTGATGCAATGTCAAAAGATCCTAATCCAAATGTTAAGATGGCAGCTTCAAAAGTATTGCGTAATCAAAGTGATTTGAAAATCTCATGGATAGCGCCTTATATCGATATGCTAAAAGAAAAAGATTTTAGTAGACTGAATACAATTGAGCAAAAAGCATTGGCACCAGAAGAGCAAGGATTCTTCTCTGAACTTGATATAAAATTTCTGGTTAATGAAACACAGCAAGCTAAAGGATCGAACTTTTTACAGCAAAACATCCTTATTCTGTTAGAAATGCAGATGCAGATTAATACTCGGATAATTAAATATTTACTTAGGTTGCCAAAGTTGTCTTACCCTGCAAAACTTATTGCCGATATTTGCTATAACCTCAATCAAAAGGTTACACTCAACCAGAGAAGTTTATGTGTATATCCTATGTTAAAAGATTGTATTGAACTCAATGATATGCAATGGTCAGAACTCCAATCAGCATTTCAGTCTAAAGTTAATACGCTTCAATTGCCTGATTATAACTTTATATCGGGACATTTTGTAGATAGTAACCAGATAACAGAATCTTTTGTTCCAAGCACTCCATCACCATGCAATTTTACAGATGACACTACTTTTCCAAATCCATTTTTAATGAGCGCGCCTATACCTGATTTTCTCCACACATTTATGCTTGGGCTTGTGCTCAAGCAATTGGGTAAAACGACTTATAGTTATTTAAAATCATCGTATCAATTACTAAAATTTTGGTGGTTTGGAGATGAGGAAGCACTTAAATTGCACAGAGCAAAGCGACAAGTGTATGAACGCTATCAGTTAGGGCAAGACTGTATGGAAGAAAAGCAGTGGGATAAAGCAGAAGCTCATTTTAAAGTTGCTATAGAGTTAATTCAGTCATTTAATTTTAATATGTATAAGACTGAATGCTATATGGCTTTAGGATTTACGTTGTTAGAGAAAGCACATATTTTACTAGACTCACCATATGAAATAGACAGTAGCATTACGGAAGATGAAGAAGTTTCTTTGATAGATAAAGCTAGGGATGCATTTTTAGCAGTAAAAGGTGTTAGTCAAGAAAATGATGAAGTTATAAAAGAGGAATTAGATAAGCTCGCCAAGCTTTATAAAAGCTGCGCGCAACCAGTTCTTGCGCATAGATGTCGTGAGAAAGCTAAACAATTAGCTTCAGAGATAGCTAATGTAAATGATGGATTAATATACGTTGAGCAACTAGCACATGAGTCAACGGCGGGCATTGCTGCGCAACTAGGAATTTTTGCGTATGCGAAGAAAGCACCTACTGTGATTTTATCTAAAGGGAATAATTTGAATACGTTAGGAAAAAATTGAGTATGGAAGTATCTAGCGTATCAAGTGATGCTGCAATCAAAACAATTGCAATGAACTGAAAGTTAATTGAACAAGTTGTCCTAGTTACAGACTTAGCATCTATGAACAAAATTAATCTATCTCGTTTAACCGATAAAAAAATTAACTGTGTCATTGCATTATTCAATCTAAAACGATTCAACTGGCAACAGGCAGTTCACTGGTAGCCTATCACAGTTCCAAACGGGCTAGAAAAGATGAATATGACAGAGAGCAACGTATTGAAAAGATAAGAAAATACATGAGTAGCACAACAAAAAGCCAGTTAATCAGTCGTCTTAAAAAGCCTTAGGTAAAAATTAATAAATCATGCCATCTTGAAATTGACTTGGGTAAATTAGCGTATGATAAAAAATTTGATGGCTATTTTGGCATACAAACCAATCTAGATAACATCCATCCAAAAGAGCTGCTACCAACTTATTGTGGATTATGGCAGATAGAATAAACCTTTTCGTATAGCAAAATTAAATCTTGATATCAGACCTGTATTTCATTGCAACACCAAAAGAATCAGAGCTCATTTTTTAATTTATTACATAAGTCTTGCCTTATAGCGTTTCCCTATATTGTTGACCTATACTAAGACTTCATCTAGCGCCCGCTTGCTTCGTTATTCAAAACCTTATTTACAATAGTAAACGTCGCTTTTGAAACCTCGCAAGCAAACACTATACTCGCTTAGTATAGGTCAACAATATAGGGAAACGCTATAATTCGCTATCTTGAGTTTGTACTGCATAAAAGTAAATTACATTATACAATTAATCAAATACACTTATTACTTGAGCAAATGCGAGTAACAGAAGTGCACCATGCTGATAATAATATTTACCCTTACTTGAAGATCCGCCATCTGAGCTGATTCCAATATACCGAGCTTTAAGGATAAATTGGCCATAAAAATTTAGCTATAAGGAAAAGTTGTAGTGCCTCAAAAAACGTAATATATTGTAAAATAAATATTTTTTAAACATTTGATCCGAAGTCCAGAGTTTAGCTATTGACATTGTCCGTGAAAGCTGGATAGTAGTCATGGATGATGAGAAGGAAAGGTTGTTAAAAAAACAATTTTTTTGTGTTATTGATGGTTTAAAGTAGTGTTTTTATTGATCAAAATAGACAGCAAGGGAGTGAGGCATGATAAACACAGCAGAAAGAAGTGATGTTGTAGAAGGTGCGGATTCAATTGATAGCACTAGCAAAATCCATGCGAAATTGGCAAAGGGGAAAAGCACGTCATCCGCAAAAGGCGCGACAAAAGAACAGCCACCTTTTGCCACAATTGAACATTTATTAGCCGAATACAATCAACATGATGAGCAAATATCTGAAAAGTTTCCTCACTATAAAACCAAACTATTGGCGGTGATGTGTGAAGCAAGCAAAAAATTACCCCATGACAATGTAGATAGTGCGAAAGCGTTATTGGGCTTAATCGATAGTGGTGATAGCAAGGTCATCAAGAAGTTAGCCGAGCGGCTGCATGCTAATTTAGCCGATACATCACATATCAACTGGGAGGCAATGTATTTGTCGATAGCAACCTTTGCGCATCATGTGCCAAGTGACTTGCTTGGGCATGATGATGCTTATCAGTTATTAGCAGCGCTATCTGTTCGGATCAAAAAAATGTTAGCGTCAGAGCCGACCTTGTTGTTACCGGCGGTCTATGCGTTGCATTTACTGATATTAAAGATGCTTGCTGCTGGCGTGACGCATATTACCGAAGAGAAGCGAGCGACGATTAAATCGCAGTTATCTGCGGTGAGCGATACCGTGAGTGAGTTAGTCAAGATTACCAAAGAGAGTGAGCCACATTACCGTTTTTACCAGAAAATGGGTCGTATATTGTCGTCGAAGTCGTCCAAAGAGACAGCAATTAATGAGCCTTTATCACACTATAATAAAGCAATGTTGACGGCGATTAAAACATTGTTATCTAGAAGTGAGCGGTTATTTGATAAGGGGATATTAGAGACAAAAAGCAAAGGCAGCAAGCGAGTAAGGCGAATGAAAGAAAGCGGATTATTTGTCTTTCAATTGGCCCGTTGTGCTACCTCGTGGTACGGGACGATGCAGAGTATGGGGTTATCGGGGGCTTCATCGATTGCCTCAACGTGGCAATGTTTAAACACAGGACGGCAACTGGTGTCACCGTTGGTAGCGCAGGTAAAAACTCACCTTATCGGCCCCAGCCAGGAAGCGCGTTTAATTGCATTTTTGCACGAGTGGCATCAGGCAGAAAGTAGTGTAACCCGATTAGATTTGTTAGAGAGTGATAGGACGCAAGCGAGCGAAGATTACGGTTACGTGTATGGCATGGTAGCATTGCTGCGCTGGATTGACGATGAAAACGATGAAGCGGCATTGTCATCGGCGATACAGAAGCGCATGGTTGCCTATTTTTGATGCTATCAACGATAAAACAATGCCTGAACAACAGCAATTATACGACGCTATTTTAGATTGGATCGTTTCTAAGGTGAAAGATAAACCACCCTATGAGTGGCCTGCCGTGTTTATGCGTGGCGCCCATCCCACAAGCGATACAGGATTATCAGTCTAATGACAATGCAACAGCACCTAGCCAGCCTCTGGATTGTTTAGCCAAGGCGTGGTATCAACAGTTTCCGCATGATAAAGCTATTCAAGATGCAAGTCATCGAGAAACAGTGTCGCCAGAGCGATGGACGTTATTGAAAAAAGACATTGACCAATCACCGGAGAAGCAATCGCCTTGGGGTGCCTATTGCTTCACGCAGCTATGTGCACGATACGATGTGGATAGCCAACAAGGCAGTCGTGTGGTAGCAACAGATGAAGCGATTGTGGAAATGCGGCAAACTCTTAAGGACATGGGTTGTACAGACTATCAAAATATTCCTGAGGAACGATTGAAAAAACTGTTACCGCTGGATGAAGCAGAGCGAAAGCGGATGTTGCAAATGATTAGCGGATTTAAACCTGGCAGCATCGTAGCCTCAGGAAGTGCTCAGGTAACAGTTACTCAAGATTTGCAAGGCATATTGAATCGTAAAATCCATTATACAACGATGCCAGTGCCGCCAGCATCCTCATCACCTGGAAAAAAGTAGTTACCCTATCAAACGGGACGGTAGGGCACCAACAAGAACCTCAAACAATAACAAGCGATAATGATGATTGTCTCACTTATGGTGAGGCGATATCCCATTCACCGGTTACGCTATTGCTACCTTCGGTAAAAATATCTGATTATGCGCTAGCCAATATTAACATCACCATAAAAGATTCCTTTAAAGTTTCTACTAGCGGTACAACCTTTGAATTACCAGAGTTATCGGTGTTAACAGCTTATCTCGCGACTGTAAGGGAAATACATTTATCACAAGACGATGTGAATATCTTGCTTGATATTGCTAAGAAATGCCAACAACATCACTACGTTGTTCATGCGGTCTGTCTTTATACACTGCTCTATCGCGCCAAGAAGCAAAATGTCCATCACGATACGCACACGCTGCTATTTTATCAAACACAATTAACCCCCTTGCTCAGCCAGCCACCTTGTACGAGTAAGCAGATTGCCTTTCAGTCGGCGCAAGGAACGTTTCATCAGCCGGTCGCGATACAGGCATCGGATACATGGTTTGATGTCGGGTTGCACTTTCAACAAAGTGCATTACTGCATTATTTGCTTTGTCACGGTGAGTTGTCGCAAGCGTTGCGCCAACAATCGACGGAGAAAGAGACCAGTGACGGTAGGATGGCGGTGACACATCAAACTGTGCTGCACCGATTATGTCGCTCGGGAATCACCGATGTATCCCTCTATCAGCGCTGCATAAAAATGTGGCCACAGGCACTAGTGGCTCAGACAGTGAAGGGTCATTTGCCTGTGCATCAAGCAGCGTGTTTTGCCAATCAGGATGTATTTGATTATGTGACTAAAAAGACAACAAAAGCAACAGCCTGTGTGCAGGCGGATAGTCAAGGTAATAGTTTACTGCACTTAGCCGCAATGTATGCTAATACCGAAGTGGTGAATTTATTGCTACCACAAGCGGATGTTGGCGTAAATGCACGCAATGCGGATAATGGCACACCGTTACATTGTGCCGCATTAGGCCGGCAGTTAAAACAAGGCAGGACTTTGTCGGATTATGCTGCGGTATTCAATAGTTTGCTCGTACAAGGGGCGGATCCCATGGCGGTGGATAATCATCAAAACACTGCCAGGGATATCATCAGGCTTTCAGGGAATGTCACGTTATTAACGGTCTTTGATAAGGTGCTTAACTGTACAGCGCCAGAGCGATTATGGCAATATTGGCAGACTGCGATGATGTCGTACTATTGCAAAGAGACATTTGTCAACAAACGACTCTTTAATGACGATTATTTTTCACTGGTGAATTATTTTGTCAATCTTCAGGTGGTAAAAGAACGGGATGGTGCAACGCAGGGGCAACAACCCAGTGACGACAAGCCTGCCTATCAACCATTACGAGAGCGTGATAGGTTAGCGGGTAAAAAAGAAACGGTTGAATTGGCTGACTTGTTTCAACCGTCAACGTATCAAGATAAGGGTAGGGAGACTTTGTCATCTATTAATACGGTTGTGTTATCGGGTGCGGCGGGTGTTGGCAAGACGACCTTGATGAATTATCTGGCGTATCAGTGGGCGCTCGCTAAAAAAGGAGAAGGTGAAACGGGGTTATGGTCAACATTTGAGACAGTATTAATCATTCGGTGTCGCGATTTATATCCCGAGGCACTAAAGCTGGAAGTTAAAGAGAAAAGCCTTGCTGATTTATTACGTTGTGCCTGTTGGGGGCAACTGGATGTTAGTCTGGAAGCATCACGTCAATTACTCGCCATGCTGAAAAAAAAGCCAGATAAGTGTTTGCTCTTATTTGATGGCTTAGATGAACTGCCCGAGCCCAAGCAAGCGTATTGGCGCGATTTACTGGAGCAATTATTTCAGTTACCGTTTAAGAAATTAGTGACGACCCGGCCGTATGCGGTAGGGAAGTTACAGCAGTGGATAAGCCATGAGGGATTAGTTGAAATCAGTGGTTTTTCTGATAGTAATGTGGCGGTGTATTTTGAAAAAATGCTGGGGCAATCGAATGAAACTGAGGAGTTTATTCAGTCAGTCAAAAAGAATCCGGACCTTTGGGCGATTACCCATATTCCCATTCATGCGTATTTATTAAAAAGCTGGTGGGTCACCACGGGTTCACAAGTGGGAGGTGCTCCGTTAGCCACATTATCAATCAGTGGCTTGTATCGTTCATTGATAGTGGATGTGTGTCGGCGTTATTTGGCGAAAACAGCCCCATTAAATGGTAGTGAATTGGTAGATGATGAGGTGGTGCTGAATAACCCTCGTGTTCATCGTTTGTTAGATGCATTGGGGCGTTGGGCTTTTGAAGGATTACGGCAGGATAGTGCACAGTTACCGATGAGCTGGTTAAGTGGCATTCAGGACAGTGATGAAAAGCCCACGCTGTTATCGACGAGTCAATGCGAGCAGCTCGAGGTGGATTATTTAAAAAAAGTGGGGTTATTGAAGGAAGTCGGCAGTCACATTGGCGCGCAACAGCGCTTTGAATTTCTCCATTTATCGTTTCAAGAATTTTTAGCGGCAAACGTGATAGCGGTGACGTTGAGACAAAGTGAAAAAGCAGAAAAACCACATTTAACGCAAGTTATCCATCGATATAAATATGACCTCAACTTCACCTTAGTATGGCCATCGGTAGCGGGTTTGCTGAGGCGGTATCCGGCAGCATTAAATGATTTTCTGTCGATTTTAATCACCGGTCCCAAAGATTGGGTGGGTTTTGTTGAGGCTGATTTGCTGATGCGTTGTTTGGAGGCAAGCTTGCCCGCTAGTACCGATACAAAGGCGCTAGGTTTACAACAGCAAGCCTTGTTGCGGGTCGTTAAACAACGTATAAAGCGGCTTAACAAGCTGCCACAAAAATGGCGTAGGGCTACAGTAAAGATCTTGTCCATGTGTCCTAGGCTCATTTGCTTGAATGCCGATACAGTATTGGCATTCCTTCGGGATGAGAAAGCGGCTGGATATGTTCGCTGCGAGCTGGCGAGCGGCGCCGTTGCGCATTGGTCACCCACCCCAGAATTGGTGGAGGTGGTATTTGCGTTATTTCGGGATGAGAAAGTAGATTTATATCTTCGCGTCAAGCTAGCGAGCGGCGCCGTTGCGCATTGGTCACCCACCTCAGAATTGGTGGAGGTGGTATTTGCGTTATTTCGGGATGAGAAAGTAGATGTATATCTTCGCGTCAAGCTGGCGAGCGGCGCCGGTGCCCATTGGTCATCCACCCCAGAATGGGTGGAGGCGGTATGGGTGTTCCTTCGGGATGAGCAAGTGGATAGATATGTTCGCGGCGAGCTGGCGAGCGGCGCCGGTGCCCATTGGTCATCAACCCCAGAATGGGTGGAGGCGGTATGGGTGTTCCTTCAGGATGAGCAAGTGGATAGATATGTTCGCTGCAGGCTGGCAAGCAGCGCCGTTGCGCATTGGTCACCCACCCCAGAATTGGTGGAGGCGGTATGGGTGTTACTTCGGGATGAGAAAGTGGATGGATATGTTCGCTGCGAGCTGGCGAGCGGCGCCGTTGCGCATTGGTCATCCACCCCAGAATGGGTGGAGGCGGTATGGGCGTTACTTCGGGATGAGCAAGTGGATAGATATGTTCGCTGCGAGCTGGCGAGCCGCGCCGTTGCGCATTGGTCACCTACCCCAGAATGGGTGGAGGCGGTATGGGTGTTCCTTCGGGATGAGAAAGTGGATGGAGTTGTTCGCGGCCAGCTGGCGAGCGACGCCGTTGCGCATTGGCCACTAACCTCAGAATTGATGGAGGCGGTATGGGCGTTCCTTCAGGATGAGCAAGTGGATGGAGTTGTTCGCGGCGATCTGACGAGCAGCGCCGTTGCGCATTGGCCACCAATCTCAGAATGGCTGGAGGTGGTATTTGCGTTATTTCGGGATGAGGAAGTGGATGGAGTTGTTCGCGGCGATCTGGCGAGCGGCGCCGTTGCGCATTGGTCACCCACCTCAGAATGGGTGGATGAGGTATTGGTATTCCTTCGGGATGAGAAAGTGGCTGGAGTTGTTCGAGGCGAGCTGGCGAGCGGCGCCGTTGCGCATTGGCCACCAACCTCAGAATTGGTGGAGGCGGTATGGGCGTTACTTCGGGATGAGAAAGTAGGTGGATATGTTCGCAGCAAGCTGGCGAGCGACGCCGTTGCGCATTGGTCATCCACCCCAGAATGGATGGAGGCGGTATTGGTGTTCCTTCAGGATGAGCAAGTGGATAGCCGTGTTCGCGGCGATCTGGCGAGCGGCGCCGGTGCGCATTGGCCACCAACCTCAGAATGGGTGGAGGCGGTATGGGCGTTCCTTCGGGATGAGAAAGTAGATGTATATGTTCGCGGCCAGCTGGCGAGCAGCACCGTTGCGCATTGGTCACCCACCCCAGAATGGGTGGAGGCAGTATTGACGTTATTTCGGGATGAGAAAGTAGATGAATATGTTCGAGGCACGCTGGCGACAAGCGTAATTCAACAATTGCCCAAGTGGCCAAATAAAGCCCAGGCCTTTCTAGACAGTTTATTTGTCAAAGACAGTGTTATGTATAGCATATTACATGATATCGATATCCCCGTGCATTTACTATTGCCTTTGTATAAGAAGGCTCATGATAAGGGTCGCCAGTATATTAGGGAGCGATTAATAAAACATGGTGTCTTAGTGTATGAGCAAGCCGGCACTGTGCTGGTGACGCAAGAAGGACAAACAGAAAAATTAACATTACCGCCATCTATTATCCAACAAATCCAGAAAGCTCTGCAACCTTATCGAATAAATGTTGACAATTCAGTAAGCACGATTTCTAAGTTAAATTTATTTTCTCAAAAATTAATGCGTTTTTTTTCTTCAAAACATAATGAAAAGAGCAATCAGCAAACAAGCCGCAGTCATATCAGACGGGTTATGCAATGAGGAAGGTATTATTATAAATTGGCAATTGAACATGCTAAGCTAAAAATAGTTAAAAAATAGAATATGTAAAACTGTGATTACCAAGCGATTTTGTCGTAATACGATACCAGCATTATTTACAACAGTCAAAGGTTTTAAGTGACTAACCTACAGTCAGTTTTAGATTTTGACACCCTGAGGGCGCTGGTATTCATGTTTTCTCTAAGCCATATTCCACGAATGCCACTGGGGCTAAGTTCAATATTGTAGTGAGTTTTCAGTTGTGCGGAGACTTGTACCAGTCCCAAATGTGAGTTATCTAATGAGAACTCAATGACCATTTTTTCAAGGTGTTTACCCGTTCTATTTTTATGATCACGGTTCACTTTGAAGGTACATTTTAAAGCCTGTGTTCCTTTTTCTTTGAGCAAGCGTTTATTGATCAAATCCAAATCAAGCCTGCTCTTTTTCTCTCTGCTTATGGGGTCTTGCCAAATGTCATAAGAGAGGATTCTGTATGATGCTCAGTTTTTAAGTGCTCTGCTTGGATTTTATCCTTGTAATTACTAAGTTCTCCGACAATCTTATCGTATTCAACCTCTTCGAGCCGATTTTTAATACTCAATCGTTTTATACCCGCCAAAGCATTATCTGCTATTGCTTCACTTTCAAATGGATCGCCAACCGGTACAACACCGTCTGTAGAAATTACCCACCCACCTGGAACTCGAACTTTATTATAGCGCTTATCTGAAAACTCTTTTAGCTCATCCTTCATGATTGCTAATTGATTCAAACCTCTTTTTAATAGGTTAAAAGCGTTTTGGTAATGGCTTTTCACTTGCTTTACATCCCCTCTTTTTTCTGCGAGCTGTGCAAATTCAACAAAAACTGATGTCCCTAAAGCAACTACGACTGGGTAGGTATCAATTGCTGTACAACCAATAATTTTAGCGTACCCCATGGCGTCATTTGTGATGGTCACCAAAGGGCGTAACAGCCATTCATCATTTTCAGAATTTAGATATTGTTCATATTGTGTTTGTAGCGTATTACTTTTAACGATAAAGTCATTTCTCGCTACTAGATATGCTGATGCATTAGGGACGTATTTCATATAATTCATTATTTGAACTACATAATTAATAATTAAGTCTAATTTTTTTGACAATACGGTATTTTCTTCGTCAAGATCACTAAAAAGCCTCTGTACCGCAGCAGACGCTATTCCTGATGCTAACCCACTAATAATGCTCGATACAATTATTGCACCCCATGCTTTGCTATCAAATTTAACATCATCTTTTAACATTACTATGCCCTCCAATGTTTCATAATATACCAACGTTAAAAATGCTTTTCCATAACACAATTAGCATAATCATCTTTAATTTTATAAAGTAGCGAGTTAAAAGTCAATCGATATCATCATCGTCGTAGCACAATATAAATGTCTCTTCTAGTTGTCGATACTCAAGGATTTAATCTACCGACTAATGGAGGGAAGTAAATGGGGGTATTGTCAATGAGTGATCGAGAACGAAAGCTTAAATCCATACTGGAGTGGTTAAAGTTTAGCCGCTGCACATTGAAAGAAGTGGCTCGTCGCATGAAAGTAAGCTACCGGCAAACGAAGCGTATTTGGAAGTGATACCGCGAACAAGAAGACGCTTGTAGTCATTTTAGTTGGTAGGAAAATATTGCCAAGGGTGTGATTATTATGGGCTTACGGTGCAATTGAGCTTAAAAATATTAGCAAAACGGTTACCGATACCTACGAAACCATTAATACTGAAGCAGTCAGTATTTTTTTTCAAAAACTTCGTGAACAATATCCTATCAAGTTAAAATTACACCTTGTACTTTGAGCAACTGTAGTAATTTTTAACGTTATTGCTACAATCCCAAGCAGGCTTGGGAGGGTGGAATTGAAGCGGTAAATCACCTTAGGACTTGATCCTGTAAATGAGATCCAGCTCTTTTCCACCCATTTTGTTTGTAAAGACCGAACGCTATCTGAGGCCTCATTTTAGATCAATCTGGTTATCATCGTTCACCTAATTTAAAAAAAGCTGCTAAAAAACTCAACATACACTTACATTATTTGCCTCCCTACAGTCCAAATTTAAACCCGATAGAACGACGGTGGAAAGTAATGAATGAGCATGTTAGAGATAATAAGTTTTTTAACTCAGCAAAAGATTTTAGGTCCAGTATATCGAATTTTTTCGAAAAAACATTGCCCGAAATTAACGATAATTTTCAAAAGTTAAATCATGCACATTGACGAGTGATGGGTATATTGAATCATGTTGATCAATTTGTATCAATCATTTTTTTCATGGATTCTTCCCTCAAATTAAAGATTTTAGCCTGATGTACAATCCGATCTAACATGGCATCAGCAATGGTATGATCGCCAATATAATCATGCCAATGCTCTGTTGGTAACTGAGACACAATAATGATAGATCGTTAGTCATAATGGTCGTCAATGATTTTTAACAGGCCAGCTCGCCATTGTTATCACCAAGCGATTCTACTATGTAATCTCACTTTTCTATTCAAGTCGGCGTCTTTTGCTTTGGGAGGAGGTGCCTGTTGGTTCTTCAATAGGTGTTCGATCTCTTTTCCCAGCAATATAAGCAGGTTGAGAATACATGCTATTTCTAGTAAAACGATCTTCTGTTTTTTTTGATGTGGAAGATTGTCGAGTATCATTTATTTCATCTTCAGTTAGCTCTAAAGTAAGCTCTAATCTTTCATCTGAGCTTTGTGTAGTAGACCAAGAAGAACCAGAAGAACAAGACGGACACAGAAAATCAAAATAGTTATTGGTTTCATTTTCAAGTATATCAAAACATTTTTTTAGCAATGGGTGCCGATAGGTTAATTCTTTTTGTTCATTATTATAATATTTATCGTAATATTCTTTGCAAGCGTGATAGGTTGCCTCTTTTTCATTCATTTTTCCTTCCTGCATATTTTTGTCAATTTTTGTTAGCAGATAAAATGGTGTTACACAGACTGTTCTAATAGCACTTTTTTCTAGTTTTACAAATTCATCGTAAACTCTAGGAATATTAAGTGGCATGATAACTCCTCCTTGCTTTAGCTACTTGCGATTGTGTTTCACGTTTTAGTTTTTGGCATATGCTGTCATCGATTTTCAATAGTTTGTCAAGATCTATATTTGTTTTAATATTTAATCCTTGTAACATATACACAACATCTTCAGTAGCAACATTTCCGGTGCTACCTTTTGCATAAGGACAACCGCCTAAACCAGCAACGGATGCGTCAAATACTTTTATCTTAAAGTGTAATGACATTAATATGTTAGCTAAAGCCTGCCCAAAAGTATTATGAAAATGCATGGCAATTTTGTCAACCGAAGATTTCATTTGCAATAATGTTAATAAACGATAGACATCTCCCGGTGAGGCAATTCCAATCGTATCTCCCAAAGAAACTTCATAGCAACCTAACTCTAATAATTTATTAGTCAAGTAAATGATTTTTTGCTCATCAACTTTTCCTTGATAGGGACAACCAAAGACACAGGATAAATAACCACGAATTTTTATTCCTGCAGATGTTGCTAACATAGTTACTTGACGGATGCGTTCTAGGCTTTCAGCAATAGAACAATTTGTATTTTTTTGTGCAAAAGCATCCGATACGGCTGCAAAAACACAAATTTCTTTAACACCAACAGCTAAAGCTTGCCGCATACCATATGCATTCGGCACTAGCGCTGAATAGCTAATATGTTGATGTTTCTGTATACCAGTATAGACTTCTTTACTATCTGTCATTTGAGGCACCCATTTAGGATTGACAAAACTGGTTGTTTCTATTCGTGTCAATCCTGTTGTTGATAGCTGATCGATCAATGCAACTTTATCTGTTGTATTAAGCAAGCAAGGTTCGTTTTGCAAGCCATCACGAGGACCAACTTCAACAATAGTGACTTGCTCAGGAAATTGCATTTTTATTCCTCCATAAGCACTAATTCTGTCCCTTCTTTAATGAAGTCACCTTGCACACAAAGAACAGAAGAAACTTTACCACCGTAAGGTGCTATGACAACATGTTCCATTTTCATGGCTTCTAGCGTTAGTATTTTTTCACCTTTATTGATGGTGTTGCCTGGTTGGATAAACAAGTTAGTTACAGTGCCGGGCATTGGTGCTATAATTTTGTTATTAGCAGGTTCTGTTTGATCATTGTTTGTAAGTGACTTATTAATAATGACTTCATATTGTTCCCCATAATGCCAAATAATTAATCTATCTTGCTCTGTATGTACGAAGGATTCAAGTTTTTTTCCATTATGAGTAGCTTTTATCCAGCCTGATGAAAAGATTACATTGTGAAATTGACAGATTTCATCATCTATGGTGATGCAATAACTATTCGTATCATTTTGTAATAGCGTTAATTGGTAATCTGTGTTGTCAATGTTAAAGTCGATGGTTTCAGTTGGTTTAAAGTTCAAACGCCAATGAGAAAGCGTTGCCCAAGGGGAGTTTTCATCTTGTTGATGGCAATAATAAGCTTTTGTTTGCAGATGGCATTGAAACAATCGGCATAAAGCGATAAAGGCAAGTGTTTCATTATTTATTTTGGTTTTTATTTGTAATTCAGGATGCTCGTCAAGAAATAAGGTGTAAATTTTTCCTTCTTGAAACAGTCGGTGTTTTATTATCTTGCTAAGATAACAGCAATTGGTTTTAACTCCAACTATAAAACAGTGATTGATTGCTTGTTGTAGTCTAGCTAACGCTTGTTGTCTAGTGTTACCGGCACAAATAATTTTAGCTAATAGTGGATCATAATAAGGAGTAATGGTATCGTTCTGTTTTATGCCTACATCACAACGTACCATAGCAGTTTCTTCAGGAAATTGGCAAAGATTTAAATGACCAATAGAGGGAAGAAATTGATTATTAGGATCTTCGGCATAAAGCCTTACTTCAATCGCATGACCTGTTATTTCTAATTGTTTTTGATTTAAAGGCAAGGGTTGATTATTAGCGACACGTATTTGCCATTCTACTAGATCTTGTCCAGTAATAAATTCAGTTACAGGGTGCTCAACTTGTAAGCGTGTGTTCATTTCCATAAAGTAGAATGTATCATCATTAGTTAATAGAAATTCAACAGTGCCTGCACCGACATAATTAATGGCTTTGGCAATATCAATCGCTGCGTCTCCCATTTTTTTTCTAATGGTTGGGCTTAAATGTGGGGCAGGGGACTCTTCTATTACTTTTTGATAGCGTCTTTGAGTTGAACAGTCACGTTCAAACAAATGAACATGGTTCCCATGTTGATCAGAAAATAGCTGTATTTCAATGTGTCTAGGATTTTCTAAGTATTTTTCAATAATCATATGATCATTGGCAAAGCTAGATTTGGCTTCACGTTTTGCTGAGGCAAGTGCCAGTTTAAAATCTTTCTGATCTGTAACTAAACGCATGCCTTTGCCACCACCGCCTGCAGCAGCTTTTAGCAAAATAGGATAGCCAATCTTCTCTGCTTCTTTTAATAGATTTTTTTCCTCTTGATTGTCACCGTGATAACCGGGCAACAAAGGAACTGCGGTGGATTCTAATATTTTTTTTGATTTGGCTTTATCTCCCATAATTTTTATTGCCTCAACATGAGGGCCAATGTATATAATATTAGCTTGTTTACAAGCTTGTGCAAACTCAGCATTTTCTGACAAAAATCCATAGCCAGGATGTATGGCATCTACTTTTAATTTTTTAGCTAGCGCAATGATTTTATCAATGGCTAAATAGCTTTGTTTGCTTTCAGCATCACCAATACAGTAGGCTTCATCTGCTAACGTAACGTGCAAGGCATTGGGCTCTGCTGAAGAAAATAAAGCAATACTTTTTATTCCTAATTTCTTGCAAGTTTTAATGATACGACTTGCGATTTCACCTCTATTGCTAATTAATATACTGTTTATCATGAGCTTATCCAATTTGGCCTGCGTTTTTCAAGAAAAGCTTGTAATCCTTCTTGTCCTTCTTTAGACACACGGATTTCAGCTATCATTTTGCAGGTTTCTTGTTGCAAGATTGCTTGATCAGTAGCAGTTTCAGTTAAGGTTATTAACTGTTTCACTTTTTCTAATGCCGCTGGACTATTGTTGAGGATTTTTTTTGTCAAAACCAATGCGAAATCATACAGTTTGTCAGTATCGGTTATTTCATGTAATAGGCCCATAGCAAGTGCTTTTTCTGCTGAAAATGTTTCAGCGGTAGTAAAATAACGCTGCATTTGCCGTGCCGGGACAGTTTGGCTTATATAGGGTGCAATTACAGCAGGAATTAATCCTAATTTCACTTCAGAAAAACAAAAAGTAGCAGAACGAGCCGCAATGGCTATATCGCAACAGGCGATTAAACCAATACCGCCTCCAAATGTTGCTCCGTTGATTATGGCGATAGTGGGTTTAGGAAAATATTTTAAGCGTTGTAGTAAGGTAGCTAATTGTTTCGCATCAGAGAAGTTTTCTTCTTCTGTATACTGTTTCATTTTTTGCATCCAGCGCAGATCAGCGCCTGCAGAGAAATTTTTACCTTGTGCCGAGAGGAGCAAAACCCGTATGTTTTCATCTTTAGCGCAGTTATCTAAAGCTTGGATTAATTCAGCGATCATTCTTTCATCAAAAGCATTATGTTTTTCTGGGCGTGCTAGAATTATATTTGCAACATGTCTTGTGGGATATTCAATTGAAATAGTTAACATAACTTACATCCTAAAGATACCATAATGCGTTGGAGTAACTGGCGCTGAGTCCGTTGCTGATAGTGATAAGCCAAGTACAAAACGTGTGTCTGCGGGATCAATAATACCATCATCCCACAAGCGCGCCGATGAATAATAGGGATGTCCATGTGCTTCATAAGTTTCACGAATCGGTGTTTTAAAGTTATTTTCTTCTTCTTGTGACCATTCAATGTCTTTTTTAGCAAGTTTATCGCGTTTGATTTGCGCTAATACATTCGCTGCCTGCTCTCCGCCCATCACCGAAATACGGGCATTGGGCCACATCCAAAGAAACCGTGGTTCAAAAGCACGACCACACATGCCATAATTTCCTGCACCAAAACTACCGCCAATGATAACAGTAAATTTGGGAACTTTGGCACAACTAACGGCGGTTACTAATTTTGCGCCATTTTTAGCAATGCCATTAACTTCATAATTTTTACCGACCATAAACCCAGTAATATTTTGCAAAAATACCAGTGGGATATGACGTTGACAGCATAACTGAATAAAATGTGTTCCTTTGAGCGCAGATTCAGAAAATAATATGCCATTGTTGGCAATGATACCAACAGGATAACCAAAAATATGCGCAAACCCACAGACTAAAGAGGTACCATATAAGGCTTTAAATTCATCAAACTCAGAGCCATCAACCAATCTCGCAATGACTTCACGTACATCATAGGTTTTTCGATAATCATTTGGCACAATGCCATATAACTCTGCAGGATCATAAATAGGTTCTTTAACGTTTTTTAATAATAGTGGTGACAGCTTTTTTCGATTTAACTGTGTAATACGCTGTCTAGCAATAGTCAGGGCGTGTTCGTCATTGTTTGCATAGTAATCAGAAACACCAGAAATGCGACAATGAACATCAGCACCACCTAATTCTTCAGCACTGACTTCTTCACCAGTGGCTGCTTTAACTAAAGGAGGGCCTGCCAAAAAGATAGTGGCTTGATTTTTTACCATAATTGATTCATCAGCCATAGCAGGCACATAAGCCCCGCCTGCAGTGCAGGATCCCATGACGACGGCAATTTGAGGGATGTTTTGTTGAGACATTTGAGCTTGGTTAAAAAAAATTCGGCCAAAATGCTCTTTGTCAGGAAAAACATCAGCTTGTAATGGCAGGAAAGCACCACCTGAATCGACAAGATAAATACAGGGCAAATGATTTTGCATGGCAATCTCTTGCGCCCGCAAGTGCTTTTTAACAGTTAAAGGATAGTATGCTCCTCCTTTAACCGTTGGATCATTTGCGACAATCATGCATTGGGTTCCTGTGATGGAGCCAATACCGGTAATCAAACCTGCAGCAGGAACATTATCATCATATACTTGATAGGCAGCAAATTGTGACAACTCTAAAAAAGGTGTACCAATATCTAGTAATTTTTCAATACGATCACGAGGCAATAATTTCCCGCGACTTACATGTCGTTGTTGAGCCGTTTCTCCCCCTCCTTGACGAATGTTATCGACTTTTACTTTTAAGTCTTCCACCAAACTAAGCATGTTTTTAGCATTTGTACTAAACTCATTACTGTTAGGGTCGATTTTACTATTGATTATTGACATAAATTTAGATCTCAACGCATTAAATAAAACGTTCGATAGCGATAGCTGTTGCTTCACCACCCCCAATACATAAGGCAGCAATCCCTTTTTGTAAATGATGTTGTTCAAGTGCATTAATCAGTGTTGCAGTAATACGAGCACCAGATGCGCCGATAGGATGACCTAAGGCACAAGCACCTCCAAAAATATTCACTTTCTCGCTGGACAATTTTAAGTCACGCATGGCAGCCATTGTGACCACGGCAAAAGCCTCATTAATTTCAAATAAATCAACATGCTTGGATTGCCAATTAATTTTTTCTAATAATTTTTTGATGGCAGTCACTGGAGCTGTTGTAAACCAGCTGGGATTTTGTGCATGTGTTGTGTGAGCAATAATTTTAGCTTTAGGTTTAAGACCACGTTTCTCAGCTTCTGACAAACGCATTAAAACCAGTGCAGCAGCACCGTCTGAGATTGAGCTAGAATTAGCCGCTGTCACGGTTCCGTCTTTTGAAAAAGCAGGTTTTAATGTTGAAATTTTATCAAAATTAGCGAGTGCGGGATTTTCATCGACACTAACTTCTACGTTGCCATGACGCGTATTAATTAGCACAGGTGTAATTTCCGAACTAAATTTTTTTGTTTTTGCTGCCTGCTGTGCACGTTTTAATGACTGAATAGCAAAATCATCCTGTTGCTGTCGAGTAAAATGGTATTTTGTTGCAGTAGCCTCAGCAAATACACCCATAAGTTTGCCTTTGTCATAAGCATCTTCTAAACCATCTAAAAACATATGGTCGTAGCATTGCTGATGACCTAATCGGTGGCCTGCACGTGCTTTTAATAATAAATAGGGAGCATTTGTCATGCTTTCTTGACCTCCAGCAACCATAACTCGATTGCTGTCTGCTAGCAGCATATCGTGCGCAAACATAATAGATTGCATGCCAGAGCCACACATTTTATTGATGGTTGTACAGCCAACATTTTCTGGCAAGCCAGCTTTTAGTGATGCTTGGCGTGCCGGTGCTTGACCCTGTCCAGCGGGAAGAACACAACCCATTAACACTTGATCCACAGCATCTACATTGAGAGTAGCGCGCTGTAAACTTGCTTTAATAGCAGCAGCGCCTAAATCAGCGGCACAAGCATCTTTTAGTGAGCCTTGTAAGTTGCCAATAGGTGTGCGTGCGTAGCTGACGATAACAATAGGGTTATTTTTCATGTTAATTCTCTTATTCTGTTTCGCGAAATATTTCACGACCAATCAACATACGACGGATTTCAGATGTGCCGGCGCCAATTTCGTATAATTTTGCATCACGTAGCAAACGACCTGTTGGGTACTCATTAATATAGCCATTGCCACCTAGACATTGTATTGCTTTTAATGCAATTTGAGTACTATTCTCAGCGGTATATAAAATGGTACTTGCTGCATCTTTACGAGAGATATCTTTTCTATCACAAGCCTTAGCAGCAGCGTAAAGGTATGCGCGTGAGGCATTTAAGGTGGTATACATATCAGCAATTTTACCTTGCATTAATTGGAATTCGCCAATAGCCTTGCCAAATTGTTTGCGCTCATGGATATAGGGAATGACAATGTCCATACACGCTTGCATAATCCCGACGGGGCCAGCGGCAAGGATAATGCGCTCGTAATCAAGACCTTGCATTAATACTTTGGTACCGCTACCGACTTCAGCTAAAACGTTTTCTTTTGGCACTTGACAGTTTTCAAAGATCAGTTCGCAGGTATTAGAGCCACGCATTCCGAGTTTATCCAGCTTTTGTGCAACTTTAAAAGAAGAATTTTCTTTTTCAACAATGAAGGCGGTTAATCCTTTAGTGCCTGCATTTTTATCCGTTTTTGCGTAGACGATAATAATATCAGCGTCTGGGCCATTGGTAATCCACATTTTATTACCATTTAACAAAAAATGGTCGGATTTTTCTTCTGCCACTGTTGCCATAGACATGACATCCGAGCCAGCTCCCACTTCACTCATGGCTAATGCGCCGACATGCTCGCCAGTTAGTAATTTAGGCAAAAATTGTTTTTTTTGTTGTTCATTGGCATTCAGTGAAATTTGATTAATGCAGAGATTAGAATGTGCGCCATAGCTGAGTCCAACCGAGGCACTTGCACGACTAATTTCTTCCATAGCAATAACGTGTGCTAAATATCCCATATTAGCACCGCCGTATTGTTCTTCTACTGTGATGCCCAATAAACCAACCTGCCCCATTTTTGTCCATAAGTGACGAGGAAAGGTGTTATTTTCATCAATTTCTGCTGCTAATGCTGCAATCTCTTGGCGTGCAAATTGTTCAACCGTCTCTTGAAGTAATGAGATTGTCTCAGGAAGGTCAAACTTTAAACTTGTTAGCATGAAAAATCCTTCTATTGTTACTATATACCTATATAGCATTTGCTTGAGCAAGATGCCAGCACTGAAATAATGTTTCTCTTGTCACTGTGCTTTTAGTAAGTGATAAATGTTAATCCGTTGCAATAAATAATGATAGTGGGTTGATTGTAAGAATTTTTAGCATTCTCAGCTGATCGTTTCAAACCTGCTTGAAGTTCACAGATAAAGACAATAAAAGAACACTTTGATTTCAGTGAATGATGAGATGTTAAGCAAACGTTAATTTTCGAACAGCATAAATGCTCAAGAATGTTGAAAAAATATAAAAAGCAATGTTTTATACGATAATAGTAGTTTTCAATACAATTGAGCTAACATAGCTGAGTATGTTGGCTTACCTATTACTTAATATTTTTTGAAGGCTTTTGAAATTGCATTTGCTTCTTGAGTTATTAATTTTTGATGCATTATACCATCTTCTTTGTCAGGCTGAGAGCCTTATCTGTTGTTTTTAAATAGTGTTAATAGAGCAATGCGCGTTTTATTTTTCATATGCATTAATAGTAGAAAATCTTTTAACTGTAGTGTCTATAAGGAGGGGTTGTCATAGCGACGTGTTGCCATATGAAATAATTTTTTATTTATTCATGCTGCTTCACCTTCTAAAAAAGTTATTGATTGTTAATAGCTACAATATATTTAAACATAATTAATGTGCTGTTAATATAAATAATTTATACTAATGCACTGATCATATAAATCATACTTATTCATGGATTAATCCCCAAGGGTAAATAAAACAAATAATAAAAGAGGCAATACTATGAGAGTGGGTGATGTAAAAATTGAAGAGAAAATGAGCGAGTGGCAACGTATTTCTTTAGAAGTTTTTCAACAGTTAGGTTATATGGTTGAGATTCTTTGCCATGACAATCCAGATGGGAAAAAGGCTAACGCAGCTTATACGGATTATTGGAGTTGCCATTTAGAATCTGTTAATAACCAGGTTAATAAAAACATTGTGCAGAAACGAATTGAACAAATTAAGCAACCATCAGAGAAGAAAAATCCTCAAGTTATAACTTTAATGAAGAATCTGTTAGAAACCGCTCTTGGCATGATAGATGTTTCAAAGAAACAGTTATCAGAAATAGATGGTCCCGAAGTCATGAATTTACACAACAATATTGTCACGACAATTAACAACCTGGCATTATTGCTAAAGGGTAAAAAAATTGCTACAAAAAAAATATGGCTAGATGCTGTTAATCAACTTAAAGAAAAAAACACGGATTTTAAAACGAAATTTACCAATAATAGTGCATTTAATGATGGTGTTATGGATGAGAGAAAAAAAGCAAAAGAAATGCTGGACAATAAAGATATGACTATCAGTGAGTTAAAAGTCAAAGTGGCTGAATTACAACAAGAAAATAACAAAAAAGACATGAAGATCAAGGAGTTAGGCGGCGTTTTGCAACAGGTGCTAAGTAAGCTAAAAGCAACGCCAGACAAATTGCTTAGTGCGATAAGTTCAGTATTAAATAGAAACAGCGAACTTGAACGAGAGGTAAGCAAACTTAAAGAAGAAGTAAAAAATGCCGCGGAAATTAAGCCTATTAACAGTAATGAACTGCAGCAATTAAAATTAAGCTATTTATTGTTTAGGCTAGATGGTGCAATGTATTCTCTTAATCAAAATCAAACCGATAAGTTAAAAGCTATACTTGTCAACAAAAAAATAACTGGCAAGCATGTTAGCGATATTAACAGTACAATGAAAGCTTTAATGAAAGTAAAAAAAGAAATTATAGAAAAAGGTTTGATGAGCGATAACACAATGAAGAAAAAGGTGACGTTAGCGATAAAAAAACACAGTTTATTTAATAATTCATTTAAAACTGATTTGTTACAGAGTATTGATAGGATTAAGTCAGAGAATGATTTCAAAAGAGAGTGTAAAGAATTTGTTAAAAACAAAGCATTGGGTCGATAGGGACAATCATCAGCAGGTTAATTGTGCGGGTCGTAACTAGGCTTGACAAAAAGTCATTTGTGCGTGGTAATTGGGAAGTGGAAAATAAAGCGCATTGAGTGCTGGATGTGACGTTTAAAGAAGATGACTGCCGTATCCCACGAGACAACGCTGCCAAGAACCTGGCCATTATGCGGCGCTTTGCGCTAAATTTAGCTTGCCTGCATTCGCAGAAAAATAGTGCGAAAGAAAAATTGAAACAGGCGATGTGGCGTGACAAATTTCGATGTGAATTATCAATTGGTTAAATAGAGTGCAAAGCATGATTTTGCCCTGTTGACATTGGGGAGGACTACAGAAAAAATACGACATATTTGATAAATATAAATTGAGAAATAAGTATTTTGACACTGATGTCAGAGGGGATAGCATCTGTTAAAAAATAGGAAAACAGGAAAATAGGTGCCTAAAGATTGTATCTTACTGATAGACAAAAACCGCTGCAGCCTTTGATAAAAGCCGGCTTCGAGGAAGATATGCTTAAAGTAGCCAATCTTCAGACTGTCCATTTAGAGGAGACATCATTTGAACACATTTGTGCTAAAAGTAAACATTTAGCCTGCTTATTTTTACATCTGTGTATTAAAGCTATTGAAAAAAATTCAAGAATAAGTTTTCATAGCTAAATGATGATTTTAACAGGAGGGTAATCCCGTGAGATTAGATGAAGCTCTTGAAGCGATTAGAAATGGCACAAAAACATCGATTAACCTTGTCAACGATCACATTGGTAATGCTGGTGCAAAAGCCATTGCTGAAGCGTTAAAAAAAAATTGCACTATAACGTCAATTAATCTTAGCCGCAATAATATCGATGATACGGGTGCAGCAGCCATTGCCGATGCATTAAAAACCAATCAAACGCTGACGTCGATTAATCTTGCTGGCAATAGGTTCGGGAATGCGGGAGCAACCGCCATCGCTAATGCATTAAAAACCAATCAAACGCTGACGTCAATCAATCTTGATGGCATTGTTTTTTTTGGATGCAGTAAAATCAGTAATGCTGGTGCAAAAGCCATCGCTGAAGCATTAAAAAAAAATCACACTATAACGTCAATTAATCTTAGCTACAATGACATCGATGATGCGGGTGCAGCAGCCGTTGCCGATGCATTAAAAACCAATCAAACGCTGACGTCGATTAACCTTGCTGGCAATAGGCTCGGGAAGGCGGGTGTTGCAGTCATTGCTGAGATATTAGTAGTCAATCAAACGCTGACGTCGATTAACCTTAATGGCAATAATATCAGTGATGTTGAAGCAGAAGATATCGCTGAGGCGTTAAAAATAAATAAAATACTGACGTCAATTGACCTTTGCCACAATGAGATCAGTAATGTGGGAGCACAGTCCATCGTTAATATGTTTGAAGAAAATAAAACACTGACGTCAATTGGCCTTGATGGTAATAAAATTGGTGATGTGGGCACAAGTATCAGAAAGTTACTTAAACGTAATAAGTTTCACCAGATAAGTAAAAACCAACAACAAGGAAATCGGAGAGAGAAAGCTTTATATAGCGCCATCGACTCTAGTCGTCCTATTTTAGACAATGTCTGGGTGATTTCGTTAGTGCGAAAACCTGACGATGTGCATGCTGAGCATGCCTTTTTAATCTTGGAAGGAAAACAAGGCAATCGCTCAAAGATTTGGTTTATGGACTTCATCGGTAAGTCTGTTTTGCCAGGGATGGGAGATGGAAGAATCAGAATCCATGCTGACGAGGGAAATTTAAACGAAGAGCTCTTATTTTGTTGTAATAGCCGCATGATGGATATCCGAAGAGGCGATCGCTTGTTGTATGCCTCGTGGAATATTTCAAGTGACAAAGGAAAACAGTTAATCACAGCAGTCACCCAAGCGAAAAGCAAACCGCCTAAATTTAATATTCTCGGGCAACAAAGCCTCTTAGCCATAGGTACCGGTGCATCAAGCAGTAAAGCGACGGGGCATAATTGTTTTACCTGGGCGAAAGAGCAGCTTCGCAATCTAAACGACAGTCATATTCAATTGCCTGCGCATGATATTAGATCCTGGATTGTTTCAGCTACAAGCCGCTTATTGGTGGACCGTGGGCAACAAGCAACGTTCTGGTACCAACGTCCTGTAGCTGTTGCTGCAATGGTAGGTACCGCCGCCGCTGTTGGTGGATTGGTTGTTGCTAACTCTGAGTCTTTGCTGGACATATGTAAGTTTTAATAAGGCAATATAATTTATTAATTTAAAAGAACCAGTTACCCTGATAAGTAAAAACTCAAAGGGACTTAACTACTTGATATTCTGTATCTATTGAGAGTGCGCATTAAGTGAACATAAAAAGATGTGCCAAAAAGTATCTGGCTAGGATTGTTTTTGATATTAATTTAATTGTGCAGGTCAAACTTAGTTATGATCGGCACATCTCTAAGCTGAAGTCGGGTAGCTTGAGACATTGTGTCAAATAATGCTTATTTTTAGCATACTAGCCAGTTAGACCTAGCAATGCTATCATGCCTAGTATTATGAAACCTTACACATTAATACGAAAATTGCTTTTTTGCTTGCCGCCAGAGTGTGCGCATCGCTTCACTCTGGCCTGCTTAAAAGTAGCTCATAGTATAAAATGCTTGCCTAAACAAAAACAAGTTAATCAAGCGTCAAGTATTCATGTAGCAGGCTTAGATTTTCCTCATCGCATTGGTTTGGCTGCAGGCATGGATTCAAATGGACGCTATATCAATGCATTAGCATCGTTAGGGTTTGCTTTTATCGAGGTTGGTGGGGTGACCCCAAAGGCACAAGCAGGCAATGATAAACCACGCTTATTTAGATTGACAAAAAATCATGCATTGATCAATCGCATGGGCTTTTGTAACCGTGGTGCTGATGCCTTAGTCGAGCAAATTGAGCGCAGTCAATATAAAGGGATATTGGGTGTTAATATTGCTAAAAATAAAGCAACACCGTTAGCACAAGCACATGAAGATTATCTTTATTGTTTTGAGAAAGTTTATTCTCAAGCAAGCTATGTGACAGTCAATGTATCATCACCAAATACGCCTAATTTAAGAGATTTACAGTCAGAAAATTATCTGCAAAATTTATTGTCTATATTAAAGACTAAACAGATCGAACTAACCGAGAAATATAAAAAATATGTACCTTTATTTGTAAAAGTTGCTCCAGATTTAGAAGAAAAAGAAATTAAGCAAATGGCAGCAACATTTCGGCATGGTCAGTTAGATGGTATTGTTGTCGGTAATACCTCTATTGCGCGCAATGGTTTGCAACAAGAGCCACATATCAATGAGGCAGGGGGGGTAAGTGGACAACCCTTGTTTGTTAAAAGCAATCGTGTCTTACAGCAATTTCGCTACTACTTACCTAAACCATTTCCCATTATTGCCTGTGGCGGCACAATGTGCGCAGAAGATGCTAAGCATAAGATTGAGTTAGGAGCGGACTTAGTACAATTATATACCGGATTAATTTATGCTGGTCCCAGTTTAATAACAGCGTGTCGTGCATTGTTGTAAATATCGTTATCTGGCCTAGCTGTTTTGCCGTTTAAAGAAAGCGAATGGAAACATTATGTAAAGATGGTTGAGTTGTGTTACTATTCAGTTTTAAGTGAGTTGGAATAAACAGATGGAACTGGGAGCAGCATCTTTATACCCCATAGGCATTGTTTTAATCGCATTGCTAATACGGCCTATTGTGCAGAGAACCTGTATGTCTTATTCTTTTGTCCTAGTTATCCTCGGTTATTTTGCAGCTGAGTTACTGATTGCTTTTGGATTAGACACAGGTATTCGTGCCGAACTATTTCAAAAAATAGTACTTTATTTATTTTTACCAACCTTGGTTTTTCACGCGGCCTATAAGAATAACTTTAGCGCTATCTGGACAAATATTGGTAATGTTAGCTATTTTACCCTATGGATTTTTTTGTCTTTTTTGCTCATATCAGCTATTATTTATTATGGTATTCATCACCCAAGTTTCCCATGGATAGCAGCCTTTATTACCGCAAGTGTTTTATTGAGCACCTCATCAACTGCGGTGACGGATATTCTAGAAAAATATTGCCACTACCAAAAAGAAAAAATTGTTCGACTGATGGAGTTTGAAAGTTTACTTAGCGGTGTTTTATCGGTTGTTATTTTTAACGTATTAATTTCAATAGCAACAATATCATCAAGCACACAACTGTCAGCTGCCAACCTATTGCTTGAATTTATTGAAATGGTTGCTGGTGGCATATTTGTTGGCGTTATGGTTGGTGGATTATCATTAGGCTTATTAATTCTTAATAAAGACGCACGCTTCCAAGCTACGCTGACAATTATTACGGTTTATTTTGCCTACATATTGGCAGAAGATGTTTTAGCCGTGTCGGGTGTTTTTGCTGTGGCAATTATTGGTATTGTTTATAAGGTTTTTGGCAAGTCACTGGAAAAGGAAAAAACAAGTCGTTTTATTGGTGAATTTTGGGATTTAGCAAACTTAATTGTCTATACCATTATTTTCTTACTTGTTGGCGTCACTTTTCAGTTGAACATGTTTGAAGAGCGCTGGTTAGCCATATTGATAGCGATTGCTGCTTTCCTTTCTGTTCGATTCATTGGCGTTTATTTAGGGCAGCCTTTATGGCAAAAATGGCTGCCACGCTCTAATGTCACAACAGAAGAACGGCGTTTATTAATGTTAGAGTGCGCGCGCGGTGCAGTAGCTATCGTATTGGCTTTTGCTATTCCTACTACAGTAGACTATTGGTGGACAATACAATCGATTGTCTTTGGTGTTGTTATATTCAGCTTATTATTTCAAATGGTACTCAGTTGTTTTTTTTTAAGGAAAAGTAAACATGAAAAAATTAATTAATGGCTTTTTATTGACAGCAATTGTATTATTTTCATTGACCGCTTCTGCCAAAGTGTATGAAGATTATAGTCAACCTATTGTATTGACCAAAAACAATCCGACATTTACTATTGAGCTAGATTCAAATAGAACAACTGGCTATAGTTGGTATCTGATATCAGACTCAAGTGATTTTCTTACGTTAGATAAACATGGTTATTTTCGTCCAGAAGGAAGCAAAATAGGAGCAGGCGGTAAGCAGCAATGGACATTTACTGTTAAAGCAGATGCTTTTACTGCACCAATGATGCTTGCTATTAAGTTTATTTATGCTCGCTCATGGGATATGGAAAAAGATGTTAAATATGCCGTATTTACTGTATTAACAGAGTAGCTTTTTTGGCATTATTTTGGTGAATCTCGGTGACGATAAGTGATATAGTGAGGTGTCCAGATATTTTCTTCAATTAACTGGTTTATATCACTGTTGTTGTCAATATTCGCATTACCTTCGGCAATAACTTGCTGTGCAACACTAAGAGCAATATGTTTGGCAACACATTTCGCATCACCAATATCAGGTAACAGTGGTTTATAAGGATCTTGATTGATAGGAGCAAAGTGACTGAGTGCTTTACATGCACACCAAAGAGACTCATCGGTTAATTTTTTTGCTTTTACTGATAGTAATCCCAAGCCAATACCTGGAAAAACTAACGCATTATTGCACTGTGCAATTCGTATGTCTGTGTCGTTGTATTTGATATTTGCAAACGGACTGCCTGTTGCAATTAATACATCGCCGTTGGTCCATTCGTATAAATCAGAAGGTTGGGCTTCACAGCGCTCCGTTGGATTAGATAAAGGCAATACAATTGGCCGTTTGCAGTGTTTAGCCATTGTTTGTATGATTTCTTTTGTAAATGCATTTGGCATAGCAGAGCAGCCGATTAAAATGGTTGGTTTAACATGAGCAACCACTTCCTCTAAACCAATGTGGTTATTATTTGTAACGGTCCAGTCTTTGATTTCTTTTCTATCTCTTGCGTAATTTTTTTGAAAAGACGTTAACTCTTCTGTGTCTTCACATAATAGCCCTGGCTTGTCAAGCAACCAAAATCGTTTATTAGCTTCTTCTACAGACATACCTTCATGCACTAGTGCATCACGAATCTGATCAGCGATACCTGTTCCAGCTGTCCCAGCTCCAAAAATTACGATTCGTTGATTAGCTAGTGTATCATCAATAGCATTAACAGCTGCCAATATAGCTGACAGTGTGACAACTCCTGTGCCTTGCATGTCATCATTAAACGTGCAAATGTTATTGCGGTATGTTTCTAAGTGTTTTCTTGCATTGGAACGACCAAAGTCTTCCCAATGCAAAAATACTTGTGGGAATAATTTTTTTACCGATGAAACAAAATGCGCAATAAAATCATTATAGGCACGACCAGATAAGCGTTTGTGGCGCCAACCTAAATACAACGGATCATTCAGTAATTCTTCATTATTGGTGCCGACGTCAAGCAAAATAGGCAGTGTGCGTGTTGGTGCAATACCACCACAGAGCACGTAAACCATTAGTTTGGCAATCGGGATATCCATACCGCCAATGCCTTGGTCTCCAATGCCTAAAATACCTTCTCCATTTGTGACTACAATCAAATCAATATTGGGATTTGAACGATTCGATAGAATCATTTCCATATTATCAGCTTCTGGGTAGGAGAGATAAATACCGCGGGGATGACGAAACTCACGGCTAAATTGTTTCACTGCCTTGCCAACAATGGGCGTGTAAATAATAGGCAATATTTCAGATAAATGTTCACTAACCATGCGGTAAAATAGCACTTCATTGGAGTCGAGTAATTCATTTAAGTATATGTTTTTATTGAGTTTATCATTGTAGCTATTGTATTGCATATAAACACGATTAACTTGTTGTTCCAGTGTTTCGACAGAAACAGGCAATTTACCAGTTAAACCAAACTGTTCTCGCTCACTAACAGTGAATGCTGTACCTTTATTAATTTGCGGAGTTGTGAGTAAAAGTTTACCAGATAAAGAGGTTTCTAGTATTTTTTCACCGCTACTTTTATCTATAACATATTTAAAATCAAGCATTTGACTCTCCAGTTATCGTTCTTTTACTATCATAGCTACTTTTTATTCTATAAAGTTAGTATAGTGGACAATAAGCATGCTTCCACTATCTTTGGAATGATTGCCACTTTATTGACAAGAAAAGCTTTTTTGTTAACATTTTTTCACATTAAGGATAAGACAACGATGACACAGCAAAGTTTACCATTATCAGCATCAACGTATCGCTATTTGCAAGCTCATGCAGTTCGTGAAAATAGTGTTTTACACGATTTAAGAACTGTCACAATGGAGCAGCCTGGGGCTACGATGCAAATTTCACCTGAGCAAGGACAGTTTATGCATTTGTTAGTTGAATTAATAGCGGCAAAAAAAGTATTGGAGTTAGGTACTTTTACTGGCTATAGTGCGCTGTGGATGGCGTTGGCATTACCTGCTGCAGGAAAACTGATGACTTGTGATGTAGATGAACGTGCGACAAACATAGCGCAAACGTATTGGGAAAAAGCCGGCGTTGCTGAAAAAATTGAATTAAGATTAGCGCCTGCATTAGAAACGTTAGATGCCTTAATTGTAAATCAACAACAAGATACGTTTGATTTTGCGTTTATTGATGCAGATAAACGCAACTATATTGCTTATTATGAAAAAATATTACCTTTATTAAGAGCAGGAGGTTTGTTAGTCATTGATAATGTATTATGGGAAGGACGTGTTGCTGATCAGTCACAACATGATCCGCAAACAGCAGCCATACGGGCATTGAATAAACGCATTTATGATGATGAGCGTGTGAGCATGGTTATGTTACCGGTCAGTGATGGTATTACATTAGTTCGCAAGCGATAATTCATATAACGTTGCCATCGTTTTTGCTAACGGTAATCCTTTGACACTATCAATGTCACCGTCAACATTAATAATATAAGGTGAAAACAACGCATCACCCTCAACTTGGAAGGCACCGGCACAATTAAATATATCTGCCTGTAAAATAATTTTTTTAATAATATCATCGGGTATTGGGCGAAAATATACTGTTGCCCGATCAACAAAGCAATGTTGTAATTTTGTTTCTGTCTGGGTGGTAACAACAGCATTGTGTGTTGTTGCCGGATGGTCTCGATAGCTTTTGCAATAGATAAGGCAAGAGTTGATGGATTATTCGATTGAAATTGTGATTCATCAATATTCGGAGATAGTGCTGTAAAGTTAACAGCAGTCTCGGATAGTAGTTGCTATCGCCACTTTGATGGTGAACCAAGAATAACTGGTAAATTTATTTCCATGTTCATGCCTCTGTATTGACGAGTATTATTTTGGTATTATATTTTTTCTGAATTAGAAAAAGGCAAATTTTATGTTATCAATGAACTTACGTCAATATCCTTTAACACGGTTACGTCGTAGCCGTATGCAAGCATGGAGCCGCCAATTGGTCGCAGAAAATCAATTATCAATATCTGATTTAATTTGGCCTATCTTTGTGATAGAAGGACAGAGTAGTACGCAAGCAATTCCATCAATGCCGGGTATTTTGCGTTATACGCTTGATAAAGCGATTGCTGAGGTAAAACTAGTTCAATCTTTAGGCATTCCCGCGATTGCTTTATTTCCTGTAGTGGAGAACAGCTTAAAAACAGATAAGGCGTGTGAAGCGTGTAATCCGGATAACTTAATGTGTCGTGCTATAAAGGCAATTAAAGATGCTTGTCCCGATATAGGAATTATTGCTGATGTTGCCTTAGATCCTTATACTTCCCATGGGCATGATGGCCTCATCGAAAATAATGAAATTGTTAATGATGCAACAATTGATATTTTAATAATACAGGCATTGAACCAAGCAAAAGCAGGCTGTGATATTATTGCACCATCGGATATGCAAGATGGTAGAATAGGGAAGATTCGACAAGCATTAGAAGAAAACAACTATAAAAACACATTAATCATGTCTTATGCTGCTAAATATGCTTCTCATTTCTATGGTCCTTTTCGTGACGCAGTCGGTTCTAAAGGAAATTTATTAAAGCAAGACAAAAAAACTTACCAGCAAGATACTGCCAATGTGAATGAAAGCTTGCATGAAGTCGCTATGGATCTTCAGGAAGGTGCAGATTTAATTTTAATAAAACCGGGGCTGCCCTATTTAGATGTTATCCATCGCGTAAAAGCAACGTTTGCTGTGCCAACTTTTGCTTACCAAGTCAGTGGTGAATATGCCATGATAGCTGCTGCTGATGAACAAGGGTGGCTATCATTTGAAGACAGCATGAGCGAATCTTTATTATGCTGTAAGCGAGCGGGTGCGGATGCTATATTTACTTATGCGGCAAAAGCACTGGCAGAAAGTTGGCAATAAGCTATTAAACGATAGTTGCCATTGACCAATAACCAAGCCAAGAGTGGAATTTATTTTCATTTGCTGATATTTCATGTTGGCTGAAAAAGTTTATCCATTTTTGATAGTAATCAACAACAGCTTGTTGCAACTTAATATCATTAGCGGCATAAACAGACATTGGTAAAATAGCCAATAACTGCATATCGATATCATCTTTGTTTGGTTGAAATAAGCGTTTTAGCGTTGTAGTTACATCCGTATGTGTGAAAAACTTATTATCCGCATGAATATTTAATTTTTGGACAATGGTGATTGCTAACTCAATTTTTGAAGGGAAGTAATGGTAAAGACTTCCTTTTTGCAATCCAACTTGTTCGGCAATGCAGCGCATAGAAATACCATGATAGCCATTTCGTAGAAAGGATAGACTAGATTGGATAAGTATCGAACGTATTTTGGGGTGTGTTTCTGCTTTAAAAATATTCATGTTGCTAGATATTCCTTTTCAGCATACCTTGTTATTTCAAAAGGAAATTATTATCCTTGTATTTTTGCGATAGAATGAGCGTTTGAGAGCAAAAAGAACAACATTTTTGAAAATTTATTTAATTTTATCGTTAATTCCCCTTTTATTTACGTTTAATCCAGTGAATATTGGTGCAGAAGTGTTTTTTTGTGGTATCCTTTGAACGGGCGTTCGGTGCCAGATGGGGGGTTAAAACCATTGAAAGACAGAAATAAGGTCAAATTATAGCTAGAAAAGACTAGACGGAGAAATGTTGACATGGAAAGTTTGGGTAAGCTTTTTCAAGCCCTGTCGCTAGATGAATTAAAAGAATTAAATAATAAATTAATCGCACATAGTAAAATATCTCTATTTGAAATGCACGGCTTTTTATCAGCAATTATTAGTGCGCCAACGCATTTATCCAGCCAAAAATGGTTACCTTATGTATTTTCACAAGAAGAGGTGTTTTTACTCAATGAAAATAATCATAAGTTAGTGCTTGAGCTATTACGTTTGCATAATCAGATAGCACAAATTTTTTGCAAAAAAGAATACTTTATTCCCCTGATTTCATTCAAACCGATTGAGCTCATGGATAGCAAGCACTTTGATAAGAGCACGTGGAAAAATTTAGAGGATTGGTGCTACGGTTATTTGCAAGGCGTTGAAATGGATTATGAGAGTTGGACGCATAAAAGCGATAGTGAAATTATTGATTCTTTACTGTTAGTTTATGTCTTGGCTGATCGTAATCGCTCAAAGAGGACGCCATTAGTGCGCAAATTAGAGCTAGGGTTATCGACTCAACTGCTGTGGTTATTACAACATGAAAATGTTGAAAGATTACCACAGGTCGTGACATCCATATACCAGTATTGGCTTAACCGTGTTCCAGCAAAACCACCTTTTAAAAAGTTAAAAACGGAGCTGTTGGATGATTGTCCTTGTGGTAGCGGCTTACAATACAGACAGTGTTGTTTGCGAAATGATTTGGTTTAAATAAATTAGATAAACATGATTTGATTTTACCTTTCGATTCATTTTTCTTTTACTAAATACTTCTTTATATAGCTGTGCCCGAGGATAATTTAGCATTATCAGGCCTATTGGCTTTTACAGGACTTACCTAAAACAAACCTTAATAATTGGATTCGCTAACTCGTTAAGCAAATAATGGTCGGGTAGAAGCATAACTATCTATTTAAAGTACTCGCTGCTTAAAATTTAGATGCGATCATCTTGGCCATAATACTATACAATTGACAGCAAGGGCATGGTGGAATATACTGCTTAACTAATATGACTAAAATATAGCCGCACACAAAATTTCATTATATCTCTCATTAAAATGAGGCAAGGCTGCTAAGAGGAGAGAAGAATGGCGAGATACATTGGAGTTGATTTGCAGATGAATAGTTTAGCCTGTTATTTTAAAGGCGCTCATGAAAGGTTGTCTGCTGTTCTATGAAAAAAACAGACAAGAATGATTTAAGAACTTTATTCTATCTTCTTAGCAAGGATATGTCGCCCGAGGCACAGCGAAAGACAGAAGTACACCAAAAAATAGGCAGTTTATCTCAAGCGTGCGACAAATTTGTGAAATCTAGAGTGTGTTTTATGAGCAAGGCGCATAGAATTTTAAGTACCTGTGTTATTAAGTTAAAAAAAGAAAGCCTACAATTTTTTATTGGCTAGTCAATAGGATGGCTTGTGAATATGAGGACAATGCTCGGTACTAAGACACGATATTCGCAAGTTCAGTAACAGTAGTGGTTATTTGATTTATTTGAAAAAATCAAATTTTGAATTGATTACTAACTTAGAGGGAGGTTTTTCATGGTTTTAACTGCAAAGGTTAAAGACGCCATCGCTAATATCAGTAAAGACCCATTTGAGCATGCAAAATGGTGTAGACACACCTATTTTCGCACCTTTATTGCCTCTCCATCGAAGAAAAATAATTTAATTCTTTCGTTATGTGCTTGCGAAGCTGATGATAAAGATGCAGAGGCTCTAGCTAGTGCTATAAAAAAAAATGTTAATTGTAATGTGCTAGATTTGCGTAGAAATAAAATAAGCGATGTTGGAGCTCAGCACTTATCTGAAGCGTTAAAAACAAACACTGATATAAAGATAATTAATCTATCAGGTAACCTCATAGGTGATATTGGAGCCCGATATTTAGCCGAAGCGCTGAAGGTTAATAAAAGCATTAAAGAGCTCGATTTATCTAATAATGTTATTAATGACCTTGGAGCTCAAGCTTTTTTAGAAGCATTAGAAATTGGCACAAGTCTTATTGATCTTAATCTTAAACGAAATGAGATAAGTGATGCCTATGCTGAGACTTTTCGACGGAAATTAAGGGAGATTTGGGAATATAAGAAGGCTCTGTTGACTATCAATAAAATTAAAAGTAATTCGACTGAAAAAATAAAGTTCTGGAGTAATGAAACGCTATATAAAGAAATGTCCAAAGTATTCGTAAATGCACTGAAACTAAATACCAGTGTAACAGAAATTACAGTACCTAACAACATAAGTGAGCAAGAAGCAAGGTACTTAGTCGATGTATTAAAAGTTAATCAAACCGTTACAATAATAGATTTGCTTCATGCACATGAAGTCAGCCTTAAATTAAAACGAATAATTGGCAATATTTGTAATTATAATTATATACGCCCAGTTACTCAAAAAATTAAAAACAATTCAATACAAGAGTTAGATATAAGCTTTCCTCGCGAGAACCAAGGCACAAAGCAAGGTATGCGAGTGTTAGTTCGAGCCTTAAAAAATAATACGAGCATTACTAAAATAACGATAGATGATAGAAAGTACACACTTGGTGCTGAAATAGATACTGAAAGTATGGTAATTATATTTAAAGCACTAGAAACTAACACAACAGTAACTGATCTCAATATTAATGTGCATAAAGTTAATGATGAGAGTCTAACTGCATTAGCGGCAATGCTTAAGGTTAATTCTGGTATTGTAAAAATTTATTTAGAGAATAACTCTAGCTTTATAACCAAAGACGGGATTAATACTTTGATTAAAGCGTTAGAAGTTAATTATCAAATAACAAAAGTATCTGGATTAACTTATAGTGTTGACAACATGAGCGAGTCTCAATATAGACATATTTTCCAGCTTACCAAGCGTAATTATTTTCGCTCAGTAGCCAAAAAAATCTGGACTAATTCGATAGAAAAAGTATGTTTAATTGCTATGCGCAGTGAAGATCAACTGAGTAGTGCCGATCTGCAATACTTCATAAATGCTTTAGAAAGCAATACTAGCGTGACTGAATGGACTATGGATCGCGTACGTCTAGGCTCTACAGGTGCTAAACTTTTGGCAGAAAGATTAAAACACCACCCTAGTTTAAAAAAACTCTTTTTATTAGGGACCCAGATAGGTGATGATGGTGCAATAGTTTTATTCGAAGCCTTAAAATTTAGTCGTAGCATTGTTGAAATTAATTTATACAACAACCAAATAAGTGATAAAGGTGTTCAAGCTCTAGCTGAATTTTTAGAATGCAACTCGACTTTGACAGCAGTTGATTTAGAAATGAATAACATTAGTGATGTTGGCGCTCAGTTATTGGGTTTGGCACTTCGTAAAAACGTGAGTTTAACTATGCTTAAATTGCCATGCAATCAAATAGGCAATCAAGGAGCAATACAATTAATAACAAATGGTGTATTAAATAGGTTAGATTTAAGACGAAACAATATTACTTTCACAGCAGCATATGCATTAACTCAACATGCAACATTGGACTATTTAGATTTGAATGAAAATAGAATTAATGTTGCAGAATGCAAAGTGCTACGGCAAAATTGTAAGGTACAAAGTCTTCATTTATCCCCAATTGCTACGATTGATAGGAAATTTTTCCAAATATCTGGATGCCGATGGCATAAATCATTAGTTCAAGCTACTTATTCAGATTATGATAATGGCCGTGGGGATCTAATTATACAAAATGCCATACAAAATCAAAATGCTTGGAGAATAGTTGATAAGATGGGTGATGAAAAGCGCAAATGCGAGTTAATAAATCTTATTTATCAAAATCGATTCAAACACCCCGGTTTTGATGTGTTTCAAGTACCAGGAATAGATCCTGATGAATACTGGTCTGGCCGAAATTATGAAAAACGCCGGCGTAGCACAACTATTTTTACTCAAGAAGCCAATGAAAGACAATTAATATTTGCTGAAGCTGATAGAAAGCAAGCTTTACATGAGGCAATCTCAAGTAAACCTTGTGATATCAGGTTGAACAACGAAGCTATTGCAAAAGCATTAATTGAACATAGAGCAGCAGATTTAAAGGCTACTAATTATCTAGGACTTACTGCACTAGAATATGCTAAACAACAGCAATGCTCGGAAGCATTTATACAATTTCTTGAAACGAACCTCTGTAAAAGTAACGAAGAAGAGAATGAGGATTTATTAAATGAACATGAAAATATAGATTTATTGGCTCAATTTACCAGCGATATTCGATCAGAATTAGGTAAATTAGATGTATTAGCAGAGCAATCCAAACAACACGAAGCAATGATTTTTCATTTGCAAAGTAAAATTGAAGCAACAAGCCAAGATCAAAAGTCTGATCAAGAAGAAATTAAAAAACTTAATGAAAAATTAGAAAAATATAAGCAATCACAAGGAAATAATCAGCTAACCCGGCAATATATGCTACATCAATATAATCCATCACATCTTAAATACATCCAACAACGGCCTAATCTACTATACTTTTATCAAAGTTTGAAGAAGAATCTATGGCAGATCCTTGATTCTTTCGTTGCTGTTGGTAGTCGAAACCAGGCACGTTGGCGTTCAACTTGGGAAAGATTAGCATTAGTTGCAAGTGATTTTATTCCCCCTCCATTTAGTGGCGTAGCTAAAGGATTACTTAATATGTATAATTTTGATATGACTGTTCGCATGGACCAAGTCATATCTAAGATGGAGCCTAGTCACATAGGTATGGATATCCTATGTGAAACGGTCGCTCGTGAGCTAACGGCTCGCTATGAAGAGCAAATCCAATATCTAGGCAAACCAAAATATGGCTGGTTATTGGCATTGTGTGCAGTTCATCAAATTACTGAATTTTTATTGCGGGAATTTGCTCGTGAGGATGGCCAAGTGCCAACTGTTCCTACCACTGATCAACAAACAGGGCTGTATCAACGACTCATAGATGCAGTTACTTATAAACCAAAAAATATTCGTGAGCACGCTATTCATGAGAGTGGTAGTTGTTTACGTAAATTACTTCACATTATTAGCAAGAAAACCACAGGTGACTTAAAATCTGCATTGGATATTTTACATATTCCTCGTAGCAAGCTAAAGAACCAAATACAAGAAACATGGGATACAAATAGTGTTTTTAGTGAGCCAGGATTAAAATTACGAGTGAATCAAGGAGGTATAAGTCGCATTTTATACATGACGAAAAAAACAGCCCGCCCCGAAAAATATGGTTATCGTTTCCACCGCAGTTGGACGTTAGAAGTTGCTCAACATCATGGTTGGGAGGAAATACCACAGCGGGATAATACCACTGTACCAGCAATCACTGAATCGTTGCTCATGACGGAATGGGATAATGTTTCTGATTTGCAGACACCAGCGGAGCAACAGTGGCAAGAAAAACGATTACGAGACTGGTTTGAGCAAGAAAAAGGTGCGTATGAAATAGCCGTATCAAAGCTTAATGAAGAGGTTGATGAGCGGATTGAAAAATCTCAAGTACAAATAACAAGTATTGAAACTAAACAACAAAAAATGCAACAGCAAATTGATCAACTTACGTCCTTATTAAAGGAAAAACACAAACAAAATGATGAAGACACTAAAAAAGCTAATCGTCGAAAGCTGTGTCATTTAAAACAACAGCGAAAGCAATTAGCCAAAGAACACCAACACTATATTGAACAATTAAAAAGTGACCAAGCAATAAAATCCCGGACTTTGCAAGATAAATTGAAACAAGCGCAGGAGGCTGTAAGAATTCAAGAGCAAGCAATGCTTGTGCAAAGACAACACCATGAACAGCAGTTTGTTAGTATGAAACAGGAAATAAATCATTTTAAGGATTTAGCGCAACAGAATATGCGGCGCCCATTCGTAGAGTCTGTTTCATCAAAGCTATCTGAAGAAGCAAATCAGCTTAAAACTCAAGTTGCTCAATATGAAAAGCAATTAGTTTCTTATCAGACATTATGCGCACAGCAAACGGGAATTATTGGTAATTTGCAAATGCAATTAGACAAAGCTACCGGAGATATTCAACAGTTGGTACAGAGATTAACAAACCTAGAAAAATTGCCAGTAGAGTTAGCAGAGCAGAAACAAATAATAAATGAAATGCATACAAAATTAGAATACAATGAGCAACAGTTAAATTCACTGCAAGTAACTGACCTCCAAGAAACATCGGGCAGCAACTCGCAAGCTCTATCCGACTACGACAAGAATTCGAGTTCTGCTCCTAAACCTGGGTTTTTCAGCTAATGTAGAAATTCATCAGCTGGCTCTAAGCTTGCTCAAAAATGATCAAATTTAAATTTTGCTATAATAAATGATAGAATGAGGTTTGATTAACGCGAATTTACAGCAAAATTTGGATTTGATCACGACGGAATTGGAGTAGTTCCCTGTGTTTTGATATCTGAATTTGCTGGTAACTTTACAGGATCTTGGCTGACTGAGAGATATCTGACAGGTAGAGTAGTAGGAGAATGGCAAGTAATGCGCTAGAAAAGGGAGAGAGTATTTTCAAAAATAACGGAATTAATTGAGGTTATACGTCAATGATGTAGTAAGTAGCAGGAAATTATCAAAGAATAAAAACATTAAATTGATATCATGAGGCGGTTCTTGAAAATTTGACAATCGCATAGGCAGGCGTCTCATAAGGATGACTATTTTTTAAAGCATGGATAACAGCAGATAAATCATCAGCTTGGCACAGTGTTTCTACTTTATATTCAGAAACCATTTCTATTTTATTTTGCTCACCAATAAAAGGCTTGCTTCCAGCTAGTGGTCTAAATTGCCCTTGTCCTAGGCATTCCCAACTACAGCAATCATAACCTTGGTATTTTCCAGCGCCAGCAGCAAAAATAGCCGCTTTAACTTGTTCTTTGTGGCTTTCAGGGACGTAAAATGAGATTTGAAAAAGCATTGTTTTCTCTCTGTTTGCTTAATAATGGGTATTAATCTAGCAAAAAGTACTGTATGAGTCAATTTTGGTTAAAAATATAACAAAAACAAAGAAAAATTTCCTTTATTTTTAATAATATGTTAGTATTTTTACCATAGCTTTGAAAAAGCTGCCAATAATTTAAGAATAAGCATATTTTATGTTTATATATTAAACAGAAAGAGGGTGAGTATTATGACATCTCAACTGCTAACACAATTGATAAAACAAAAAAAATGCAGTGTGTTTAAAGATCAAGCACAGCAGTTTGAATTTAATTTCTTATACAATGAAGCTAACAATACGCTACATTTAGAGGGACAAGAGCCAGAACTAAAAACAGATTATGATTTTGCTTCTGCCAACGAAGCATTTGATAAGTTTATTTCTATTATACAGGCAGAAGACAGCAATATTGAAGCAGACCACTTCATTAGAAAAGAGAAAAAATTAATAATTCATGAGGATTTGTTAAAAAAATATCAGCTTAAATCTCAAAATGCTGATGATGCTAGTGCTAGACAAAGCAAATCATCTACCGATATAGTCGAACAAATGATAAATATGGGGCTTTGCAGTAATGTAACAAGCCAAGCAAAGAGGCAACGCTCTTTATCGAATACTTCTTATTTTTCAAATAAAAATGCGGATAATCCAGAAAATAATCTGCAAGGGCGACATCGTAGCATTTCTCTACAAGAAAAAGTATCATCTAAATTACCTTATCATGTGTTAACAACTGAGAAGCAATTAACAGATTTAACCACAAAGTTAGAGGAACGTGGATATAATGTTGTAACAAAAGCTGTTGCAGTAGGACAGAAGACAATAACAGTAAGTGATAAGCGAAATAATGCAATATATGTCACTATCGAAACCAGTGAAAGACTGGGTGATGTAGTGAATATTGATATCAAAGAAGACGATGATACTTATCAGCGAGCAAGTAAAATGGATGCGTTTGCTGAATGTAATCAACTTCTCTTTAATGAAGTTAGTGAAGAAAAGCGAGCAAATTTAGTAATTGAGTTAGTTGATGCAGCTAATATACATGAAATTGCTGAAGCAGCACATGCTTGCTTAAAGAAAGATCTTCCTATCTCTCTTGCAAAAAAATGGTTGGATAAAGAAGAGCAATTTATTAAAATCTTAAAAGAATTAGATCAAACAAGCTATGAGAAATATCATAAGATTTCACAAGAAGAACAGATGACACATATTGGCTGTGGTGCTTAATTTTGTTAGATTGATGCTAATAATCCAGCAATTTAATCATATGCCAGAGAGTGTTGTTTATATCAATTGATGAAAAAAATAAAAACAGTCATGCTTTAGTTACACAATTGGGTGTAAAAGAACCTAAATCACCTATTATTTCTCCAGATATTCAAGCGAATACTGCGAGGCAAAGAGACAATACTATTAAAAACAAAAAACCATTAATTGTTGCCAAAGTACAAAAAGGCTTGCTTGAAAACAAACAGTTTATTACTGCATTACAACACAGTGTTGAAGCTATTGATTCAATCATTACATTTAACCAAAAAACTAAATGTAAATCAAAAGAAGTTTCAAGCCGAGTTTAAAGCGGTTGTTGGTGATGATAATTATGAAGATACGCTTAACACATTTAAACAGCGAGCAATAAAACTCACGAAAATGATGCCGCAATATAAACAATTATCTAATCATCCCACCACAAAAACAGCAGCATCCAACAAGCTGTCTAATATGTCTAAAATAGATAAAAGCAAAAATGAACGTAGTCCACCTCTTAAAATAAGTTAATATTTCTTAAGCTTTTCTTAAGTACTAGCAAGAAATAGTTATCACTAGCCTCATGCAAAAAAAAAATAGCTAGATATTCATAATATCTTAATATTTATAACCTATTATGTATTTATGAAGCAATAAAGCAATTTTGTTAAGAGGAACATAATGGGAATTTTGACTGGGGATGCTATCAAAAAAATAACAGAAATTATTCATGAGGGAGAAGATCAGCAGGAATTCAATATTATACTGAATAATGAATCTGACTCCAAGCAAGCTATTGATCTAACTGTGAATTTTAATAAAAAAGCAGGATGGTTCCGTTTGGCAGCTAAAAATCATAATGAAAGTGATGACTTGAGAAGTATATACCAAAAAATTGCAGAAGAGCTTAATGAAAACTTTGATTTGGACAAAGAAGCACACGTCACTGTAGATGAAAATGAAATAAAAATTGGGAGTGACGCTATTGCTGAAATAAAAAAAATATCGAATAAAAATGATGACCTGAGTATCACATCATTCCCACCTTATGTGCCTGTCGACCAAAAAAAAACATCAGCTGATGATGCCCAGAGCATTACTTTTTTTTCTCCTCATTCATCTGATGAAGAACCTCAAGTTGAGGATAAAACTGAGTCTGTGGTGACGGCCTCTGAACAATCAGATTCTTTTGAAAAACCAGATAACGAAGATCATATAGAAAATAGTTCATATATAAACAATGATGCTGAGAAAGAATATAACGATGATATAGATAATGTGTCTCATATGGATGATGCTGGCTATGTCTTTGATGTGGATAATGCAGATAATGTTTCTGGCGAGAATCATTTAGGTGATGATGTCGATAAGAATGAAGATGATAATACAGGCAATGTTGTTGATCAGGATAATGCAAATGATATTTTTGGCAAAGATGACGAAAGTCATGTTATCAATATAGATAATGCCTCTGCTGAGGATGATTCAGATGACACTCTTGATATCGATGAAGACAACAATGACTCTAAAGTAGATAATGTAAGCAACGCTGCTGATGGAAATAATGTCAATGATATCTCTGACGAAGATGACGCAAATGATGTTGTTAATGCAGATATTTTAAATAGTGCAGATAGTTTCTATAACGATAACGATTCAGGCAACACTTTTGATATCAATGAAGATAGCAATGACTCTAAGGTAGATAATATAAGCAGCATTACTGATGAAAATAATGTCAATGATATCTCTGAAAAAGATGGTACAAGTAATGTTTCCAATGCAGATATTTTAAATAGCGCAGATAGTTTCTATAACGATAACGATTCAGGTGACACTTTTGATATCGATGAAGATAGCAATGACTCTAAGGTAGATAATATAAGCAACATTACTGATGAAAATAATGTCAATGATATCTCTGAAAAAGATGGTACAAGTAATGTTTCCAATGCAGATGTTTTAAATAGTGCAGATAGTTTCTATAAAGATTCAGGTGACACTTTTGATATAGATGAAGATAACAATGACTCTAAGGTAGATAATATAAGCAACATTACTGATAAAAATAATGTCAATAATATCTCTGAAAAAAATGGTACAAGTAATGTTTCCAATGCAGATGCTTTAAATAGTGCAGATAGTTTCTATAACGATAACGATTCAGGTGGCACTTTTGATATCGATCAAGAGAATAATGACTTTAACGTGGATAATGCAAGCAACGTTGCTGATGAGAACAATATAGATAATGTCTCTAGCAAAAATGATTCGGCTGATGATCTTGATATGGTTAACAATGACGATGTCTCTAAGGTGGGTGGTAAAAGTAGCGTTGATGATGAGGATGATCTAGATGATATCTTTGATGTGGATGATAGAGAAGATATTTTTAATAAAAATGATGCTTTCGCTAAAGACAACGCAGATAATCCATCAAGAAATAGTATTGCCAAGATTAAACAAAGTCTATCTCAGAAAAATATGGCTTCAGCGCATGCTATTTTGCGCGAGCAAGATAGACAGTTAGAGAAGGATAACCAAGTTTTAAATAAGGATGAATTTTCTAAAGCTGAAGTTGAGGATGTTAAGCTGATAGCAAGATTAGCGATTAAAGATAATGAAGACGTTGCTCCTGCAGTAGAAAGTAAAGAAACAGCGTCTGCTGTAGAATTGTTTACAGATGATATTATTCATAATATCAGTTCGTTAGCCAATGGCGAGGTTAAAAATCTTCACTATATCACTGAGCCATCCGATAGCTTACAAGTAGTTCACGTTACAGAGTTGGATGGAGGAGAAAAAATTAACCAGGTGTTGTTAGAGTGTCATCATTTACAAAAAAATCATGAGAGTTCTAGAGAAATACAAATGCCTCTAACTGTTGGTGATGATCTTCGTGAACTACAGCGTGATGTGTTTATTGCCAGCTTACAGGGCGCAAATATGGATTCTATTGAGTTAGATATCAATAGTGCCTCTATAACGGCAGGCAACTTTCAAGAATTACTCACCGTCATAGATGACGCATTTAAAAATAATATTGAAATAAAATTGGGGCCCAATGTAATCAAAGAGCAAAGTGCTTTTGCTAAAGCTAGTAAAAATTATGTTAATAACAATACTGATATGAATAATCAACAGCGTTCTCATTTTATTGCTAAGCTGGATAAGCTAACCAATACTGAGCAAAAAGCAGATAAGTCTAAGGGGAGCTTAGGCAGAAAAATGGCTGCCGCTAAAACGCCGCCTTATAGTAAAGATGAGCGTTTAACTGCACCTACAAGTAGTTATCGATCAAGATAGTATTCTGTCGTGTACATTATTAATAAATTGGTGAAACTGGCGCCCCGGGCAGGATTCGAACCTGCGACCTATCCCTTAGGAGGGGATCGCGCTATCCAGCTGTGCCACCGGGGCAAAATATCTTTTTTAAACGTTATTTTCCATGCTATCTTCGTATTGCCCTAATGAGGCAAATCCATTAAGCTTTGCGCGCTGCTGCAGAGCTTGTTGTGCTGCTGGAGTATTGTTTTTATTTCCTTGCCATAATTCTAGGCTAGGAGCTTGTAAAGCCCGGCCGTAGGAAAAGCTTAATTGCCAAGGTAGATTGTCATGCAATTTATTCATCTTATTTAAATGTTGTGTTGCTAATACCGCACTTTGTCCACCAGATAAAAAATTAATCGTTGGTACTGCTGCTGGAACAGTGCGTTTTAATATTTTTACTGTTTCTAAAGCAACATCATCAATGCTGGCTTGTAATGGGCAATCACTGCCAGTAATGATCATGCTAGGTTTTAAGATGATTCCTTCTAATAATACGTCTTGTGTGAATAATTCATTAAATACAGCACGTAATATACATTCTGAAAGCTGGGCGCAGCGTTCAATAGAGTGCGTTCCATCCATTAAGACTTCAGGCTCTACAATAGGCACTACACCTTGACTTTGGCAAATAGCGGCGTAACGGGCAAGAGCATGTGCATTGGAATGAATGACTTGGCGAGAACAATGCTGGCTAATAGAATAAACAGCACGCCATTTGGCAAATTTTGCACCGTTTTCTTTATATTGAATCAAACGGTCAGATAACCCATCTAAACCTTGAGTCACTTTATCACCATTTTTATTTAAATCAATCAAGCCTTTGTCTACTTTAATACCAGGGACGATACCTTGATTAGTCAATAGTTGACCAAGCGTATCAGATTGACTGCTTTTTTGTGTTAAGGTTTCTTCAAATAAGATGACACCACTAATGTGTTCATTCAACCCTGGTGTCGTAAACAGCATTTCACGGTAGTCTCGGCGGTTATTCCCTGTGTTGTTGACATTAATTGTGTCAAATCGCTTACCAATGGTTTTTTCGCTTTCATCAGCTGCTAAAATTCCTTTACCCCGAATAGCTATTTTTTCAACAGTATTTAATAACTCCTGTCTAGACATGTGTTAATCCTCATTCATGGTTTCAAATCTTGGCGCATAGTATATCTCTGAGTTCAGGTTAGCACAATAACTGGCAAGGCTGTATAGAAAATTAGCATTCCTTGCTTATAGAGTTAGTAGACATAAAATGCGCAAAGAGCGCAATCACTGCTGCATAAAAAAACAGCTGAAAATTAGCTGTATTTAACTCTCATGACGATTCTTTTCTTTCAGCAAATAGTGTAAACTGTAGCACTTTTTACTATTGCAGGTAATTTGAACCTTGAGTGACCTAAAGAAAGCAACATTGCGCTTAGACAAAATTAAGCTGTCTGGATTTAAATCCTTTGTCGATCCCACGGTTGTGCCGTTACCTAGCAATTTGATAGGTATTGTTGGTCCAAATGGTTGCGGTAAATCAAATATTATTGATGCTGTTCGCTGGGTTATGGGTGAAGGTTCTGCCAAAGTACTGCGCGGTGAATCCATGGCGGATGTTATTTTTAACGGTTCTAGTGATCGCAAACCTTTGGGGCAAGCTTCTATTGAATTAACTTTTGACAATCCAGAAGGGGCATTGGGTGGTGAGTATGCACAATTTAGTCAAATTGTGCTACGTCGTGAAGTCAGCCGTGATGGCACATCCAACTATTATTTAAACAATACACGTTGTCGTAAGCGTGACATTGCGGATGTATTTCTTGGTACAGGTTTAGGCCCTAGAAGCTACTCTATTATTGGTCAAAATACAGTGTCACGATTAATTGAGGCAAAACCAGAAGAATTACGTGCTTACATTGAGGAAGCTGCGGGAATATCAAAGTACAAGGAACGTCGACGAGAAACAGAAAAGCGTATTAGTCATACGCGTGAAAATTTAGTCCGATTAAATGACGTTAGAGAAGAGCTGCATAAACAATTAGAGCATTTGCAACAGCAAGCATCGGCAGCAGAAAAATATAAAAATCTAAAACAAGAAGAACATACTTTAGAGCGGCAAGTCCTCGGTTTGCGTTGGCGAACACAACAACAGCAATTAGATAAATTTGAACATGCATTGCGAGAGCAAGAAGTTATATTAGAAAAACACCATGCTGATTTGCAAAAAGAGGATACTCAGTTAGAACAACTACGTATCCAGCAGCATACGGCTAATGATAACTTGCAATCTACCCAAGAGATTTATTATCAAGCTTCGACAGAAGTGAATCAGTATGAACAAACTTTGCAGCACCAAGAAGAAAGGCAGCAACAATTGCAAGCTGATTTACAGCATGCACAGGCTGAGTTAAGTCAGTTGACTGAAGAAATTAACAATGATTCAACATGCACAGCGGCATTACAGCATGAGTTAGAAACTAGGCAGCCTGAATTAAAGCAGAGTCAACAAGAACAACAAGAAGTGCATTCATTGTATGCTGAAACAGAAGAAAAAATGCAAAATTGGCAAGAGCGCTGGGAATTGTACACAGCAAAGTCGCACCAATCACAACAAGAGGCACAAGTACAACAAACACAAATACAGCACTTTGAAAAGTACATTCAGCAATCCTATCAGCGTGTACAGCGTTGTCAAACAGAAATAACTCACTTAAACACCGATGTTATTATACACGCTCTGTCTGAATTGAAAGCAACTGAAGTTGCTATGACGAATGAACAAAACCAATTGCTTGAAAAGAAAAAAATACTGCAAGAGCAAGTATTAACACAACGAAAAAACATCAAAGAAACGGCAGAGTCACTGGATCAAGCACGTGGTGAACTACAACAGGCACGTGGGCGACATGCTTCTCTCGATGCATTACAAAAAATTGCTCTAGGGGAACATAATCAAAGTACTTTGACATGGTTAAAGCAAAATGATTTATCCGAAAGTGCAAGATTGGCAGAGTGTATTACAGTGGATAGGGGCTGGGAGTGCGCAGTTGAAACGGTACTAGGTCAATATTTGCAAGCATTTTGCGCTAAAGAGATTGATCCTATTGCTATAACAATTCCTGATTTAGAGCATGCTGAATTAACTGTTTTGCAACATGAAAAAGAAAATCATTTGACCATTACAGATAATAGTTTAGCAACAAAAGTACAGGGCTCTAGTGCAATAAAAAGCATGTTAAAGAATGTCTATGTGGTTGATGATTTGCAAGAGGCAATTCAACAACGTGCGCGTTTAGATGAAGATGAATCTATTATTACGCCGATGGGCATATGGTTAAGCAAGTATTGGTTACGTGTTAATCATAAAGACGATGCACAACGTGGTGTTTTAGAGCGTGAAAAATCATTGCAAGTAGTACAACAAGAAATAGAGTCACTTGAAAATACAGCTAAAAACCTAGTTGAACAAAGCAATAATGAGCAAGATAAGTTACATGAAGATGAAACTAGCTTAGATCATGTGTTAGAAGCACTGGATAATATCGGTCAGACTTTAAGTGATACGAAAACGCAGCAAAAAATTAAACAAGCTCGCTTTGATCAAATGCAAGCACGCCATAAAGAATTAAAGCATGATATCAGCGAGCAAGAAACACACATAGAATCAACTGAAGAAAATTTAAAGAAAGCACGGCATGCTTGGGAAACTGCGCTGCAATCCATGGAAAAACATGCCGATGAACGTAAAAAACTAACGGCTGAACGAGATACATTAGAAAATAACTTACAGGCACAACGCCAGCGAGTTAAAGAAGTCAATGATAAAGTGCAAGAAACCCTATTAATTGAACAACGATTACGCAGTGAGTTGCTTGCTAAACAGCAATTACTCCAGCGACTACAACAACAGTTGACGAGTGCAACATCCCGCTGCACAAATGTAGAAAAAGAGTTAACTGCTTGTGATGCACCCATAGCAAAAGTAAAGGAGCAGTTAGAAATAACATTGACAGAACGTTTAGCAGCTGATGAAAAATTACAAGCAGCCAGGCAAAAAGCACAAGATATTGAGCATTTTTTGCGTGAAGCAGAGCAAAAACGTCATGAAATAGAAAACACAGTTAACTCACAGCGTGAAATTATTGAAAAATTAAAATTGGATAAGCAGAGTTGTCATGTTAGACAATCGGCCTTGTCTGAGCAGTTAGATCAAATGGATACAAGCATTGATGATATCATTAAGCAATTACCAGAGGGCTTGTCTACTGAAACATGTGAAACACAATTAGAACGAATTAAAAATCGTATTGGTCGCTTAGGTGCAATTAATTTAACAGCTATTGAGGAATATAGCACTCAATCAGAGCGGCTAACTTACTTAGATAAACAAAATGATGATTTAGAAGAGGCATTAAAAATCTTAGAAGAAGCTATTGCTAAAATTGATAAGGAAACGCGACAAAAATTCAAGAGCACATTTGAAATCATTAATGACTATTTTGTTAGCTTGTTTCCTAAGATTTTTGGTGGTGGTAGCGCCACATTAGAATTAACCGGACAAGATTTATTGGATACCGGTGTCGCGGTTATGGCAAGGCCACCTGGTAAAAAGAATAGCACTATTCATTTATTATCCGGAGGTGAGAAAGCACTCACCGCTATTGCGCTAGTTTTTGCTATTTTTCATTTGAATCCAGCGCCATTTTGTATGCTAGATGAAGTTGATGCACCGTTAGATGATGCTAATGTTGGTCGTTTTTGTGCTTTATTAAAAGAAATGTCCAGCAGTGTTCAATTTATATATATAAGCCATAATAAAATTACCATTGAGATTGCATCACAATTAATTGGGGTGACTATGAAAGAGCCTGGCGTATCTCGATTAGTCTCTGTTGATGTTGAAGAAGCAATGGCAATGGCGGAAGTGTAATAGTAGAGAGGTGACCAAATGGAATTAAATTTGCGTGTTGTATTGTTGCTAGTTATGGCACTTTTTATTTTTGGTATTTTATTTGAAAGCTTTAGACGTCAACGACAACGAAAATCACATGACTCAGTATGCACAGACTTAGATAATAAAATTACTGAAACAGAGAAAATGGTAGGATTAACTGAAGAAGAAGGTGTTTTAAGCCAAATGGAAATTATTAGTTCAACCGCGGCGGAGACTGATACCTTTGTAGTAAACAAGGAAATTGATAAAGAAGTAGGGCAACCTTCACCCTCATTTGCTTCAGAGGCTTCCTGTTTACAATCAGCCACGGAAAAGGATTTAATTATATTTTATATTATGCCGCGCCCCGCTCATGTTTTTCATGGTCATGAATTAAAACAAACGTTGTACGCTGCTGGGTTTAATTTTGGTACGATGAAGATTTTCGATTACCAAAACCCAGCGTATGAAAATAATAATATATTGTTTTGTGTTTCCTCCGCATTTGAGCCAGGCGTTTTTGATATTACACATATGAGTTCTGACAGTTTTGCAGGACTGTGCTTATTTATGAGCATTCAACATCAGGAACCTATGATGATTTTTGATATAATGCTAAACAAAGCAAATGATTTAGCCTATCGTTTACAGGCAAACTTATGTGATAATCAACGTGAACCAGTTGATGATGATTATACTCTACAATGCCGAGAACGAATTAGAACGCTTGCTTTTGCACAAGCAAATTAAGTGCATTCATGAGCAACGTTATACCTAAAGCTATATTGCAACGCATTAAAATATTAAGAGAAGAACTCAATCGACATAATTATAATTACTATGTTATTGATACCCCAACTATTCCTGACAGTGAGTATGATCGACTTTTTCAACAATTAACACAGCTTGAATCTGACTATCCTACTACAGTCAGTGTAGATTCACCCACACAACGCGTAGGGGCTCCAGCATTAAAAGAGTTTTCGCAGGTTAAACATAAAAAACGCATGCTATCTTTGCACAATGCATTTTCTGATGAAGATGTCATTGCCTTTGATCAACGCATCCATACCCGACTAAAAATAAACGATAGCATAAAGTTTACTTGTGAGCCTAAGCTAGACGGTGTTGCAGCTACTTTACATTATAAAAACGGTCAGTTATTTATGGCTGCAACGCGTGGAGATGGCTCGATAGGAGAAGATATTACCTTAAATATTCGAACAATACCTTCTGTCCCTTTGATTTTGCAAGGTAATAATATTCCGACCTATCTTGAAGTGCGTGCTGAAGTTTATATGAGCAAGACTGGGTTTGATGCCATGAATAAAATGGCATCTAAAAAAAATGAAAAAGTGTTTGCGAATCCACGTAATGCCGCTGCAGGCAGTCTTCGGCAACTGGATTCTGCGATAACAGCTAATAGACCTCTCTCCATCTTTTTTTATAGTGTTGGGCTTGTTGAAGGTGGAAAATTGCCTAGCAGCCACTACGATATACTGCAACAATTAAAACAGTGGGGATTTCGAGTCAATCCGCAAATCAAGCGTGTCAGTACTATTGAAGATTGCCTGACATTTCACAATATATTATTACAAAAACGTGATAAATTAGATTACGAAATAGATGGTGTTGTTTATAAGGTTGACGATATCGATTTGCAAGAACAATTAGGTTATGTCTCTCGAGCACCTCGCTGGGCTATTGCACATAAGTTTCCAGCGCAGGAGGAAATCACTCAGATAGAGCAGGTTGATTTTCAAGTTGGGCGTACCGGGGTATTAACACCTGTAGCGCGCTTGCAACCGGTTGTTGTTGCTGGTGTCACGGTTAGCAATGCAACTTTACATAATATGGATGAAATAGAGCGTAAAGACGTTCGCATAGGTGATAGTGTTATTGTCAGGAGAGCAGGTGATGTGATTCCTGAAGTAGTTAGTGTTGTCTTTGCTAAGCGCCCTAAAGCGACAACAAAAATCACATTACCATCTCATTGTCCTGTTTGTGATTCTGAGGTAATCCGGGCTATTGGTGAAGCTGCTGCACGTTGTAGTGGTGGATTGTATTGTCCAGCGCAGCGTAAAGAAGCTATTAAGCATTTTGCTTCACGTAAAGCAATGGATATTGAAGGCCTAGGAGACAAATTAGTCGATCAATTGATTAAGGTTGGCTTAATTAACACGATTGCAGATATTTTCTCTTTGGATTTAACTCAAGTAGCTGCATTGGAACGTATGGGGTTAAAATCCGCTGAAAATTTAATGCAAGCTATTGAAAAAAGTAAAAAGACAAGCTTGGCACGTTTTTTATATGCATTGGGTATTAGAGAGGTAGGTGAAGCGACCGCTTTAAATTTAGCAAACCATTACCAGACATTAGAAAATATCATGCAAGCCGAAGAAGAAGAATTACAAACCGTTGAAGATGTCGGTCCCATTGTAGCAACACATATCTATAGATTTTTCAGGCAGCCTCATAATCTTGAGGCTGTTGAACGTTTGTTAGCTTCTGGCATAAACTGGCCTAAACCGGCAAAAATAGCATTAGATAAGCCGTCATTACAAGGTCAAGTCTTTGTTTTAACAGGAAGTTTAACAGAATTGACTCGAGAACAAGCGAAGACAATATTGCAACAATATGGTGCAAAAGTTACTGGAAGCGTCTCAAAAAAGACCGATTGCCTTGTTGCTGGGCTTGAACCTGGTTCAAAATATGACAAAGCAGAAGCCCTGGGCATTAAAATTTTAGATGAAAAGGCTTTTAAGCGTTTATTGATATCTCTTGAATCATAGAGATTTTGTGCTTATTCAATATTTTTTTGAAAGTACCAATAGTTGAAGAACAATAAAATTTTCTTTTAGTTTCTGCAATTTTTTAATACCACTGCTATACTTAAAAAGTACAGGGTACATCGATGCGATCGATGCACATGAAATTCATTAAGAATATCATATTGTTAAAATTTAAAATAAAGGAAGTAGTCATGAGTAAAAAGCTGTTTTTGACACTAATGTTGGCATTGCCACTGGTTGCGTGCCATTCTGAAGATGATAAAAATTCGATAACAGATAACTCTAAAAAAGAACCTGATGCAGTGATGTCAGCTAAACCGGCAGGGCCAGCAGCAGCTCCTTCTAATCAAGCTAATGATCTGGATAAACCTATGCAAGGGTCAGCGCGAATGGACTCAGTGGTAACCCCACCACCTACTGAACCAGCTGATCTTGACCAACAAAATGCAGAAGATCAAGATAGCAGTAATCATTCAGCCAATACTTACGCACAACAGTATGCGGATGCCAGCAATAGTATGTCGGTGGTAAGTAATTCGAATGCCAGTAGCAGTGATGCAGCTGTGAATGCACCTAATGTTAGTAATAATAATACAGTTACGAAGACTCCTGATGCCAACAGTAATGGTGCAAGTATAAATGCGCCTAATACTAGTGGCAATAACGCAGTCGCAAATGTTCCTGATGCCAATAGTAGTAGCACAAATATGAATACGCCTGATGCCAGCAATAATAACGCAGCGGGTAATACTAGCAATACTGGCAGTAATAGTGGTTCAACTATGAATACATCAGATGCCAGTAGCAATAGTACAGCAATGAACACCCCTAATACTACTAACAGTGGTTCAACTGTGAACTCATCAGATGTCGCAGGGAGCAATAATGGGAGTTCAGCGTCTATATCGGATAAACTAGACCAAACTCAAATGGATATACAAAAGAAGTTGGATGAAATCCAGCAAGAAGCTGCATCATCGCTGGGTATGGATAAATCAAACAAGGGCCATGTTGAAAATGGTACGGATGTGAGTAATGGCGCTAATAGCAATAGTAGCATCAACGGTGCTAGCACTGATGTTTCTAGTAGCAATGGTTCTAATGTTGATAGTTCTAATAGTAATGATTCTAACAATGGTGGTTCTAACAGCAATAACCCTGGCAGTACCAATAATAACAATCAAGATAGTTACGGCTTTTAATCAAAAGACATATTACGGCTTTTCGCTCCGGTGAAAAGCCATAATACAATAAGTAACGGCAAACAACTCTTTTTATTTGTACACTTAGTTTTCTGACCAATAAAAACACACGCCTGATCCATCAAATTTAATAATTCCTTAATATTTGCTTAGTAATATAATAAAGCAATTATCAATAAAAATATAAAAAAATATGAGGAATAAAAATGAATACAATGTTAAAAGTCTTTTATAAGTTTGCTATAAATGTCGGTGTGCAGAAAGAAAAAATAGATATTTTAGAGAAAATAAGAAAGGGAAATAACGAAGATGTCCTCAGTTTTTTTCAAAGTAAGACTTATATGCACTTTTTCGAGGGAGATATTAACTCTAAAGTTGCTATCCTCAATGAAAAATTTAATATAGATAATAAAAAAGATATACAGCAATTAAGTAATATTTTATATCAGCGATTTGCTTATAATCAAACAAAAAGAACCGAACTACTTAAAATACTACAAGAACTTAAGTCATTACAGCCTAATCTTGTCAATGCGATTATTGCAAATAAACACATAAAGTCAGCATTACTTAATGATTTTCCTGTTGAGACAAAAGCATTACAGCTATCAGACGATAATTTGCCACAGGATAACCATACAGAAAAAAAGTCAATCGATATAATAAAGACTTATCAAGAAAATAAGTCTCTTAATATCTTTGCTAAGGCATTACCTCAAACTATCATTGATTATGAAAAATTAAAGAGTGAAAAAGATTTTAACAAGTATATTGCCAAAGCAAAGCATATTATTTCTAAAAATTTTAGTGATACCGCTATAAAAATTGCACTAGATTTTAAGCACGATAAAACATTTATTAAAAACTTTTATCAGTTTTTAAAAGATGCTGATAGACCAATGGTAGAGATTTTATCTGCTGAAGCAACAATAACAGGATCTAAACTTGATAAAAAATACATGCAAAACAAATTGAGTTTTTTTGATGCAGAAAATAATCAAAATTTGCTTATTGCATTGGGACCTGCTGTTTTCGATATGTTTGAAAAAAATGAGCTATTGCAAAATAGATACATAGTCAAATTAGTTGAAGCAATGGTGACAAATGATAAAATGATCAGCTATTTAGCAAGTCACGCAAATAGTCGCTTAGCGAAATTAACTATGCATTTCTTATTTGAAAAAGTACGTGATAATGATGGCAAAATCAAAAAAGAATATATTGACTCAAGAATTAAGATGGCTAAAACTATTGCTGGAAAATTAGGAAAAGATTTTAACAAAGTAGTTGCTGCACAAGGAAACGATTTTGCTAGCAAAAATGCAGCTATTTTAGTCAATATGGCAAATGAAAATAACGATATATTTCAAGGGTTGTCTTCTAGCACACAAGCTTTTTCAGAACTATTGCCAGTTCATCATGAATTCTTTTCAGATAGCAGTAACGATGCTAAAAATATACGGCACGATCATGAAAATGCAAGCAGATTGGCATTTTTAGCAGAAGCAAAAGGTACTAATTTTATTCGCCAACATAGTAAAGTCATTAAAGAGGAATTATTGCCAAAATCTATTGTTGCCGTGCGTGTTTATGTTAGTAAAGCATTTAGTAATATCATGAGTGTGTTTAAAAATTTTCCCTTTGCTCACTATATATCGAAAAAGAATAATGGATTAGTTGCGCAAGAGCTGGTTGATCATGTGCGCCATGATGAAAATTTTAATTTGGCATTAGCAAAAGATGATTTGGCTGATGTGTTAACTCAACGTTGTAGTACTATTGCAGAAAAAAAACCTGAACATGCCATGCTGCTATTTCAAAGATCAAAGGAGTTTCTTGATAAAAAAAATATTAAAAGAACACATGCCAGCCCAATAATGAAAATGGCTTCTGAGCATAATGATGTGGCGAACGCACTATTTAAAAAAAGACATGGGCTATTTTTACAGCATGCAATTTCTATCAAAGATCGGTTAAAAGCTTTATTGAAAGTGAATTCGGAAAAAAGTGCAATAATGGTAGCAATTTATAATGAATTATTTAATTCTGCTGCAGAGTTAACAACAAGTGAATTTTTGGCGCTAATATCAGATGAAGTTGTGCAAGACTTTTTATTAAAAGAAAGTCCAAATAATAACAATGATGAATTGCTTAAGGCCATAGAGAAATTTTTTATTGCTGTATTTGTTAAACATGAAACATTATACTTAAATAAAAAAATATGCTATTACGCTGCCTTATTACCTAATGTTGATTTATTGCTAGGCCTTTTAGATAAAGGAAATTTAAACAATATTGAAAAAGGCCAAATGATTTTCTATCATTTAAGCTCAGTTAAAAAAAATCCTGATGTGGATTTTCAAGATGTGCTAGAAAAAGTAGCAAAATATATAAAAAATGACGCTAGCTTGATTAACTCTCTAAAGGAAATGAATAGTTCTGCAGTTGGAGAGTTGGTTACAACTTTGGATAAAGATGATAGTAAGAATAAAAATAACAGTCTGGCTGATAATAAAAATGATGATTACGAAGAATTGCATGCAATGACAACTGAAAGGGCCTTACATTACTGTTATACAGGAATTCAAAATTTAGTTTTTAATTTCAAAAAATACTTAAACACAGAACTCAATAGTCCAATAGTTAACCAACAAGAAATTGAACAATTAAAAAATCAATTAAAAGCTGCGGAACAGCGAGCAGAAGCAGCAGAACATCGAGCGAAAGTAGCAGAAGACACTGTAAAAACATTGCAGCCAAACATATCAGTCCCAACGAGCAAAATAGCACCTACAATTGCTCAGCCTGTTGCTGCAGTGGCACCACCACCGCCACCGCTACCTCCAAAACCTAAAAATAATACAGGTGTAAAAGATAATACTATGGATCTGATTCAAAAAACAAAGCAAGAACGAAAAGCCGCGGGGAAAAATGAAATTGAGGCTGGAGTTGATTTGCAAGCAGCGCTTTATGCTGAAATAGCTGCAGGTGGCAAAAAATTAAGGCCAATAAAGAGTATAGTTAATAAGCCTAAAGCTTGTCCACATTCAATTGCTAATCAAGCAAAATTAGGATTAAAAAAATTAAAACCAATAAGCGAACCTGCAGAAAGAAAAAAGGAAAAACCAATAGAAATTGACTTCAAAAGTCAACTAAGAAAAACAGAAGCCTCTCCTGCGGGGCTTGCAGTCCAAGGGTCTAAGAAAAAAATAATTATAGGAGAGGCAAGTAAGGAAATAATTAAAGCTCCCGCTTCACCATTGAAAGGATTACCAAGAAGCATGGCTAACAGGCTTGTTAGAGAATTTAGAGAGTTAGCAACTAACAAGAAATCTCCAATATTAAGCAAACAAAATGCACCAAGCGTAACGGCAAAAACTAACTTGGTACGGGATAAAATTTCTCCTTATTTTGAAAAATTAAGCAGCCGTGAACATTTGCCTAAGCGGGAAGATGTCAGAAATATAATGGAAAATATACTAAATGAATTTGGCCTTGAAAAAGGCAATAAGGATAAATATGATTTCATTATACAAGTGGGAAGAGAAAAAAACAACTTTGTTGATTTTTTTGCCAAAGAAGTACATGATGAACTAAAAAACTTCTTCAAAAATAAAAACATAACCAACTCTGGTTTTAAAATATCTAAAAGAAAAATGGAAAAAAAAGTGGAAAAAACACTACCATTTCTTGATAAAGCTACATCTAAACAATTGCTCTCAGACATTCAAGAAAGCTTTGGAATTGAACTGAGAAAAGATAGTGGTATAGGACATGGTAAAAGAGTTACTATAGGTTATAGGTTGAGGGCAGAAGATGTTAAAGAAGATGAAAAACATAGGTACAAAGCAGAAATTTATAATGAAGAACCTTTTTATGAGTTAAAACACAGCGAGCAAGAAGATTTTGTTTATAAGAAGCTTGAAGAATTTCTTAATAATTTGATCAAGTTAAAGAAGAAGCCAGAAATTGCTAATATAAAAGAGGCTATTAATGTTTTCATAAAAGAAAAATTAGGATTCACGAATGAAGAAATTAAAACAAATAAGGAATTTGTCGGGTCAAAATATAACCCCTCTGAGCAGCTAAAAAGAGAATACTGGAAAGAATTAATCGAGGCGAAACGACATTTTGAATCTAAATTAAAAAAATATTCTGACGGTAAAAAATCAAAAAAATCTCATTTTTTTCACCGTTTTTTCAAAATGATAAGTAAGGTAAAAACAAGTCCATCAGAAGAGCTTAAAGCTATCAATGAAAAAGCAGAAATAAAGCACAATATTAGCAAAATTGAAAAAGAAATGGTGAGAGTGAAACATATCGATTTATCTCTGTCTGGATACCAAGCTAAACAAATTGTTGATGCGGTGCAAAATGCCTGGAATTTAGAGCATAAACTGAATGTAAAACATATTTTTGGATTAAAAAATAAATGATGGTGTGGCTCCCCGAACAGGACTCGAACCTGTGACCAAATGATTAACAGTCACTTGCTCTACCAACTGAGCTATCGGGGAACTGCTGTGTATAGTAAAGCCTTAGTTTATGAAAATCAAGCAGAATTATGCATGTGTTGGCATAGTTCTGCTTAATAATTTTCAACAAAGGTTTTAATACGTATTAGGGCATCGTTTAACTTATCTATACTGGTAGCATAAGAAATGCGAATGCACTGAGGATCGCCAAATGCGGTGCCAGGTACAACCGCAACCCCTGTCTTGGCTAATAAGCTATCAGCGAATTCTAAATCACTATTGATTTTGGGTAGTCTTTCAATAATATTAGCAATATTAGGAAAAGTATAAAATGTTCCATGACTTGCTCGGCATTCAACACCGTCAATTTCTTGCAAGCCATTCACAACAAGGTCGTGTCGTTGCTTGAATGACTTAACCATTTCTTGAACACATTGTTGATCACTTTTTAGTGCAGAAAAGGCTGCTTTTTGTGCAATGGAACAAGTACTTGATGTACTTTGTGATTGAATTTTACGCATACCAGTAATGATATCTTCTGGGCCTGCGGCATATCCTATGCGCCAACCTGTCATGGAATAAGCTTTGGATACGCCATTAATAACAATTGTCCTATCGGCTAATTCTGAGCAAACATTTAAAATAGAAAGAAAGGGCTTATGTGTCCATAAAATATGCTCATAGATATCATCACTCAAAATATAAATTTGTGGGTGTTTAATTAATACAGAAGCTAATTCTTCTAACTCTTGTTTATTATAAACCATACCAGAAGGGTTAGATGGGCTATTTAAAATAAAAATGCGACTTTTCTCAGTAATCGCAGCCTCTAATTGTTCAGCTGAAATCTTAAAATTTTGGTTGACACTTGATTTTACAAAGCAGGGGACGCCTTCGGCTAATTTACACATATCCGGGTAAGACACCCAGTAAGGGATGGGGATAATAACTTCATCGCCGGGGTTCAACAGTGCTTGCATTGCATTGTATAAACATTGTTTTGCACCAGTTGAAACAATGATTTGATTATTGACAAATTTCAACGCATTCTCTCGTTCAAATTTTTCAATAATGCTTTCTTTTAATTCAGCATAACCATCAACTGCCGTGTATTTAGTAAATCCTTCATTAATGGCATTAATGGCTGCATCTTTAATGTGCTGAGGCGTATCAAAATCAGGTTCTCCAGCACCTAAGCTTATAATATCTCCACCAGATGCTTTTAATTTTTTTGTTTTTGCATTTAATGCTAATGTTGCTGATGGCTTAATGCTACTGGCACGATTAGAGAGTGTCATTGTACTTTTCCTTTCCCTGATATTACTGGCTAATTTTTGATTTTTTAGGCTATACTACCTAAATGACTAAATTGTACGTATAATTTTAGCATATGTATAGCAGACATTAAAAATGTTACGGTATTTTTAACATGAAACAGTTTAGAATTCACTCACATTTAAAACCTTCCGGCGATCAACCTCAAGCGATAGAGACATTATACGCAGGCATAGAGCAAGGACTTGCTCACCAAACCTTGTTAGGCGTTACTGGATCTGGCAAAACGTTCACAATCGCGAATATTATTGAAAAATGCCAACGACCAACGCTTATTTTGGCACCAAACAAAACATTAGCGGCACAATTGTACGGAGAAATGAAAGATTTTTTTCCAGAAAATGCAATTGAATATTTTGTTTCCTATTATGATTACTATCAACCAGAAGCTTATGTACCTGCGTCCGGAACCTATATTGAAAAAGATGCTTCAGTTAATGAACATATAGAGCAAATGCGGTTATCAGCGACAAAAGCAATGCTAGAGCGAGCTGATAGCATTATCGTTGCAACGGTGTCGGCTATTTACGGTTTAGGTGATCCTAAGACTTATTTAAATATGATGTTACACATATCACGCGGTGAAAAAATTAATCAACGAGATATTTTGCGACGTTTGGCTGAATTACAATACAAGCGCAATGATGTCAATTTTACTCGTGCCACTTACCGTGTTCGTGGAGATGTCATCGATGTATTTCCAGCAGAATCAGAACAAGAAGCCGCCAGAATAGAAATGCTAGATAATGAAGTTGAAAATTTAGTTTATTTTGATCCATTAACTGGGGAAATTCTACGGCGAGTTCCTAGGCTGAGCATTTATCCTAAGACTCATTATGTCACCCCTAGAGAAACGATTTTAAAGACAGTCAAGCAAGTAAAGCGAGATTTGAAAAAGCGCATCAAAGAATTTGAACAGTTGAATAAACATATTGAAAGACAACGTATAGAGGAACGCACAACATTTGATATTGAAATGATGTTGGAAATCGGTTATTGCCAAGGAGTTGAAAATTATTCCCGTTATTTATCTGGTAGAAGCAGTGGCGATCCACCACCAACTTTATTTGATTATTTGCCTGATAATGCCTTACTCATTATTGATGAATCTCATGTTACCATTCCGCAATTAGGTGCAATGTATAAAGGTGATTATTCTCGAAAATTAAATTTAGTCGAGTATGGTTTTCGTTTGCCTGCCGCACTAGATAATAGACCATTAAAGTTTGAAGAGTTTGAGCAGCGTGCCGTGCAAATGGTGTTTGTTTCTGCAACGCCAGCAGCTTATGAAAAAGAAAAATCCAGCCAAACAGTTGAACAAATTATAAGACCCACGGGGTTACTTGATCCTAAAATTGAAGTTCGGCCCATAGCAAGCCAGGTAGATGATGTTTTATCTGAAATTAATATAAGAGCAGCCAAAGGTGAACGTGTTTTGATTACCACATTGACTAAACGCATGGCAGAAGATTTAACTGAATATTTGCAAGAGCACAGAGTACGTGTGCGTTATTTGCATTCAGATGTTGATACAGTTGAACGTGTTGAAATTATTCGAGATTTACGCTTAGGCGAGTTTGATGTATTGGTTGGCATTAATTTACTGCGTGAAGGATTAGATTTGCCTGAAGTATCTTTAGTTGCTATATTAGACGCGGATAAAGAAGGTTTTTTACGCTCTGAGCGCTCGCTAATACAGACAATTGGACGTGCTGCGCGCAATATGAATGGTACCGCTATTTTATACGCCGATAAAATCACTCGCTCAATGCAATTTGCCATCGATGAAACAGAAAGACGACGAAAAAAACAAGAAAATTATAATAAAAAACATAATATCACGCCAACGAGCATCAAAAATCAAGTCAAAAATATTCTAGAGGGGGCAAGCGCTGAAGATAAACCATCATCGTATAAATATTTAAACGTAGCAGAAAAACAAGCTGAATATAAATCCTTATCACCACAGGCATTGGCAAAACAATTAAATACGTTAGAAAAGCAAATGTTAGATCATGCGCAAAATTTAGAGTTTGAGCAAGCAGCTAAAATACGTGATGAAATTTCAGCATTAAAGGATGGTATGTTAGGCATAAAATAAGCTTTATTATGCTTTGTCCAATTTAAAATATTGAGGAATATGTAATATTTGTCCAACTTTAATTTTCTCAGAATCGAGCTGATTAGCTTGTTTTAATATGTTAATTTCAATTTGATATTGTTGGGCTAAGCGATGTAATGAATCCCCGGGTTTAACTTTATAAGGTTGCGTTGAAGTCAATTTGGGTTTTGTTGATGTTGTTGATTTTTTTACTGAGCTAGGCAGGTATATTTTTTGTCCTGGATAAATATAGGTTTTTATTTCATTATTTGCTAACAATAATTGTTTAATAGGTACTTTGTAATCTTTTGCTATTTTAAGTAAAGAATCACCTGTTTGCACGATATGAAAGTTTGCTGCAGGATTTCGAATTTGCAATTTTTTTCCTACACGTAAAGTTGAACTAGCTGATAAGTTATTCCAAACAAGTAAATCATCTACATTAATGCGGTTCTTTTTGGCAATTTTCCAAAGTGAATCACCTTGCTCAACAATATGATAATTTGAACGATTCAAATTATCTAGACGACGTTGAATTTTTGCATAATGTGTATTTTTTGTTACATATTCAGTATTCTTAGGAATGAGTAATATCTGTGAAGTTGAGATATTATTGTGAGGTAATTTATTTGCCACTTTAATTGCGTGAGGAGATGCATTATATTTTCTGGCAATATGCGTGAGCGTTTCATTTTCTTTTACAGTGTAACGCAACATTTTACTATGCTTTCCCATTTCTTTAAATAAATTGTTTTCAAAAGTACTAAGCTTATTTAAAGGCAGTAATAATTTATGTGGACCATCAGGATCAGTAGACCAACGATTATATCCTGGATTGAGTTGGTATAATTCATTTAAGCTGATATCAGCTAACTTAGCTGCATTGGCTAAGTTAATTTGAAAACCAACATCGACTTCAGCAAAGGTTGGTTGTGTAGCAATTTTTGGCAATTTAACATGATATTTTGCTGGATTTTTAATTATCTCCGCTAAAGCAAGTAATCGTGGAACATAGGCTTTTGTTTCATAGGGTAATTTCAGAGAGAAAAAATTAGTCGATAAATTTCTTGCTTTATTATAGCGTACAGCTCGTTGAACACTACCGGTCCCAGCATTATAAGCAGCAATAGCTAAATACCAATTACCTTTAAATATTTTATTTAAATCTTTCAGGTGAGTTAACGCTGCACTTGTTGAAGTGACAATGTCACGACGGCCATCATACCACCAATTTTGTTTAACACCCACACTGGTTGCCGTTTGAGGCATAAACTGCCATAAACCGGCAGCGCCAACCCATGAGTGAGCAAAGGGATCATAAGCACTTTCAATAACAGGTAATAATACTAATTCAGCGGGCAGGCCACGTCTTTCTACTTCTTGACTAATATAATACATATAAATGGAAGCTTTTTTTGTTATTTGATCTAAAAAATTTCTATTTTTTTGAAAAAATTGGATTTGTTCTTTTACTTCGTGACGGTTAGTATAATGCTCTAGCTTAAAATCATCAGTAATATATTGCAGTAAGTTATCACTGTTTTTAGCATATGTTATCGTTTCAAAGTTAAAACACAGAAGTAAAAAACAAAAAATAGACAGATACTTTTTAACTTGCATGATATAAAAATTCCTTTTCAGAAAAGGTAAAATGATCCTTCCATTCACGAATAACAGCAAAAACATCAACGGCACTAGGTAATATTTTTTTTACCTGTTGTTCAGCACTTAGCTTAACGCTATCCATAGCACAACGTAAAAATGGATTAACTTGTTTCTCACGTTTAAGCGAGCCAGGAACGGTGATTTTATTTTGCTTACGTGCCGCAATAACGTTGATTAACTCAGTGCTAATATGCTCATTGTCTGGTTCAACTTTTTGCGCAAACATTAAATTGGCCAGAGTATATTCATGAGCACAGAAAATAACCGTGTCATCAGGCAATGCCGCAATTTTTGCTAAAGATTTGTACATTTGCTCAGCAGTTCCTTCAAATAAACGCCCACAACCACCTAAAAATAGGGTATCACCACAAAATAAACACTCACCATTATAAAAAGCGATATGATCGAGTGTATGTCCTGGAACAGTTAATATTTCAAACCTCATTCCAATTGCTTGCAGATAAAATATATCGGCGTCATTTAAACGATATTTGATATAAGATTTATCCGATTGTTGTGAGCCATAGACAGGAATAGAGTATTTTTTAACCAACCATGGAATGCCGGCTGAATGATCGGTATGATGATGCGTCAAAAAGATAGCAATAGGTGCTAAATCATACTTTTTTATTGCATTAACGACAACCTGTGCATCGCCTGGATCGACAATAATGGTATTATTATTATGCTTATTGGTGATTAACCATATGTAATTATCATTAAATGCTCTAACAGGAATACAGTATTTCACATCATCCACTTTTCATATTGCACACTGTTAATGATAAGAGGCTATGGGAATCTATGCAAGTGTAAAATTACGCGTGTTATTAATACAGGATGCTGCTTTAATGGTTTTAAACCGTTCATATTATAGTTAAAAAAATGCTGAGATGATATTAGCTTATTCCAACATAAAAAGTACTAATGTGGGCTAAATACAATCAGCTTGTTTACCACTTCTAGAATCCATACTGACCTTTGCTCATGGGTGTACTACATTCATACACGAAATTAAATTACCAGAGCACTAAAATTTTGCTTGACAGTTTTTAAATTAATGAAGTAGTCTTGATTTTATTGTAAGGAGAATAGATCAGGAGGGTTTCAAAGTACTTATCTAAATTAAGTACGTGTTATTTTTTTAATGTCGACAGCATCAGCTAATAGTATTGTTTAACGAGGCTGATTATTTTTATTACTTAATTGAACACTTTAAGGGAGATAGTAATATGATGAGTGGGGCGTATGAAATATACAGAGGATATCGGATGGCTAGGCAACGGCCTTATTTGAGTGAAACCACTGAGGTTGGCGATATGGCTAGTGAACTAAATTCTCCATTAGGCTTAGGTAGTGTTCTTGCGGGTATTGGGCTTGTAGGAATAGGCGCTGGGTTGTTCTATGTTGGGGACCAGCTCAAAGAACTAGCGCCAGACGTAAAAGATTTAGCTGAAGTTGCTAAGTTTTTCAAGCAGAAATTTGAAGAAATGGAGGGTAGAATTGACATAATTTCTGCTAAAATTGACGAAATTATTTACACTGTTAATCGAATTCTTGAAAAAGTTGAGAAAAAAATAGATGAGGCGTTTGCACTAGAGTATTTAGCTGATGCTCAAAGCTATAGAATTATTATAGGAGAATTATTAAAAGATATAACTGATGAGAATGTTGTAGAAAGAGTAAAGAAACTAGAGCACTATAATGATAAACTAATACTAATAACTAATAGAATGCTTTCTAGGTTGGCGAATTACAACGTACAAGGCGATATAGCTAGTATTGCTTTAGCAACCCCTCTTTTTATGACATGGTATGGCAATTTTCTTGCCATATCGCATGCAAAGAAATGTTTTATCCCTAGCTTTGTAGCCCCTGATGTAAGTAAGCATCATCAATATGTACATTTTACTTTAATTATCGCAAGCACACTAAAGAACTTAAAAGCGTTCTCTACGGATTATCCTGAGCATAAGTTTTATCATTATAGAGTGTTTTTCCCTCCTGTATTTAGAGATACACCCTATCCTAACATAGAGGAGAGTGGTCGTACACCAAACTCATTTCCTTTCTCTAAAAGGTACCGTTTCGATAATAAAATTAAAAGATTTACATTGGCTCATAAACGGTTTCAAGACAAACAGTGTGAGGAGGAACACCGTCATCAGGACTGCCCTCATCGTGTCAAAAACATACAGGCCTGGGAAGAAGAATATGGTAGTGGACAACCCGCTTGGGATGTTATGTTCAATTTTGGTGACAACAACTTCAAAGAGATAAGTTCCATATCAGTTTTTTTGGTTCCCCTTTCGGAAACAGATGAAATTAGAAAGGTTATCGAGGTAACTAATCTGCAGAAGGGAGCAGAGATGAGGTCCGTTCGTCCTAGTGAGTTACCAGAATACAAAGAACAATTGACGATGCTTGCAGAAAATTATATTCCTAATGTTTTATTGTACATAGAAACGAAGCAGCGGGACGCTATAAGTAAGTTTGTTTCTGTGACTGAGAAAGATTTCCTAAAATTTGCTGGCGTGGATTCGCTTGAGAAACTGCTCCCAAAAAAGGAATTGCCATTAGCAACTTCATCAAGCAGTAGTGCCTCTACTGGTGAGAGGGAAACGAGTGGCAAAACAAACCTTGATGATTCCACCCAAGGTCATTTTTCGAAGAAGAGAAGAGTTTCCTAATATGACATGATTCTGAATGAGGTTGTCTTTTTGAAATCGTTGCTTATGTGCAAAAAATTTCAGAAGCTTGCCTCATTCCAGCCCTAAAAATATTACGCAACTCATTTGCTTTTAATACGGACATTCACGTTCAAAACCAATATATACGGATTTAGAAATTAATGCATTAGTGGACAATATGTTTAATAAAATCAATAAGTCATGTGGATCATCCAAGCTAGGATAACTGTTCTATATTAATATATCCAAATAAGTTAAACCATATATTTGTAATTTATCACTCCCATTAATTTAAAACTAGCAAATATACTTAAATATAAGTATATTTTTCTAATAAGATGTTGACACCAGCACATTGAAGACGCAGTGGTTGTTTTAGCTATTCATCCCTGAAAAACTCCCTAATCATCAAAAAATCGTGGAAAAAAAATACTGAATATCAAGTAAATTAGAGGTATGATATTACAAGTTTTGTCAAAAAGGATGAGTAAAACTTGCAAAATGATGAAAGGAAAAGTCTTCCCAGAAGTAAATAGAGGCAAAGAATTAGAGAGTTTTTTGGATAAGAATCATGGCCTTTACCAGCTAACCAATATAATCAATTGGGATTGGCTGATTGAGCACCATGGCATGTACTATTGTGAAAATAATGGAAGACCATCAATTCCTATCCGCGTGATTGTTGGTTTGCATTACATCAAATATCTTGAAAGTGAAAGTGATGAATCAGTGGTAGAAAGATTTTGTGAAAACCGGTAGTGGCAATATTCTTGTGGTTTTAAAACATTTCAACATGAATTGCCGTGCCACCCAACAACGTTATCGAAATGGCGAAAAAAGGTGGATGAAAGAACGATTGAGCAAATGTTAGAGGAAACGCTTAACGTTGCAAAACGAGAAGCGTTGTTAACGGAAAAGCAATGTAAGCGGTTGAATGTGGATACCACTGTGCAAGAAAAAGCGATAACGTTTCCGACAGATTCAAAATTGTATCATATTGCATGAGTAAAATTAGTCGCTTCAGCGAAAAAGCGAGGTGTCAGTTTGCGTCAAAGTTATGCGCGAGTTGGAAAAAAAGCGTTTATTAAGCACAGCAGATACCTGCATGCCAGACAAATGAAGCAAGCAAAAAAAGAAAGAAGGAAGCTAACAACATACTTGAGTCGAATGATCCGTGATATTATAGCGTTTCCCTATATTGTTGACCTATACTAAGATGTAAAACTGTTCTGGCATACCAGACACCGCTCTATTGTCAATGCCATGACTCACCTTATCGCCGCCATTGCTGCTTATGTTATTGAGCCACTAAAAATTTCTGCAATTAAAATGTTACATGCTGATAATTAGTTGCCAGAAACTCCAAACTGAGGTAAAGGTAACTTGGTGCACCAATACTTGATCAATGAATGAGTAAATCCAATTATTAAGGTTTGTTTTTCGTAAGTCCTGTAAAATTTAAAGGCGTTCTATTGCCATGACCGGCAACGAACCGGCAACGATATTATTCATAGTCTAGTAGCGTTTGTTGGCTTAGTTTCCATGTGAATGTTGTTTAGCAACGCGGATAGTCTGTCAAATAATACTCCAGAATGTAAGCATAAAATATTATAACATTCGATTGCGCTGAAAATACTCTAAATTTAAGACGGAGTTTTTATAGAAACATAAAAAGCTTGCATGGTTAATTAATGTGTTTTATGATATTTTTCAATTGAAATTATTATTGTTGATTTCATAAGGGAGTTCATATGGATATGCTCTTGGGTAGCTTCAGTTATGAGCAGAAATTACAGTTATTACCTGCTTAGCTTAGTAATAAATCTGTCAGCTTATGCCTAGAAAATATTCAAGAATATTTTTTTCAAATTTCTCATTTTGAAACTGTTTTAGACAAAAGGAGTGATTATAATGTGCCCAAAAAATGAAGAAATGTTGCCTCAAGACTCAAACTTACCTGAATTATCAAAATTGCTAGCCCAAGCGCCATTTGTTAATACACAAAATTTGGCAAATGCTTGGCACGTGTTAAAAGATAAGGGAGATGATGAGAGTCTTGGCGAATTGAATAATTTAATTGAAAAATACGTCGTTGAGGAGGGATTAGATCTTAGCAGAACTTCATTGCAGCAAGTTATCCCGCTCGTCAGTTTAACACCGCGGCTAAGTCAAAGAATAATAGGGAAAATAACAACCTTTATACAAGATGAGTCCATTGATCTTCCTGATGCATTAGCGGCGCGAGCTAATGCACTTCGCATTGCTGGGCATGACTTAGAGCCAGATCACCTAGTGCAATTGAGCACAAATATTGTTGAAGAACTAGAAAAAATGCATGTTCCAGATATCAATGTGACGTGTATATCGTTGTATACGCTGCAGCAAACCCTTATTGAAATGATAAAAAATAATAAAGTGAATTATATATCTAAAGAACTTCATGTAAAACCAATATGGCGAGTTTTACATAGCGTAGAAAAGCGTTTAGAGAAATTAATTGCAGACTTCAAGAAAAAGAAATCTGAAGATCCCGCAAAAATGCTTGAATTGGAAGATATTAAGCAGGCTGTTAGTAATGCAAAATTCTTTGTCACTAAAATTAAAACCTCTACAACAAAATGTGATCAATATTTGCATCACTTGACAGTTGCTGGGGAATTATTACTACAAGCTGCCGGAGTTGCGGAATCTGCTGCAACGACAGGGTTTTCTGGTGGTGCAGGCTCGGCGGGGTTAGCTGCAAGCCTAGTTCATTTGCTTGGCAGCTTTTTTAAGCGTGGTAAAATTATTTATAATTATGCGCGCTCACAAAAAGCGTATTATAAACACCTGTATAAATGGCAATCGACATTTATTAATGATTTAGAGCATGAGGCTAAGTGGGATGATGCATTTAAAGCACTGCGTATACCTTTAACTACGAATTCTTGGTTGGCAGAGCCTAAAGCGCAAGTTGGAATGATGCGGATCCTTATGTCGTTATACGATAGCTATCAAACACCGAACGCCAATCTGCTGAAGAGGAAAATTGGGGAGATCTTTATTCACTACCATAACGTAGAGCAGCCAGAAATAGATGAAGAAGTGTTAGCTTTTATTCGACAAACCGCTGCTAACTGTTTAATAGCATTAGCTGAGTCAAATAAGTTACCTGGACAAGCAATAAAAGAGGCATTTGAAAACGAAATAACAGACGAAGAGAAAGAAAAATACAATCTGCAAAAAGGGTTAGCAAGTGACAAAAATGATGTTGACATTAACATGAATAGTGCTGTTAATTTAGCACTAAATGGATGGAGGAACAGCAACTATTCAGAAGATGTAGATTTGTATGCTTATATTATGCGCTTGCAAACTGTTGAAAACGATTTATTGGTAGATAATGACAGTGCAAAATCGCTTTTGAGAAATGATTTGTTAGCTTCAATAGGCGAGTATAAAAAGCCGAGAGCAACGCCTAAGTTTTCTTGGTGGGGCAATCGTGTTATGGAAGTAATAGAAAATCAATTGGGTGGCAAGTCTTATTTTAGTAAGGCAAGACGAGCTGGACATGACCTCAATAGTCTTGATCTCAGCGCAATTGAAGGCAAAATGAAAGATGTTCATGAGTTAAAAGCTAGCAGTAATAAACAACAAGGTAACGTTAAATTCTACGCTGTTAAAGCTGAAATAGCGGGAGAAGTTCATGGCAGTAGTGAAAAAGATATCGCGTTGGGAAAAAATACACTACACGAGTTTCATGATAAGCATAAAAAATGGGTTGAAAAAATGATTGACAAGTATGAGCTTTTTGATCGCTGGGAAACCATGAGTCAAGACATGAAGTTAAAAGAGTTAGCTGCTGAAGGATATATTAGCCTAGAGCTAGCTTACTTAGTCACACCACAAAGAACGAAGGTTTTTGTTAAAGGAATAGAGAAACCAGCAGAAAATGATGAAAAATTGCAGCAATTGCGAATGTAAATATGCTAGGAGCGAGGAGATAAATGTCAGGCAGTTTGTCTTGCGTAATTGGTCGGGGTATTTATAGCAAAGCAAAATAATAATCATATGACTGCGTGGTGTTTTATGAAAAAATTTTATCCATAGGAGGATAATATGTTAAGTATTGAACTTCTTTTCAATAAAGCACCATTTATAAGTGCCGACAGTTTATCTGATTTATACGCAAACCTTGTATTGCCTCAAGATCGTTTGTTTACTGAAGAGATAAGTGATTTTATCAATACTGAAGCACAGTCTTTTTTGACAAAAGAACAGTGTGAAAAGCTCACAAGAAAGATCAAGTCAAAGACTGAACCTTGTTTGGAAACATTATGGGAGCACTTAGATAGTAGTGAGCAAAAACATCTAAATTTGTCAAAGGTTCTAGGTTTAGTAGTTGAGAAATGGAAGGAGAAATACCCAGAAGACTATGAGTTATATGAATTGCTTATTGGGTATTTTTCATTACAAGGCAATATAGTCGATGATAGTCATATTGCTAAAAGTCTTGTCAAAGCGGATATATTATGCAATGTGCAAAAGCACTGCTTAAGAAAAGCACCATCATCTCCATGGCATGCAGAAGTTAAGAAACACTTGGAACAGCATTTTCAAAAAATTGAAAACAAAGAAAATCAAGTAAAGCTAAAGCTAAGTTTTGAAGAAGTTCAAGTGAAGTTTGATGCGGAGATAAATTCTCAATCAGAATATATTGAGTATACTAAATGTGTTTTGAACTACTTACAAGAATCATTCAGATCGCTTATTGAAAATATTCTTGCTAAAGACTCTGTTTTTGCTTGTTGGGAAGAAGATAAAGCGGCAATTGAATTAAGTCGCATTGTTGAAAAGAACAAAATCGAAATGGATTGGACGTTCTTATCAGCGCCACTGAAAACAGCTATATTTATAACACCCTGTGCTGAGATAAATTTTAAGGAGAAACAGGTAAAAGCTCCGAAAGATGAGGTGACAACAATAAAGTATATAGGGGGAAAAGCCGAACAAAAAAACACTATAATTTTTTCACCTATGGGCAACAATAAAAAAATGACAATAACAGAGTTGGATAATGAAATTATCAAGCAAAAGAAATTAGGAAAGTCTATTTATAAAACTTGGCTGCTAACTCAAGCTAAGATTTATGAAAACGATAAGAATGCTGATTATCATCAATTGTTATGCCTTTTTGCTGCTTATCAAATAAAAAAAACGGGCAATACAGATCTTAAAAATAGAGTTAATGAGGTTTTGAAGAAAATTGATAATCCATTGTGTTTTTTCCTTAAAGAAAAACGAAATCAGATAGTCAAACACCTATTGTCAGAAGCGATGTTTGTAGAACAAATAAATTTCGTTGATGATGATGGATTGGCACCACTAGATATTGCTATTGAAAATAATGATATCGAGATGTGTAAACTTTTTAGAAAGTGCGGATCTGATATTGTTGCTTCGGATATTGATGGACTGCTAGCATGCACGACATTACAACGTGCAGTTAAGCAAGGACACATTGAGATAGTTGATTGGATTTTATCTGAAAATGATGTTGACGATGCTTTCATTAATCGTGTAACTGGTAATGCAAAACTTAGTGCTTTGCATTATGCAGTATTAGGTGGTCACAAAGAAATTGCTAAGCGATTGATTGATGCTGGAGGTAGTTTTAAGCTACGTAATCGACAAGGATACTACCCAATAGAGTTTATTGATAAAACAGACTGTATCGATAGAAGAAAAACTGATGATTTCTGTAGTTATTTATATGATTTGGACCCAGAACTTATCGAAGCTGGTAGGCTTGATAGTTTATTGGTAAATATCTTGAAAAAAGGATTATATAGCTCAGCAAAGAAAATATCTAAAAATATGACGCTATCAAAAAATTCGATTAAATTTATTGAGACAATTTTCCTAAAACTCCGAAAGTATCAACTAAGTGCAGATGATGCTATGGTTAATGCTTATACTGAGCTTGCTACTCGCTTCGTCAAAAAAGGTTTTTCTTGTAATGATTATTTTATATCAGAGAAAACAACGGCCCTACATATTGCTGCATCGGGTCAGTTCAACAGTATTATTAAGCTGCTAACAAATAAGGGTGTGAAGCAATGTGCTGATGAAAATAATAATTATCCACTACATATAGCATTAATGTCTGATAATGTTAATGTTGAAACTGTACAATTATTGCTGGAGAGTGCGGAATCTTCTAAAATGATTAGTGCAGCTAATAATGATAGAAAAACTCCAGCAGCACTTGCAGCTGAACAAGGTTACCAAAATATGCTGGAAAAAATAAAAGACAGATTACAGTCTTTTTCAACAGAAAATGCTAGCAAAGATGAATTAGCAGGGGATATTGATAGCAATAGAATGGGAAATGTATATAGCCTTCTATCTGACGATGAAGATGACCCTATGCCTGAAGACATTCTTGAGAAAGGATTGGGCTCATCTGATTTTAATCAAGTTGTTAATGGTCCAAGTTATGTTGACAAAACACTAATTTTACAGCACTTTTTAAATGATGAAAATGGAATGATAGTATTGTTAACACGACCAAGACGTTTTGGCAAATCGTTGACAGTCTCAATGCTGTCACAATTTTTAACACGCCAGAAAATAAAAGAAAGAGAAAAAAGCGCAGAAGTATTTAAAAAATTAAAAATAGGAACCTACCATCCAGAGTTGATAGCTCGCCATCATGGAAAACATACTGTAATTAGAATGAATTTTAGCAAAATGGAAAGAATTTCAAATGCTAAGGATGCCGTTACTGTTTTTGGCAGCATGATGGCAAAAGTTTATGCTGGCTTCAATCCGGTTCTTGAGTTAATTGGAAAGGAAAATGAAATAAAGAAAAATTATATTCATAAGATTTTAAATAAACAAGGTGATAGTGACGATGTTATTAATTCACTTCATTACTTAACCGAGTATCTCTATGATTATTATGAAAAGAAACATGGTCCAAATGATGCACGCACATGGATTTATATTTTAATTGATGAATATGATATTCCTTTCAAAAATTGCTTTGATGATGAAAAGGCAAAGGGCTTTATTACTCAATTATTAAGAGGTGCGTTAAAAGATAATTCAAAATTAAAAAGAGCATTTTTATTTGGTGTTTCAAAAATAGCACAAGAAAGTTTATTTTCTGCTTTTAATAATCCTGTTTGTTATAGTTTGCTGAATGATTCTAGATATGCAGAGGATTTTGGTTTTAACGATCAGGAAGTTGATGAATTACTAAAAAAATGGCACGTGCTCAACAAAGTTACACCGGGTTTGGAACAAATGAAAAAGTGGTACGGTGGTTATACTGTTCGCACAGGAGCGAAAAGGTATAATGAAGCATTGTTAAACCCTTGGTCTGTACTTAATCAACTGAATGCTGAAACAAAACAGTGTAGCAGTTATTGGGCAGAGAATTCTACAGCAACAATTATTTCGGACTTAATAAAAAATTGGAAAGAGAAATCGTTGGTTTCACCTATTGACAATGAATATATACAGTCAAATTTTTACAGGAAAATAGCAAGAACATTCATTAAGCTTTTTAGGCAGAGAAATTATAGGGAAAAATATCCTGAACAGAATGTGCGCAGAGTATATGTTCAGCTAGATGAACATTTAGTATTTAAGGATTTGTTTACCAGTAGAAAAGCTTTTTGGACATTATTGCATACGGCCGGGTACATTAGTGTGAATGGAGAAAGAAGAAGGAAAAGCAAATCTGAAACTATAATTCATGAACATAGCATTATTATTCCCAATGAAGAAGTTTATCTATTCATTAATAAAAAATACGATGAATGGTTTCCTAGCTTTATTAATAAACATACACATAAAAAAATAAGAAAGCAGTTAGATAGTGCTAATGAAAAAGATATTTTAGAAGGTTTAGAAAAACTGAAATATATTCAGGATATTTCTCAATATGGTGAATATATTCTGAAACTGTTCAAAAACTGCAGTGGCATAGTCAAGGATGTTGCCAGAAAGCTAATACCAGAGGCACATATCTTTGATGCTCAACAAAACTTTCTTCAAGAGGCAGGTTGCCATGTAAAACGTGAAGAGTCACTTAAAAAAATAAAAGAAGAAATGGAGGCTTTTACATGGAGAAAAAAAATAGGAGTATTGTATGGAATAAGCGGAGCTGGAAAAACTGAGTTGGCTAAGGATTATATAAAAATGTTTTTAGGCAGTCAAGCTGAGAAAGCGCCAATAAATAAGTCAGTTTTCAAACCAGCTTTGAGTTTTCTTTGTTCAGTAGCAGATAATTTTTTTGAAAACTGCCAACGTTTAGCAAAAAAAATAAATGAACACTTACCTGATTTGGAGGAAGAAATCAAGCTCAACCAAAGCGAGGGAGATCTCATAGCAGAAATATGGTTAAAGTTAAATAAACACCCAGGATGGTTATTTAGTTTTTGATAATGCTAGAAAAGGAGATAGAACTAGTGATTATTTATTACCACAAGCAACACATCAACACGATATAGATCAGCAGATCTTGCTAATAACTCGAGATTCTAAGTTTTCTCTTAATAAGGAGCTTACTAAGAAATTTGAAATCAAATCGATTAGAGCGAACCCATTTTCGAATGAAGAGGCGAAATTTTATCTAATTAACTCATTACACATATTAATCAGTCAAGAAAATACTGAAACAATAGTCAATAGTTTGGTCAGCAAGTTAAGTTGTTTACCTTCAGCACTAAAAATTGCAGTTAATCACATTAAACAGGGATCTCTCTCAATTGCAGAATACATTAAAACGCTTGACATTGATGGAGAAAAGCGAAAGAGCACATCATATTTACCATTTTTAAATGCACAAATAGGAAGTCTTAGTCAAGTAGTTGAGCAGGCAAAGAAGGATAATAAAACTCAATGGTTTTATCCTTTTATTGCTAGTGCTTATCTTGATAACAAAGAAATTCCTCGTTACTTGCTCGAAAGAGTTTCTAACAAAAAAAGTGTTGATATTATGGAATATAAACTTTCTGAGCTTTCACTTATTACGGTTGTGGATTCTACGAAATACAGTATGCATAACTTAGTGCAACCCGCTATCAGGCAAATAATGGAAGAACAATATGACGAGTCATGTGACTATATCTTAAAAAAGTTGCTGTCAAAATTGTATAGTATACACATAGAAAATAAATGTGCCAAAGGAAGATATTTGTTGCCTCCTGATTTAGTCAGGCAAGGAAAACGATTAATCTATCATGCAAAGCGGCGAAATGGCTTGATATCTAGCGAAATGATAGGGTTATTTAAAGCGATTTGTCATCAAGAATGGCTAGATCAGCGAGATTTTGAGGGAACTGCTAAAAGCATTAGTGAACTTATTGATGAAATTAAACAAATTGAAAAAGTAAAACTTCAACAGCACCTTTCACCATTATTGGATTATCTAGCTTTTTCATATATGTCCTCGGGGCAAAATGATAAGGCAGCACCACTGATGAAATTTATAAGCAATGCGCAAGGTAAATCTAAAAAGTCACAGCGACCATTTTGGGAGTGCTTGCGTGGGTATTGGGAATCTTACCAAGGGAGATATCAAGAAGCAGAGGGCATTATTAATGAGCTCCATGAGGACATCCAATTGTTAGAAGAATTGGATAAAGGGTATGCTTATCACTTGTTAGGGAATATTTACTACTATCAGAATCGCCTAGAAGAATCAGTGCGAGCCTATGACAAGGCGTTGGAGATAAAAACAAAATATTTTGCTGGCGAACAGCATTTTGAGGTGGCTATTACATATCATGCTAAAGGCAAAGTTAAATGTGTGGCAAGGAGACTCTGATGAAGCTAAAGCAAACTTAATTAAGGCACTTAAAATAAAACAAAACGAGATTTCTGGCCTGGAGAAAATACACTCTAGCATTGCCTCTACCGAAAACGCTTTAAGTGAATTAGATCTTAGAGAAGGTGATTATAGCTCTGCCATTAAAAAATGTTATCATGCGCTATCTATTAAGAAAAAAACCTTAACGAGGCAGGATCATCCTAGCCTAGGTTATAGCTATTTAAGACTGGCTCAAATGCGTTATGAAAGTAAACATATTCCTGATGTTTGTGAAAGTGAACATATCCCTGATGCTAGGGAATGTATAAACAAATCTATCGATATTTATTTGAAGCCGTTAGTGCGCTATGATCACATGTTAACATGTTTAGGGCTTTCTTTGCTTCTTACACTAGATGAAGAAGCTTACGATGAAGTTTATAATGATAGATTAAAAACATTTGCCAGCCATTTGCTAAATCCAATTGTAAGCCTAGAGAATTATGCAGAGAATTCACTCCTGTTGCGTAATATGGTTAGTCCAACTTACAGATGGCCTGACTCAATGATGGAGAGCAAGAATGATCGTATATATGACTTCGTTTTATTAATGGAGAAGTTGTGGCTAGATTCTCCAACAATAGTGCTAGGGTTATCATACTATTGCCTTGCATTAACAAAAAGCAAGAAGGATTTATATTCAGCATTATATTACTATGGAAAATCTTTAACTGTTCTAAAAAAAGTTGCCAGCAATAATAAAACGCTATCAAATACTGCGCGCAGTGTGATAAAAGATAACCAACGAAAGATAGTCGATAGCATTCAATCCTTAGGAAAGCTGGCTGACATTAAAGAAAGACGAGTTAGTGAGATATTAAGTTCGTTACACTTAAAAAGAAAAAGTAGTAATTTTCTTCAGAAACATAAAAATGATCTCCAGAATTTACTAGAAAAAACATTTCAGCGGCATGTTTATGCTGAGGCAAGGTTGCTAGGAACTCAACGCCAATTAACTAACCCCAGATTTAATCGCATTGATTTTTTAAGCAAAACTTACAATATATTGCAACAGTGGAAACATGCTGTTTTTTCTGGACCAGCCGGAGTTGGAAAAAAACATCTTGCCTTAGCTTTCTCACAGTCTTATATTGTTGATTATCCTTATATTTGCTGGTTTGATGCTGGAAGCATGTGCTCAATGGCAAACTCATGTCGTATTATAGCGAATGAGTTTGGTATGAATTTGGCATCAGATATGACACATAGTTCAATTATCTGGAAAGTGTTCAGTCATCTTGTTGCTGGTTATGACTTACAATTAATCTTAGAAGCAGATATTGAAACTACACAGATCAAGACAAATAATTTTCTGATACTAGATCAACAAGGAAATTGGAAATTAAAACATATACGCCGAAATCGCGTACCTAAAACATACTTGTTAGATAAAGGTAATGCGTCTTATCAGCGGCTTTTGAGAATATTGCATGATGTTACAGAAACAACACTTTATCAAGATAATAATAATATAGAAAAGAAACTGCAGCTTCTCTTCGAGCTACCATCTATTGTTGGATATCCTCAGCGCTCAAGAGCACTCTTAATTTTTGCAGATATGGAAGAAACTAAGCAACTTGATTTTTATCTTTCTTCTTTATCTCATCACAATATTATTATGACTGTACACAATCAAGGTAACATGAAAGATGAGAAAGTAAGATTACACACAGATTATAAAAATCTATCAGCTCAAAGTGATAATATTTTAACTAGCTTACAGGAGTTTGGGGTTAAAGAAATACAAATTAACGAACTCACCAAAGGAGAAATCAATAATTATATAGGTGATGAAAAGTACAATGTCATTACCAGTATTGAGAAACGTTTAGGCTGTTCTCCATTGTTGTTGACAATTGTTCTTGTGTTTATAAGCAAGCAAAAACAACCTTATGATATGGAAAAATACTTAGAAGCTCATGCTAATTTTCAACTAAACGAGATGAATGAACCTGATGAGTTGCAAAAAAGGCATTGTGAATGGCTAGAGAAAATTAATGGAATAAGAATCGCTCGTGAGAGTGTAAAAGTACTAGGAATGTGCTTAAATGAGATTGAAAAAACACACAACAATGTGAAAGATGTTTTATATTTGATAGCTTGTTATCTCTATAGAGGATATGTTAGCAATACTTTATTGGAAGAAATGTTATGGGTAGGTAATAAAAAAATAACTCCAAAGCAAAAAAAATCTTTAAATGACTTGCTTAGAGCATTGAAAAGTTATCGTTTAATAGGGTTTGAAGAGACAAAAAATAGTAATAACAAGATCACTGTATCTTTATTAATGCAGTACACCGCTTACTTTTATAAAAAAGAAGATGTAGCTAGATGTCTTTCAGGACCGTTAAATTATCTTATTAAGAAGTTTAATTATGACCGAAATAAGCCAGAGACTATTCACACTAGTGAGAATTATTTGTCTCATGTCTTGACAATATTGGATCGTGCTAAACAATTTGGTTTTGTTACTATTTTCACTCAGGAAGAAAAATATAAGACACTTTTAACGGCATTGCTAACCTTGTCAGTTCGTGTTGGAAATTATTTTCTTTATTATCAACGAGATCAGAAGCAAGCATATATTTACCTGTCTCTAGGTCACAATATCATAGAAGCTTTTGCACAATTATTTGATAGAAGTATACTAAAAATAGAGCTGAAATCTTGTTTGGTTGTATATAACTATATGAATAATGATGTTGACAGTACTCAGCATGCTCAGGAAGAATGTTCAGAGCTTATCAACTTATTAGAGCACTTTCCTTATAAGCTTTGTGATAAAAAAGCATCAATGGTTGAAAAAGCTAGAGTTTACCTTATTCGAGGTGATTTATGTGAGCATAAAGCAAACTATAGAAAAATGAAGTATTATTATAAAAAAGCCTCTAGTACTCAAGAAGAAGCGATAAATATGGGGGCAAAAATCCAACTTGATATAACCATGGTTATAGATGCAAAAGCAAAACTGGCTTATGATTTAGGCGATTTTGGAAATGCAAAAGAAAAATATAAGATATCGTTGCAGAAAAAAAGAAATATTTTGGGAGATATACCACATATTAGTATTGCATCTAGTTTAGACGCATTAGGAAATGTCTATTATCAGCAGGGACGATTTAAGAAAGCACAAACATGTTATAAGCAATCAACTGACATAAAAAAACAAATCTACTTAACTTGGCGCCATCCTGAAATCGTGACCTCAATACGACGATTGGGAGATGCAGATTTTCAGTTGGCAATGACGTTGCCTGACAATACGGATAGAAATACTTTGTTGAGAAGAGCTGAGATCCATTATCAAAAAGTATTAGAAGCGCTACAACATACAAAGCATCATCTGGAGTTGGCTTATGCAAATCGTGGTTTAGGATATATTTGCTCCGCAAAAAATAAGCATCTTGAAGCATTAAATTTTTATAATGTTGCTATGGGAGAAATATTTAAAATCTATGGTTTTAATAGTAAGCATCCATCTATACCTTTAATACGTCGGCTTATTGCTGAAGCACTATATGAATTACAAGATTATCAAGGAGCAAAGCGCCAGCTTATTAGAGCATTGACAATGCAGACTAAGCAAATTTACGGTACAGAAAATCTACCTAAAGAAGATAATTACTATATTGCTTACACACGAGTATTGCTAGCCAAAGTTCAAAAAGAGCTGAAAGAAGATAATGTTATTAGCTTGGAATTGGCTAGAGATGATAGGGAAGTTGTAGAGGAGCTAGAGAAAAATAACTCTGTTAAAAATATTGCTCTAACAGATATTACAGGCTATGATGTTGCTTCACACCAAACTATAGATATTATCCCAGGTCAACCTAATGATGATGGAAGGCTTATTAAAGATGCTTTTGTTAAACCAGGTATCTGCATATTGATTGATGAACCTGGTGCTGATAAAATAGATTTATTTTTGAATGCTTTGTTGACAATGCCATTAAGTGAGTTTCCTGGCGGCATTTATTGGTTTGATCTGCAGCTGTTGTCTGTAATGGGTTCACTTCATGCTGATAATGATATTAATAAATTTCAAATTCGTTATTTTAGACGGCGTTTTCAAACTTTATTTGGATGTTCTCTTCAAAATAGTCAGGAATTTAACTGTGAAGAAAAAAGTAACAATGATGCTTCTATAGTAAGACAAGCATTTAAAAAAGAGGCAGAAAGCTTAATGCAACAAAAGAAAGGAACGAAGAAAGGTAAAGCCCTTTTTATATTCTTAGGTGCTAACTGTACTACGTTATTAAGAGATTGTCTTACTGATATATCATCTCAGCATAATGCTGCTATTATTTCTTCAGACCACTCTTGGCGCTCGTTCGCTGAAAACTCAGAGGAGAACATCAGCTCAATACTATTTAAACCTGTTCATGCCAGTTTGGCATTATCCTATCTAGAGCTAGGAGATTCTTATCAACTGGACAATTGGCCTCAAACCATTAATAATTTTTTCTTAAAAAAACTTAAGCTATATATAGATAGAGTGCGTGAACAGTTCAGTTCTACAACAGATATGATTGAGCATATAAAAGTCACTTTTCCGAACATTAAAGATTCTAATGATTGCTTGGTTCTTTTGATTAGAATGCAGTTTGATTATATTAATAGTACTGAAAATTCAACGCAATTAGTTGATAATTTTAAATTGATCGCTTATTTTTTGAGTGGCATATTGCCCAGACGATTTTTTGAATATGGTTCTTCAAAAGGTAGTGCTGAAAAATTATCAAAACAAGGTCTTATAAGAGCAACATCTTCTAAAAAATATTATTTCTTGCACCCGTTAGTCCATAGTGCCGTGCAAAAGTTAGAAAACAATAATTCTAATAAAGAATATGAGACAAATAGAATTCAAATGCTGGTTAACCATATTCATAATTCATTAAAACAGCAGCTTAGAGCCCCTTTTTTGCAGTTTCATTTACCTAAAGAACCATGGAGAAAATTATATCCTCTTGTAGAGCCAATATTATTTTTGCATGAGAGAATTCGTAGTGATGAAAAACTATTGGGTGATATGTGCAAGCCGTGGTCAAATATTCTACTTCGAGGTGCTTATTGGTTATTATTACAAAATTGCACCTCTGAAGCAAAATGTTTAATAACTTCTGCGAGGTTTCTATCATCATCAGTGAGTAGACTAGAACATTGGCAGTATGCCGTATACTGTTTTATAGAGGGATTGGCATATTATCAAGCAGGTCAGGATAAAAAGGGATTTAAGCAATATAATACAGCCTATGAGATGCTTTGTAATTTTTATCCAAAACAATTTGAAGGTTTAATTGATCGCATCAATGAAAGTAAAATACAAGATAGATTTTCGCCAAGAATGTGTGGTTCTTCTTCCATCGAAAATTTAAAACTTGGATCATCAGATAAGAGTCTGAGAGATAAAGGATTATCAAAAGATGCTAAACGAGTTATGGCGGTTCTGCTCAGTTTTTGGGCTGAAGCATATTTAGAAAGAAAAACAAACCGTATTTTAGCAGCACGATATGTTGAAGAGGCTTTTCTGTTAAAGCAAGAGTGTTATGCTAGCACTCACCCTGAAATAGCCATTGCATACTTTATGTTAGCTCGCTGTGCTGATAATGATGATGACGTCTTGGAATATTGTAATTTTGCGGATAACATTTTTGAGAAGTTAGCTTATCCAGTGAATCATCAGTATAGAATAGAAATAGTCGAGTTACAAGTTAAAGCACTGCATAATAAAAATATAGCAAATCAAGCTTTTGGCAGATTGATACAAAATGTGAAAACTATAACAGACAGTAATGCACAATACGCATTTCGACACAGTGGGAGAATGCAATTCCTCAGAGCTCGCATTAGTTTTTTTCAACGTAACTATCGCCAAGTTAGTCAGCGATTAGCATGGGTGTTAAGTGCAAGTGATGTGCAGGAAGATAACTGGCTAACAGTTGATGCGTTTACATTACGTGGGATGGCCAATTTAGAACAATCACACTATAATATTGCAAAAAAAGCCTTAATGCATGCTCTTGATAGCTTGCTCAAATTATCAGTGAATTTAATCGAAGATAAAGAAGAAATTAGTCCAGTATTAATGAGTGACATTGACAGTTATCGACGCTTTGCAACTCCTCAGCAAGCAACATTGATGTATTATTTGGGTTTTCATGCTTATCGCCATGGTAATTGGGAACTGGCAGAGACTTACTATGATGAGGCTATCAAAATCAATTTACTTTGCTTGGGAATTAAAAGTGCAAAGTCGGAAGTTGAAGATATATTCAAAGCATTTTTAAATAATAAATCTGAATCTGGTGCTTATACGTTGCATGAAAAAGGCAATATTTACTATCGTATGGGACAATATGAACAAGCAAATAAGTATTTTGGTTGGGCGCTTGAGATACAAAAAGCTTTTTATGGTGAAGCTACTAGTGTTAAACATTTAGTCTGTACTTACTGTTGTATGGCTAGAGTGGCATTGGATAATGGTGATCTAAAGACAGCAAAAAATGCTTTAGATAATGCTGAAAAATATGCAGATGATCCTAGAGAAGTGATGCTAAATATCTATAGAGCAAGATTATTTTATTTGCAAGGCCATTATCACCAGGCACAAGATAGCTTACATCGCACACTAAAATATCAACAAAAACTGGGGCTGGAACAGATCGGAGAAACCAAACATGTTAACATTGTACGTATTAAAACGTTGCTTGGACGTGTTAAATATCGGTTGGGTCTATATCTTGAGGCTGATGAATTGCTGAATGATGCCCTAACAACCAATAAAGATATTTATGGAGGAAATCATTTCGATCATGCCACTATTTTAAGATATTTAGCTGATATTTATATTGCACAAGGTCAGTTAGAAAAAGCAAAAGGATATTATGATCGAGCAGACAGTATAGCAAATAGTTTTTTTAAGAATGAGAGTCATCCAGAGCGCATAAAAATTATGCGTGGTAATGCGCAATATTACCACGCAATTGCTGTTGTTCCTGACTCTAAAGGAGAAGTAAAAAAGTCAGAATCAAAAAAACATATGAGTAGAGCAAAAAAAATATTAGAAAAACTATTAACGAAACAGGGGCTTAGACATTCTATAGCTAATAAGTCAAGTAATAAAAAAACTTCTATATTATATGACACGTCTGGAATCACTCCGCACCCTGAGATTGCTGAGACACTTTATTTGCTTGCCAAAGTTTATGCAGCTATTGATCAAGTTTCAAGTGCTGATGACTGTTTTGAAAAATCACTTACTATGTTTATAGATTACTACAAAAAATTTGATAAACATCATCCTCATTTGATTATATTTTATTGTAATTATGCTAAATTTGAGTATGAACAAAGAAGATGGGATAGAGCTGAAGATAAATTAAGACGTGCGAGAGAGCTGTGTGGAGAAATCCCCGTTCACTCTAAAAGTTATCCCTATGTTGCAGAAATATACGCGCTATTTGCAAATGTCCATTTTGAACAAGCAGATTATAGTCAGTCTATCGATAATGTGGAGCAGGGGCTTAATATTCAACAAAGTAGTTATGGACAGCAACCTCATAGCACCACGGTGCGATTATATTTAGCACAAGCAACCACTGATTGGCTACTGGGAGAGAAAGTTAAAGCCATTTCGATACTTAGAAAAGCTTATTTAATGTGTCATAATTTATTTGGCGAGAAATCAGATTCTGATATAGCTATATCTGTTCAAAAACAGTTAACTTACTATTCCCATTTATATTATAAAAAAAGCAACTTTCATAGAGAGCATCAATTGCTTAATTTGTCTGTACAGGAGGATTCTAATCCCATATTTTTTCCTGAAGACAATATAACCCCTAATTTTAAAACCAGCAAAGTGTATAAGGACTACTGGGAAAAATATCTAAATAAAATGGAAAAATATTTAGAAAAAAAAGGGACTGTGATTGTTTGTGGATATCCAAGCACGAGGGTAAGTAAGTTACCAGCTCTTTATGGTAATAAACACTGTAATATTCATAATTTTAATGCCTTAAAACCGGATATAGTTTCAAAGTATGGAAAGGCTTATTGGATAGAAGCTAGTGAAAGTGAATGTTTACGATTTTCATTACGGCGTATTTTATTACAACAGAATAGAAAAAAAGGTTTATGTGTATTTTCTGGTATTAAAAATTTCAGTATTTTTAACTCATATATTGATAAGTTAAACCAGCTGTCAGAATATTATGATATTATTTTTACAGTTGAAAGTGATATTGAAAGACAAAAAGAATCCCTAAAAGTATTAAGAGAAAAATATAATTTCTCAATGCCGCCTACTTTAGTTTTAGACTCCGGGGATGTAAAACTTTCGAAGATTATTATGAAAAATTTACTAGGGAGTGTGACAGGTAGTGATGGAGATATGCTGCGCGATAAGCTTGCATCAATGTTAAATAATATGCAGCTATGTATTGAACAAGCAGCTCATGCTATCGGAGCCATGTATGTTAGCTGTAATGGAAAAGGAGGGGAGCAATCAGCTATAATTCGTTATATAGAAAAATTACAAGAAGCAAAAAATATTTTCAGTGAAAAATTCTGCCAACTGTCACATAAAGTAATGCTTTGTGCTACGGCATACATAAACTTAACTTTGCTAGCAGACTCTATAAAAGAAGAATCCAAAAATGGGTTGATTGTGATTTGCGCAAGTGCTTACTATGATGGTAGTTACTTAAAACGCGACATGGTAGCATCTGACATGGTAGTATCTGACATGAAAGTAAATGATTTTAAAATGAAAGCAGATAAGTTTAAAGAAGCCATAATACATCTACGAGATGAATGGTCATTGGCAGAAATAACAAACTATCAAGAATGCAAATTTAAAATTTCAGATCCGATACAGGAAGCGGTACGGCAGTATTTGTCAGAAAAGAAATTGATCCGAGAATATTTTGATGTTTCTTTTAATCAAATTGTTGGGGATGCAAAATATGATCGAAATATTTTAGGGACTGCAATAAAGACACAGAAAATCTTACCACATGCTTTAGTCCTTATTGATAACAGTCAGATTATTCTTTGTAAAAGAAAAAAACATGGAAAAATTAGTGCTTCTACCAC
>CBDDLJ010000013.1:0-12660 GCA_965230635.1 Gammaproteobacteria bacterium
TATCGGCGGGTAATTGGTTTAATTTGGCTGCACTGGTGAGAAATTGGGTCTCTTGGAAGTTCATGATTGGATCCCTGCTTAAAATATTTGTACAATGTTAACCTCACTTTGAGCCGTGAGGTAGATTTTTTTAACATTTTACAGGATGTCTGGCAAAAATGATGATATGTCGAGTCAAATGGGCTATAGCCGCCGTATTATTTGTATTTAGTTTGAACGCTTTGGCGCAAGGCAATGCCGAAGTGGGCGAAAAAAAAGCAATGGCATGTATTGCATGCCACAATAAAGATGGTAATAGTGCTTTTCCAGAGTGGCCAAAAATTGCGGGCCAGCACGCTTCTTATTCCGGTAAACAAATGCATAATTTTAAGACAGGTGAAGAGAGTGGTCGTTATAATGCGACCATGGCAGGTATCGTGGCTCCTTTAACCGATGAAGATATTATGGATTTAAATGCCTATTTTGCGACCCAAGTGATGTCAATTGGTTATGCAAAAGCGGATTTAGTGGAAAAAGGTCAAGCGTTATACCGTGGTGGTGATATGGCACGTGGTATTCCTGCCTGTATGGCATGTCATGGTCCCCAAGGTTTAGGCATAGGTTCTGCTAATTTCCCACGTTTAGCGGGTCAACATGCAACCTATGTTGAAATCCAATTAAAAGCATTCCGCTCAAAACAGCGGCACAATGATCTCAATGGTATGATGCGAGATGCTGCGGCTAAATTAACCGATGACGATATTGTCGCCGTCGCCAGTTATATTGAAGGATTGTATTAATTAATGACAAATAGTGGCGATTTTCATCAGGATCCATTACAATGCCGCGCTATGAGTGAAAACGTATTATCACAACTCAATACGGCACAACAACAGGCGGTTTGTGCGGAGTTTGGGCAGCAGTTAATCTTGGCAGGTGCCGGTAGCGGTAAAACGCGCGTACTGGTACACAGGATTGTTTGGCTGTTGTCAGAAAAAAATATCTCGCCTTTTCAGATATTAGCCGTGACATTTACCAATAAAGCGGCAGGTGAAATGCGCCAACGGATTAATCATATCCTTGGATTTTCAGTGCAATCTATGTGGGTCGGCACTTTCCACAGTTTGGCTCATCGTCTTTTGCGTCTTCATTGGCAAGAAGCGGGTTTGGTCAATAATTTTCAGATTTTAGATAGCGATGATCAATTACGTATGATCCGTCGTATTGCCAAAGAAATGTCATTAGATGAAAAATATTATCCACCAAAATTAATACAATGGTTTATCAATCAGCAAAAAGATGAAGGTGTTAAACCAGAAATGATGAATCAATCTGATATGGATGTACGCGCGAAAACCTTTTTAAAAGTCTACCAAGTTTATGATGAGTTATGCACGCAGAATGGCTTAGTTGATTTTGCTGAAATTCTTTGGCGTGCGCATTATGTCTTGCAAAAAGATACAGTGTTAAGAGAGCAATTTCAACAGCGTTTTCAGCATGTTTTAGTCGATGAATTTCAAGATACCAACAAAATTCAATATGAGTGGATAAAACTATTAACAGGTGATAACGGTAATTTATTTATTGTGGGTGATGATGACCAGTCGATCTACGGTTGGCGAGGTGCTAAAGTTGAGAATATTCAACGTTTACAAGAGGATTATCCTAATCTACATTTAATGCTATTAGAGCAAAATTATCGCTCAACTGATACCATTTTGTCAGCTGCTAATGCATTGATAGCCAATAATAAGAGCCGTTTAGGTAAAAATTTATGGACAGAAGGTGCGCAAGGTGAATCTATTGGCTTGTATACCGCATTTAATGAAACGGATGAAGCACGTTTTATCGTTTCTACAATCCAACGCTATATTAATGAGGGTTGTACAAAACGTGACATTGCCATATTATATCGCTCTAACGCACAGTCACGTGTGCTAGAGGAAAATTTACTGTATGCCAATATTCCTTATCAAATTTATGGTGGTTTCCGCTTTTTTGAACGAGCGGAAATTAAAGATACCCTAGCTTATTTGCGCTTGGTTGAAAATCCTCACGATGATGCATCATTTGAGCGAATTGTTAATGTGCCTGCTAGAGGAATAGGTGAGAAAACCGTTAGTGATATCCGTAAAATGGCGCGTGAAAAATACATATCATTGTGGGATAGTGCTAACTATATGTTGCAAGAAAAATTGCTAGCAAGCCGTGCTCATAAAGCAGTAGAACAGTTTTGCTTATTATTAGAAGAAACTCGTGGTAATGCGCTGACATTAGATTTACCTGAGCAAGTCATTTATATATTAGATGCAAGCGGCTTATTAGAACATTATCGAAATGAAAAGGGACAAGCGAGTGTAGCAAAGGTTGAAAATTTAGAAGAGTTAGTTAATGCTGCACGCGAGTTTGAGTGTGATGAATCTGAACCGCTCTCTCCTTTAGCCTCATTTCTCTCAAAAGCTTCATTGGACATGGGTGACAAAGGCAGTGATGACAGCAAGGATGAAGTTCAATTAATGACATTACATGCAGCAAAAGGCTTGGAGTTTCATACCGTGTTCATGTGTGGTATGGAAGAGTCACTGTTCCCGAGTTTTCGTTCCGCAGGTGATGCTAAAGGGTTAGAAGAAGAGCGTCGCTTATGTTATGTTGGTATGACACGGACTATGAAAAAACTTTATATGACTCATGCGGAAACACGTCATATTTATGGTAGTCAAAAATCGCATAGGCCATCGCGCTTTTTACGTGAAATTCCTTCAGAGTATACCGAAGATGTGGGTGTGCGTAAAAAGACAATCCAATCGCCGAATCGAGAGATGAGCGATTTTGGCATGACGATGCCTGTTTCTACCAGTGAAGGTGGTTTTGAGCTGGGGCAACGCATTCGACATAAGGCATTTGGTGAAGGAATTATATTAAGTTTTGAAGGGAAAGGTGCTCATGCACGGGTACAAGTGCAATTTGATGAAGAAAATGAAAGCAAATGGCTGGTTTTAGCTTATGCTAAACTACAACCAGCTGATGCGTGTGAAAGCACTTGACTTTGTTGCTTAGCTATCTTAGGGTTTACATTGGATCAAATAACTACGTATAGGGGTTTTATTGTGGTAAATTTATATCGTATTGTTGCATTAATGGTTGGGTTTATGTTGGTTAGTCTGTCGCCTGCTCTATGGGCAAAGCCTAAAACAATGAGCCCTGAAGAAAAAACACAAATTGAGCAAGTTGTCCGAGACTACTTGTTAAATAATCCGGAAGTGCTTGTTGAAGTATCAAGAAAGTTGCAAGAACAGCAACAACAAAAAATGGTAAAAATGCAGCAAGATGCACAGAAAAAAATTCCCAAGCTAGCCAATGAATTGTTTAACAATAAAGCAAGCCCTATGATAGGAAATCCAGACGGGAGTGTGACGGTTGTTGAATTCTTTGACTACCAATGTCCACATTGTAAAGATATGAGTCCCGTGTTAGAGACTGTTATTAAGCAAAATCCCGATGTGCGCGTTGTTTATAAAGAATTTCCTATCTTTGGTAGTGCATCAATGTATGCATCCCAAGCAGCGTTAGCCGCGAACCAGCAAGGTAAATACAAGCAAATGCATGATGCGTTAATGGAAACGAGCAACCCACTAACGGATAAAAAAGTGATGGAAGCTGCCGAGTCAGTTGGTTTAAATATCACAAAATTGAAACAAGATATGGATAGTGACATAGTACGTAATGAGTTAGAGCAGAACTTAAAGCTATCTCAAAAACTAGGGTTACTTGGAACCCCCGCATTTGTTGTGGGTCATAGCACTAAAGGCAGTGATGCGGATATTCCTGCTTTCTTTATCCCTGGTGGCGCTAATGTTGAAATCTTACAACAATATGTGGTCCAGGTGCGCGGATCGGATTAATCCACTATTAATTAACACGCAATCGGTCTTTGAAAAAACAAAGGCCGATTGTACATAAAAAATTATTGGTTAGATGTCTTCGTTGAGTGGCATGATGGTTGAGGCAATATCCAACCGAATACTTTCTCCTGACGTACTAATGTGGTAATTTAGAATAAATCGATCAATATGTGAATAATAGTCAAGCTTATGCTGAATTAAAAAAGTTAAAACATCATCCATATCTTCTTTCAGTTGTACATCACCATGGCTGAATTTTTCGGAGAAATCCTCTTTAAGCTCTGCTATTTTATCTTCATGTTGTAATGCAAGATTCCAGGCCATGCAAGCAATGGCTATTGCTCTCTTTTCTTCTTCTTCAGACTTTGCACGGCGTAATATGCCATCTGCAAACTCTATAATGACTTCAGACATTTTTATATCTGTTTGGTTCTGAGTAGTAAAGACTATATTTTCACCAAATTGCTTGCTAATGTTGCTCATTAATTGAATTTGTCCTTCGGAACTCATGTCAAGTGTGCAGGTGTTATCTTTGTTTAAGCAACACTTTTTATACTTTAAATTACTGCCGCAGTGGCAGGGATCATTTCTCCCAATTTTTGCCATATTTACCCTTTTATTATCTCGCTAAATGTTTAGATTTTACCCATATAATGACAAAATGATTTATCGATTAACGAACTTAATTATAACCACCGATGGCTTCTTCCCTTTGCTCGTTGGACATCCTTTCCCACTCACTGCCATTAACATTAATATCCATCTCTGTCGAAGCTGGCGTTGGTGTTGGAATGCTGCAACCATGAATGGCTACTATAAAGACAACGATAGCTATTGATAACAATTTGCTCATATGCGCTCCTTATAGTCAGCACGGGTAAAGGTTGAGTGGTGAATCAACCAATAAATGGCAGCAATAAAAATGCCACCGATCAGCGTAGCAAAAGCCCAAATAATGCCCGATACTAGTGATGTTTTTGCACCCATTTTTTCAAAATTACCCGCATCTTTTGCGACAGCGCCTGCAAAAATAATATGAAGAATGATATTGATTGCTAAAATGATCAATTGAATATTTTGCAAGGGGGTTGCAATGTATTGCATTAAACTAAAGTCCATTTTTTCACCTACTCTAAATAATAATGACGTGCTAGCAAGTATACTCATTTTTACCGAGCAACGCCTAATTTTTAGCGAATTAGTCGAAAAATGGAGATATAATATACACATGATCGATGATATTTTGTGCAATTTGATTAATTTTAATGATTTTATTACCATTTAAAACCAATTTGTACTAATATTGCCAAGTGATAACTAAGCATATGAGACGTTTTTCCGCTGAGATCAGATGGTTTGCGAATTTTACCCGGCTGTTTTATTCAATAGGAGTTCCCCGGTAACATTCAATTATCAGCTAAGCGGAGGTAAGTTTAACTTTACATAAAGGGGGGGTACCATATGGAAGACATCGCAGAAATCCAAGAACAGTATACTCCTGAGTTGTCACCTATTGTTGAACAAGCGGGGGTTACACCGTTTGCTATTACTATGGTGAATTATAAAAAAGAGACCATAACAGAACGTATTAATATCACCGCGAAAGAGTGTCAACAATATTTATCTAAAGAAACATGCACATGGATCCATGTACATGGACAGCCAAAACCATCGCTATTGCGTGAACTTAATGAGCTATACAATTTACATCCTCTCGCATTAGAGGATGCTATTAATATTGGTGAGCGTTCAAAAACAGAATTTTATGAAGATCAAATTATGCTGATTTTAGGTTTGTTGACAAAAAAGGGTACACAAATCATCAATGAGCAAGTGAGTTTCTTTTTAGGTGAAAATTTTTTAGTAACATTTCATAATGGTGAACAGGATCCCTTTCGTGCAGTAAGGCGGCGTTTACATCATCCCCAGGCAGCGTTGCGATCAAGAAAGTTGGATTATTTATTGTATGTCTTAATTGATATGATTATTGATAATTGTTTTCCTATTTTAGAAGAGTTTGAAGATGAAATTGAAGAGGTAGAGCAACAATTATTTAGCCCAGTAGGGATTGACGCTTACCAAACACTTTATACCATTAAACGTGAATTGTTAGTTTTACGATTAAAATTACGTCCACAGCGTGAAGCGGTGAGAATGTTAATGCGCGATGAAAATCGAATGCTGTCGGAAGATACACAAATTTATTTACGAGATTGCTTTGATCATATTGTCCGAATAACTGACATGTTAGAGATTTATCGTGATATGACATCTAATATGTTAGATGTTCATTTATCAATGGTTAACAAAAAAACGTTTATTTCTAATGAAGTGCAGCGTAAAGCGACTGTTTGGGCTATGCTATTTGCACCACTAACGTTTATTACTGGTATTTATGGTATGAACTTTGTTAATATGCGTGAAACAAAATACGCTTATGGCTTTATTTTATGTGTGCTTGGCATGGTGGGTTTAGGAATTATATTAGCTTTATTATTTAAGAAGAAAAAGTGGCTGTAGCCTAAATGATTAAACAGCTCATGGATGACTATTTGAGGTGGTTATGGAAGAAATAACACGAATTCCTTTTCAATGGCGAGATCCTTTTTTAATTGAAGAACAATTACAAGAAGATGAAAAAATGGTGCGTGATACAGCGAGCCAGTTCGCTAAAAATAGGTTACTTCCTCACGTTGTATCTGCTTTTCGTGAAGAGCATTTTGATAGATATATTATAAAAGATATGGGTGCCGCAGGATTGTTAGGTGCCACGCTAACCGGGTATGGCTGTGCAGGGATCAGTAGTGTCAGTTACGGTTTGATAGCTTATGAAATAGAGCGTGTCGATTCAGGCTATCGTTCTGCCATGAGTGTGCAGTCTAGCTTAGTGATGTTTCCTATCTGGAGATTTGGCACGGATGAGCAAAAAGAAAAATTCTTACCAGCATTAGCGAAAGGTGAATTAGTCGGGTGTTTTGGATTAACAGAACCTAATCATGGTTCCGATCCCAGTGGAATGGAAACACGAGCAAAAAAAGTAAAAGGCGGTTTTCAATTGCATGGTTCAAAGACATGGATAACAAATTCTCCTATAGCTGATGTGTTTATTGTATGGGTAAAATGTGATGATGATAAAGTGCGCGGCTTTTTAGTAGAGCGGGATATGCCAGGTTTAATGACGCCTAAAATTACAGGAAAATTGAGTTTGCGGGCTTCAGTAACAGGTGAGATAGTTCTAGATGACGTGTTTGTGCCAGATAAAAATCTTTTGCCTGGTGCGGTAGGTTTAAGTGCTGCCTTTCAATGCCTTGCTAGTGCACGATATGGCATTGCCTGGGGTGCCTTAGGTGCTGCTGATTTTTGTTTTCAAGAGGTACGTAATTATGTCACAGAGCGAAAGCAATTTGGTAAATCCTTAGCAGGAATGCAGCTTATTCAGCGCAAACTTGCTGATATGCAAACCCAGATTGCTATTGGTTTGCAAGCCTGTCTTCGTGTTGGTCGGATGAAAGATGAAGGCAAGGCGGCTATTGAATCAATCTCAATGATAAAGCGAAATTCAACTTTAGTTGCATTAGATATTGCACGTGAGGCGAGAGACATGATGGGCGGTAATGGTTTAACAGAAGATTATCATGTTATTCGTCACATGCTAAACTTGGAAACAGTAAAAACCTACGAAGGCACAGCAGATATTCATGCTTTAATTCTTGGAGCCGCGATAACCGGTGAGAAAGCTTTTGCTTGAAAAGGAGAAATGATTATGGCGCGAGATATGATGGAATATGATGTAGTCATCGTCGGCGGAGGCCCCGCTGGATTGTCTGCGGCAATTCGACTAGCTCAATTAGCGCAAAATAATGATTTTCCAATAAAAGTTTGCATCGTAGAGAAAGGCACTGAAATTGGAGCCCATATTTTATCAGGAGCAGTATTTGAACCACGTGCGTTAAATGAATTGATTCCTAATTGGAAACAGCAACAAGCACCATTAAACACACCAGTTTCAGCTGATCAACTTTTATTGTTAACAAAGAAAAAATCACTGCGTATGCCTGCTTTTTTATTGCCAAGATCAATGCAAAATGAAGGAAACTATATTATTAGTTTAGGCAATTTATGCCGTTGGTTAGCTCAGCAGGCAGAAGCGTTGGGGGTGGAAATTTATCCTGGGTTTGCAGCAGCAGAGGTTTTATACCATGATGATGGTCGTGTTAAAGGCATTGCTACAGGCGATATGGGTGTTGGAAAAGATGGTCAGCGAAAAGAAAACTTTTCTCAAGGAGTCGAGTTACATGCAAAATATGTGTTCTTTGCTGAAGGATGCCGAGGTTCATTATCACAGGAAATCATGCAGCGATTCAATTTGCGAGATAATGCTGATCCACAAACTTATGGTCTTGGGATCAAAGAATTATGGGAGATTGATCCAAAAAAACATCAAGAAGGATTAGTGCAGCATACCGTTGGTTGGCCATTAGACAATAAAACTTACGGTGGCTCATTTATTTATCATCTAGAAAATAACCAGTTATCAATAGGCTTTGTGACAGCATTGGATTATGAAAATCCTTATTTAGATCCTTATGAAGAAATGCAGCGTTTTAAAACACATCCGGCCATTAAACCATTGTTACAAGGCGGAAAACGAATATCATATGGAGCACGTGCACTAAATGAAGGTGGGTTGCAAGCATTACCTAAATTAGTATTTCCTGGAGGCGCATTAATAGGTTGTGCTTCAGGATTTTTGAATGTGCCTAAGATAAAAGGCAGCCATGCTGCTATGAAGTCAGGCATGCTGGCTGCAGAAGCAGCATTTGATGCATTAAAAAATGGTGAGATAGAAAAAGAATTAGTAGCTTATCCAAAAAACTTTCAGTCGTCTTGGCTATATAAAGAATTGTACCAGGCACGAAATTTTCGTCATTACTTCCGTTACGGCCTTTGGCCAGGAATACTCTTAGCTGGTATTGATTTAAAATTGTTTCGTGGAAAAACATTCTGGACGTTGCACAATAAAAGAGAAGATAGTGCTTGTTTAAAAAACAAAAGTAACTATCAACCTATTAATTACCCTAAACCTGATAACACAATAACCTTCGATCGCTTAAGTTCTGTTTATTTATCTAATACGAATCATGAAGAAAATCAACCTGTCCATTTATGTTTGCATGATATAAATAAGCCGATTGCTGTCAATTTGGCACAGTATGGCGCTCCAGAGCAGCGGTTTTGCCCAGCGGGTGTCTATGAAATTGTAGACAAAGAGGGTAAACCCACACTGCAAATAAATGGGCAAAATTGTGTTCACTGTAAAGCATGTGACATCAAAGATCCATCCAACAACATAAAATGGGTTGTGCCCGAAGGTGGAGGTGGTCCAAACTATCCCAATATGTAATTATGATGACGACCCACCACACTTACCTTCGCCACATTTGCCCTCACCGCATTTGCCGTTACCGCATTTGCCTTCGCCACATTTGCCCTCACCACATTTACCTTCGTCCGCTTCATGTGATAGTTGAGTACTATAGCCATGGCTTAGTTTTTCAGCACAAAATGGGTTTGTTTCCGCTTGAGCAGGTGTCACCACTGAAAAGCTAATACCTGCTACAACAACAGCTAAAACGGCTGATAAAAAGATCAATTGATTTTTCACTTGTTTATTCGCTAACATTGTTTTATCTCCTTTATATCCTATACCATAGGTATATGCAATATTTAGGCAAATGTAAAGAAAATTGCTAAAAGAAATGACACTGGTTGATGAGAATATGGGATAAATAACTAATGCGTTTGGTAAAATTATAGGTTTTTCATATGGTTAGTAATTTAGGATATCAATATTAAGGTATAGTTAACTAATCATATGCTGTGATGCTATAAAGAAGACTAACTAATGACATCTAAAAAGTGAAGTATGCTCAGGAAGCTTCTCTGAATTTTGCTTAGCATGCAAATTAAACCCACAGTAATTTAAGTTACTCATATACTGATGTTTATTAGTTCTAGTAAATGTATTTAAAAATATTTTATCAAAACTTGGGGATAGATTTTTTTCGTGCAAATGTATTTTGGCAATATCAGCAGGAATTTGGTTGATTGCTTCTTTTATCTCAGCTGACGTTTTCGTTGAACGTACACCAGACTTGACAGGATCATAAACGATAGTCTTAGCTAGTTGTTGACACTTCTCATGGTATTTATAGTATTCATCTCTGAAGTGGCTATACTCGCTACTAAATTTAAATGATTGTAAAAAGCTAAAGTCATTAAATCTATTTGAGTCATCTTTAAAAATAGCGTATTTAATGGTGTCTAATATATCATTTATAATCCCTTTGTTTGTTGTATTTAGTTCAATGGTTTTTTCTAGGAGCATGATGCTTCTATCAATAACAGGCTTTTCCCTTTCAAATAAAAGTGAGTCTAACATACAAAGTAGTTTTTTAACTTTCAAGTGGCTATTATGCCTGAGTGTAGGGGCAGGATATCTTTCAACATAATCACATAGTTTTTTCATTAACTCTAACACGAGATCTATAAATTTATCTTCACAGTTTATATGTTTGAAATAGGTGTACTCTTCTCTTTTTGCTAAGCAGAGATCCAACACTTTGCAGGATGATTCATAATTTGGGTTATATGCTTTCTCTTCTTTATTTTTAAAAGACTCTTTTATGGCGCGTAAGATACTAAATTGATGTGAGTGTATACCACGGATATCTTCCGTATCAGTAATCTGCCCCACTTTGTTTGTTATTTTGGCGCGACAAAATACCTGGTTATGTTGTTCTTTCTCTAAGTTTTTCCCCAACATGGATTCAGAAAACCCGACAATGATACTCCCTAATCTTTCTTCGATATATGGTGGTAGTGTGACAGGACTTTTTGCTTGGAATTGGCTTATTTGATTTATACTGAAATCGACACAATATTCTTTCCCAATTGCCTTGGCGTAACTGGTTATTGCTAAATGTAGGTTGTTGATACTATGTGCAAAAGAAAAGTTGTCGAAAGGTTCTCCCCACAGTGCGCTAATGGCATATTGCCACTTTTGGAAAGCTTCCCCCCATAGTTTTTGCAATACTTGACTAGTTTCAGACATCCATTTGTATCCATCAATAACCATCATGGATCTCAAAGAATATAACAAAACACGAGTAAAATGCAATACAAACTTCACAGTAACCTCAATAAATGGTAGATTTTGCAGCTCGTATTATAGATAGTAGTTTTTTTCTATTACAGTTATCTCTTAGCGTTCTCTGAATATGGTTAAAGAAAGACAATTACAGTCGGATTTTTTTGCAAAGGAAGCAGAGCAAGTGGCTATAAATCTATTGGGGAAGGTTCTCCGTGTTCGTTATCAGTACTATTGGCTTGCTGCAAAAATTATTGAAACTGAAGCGTATTACTTAAATGAAAAAGGGAGCCATGCATCATTGGGCTATACGCAGAAACGTAAAGCATTATTCATGCCAGCAGGTACTATATATATGTATTATGCACGTGGAGGAGATTCACTTAATTTCAGTTGTCTCGGTGAAGGAAATGCTGTCTTGATAAAATCAGCTGTTCCTGTTGTAGACAATGAAACACTGGCTGTTATGCAGGCATTAAATCCTATTAAAAATACACATAGAAAGCGCCATATTGATCGGTTATGTTCTGGGCAGACGTTGCTTTGCAAATCATTAAATCTTCGCGTAAAAGAATGGGATCAAAAGCAATTGAATGAAAATTTTTATTGTGTAGATGTTGGATATACGCCTAATACTATACTAAAAACAACCCGTTTAGGGATACCGCCGGGGAGAGATGAGCATTTACCACTGCGGTTTATCGATAAGAATTATTTGAAACATTGCACAAAGAAACCCATGAAGCGAGATGCTGTTGAAGAAATTGACTTATCGTAACTAGGCTTGCTAAAATGAAAAAGAGTATATTATCGCCGATTTGATCTTCAGCTTGCTGGGCGAAAAGAGTACAGCTAAAGCGTGGCCAAGCTTGCTACTAGCCTAACCACACAAACATGATAGATCGACTAATGGAGAAACTGTGATTAGACTAGAACATATTAATAAGTATTACCCGACTTCAAAGGGAACTGTCCATGCGCTCCAAGATATTGACATGGCAGTTCAGACAGGAGAAATTTATGGAATTATTGGCCGTAGTGGTGCGGGTAAAAGTTCATTACTGCATTGTTTTAATTTATTAGAGCGGCCAGATCACGGTAAGGTATGGTTTAATGACATTGAATTAACAGCATTGCGACCTCGCGAATTACGGCAGCAACGCCAACAAATTGGTATGATATTCCAGCATTTTAATTTATTATCACGTAGAACCGTTTATGACAATGTGGCGCTTCCTTTACAGTTACAGCATTACTCAAAGCCAGCAATAGCGAAAAGTGTTATGCCATTGCTGGCATTAACTAATATGGCAGACAAAAAGGATGTATATCCAGAGCAGCTTAGTGGTGGTCAGAAACAGCGAGTCGCTATTGCCAGGGCGTTAGCCAGTGAACCAAAATTGTTACTCTGCGATGAAGCAACATCGGCGCTAGATCCAGAAACAACACGCTCTATTCTTCAACTATTATTAAAAATTAATAGGCAACTGGGATTAACCATTGTGTTGATTTCTCATGAAATGGATGTGGTTAAAGCAATCTGCGATAGAATTGCTCTCATTGAGCAAGGAAAGATAGTCTGTGAAGAAAAAACAATTGATTTTTTTGTTAAATCACATGATGGAAAGT
>CBDDLJ010000014.1:0-30169 GCA_965230635.1 Gammaproteobacteria bacterium
ACGTTCAAATTTATATCCTTCTCTTTCACTAATTTATTTTGCCAATCCCAATAATCTGTCAGATCCGGTTAAACTGGGCAGCTGATGTGGCAATAACAATATAGGGAATCGCTATAATGCCTCTATCAATCAATATCTCGAATATTTTAACTATCAAGTAGCCGCTACGCCGTGGGCCGCAGTGGAGCACCGTGGACCGCTGTGGACCGCCGTGGACCGCCGTGGACCGCCGTGGACCGCCGTGGACCGCCGTAGACCGCCGTGGACCGCCCGTAGTGAATCACAAAAGCGCTATAACGCAAGTGACTACGGCGCTTTTAAATACCATACTGCCCATTTTCCTCTACCGCGTAATTCAATCATTTGCTTATCCCTCAAAGCTTCCAAATCCTCGCGCAACGTTCTATCGGCTATAGACTCGTCAATTAATTGTTTCAATTCTACAAACTTAAGTTGATGTTTATGTTTAAAAATAGCTAAAATCTTTTTTTGACGAGGGGATAAAAATTTTTCACTGGGTCCCTATTATAACCCACACAATTTATCAATAATCTACTTTTTTCAATCACCTGCTAAAAACAGTCTCAATGATAAATCTCAGGCACAAGCTTCGTGAATATCAAGCACTAACTCGTCATTGTCCACTGTTAGATTGACACTGCCACCATCAGCTAATTGACCAAAAAGCAATTCATCCGCTAATGGTCTTTTTATTTTATCTTGAATCAAGCGTGCCATTGGTCTAGCACCCATTGCCTTATCATAGCCATGCTTACACATCCACTGCCGTGCTTCAGAATCCACATGTAAATTAACTGACTTTTGTTCTAATTGTACTTCTAATTCCATAATGAATTTATCAACCACATGAGCAACAACTTCCATGGTTAAATGTTTAAATTGAATCATAGCATCTAAACGGTTTCGAAACTCTGGCGAAAACATACGATGAATAACAGAAATACCGTCTGTCTCATGTGTTTGCTCCGTAAAACCTATTGATGCTCGTGACATTTCCTGAGCGCCAGCATTGGTTGTCATGATAATAATGACATGACGAAAGTCTGCTTGGCGACCATTATTATCCGTTAACTTACCATGGTCCATCACTTGTAATAATATATTGTATAAGTCAGGATGCGCTTTTTCCATTTCGTCTAATAACAGTACACAGTGAGGGCTTTTATTAATCGCTTCTGTTAACAAACCTCCTTGTTCATAACCAACGTAGCCTGGAGGCGCACCAATCAAACGTGAAACAGAATGCTTCTCACTATATTCAGACATATCAAATCGGACTAGTTCTATGCCTAGCAGCTTGGCTAATTGCCGGCTGACTTCAGTTTTACCAACACCGGTTGGTCCAGCAAATAAGAAATTTCCTACAGGTTTTTCTGGATTGCGCAGCCCAGCTCTTGCTAATTTAACTGAAGCACCTAATTGCTCTATTGCTTGATCCTGCCCAAAAATCATCATTTTCAAATCTCGTACCAAGCTCTTTAATGCATCACGATCGGAGCGTGTCACTGATTTTGTTGGAATGCGTGCTATTTTTGCAATGACTTCTTCAATCTCGCGCTGCCCAATAGTTTTTTTACGCTTATTACTTTGACGCAATGCTTGAAATGCACCTGCTTCATCAACCACATCAATCGCTTTATCAGGTAAGAACCGATCAGTTAAAAATCGAGCAGATAGCTCTGCTGCTGCACGTAATGCACGCCCTGAATAACGCACACCATGATGCTCTTCAAACCGATCTTTTAAACCTTTTAATATATTAATGGTTTCATCTGTACTGGGCTCACTCACATTGATTCGCTGGAATCGTCGGGTTAATGCGTGATCTTTTTCAAACACAGAGCGAAACTCTTGGAATGTTGTCGATCCTATGCACTTCAACTCTCCTGATGATAGCAAGGGCTTAATTAAGTTGGATGCATCCATAATACCACCAGAAGCAGCACCCGCACCAATAATGGTATGGATTTCATCAATAAATAGAATCGCCGACGATTGTTGCTTTAATTCTTGCAATAAAGATTTTAATCGTTTTTCAAAATCTCCTCGGTATTTTGTACCAGCTAATAATGCACCCAGGTCTAGTGAATAAACAATATAGTCTGCTATTTTTTTTGGCACTTTACCTTCGACAATTAAATAAGCCAAGCCTTCAGCAATTGCTGTTTTACCAACACCAGCTTCACCAATTAATAATGGATTATTTTTACGGCGACGACATAACACTTGTACAACACGCTCGATTTCTTCTTCTCGACCGATTAACGGATCGATGTTGCCAGTTAATGCTTTTAAGTTAAGATTGGTTGCATAATTTTCCAATGCACTTGTTGCATTAGCACTAGCAGTCGCATCTTCCGAATTCATGTAGCCTAGTCCAGACTCATCTTCATCTACTTTTTTATCTTTAGAAATACCATGAGATAAATAATTAACAATATCTAAGCGCGATATACTTTCTTGTTTTAATAAAAAAACAGCATGACTGTCTTGCTCACTAAAAATCGCTGCCAATACATGCACACTATTTACTTCCGTTTTTCCTGCTGATTGCACATGAAAAATAGCTCGCTGTAAAACACGCTGAAATCCTAACGTAGGTTGTGTCTCTTGACTATCACATTCTGTTTGAATATAGCTTGCATTTTTATTGATGTAATTAAATAAGTTTTCTTTTAACAGCTCTATTTTTACACTATTTAAACCACAGGCATCTAACACTGTTGAAACTTTTTCATTGTCTAATAAGCAAAACATTAAGTGTTCAACCGTAAGAAACTTATGACATTGCCCTCTTGCCATTTTAAATGCGAGATTAAGAGTTGCTTCTAGCTCCTTACTTAACATGACACACCTCCCGAAAGACCTATTAATTTTTTTCTGTGCGCTAATAACATTATTTTATCGTTGCTTTTCATCCTGCTTATCAATTCCTTAACGTTTTATGATTTTATTTACTCTTTTTCTTATTGAGCATTTTTCTTCCTGTTAAAAGAGCGAGCAATTTTAATCATTTTTCTTCTCTTACTTTAATTATTGTCGATAAACTTTAAGAAAATGTTAACAACTCATTTCTTTTTATAATAATGTTATATTTATTTTTAAAATTGCTTTTAGTTTATGCAACTTGGATTTTATTTTACATTGATTGTGTAAATTCGCTCTCCATACTTATAAGCATAGACGTTTTTTTGAATGTAGAACTGCTTATTTAAGAAAAAACTATCAATTTAACTGCACATTTGTTACACTGATTTTTTTCTTAATATTAATTTTGCATGAAATGAATAAAGCGCCTAATAAAATAAAAGTGATTGTTGGCATGTCTGGCGGTGTGGATTCGTCGGTAAGTGCACTATTATTGCAACAAGCTGGCTTTCATGTAGAAGGCTTGTTTATGAAGAATTGGGATGACGACGATAGCGATGCTTATTGCCATGCAACAGAGGATGCAGCAGATGCTAGAACCATATGTGACAAATTAAAAATCCCTTTGCATATAAAAAATTTTGCTAAAGAATATTGGGATAATGTCTTTGAGTATTTCTTAGCCGAATACCAACAAGGGCGAACACCCAACCCAGATATCATCTGCAACCAAGAAATAAAATTTAAAGCATTTTTAAATTATGCGCTTACGATTGATGCTGACTTTATTGCAACAGGGCATTACGCGACTATTGTCAAAACGACAAATCAACCTGTTTCACTGCATAAAGCGCGAGATCAAAACAAAGATCAAAGCTATTTTCTTTATCGTTTAAACCAACATCAATTAAAACATGCACTTTTTCCTCTCGCACAATACGAAAAACCCAAGGTGCGCAAAATTGCACAGGAAGCGGGATTTATCAATCATAATAAAAAAGACAGTACTGGGATTTGTTTCATAGGAGAGCGAAAATTTAATCAATTTTTAAGTCAATATCTTGCAGCAAAGCCGGGGCCGATCCTTAATGCTGAAGGAAAATACCTGGGAAAACACAATGGGTTAATCTACTATACTATAGGCCAACGTAAAGGCATCGGCATCGGCGGGCAAACAGAAGGAAGTGGTGAAGCCTGGTTTGTTGCTAAAAAAAATTTAAGCAATAACACGCTTATTGTAGTACAAGGTCAACACCATGATTTACTATACAAAAAAGAATTGCAATGCCAACAAGTAAATTGGATCAGTGAAACAGCCCCAATATTTCCTTTGAAATGCATGGCGAAAACACGTTATCGCCAAGACGATCAAGCATGCTTAATTATGCCTTGTGAAGAAGACAATTCATCTTTACTAGTACATTTCGATACACCACAACGTGCAATTACTGCAGGTCAATCTATTGTTTTTTATCAACATGATATTTGCTTGGGTGGTGGTATTATCTCTTAAAAAGCAGTGTGTAACTATTTTGCACCTTTATCAAACTCAAATTGTATTAATTACATCAAATGTTCATCATGCCTTTCTTGTTATAGGGCAAAATCACAATTTAACTATTTTTTTATCCTTCAACTAATTCGCTTCTAAAGTGATCATTCCACATAGCTTTTTTTTTAGTTTACTTTTCATACTGTTTTTCTCGGGATACAGACGCGCCATATTTATAGCGTTTCCCTATATTGTTGACCTATTCTAAGCGAGTATAGTGTTTGCTTGCGAGGTTTCAAAAGCGACGTTTACTTATTGTAAATAAGCTTTTGAATAAACAAGCAAGCAGGCGCTAGATGAAGTCTTAGGATAGGTCAACAATATAGGGAAACGCTATAATACAAATCGTTTCATAACGGCCAGATGTTCAGCAGTATGTTCCCGACGAATGCGGCAGTCATCTTCTTTGTAGGTCACATCCAGCACCCAATGCACTTGGCTCTCTACTTGCCAATGACGTCGAATCGCCTCAGCGATTCACTTAATCTGTAGAGGTAACGAACTAATATAGTAGTGAGTTTCAGTTTGCCGTTTTCCTTTGGTTTTTCAAATGCGCTCTACTTTCAGTACATAATCCATTCCAATGTACTCCCTCAGTAATCCAATCACTGACAAGACATTGACGGTAATGTCTTGTATCAATACGGCCATGTCCTGCTTCAATTTTGGTGGTAGTATTTTTCCCCGGCTCTAATTTATTTTCTTGATGCAGTTTTTTAAAATAGTCCGGTATTTCATGATGTAAATTACGGTGATTATCTTTAGCTGGCAATACATAATCGCCACTTTTTTTATCAATCCTCTCAACAATTTTTTCTGTATGTTCATCGCATCCATTGTAACAATCGCTCCTTTCAATTCTAACAAGTCTAACATCTCTAACACACTCACATTTTCATTTTTTTTGCCTTGAGATTTCATTTGTGATAATACTAATCCGTTCGTTTTGCTCCTAGGCAGTAATACTATGCAGTGCCATCGTTCTTTCCCCACTAAAACTTTGCCGCAGTGTTTTACCATCAATCGCGATTTGTTCGCGTCCCTTAGCCAAACGTAATTCATTGACCCAGTTGATAAAACAAGTCGTAAACGCTTAACGACATAATGCGAATCGTGCAGGCTATGGTATCATCAACCGGGATCTCTTGAGCATAAGGACGATACTGTCTAAGCCAGTCTAACTTATTTTCTCCAAATGCCTGAATTTTTTTCCAACCCTCAGCCCCTGACATGACGGCAGTGGCCATTAAAAATATAATATCAAGCAGTTCATAACGCTTATTGATATCACTGCGTAGGTCAACTAAATCTGGAAAATGATCGATAAAGCTCAGATTTGTTCCCTTAAAAAACAATTAAAGCCCTATTTGATCAAATTGAAGCAATTTATGCAAATATTTTACTCAAGGTGGTAAGATCTTGCCCCATTCTCGTTACAGTGAGTCTTGCAAGTACTGAGCTTGCACTTTATAATAAATTAGCCTACTAGGAAATAAGAGAGCAACCTCATGACGAAATTAGCTGAAGCACTAACAGGCATTAAAAATAATACCTTGACCGCTGTTAACCTTGCTTGTGGGTACATCGGTGATGCTGGCGCAATCGCTTTAGCGAGTGCATTGGCAACGAATAATACATTGATCACTATTTGCCTTTTTTACAATAAGATTGGCGATGCCGGCGCAACTGCTTTAGCGAATGCCTTAGAAAAGAATAACACCCTGACCACTGTTAATCTTGATCACAATAACATCGGCGCTACCGGCGCAACTGCTTTAGCGAATGCCTTAGAAAAGAATAACACCCTGACCACTGTTAATCTTGATCACAATAACATCGGCGATGCCGGCGTAACCGCTTTAGCGAATGCCTTAGAAAAGAATAACACCATAGCCACTCTTAATCTTAGTTCCAATAAAATCGGCGCTACCGGCGCAACTGCTTTAGCGAATGCCTTAGAAAAGAATAACACCCTGACCACTGTTAATCTTGATCACAATAACATCGGCGATGCCAGCGCTACCGCTTTAGCGAATACTTTAGAAACGAATAACACCCTGACCACTGTTAGTCTTGTTAACAATAAGATCGGCGATGCCGGCGCAACCGCTTTAGCGAATGCGCTAGGAAAGAATAACACCCTTACTACTGTTAAGTTTCATATCAATCACATCGGCGATGCCGGCGCAACCGCTTTAGCGAATGCCTTAGAAAAGAATAACACCATAGCCACTCTTAGTCTTAATTCCAATAAAATCGGCGCTACCGGCGCAACTGCTTTAGCGAATGCCTTAGAAAAGAATAACACCCTGACCACTGTTAATCTTAATGACAATAACATCGGCGCTACCGGCGCAACTGCTTTAGCGAATACCTTAGAAACGAATAACATCCTGATCACTGTTTATCTTGCTCGCAACAACATCGGCGATGCCGGCGCTACCGCTTTAGCGAATGCCTTAGAAAAGAATAACACCCTTACTGCTATTCATTTTTTTCAAAACAACATCGGCGATGCCGGCGCAAAGGCTTTAGCAAATGCCTTAGAAACAAATAGCTCCCTGACCTTTGTTGAACTTGGTTACAATAAAATTGGCGCAACTGGCGCAACTGCTTTAGCAAAAGCCTTAGAAATGAATAATACCTTAACCAGCATTAACCTTGCTGCCAATAATGTCAGTGATGCCGGCACAAAAGCTTTAGCAAGCACCTTACCAGAGAATAATGCCCTAGCCAGTATTGACCTTTCTAACAATAAAATCGGTGATACCGGCGCAAAGGCTTTGGCTAATACCTTAGCAAAAAACAACTTCCTAACCACTGTTAATCTTGCTCGCAATAACTTCAGTGATGCCGGTACAAAAGCTTTAGCAAGCACCTTAGCAGAGAATAATGCCCTAACCAGTATTGACCTTTCTGCTAATAAAATCGGTGATGCCGGCGCAAAGGCTTTAGCTAATACCTTAGCAAAAAACAACTTCCTAACCACTGTTAATCTTGCTCGCAATAACTTCAGTGATGCCGGTACAAAAGCTTTAGCAAGCACCTTAGCAGAGAATAATGCCCTAACCAGTATTGACCTTTCTGCTAATAAAATCGGTGATGCCGGCGCAAAGGCTTTAGCTAATACCTTAGCAAAAAATAACTTCCTGATCACTGCTAAACTTAATTGCAATAACATCAGCGATGCCGGCACAAAAGCTTTAGCAAACACCTTAGCAAAGAATAATACCCTAACCAGTATTAACCTTTCTATTAATAAAATCGGTGATGCCGGCAAAAAAGCTCTAGCAAACGCCTTAGAAACGAATAACACTCTGACCTATATTAGCCTTACTAACCGTAACACAATAAAAAATGAATAAGCATCTTAGAGATAACAAACAATTAGCTCAGCAATTAATGCAAGCCTGCAAACAAAAAAACACTGATGAGGCAATCCGTTTACTGAAAAAAAGGCATCAGCCCTCATACAAAAGAAGAAAATGACAAAACGGGGAACACCTTCTTACATAAAGCTGTACAATTAAATGACACTCGGCTCATGCAGTACTTACATACCCAACCCGTTACCTGGAATGTAAAAAACAAAGAAGGCAAAACACCGAAAGATTTAGAACGTGAGCTAATACGGGCACAAGAAGAAAAAAGACGACGGAAGCAGCAATGGACCCGATCCATGCAGCAACAAACTGAACGCTTGAGAGAGGCTGAGCAAGTATTCAAGCAAGGAGATTTAAATATTGCTCTTTATCTCTTCAACAGCGTCATCACACAAGCAAATCTCCTAGAAAAAAAAGCTGAAACCGCTGAGAAAAAATTATTAAATAACTTACTACAATCTGCACAAAGCTTATGGTTATCAACCCAATTTATGCTGTCAATCGATTCCAATGAGGCTTTAGGCCATGCATTATTAACCAAATGCTTTGAGCGAACAACATCCGTAACCGACTTCCGTCTCACCTATAGTTTAGCGCTGGTTGAATATGACGAAAACAAAGATAACCAAGCGGCTATCCAAACATTGATACATAACAAATTAACCTGGCTTGCTGAAGAGAGAATCATCGATGTTGAATCCCTCGCTTTGTTTAAGATAGCCATAAAGCATGTATATAAAAAAGGCTTGATTAATCAATATCAAAAAAATGTATTAAAAGGCAAGGCTCAAAGTCAAAGCATTTTTTCTGACCCGCGGTTCAAAGCACTATCAGCACAAGTTCACGATTTGCAAGTGCAATTTCACACAGCAGCCAAAACTTTTTCGAATCAACTAGGTGCTCTTGGAAAACAAGTTTTGATTAACCGCGATAACCTTTTACACGTTACTGACGCTGTAACTACGAATAGTCAGAATATACACCGAATAGCAGATAAACAAAAACAATTACAATCAGCTATGGTTCGACAGGCGAAGCGACGTATGCAGTTTGGTATCATGAAAATGGGATTATCGTTTATTGGCTTTTTTGGAGTTGATGCGATAGCCAACACCATAGATTTATCGGAACTCTCTGGCATTGGAGGATTTCTTTTAAATAAAGATCCTAACGATGTTGAAAAATTGCTGAGTACCGGACAATCAACATTGAGCGATTCTTTCAAAATAAGCCATATGAACCCAGTGGCTGAAACGGCCATAAAGAAAGGAGGATACGATCCAGAGGAATTTGTTAAACAATGGTATAGCACAGCGATTGCTCTAGAGAAAAAACCTACCATAGTAGCAAACCCAGAAGTATCAGAGATTAGCCCTTTTTTCGCAGTATCGACTCCTACCAACGATACAAATGCACCTAGGTCAGCGACAAATCCAAGCTCAAGATTCGGTTGTTTTTCAGAGGTACCAACTCGTACTGATCACGAAATAGCAGCAAAAACAGGCTCTAAAGCGCTTCCACTACCGAAAAAACCACTGGGACATGTTACTGTATTGTATGCCTATACGGCGACAGCATCGGATCAATTATCGGTAAATGCCAATGAAAAACTGACCCTCATTGAAAAAGATCCCTCTGGCTGGTGGACATGCCGCCGAGGACGTGAGCAAGGCTTGGTTCCTAGCACGTATTTAGAAGAGTCTATTGTGAGTAGTAAAGTGCTGCCATTACCTGCAGCACCTGGACACCGTTAATCTCCAATGAGATATCAATAAATCAATGCATCCGTAAATCTTAGCAGTAAATAGAGCAATTTGATCTAACATTCACGCTAAATTTGAGTGGAGGTAATATCTCTTAAAAAAACAGTGTGTAACTATTTTGCATTTTTCTTAAACTCAAATTGTATAAATCATACCAAGTGTTCATATGTTTGCCTTTTTTCTGCAAGTTTGAGTGAAAGAAAAAGGTTCATCATGCCTTCCTCGTTACAGTGAGCCTTGCAGGTGCTGAGCTTGCATTTTATAATGACTCAGTCACCAGGAAACAGGGCAAATAGGAGAGCAATCTCATGACAAAATTAGCTGAAGCACTAAGAAATATTAAAAATAATACCTTAACCATTGTTAACCGCAACATCGGTGATGCCGGTGCTAAGGCTTTAGCAAACATCTTAGCAACAAATAATACCCTACTCACTGTTGACCTTTCAGACAATAACATCGGCGATATCGGTGCAAAGGCTTTAGCAAACGCCTTAGCAACGAATAACACCTTGACTACTGTTATATTTGGTTCCAATAAAATCAGCATTGACGGTGCAGCTGCTTTGGCGAAGGCTTTAGCAACGAATAGCACCCTAACCACTGTTCACCTTTATGACAATAATATCGGCGATGCCGGGGCAAAAGCTTTAGCAAAGGCCTTAGCAAAGAATAACACCCTAACTACTGTTTATCTTCATGACAATAACATCGGCGATACTGGCGCAAAAGCTTTAGCGAACGCTTTAGCAACGAATAGCACCCTACTAACTACTGTTTATCTTCATAATAATAACATCGGCGATGCCGGAGCAACCGCTTTAGCAAACGCCTTAGAAAAAAATAACACTCTGACCTATTTTGAACTTTCTGACAATAACATTGGTACTGCCGGCGCAAAAGCTTTAGCAAACGCCTTAGAAATGAACAACACCTTGACTACTATAAAACTCCGTTCCAATAAATTCAGCACTGACGGTGCAACCGCTTTAGCAAACGCCTTAGAAAAAAATAACACCTTAACTACTATTTGCCTTGATAACAATAACAGTGGTGATGTCGGTGCAAAGGCTTTAGCGAGGGCCTTAGCAACGAATAACACCCTAACCTACGTTGGCCTTGATTGTAATAACATCGGCGATATCGGTGCAAAGGCTTTAGCAAACGCCTTAGCAAATAACAATGCTCTGATCACTGTTGACCTTGAGCGTAATCACATCGGTGATACTGGTGCAACCGCTTTAACAAACGCCTTAGAAACGAATAATACCCTCACCTATGTTTACCTTTATCGCAATAACATCGGTGATGCTGGTGTAACCGCTTTAGCGAATGCCATAGCAAAGAATAACACCCTGATCACTATTAATCTTGCATGCAATAATATTGGCGATGCCGGCACAGCCGCTTTAGCTAAAGCTTTAGCAACGAATAACACCCTGATTGCTATTAATCTTGCGTTCAATAATATTGGCGATGCCGGCATAGCCGCTTTAGCTAAAGCTTTAGCGACGAATAATACATTGACCTATGCTGATCTTTATAAGAATAATATCGGCGATGCCGGTACAACTGCTTTAGCCAAGGCCTTAGTAAAGAATAACACTTTGATCTATATTGACCTTAATTGCAATAACAGTAGCGATAAAAATCGCAGCATGATAAAACAGCATCTTAGAAAAAACCAGCGGTTAGCTCAAAAATTAATACAAGCACGCAGACGAAAAAGCACTGATAAAATGATCTACCTGCTAAAAAAAGGTGTCAGCCCTCATACAGAAGAAGATAACAAAACAGGGAACACTTTCTTACATAAGGTTGTAAAACCAAATAACAAGCAAATACTGCAGTACTTACACTCTCAACCTATTAACTGGAATATAAAGAATAAAGAAGGCAAAACACCAAAAGACTTAGAACATATACTAGCCAATTTCGAGAGAAAAAAAGATGAGGGAAGGAATGGGCTCGCTCCGTACAACAACAAACTGAACGCTTAAGAGAAGCTGAGCAAGTATTTAAGCAAGGAAATTTAAATATTACTCTTTATCTCTTCAACAGCCTCACCACACAAGCAAATCTCCTAGAAAAAAAGATGAAACCGCCGAGAAAAAACCATTAAATAACTTACAACAACCTGCACAAAGCTTATGGTTATCAACCCAATTTATACTGCCAATCGATTCTAACAAGGCTCTAGGCCATGTGTTACTAGTCAAATGATTTGATCGAACAACATCCGTAATGGACTTTCGTCTTATCTATAGTTTAGCGCTGGTTGAATATGACGAAAAAAATAGACAAACGGGTATCCAAACATTGATACATAACAAATTAACTTGGTTTGCTGAAGTGTGAATCATCGATATTGAATCGCTCACTTTATTTAAGATAGCCATAAACCACGTGTATAAAAAAGGTCTGATTAACCAATCATGAAAAAAATATATTAGAGGACAAAGGTCAAAGTCAAAGTATTTTCACCGATACACGATTCAAAATACTATCGGATCAAATTCATTATTTGTAAAAACAATTTTACACAGCAACCAAAGCCTTTTCGAAGCAATTATATGCTCTTGGAAAACAAGCACTGAGTAACCACGATAATCTTTTGCACATTACTGATGTTGCGACGACGAATATTTGGAATATACATCGGATAACCGATAAACAAAAACCATCACAAGCAGTCATGGTTCAACAGGCGAAGCGACGTATGCAGTTTGGCGTCATGAAGATGGAACTATCGTTGGCTTTATCGGATTTGATGCGGTAGCTATCACCATAGATTTGCCGGAATTCTCTGGCATTGGAGGCTTTCTTTTAAATAAAGATCCTGACGATGTTGAAGCCTTACTGAATAGTGGACAACCAACATTGAATAATTCTTTCAAAATGAATGATATGAATCAAGTGGCTGAAATGGCCATAAAGAAAGCGGGATACAACCCGGAGGAATTTGTGAAACAGTGGTATAACGCAGCTATTGCTTTGGAGAAAAAACCTACCACAGCAGCAAATCCAGGGCCATCAAAATTCGGTTGCTTTTTGGAAGCACAAGCCCGTATTGATGGCAAAATAACAGCAAAAACAAGCGCTAAGACACTTCCACTACCAAAAAAACTGCTGGGATATGTTTCCGTACTGTATCGCTATACAGCGACAGCACCGGATCAATTATCGGTAAATGCTAATGAAAAAATGACTCTCATTGAAAAAGATCCCTCCGGCTGGTGGACATGCCGCCGAGGATCTGATCAAGGTTTAGTACCTAGTACGTATTTAGAAGAATCTATTGTGAGTAGTAAAGCACTGCCATTGCCTGCAGCACCTGGACGCCGTTAATCTTCAATGGAATATCAAGAAGTTAATGCCTATGTAAATCTTGAGCACTTATAGCGTTTCCCTCTATTGTTGACCTATTCTAAGCGAGTATAGTGTTTGCTTGCGGAGGTTCAAAAGCGACGTTTACTTATTGTCAATAAGGTTTTGAATAACCAAGCAAGCAGGCGCTAGATGAAGTCTTAGTATAGGTCAACAATAGAGGGAAACGCTATAAGATGTAGTTGCCAGAATACGCTGATGTATTCCAAGCAACACTGCTGTTGCTTTGCTAATTAGTTGCTAGCTCTCCCAGCCGTTATACATCTCTTCAAAATACTTTAATGTTACTTTTTGTATTTTTTTTGATCATACTATTCTTATGCCTGATAACAGCATAGAAAACCTAACAAGGGAAATAACCCGCTTATTATTTCAGAGGGATAATTAGCTTGTTATTACAACCCTACTCGTGACATTTAATAATTTCACCCTAGCTATGCTAAACTTAGAGCATATTATTGCAAGTTGAGCAAAACATGTATAGGAGCCCATTGTGAGCACATTAGATACAACTAAGTCATTAGAAGTAAAAGGAAAAAAATACCGCTATTATAGCATCCCTGCTGCAGAAGCCGCTGGACTGGGACAATTTTCACGCTTGCCAAAATCACTAAAAATCTTATTAGAAAACTTATTGCGTCATCTCGATGGCAATACCGTCAAAGAAAGTGATATTAATGCACTCGCTAACTGGTTAAATGATAAAACTTCTTCACATGAAATTGCTTACCGCCCTGCTCGCGTACTCATGCAGGATTTCACTGGGGTACCTGCCATTGTCGATTTAGCTGCTATGCGTGCTGCAATGGCTAAATTGGGTGGCAATCCTGAAAAAATAAATCCATTAGTGCCTGTTGATTTAGTTATTGACCATTCGGTACAAGTTGATTCTTTCGCCAATCAACAGGCATTTCTAAAAAATGTTGAATTTGAAATGAATCGTAATAGCGAACGTTATCAATTTCTGCGTTGGGGACAAAGTGCTTTTGAAAATTTTCGTGTGGTGCCTCCTGGAACCGGTATTTGTCACCAAGTCAATTTAGAATATTTAGCGAATGTTGTTTGGCAACGTGAAGCAGATGGAGAAACAATGGCTTATCCTGACACCTTAGTTGGTACCGATAGTCATACAACAATGATCAATGGTTTGGGTGTCCTTGGCTGGGGTGTAGGTGGTATTGAAGCAGAAGCAGCAATGTTAGGGCAACCTATTAGCATGGTTATCCCTGAAGTTATCGGTGTAAAATTTACTGGAAAATTAAAAGAAGGCATTATAGCCACTGATTTAGTGCTGCGGGTCACTGAATTACTGCGACAAAAAGGTGTTGTAGCTAAATTTGTTGAATTTTTCGGTCCCGGATTGAATGAATTACCTCTTGCCGATAGAGCAACCATATCAAATATGTCACCAGAATACGGCGCCACTTGTGGCTTTTTCCCGGTTGATGATGAAACCTTAGCCTATATGCGCTTAACAGGACGTAGTGAACATATTATTGAATTAGTGGAAGCGTATGCTAAAGCACAAGGCTTGTGGCGAGAAAATGATGAGGCTGATCCTATTTTTACTGATATCGTAGAAATAGATTTAAGTTCTATTGAGCCTAGCTTGGCTGGGCCCAAGCGACCACAAGATCGTGTTTCTGTCTCGCAGCTCAATCAAGTATTCACTAAGATTATGCAAGAAGCAGGTGTAGAAAGTGATGCAACCCCTGTCCCTGTGGCAGATAATCACTATCAATTATCACATGGGGCAGTTGTTATTGCCGCCATCACCAGTTGTACCAATACCTCAAACCCTAGCGCGTTGATTGCTGCAGGCCTACTAGCTAAAAAAGCAATAGAAAAAGGACTACTCACTAAACCTTGGGTAAAAACATCACTAGCTCCAGGTTCCAAAGTAGTAACTGATTACTTAGTTAAAGCAGGATTGCAAAATTACCTGGATCAACTTGGCTTTAATTTAGTTGGGTATGGCTGCACAACATGCATAGGAAACTCAGGACCTTTGCCTGAAGCTATCCACAATGCAATTAGTGATCATAACCTATTTGTCTCTTCGGTATTATCCGGCAATCGCAACTTTGAAGGACGAGTACATCCGTTAACCAAAGCCAATTGGTTAGCGTCACCACCGTTGGTTGTTGCCTATGCCTTAGCTGGAACTACACGAATCAATTTACACACGGATCCCATTGCAACAAATAAACAGGGAGAAGGAATTTACCTAAAAGATATATGGCCTAGCAACCAAGAAATAGCAACGGTGGTTAAAACCATTGTCTCTAGTGACATGTTTAAGCGACAATATTCAGATGTTTTCAGCGGTGATGACACTTGGCGTAATCTGCCTATTCCACAAAGCAAAATCTACCAATGGGATGATAAATCCACGTATGTCAAACACCCTCCATTCTTTACCGGTATGACATCAGAACTACCTAAATTAAACGATATTAACAAAGCAACTATTCTCGCGTTGCTGGGTGACAGCATCACAACCGATCATATCTCCCCAGCAGGTGCGATTAAGCCCAGTAGCCCAGCAGGTGAATATTTAAAAGATCACCAGGTTGCTGTGAAAGATTTTAATTCTTATGGCTCACGCCGTGGTAATCATGAAGTATTAATGCGAGGAACCTTTGCTAATATTCGCATTCGCAATGAAATGGTTCCTGATGTTGAGGGTGGATTTACACGACATATCTCTAGCAATGAAATACTAACAATCTATGATGCCGCTATGCGTTATGCTAATGAAAACACACCTCTTGTCGTTATTGCGGGTAAAGAATATGGCACCGGCTCATCTCGTGACTGGGCAGCTAAAGGCACTTTGCTATTAGGCGTCAATGCAGTTATTGCTGAAAGCTTTGAGCGAATCCATCGTTCCAATTTAATTGGTATGGGTGTACTACCATTAGAATTTTTGAATAATGAAACTCGCCAAACTTTAGCGTTAACTGGAGAAGAACAAATCAGCATCAGCGGCATCAATCAGCAACTTGAACCACGCACACATTTAACCGCTCAAATTCATTATGCTGATGGTCGGGAACACATGATAAAACTATTAACTCGGATCGATACAGAAGATGAAATGAATTATTACAAAAATGGGGGAATTTTGCATAATGTTCTAAGAAAGTTAGCCAGTTAATAGGCTAATGAAATTTTTCAACCGGTCATATTAGTGTAAAATAATTCATGGGTGCTGCGTCATGGCAAAGCGATCACTTGCATTAACCGGTTTAAATTAAAAATTCATTTAATTTATAACGTTCTTTTTCTGTCGCCAACGTTTGAAACGACAAATGATCGTCAGTTGATCCTGTTAAGCGCGACTCCATCGCTTCACGAATGGCGAGGTAGAGGTAATCAGCGCCTTGTTTGATAGCACTAACCCAATTAGGGACATAACACACTTCCGCCCATCCCTGTGACGTTGCCGTTTGACTACCATTAATACCTCACTCATTGCATAACCCGCCTGATATTGCTGTGACTTGCTTGCCCACTGCTGTTTTCAGTGTGTTGTGAAGAAAAAAAGCTCATTACTGACTTAGAAAATAAACTCAACTTAGGACGAATGCTGACTGAATTGTTAATATCCATTCTATAAGGCTGCAGATCTCGTTTGATTTGCTGAATAATAGACTGCGATAATGTTAATTGTTCTGTTTGTCCTGCTTGTGCCACAATCACGGTACCAGCTTGTTCATACACTAATACATCATGTTTTACTAATTGCTCCCTAATATACTGGCGACCCTTATCATGGGCTTTCTTATACAAAGGCAATAGTAAATGCACTGGGATATCGGCGTGCTGTGATAGGCCATACTCAACACTGTCTTTGGCAAATAAACTATCTAGAAAGATTTGATCTTTATTTGAGCACTTAGGCAACTGTTGAGCTATACTTGTCGCCAGTACGCCACGAACATGCCAACTTACCGTCTCATCCCGAAGGAACGCCCATACCGCATCCGCAAATTCTGGGGTTTGTGACAAATGTGCAACGGTGCTCGTTGCCAGCACGCCACGAACATGCTTACTTAACGTCTCGTCCCGAAGTAACACCCATACCACCGCATCCACACATTTTGGAGTTGGTGACAAATGCTCAACGGCGCTTATCGCCAGATTGACGCGAACATACTTAATTACCGTCTCATCCCGAAGTAACATCAATACTGCATCGACAAATTCTGGGGTTTGTGGTAAATGCTCAACGGCGCTTATCGCCAGATTGATGCGAACATAGTTAATTACCGTCTCATCCCGAAGTAACATCAATACTGCATCGACAAATTCTGGGGTTTGTGGTAAATGCTCAACGGCGCTTATCGCCAGCGCGCCACGAACAATTACATCCAGTTGCTCATCTCGGAGGAACACCAATACCGCATCCATATATTCTGGGATTTGTGACAAATGCGCAACAGCGCCTCTCGCCAGCTTACCGCGAACAGAATCTCTTACCGCCTCATCTCGAAGGAACGCCAGTACCGCACCCACACATTCTGGGATTTGTGACAAATGCGCAGCCGCGCTGCTTGCTAGCTCTCTGCGAACAGAATCCCTTACCGTCTCATCTCGAAGGAACGCCAATACCGTATCCACAAATCCTGGGGTTGGTGACAAATGCGCAACCACGCTGCTTGCCAGCTCGCTGCGAACAGAATCCCTTACCGTCTCATCCCGAAGGAACGCCAATACCGTATCCACAAATCCTGGGGTTGGTGACAAATGCGCAACCACGCTGCTTGCCAGCTCGCTGCGAACAGAATCCCTTACCGTCTCATCCCGAAGGAACGCCAATACCGCATCCACAAATTTTGGGGCTTTTGACAAATGCGCAACCGCGCTGCTTGCCAGCTCGCTGCGAACAGAATCCCTTACCGTCTCATCCCGAAGGAACGCCAATACCGCATCCACAAATTTTGGGGCTTTTGACAAATGCGCAACCGCGCTGCTCGCCAGTTTGCCGCGAACATAAACATCTACCGTCTCATCCCGAAGGAACGCCAATACCGCATCCACAAATTTTGGGGCTTTTGACAAATGCGCAACCGCGCTGCTCGCCAGCTCGCCGCGAATATAATCATCTACCATCTCATCTCGAAGAAACGCTAATACCGTATCCACCAACTCTAGGGTTGGTGACAAATGCGAAACCGCGTTGCTTGCCAGCTCGCTGCGAACAGAACCCCTTACCGTCTCATCCCGAAGGAACGCCAATACCGCATCCACAAATTTTGGAGCTTTTGACAAATGCGTAACCGCGCTGCTCGCCAGCTCGCCGCGAATATAATCATCTACCATCTCATCTCGAAGAAACGCTAATACCGTATCCACCAACTCTAGGGTTGGTGACAAATGCGAAACCGCGTTGCTTGCCAGCTCGCTGCGAACAGAACCCCTTACCGCCTTATCTCGAAGAAGCGCCAATACCGCATCCACCAATTCTGGGGTTGGTGACAAATGCGAAACCGCGCTTTTCGCCACATCGCCGCGAACAGAACTCTCTGCCGTCTTATCCCTAAGGAACGCCAATACCGCATCTACCAATTCTAGACTTGGTGACAAATACGAAACGGCGCTGCTCGCTAGCTCGCCGCGAACAGAACCCCTTACCATCTCATCCCGAAGGAACGCCAATACCGTATTCATAAATTCTGGGGTTTGTGACAAATACGCAAAGGCGCTTTTCGCCAGCTCGCCGCGAACATAACTATTTACCGTCTTATCCCTAAGGAACGCCCATACCGTATCCACAAATTCTGGGGTTTGTGACAAATGCGAAACCGCGCTTTTCACCAGCTCACCGCGCATAGAACTCCTTACCGTCTCATCCCGAAGGAACGCCCATACCATATCCACCAATTCTGGGATTTGTGACAAATGTGCAACGACGCTTCTCGCCAGCTTGTCGCGAAGAGAATCACCTACCGTCTCATCCCGAAGGAACGTGCATACCATATCGGCACTCAAGCGAATGAGCCTAGGACACAAGGATAAAGTATTTATTGTAGTCCACAATCCCAGTGGCAGCTCGTCAAACCGCTTTACATTTATACGTCGTTTAACTGCCCGCAACAAAGTTTGCTGTCGTAAGCCTAGTGCCTTTGTGTCGGTACTAGAGGACAAGCTTGACTCTAAGCAACGCATTAGCAAATCAGCCTCAACAATACCAACCCAGTCTTTAGGACCTGCTACTAAAATCGACAGAAAATCATTTAAGGCTGTCGGACATCGACTCAACAAACCGGCTACTGATGGCCATACTAAGATGAAGTTGGGATGATATTTATACCGATGAATCACTTGCGTTAAGTGTGTTTTTTTCTCCTTTGCGTTTTGTCTCAACGTCACGGCTATCACGTTTGCCGCTAAAAATTCTTGAAACGATAAATGGAGAAACTCATACATCTGTTGTGCTCTTATTGCATGCCCGACTTGCTTTAATAAGCCTAATGCTTTCAACGCTGGCATATTGAGTTGCTTTAACCGATTCGTTGACAATAATGTAGGGCTTTCATCACTGCCTTGAATACCTTTTAACCAACTGATGGGCAGTTGCGCGGTATCCTGCCGTAACCCTTCAAAAGCCCAACATCCTAATGTGTCCAATAAACAACGGATACTGGGCACTTCTAATACCAGCTCATCATCTAATAACTTACTTTCATCCAACTCACCTATTTTGGCCAGATAGCGCCGGCACACATTCACCATCAGCGACTCATACAAATGACTCACCGACATCTCACCCAGCAGTACCGGCTTATCCTGTTGACAGGTGGTTTCCCACCAGATTTTAAGTAAATACGCATTAATCGGGATATGCACTATCGCCCAAAGGTCTGAATTCCGTTTTATGTCTTTAATAAAATTATTGGTACGCTCAGTGGCGCCCAAATGTTTCTTAAAAAACGTCGGCACATCCTCATCGGAAAAGCCTTGGATTTCCACCAGCCCGTCATGGCTTAACCACTGCTGTAAATTGCCTATCGCATAAGGCCGTGTCGTCACTAATTTCTTACACGGTAACTGAAATAGTTGTACCAGCAAGTTGCGCCAATACGCCTTTTTAGGTACTGGCAGCTCATCCAATCCATCTAACAAAAGCAAACAAGACTCCGGCGCACTTTTCAACGTGCTCAGTAATTGCCTTGCTTCATCTAAGCGGATATCTAATTGACCCCAACACGCACAGCTTAATAGCTCAGCTATATCCTTCGTTTTTTTGCTCAGACCCAATGCCTTAGGTTGCAAATCACGACACCGGACAATAAGCACCGTCTCAAAATCTGACCACAACCCTTTTTTGCACGCGCCTTGCTTGAAAAGCGCCCACTGGTAAGCAATATAATCCAACAAGGTCGTCTTCCCTACACCTGCCGCCCCGGACACCACAACCGTATCGATAGATGCTGGTGACTTGCCATTGGCATCTTGATAGGCTGAAGGTTGAAACAAGTCACCCGGTGCAATCGCTTCTTTTTTACCGGCCAGTCTATCGCGCGCTCGTAACGGTTTGTGAGAGCACTTATCGTCATTGCTTTGCGTTACCTCATTTGTCTTATCAGCTTTCACCACCTGAAGATTGACAAAATAATTCACCAGTGAAAAATAATCGTCATTAAAGAGTCGTTTGTTCACAAATGTCTCTTTGCAATAGTACGATATCATCGCAGTCTGCCAATATTGCCATAATCGCTCTGGCGCTGTACAATTGAGCACCTTATCAAAAACCGTTAATAACGTGACATTCCCCGAAAGCCTGATGATATCCCTGGCATTTTTTTGATGATTATCCACAGCCATGGGATCTGCCCCTTGTACGAGTAAACTATTGAATACCGCAGCATAATCCGACAAAGTCCTACCTTGTTCCAGCTGCCGGCCTAATGCGGCACAATGTAACGGTGTGCCATTATCCGCATTGCGTGCATTTACCTCAACATCCCCTTGTGGTAGCAATAAATTCACCACCTCGGTATTAGCATACATTGCGGCTAAATGCAGTAAGCTATTACCTTGACTATCCATCTGCACACAGGCTGTTGCTTTTGTTGTCTTTTTAGTCACATAATCAAATACATCCTGATTGGCAAAACACGCTGCTTGATGCACAGGCAAATGACCCTCCACTGTCTGAGCCACCAGTGCCTGTGGCCATATTTTTATGCAGCGCTGATAGAGGGATACATCGGCGATCCCCGAGCGACATAATCGATGCAGCATGGTTTCATGTGTCACCACTATCCTACTGTCACTAGTCTCTTTCCCCGTCGATACTTTATTAAACGTTTGCGGCAACTCACCGTGACAAAGCAAATAATGCAGTAACGAGCTTTGTTGAAAGTGTAACCCCACATCAAACCACGTATCCGACTCCTGTATCGCTACCGGTTGATGAAACGTCCCTTGCGCCGATTGAAAGGCAATCTGCTTACTCACACAAGGTGGCTGGCTGAGTAAGGGGGTTAATTGTGTTTGATAAAATAGCAGCGTGTGCGTATCGTGATGGCCATTTTGCTCTTTGGCGCGATAGAGCAGTGCATAAAGACAGACCGCATGAACAGCATAGTGATGCTGTTGACACGTCTTAGCAATGTCAAGCAAGATATTCACATCGTCTTGTGATAAATGCGTTTCCCTTAAAGACACTAAATGAGTTGTTAACACCGATAATTCTGGTAGCACAAAGCTTGTACCGCTGGTAGAAATATTAAAGGAATCTTTTATGCAGACATTAATGTTGACCCGCGCATGATGAGACACTTCTACCGAAGGTAGCGATAGCGTAACCGGTAAATGGGATAGTAATTCCACATCATTGAGGCGCTTACTGTTAGCTGTTAGGCTTATCTGAGCTGCTTGTTGACGCCCTACTGTTTCCCCTGATGATGAGCTATCCATGCTTTCCTCTGGCACAGCGGTATAATGAATTGTGCGATTCAAAACGCCTTTTAAATATTGACCAACGCTGACTTCTGACTTTCCTGATGCCGCTATCTTATCTCTTACAAACTGGCTCATCATCTGCAAAATCCGCTTATGCTCGACTTCATCCAGTGTTAACAAACGTGCCAATTGTTCCTCAGGAATATTTTTATAATCGGTACAACCGATATTTTTAAGCGTTTGCTGCAGTGCCACTATCGCTTCATCTGTTGCTACCACACTACTGCCTTGTTGGTTATCCGCATCGTATCGTGCACACAGCTGCGCGAAACAACAGGCGCCCCAAGGCGATTGTTTCTCCGGCGATGTCTCAAGGCGTTTTTTCAATAGCGTCAATCGTCCCGACGGCACTGTCTCTTGACGGCTCGCCTCTTGAGTGGTCTTATCATGCGGAAACTGTTGATACCACGCCGTGGCTAAACAATCCAGATGCTGGCTAGGTGCTGTTGTATTGTCACTAGGCTGATAATCCTTTATTGCTTGTGGGATAGCCCCACGCATAAACACTGTAGGCCACTCATAGGGTGGTTTACCTTTCACACTAGAGGCTATCCAATCTAAAATAGCGTCGTATAATTGCTGTTGCTCAGGCATTGTTTTATCGTTGATAACATCGAAATAAGCAACCATGCGCGCCTGTATCGCGGATGACAATACCTCTTCATCGTTTTCATCGTCAATCCAGCGCAGCAGTGTCACCATACCATACAAGTAGCTGTAGTCTTGGCTCGCTTGCGTCCTATCACTCTCTAACAAATCTAATCGGGTTACACTACTTTCTGCCTGATGCCACTCGTGCAAAAATGCAATTAAACGCGCTTCCTGGCTAGGGCCGATGAGATAGGTTTTCGCCTGCGCTATCAACGGTGACATCAGTTGCCGTCCCGTGTTCAAACATTGCCATGTCGATGCGATGGATGAGGCTGTCGATAAAGCAACGCTCGGTACCTCTCCGTACCAGGATGTGGCACAACGGGCTAGTTGAAAGACGAAGCGTCCGCTGTCTTTCATGCACTTTATTCGTTTAGTGCGTTTGCTCTCTATCTTTAAAATATCTTCATCCAATAACTGCTCACTGCTGGATAACAATGTTTTAATCGTCGTCAACATTGCTGTACGATAGTGCGATAAAGGTGGCTCACCCTCTTTGGTCATCTTGACTAACTCACTCACGGTCTCCCTCACCGCAGATAACTGCGATTGAATCGTCGTGCGCTTCTCTTCAATGATATACGTGACACCCGCAGCAAGCACCTTTAATATCAGTAAATGCACCGCATAGATCGCCGGTAACAACAAGGTTGGTTCTGATGTTAACATCCCTTTGAGCCGAGCAGATAATGCCACTAATAACGGATACACATCATCATGCCCAAGCAACTCACTTGGCACATGATGCGCAAACGTTGCTACCGACAAATACATTGCTTCCCAATTGTTGTGCGAGGTATCGGCTAAATTAGCACGCAATCGCTCGACTAACTGCTTGATAACCTTGCTATCACCACTATCGATTAAGCCTAATAACGCTTTCGCACTGTCTGCATCGTCATGGGACAATTTTTTGCTTGCTGCACACATCACCGCCGCTAGTTTATTTTTATAGTGAGGAAACGCTTCAGCGATTTGCTCATCCTTTTGATTGTATTCGGCGAGTAAATGATCAACTGTGATGAAAGGCGGCGCTTCCTGGATTTTGCGGGTACTATTGGTTAACCCTGCAGCTTTTGTCGTGTTTGTCATACCCCACTCCCTTGTTGGTTTACCCCTTCTGACCAATAAAAACACTACTGTAGCGCATCAATCACACGAAAAAATGGCTTTTTTAACAACCTTCTTTTCTCATCATTTATGACTACTATCCAGTTTTTATGGCCAATGTCAACGGTTAAATTATTTTGTTTTGTTAATATGCAAATTGATTTGACTGTTAACTTGCATAATGCTCATTCATTTGTCGTACTATCATGATCACGGGAAATTAACGGATCTAACGTAAGCCCCTAATAATCACACCCTTGGCAATATTTTCCTAACAACTAGAATGACTCCAAGTTAGCAAGCATGGAGTAATCAATGAAAGTAAGAACCAGCAAGAAGCGTTTTAGTGACAAAGAGCGGGAGCGTTACGTAGCAGCGTGGGAGCAAAGTGGTAAAACTCGTGTTGCTTTTGCAGAGGAAATTGATGTCAGTAGTAAAACGCTTTGTCGCTGGATAAGAGAACGAAGAGCCCCATTACCACTGGTGACTGCGCAGACATCAGGTTTTACTAGTGAACTGAATCCAGCCCTATTACCTGAAAAACTCAGTGTAGATATTTTATTACACAATGGCATTCGGGTTTGTATTTTAAGTCATCATAATATACAAAAACTCTTATCGATTATAAAGGAACTTTAATCATGCAGTTAACCTTACACAGCAATCAAATTTGGATTGGTCGTGAAGCAGTTGACTTCAGAAAAGCAATAGATGGTCTCTGCAGTGTGGTGATAGAACAGTTTGGACACAATCCACAACAGGGGATTTATATATTTTATAATCGTGGACGAGATAAGATTAAGGTGTTAGGTTGGCACCGCAATGGTTTTGTATTGATTTATAAACGACTGGAGCATGGGCGATTTCACATAGTAAAGCAAAGTGATGATGTTGTGATGTTGGATGCAAAGCAATTAAGTTGGTTGTTAGCTGGGTTAGACTGGCCTTTAATGTCAAATTGGGAAGAGCTTAATTACGATGATTACACCTAAATTTTTTGAGAAAAACACTGGTTTTTCTAGTAAGTTATGTTATCATAACTCTTATGAACACTTCAGAAAATACAACACAAATCGCCGATCCAGTTTCTTCATTACAAGCTGAAATTGTCTCGCTTAAAAAGCAATTAGACAGTGCTAAAGAAAAAATTACCTGGTGGGAGGAACAATATAAACTCTCTCGTCACCGACGCTTTGGTAAAAGCAGTGAAAAGCATATTAACCAGCTGAGTTTGTTTGATGAGATTGAAATGCCTACTGTCAATGAGGAAAGTCAAGAGGCTGAAGATGAAACCATTACTTATACTAGAAAAAAGCGACAAAAAGGCCATGTGATTGATACCTCTATACTTCAACGAGAAATTTGCCTGCATGATTTGTCCGAAGAGGAAAAAGACTGTGCGTGTTGTGGCGGCAAGATGGAGAAAATCGGCGAAGATAAACGGGAAAAATTAGTTTACGTGCCGGCTGTTATTAAAGTAGAAGAGCATATTTACCCTAAATATACGTGCCGTCCTTGCGGAAAGATTAACATGCAAAAAAAAGAAGAAGGACCACTCCCTAAGAGTATGGCCACCAGCAGTTTAATTAGCGAAGTAATCCTTAGCAAATATGAATACCATATTCCACTCTATCGGCGCTCTAAGATGTTTGCCCGTGATGGCATTGACCTACCTGATAACACACTAGGCAATTGGGTCATGCAAGTTTGCGAAGGGTTAGCTCCCTTAAGAGAGGCCTTATGGGAGCAAGTAGGTCATATCAACTATCTCCAGGCTGACGAAACGCCAGTCAAGGTATTAGATAAAGATAAGAAAGGTTACATGTGGTGTTTTCACAGTCCTTCACCAAACAATCAATTTGTTATTTTTGACTATCATCTTAGTCGTGGCTCAGAAGTACCCAGCACGAGGTTAATTGACTTCCAGGGGTTACTACAAACTGACGGGTATAGTGGTTATAACAGCATGCGTGCACGTCGTGATGTGATTAATCTTGGTTGCTTTTCCCACTGTCGCCGAAAGTTTACCGATGCTTATAAAGTCGCGGGGAAAACAACGAAAGGACTCGCTGCTAAAGCATTAAAAATAATGAGAAAGTTATATCGTATTGAGCAGGAAATAAAATTCCTCTGTGCTAATGAAAAAAAATCACAACGACAGCAACGTGCCATACCACTCTTGACCTCCTTTCATGATTGGCTCATTGAAAATCAAGCGAGTGTTTTGCCAAAAAGCCAGCTCGGCAATGCGTTTAACTATGCGATCAAGCAATGGTCGCAACTATCTGCTTATATCGATTATGGAGAGGCTAATATTGACAATAACTGGGTAGAAAATCAAATTAGACCTTTTGCTCTGGGACGCCGTAATTGGTTGTTTGTTGGAAATAAGCGTGGTGGTCATGCCGCTGCATTGCTTTACAGCTTGATTCAAACATGCAAAATAAACAATGTGAATACAAGAGCCTATTTTACCTACCTGCTTGACCAAATCCACTCACTACGACGTGAGGAAATTGATCCTAAAGCATTACTTCCACAGTTTGTTGATCTTACTGCAGTGAAATGAGCTAAGTTTAATCAGGTGTGATTATTAGGGACTTACGATCTAACAAATTGCTTGTCTAGTAAAACTATTATGCATAATACTGCCTGTTACAATATAATCATAAATATTGGCTAATTTACTAGGCCAGCTGTGACACTCGATAACCTGTTTACCAATATAAGCTGATCACCTCGTTGGACAGTGACCTACTCTCTAAACAAATAGCCATCTAACAGATTATGTGATCGTGCATTCTTCTCTGCGAGTTTGTTTTCCTTTAGTACGCTGGGAAGATGAAGTATTCGTCGTTCTAGATGTTGCAAAAAACCTCTGCCGGAATAAAGCACTTACTGGAACATCAAATGTCAAGTGATAAGATTTAAGGTCTTGTTTAATTTGCTGAATAGTCGATTCTGATAATTCGAGGCGTTCGGTTTGCCCCGCTTGCCTCACCAATAAAGTACCTGCTTGCTCATACACTACTACACGATGTTTTACTAATTGCTTCCTAATATACTGGCGACCCTTATTATGGATTTTCTTATATAAAGGCAATAGTAAATGCACGGGGATATCGGCGCACCAATATACGTAACGCCTATAACTGTTTTTGACAAATAAACTGCCTAGAAAAGCTTGGGCTTTATTTGGCCACTTGGACCATTGTTGAATTACGCTTGTCAGCGCGTAGCGAACATCTTTATTTGCTTTCTTATCCTGAAGGAACCCCAATATCGCCTCCACCAATGCTGGGGTAGGTGACCAATGTGCACCGGCGCCACTCGCCAGCTTGGCGCGAACAACTCCAGCCACTTGCTCATCCCGAAGGAACGCCAATACCGCCTCCACCCATTCTGGGGTGGGTGACCAATGCGCACCGACGCTGCTCGCCAGATTGACGCGAACATCTCCAGCCACTTGCCCATCCCGAAGGAACGCCAATACCATCTCCTCCCATCCTGGGGTGGGTGACCAATGCGCACCGACGCTGCTCGCCAGCTTGCCGCGAACATCTCCAGCCACTTGCCCATCCCGAAGGAACGCCAATACCATCTCCTCCCATTCTGGGGTGGGTGGCCCATGCGCAACAGCGCCACTCGCCAGCATGACGCGAACATATTCATCCTCTTGCTCATCCCGAAGGAATGCCCATAACGCCGCCTTCCATTCTGGGGTGGATGACCAATACGCAACGGCGCTGCTCGCCAGATTGCCGCGAAAACTGCAATGCACTTTCTCATCCCGAAGGAATGCCCATACCGCCGCCTCCGACTCTGGGGTGGGTGGCCAATGCGCAACGGCGCCAATCGCCAGCTGGCCGCGAACACCTCCATGCACTTGCTCATCCCGAAGGAATGCCCATACCGCCGCCTCCAATTCTGGGGTCGGTGACAAATGCGCAACGGCGCCGCGCGCCAGCTTGCCGCGAACATATTTATCCACTTGCTCATCCTGAAGGAACACCAATACCGCCTCCAATAATTCTCGGGTGGGTGACAAACGCGCAACGGCGCCACTCGCCAGCTCGACGCGAACATATCTATCCACTTGCTCATCCTGAAGGAATGCCCATACCGCCGCCTCCAATTCTGGGGTCGGTGACAAATGCGCAACGGCGCCGCGCGCCAGCTCGACGCGAGCATATTTATCCACTTGCTCATCCTGAAGGAACACCAATACCGCCTCCAATAATTCTCGGGTGGGTGACAAACGCGCAACGGCGCCACTCGCCAGCTCGACGCGAACATATCTATCCACTTGCTCATCCAGAAAGAGCGTCCATACTGCCTTCACCCATTCTAGGGTGGGTGACCAATGCCCAACGGCACCGCGCGCCAGCTCGACGCGAATAGCTGTATCCACTTGCTCATCCCGAAGGAACGCCCATACCACCGCCACCAATGCTGGGGTGGGTGACCAATGCCCAACGGCGCTACTCGCCAGCTTGCCGCGAACATATCCATCCACTTGCTCATCCCGAAGGAATACCCATACCGCCGCCTCCCACTCTGGGGTTGATGACCAATGGGCACCGGCGCTACTCGCCAGCTTGCCGCGAATACCCACATCCACTTGCTCATCCCGAAGGAACACCAATACCCCCTCCACCCATTCTGGAGTGGGTGAACAATGCCCAACGGCGTCCCTCGCCAGCTTGCCGCGAGCATATTTATACACTTGCTCATCCCGAAGGAACGCCAATAGCGCCTCCAATAATTCTCGGGTGGGTGACCAATTCGCAATGGTGTTGTTCGCCAGCGAGCGGCGAACATAGTGATCCACTTTCTCATCCCGAAGGAACGCCCATACCGCCGCCACCAATGCTGGGGTGGGTGACCAATGCGCAACAGCGCTGCTCACCAGCTTGCTGCGAACATAGTGATCCACTTTCTCATCCCGAAGGATCGCCCATACCGTATCGGCATTCAAGCGAATGAGCCTAGGACACATGGACAAGGTTTCTATTGTAGCCCCCTGCCATGCGTGTGGCAGCTTGTTAAACCGTTTTATACGTTGTTTAACCGCCCGCAACAAAGCTCGCTGTGCTAAGCCGAGTGTCTTTGTGTCGGGACTAGCGGGCAAGCTTGACTCCAAACAACGCATCAGCAAATCAGCCTCAACAAAACCCACCCAATCTTTGGGACCGGTGATTAAAATCGACAGAAAATCATTTAATGCTGTCGGACACCGCCTCAGCAATCCCGCTACCGATGGCCACACTAAGGTGAAGTTGAGGTAATATTTATATCGATGGATAACTTGCGTTAAATGTGTTTTTTCTGCCTTTTCACCTTGTCTCAACGTCACCGCTATCACGTTTGCCGCTAGAAACTCTTGAAACGATAAATGAAGAAATTCAAAGCGCTGTTGCGCGCCAATGTGACTACCGACTTCCTTCAATAATCCCACTTTTTTTAAATAATCCATCTCGAGCTGCTCGCATTGACTCGTCGATAACAGCGTGGGCTTTTCATCACTGCCCTGAATGCCGCTTAACCAGCTCATTGGTAACTGCGCACTATCCTGCCGTAATCCTTCAAAAGCCCAACGCCCCAATGTATCTAACAAACGATGGACACGCGGGTCATTCAGTACTACCTCATCATCTACCAATTCACTACCATTTAATGTGCCTGTTTTCGCCAAATAACGCCGACACACATCCACTATCAATGAAGCATACAAGTCACTGATTGATAATGTGGCTAACAGAACGTGTCCTGCTTGCGAACCGCTGGTAACCCACCAGCTTTTTAATAAATACGCATGAATCGGAATATGGGTAATCGCCCAAAGGTCCGAATTCTTTTTGACTGACTGAATAAACTCCTCAGTTTCATTCGATTGCCCCAGCACTTTTTCAAAATACACCGCCACATTGCTATCGGTAAAACCACTGATTTCAACTAATCCCTCATGACTTATCCAATCCGGTAACTTCCCTACCGCATACGGCCGGCTGGTCACCAATTTCTTAAATGGTAATTCAAATAATTGTACCAGCACATCACGCCAACACGCGTCCTTGGGCTCGGGCAACTCATCTAAGCCATCAAGCAGCAATAAGCATTTATCCGGAGATTGTTCAAGCTTGGCAAGCACTGACGCCGCATCATCGACAGATAATCTAAATGAACCCCAGCAGGCACGATGTAATAACTGCGTAATCGTGTTAACATCAGCCCCTATCTGCTCAGCATGCAAATCGCGACAACGCACCATTAATACTGTATCAAACGCTGACCACAACCCCTCTTCACCTTGCCCTTGTTTTAAACAGCGCCCACTGATACGCCAGATAATCCATCAAGGTCGTCTTACCAACACCCGCCGCACCCGATAACACCACCGTATTGATAGATGATAAAGTCTCTCTCTCCTTCTCTTGATACGTTGACGGTTGAAACAA
>CBDDLJ010000015.1:0-89206 GCA_965230635.1 Gammaproteobacteria bacterium
GTGAAAAGAACTAAGTTGGGATATCATTAATAACTATCAGGATAATTAGCTTAAACGTGTTCCCCAATGGCTGCACAAAAAAAACAGGGGAGTATCTTTAAATGAAAAAGCTTAAATCTTTATTCAAAGACACGCCTACTTCAAATGAGTTAGAAATTCAAATTTATTCCCAGGCACAGAAATTAGAACCTTTAGTAAAACAGTTGCGAACCCTGACACAAGAATTGATCAAAAAAACTCAAATGGTAAATTATTACCTGAATCAGTTTCCACTGATATTGTAGAGAGAATTACACATGCCTACTCCACCAAAGTTGCAATAACACCAGAACAGATTAAAAAAATTGCACAGATAATGATTGCTAATAAGAAAATAAAACGTAGTAATTCAGTAATAATTAACATAACAAATAAAAAAGCAAGCAACAAAGCATTGAAAATAAATTAATGGAAACTTAACGAGAAAGATTTTTTTCTTCAAGCACAAGATGCTTATAAAACAGTTATTCAAAATCAATCGATTCAAGCAAGTATCTCGAGAGCTTGATCTTATCAGGCAAGAATTAGTTGATTATATTTATGGCCATCGCAAAAACGCTTTCTCACTTGCTTATACAATTTTAACTAACCAAAAATTCATTACTTGTAAAGAATTACAGCCATTAATTATGCAAGCTGATGAAAAAGAACTGCCTATGAAAATAAAAAGTGCTTGTGACACAATCATAGGATATACCGATGCACTGCGAGGTAGATATATAAAAGCTGTTTTTTTTTACAAGCCCTAATGGTAAAAAATTAGAAGGTATACTTGAACAAGTAAAAGCTTGTTTAAACAAATATTTTTTTTGTTATCGTGCTTTTTTGCCGGTAATTACTAGTATATGCGATATGCTAATGGATAGAGGAAAGTTACGCAGAAGTCTATGCAAAATCTTACTCCAGCCAAACGAGCCTTTGAAAGAGATTTCCACCAGTTTTAAAACTGAGTTTGGTTGTTTCCTGAATACGACCATACCAGATACAACATTACTTAATGCTTATATCGTTGAGCGTTACAAGGTCACTAGCAATCAAAAATCAAATCCCTATAAATCTCAGAACGTTAATCCCTGTTAAGGCAAATCAAGTAACAAATAATTTTAACAAATTAAATGAAGCAAGCCTTTTCTATGCAGTTGAAATTAAACCACACGACATATATATGTTTCTGAATAAGTTCTTTTTTACGCTATTCAATAAGCACAAAGATTTTTTAACATCGAGCTTGCCTCAAGATCAATATTTAAAAATAAAATTCCTAAAAGACACGATGGATTTATATTTTATACTGTATAAAGCCAAAAAAATAAGAGCAGAACTTTTAACTTCTCAATTAAATCATAAAGAACTATTTAAAACACCTAGATCCACATCAAAAACTTATAATGATGACCTACACAGCTTAATACTTGACGCCGATCCTATTTCCATTGAAACACTTAACAAGATAAAGCCAAAAATTCAAGAATACACTAAACTTAACGAGGAAATAGTAAAAAACACGCTGCTCTTGACAAAACAATCTTTAGAGATCATTAAATCAAAACAGCTTGCACAACAATCTACTCAGGCAAATTTTGAATTGTGTAAAAATCTAATAATCTTTTCAAAAAAAATATTATTAACTAATAGTGCAGTAACAAACATTCAAGAAAACAATATGCCTTACTCGATAAAAGTGCCTGAAAAAATGTTGGAGGATCAACTTGAAGAACTAATAGGAACAAGAAAAAACATGCCAAAATCAACCAAGTTTAAAAAATCAAAAAGAAGCGCATGATAATTTCATAAAGGAAATATCAAGAGGGCCAGAACTGACTATTAACTTTGAAAAGATAATTGGGCAAAATGTTCTCCAAACAATTTGGGAAGAAACTGTTGGAAAAACTCTTGATAAAAAAATTATCGAAAAAATAGAAAGAGAAGTTGCACAGGGTAAAGAAAACATAACTTTTTCACTGAAAGATATCATTTACAATTTATTTGACAACAAGGGACTTCAGGTATTTTATCTTAATGATGCATTGCTACAACAAATCAGAATACGAGGAAAAAACGAAGCATCTATAAAAGTATGTCTCTATACTAACATAAATAATAAAAAAAATATAATACCAAAATCGTTCACCTTAGAATTTAATAAGTGTGATCCTAATAATATTGTATGGATACATTACACTTTAAATTATTTTCTAGATTCAAATAAGAATGTTTCCACAACAATAGAAAATTTTTCGCTAACAACAAAAAACAGTAATTTCTATCATATTCTTCTACCGATTGCAAAAGAACATGTTTTGGAAAAAAAATGGGCAGCTGAATTGTCTGAAATAGAAAACTCCTTAGACACAATACAAAAAGAATTTATATCTACTCTATTGCCTAAAAGAGCAAGACCACAACAAAAAAGTAATCGACATCAACTCACTCATATCTTAACGCGCTCTACTCCCGATATCCCTACCGAAGAAGGATCGCTTAGTGGACAAGCGAACTTTTCACTCGAAAAAAAACCTTCGCTGGCTTCTTTTTTTCTCTCACCAGAGAGCAATCAACCAAGTACATCTTCTTTTTCTTCTAGAAAGAAACTGTCAAGTGCACCGTCTTCTCCAAGACGAGACAATAATCCACGAACTTTATCTCTTGAGGTATCTACAGCACTTTCAAAAAAATAATTATGCCTGCTCAATCGAAAAACTCAACACATCTGCAAGCAATTTAGCCTTGGTGTTAACCATTGCTAATCGATCAATACCTACAGCAACTCCAGCGCAGTTAGGTAATCCGTGCTTAAGTGCAGCTAATAAATTTTTATCCATAGTGACTTTAGGATAACCTAATTTTTTTCGCTTATTTAGATCATGTTGAAAACGCTGGTATTGCTCAGTAGCGTCCGTCAACTCATGAAAACCATTGGCAATTTCAACTCCTTGAATATAGACTTCAAAACGCTCTGCAACCCGTATATCATTTACATGAATACGTGCTAGTGCAGCCTGACTTGCTGGAAAATGATAAACTATTAAAGGTTGTTTTAATCCCAGTTTAGGTTCAATGATTTCTGACATCAATAATTGTAATAATTGATCATTATCCATAGTAGCAATATGGTCAATGCTCAATTCATAACTTTTAATTCTTTCACATAATTGTTTATAACTAGCTATTAATGGATCTACATTTAAATATTTCTGGAATAAATCAGCATAACTAATTTTTTCTGCTGCTGGTAAATTACCAACATATTGTAAAAACTCATCAACTTCATCCATCAAAGCAAAATGATCATAATCAGGGCGATACCATTCCAATAATGTAAATTCGGGGTTATGATGCCTGCCATACTCACCGTTTCGAAAAGCTTTACAGATCTGATAAATTGCACCGCTACCTGCAGCTAATAAACGCTTCATTGCATATTCTGGAGACGTTTGTAAGTACAACTGTTGTGGCAAACCTGCGCCTGAAGAAAATTCAGTTTTCATTGATATTATATATGGATCCGTCACTGTCGCACGACAAGCTAGCGGTGTTTCTACTTCTAAAATATCACGCTCAGCAAAAAACTGACGAATTTTCGACAACATATTTGCTCTAAACTGTAAATTACGCCAACAAGCTGTTGGATGCCAATGATCTGGCACAATAAGTATCCTTATATATCTTCAAAATCGGTACTGTCAGCCTGCTCTTCTTCAACTCGCTGGCTAAGATGCTCTATTAACTGATGGACAGTTCCAACTAATTCTTCACCAGTAGGCTTATCAACAATGGCTGGCGGATAATATGTTGCCAACTGTAAATCTTTGATAATTTCTTCAGCAATATTCGCCGCATTTTTATTTGAGCGGCCACTAAGGCGTTCAATAATATCTATGTGATTTTGTGATTCACCACGTTTTAAAAGTGGCAAAGAAAAATTTTCAAAATTGCTACCAACAACTAATGGTACTGTTGGATCTGCTAGTCTTAACGGCACAAAAATGTTCATCTCGTCTAGTGGTACGTCATCATCTTCTTCTTTGATCTCAGGCAGTGCATTCTCTTCGTGATAAGACAACAATACAGAAACGGCTTTTTCAATTAATGTCGATGCATCTGATTGACGTAAACGATTTACTATCGTATTTATTTCTTCATTGTCTATTTCAATATCTGTTACAAAACCCATATCAATTAAAGCTTCAGCGAACTTCTTAGTACGAGATTCTAACTCCAATAATAAACGAGTTGGTGGCTCGTCTACTTTCAAATAATGACTCAAACGCAGACGCTTAACTGGTACAGGATTAGCAAAGAAAAATTGAGCACGAATAATTTTTGACTTGAAAAAAATATGTGCTTGGCCTACACCTTGCTCTTTCAAATCCAATAAGTCAATTCGCGCCCGCTTTTCAGCGGATGAACTACGCGTATCTAAATAAGTATTCATTACACTCTGTGGATTAGTCTGAAAAGCATCAACTTTTGTAACAAAAGATTCACCTGCTGTCTTATTAAAAAAGTCAAATGTTTCAACAGGGTCTTCTAATTTCATACAAATCTTAATATTTGTGTTGGCACCAATAGATGCTGCTTCCTCTTTTGATGCTTTCTGAAATGCAGGTAAATCTTGTCCAGCAAAAATTGTTGAAAACCCTAATGAGCGCGCTTGTGCTGGTACCACGGCAAACCCTTCCACCGCATAATAACCATACTCATCAAGAATACATAAAAATGGGGTTGGTGAATTTGTTGGTTTACGCAAAATTAATTCGCCATAAGTTCCTTCTAAGTCACTACCTAAGCCTGATGACATCATGGCTTTTAATGAAGAAATAATCACTTTACCAAGATTAGATAATTCAGCAGGTGATTTTTCCAATGCCGGTAGCAATACCACTAGAATTCGACGATTCAACACCACATCGTGCAAATCCACTTCAGCCAAATTTGTTCGCAGAATATGCCCATAAGTATCCGCTAAAGAAGTAAATACTCGTGTTAATTGCATGGTAATAAAACCATGTTGCTCTAATACTTGAGATACTTGTCGCCCTTTCTTTGAACGGTCATAACCTGGCAAATTATCTACATAGTTTTCCAATGGCTCCATTACTATATCTGGAACATTTTCTAAACTAACAGGCTCATCTTTATCGCGAGGGAAAATTTTATCAACCACTATTGCTTCTAATTTTGGCAACAAAAAATAATGTCGTATAGAGTTAGCATCTAATAAAATATGACCGGCATCACGCATGTAAACCAATAATTTCATTAACGCTTCAACAAATGAAATTGCACGTCCTTTCCACATGTCGCCATCAGATGAATTTGATGAAGAATCCATCAGGCTAACAACAAGTTGTGCTAGCATGCTAGAGGAACCCATAGCAAATGGATTCAATGTATTAGATAAGCGTCTTTCCTGTGCACCAACAACATCACGCGCACCAGTCATGAAATTAATGACCAAAACATCATCGGCTCTTCCCATGCTACGCGCCATAGAAAAAACTTTTGCAAATAGCGAATTATCACCTTTTCCATCAACATAAATAAAACCACTTGCTTGCACTAAAGAGTTATAAGCAAGAGAGACTAAAGCTTCTGTTTTACCACTACCAGTTGAACCAAAAATTAAAACATGGGTACGCATATCTTCATTGGTAAACCATAATTCATTTTTGCTTGAGCGTTCATTACCAAAAAAACAAATTCCTCTAGCTATATTTGGCTTACCTACTCCAGGTTTAAGATCGTTAAAGTCAGGCCGTTTTGAAATTTGTGGTAACCGAAATGGCAAAGTAATTCTTCGAGTTTTTGCATAAATAAATAAAGACACACCTACCAATAAAAATAATTCAGCAAACGCTGGAAATATAAAAGCACCCACTGCTGCTGCTGCTAGGATAATTGCAGTATTTAACGAGTCTGAAAGAAAATCAGCTACACGTGTAGTCAATGGACGCGTATCACGTATCAGTGCACGCTGGTCTTGCTCATGCTGTGCTTCTAAACCTCTTTCATTATAATCAGCCATAATTAATTACTCGGAATTATCTTTATATAAAATTTCTGCTACCGCTAGCTCTAGTGCATTTGTCGCTTCTTCAATCATGGGAACTGTCAGTTTACGGCCAATTGCTTTTTCTGCTAACCAATGAGCATATGCTCCAGAAATTTCAACCGGAGCAACTCGCCGCCCGGTTGTGTTGAGCATATACCAAAGTGGCCGATCTGTTGGTTTTAGCCATAAAAACTCAGCAGATGCAAGCACACCATCCATTCGCGCCACTCCCAACATGGTTGCCATGACGGTTAATTCAAATGCATGTTTCGAGATAACACGTTGCACTAAATCACTGTTAATATGTTTTTTTATTAATTCATCAGTACCTGAAAAATCCAGATGTCCGGTGGCTGATGATGTCGCAATCTGTAACAACAAATTATTAGCTGCATCTCGATCTGCATTTGCTTTGGCTGCAAAAATAGCAAATAGTGCGCGATATTGTATCTTCATCTTTTCCACACCAGAGAAAGGCGCTCCTAATTGCTGCACAAAAACTTGGTTGGACTTTGGCCTAATTACAGTAACTGACTTATCTCTGCACCTATTTAATTGCTTTTCCATCAACGGCTTGTCTTCTATTTTTAGCAAACGGTGTTTCTTTGCAAATCCCATCGGCGTTTGTGCTAATGCCCATTCCCCTTTGTCAATATCTTGATTAACTAAATCTAATTCTAAAATGGGAGTAATTTGAGGCCAATTTTCCACCTCTTGATCACGCAATCTCTTCATTGAATATGTTTTACAAAAAGCTGTTTTTGAGCTAGTAAAATACAAAATGCTGGCTAAACCAATTAAAATAATAATAACAGGGTATTTCACATACTGACCGACTGAATTGGCAACTATCGCCACTTGATTAAACGTCACAGACGCGGGGTCCATTATCAGTAACGCTTTTTTCAACCCCTGTAAACCTGTAGTAAAAAGACTAATAAAATCAATTTCATAAGATTTTATTGCAAAAAAGCCTGCAACAAGCTGTGGTTTAAATAAAAACCATATGACTAAAGCCGCTACAAAAATAGCGCCTATAATCCAAAGCAAACTCATGGAGTTATCGCCTTGCCCTTGTTGTTGCTGCCCTGCCATATTCGATGTCTCTACATTGAGTACTTATCTTATAAGTATATAATAAATTTGTTCAAAAATAATGTAACTATCTTACACTTTTCTCAAAACATCCATATTTGACCAATATCACTCATAGCAAAGAACGACAAATTAACACATATTATCACAGAGACTGCCCAACTCTTTGCTTAGACCGGCGATTTTGCATGAAACAAGAACATTCGTCATCCATTCTAACGCTACTGAATCATTACAATACATTTAAGGATATTGAAAATCTCGCGATTTGACAAAGTAACATCCTTAAACTAGCATTCATTCGATGTTTTGATTAATATTTGTCCTGATCTGACAGTTTTTTTGGCCGATACAAAATACCATTTTTTATAGGGAAATCAATATCATCATAGGAAAACTTGACAAAGTTATCGGTTGTTACATCAGTAATGACAAGCAATGGGCAATTCAATACATTGTCATAGCGCTGTGGCCGTTGACTGGAAATGTCTTGTTCCTCGGAAATTTTTATCGTTAAATAACCATAGCCGCTACCCTTTAAGCTACGTTTAATATCATCTTCATTCGCATAAACAGCCAATCCATGTTTTTCAGCATGTTTAACTGATTCTAGCAATGGACGCATCCAATTGAGTGAGGCAGTCGGTGATAGCAAAGTATCCATATTTCGATGAAAAATCCGCACATAAACCTTTTTCTCTTTGACTTTTTTTTTGGAGTCCTGAGAAACATGATGGCCGGCCTCTCCTTTAACTGAGCTATGTAAATCTAACTTTTCATTTAATTGTTTAACAAGGGCATCAAATTCATTTAAAATAACAGCAAAACTCCGCGCTTTACCCTTATAGGCTGCTTCTAATTGCACTACTGTCTTTCTTAACACCCTGATGATATGTTGATTTACTTTTGGACTATTAAAATCTTCAAAACTCATTATGAACCTTCATTTTTTTTTATTTTTGCAAAGATCATATTGGAAATATCGGTTGCTTCTTGTTGTGTCTCTTTTAGTATATGTTGTAATGCTAATAACAATTTCACATTATCGGATTGTCGACGAAACCTGCTATCTTCATCTTCAGGATTCTGCTGTTTTATACGAATAACATTATCCAACACGGTAGAATATTTTTGACAAATTGATAGTGTCGCCATTATCGCCTCACCCGTAGTAACCTTTTCTTTATATTCAAACTTATCAATAACACTCATGATTTATCCTAATCATACATCAATTCATCCAGTGGCGTATGATCTGCTGACGGTGAAGCATGTATCAACTCACATAATACATCGGTAATCGTTAACAACCGCAGTGCATCCGGTGTTACTTCATCAAAAATAACTTTAACACCTAAAAGAGAATTCTCTGACTCCTCAAAATTAATACCAATACCGTAGCCCAAGCATAAAGAAGATAGTTGATCGGCACGGCGTGACAATGCGGGTAATAAACCTGTTTCAGCAAAAATTTCTTCATAGCTAATTGGCCTATCATTCAGCATAAAATTAGTTCCTAATTGTTTTGCAATTAAAACGAGTTTCTTATTGATACTCACAATCACCTAACCTACACATGAAAAAATCAAACACCTTTATTGTCAATTTTCGTAACACTCCTGTTGAGCTGATCTCAGCGAAAACTGAATAATAACCTTTTATTAACGGAAACGATCCTCACGCCACCATGGTCGAACAATTTTAATGGAACCAGCCAAAAAAGAACGTGTTGCTCGCATAAAGACTATTGTAGAAAACCCATAGTGCTCGATAATACCAAAAAATGCAACCACACTAAAGGCTGTAAAAAAAGTCCACCACCGTATATGTATTATGAACAATAACAGCGGAAAACAAGCTCGAGCATCAATCATAAAAAAACGGGGTATCCTACCCGAATCCCGCCAATGTGAATCAATTCTACGCAATGCCATAATAAACTCGTTAAAACTCTATCAATCCTTTTACAGATAATTATAACTTACTTTCGACTCCATCGGCAGGAATATAGTGCAACTTATTGATAAATCGCCACTATTTGAAAATGCTTACCGACCGATAACGCACACTAAACACTTTTAATATATCTTATTTATCAAACAGTTAATCTCTTTATCTCCCGATAGTAACGAGAATGAATGTACATTATCAGACTCGCTGACAGTTATAATTTGTCTTTATTTTTTACAGCTTTTTCACTAACTATTTTACGCAGCATTTCAACGACTGTGAATTGACTTTAGTTGACTTACTTGCTTCAATTGGAATAATTGGAAGTATAGTGTATATTAAATGAAATTTGCTACTTTTTTGACAATGTTGGGTCTTCTCGTTAATCTTTGTGGTTGTAGTGGTGGTGCATCACAAGTTAATAATACCAGGCTTCAACTTAATCCTGATCCAGCAACAGCAAAATTAGCCGAAGCTGCTAATAGTGCCAGTAAATCACTGAATGATTTAGCAGAAATTGAACTAGCGGTCTCACCGCCACCACCTAGCTACCATCCAGTAGACCCTGCATCTTATGGCATGGCTAACCTCATCTCGGTTGACTGGGCTGGGCCGGTGGAAACAATTGCGCAAAAAATAGCTAACTCAACCGGGTATATATTGAAAACATTTGGTACAGAACCAGCCATTCCTATACTCGTATTTATTTCTGCCAAAAACAGACCGATCGGTGATGTATTACGCGACCTAGGCTACCAAGTGCATAGAAAAGCCACTATTGTCGTCTATCCAGATACACGGGTGATTGAATTACGCTATGCCAGTGTTTAAACCAAAAAAAATTATGCTTAGCATGGGCTGCTCACTTCTACTGAGTGCGTGTACCCAGCTTAGCCCTCAAAGCGACGATTACACTACTATAGACACAACAAACCATCAACAATTGCGCGGCTTACATCAAACACAAAACCCTAAAAAACTCGCACCAAAAGACATCAACGATATTCGATTGACCGGTATTAAAGAAGTCGCTATGACATTGGCTGCCCAAGGCGCATTAGCTAAGCGCAGTCAAGAAATTAATCTTATGTTAGAAAACAATCATCAACAATTAGATCAAATTTACAATTTTAATGCATTATTATTAAATCACAATATTATGCCCCCCGTTATGACAGAAGGAAAAGCCACCTTCAATAAAACGGATAATAATGCTATACGTATTGCGGATAAAACCTACCGCATTGTACAACAAGCGCAATTCATTACAGCGCCACCAAATTGGCGTAATTATCTTTCACTCACTTATGAAAAACCGGAAATACCTGATTACAATGTTTTACCGCGTGAGGAAAGTATAGAAGAAGTAAAGCATTGGCAACAAGGCATCGATGAAGGTTGGAAAGCAGGTAGCAAGCAAGCAAACCAAATTTTTGCAGAAAATATTGCGCGTTTACAGCGAGACTATAATGGTATCGTGCTGTATCGAAAGCTGCTCAACAATAAAATGATTTCTGCGCCAACAGTTGCTGAGATGACGCTTGGTGTTACCGGGGGAGGCGATGAATTGACAATAAACGATCGCTTCAAGCGGATAACAAACGTACCCAGTCTCAATGCACAAAGCGAAGAGTGGCGGCCCATCATTGCACAGTCTTACACATCTATTACCCAATATAAGCCAGAAAAACCCGTAGTAGCTGTACCTAAGATGCAACCAACAATGACTAGCGATGAAGATCCTTCCACTTATGTGAAATAAAAGGCAATATCTATGACTGAAAAAAAACTGTTGCTGGCTAATGAACCAACCCGTTTTACTAAAACTGAAATGGATCGCATGCTTGTTTTTTGTTATCAACAAGGTGCATCTGATATTACATTACAAACAAATGAACCGGTTATTGCAGAAATTCATGGAAAAATTCTCAAATTAACCCACCGTAAACTGAATAACGCAGAAGTGGGGGATATGTTAAATGAAATTTATGGGCCAAATGGCACAACACAAATTCTGTCAGGTAAAGATGTTGATACACACTATGAAATTAGACCAACACGTACCGATCGTTACCGTTTCCGCGTTAACGGCACGGGTTGTCAAGTAGAAGGCCATGATGCTTTACAAATAACATTACGTTCTATCCCTACCACTCCACCCTCATTAGAATCACTAGGGTTGCCTGAATCTTTATACAATGCGATTACCCCTGAAGAAGGTGTTATTTACGTGACAGGTTCCACCGGCTCAGGTAAAAGCACATTATTGGCATCCATTATCAGACATATCTGTGAACAAGAAAAAAGTCATCGTAAAATTTTAACTTATGAGTCACCTATTGAATTTATTTTTGATGAGGTGGTTAAGCCATCCTGTGTTGTCAGTCAAACTGAAGTGCCACGCCATTTGCCGAATTTTGCTGCTGGTGTACGTAACGCATTGCGCCGTAAGCCACGCTTAATCTTGGTAGGTGAAGCACGTGACATGGAAACAATTGGCGCGGCAATGGAAGCAGCATTGACAGGTCACCCTGTTTATACAACGTTGCATAGTAATGGTGTCGCTGAAGTTATGCGACGATTAGTCACTACATTTCCTTCTGAGGAACGTAATGGCCGAACCCTTGATTTAATCGAAACGATTCGCTTAATTATTTGGCAAAAATTGTTACCTAGTACCGATGGTAAACGCATTGCATTACGAGAATTTCTAGTTTTCGATGACTACATACGCGACCGTTTACTACAGGAAGATCCAGAAAATGTAACGAATGTCACCCGACAATTACTGAAAGAACGTGGTCAACCGATGATGGTTGATGCAGAAAAATATTTTAAAGAAGGAAAAATATTTGAACATGACTATAAGTTACTACAGAAATCTTCACTATCGGCTGATGCTGATGCAATCGCGAAAACATGAGCTAATGCAAAGCATATAATAATCTACCATGCTTTTGGACTACCTTCTTCACCTGCCTCGTCTTTTTTTGCTTGAAGTTTGGCTTTAGCTCTGCTTTCACGTTCCATGGACTGTTCCTTCTCTTGATGCATTTCTTGCGCACCCTTCACACCTTCAGCTCCTGAATCTTTCACCATGCCACCCGCTTCTTTTGCTCCAGCTTTCATTTCTCTTAATTCTTCCATGCTGGTTTGTTCGCCTGGCTGACCAATCCAACGCATGACGCGGTCAGGTAATACATGCACTAATGAAAACGCTTTATTCAGTCCAACAACTATTAACATCGTATAAACTGTCATTAGTATGATCACACCTGGAATATTCGCAATAAAAGTGGAAATGTCATCTGCAACACCGGAACCCCCACCACCTAAAATAAGAATAACAGCAGGAATAAAACCAATACTAATCATGTAAACAACGACATAAGACATGATTAAGCTTGCCATAAATCCAACTATCATTAATGAAGGTCGCAAGAAAACACCAGCTATAATCATAATACCCGTATGCGCTTCGCCGAATACGGTATGTTTTCCCTCCGGGTGTAAGATCCCTAGTGCCATCAAGGGTGCAGCGACCATTGCTTCAATAACTAACATCAGCCAACCAATAGCACCTAACGTAAAAATAAGAAAAGGGATCAAAGGAAGGTAATAAGACCATGTTAAACCAATCACAAAAAATATACCTACCGCAATGACAAATGGTGTAAGAAAAAATTGCAAGCCAGTGACGACGGCTCCTACTGCGCCTGCCGCACCCGACAAAAATCCAGCAATACTAAACCCTACCCCATAAGCGAGAGCAGATAACGCAACCATAAGAGCCATTACCGCCATATAAGTAAATATACAGGTAATAATAATATAATGTCCTACCGTCATCAGTTGAAAGAGTGGATTAACCGGTTTATCATTACCCACACCGGTAAGAGTATCCGCGAAAGAATAAAGAATTTTAACAAATATACCTTGTATTGCTCCTAACTGGCCTGTAGCAAAGTCTTTAACACCATCCATATCACTTGCATGCATATCTTTTGGTGTGGAAATCTCCGCTGCTTTTTTTAGCTCATTGGTAAAATCAGAAGGATCAGGCAGCTTATTCAGTAAACTTGATGACACTGGACTAGATGGAGGTTTAGGTCCCGAAGCGGTTGGGGAGCTTAATTCTGTTGAACTTGAGTCAAACATCATTTTACCTAACAATAAATAAAAAGCACCCGCTTGTATCCAACCTTGCTCTTTTGCTTGTTGGGTAATCGTATTGGCATTCTTATCAACATTATCCGCCGACGCTGCGGCACCTACTGCTGCTTTATAACTGCCTCCTGCAGACATAATCGCATTAGCATAACGTGAACTATCCTCAGAAGGAATATCGCCTCCATTCGCTTCATAGGTTTGAATAAAAGACTGTGCAACCGGACGTAGTGTTGTTATCACCCCAGCTACGGCTTGATTGATCGCCAATTGATAACGACTTCCTGAACCTAGAGGGAGGCTACCACAAACATCGCTAGGACTAACTCCTGCAAGACCAAATTTATAGGTATCATCAACCAGGTTAGCTGCTGGTATCTTGCCTAAATCTTTTGCTGCTTGCTGCTGGCAGACTAAATTGACAAAAATTTGTTGTGCCATTAACGTCGCAGCATCGGTTGGTGACGCATTGGCGGAAGATATCGCTGCTTGGCCAGTGGAAATCGCATCGATAGTTTGTCCCCACAAATAATTTGCCGCATAAACGCCTTGAATGACAACCCACATCACAAAAACTTGTATTACAGAATAACTAGCTGCATTAATTGTGCTAACCGGCAGCATCAAAGCAAAACCCATGGCTGCTCGCATGGGTATCCAAACTGAACTCCATTCCCTACCTAACATTTCTCCTTCATGGGCTGTTTTAATTGTTGAAACTAACATACTGTAGATAATGATAATAGCGCCTAAGGTCATTACTGCTTGATTAAATGACGTTAAAATGATCTTTAACCCTGTTGTCCCTGTGGCAGAACCAACTAAGTCAGTCCCTTCAACATCACCAAAAAGAAGCCGCAAGTAGTGCAAAGATAAATCTTGCTCACTACCACTGGCAGAAAAAATAACATCTTGTGCCATTGCTAACGATGGCAACAACATGAAAAATAAAATGATACTAAATTTTTTCCAGTTCAATGGTTATTTCTCCTCATCCAACGAGGAATGATACCATTCCTTAAAAGTACAACCCAATTTCTTGTGTTTTATCTGAAACATCCAAAAATGATAACGAAATGCATTTCCCAAACTTAAGATCATCAGTAACATGGAAAATACGAATCCAAATACTGTGCCTCGCATGACCATAAAAATAGCGTAGAAAAAAATCACAAGGCTTAAAAGGAGAAAAACAATAAGCAAACGTCGAAATATTTTATACTGCTGAGCAATACGCTCTTCGCTTAAATTAAGACGTTGCACCGCTTCGTCATAAGTTTCTTTACGACCTGCCTCTGTCACCACAAATAATTGCTTTGCTGTCTCTTTAATAGCGCCAGCACCGGTTCTAACATGTGAATAACCTAACCAAGAAGGGACATCAACCATTGGTTTGAAAAGCCAAGACATGGCTCGGCGAAATTTACCCGAAGAGTGATTTTGCTCTATTTCTTTCTTTTTTGCCATATAACTGTCACCCTATCATCATCCTGCCTGTTTTAATTGTAACCACAATTTATTTCATAGTGCAAGTCTATTTACCCGTATCAACCATTTCATTTTATGTTTACTTAAAAGAGAAAGATTAACGTTATCTTAACAGTCTATTCATGAATACTCAGCCAAACTGCACTCACTTTCTCTTCATACCATACAACCTTTTTTCATTTTGCTAGTTAACACCATCCACACAACCTTCATAAGGTTAAGATTAGGACTTGACCAAAATTTCACATAATACTATAGTCTTTAGATAGGGTTAATTCAGCAAATGTCTATATCTTGGTCACTCCTGTCTGAAATTACCCATAAAAAACGTTAAGTTATATCTATTATAGAATACTTGTGACTATTCAGCATAAGAGGAACAGCCAAACGGCACATTCCGAAAAAAATGCCGAATAATCACCAATACTTTTGGAGCAAATAATGCCTGATCTCAGCCATGAAGGGGTACATCGATTTTGGAAAGACTATCAAGATCCGACCATATATCGGGTTATTGCCTTTATGGAGGCAGTAGAAGAATGGACACAAGATGGCAACCCTGCTTTTGAAGAAGCGATGGAAAAATTAGGTGACAAACTGGATGAGGTTGGCAATTACGAATTAGGTAAAGAAGAAGCATTCATCGACATAGCAGGCCATATTAAATCAGGCCGTTCGTTGCGCCTGTTGCAAGCCATGGATACCGCACACCCAGGCGCTGCATCAAAATTGCTTATTTACTCAGAAGAAAATAGCCAAAGCAGTGAAGACCCATGCGGATTATTTTTACGACGAAATATTGTTTTTGAACGCTTACGATTATTAAGTCGAGTTTTTGCCCCGGAACGATTTGAACTCATTATTAGAGCATTGGAGAGAGAAGATGCGTAAAAAAACCCTGTTGTTGCCGTTATCACTACTCATCACAATGGCTTTTAGCTTTACACTGTTCGCCAATGCAAAAAGTTTGCAACAAATTCAACAAGAAAATCAAATGGCAGCTACAAACTCAACCAAAAATCAACAGGCATTTCAACAGAGGCTTCAACAATATCAACAAGAATACTTAACATCACAACAAGAAACAAAAATGAATATGAATACAACAACCAGTGGCACTATAACATCATCACCTTCAATAACCCCAAGCCAAACAACCACGCCACAAACAACGTATACCCCTCCGCCGCCGACAGAGTCAACTCCCAGCACAAGTGATTCGTTTACTGGGTTTAGCGATAGTGATAACAACCAACAACAAACAAATGATGATAACGGTTGGCAATATGGTTTTTAATAGATAGCAATAGGGAGAGTAACGCATGAAAAATTCATTGAGAAAAATATTTACACTAATGAGTATTGGTTTAGCAAGTTTATTTTTTACTAATTGGTTATACGCTGATGATGCTTGTTGCAAAACCATCAATAATTCAGTGACAACTTTTGATAAACATAATTCTGATAATTTAAAAAAAATCTCGGATATTTTAAATAATTATGTTGTCCATTTGGATGACACAATTACTTCAGCACTTAGCCAGTTTTTCGCGTACAATAATACAACATCGGCCTTTACCGACAATGCAATCATTAACAATCAAATCTCGTCACTCACGACAAAATTATTAGAAAAACAAATGACAACCAATCCGAAAGACCAAGCTAAAGTAGTCGGTGAAATGTCTCAATTAATGCCAGCTGGTAATGGAAATAATGATTTTGATGTTAATAATTACGCAATGAGCACATTGATGAACAACCCTGGCTTAGATGAAAAACAATTAGAAACAGCAAAAAACTTAATAAAAATTGTCTCTAGTTACGGTAATACAGCAAAAAACATCTCTGGCAAAATCTCTTCTGACAATATGCGAGCAAAAGAGTATCTTGCTAGCCTAGGAACTTACAATGCCATGCAATCCAATGCAGTTAACCTATTAAACCGTATTTTAGAAGAACGCACGATGAGTGAAGCACTGGGAAAAACTGTTGGAGAACGTGCTATCAGCCAAATGCAACTTGATACAAAAACGGTTAATGAAGCCTTAGCTTTTAATACAACGGATAAAGATCCCGGTGCATCCTTACTTGAGATAGCAAAAGCACAATATTATGTCTCCGCACATAGTCAATATGAACTATTTAAAATCCGACAAGAATTACAACAATTAAATGTGACATTAGTACTCAATTCAATACAACAAATGAATAATATAAACCGATTAGCACTTGATGGCGCAAGACAAGTAGCAACATCAGCAACACAGTAATAACTTATTTTAGCAATCAATTAAACATAAAAGACCAGTTGGGTTAGCCCAACTAGTCTTTTGGCAACATTTTATTTGTTCGGCTACTACTAAATTTGATGGCAAATTCTGTCTGCCCAAAATTTACAACCTGTTTAAAAAAAACCAAGCATGCAGTTAGCTATTTTTACATCAGATTGAACTATTTCACTGCTTCACCAAGAATAACTGATTAAAAACACTTGAGTGTAACTAATATTTTAGAAATTTGTTGACATATATTTCTAAAATGTAGAGATTTGTTACTATTTTGCTACGAATTGTCGTTATAGCGTTTCCCTATATTGTTGACCTATACTAAGACTTCATCTAGCGCCTGCTTGCTTGGTTATTCAAAACCTTATTTACAATAAGTAAACGTCGCTTTTGAAACCGCGCAAGCAAACACTATACTCGCTTAGTATAGGCCAACAATATAGGGAAACGCTATAAAATGCGGGAATTTCTAAGATTGAACTTATATTCCGTAGCATTAAGTCCTGCTTTTTTCTTTAAAATCTGCATGAATGGAGAAAAGATCACAGCACAAATAGCAAATAACTCACATAATTAATCGATAAAATTTGCTAGCCTTGTTGATTTTACCAGGAGATATGTACTGTGTGATCAGAGGGTTTTGTGATCAACATGGTGCAAATACACATTGGATTATGTGAATAGGACATTATATCTTTTATCTTATTTTTTTAAAGATAAGCCACTGGATTTATTGTTAGGCGAAGACATTTGCTCTAATGATTTCAACGATGATATGTTGGGTCGTCACCTAGATGCTATTTCTGCCTATGGCACGACCAAATTATTTAGTGAAATAACCTATGAAATTGGTATAGAAAACAATTTATTCAATGGATGTTATCATTTAGACAGCACCTCTTTTTCATTGCATGGGGCGTATGACAACTGTGAAGGAAGTTTGCCGTTTCCGACATTAGATTACTCAAAAGATCACCGCCCGGATCTAAAGCAAATCACAGTAACGATGACTCAGGTTGGCGAAGCGGATATTCCCATTTGGTTTGAAGCACTCGATGGTAATAGTAGTGATAAAAAAAATTTCCAAGAAACCGTTAAAATAATGAAATCATTCCAAACATCACTAGCGAATATGCCGGATAATATACCGTTTGTCGTTGGTGCGTCTTTTTACATGCCAATCATTACCTCAATTAAATAATGTGACCTGGCTGACCCGGGTTCCTTCGACTTATAAGGTAGCTAAGACCTGGCTAAAAAAACCGGATAAAAGTATTGACTGGATAAGCATTGATGCACACGATAAGCTGTATGTGTTTGAAATCTTCCATGAGGGTATTGCGCAACGTTTGGCTTTAGTCGATTCTGAGAAAGGGCGAAAGATTAGAACTGGAGTTTAAAAAATAACAATGGCGATTTTTTAATCTATGGAAGTCATGATTTAGGTTGACATTATAGCGTTGACTACCAACATTGAATCTCGCTCAGTTGAGTATAAACAGTCTATGGCTGCGCTTGAAACATTAGGGAAAGCCATTTTTGGTTTTTTAAATAGCGATGCTGGTCTTGGTTTATGTCCGATGGCTTGTGGCGTTTGCAATGGTTTCACATAGCCAAGCATTTAAGCTTTTATGAGATAACTCTGCTTCAATAGCAGCTTTTCGATGCAGTTCAGGACTTACTCGTAAACTAAATTTTCCTGAAAAAGGCCTGTCAGGCTTTTCATTTCTTTCAGCACAAAATTCCAGATAATCATCAATGGAGTCGTGGAATGCCTGTTCTAATTTATTTACCGTATTACCTTGAAAAGTGATAACATCGCGTGTATTAATCACTTCTCCTGTAAAACATCTGAGCTCATCATCATAAATAATGTGACCCATATAACCTTTATAATTCATCATGGTTTAATCCTCGCTTCACATAAAAACCGCCTCATAGCAACAAGTGCGCCTTTATCAGTCTCCTTCTGTGGATGGGGTCGGTGAAATACGGCTTTAATATTATTTAATGCTATCCGTACCCTTGAGCCCCGACCCTCGCTTATTTCAGCACCTAATACCAGCAAAAGTGTTTCTATATCACTCCAGAGAACATCTGAACGTACTGGTTTATCAAATATTTCCTTTAAAACTTTTTTATGTTTCCTTTTCATATTACAAATGATATCATGTAATGATACCAAACGCAAGTCGTGAGGAAAGGCTGGATTTGGTTGAAAATTTAGAAGAGGAAATACTTGTATAATAGAGCATGGTACTTTAGTGAAAAATGCCTGATTGGGTGTTTTTCTATTAAAATCATACAATTAAAATAATCGATCCGACATGTTGATTGTTTATACTTGAGACCTCTAAATGTTTATATGTTGCGCATTCCATTTTCCCTAAAAATAGAGTAAGGATTTTCCATCGTTCGATCAGTGGATTTGATGTATTTTGCATCTCTATACTCTATATAACTAGTATTCTTATCAGCTAGCTCATTCGCTAATTTATTCATTTTACACCAATCACTATAACTAAATGTTGGTGAACTAACTATATGTTCAATACCAGTTTAAATTCGACCAATGTTATAATTTACCAGGTCATTTGTGGTGGTTAATTTTAATTCTTGTTTCTTATCATATAGTACAGTCCCTCTTAATAGCATTAGTGGAAAAGCGTGAATAACAGGAACTTTATTTTGGTGACAAAAACCAATAGGTGCTAAAAACGATGCTATCGTTTGATTTGGCAACCCACAAATAAGAGATATTTCTATTTCAATATTACGTTCTGTAAGTTCATTCAATACACGCTTAATGCTTTTCATATTGCTTGGTCTACCAATGAGGGTCTGCTCAGATTTATGTATACTTTGCAACCCTAATTCGAGTACTACCGTAGCTGTTAGATTTAATTTTTCTATAATATCTAAAAATTTAGTAGTTATCATCTCTGGCCTGCATTGCAAAGCAATTTTCCCTTGATAGTTGTATTCTATTAGAGTTTGTAAAATTTCAATATAATTTTTCCCAGAATTAAATGTAGCATCAACCACATGAATATGACGAATGATAGGATTGCTACCTATCCACTTAGCTTCTTCAATGACACGGGGTTTACTAAGAAAGCTTCTGATTTTTTTATCTGGCTCTCTATACTGGCAAAAAGAACAACTAAAAAGACAACCTCTTTGCGTCTCCCAACGAATAAAATTTTGTGCCTTATAGCGTTTCCCTATATTGTTGACCTATACTAAGACTTCATCTAGCGCCTGCTTGCTTCGTTATTCAAAACCTTATTTATAATAGTAAACGTCGCTTTTGAGACCTCGCAAGCAAACACTATACTCGCTTAGAATAGGTCAACAATATAGGGAAACCGCTATAATAGTCCCTTCTAAATAAGGAGATGGCAGTAGATCAAAGTTGCTCAAGGCAGATAATTGTTTTTGCCCGTGGGCAACACGAGCAATACCTAATCAATTGATAGAGCAGTTATACAAAAGCCGTGCAGAGCGTAGTGTAGTGTAATAGAATACCGATTAATGCCTTCACTGAGTAGTCGAAGCCAACAAAACTGCATAAAATGGGCCACAGAGCAGATGCGCGAAGTGGGGATTAACGTTCCCAAATCGAAATGCCTGGTCATGTAGACGGCAAGATATATTGGAATTGATTTGCACATGAATAGTTTAACAGGGCATAGTGGTCGAATTACGAAGCAAAGGAGGAAATTAGATCGAACAACTCTAGTACAGTATACATTAATATTGACTCGCTACAGTCATTATTTACGAAAATCTTATGAGCATCTGAAAGCAAAGAAAGTTGGCGGTAAGGCAATTATAGTGAATGCTAAAAAAATGCTCGGTATCATTTATAAAACACTAAAAAATGATTGGGCATTTGAGTATTTTACCAATTTTACATTGGCTAGTTAATAAGATAGCTTATGAATATGTGGACAACACTACGCGTTGACACACGCTATTCACAAGCACAATAATAGTAGTTATTTAATTTATTTGAAAAAATAAAATTTCGAATTGATTATTAAAATAGGAAGAACCAGGAATGAAACGCACACATAAGAAAACACTTAAAATTCACGACACCTTCGCTAAAATAGAAAAAACCACAAAGAAACAAAGGTTAATTAGAAAAGACATATTAACAAGTAAAAAATTGATTCAAAACTACATGCAACATAATGACATTGACGGCATTATGTTATCTTGACTTCAAGGAAGAAGGCAACGAAACTAATCAACGAGCTCAGGAAGAGCTTAAACGGATTTTTGTGCTGGGGCAAGCGTCGAATGGACTGTTTTGTTAAAATTCTTATCGCACTGATGCAAATTCAGACAGTCAATTTAAAGAAGCTAGCTTGTGGAATTTATGGCACAGCCAAGCCTGATTCGAGCTACCGTCGTCTTCAACGATTTTTTTCAAGTTTTAAACTCAACTATGATGACATTGCAACACTAATTTTCCATCTCTTTCATTTTAATGATGGAAAACATTATCTGATCGTGGGCCGTACCAATTGGCAATGGGGAAAAAGAAACATCAACATTCTATTTTTGTGTATTGCCTATAAGAAAATGGCAATACCAATCTTCTGGCTGATACTTATAGCAGTTTTCAATATTACTAAGCGAGTATAACGCGTGCTCGCGCGGTTTCAAAAGTGAGGTTTACTTACTGTAAATAAGCTTTTGAAGACCAAAGCAAGCGCGTGTTAGAGGAAGTTTATAATGGCTTAGTAATATTGAAAACTGCTATAACAAAAGGGGAGATTCATCAACTCGGGAACGTGCTGCGCTTGTGCAGCGTTTTATTAGAGTGTTCGCTAAGGATAATATCGAAGCAATTCTTGGCGATCGTGAATTCATCGGTGAAGATTGGTTTCAATATCTGAAGGATAGAGGTTTATGCTTTTATTTTAGGGTGAGAAAAGATGCTGACACAACAAACGCCAATGGCAAAAGCATCTCAATTCACTGGCTATTTATGAATTTGCCATTGAATAGGCCAAAACAAATCAAGAATCCAAGAAAAGTTTATGGTCACTTACTCTATATCACTGGAATGAAGATAGTTGATGATTATTTAATTGTTGTAACTAACCGCAAACCAGAGGTTGGTGCCGACGATGATGTTATCAAAATATACAGCATTCGTTGGGAAATCGAAACACTTTTTGGCTGCCTGAAGACGAAGGGTTTGAGTTTTGAAGACACGAGAATCACGACTCGTGAAAGGGTAAAAAAATTAATTGCCGTGTTAGCAATTGCATTTTGTTGGGCTCATCTAACAGGTGAATGGCGCAATCGATGCGAGAAAGTAATCCCACTAAAGAAACACGGCAGACCGCAGGTTAGCCTGTTTAGATATGGACTTGACTGGATAATGACAGCACTCATTCATCGAGGGCAAAAATTGCGCAAATTGGTGCGAATTTTCACTGAATTGATTGCCAATCCCATCAGAAGTTTGGGCCTTGGGCGGGTTCATGAGTGAGCTTTGTCGCGTACGAAGGAAGATATTGAAAAACCGTCCTAAATAAGGTCTAATCGGCAAATAATGGTTTTACGTCTTTTAACGGGAGGGTAATCCTATGAAACTAGCCGACACACTTGAAAAAATTGAAAATAATCTGACCACGACTTGCTGCGACACGCACGGTCACTACGGCGACGAGGAGGCAGCAAAGCTTGCACGGGCCTTAAAAAACAATAAGACCCTGACCTCGCTTAGCCTTGCGTTCAATAACATCGGCAACAAGGGGGCAGCAGCGCTTGCTTTCGCCTTACGAACCAATAGAACTCTGACCTCACTTAACCTTGGGAACAATTCTATCAGCGACGAGGGGGTAACAGAGCTTGCTTTCGCCTTACAAACCAATAAAACCCTGACCTCGCTTAACCTTTGTAACAATTCTATCAGCGACGAGGGGGCAAAAGAGCTTGCTTTCGTCTTACAAACCAATAAAACCCTGACCTCGCTTAACCTTTGTAACAATTCTATCAGCGACAAGGGGGCAAAATATCTTGCCTGTGCCTTGTCAGAAAATAACACTTTGAACTCAATTAACCTTATGTCCAGTGGTATCGGCTATGAGGGAGCAAAAAATCTTGCCTGTGCCTTGTCAGAAAATAACACTTTGAACTCAATTGACCTTAGCTTCAATAGTATCGGCGATAAGGGCGCAAACGACCTTGTCTTTGCCTTAAAAGCCAATAACACCCTGCTCTCTCTTAACCTTCAAAATAACGACGACATCAGCGCTGCAGTCCGTATTAAAATCAACCAACTGCTTAAAGACCGACAACAAAAAAGCAGGGGACAACAAATCTTATATAGCTCCGTCGATCCTAGTCGCCCTGTTTTAGACAATCTTTGGGTGATTTCGTTAATGCGAAAACCTGAAGGTGCGCATGCTGAGCATGCATTTTTATCACTTGAAGGAAAGAAGAATAATCGCACTATGATTTGGTTTATAGATTTAGTCGGTAATCCTATATTGCCCGGGATAGGAAATGGAAAAATAAGAATACATAATTATGCTGGGGATTTGGAGGAAGAGCTATTATTTTGCTGTAACAGACGCATGATGGATATCAGAAAAGGCGATCGTATTATATCGTCCTCTTGGAATATTCCTGTTGATACGGCGAACCGGCTACTTGAATCTGTTGCCCAAGCTCAAGCTAATCCCCCTAAATTTAATATATTAGGCCAACAGAGTCTCTTTGCCATTGGCACAGGCGCTTCAAGTAGCACGGCTACGGGTCATAATTGTTTTACCTGGGCGAAAGAGCAACTCCGCAATCTGAATGACCCACATATTCAATTACCCATGGATGATATTCAATCCTGGGTTTTTTCAGCTACGAGCCGCTTATTGGTGGATAATCGGCAACAAACTACTTTCTGGTATCACCGTCCCGTGGTAATTGCCACTATGATTGGAGCAGCAGCAACCGGTGGAATTGCTGTAGGGAGCTCAGGCATTTTACCGGATGTCTGCAAATTACAGTAAGAGCAAGAAAATTTATTAATTCTCAAAAAACTAGCTGCACTGATTGATGTGTCTACACCCTGCCGGACAAAAAAGTTAAACTACTACGAGGGAGAGGAGAACAAATCATGGGCAAGCGCAAAGTGACACAATATACATTGGAGTTTAAAAAATTATCAGCCAAACTGGCTAGTAAGTCTGAGCAAAGTATAACAGCAATTTTAAATTTGCAGTATAAAAATAACTCATGTTTACTTTTTCTATACAAAAAATAGGTATTGGCAGTGATAAACTAAGGTGGTTAATCAATGTTTTTGCTATAAGGTTGTGTCGTTCACTATAAGCATATCACCTTATATTTTGAGCGATTTTGATCTTATAGCAGTTTTCAATATTACTAAGGTGTAAAACTCACCACTTGATCTGACAGTTTCAATTCTATCTGACAGCAATTTGTCATAAGAATATAATCTCTTGTCAGCTTCAGTGCTTTACGCACCCTGCGATAGCATCTCTTGAACTTATTCGGTAGCAGTTGTTGGCTCCAAGGTATTATCTTTTAAGTGATGACATTTATCAAGCATTTTCTCCTCGGCTAGTTTTCTTGATTCAATAAACGTCCGCATAGGCGTTTCACCATAACAGAAGCGCCCAGAGTGAGACCTAATCTCATTATATGTCTTGAGCCATTCATTGACATCGATTTGCAATTCGTCCAACGAATGATAAATTTTCTTTCTAAACGCAATATCACAAAACTCATTTTTCATGGTCCGATGAAAACGTTAGCGAGTAGACGCGGCAGTTACCTCCCGCGTCCCTCACAGAATCGGACGTGCGGAACTACCGCATCCGGCTCTTCAACAAACTTCACAAGCAGTTAGATTCAGGACTTCATTTCAGTCTCATTTTGCATTGGAAAAGACTGAGAGTAGCTAATATTTTAAAAATTTGTTATAATGTAAAGAATAAATAGACAAAAAATAGGTAGGTTGTTATTAAAAAATGCACATCATAGGATAAAAGGCAATATGAGGAGTCAAGTATGAAACGCACACATAAGAGATCGCTTAGAACTCACGACACCTTCACTGAAACAGAAAAGATGCGCCTAAATTTCATATCACCAAAAAAGCAAAAGTTAATTAGAAGTGATATATTAACAAGTAAAAAATTGATTCAAAGCTATATGCAAAATAATGACATTGATGGCATTATTTTGTGTGTCGATCTTTTGAAAATGGTAAAACGTCTTGATATTTTTATGAAGCTTACCAATCATCTTTTATTTGACTGGGCACTTAAAAATGAGAACGTCACTCTCTTGAATCATTTAATAAGCAATATCCAGCCAGAAAATCAGTTATTAATGACAAGCCACGATAATTACGCTCCCATTAAAACATTTATTACAAATACGCTGACTATGGAATTGTCGGCATATAAAGAACAAGCCAATCACAAACTAACCATTCTAAATCAGATTATAGTGATAGATCCTGAGCTAAGTAAAATCATTAGCGATGAAATGGCTTCATACAAAGCTGTCTTTAAACACACTAAAAATCCACAGAAAATTTCTGAAAATGACTTAAACAAAATTATTGATAGTTTACAGAAAAATTTACAGCCTCAGAAGAAAATCATACCTTCATCTACTCTTGGAAAAAACAACAACACTAACAATAGTCAAGCTAAAGCCATGAAAAGAGTGTGCTTCCAATTTTGATTCCCACAAAAAATAGTGTAGGCAATACTAACGAAGTTTTACACTTGTGTTTTCTTCTTTTTGGCCAGATACTAAAACATTATTTTCTTCAGCCGCTTTCTCAAATCGTCTCATCGCTCTTTTATAAAGCTCCATATTTTGATTAAAACCTGAATCAACTGCTATGTCTTTATCCTTTATCATTTTCTCCAATGCCAAAAAAAATTCTGACAAATTCGAAGTACTTTATCATTAGAATCTTCTTTTTCTTCACTTGAAACAAAAGGGCTTGTTTCTGTTTCTTGTGACATATGCTCTTTAGGTTTGATTTTATAGTTAAATTTATCCAAAGCTTCTTTACAAATTTCATCTTCAGTCTTTTGTCTCAACTCACCATGACGATTGATAGGATTATTTTCCACGAGAACATGCTGGATCGTCCCAGAACTATAATCATAACCTGAATAATACCATTTATCATCTTTACGATTACAATAAATATATATTAATTTATTTTCATCATGCCTTTTTAGCTCATTCTCAATTTCTTTCACAGTAGCATAAGCATCATTATCATAGTAAAGTTGAACAACAAGCTTTTTGTGCTTTTCATTAAAAGACGCTCTTATAGATGCAATCAACTCTTCGTTCCTTTTTTGATACGTAATACAGTTAACATAGGTTTCAGAATCAGTTTCTTCTACATATTCATTGTCATCAGGTAAATAATAGTATAATGGCTCCTTGCCATAAAACAATCCTCTATCTTCAGCAAGAAAAAAAAGTCTGGTTTTTTCCCATTTTTCAAATTGTCTATAATGTGCAAATGTGCACCGGTAACTTTTATATATGCGCTACTTGAAAATTCTTTAAACTTATCCTGCAATATGTAATTAACTACATCAATCATATCATAGCAATGTAAGCAACAAGCTTTTGAAATCTCTACTATAACTCCCTGCTCAAACCAATCTATAGCTAGTAAAAAATCAAGAATTTTAGCTTCTGTATGAACTTTTTCTGAATTAGTTGCTAAGATCGCAAAATCACTGACCTTCTTATTAAACATCCAGCTAATAGTGTCTTGTTTAAGATCATCATAATATGAAAAACAAATTATACTTTCTTGTTCATTTTCACCTGAATAAAAAATTTCTTTTTCTTGTTCAGCCATTTATGAACTATTTAAAATTTGACAAGAATTAAATGTGACATTAGTCCTCAATGCAATACAACAAATGAATAATATAAACTAGAAATAAAACATCAAAGAGCCAGTTGGCTTAACCCAACTGGCTCTTTGGAAACACTAAATAACACAAAAAAACCTGACTCCATATGCAATACTGTTTAAATAAGCAACTATAACCAAGTTCTAGCGAGTTATTTTGCTCGACTATTACTAAATTTGATAGCAAATAATGATTTTTTTTATTATTATAGTAACTAAACAGCTGTTGGAAGAGAAGTTTAAGTATGCAAAAACAATTCAATAAAGAAAGTAAGGATCAAGTGTCATACCAACAGATCGGAGCTATGATTGGGGGAGGACTATACGCGGCGGTAGAAGTTGGCCCAAAATTTGACTCACTAAATTTCATGGCAATACAAAATAGCGGTGGACCATTTAAGTGGTTTCTATCAGGCGCAAAAGTTAAGTACCCTCCTGGATTTTGGCTTGCCGCAGCGTTAGGAGTGGCTTGCGCTGCAGGCCTGGGTGCACTAGCAGGTTATATCCTGGATACTTTACAAGATGATAACTCTGATAATATTAATAATACACTTAAATTAAATAAGGCAACATGACTAACCTACACACAGTCTGGAAATATTAGTCGCCCTAATGCCTATTTGTAATACATTTCAGATCCACCAAACAACACCTATACCTACGATCAACAGCACATTCAAAAAAACACTTATTATCATATAAAGTGGGCCGATACAAAAATTTGCTTTTACTTGATTGTATCTGTAAAATTTACTGCCCAAGATGGGATCTAAAGGTCAATATTTGTATTTTTTTTAAACAGGGGATGATTATTACATGCCAAATGTAACTGCAAAACAGAATGAACAAGCGGATAACCTTATCCGTCGTTTTAAACGTGCTTGTGAAAAAGCAGGTATTTTGACGGAATTAAAGCGGCGCGCACGCTTCGTTAAACCGACTAAAATACGTGCTCAGAAAAAAGCTGCAGCGGTTAAACGCCACATGAAGAAGTTAGCAAAAGAAGCACCGATACCATCACGTGGTATCAAAGGTAGAAAAGAGAAAAAAAGAGAAAGGAAATAAGAGGAACAGCGGCGGTGGAATTGAAAAATCAAATCCAAGACGATATAAAGACAGCGATGAAAGCGCGAGACAAAGAAAAAGTCAGCACTATTCGCTTAATTCTTGCTGCGATTAAGCAACGTGAAGTTGATGAGCGCATTGAGTTAGATGATGCCCAAATAATTGCCACTCTTGATAAGATGGCAAAACAACGGCGCGAATCCATTCAACAATTTAACCAAGGCAATCGCCCTGATTTAGTCGCAACCGAGCAAGCAGAGTTAGATATTATCCAAGCTTACTTGCCACAGCCATTAACTGAAACAGAGCTACACAAGTTGCTTGATCAAGCGATCTCCAATACCCAAGCAAACGGTATTCGGGATATGGGAAAAGTCATGACTTATCTCAAGCCGCATATTCAAGGGCGTGCTGATGGCGGCAAAGTAAGTCAAATGGTTAAAGATCGATTGGGCTGATGGCTCAATATATTCCGAAAGAATTTACTCAAGATTTGCTTAATCGTGCTGATATTGTTGAAGTTATTGGCAAACGTATTCCATTAAAAAAAAAGGGGAATGATTATTTCTGCTGTTGTCCTTTTCATCAAGAAAACACACCCTCCTTTAGCGTTAATCCCAAAAAACAATTTTATTACTGCTTTGGTTGTGGCGCTTCCGGTAATGTCATTTCTTTCTTAATGGAGTTTGAGCATTACAGTTTCGTTGAGGCTGTGACAAGCCTAGCTGAAGATTATAGCCTACAAATTCCTTATACTAGCCATCAAGAAAAGCATTATGCAAAAAATGACAATCTAAATACCATTTTAGCTGATGCTGTTAGCTTTTACCAAAAAGCACTAACAACTAATACAGAAGCTTATGCCTATTTGCAAAAACGAGGCTTATCAGACGAAATTATTCAATCATTTCACCTTGGCTATGCTACTGCTGGTTGGGATAATTTACTAAAACAGCTAGGTCGTGATACAGCAGCAGAAAAATCTTTACACTCAGCTGGCATGTTGATTCAAAAAGAAAAAGGCGGTTATTACGACCGCTTCCGTCATCGTATTATGTTTCCTATTTGTAACCGTTCAGGAAAATATATTGCTTTTGGTGGCAGAGTACTTGATGATAGCCAACCAAAATATTTAAATTCACCAGAAACACCTATCTTTGAAAAAAATAAAGAACTATATGGCTTACATTACTTATTAAATCAAGAACATGAATACCCTGAAATAATGATCGTTGAAGGCTATATGGATGTATTAGCATTAGCTCAACATGGCTATTCCCGTTCCGTTGCCACATTAGGCACAGCAATGAGCAAATATAATCTAGAAAAACTATTTCGTTTAACCAATAAGATTGTTTTTTGCTTCGACGGCGATAATGCAGGAAGAACGGCAGCTTGGCGCGCATTGCAAAATACAATAAAAATCATGCGAGATGGTAGGCAAGCATACTTTTTATTTCTCCCTGATGGCGATGATCCCGATAGTTTTATTCGCCGTACTGGTAAAGAAACGTTATTAGAATATATTGAATCTGCCACACCCCTCTCACAATTTCTTTTTTCACATTTGCGTCAACAAGCTGATCCTTCAACAATTGAAGGCCGAGCACGATTTGCAGGACTTGCATTATCGTTAATTAAAACAAGTACAGCCCAAGTATTTCAACAAATCATGATTGATGAATTAGCAAAAATTACCCGTATTCAGCGCGATGCTTTACAGCAAGAGCTATTAGGCAATAACGAGCCAAGCACATCCCACGTGTTGCCAAAGAGAATAATAGCACATCAAAAACGGCTAAATTTAACGCAAATTGCAACCGCTTTTTTAATCCAACACCCCTCATTGATAAATACACTCACACAAACGCAATGGTTACTCGAGTTAGCGACATCCGACGCGCAATTACTCTTTACCATTACTGAACTTTTACACGATAATCCTAACGCTAATACAGCTTATATTACTGAGCATTTTCGCGAAACCTCCCAACAAGAATCCACTAGGATATTTGCCAGTTACCCCCTGCTCTGTCCAAATGATGGACTTGCTGAAGAATTTTCTGGTATTATCAGCCAATTACGCTATCAATTACTCGATAAACAAATCCAAGAATTAATGCAAAAAGCACAGCAAAACAATTTATCAACACATGAAAAAAAATTGTTACAAGTACTGATGAAAGAGCGGAAAACAAAAGTATAATTCTTAACCTTACATGCTAGCATTTTTCCGTTTAACGAGGCTACATCATCATTGTTAATTCAAATTAAGTGTCCCCATAATCAATTTTCACTGGGAATATCACAAAAAACTTGTTGAAACCTTAAAATCGACTATTATCACTTTAGTTGCCGTAGAATCGTTGTCTTGCAGGTAATGTAAAATAGAGGACTAACTTGAAAATAAACGATTCATACCCAACGTTAATATTGCGCCCAGTACTGGATTTTTGAGTGGAAACTCTGTATAATATCCAGCTCTGTTTTATTACTGTACAAATAACTAGAGTCTATTCGCTATGTCCACACAAGAGCCTCAACAATCACAGGTTAAAACATTAATAAAAGTAGGAAAAAAGCGTGGTTATTTAACCATTGCGGAGTTAACTGACAACCTACCACCTGAAATTACTGAAACGGAGCAATTTGAAGACTTTATTCGCATGCTCACTCACATGGGCATTCGCGTTTATGAAAATAAACCGGAAAGCAGTGAAGAATTAGCCTACTTAGAAGAAACAGAGACAGATGATAGTGCTACAGAAGAAATTGTTGAGCAATTAACTACTTTTCACACAGAAGTGCACCGAACATCCGATCCCGTCCGTATGTATATGCGTGAAATGGGGACTGTTGAATTATTGACCCGCCAAGGTGAAATCGTTATCGCTAAACGTATTGAAGAAGGATTAAAGCTTATATTAGCATCCTTAGCGGAATTTCCTACTGTCGTGAAATATATTTTACAGGAATATGATCGCATTATTGCTGAAAATGGCCGCTTAAGCGACTTATTAAGTGGGTTTACTGATGATGAAGAAATCAATAAACCACAAATGAAACAAACTAACCTAGATAAAGAAGCAAAAGCTAGCAGTGACGTCGTCACTGCAGAAAAGACAAACAGTAAAGAGCGTACTGCAGAAAATACGCAGCCAAGTGAAAACCTTGACTGTATAGAAACCAGTGAGGAAAATGATAATACAAAAAATGAGATAGAAGAAGATGATAAGTCAGATGAAGATAGTAATCATACTGACAAAGAAAAAGATAATGTTGAAGAAATGCCTTTTGATACGGGACCTAATCCAGAAGTAACAGCCGCTCGTTTTAAAGAATTACTTGAAAGTTACGAAGAAGTCATAAAAGCTGAAAATGAATTTGGCCGCGATCATGGAAATTCTATCGACAAACGTAAACAAATGGCTACAATATTTGAAAAAATCAAATTAATTCCTAAGCAATTTAATAAAGTATCTCGTATCGTCAGAGGCTTACTTGAAAGTGTACGTGCCCAAGAACGTGCTATCATGAAACTTTGTGTTAAACGTGCAAAAATGCCCCGTAAATTATTTATTAGTACATTTCCCTCTCAAGAAACGAATATAGAATGGATTGAGCAGCACATTGCCAGTGATAAAGAGTATTCACACTTACTAAAAACATATAAAAACGACGTCATTCGCGCTCAAAAGAAAATAATCGGTATTGAAAAACAATGTGGCCTTTTTGTAACAACGATAAAAGAAATTAACCGACGCATGTCAATTGGAGAAGCAAAAGCCAGACGCGCAAAAAAAGAAATGGTAGAGGCAAATCTACGTCTTGTTATTTCTATTGCAAAAAAATATACTAACCGTGGCTTGCAATTTTTGGATTTAATTCAAGAAGGTAATATTGGATTAATGAAAGCCGTCGACAAATTTGAATACCGTCGAGGTTATAAATTTTCTACTTATGCAACATGGTGGATTCGGCAAGCAATTACTCGCTCGATAGCTGATCAAGCTAGAACTATTCGCATCCCAGTGCATATGATTGAAACAATCAATAAATTAAATCGTGTATCACGTCAAATTTTACAAGAAACAGGCGTTGAACCTTCACCGGAGGAATTAAGTACACGCTTAGCAATGCCCGAAGATAAAGTTCGTAAAGTACTAAAAATTGCTAAAGAACCCATCTCTATGGAAACACCCATAGGCGACGATGAAGATTCTCATCTGGGTGAATTTATTGAAGATCCGACTACGCTGCAACCAGTGGATGCAGCAACTATTAATGGCTTGCAAGAAGCAACCCAACAAGTACTTGGCTCGTTAACCTTACGTGAAGCAAAAGTATTACGTATGCGTTTTGGTATCGACATGAACACTGATCATACGTTAGAAGAAGTAGGCAAACAATTTGATGTTACTCGTGAACGAATCCGACAAATTGAAGCAAAAGCGTTACGCAAATTACGCCATCCAAGCCGATCGGAAGAATTACGCAGCTTTATTGAAGGTGATGAAGAATAATGTTTATTGCCTGGTCACAGGCTGTTTAGCTTGCTAGAGTGAATGACAAATATTGTATCAATATTTACAGGATCATAGAATAGATAATCGATCTTTTTATAGCGTTTCCCTATATTGTTGACCTATTCTAAGCGAGTATAGTGTTTGCTTGCGAGGGTTCAAAAGCGACGTTTACTTATGGTAAATAAGCTTTTGAATAACCAAGCAAGCAGGCGCTAGATGAAGTCTTAGTATAGGTCAACAATATAGGGAAGCGCTATAACGTTGCACCTAATGGTTTATCAATTATATCAAGTTGTTTGTAAATCTTCGCAGCTTCTTCTTGATCTTTGGTTGCATCTTCATTAATTAAAGGGCGATCAGTATGCACCCCGACTAATTGGTCTTGGAAATTGAAGACAGCATTAAGTCAGGTGCAATGAGCGTCCCCGTTCCTAAAAAAACTGTAGTTGTCATAAATATAAACCACTCCTTTTGCAAGCCGTGATACAAGCTCTCTAACATATTCATGTATCTTAGTATCAGATAGAAAATCAGCTATTGTTCGCATGGTCTTATCTTCTCTTGCGAATTGTATTGTAGCAAAATATATTTTATTGAAAGAAAAGTGCTAGCTAGCATACATACTAGCAGTCAGTGATGATAGAAAGCTTCTCTAAAATTTCTTAGAAGCCAAAAAGAAAGCCCTAGCTGTCTGCTCATAACGCATTGATATTTATAAATTTTTTGGTGGGCCCACTAGGACTTGAACCTAGGACCAACGGATTATGAGTCCGGTGCTCTAACCAACTGAGCTATAGGCCCCCACCAGACAATCATTATAGCAAACTTTACAGCACTGTAAATGACAATAATTTAGCCAAATGTTAAGCACCATTACAAATACATGTATGAAGATAATAACCGTAAAATCAAACATAAATATGGCAAGAGCAAGCATGTTAGCACTGACATACCATGTTCATTCAATATAATTAAAATAGATCATGAATTGCCTATTTGAATCAAAATCGACATAACAATTGACGAAACAAACGCTGTGTAACTGATTGAATGAACATTTTTCGACCAAATTGTATCACAAAGCTGATCAAAAATGGACGTTTTAAGAAAAAAACGAAATAATAACATCCTATGCTAAATTCAACAGTTGCCCTGTTAGCAAGACAGGCTACGTGCTAAGTACACTGAATACCAAATTGAGCATTATGATGAACACCATTAATACGTAAGGACTTACATGGCAAAAGCACATTTATTAATTATCCTGGATGGTTGGGGTTATCGTGAAGATCCTGAGCATAATGCTATCTTAACAGCCAATACCCCTACCTGGGATTATCTGTGGCAACATTACCCACACACATTAATTAATGGTTCAGGCACAGCCGTTGGCTTACCAGATGGGCAAATGGGTAATTCGGAAGTAGGCCATTTAAATATTGGCGCTGGTCGAATTGTTTACCAAGATTACTCACGTATTAATGCGTCCATAGAGACAGGAAAGTTTTTTTCTAATCCTGTATTAACAAAAACGCTAGAAGAAACACAAGCAAAAAATGCAGCTATCCATATTTTAGGCTTATTATCTCCTGGAGGAGTACATAGCCACATTGATCAAATCAAAGCCTTAATCAAGATGGCAGTAGAAAAAAAATGTAACAAAGTCTATCTACATGCCTTCTTAGATGGACGCGATACACCACCTAATAGCGCATTAAATGCTATTAATCATTTACAACTATCACTTGCTAATTGCTCTGGTGATGTTAGATTTGCTTCCTTGTGTGGTCGCTATTATGCAATGGATAGAGATAAACGCTGGGATCGCATTGAACTTGTTTACCGTTTGTTAACAGAAAGTCAGGCAGAATTTCACGCACCATCAGCAGAACTAGGCTTAGCGCAAGCATATGCCCGCAATGAATCAGATGAATTTGTTAAACCAACCATTATCTCAAAGCCAGCACCAATACAAAATGGCGATAGTGTTATCTTTATGAACTTTCGTGCTGATCGTTCGCGCCAGTTATCTTATGCCTTAACCGAAAAAAACTTTTCTGAATTTTCACGCCCTAAAATAATCACATTCAATCATTTTGTCACATTGACTCAATATGCCAGTGATCTTAATGCTGAAGTTGCATTTCCTCCGCTATCGATGAATAATGTCCTGGGTGAACATTTATCAAAATTGAAAAAACAACAGTTACGTATTGCAGAGACAGAGAAATTTGCACATGTCACTTATTTTTTTAATGGTGGTAGAGAACAACCGTATACTGGGGAAGATCGAATATTGATTCCATCACCCAACGTTACCACATATGATTTACAACCTGAAATGAGTGCTTTTGAGCTCACTGAAAAATTAACACAAGCCATCGCCAGTAAACAATATGACTTTATTGCTTGCAACTTTGCTAATCCCGATATGGTAGGTCATACCGGCAACTTTCCAGCAACTGTTAAAGCGATTGAAGCGATTGACCAGTGCTTAAAAAAAATTCTTGAATGCTTAATAGCACACGATAGCGAAATGCTTATTACTGCTGATCACGGCAATGCTGAGTGCATGTACAATAATTCTATTCAGCAAGCACACACTGCGCACACTAGCGCACCCGTTCCTCTGCTATACATAGGCCGCCCTGCTGATTTTATTAATGATACAGGCGCTCTATCTGACCTCGCACCCACAATACTAACAACGATGAATATAACAGTACCGAAGGAAATGACAGGAAAATGTTTGCTAAAATTCAAATAAAAAAAATTATTGTTACCATTTTTCTTTTCTACAGTTTGATTTCTATTTCTGACTGTTTTGCTGAAACGCAGACGTCATCCAGTAAAAATTTACGCAAACTTTCTACAAAAATAACACGACTGAAAAAGTCCCTACATCTTGACAAATCAAAACAAAGCAATTTACAGAAGAAACTGCATCAGTCTGAAAAAATGATCAGTGATAATAATAATAAATTAGATAACATAACACAGCAGATAAAACAGCAAACGACTATTCTAGCAACATTAAAAAGCCAAGTTGAATCAACAAAAAAACGACTAGAAAAACAACAACTCATTTTAGTTGATCAATTAAAAGGTGCTTATATTAATAGTCGCCAAAATTCCTTTATCAGCTTATTAAATCAACGTGATCCTGCCGATATTGGCCGTTATTTAGTGCTTTACCAACACTTCAACGAACAACATTTACAATATATTCATTCATTAAAAAATGATTTAGACAATTTAGAACGAGACACTCAAGCAATAAAGGCAACACAAAAAAAATTAGCTGTCTCACGTGCACAGCAAATACAAGTAAAAACAAAATTAGAACAACAATCAGCAAAACGAAAACAATTACTAACACAAATTAAACAGCATATTCACCAACAAAATACACAATTAAGTATATTACACAAAGAAAAGAAAGTATTAGAACAAGTCCTGGACAAAATTCAAAAAGAGCAGCAAGCTAAACGTACTTCACTTTCTAGTACTTCGTTAAAAAACTATGAAAATAAATTAGCTTGGCCACTAATAGGCAATATACGCCATCATTTTGGTGAAAAAATAAAACGAAGTGACTTATCCTGGAACGGTATTTTAATAGCAGCCAAAGAAGGACAAGCAGTGCATGCCGTATATCCTGGTAAAGTCGTGTTTGCCGATTGGCTGCAAGGTTTTGGTTTTACCATTATCATCGACCATGACGGTAAATTTATGTCACTTTATGCACATAATCGTTCTTTGCAAAAAAACCTCCAGCAAGAAGTAAAGATAAAAGAAACCATCGCCATCGCTGGCAATTCCGGCGGATTTTCTGAAAGCGGTCTATACTTTGAGTTAAGGCATAACGGGAAACCGATTAATCCTGAAAATTGGTTAAAAAAGAATTAAAAATGAATAAAATTCCCTGCTGGGATAGGAGAAAAATTATATGAATCGATTTAACATTCATTTAAAGACAACATTATTTGTATTTTTTTTAAGCATTATTGCTCCTCTACCTGCATTGCCTTATACAAAAACAGAAACTGATGAAAGTACTCTTCCATTGGAAGATGTCCAGCGATTTAGCACTGCAATTGGTCAAATAAAGAATTTTTATGTTAGCCCAGTCGATGATACTGAATTATTTGAACATGCTATTCGTGGTATGTTAACTGGCTTAGATCCACATTCTGATTATTTGGATATAGAAGAATATGCTGAATTAAAAAGCCAAACTGATGGCAAATTTGGTGGTTTGGGTATAGAAGTCGGCATGGAAGATGGTTACATCCGTGTAGTCAGTCCTATTGATGATACTCCTGCCGCAAAAGCTGGCGTATTACCCGGTGATATTATCGTTAAATTAAATGATACACCAGTGAAAGGCTTATCACTTCGCAATGCTGTCAATATCATGCGTGGTCCTAAAGGCAGTCCAATAGACTTAACTATCCTGCGAAAAAATGAAAAAAAATTAATTCACTTAACAATCACTCGTGAAATTATTCAAATTAAAAGCGTTAAGAGTAAAATATTAGAAGATCATTATGGCTATCTGCGTATCAGCCATTTCCAAGCTCACACTAAACAACACTTAATCAATTCTATTAATACAATTAAAAAACAAGCTAACAATCACTTAAAAGGTGTTGTCATTGATTTACGTAATAATCCAGGGGGGTTACTTGATTCGGCTATTGATGTCTCTGATATTTTTCTAGATAGTAACAAATTAAACAATAATTCGTTAATTGTGTATACAAAAGGCCGTATTCCAAGCTCTGAAATGGAAGCAAAAGCAAACCCAGGGGACTCGCTAGGAGGCATTCCCATTGTAGTATTAATCAATGGCGGATCAGCTTCTGGCTCGGAAATTGTTGCTGGGGCATTACAAGATCATAAGCGTGCTGTCATCATGGGAACAACCAGTTTTGGTAAAGGCTCAGTGCAAACTGTGCTACCACTGGATGAAAAACGCGGTGTAAAATTAACTACAGCTTTATATTATACACCGAATGGTCGCTCTATTCAGGCAGAAGGTATTAAGCCTGATATTGTTGTCAAAGATATGGAAGTTAACAAAAACAAAGATAATAGTAATATGATCTTGGCGATTATTAAAGAAGCCGACTTAGATAATCACTTATCTAACGGCAATGCAAAAGAAAACACAAAACAAAATTCGAGCAACTCTACAATTATAAAAAAAACACATGAAGAAAATCAACCTTTAGCTGTCAGTGATTATCAACTACATGAAGCACTGAATTTATTAAAAGCCTTAAGCGTTGTTAGCTCACAACACACAGGGAATTAAGTTAACTAAAATCCATAGCATTAACATTTCCAGGCATAATAGCCCTTGATATATCTCTACGACTTAATTTTAGTTTAATACTAATATGATATGCTTATTAAGATAATAAATGCATAAGGGAAAAGTAGTGCCAAAATATAATATTAAAACAACAGAACTTTTTGAGGAAATGAGACTGCGATTAAAATTAAATACATATGAGCAACTTCCCAACATCCCTGGCCATCGAAGAAACAGCTTGCATCGCATTCGTGAGGCGATAAAAAAAAGGCATCTAAGCAATAAAAGTTTAGAAGCAGTCATCAGAGAGGAAATAGAAAAAAATAATAACCCCTTTGATTTTTCTTTTAACTCAGCCTTTATAAAAAAAACATCAGGCAAAATAAAAGTTGGAAGATTAAGAACCATTTATAATGAAAGCCTTCAAAACTTAACAGGAAATACCCAGCACTATACTGAAAATGAAATAAAAAAAGCAATAGCACTAAATAAAATAAAAAAATTTGATTTTGATGAAGTCAACTTTGAATCAGACTTTATCAGCCGAGTTGAAAAAGCACTAAACTACTGTAGAATATTAAATGACTTCCCTGACGAAGACAAGAATAACTTTATTCAACAAGCAGAAAGCTATCTTTTAAAAGCCATTAAAACCCCTTGTTTTTATCAAGACGCCGCAAGCAACACAATCTATCCATTTAACAAAAAATATATTGGCATGCTATACAAGGCAGTAAAATCATTCAGCTTTCTAAATGTTGCTAACAAAAAAACACATATTGAAAACGAATTAGATAAGTTACATCTAAACATGCTAGAGTATGAGTTTTATTCTTTACTTCACAACCCAAACACTAGTCAACGCGCCAAAATCCTTGCACAACAAATTACCGAAGGTTTTGCTATCAAATCAAAAGATCCTCGATCGAGAAATCCTATACCTTTTGAGGATGAATATTTTATACCACCAGGGCCAGTATTTTCTTACAAAGATTTACAAGAAAATGACTTCATTCACACAAGGATAACAAAGATTATTGTGGGCACTTATAGCAACCTAGAAGCACAAGAGAGACATGAGAAAGCCGCTGCCACTTTCTTAGGAACAAATGGCGCAAAAAAAATAATAAAAAGGTCGATTTTTATCTTGGATAATCATTATTTTTTTAGTGTCTTTCGACAAGACAAACACCCTGGCATTAAAGATCACTTCTTAGGACAGGCTGATAATTTTATAGAAACAATAAAACAGTTCATGCAATACGAAAGAGACAACCTAAACATAACTAAAAAATATATAACATCCATAATGCATGGTAGTAGCAAATTGTTCAAAGGTGCATTGTATTGTCGAATTAATTTGGAATCAAAACCCACATTGAGTAATGTTGAAAAATTGACAAGTAATGATGTAACCGAATATGTTGAAAAATTACTGAAGAAAGAATTAAATAAAACATCTCCAACTAAAAACAATGCAAATAATGGAAAAACTCTCAGTCCCTAAAGGCGAACATTTCAGCATAGCATAAAAGAGTGTCTAAGTTAATAATATGTTAATCTTTATATGATAAATTAAACCGAGTCTAATGGCAGGAGTTTCTATAATGCCCGGCAAATCGACAACTCAACAAAATGAGCAACATACACTTAAATATCAACAACCTTTAAAAAAACGATTTGATAACTATAAGCTCATCTTCAAGACATTACAAAAAAACATTAAAAAAGCATTGAAAAAACAACATATTAATACACACAAAGCAATCAAAGATAAAAAACCTTTAGCACCGACTCCTGCAACAAAGCAGAAAAATAACAATTCCATATCGGGTACACATGCTATTATCGCAGCCTATCTGGGATGCTCTGTTGATAGAGCGAAAGTTCTCTATAGCCAACTTAATCAAATAACAGGCAACACGGATTTATCAAAAGTACAAAATACGCTAGCAAATAATGAAGGTGGTGAAAGTTTTATCGTCAGCGGAGGAAAACACTTGGCATTAGAAAGTATTTCAACTGCAATGCTTGATCCAGTAGGAGGATTAGTCACTTCTATGGTTGCCGTCGGTACAGAATCAGCAGAAGAAGATGCCAATGAAAAAATAGAAGAAAAAAATGAACAAGATCGAGCACAGTCAGTCTCTCCTAATGAAAATTATCGAAATGAAATTATTCCCCCCTTTGCTCGCACTAGTCCACGCAATTAATCATTGCCTATAAATCAAAACATTGCTACAATAACTGGTCTCACTCTGGCTAGGATTAACTATGTTTGTTAATAAATACTCAACCTTACAATGGCAATTTCGCCTATGGCCTAGCATAGTTGTTATGATTTTATTGCCTGTATTATTCAGCTTAGGCTGCTGGCAAATATCTCGCGCGCAACAAAAAAAAATATTATTAACTAATTTAGCGCAGCAACAACAAAAAGCACCATTGAATAAACTACCTCTAGGAATAGACAACAGTAATTATCAATTCCAAAAAATTAGTTTATCCGGCACTTTTTTAAATGAAAAAACCTTCTTACTCGATAACCGTTTTTATCAGCACCAACTTGGCTTTAATGTCATTACCACCTTTCAACCCAATAACAGCAAACAAGTGTTACTGGTTAATCGTGGTTGGATAGCAGCCACTGAAAATCGTCAACAATTGCCAACTATTGCGCCGATTACCAACTCTACAACTGTTAGCGGACTACTTTATCACCCTGAAAAATCCTTTATGCTGAGCCAAAAAGAACAACTAATTTCAGGTTGGCCAAAAATTATTCAGTCAGTGGATTTTCAAAAAATATCGGCAACTTTAGGGCGTGAATTATCATCGTATGTATTAATGCTTGATCAAAATTCACCCTATGCGCTAAAACAAGATTGGCAACCAAACACCATATCCCCTGCGAGACATATCGCTTATGCCGTGCAATGGTACGGATTAACCTTGGTTTTATTGATCGGTTACATTATTTTATGTATAAAAAAACGCTAACTATGCTATATCTTTCTCAGAATGCCTCTTTTGTGGAGAAAAGAGCAAAAAATCACATGTAAATTTCAATGAAATATCATCAAAATTAAGCTATGATCTGACACCTTAAATCCACTTTCCATACCAACAGTGGGTAAAAAGTACAATTGCTTGATAATGAGAGGCTTAGCTTATTAATAAGTATGCTTTTATAAATAACTAGATTTATCAATCAGTTATATGCTTTACCTGCCACATATGGTGTAAGAGATAGGTTTAAAGGGTAATATATTGATTAATATTTATTTAGCATACATCTGAAGTGTAAAACATAAAAGCAGGTAAACAATGATATCTAGCAAGCAACACCAAACTAATCATAAGAATATTTTTATATTTTTCTTAATTCTTTTTGTTTTCGCCTGTCCTTTAATCATTGCCTTTTATTTAGCAAAACACCCTGGGAAATTATCACAAACAACAACGAATAAGGGAGAGTTAATTATTCCCATGATTCCGGTTGAAGATATTGCATTAACCAACATGCGTGGAGAATCAAAAACAATCAAGGATTATACTGGTGATGATCTTCGTCACAAATGGCTCTTAATTTTTTCTACGCCAAACTCATGCAATGAACACTGCATTAAAAATGCTTTTTCTCTTAACCAAATCCATGCGGCACTTGGCAAAAAAAGTCCGCACTTTATTCCGATCTATGTTAATAATGAATCATCACCTTCACTAGCAAAACGTTTACAACAACAATTTCCACGCGTTACGTTTGTACGACTGACAACAGAGCATTGGCAAACCTTACAACATCGCATTCCTACCAAATATCAAACAACCCAAGATGGGGCTATTTATTTAATTGATCCACGTGGCAATATGATGATGTATTACACTGGCAATAGTGATGGTAATGATATTTTGTCTGATGTAGGCCGCTTACTAAAGGAATAACCGCATGAGAAAATTAATATTTTTTGCTTCTTTGCTCGCACTTTTAGTCATTGTTTTAGGCGCATATACCCGTTTAAGTGATGCTGGTTTAGGTTGCCCTGATTGGCCTGGATGTTATGGCCATATTGCAGTGCCTCAATCACAACAAGCTATTAATCAAGCTGAAACTGTGTTTCAGCAAACAATAGAACCACGTAAAGCATGGATCGAAATGATCCATCGTTATCTTGCAGGAACATTAGCTTTATGTATATTGATCATTGCCGGGGTTGGCATTAAACGAAAATCTTATTTTCCCCTAGCGATTGTATTAGTTGTTATTTTTCAAGCATTGCTTGGCATGTGGACAGTAACACTAAAACTTTACCCACCCATTATTTTATTGCATTTGTTTGGCGGTTTAACTATTTTAAGTTTATTATGGTGGTATTTTCTGCGCTATGGTAAACAACCACAGAATACACGCTTACGAGCGAGTAGCTTAAGCGTCCTTGTAGGTATTGGCTTACTACTATTGCAAATCGCATTAGGTGGCTGGACAAGTGCCAACTATGCTGCTTTGATTTGCCCTGATTTTCCGTACTGCCAAGGCCAACTATTACCGCCGTTAGATATAGCGAGCTTTTTTCAGCATGCCAGTATCACAAACCACAATGCAACTTTAGTGGCTATTCATATGTTACATCGCTTTGGCGCTATTATTGCAGGTGGTTATTTACTGCTACTAGGCATTTTCCTATTCATTAAAGCCCATTCGACAGCACTGCGATTATTGTCTCTGGCATTACTACTGTTGGTTGTCACACAAATCACACTGGGCGTCCTTAACATTGTGTTATTATTACCCATGGCAACAGCTGTTTCACACAACATGGTAGCAGCCGTATTACTCATTGTCCTATTAACGATAGCTCATCAATGTCAAAACATAGAACCATTAAAAAACAAACGCTATAATCGTCATTAGCTAATTAGGATAATTTTCATGTCTGTTAAAGATAATATAACTATGCAAAAAGCGATAACCCCAGCAAAAAAACGCTGGCATTCTTACTATGAATTATGCAAACCTCGTGTTGTTTTTCTCATGTTAATCACAGCAACTGTTGGTATGTGTCTAGCGACACCAGGAACAATTCCGTTACAACCTCTCTTGTTTGGTATTTTAGGCATAGCACTAGCTGCTGCCTCTGCTGCTGTCATTAACCATTTAATCGATCAGAAAATTGATGCAATAATGTTCCGCACTGAAAATAGACCGATACCACGAGGTGATATCACCACAACACAAGCATTATATTTTGCCTTTATACTAGGTGCAATTGGTTTAACCATATTAATAAGTTTTGTCAATACCTTAACTGCCGTGTTAACCTTTGTGACTTTGATTGGCTACGCGGTTATTTATACGCTATTTTTAAAACACGCAACACCACAAAATATTGTCATTGGTGGTTTAGCCGGCGCAATGCCACCACTATTAGGCTGGACAGCTATTACTAACCAAGTTGATGCAAATAGTTTATTACTCGTTTTGATTATTTTTGTCTGGACTCCACCTCACTTTTGGGCCTTAGCTATTCACCGTTACGATGAATATGCTAAAGCGAAAATACCGATGATGCCAGTTACTCATGGGATAGCCCATACCAAATTACAAATTATGCTTTACACTATTCTATTATTAATTGTTAGCATACTTCCCTATTTTACCGGCATGAGTGGCTTGCTCTATGTTTATAGTGCTATTTTATTAGGCTTAGGATTTTGCCACTATAGTTGGCGATTACTAAAAGCAAAAAGTGATAAAAAAATTGCATTTCGTACATTTATCTACTCAATTTATTATTTGCTCGGTTTGTTTATCGCATTAATGTTAGATCACTACATACAATAAAGAGGAAAACACATGAAAAAATCTATTACAGTTGGTATTATGCTCGCCTTTGTTATATTGATTTTTGGCATATGGATCGCTTCACAAACTAAAATATCTAACATCCCACTGCAACAAAGTAATGAAGATTACACCGCAACAATTTTTTCTAGCCCACGGAAAATTCAAGATTTTTCTTTACTAAACGATAAAGGTGCGCCTTTTACTAATATTAACTTAAAAAATCACTGGACATTGGTCTTTTTTGGTTTTACTCATTGTGGTGGTATTTGTCCAACAACCATGGCTGAATTAGCAAAAGTTTACAAACAAATTCCAGCAGCCTCGATAAAACCGCAAGTAGTTTTTATAACCATTGATCCAACACGTGATACCACAGAGCGGCTACAGACTTATTTACATTCTTTCAACCCTGAGTTTACTGGTGTAACAGGCAACCCAGCTAAACTAAAACAATTACGAGCTGAATTAGGCATTCTTGCTATATCTAAGACCTTATCTGAAAGTGATAGAAATAACCCTGACAATATTGATCACACAGGTACAATACTGTTGTTTGATCCCAATGGCGATTACTATGGTTTGTTTTCATCACCACATCAAGCAGATAAAATTGCTCAGGACTTGATCAAGATAAGCTCTGGCTATCAAAATGTTTCTTGAAAACCGTTGATATTGAAATGCATATTGCTATAACAGTGAGTAAAAAACATAATCGAAATAGACTTTTGACCATATAATAATTACAATTTGTATAAAAAAAGAACAATTTATGGTAGTCAGCTAGTATAGTAATAAAATAAAAACCAGCACAAAAAATTGATATCATTTGAAATCAATAGGTTACAACCATTCCGATATAAATAACCATTTACTTACTTAGCTCACTAGACAAAAATAAAGCAATTTTGTAAAATGAATTATTATTATATTTTCTTAATTGATAAACAGTGAATAATTTTTATGCTGAATGATCTATCTTATTACGCACAACAAGATGGCTGGTTTTCAACTATGCAACTCCCTGCAAATAGCCATTTTCTAGTGATCATATGTAAAATTCCCTATAAATTTCATATGATAACCCGTTACCTTCAAAAACGGCTGGGACGTGAAGGCCATAATTATATGATGAGAGCTGCGGTTACTCCAGAAGGAAAAATAATCATTATCGATGCCTTGGGCAAAACAATTATTGGAAAAGAAGCTCTGACTATTGAAAATTTCAGCCCTTTTGTTCGTAAATGGCGTCCCGTCGATGGGACAGTTCCCGCTTGCATTCACAATGAATCTATTACTATCGATTTTAGGCGTTTAATAACAGCCAACGGCAATCCCAAGCCTCGTCAAATTGATTGTAAAGCTTATGCCATTACAAAGGCAGAATTTAATGCGTTAACTGCGGAATTCGAAAAGTTAAATGAGCTTTATAATTCTTTTGATCAAAGTGGATTAGCAAAACATTTGCAATACTACCGTTTGGAAGAAAGCAAAAATATAGAAGAAAACTTCATTAAACTAACACCCGCACGAAATTATATAAGATTCCTTGAAAGATACCGAAAAGGACTTGAATACAAGATAAAAAGAACAAAGCAATATCTAAAAAGCAAGAAAAATAATATTCTTGAAAACAAGCCGAATCAAAATATTAATGATTCTATGCAAGAAACCATTGTGATGGATAATGTCAATTTTAGGAGCACCGGCGACTTGAAACAAGTATTAAAATGTTGCCTTTATTTATTAGAAATGGACCTACAATGTAAAACTAATAATAAAATAAAACTTTTTTTAATAGGCACAAAAAAACTTGATTTTTTTATGCCAAAAAAAGATAATATATTAGACGCAATAAAAAATCACCTAAACGCTATCATTGAAATATATAAAACTGAATTTCCTATCTTCGCTAAAACAGACTGTTTTACACATTTTAAAGATAAAATTTTGTTGTTAAATGAAATTTTAAAAAAAACACCTCATGTTGACATTTATCAACTTCTTAAAAAAAGATCTTCAGATAGGATAGCAGACACCATTAAACCACTAAGAAAGAAATTCTTAGCAGATAATATCTTAAAATACATGCTGTATGATCCTAATGAGGAGTATAGCCGTTTTATCTATAGTAATACGTCAGGAAGAACAAATCAGGGCATCCCAAGAGAAAGTGAGAACTATAAAACACTAAAAGAAATCATCAGCGGAGCAAGTAAAAAATTTCTCTTATCAGAAGCAAACTTACAAGACGAGACACTAAATTTCATAAAACACATCTGCGCTACTAACTCAAATTTAAATGCCGAAACCATTTCTATTTTAAACAAAGTCAAATCAACAATTGAACAAGAAGAAGTAAAACTGTTTCCTCAGACATTATATGAGCCACACAAATGTTTTGACAATATTTTTGAAGATATTTTAAAAGGTCTAAAAGAATATGAAGAAAATTGTTGGCTAAAAGAGCTATCAAAAAAAACGTCAGAAGAGACACTACAAGGGTGCTTTGCATATAGTACCCAATTAGATATGAATAAAAAACGCTTTCTACCTAAGCATGTGCCTCATCAAAAAGTACTACAGAATAATGTTCTAAGAGCGAATCTAACTAAGAATGACTGCCGCAGCTGGGTAGCTTCTGCATTCGATAATGCGCTAGGCAAAAATCGTTTCGACGTTGGCAGACGTTGGTATCATTCTTTGCCTAATAAGCTAACACTTAATGTGAATAGTAAAACAGCTGATAATATCATCTCATCGCTTGAAATCATTCATCCAATAAAAATTAATCCTACATGGCGTATAGGACCTAATCATTATCAATGTCAGTTCGCCACTTTTCTGTATCACCAATTAAATCAACATAATAATGAGTCTATGAAAAAAAACCGCGAATTATTACTTTATTATCTATACTTACCTCTTACTGACAATATTCAAAACATTTATCGTCATGAAACATCTAATAAAAAAATAACATTGTTAACACTAAGACAATTAATAGACAATTTTAAGCGAAAAAACATGACTAACAATAAGGACCAACAGATTTTAAATATTATTGAATCATCTTCTTATATTACGAAAGATATACAAACTAATGGGTACCTAAATGCAAAAAAATTATTTCAGCAAAGATTGGAGAAATCAGTCAATTCAACAGACTTGAAAAGAATAGGACGCAGACTGTTGCAACATACAGATGAATTACTAACGCTTGAACCTTCCCAAGCAAATAGCTTAACCGATACTATCAGCCAAGCTAATCAATTATTAGCTGAGCCCACAGCAAATAATAAAAATATTTTATTAAAGACAGCCAAGTCATTAAACAATCATCATCATATGGCTTGGCATATATTAGGATTTAACTTAACTCTATATACTGGAGCTGCAATTGCTGCTGTCGCCACATTGACCACATTGAATTTCTTAACATTAGGGCTAGCAACGCCAATAATTGCTACAGCTGCTGCGGTAACAGTATTAGCCAGTACAATTACCGCTTTAGTGTTTCAAACCAAACAAGCCTCACATAGCACACTACGATATAAGCATGAAAAAACTATTTATAGCATAGCAAAACAGTTGCAAGTGCAAGTTCCAGGCGATCGCTGCAAAAAAGAACAAACTGAACATTTCATACCCTCTCACTGCCAACCTAAACTGATATAGGACAAAATAAAATGCCAATAAACCAACAACCAGAAATAGAAAGTCTCTTAGCAGAAAACTCAAAACGTGAGCCAAATAACTATTTAGGCTACTTTACACGATTACAACCGGATATTATTTTACCTAAAGATACGCAGTTTTTTAATGCCTATTGCCAACGAGATTCATTAATAGCACCGGCTGATCTTCACTATTTTTGTTTATCCGGATATAGAACAGCAGATGGAAAACCCATTATCATAAACTCCATTGGAAAAGTAGATAAAACAATGCAATGGTCAAAATATATTCCCTTTGGTCAAGGAAACCCGGGAGCTATTCGCACTGAACCAGTCCCCTACGACATAAGAAAATTTTTAAGCCAAACAGAGGATACCGTTAATCCCGCAAAACAACATATCTTCAAAGCAAAATTTTACTCCGTGCCTCTTGATGACGTTATTAATTTTTCAGACAATATACGCTGTATTCAAGCAGAATATGAAAAACACTATGAGAAAAAATATGAAAAAAACGCTGAAAAAATTTCTAATCCTCATAGAAATCCAGAATCTATGAGTCTATTGCATCATTATGAACTTGTTGAAACAGAAGATGATAACGATGCTTACACGTTCCATTCAACACAGCTAGAAAACATTTTAGATTGCTTGATTGAATTAAAAAAAATACAACTATTTGAAATAGAGCAAGTAATAAACAACCCTAGACATTATCAATTAAAGGAACCGTCGATAAATGCTCGCGTCAAGCTTTATTATTTCCTTAAAAAAACCTCTCTAAACCTCCCAGCAAGAGATATTAACGAAGAAACAAAATTGCCAAACGACGATGCCATAAAAAAACATAGCGGAACGACACATCTTAACTTTATTTTTCAAATGTATGAATATATCAAACTACTACACGACTTTGAACAACACAAACATCTTTTTAATGAGCTCGGTGGAAAAAGAAGCTGTGACTATGTAAAACCAACACTGGCCAAATATTTAGACAAATATATTCGATTTTTAACAGACAACTTTACAAAAAAACATATTAAAACTTTAAAAAACAATTTTACAATTGAATATGATAAAATGTTTAAAGATACATTAAATCAAATATGTCTAAGCAAAAACTCAGAAGAACGCCAAAACAAGAAAGAAATATTAACCAAGATAATAAGTGTACTGCAAGCACATATTGATCTTATAACCATCCAGAAAACATTTAAAACAAAACTTGAAAAAATTATTAAGGAAAAAAGAAAAGAAAATGATATAAAACAACTACTGGATGCAACAAAAGAAATCATAGTTAAAAATGAAATAAATTTTTCAGACACAAACAAAGTATATATAGAAAGACTGAATTCTCAAAAAGAAATATTAGAGAAAAAAGCGATAAAAAATCAATTAAACAATAGTGATTCACTAAAAGAAATACTAATGCAGTTAGCTCAATTATCAAGCGATATCAAAACAAAATTAGACAATTTAGAACAGCCGCTAACAGCCGTCTTGCCACAACTGCTCAAAGAAAACATACAACGGCTTAAAAATTTAGCTAGCCTATCAGATAAAATTAAAAAAAATGATGAAAGCACGTTTAAAGAAATAAGTGAACTTTCAAACTATATAGGCAAGCTAAATACTCTAAAGCAGCACTTAGAAGAAGAAAATTCTACTGAAGCACTAGAAGATAACAGCCAAAAACTAGAAAAGTTAGAAAAACTAGCACAGGAAATGAAAACATTAGCCTCAGCCTGGGAAACAATGGAAATTGAGATCGATGAAAGTCAAAAACTACTTCATATAAGCAAATATGGATTTGTCGATGGTAACCAACCTCTTGAATACATTCATAATTTCAATAACAATTGTTTTCATTTTGCTGACCGCTTTTTTAACCAAAAATTACCTTCATTTAATGAAAGCGAGCAAGAACCTAGCCATCAAACAGAAAATTATTACCATGAACCGCTAAAAGATCCCGGAATAAATAAAAATACAACTTTCCCTGACTTTCCAGAGGAGGTAATCTTTCAGAATGGTTATGGCGCTTATGGCGCTATTTACTACCCTAGACCACTTCCAGCAAACTGGGAAACAGAACAAAATTTTTATCGATATTCTGCAGCAGAGAAACTAAACACTTATTTAAGCAACTCTTCTATACAAACGCTTAAAAATAAAAACAAACATGAAAAGCTAAAAATACTATTACAATTGCATGATGCTATTCTAGACAATATTCGTCCAAGCAATCATAACCCAAAAACTCTTGAAAATATTTTACTAAAAGAAGGGCTATATAATAGGCAAGTTAAACTCACAGGCAAAGCTCAAACTCTTATCAATAAAACACTAAGACTTGCTAAATATGAACGAAATCACATTAACTATAAAAATGCTCACGGCGAACTTAACAAAGCTTATACAACCAAAAAAGAAAAAATGGATAAAAATCTCAAAAAATGGATTGCAAAACTGTGTGATATCTCAAAAGAAATTATAGATGAGGATCCTGAAAAAAAAGTTTTACATACTAAAATTTTTAACGAAATGAAAACTCTGCTAACGTGTCATTCAAAAATAATCGCGCACTGTGATAAAAGCGGGAAAATTCCTGAAAAAAAATATGAAATCATAAAATCGGATATAGATAACTTCCGTTCTGCTTATTCTGCATTGCACGACACTATGCCTAGCCAGGTACGTTATGAAACAAAAAATAGAGACAAATTAATTGTTGTTGCAGAAATATGTGCAGGACTGATGATATCAGGTATCGCTGCTGCATTAACTTTTCTTTCGCTAGGTATTGCAACCCCGGTGACAACGGTAATTTTTGCTGCTGGCGCAACATTAACCACGGCAGGAATAATTCACACAGGAAAGCTTATACATACGGCTTTCTTTGCTAAACCTCGAAAACGTGAAAAGAAAGTGTGTGAATTGCTTGAGGATGGTTTGCGAGCCCCTGACATTTTTGCTGCTCCAGTGAAAGAAAGCGTTTTTAAGAAAATATAGCGACAGATAACGAATGAATTATTACAGAAAAATATTATTTATCATACTATTGCTAGCAATTGCAATGACAACAGCTTGTAATAAACCAGATGCATATGATACAACAGGCCAAGCTATTTACTTAAAGGACTACAGAGGTAAATGGATAATATTAAATTACTGGGCCGATTGGTGTCACCCCTGTTATCTTGAAATTCCTGTCTTGAATCATCTCTACCAGGAACACAAAGACAATATGATTGTATTTGGTATCAACTTTGATGATTTGCCACAAGAAAAACTAGAAGACTTTATCTCTAAAAATAATGTACAATACCCATTACTAACATCAGACTTAGGAAAACTATTTGGTATCCACAACATCACAACACTACCAACAACATTTGTGATTTCCCCAGAAGGAAAAATTGTTCATGAACTTTATGGCGAACAGAAAGAAAATGAGTTATTGCAAATAATGCATTTAGCTTAAATTTTATATTGAAATTATCCGCAAACAAATGAGATAACTAGCTGTAACGGTATAATTTGAACATGCAACCCATCCATTTTTCACGCTATCATAATTATCAGGATTTTTGCTAGTTATTTTTTACTATCCCTAACGGTAAACATTGTGTCATAACTAATCTAATTGCAGTTTTCAATATTACTAAGCTATTATAAGCAAGTATAACGCGTGCTTGCACGGTTTCAAAAGTGAGGTTTACTTTACTGTAAATAAGCTTTTGAAGACCAAAGCAAGCGCGGGTTAGAGGAAGTTTATAATGGCTTAGTAATATTGAAAACTGCTATAAGGCGACAACTAAGAAGTTTTGGCCATTTAGACAAGTCTAAATGGCCAAAAAACAGTATTGCTACTGTTTCTAGTTAGCAATAAAATCTATCATCAATACTTAGCGCATCTGTGCTAAAAAAATTAAAAAGTTAGGGCATGTTTATTGTCAACAGAATGCAAACTGTTGTTAGAATCATCGCTTTTTTCATTTTTTTCCTCTAATACAGCTAACCTATTCTGCAGTGTGTTAACTATTTCTTTTAATGAGGTTATCTCTTCTTGTTGTTTTTCTATTATACACTGTAATCTACGCTTTAAAAAAGCTTGATTCTTTCTTTGCTGCCAAAGAAGCAAAGGCATTTGACGTTGTCTTAATTTCCGCCTCTCTGACTCTTCTCTGATAAGTTTTGCTATCTCTTTTTTACCCCAATGCTCTGCTAAACCTGCCACATCTACTTCTCTTTTATCTTTATTGTAACCTACAAAGGTCGTTAACTTTTGATTCGCTCCATATTTTAGTAGCTTTAAAACAACAAGCTCATGCCCTTTTTCAGCCGCCCTCATTAAAGCAGTTCGTGGATAATGGTAACTATCTCTAGCATCGACAGAAATATTATTTTTTAGCAAAAACTTAACAATATCAATCCTACCTTTTTTTGAAGCAAAAACAAGAGCATTTTGATATTCATTTATACAAAGGTTAACATCAGCTCCATTCCTAATCAGCAGATCAATAACACTCGTCTCGCCAACTTCTTTTGATTTGATGAGGTATTCTATCTCTATAAATAATGGCGTAAATCCCCATTCATTTTTGGCATCAATCTGTGTTCTTTGTAAAGTCTTTGTAATAGTGCTTATTGCATGAAGATCTCTACGTCTTATTATCCAATGAAGTAATGTTGAATTATCTTTTGCAACAACCGGATTACCACTGGCTTGCTCCAAGAAAAAATTTAGAGTAACATTATCTCCGCACAAAGCAGCAACAGCAGAGGCATCTAACTTATTAACATCGGCATCGGGAGATTCATAGCCAGACACAAAAGGCTCATAGCATTTTAACACCTTCTGCTGCTTAGCTCCCAAATCTAATAATAATTTTACCATATTTATATGGTTATACTTAATTGCCCAAAAGAGAAGACTTCCTTTTATGTAACGAATATTACTACCTAAGTGAAAACGATCTATAAATTTCACATAATTTTTTTCATTTTCATTCAAGAAAGTTTCAGTTTTTGTTTTTAGTATGATATTATTGCTACTTTCGTTATCTTCATCATCATTCGTGATACTCAAGATATCTATCTGATAATCTAAATCACCCCCCATTTTGTATGCAATTCTAAGCAAGTTTTCGTCATTTTCTTTGATAGCAATAAGCAAAACTGCTGCTAAATTGTCTTTAACTGATTTATCATACTTATCCTCAAAGGCAGTTGGATTAATGTCGTCAGGAGAAAAACCAATCAAAGAAACTAATTTCTCAATAATGGTAGTTTCTGTGTTCATTATAGCGGCAAGATAAAGAGGACTACGTAGCTTTTTTGTTCCCTGCAAAAAAGCCGCTTTTGTTTCAGCTTTCCCTAATTGATTTTGCATATACTGAACAAGACACTCAATTATTTCGTAAGAAGAATGAAAGCAAGCTAGGTGCAAAGCTGTAAAGTCATTTTTTAAATCAGTTGTTACAAGCTCAGGGTGTTTACTTAAGTACAACTTAACAACATCTTTTTCGTTGTTAACGAATGCTTTACGGAGTGTTTTTTTCCATGATGCTGGAAGATATAACTCCTTTTTAAGTACTGGATTTTTTTCTAAAATCTCAGCGATTTGACTACGCTTATCTTTATTAGATACTATTATCTTCTTATCCAGCACCTCTCTTGTAAAAGGAGAAGTTGCTTCCAAACCCTTATCATTTGCATCGCTAAAAAGCATTTCTAACATCTCTTTTTCATAAGTACTGCCATCCGAGGCAAAAACAGGCTCAGCCATTATTTGCAAACTAAGCGGACATTTAATATTTCTGTATGGGTCATTCGGCATTTAAGTACTCCTTATCTAAATAGTTAATAGTCAGATGAATAAAAGTTAACAAAAAATTTAATAAATGAGCTCTCTACAAAATTTTGGAATATATAACCCTATTCTAAGTACTGGATTGTTTTCCAAAATCTTGGCAATTTGACTACCCATATCATTATTAGGCATCATCTCATTTAGCACCTCTCTTGTGTGAGCAGAAGTTGGCTGCGAACCTCACTCACATGCATTGTTAAAAAATACTTTTAGAACCTCTTTTTCATAAGCCAAGCGATCTATAGCAACAAGAGGCTCAGCCATTATTTGCAAAATAAGCGAACATCGAATGATGTATTCCAAGTTTATTATTAACTGTGAACATTTAAATGCTTAATAAATGTTTCAAATCGACTTTTTATTTTATTATAACCGTATACTACTGCCCAGCAATACTGAATCATTCAGAAAATTATACACACTCATATTTCGCGTTAATCTTGTTTCACATTAACTAAATAAGGTCACTAAATATAACTAAGACTCAAGACGTAAGTTAGCCATAACAGGCTCCCACTACTGAAGATAAAATTTAGGATTACTGTAATTAATTAAAAAATAACAAAAGATCGGGATAAAATTTTATTCTTTCATCCCGACTTCTGTTGCACACTATTTCTCATCAACGCCGACGTGAGTCGTATTAAAATACTGCATTAATTTTTTACGTAATGTTCCACGACTAATGCCTAAAAGCTTAGCCGCCCGGACTTGATTGCCACGTGTGTAGCGCATAATCGCTTCAAACAATGGAGGTTCAAATTCTTCTAACACCATGTTGTACATGTCGATAGGTTCAGCCCCATCTAGGTGTTTAAAATAACGCTCCAACGCTAAAACAACAGCGTCACTTAATGGCTTTTCAACTTCGGTCCCTACGGTTGCATTGAAGACTGAATCTGTCATCATTCCTTCCTTCCTTATTCTGTTTAATTCACTTAACCAAAATTTAATCAGAGCCATTATAACAAAAAAAGTAATAATTTTAAACACGTTTTTTGCTATTTTTTGCTCTCTGCCGAATATTAACCCGATTAAGTGAGCATTGTTTAGTCGCCCTGATTGTTAATAATTTTTTCACTGTTTGACTTTTTTAGAAAATAGATATAATTTTCAATAAGTTAACTTTTAATTGACTATTATTTACTATTATTTTTGATAAAAATTAATATACAACATAAGCTTATATCGTTATAATTTTTCTCCTTTAACTATAGTGTGTATTGTTTGGTCGCGAATAATCACATTGAGATAAGCCATAATTGCTTGGAGAATTGACAATGACTGACAGTATTGATGAATTATCTGTTGAATCCAGAAATGAAGTGGGGAAAGGAGCGAGCCGCCGCCTACGACATGAGGGTTTAGTACCTGGTATTATTTACGGCGGAAATGAAGCACCGTTTAATTTCACCGTGCCGCACAAAGTGTTGATAAAGTTGTTAGAAAATGAAAGTTTTTATACACAAATTATTAATATCAATATTGAAGGCAAAAAACAAAAAGTATTGCTGAAAGACTTACAGCGCCACGCATACAAACCGCAAATCTTACACCTTGATTTTCAGCGTATCAGCGGAAAAGAAATTTTGCGAAGACATGTGCCTATACACTTCATTAACGAAGATATCGCTGTCGGTGTAAAACAAGGTGGTGGTACTATCTTCCATCACATGAAAGATATTGAAGTTATTTGTTCTGCCCAAGACTTACCAGAAAATATTGAAGTAGATTTAACAAACTTAGCACTGAATGAAACACTTCATTTATCTGACTTAACATTGCCTAAAGGAATAAAAATAGCCGCATTAGAGTTAGGCGCAGATCATAACCTATCTGTTGTGACTATTCAGCAACCCCGTACAGTCGCTGAAGAAGATGAACCTGCTGCCAAAGATGGAGAAGCTGCCCAAGCAAAAGCAGAAAGCAGTACTAATGCAAACAAAGAAGGATAGTTAATCATTCAAATGCCTGCTGCAATTAAATTAATTGTTGGCCTAGGTAATCCTGGTTCAGACTATGAAACCACACGCCATAATGCTGGCGTGTGGTTTATCCAAACTTTGTGTGATCAAAATCATTTAACACTAAAAACTGATAAGAAATTTTTTGGTAAAATAGCAAAACACGCAAACTGTCATTTATTATTTCCCACTACGTTTATGAATAATAGTGGCCAAGCAGTAGCTGTTATAACAAAATTTTTTAAAATCACAGCACAAGAAATATTAGTAGTGCATGATGAACTTGATTTGCCTGCGGGTACTATCAAAATAAAACAAGGTGGTGGACATGCTGGACATAATGGTATACGCAGTATTATCCAACATTTAGGCACGCCTAACTTTTTACGTTTGCGTATTGGGATCAATCACCCAGGCCATAAAGATAAAGTGACTCACTATGTATTAAGCAAGCCAAATGCCCATGAGCAAAAAACTATTCAGTCAGCAATCATCCAAGCCACAAATATTGTTCCCTGGCTACTAACCGGTGATATTGCAAAAGCAACACATGAATTACACACAACATCTTAGCGAGGATAACTATGGGATTTAAATGCGGTATTGTTGGTTTGCCCAATGTTGGCAAATCAACATTATTTAATGCGCTAACTAAGGCAGGAATTGATGCTGAAAATTACCCATTTTGCACCATTGAGCCCAATGTCGGTATTGTTACCGTACCCGACCCACGTCTTCAGCAACTAGCCACTATTGTTAAACCACAAAACATCATTCCTACCACGGTAGAATTTGTTGACATTGCTGGTTTGGTTGAAGGTGCTGCCGAAGGACAAGGCTTGGGAAATAAATTTCTGGGTCATATCCGTGAAGTTGACGCCATTGCTCACATTGTACGTTGCTTTAAAAATGAAAATATCGTTCACGTTGCAGGCAGCATTGATCCTACTAGAGATATCGATATCATAAATACTGAATTGGCTATCGCTGACTTAGATAGCATAGAAAAGCGTTTGCTTCGCATCAAAAAACAAAGCAAGAGTACAGCGAAAGCTGACTTAACAGAAATACAATTATTAGAACGTGTAAAGAAAAAATTAGATGAAGGTCTTGCCTTGCGAACTGAAAATTTTTCAGCTGAAGAACAATTATTACTCAGCCCCCTTAATTTATTAACAACAAAACCTGTCTTATATATTGCAAATATCGATGAGGAAGGACTAATCGCTGGCAACGAACACTTGCAACAATTACAAACGTTAGCCAACCATGAAAATGCAAAAGTCATTCCTATCTGTGCTTCCATTGAAGCAGAAATTGCTGAATTAGACGATGAAGACACAGCAGAATTCTTACAGAGCATAAATTTATCCGAGCCTGGTTTAAACCGCTTTATTCGCGCAGGCTATGATTTACTCCACCTACAAACCTATTTTACTGCCGGCGTCAAAGAAGTCAGGGCATGGACGATTCCAGTTGGTGCATCAGCACCAGAAGCGGCTGGCGTTATTCATACTGACTTTGAGCGCGGCTTTATCCGCGCTGAAGTGATTGCTTTTAACGATTTTATTCAATATAACGGCGAACAAGGTGCAAAAGAAGCAGGAAAGCTAAAAACTGAAGGTAAAGATTATATCGTGCAAGATGGTGACATCATGCATTTTTTGTTCAATGTTTAGTCAAGCTAATTTCTTGACAATCGACCATAAAAACGAAACAATATCCATCCTTATTAATGGCTATGTAGCTCAGCTGGTTAGAGCGCGGCATTCATAATGCCGAAGTCGGTGGTTCAAGTCCACCCATAGCCACCATCATGTTTCTCACTAAAGTGATCAACAAACAAGCATCTATGTTGGTGTATATATAATTTACAATCAATATCAGAGTAATACACTTAAAAAAGTCGAACACTACGTTAATCTACCCTATTCTTAACCGTTTACTAGTAGTTAGCGTTGCGTCATCTTGGGCTGCTGAGTCTAGTGCTCTCTTATCAGGTAATTCCTGCTTACCATGGGCGTTATTATCAATTAGCCATTGTGCTACATTCAGCTTGAATGCTGATCTCAAATCATATACTTCAAGTTCTTCAATAGCAACTGTGTTAAGTCCTAGCTCCAATAGCACTCCTGAGCTAGGATCCACTATCTCACCTGAATTCTTTAATTCTACAGCTGCTCTTAGAAGCTCTTCAGTAAAATCAATTTGGTGTGCATCACGCGCTTTATCAATGAGCCACTGAACTAACTTAATATTACCGGACAACATAGCAGCATAAAAAGTATTTAAAGTCGGTACAATTTGCTGATCATCCCACTCTTTATCCAATAGCCACTTGACTAGCTTAATATTACCTGAATAAGCCGCTAAGTTTAGCATTATTTCTAGCACGTTGACATCATCAACTTCGTTCTCTTGCACAAACCATTTTACTAATTTCAGACTACCAGATAAAGCAGCAGCTTTAAATGTATCTTCATCCGGATCTAGACATTGCTGTTCACGTTCTTCGTCTGTTAACCACTTTACTAATTCAAGATTTCCAGAATAAGCTGCTGCATTAAGAGTCATGCTGTCTGGTTCTAGTTGCATATCGGCAATCGCTTCAGTAATCAGCAATTTTACCATAGCAAGATTCCCAACTTCTGCAGCACCATCCAGTGTCTCTTTTGTTGGCGAGATCGATACTTCATTGTCTTCACAGTTTACAAGGTAATTAAGAATTTCTTGATTACCAGAGATCGCTGCAAAGTCTACTGTTTGATCACCCGGTGTAAAACCTTCCATTTTTCTTACATAATTATTGTTGAGCCAAGCAACCGATTTATAATTACCGGATAACACGGCGTTATCTAATGTTTGCATGCTTGGAATTAATTTGTTAGTAGCTTGCTTGTCAACACTACGCTTTATTAGCCATTCCATTAATTCAAAACTGCTTGATAAAGCAGCTTTATCTAATGTCTCCTGATTGGGTTGAATATGCATTTGGTCAATCAACCAATTTACCAATGTAATGTTGCCTGAAGCTGCTGCATATTTTAATGTTTCTTCATTAGGTTGCACTTGATATTTACCACGCTGCTCATCACACAAGTAAATGACTAACTTAAAATTACCTAGCAATGATGCTTGATTTAGCCAAGACAAACGCGTGGATGGCTCTGCATTTTTTAGCAAATCAGATGATATCGTATTATTAAACAAAGGAGGATATGCAATAGCCTCTAGTATTACAATATGCTGTATTTGGCGTCTTATTTGATATTTTGCCGGGCATTTCCAGATATTATGTAACCGTTGGTACACTTCTTTTGCAGAATCCAAACGATCCACAATATGAGGCGCCAAATGAAATACTTCTTTTAGTTTTTCTTGCCATTGCTCTTTAGTATATTCTCTTTTTATAGGAGAGCAGATGGCACCACGTTGAAGACCTAACGTTTTTATGGCAAGTGGCTCTGAAATAGTTGATGTGCTAGAAGTAGAACTTGTTGTTTGTGTATTTAGTTCAGTTAAGGTCTTGTAATGATGAAATAACGTCACTAAATCAGCATAACCTAACTCTTCTGCCAATTCAACCGGAGTGCGCCCCTTATTATCCTTACTATAAAAACCAGAAAAACCTTTTTCTAGTAAACATTCCACCAATCTATTTTGATGCGCTTGAACTGCTATATGTAAGAGTTTCGATCCATCTTTAGTGGAAAGATGCACATAAGGCTCACCTAGTTTTATATCACGTATTATTTTTTTATAGTTACCTTGATGAATGTTCTCTTCTACTTGATTACTTAAAAACGCTTTTGCCATAACATCAACTCTCCCTTTTTGCTTTTAATACGATAAAAACTAATCAACTGATCTTACTTAAGTTATCTAGCATGTTCAAGTAGTAAAATCCCCCTAGATGGCTGCCAAAGTTAGAATAAATTCCATAGAAGATATTTTTAGGCCATCTTATTTTTTCTAAACAGGCAATTGGAAATTCTTTAAATGCCATCATGATGTTCTAAACTTTATCAATAGGATTTGGACAATATGCTAAAAATTTTTTTAGCACTTATAGCGGTTCCCTATATTGTTGACCTATACTAAGACTTCATCTAGTGCCTGCTTGCTTCGTTACTCAAAACCTTATTGACAATAAGTAAACGTCGCTTTTGAAACCTCGCAAGCAAATACTAGATGAAGTCTTAGTATAGGTCAACAACATAGGGAAACGCTATAATGATATTCAGTAACGAATATCTCATATATTTAAAAAAATATGCGTAACAAACGGCAACATAGCTTAACTGATGTCGCAGTTTAATCAATAGTGACTCCCTAGCCTACACGCTATAGGTGAAAGTTTGGCTTTTACAAAAGAGCTAGATAAAAAACATGCGCCAAAAAAAAATAATTGATTGCTGAGCAAACCAAAATTTAACATTTGGGATATTGTTGTCACTTGGATAACCTACATTGGTGCTCAGGAAAGCGATTTAGTTGGAGATTATACCGAAAAAATATTTAAATTACTCAACTCTTTTTATCACACTCCTTGACTAAACTTTACCATATTGCTCATTATCACCTAACCAACGCTGAATAAGTAAAGGAATAACATGCGAGTAGTCTTGTTCTATTCGTTTAGCTGCCCGACGCACATCACCTAATAAATCTTTATCACGAATAATATCTGCTATCTTAAATCGCATCATACCCGCTTGACGTGTTCCTAGTACTTCACCTGGTCCACGTAACTCTAAATCACGTTGAGCGATTGCAAAACCATCATTTGTTTCACGCATAATTGCCAAGCGTGATTTAGCATGATCCGATAGAGGAGATTGATATAATAACACACAATGACTGGCCGCTGTTCCTCGGCCTACCCGACCACGTAATTGATGCAATTGTGCCAACCCTAATCGCTCTGGGTTTTCAATGATCATTAAACTGGCATTAGGCACATCAACGCCAACTTCAATAACAGTGGTTGCCACTAATAAATCAATTGCTCCTTCTTTAAATTGCTGCATTATCGTTTCTTTTTCAGTTGATGCTAAGCGACCATGCACTAAACCGATAGTTAAACCTGGTAAACTTTCTTGTAACGCTTGTGCTGTTTTTTCCGCGGCCTGACACTGTAATACTTCTGATTCATCAATCAAAGTACACACCCAGTAAGTTTGCTGTTTTTTCTGACAAACTTCTTTTACCCGCTCTAATACTTCATCTCGGCGAGAATTTGGAATTGCAACACTCTTGATCGGCGTACGCCCTGGTGGCAATTCATCAATAACAGAGTAATCCATGTCTGCATAAGCTGTCATTGCCAATGTTCTGGGAATTGGAGTTGCAGTCATCACTAATTGATGCGGAACAACATCGGTTTGCCATGTTTTATCTCGTAGAGCCATGCGTTGATGTACACCAAAGCGATGCTGCTCATCAATTATCACTAAAGCTAAATTTGAAAAACTAACTTCTTTTTGAAAAAGCGCATGCGTGCCAATAATAATTTGTGCTTGACCTCCACCAATGGCAGCTAAAATATAATTACGGTCACGTGTACTCAGTTTTCCTGTTAAACAAACGGTATAAACATCAAGATCTTTTAATAATCCTAAAAAATTACGATAGTGCTGCTCAGCTAAAATTTCTGTCGGAACCATCAAGACAGCTTGATAACCACTGGCAACAGCTCGTAATGATGCCAGCAATGCAACTACTGTCTTACCTGATCCCACATCACCTTGCATCAAACGTATCATAGGGGTAGATTGTGTTATATCTGCAAAAATTTCATCAACCACTCGCCGTTGTGCATTGGTTAATGTAAATGGTAATTGTTGAAAAAATTGAGAGAGAAGATCGCCATCAGCATTTAATACTGGGGCTTTTTGCTCATGTGCTTTTTGTCGTAATCGGCGTAAACTTAATTGTTGTGCCAGCAATTCTTCAAATGCTAAGCGCCTCTGCATAGGATGTACACCATTTAATAATAAATCGACGGCTGCATCAGGAGGTGGATTATGAACAAATCGAACTGCTTGAGTAATATCAACTAATTGAAATTGTTGCCGCAGTGATTCGGGTAAAATTTCTGTTAATGTATGCCCTTCCTGTAAATAATTCATTGCCTGATCAATTAATTGCCGTATACTGTGTTGGCTTAATCCTTCTGTTGTTGTATAAATAGGTGTTAAGTGCTCCGCTACCGGGACATCTTCTCCAGCATGAATCACTTGATACTCTGGATGAATAATAGAAAAATGACCTTTAAACTCATGCACCTCACCAAATAATCGTATTTTTGTTCCTCGAACAAAATGTTGTTTTTGAGCTGCATAAAAATGGAAAAATCGTATTTGTAATTGCCCTGTTTGATCAACAATATCGCAAATCATGGAGGGTCTTCGGCCCCATGTCGTTTTGCTATTGTTAACAATCCCCTCAACAACGGCATATTCATTAGTGCGCAAATCACATATCGGTGTAATATGAGTACGATCTTGGTAGCGGTAAGGCAAATACAGCAGTAAATCTTGTATCGTTTCAATACCTTTTTTGGCCAGACATTGAGCAATTTTGGCGCCAACACGCTTTAATTGTGTACAGGGCAATTGCGCTAGTGACAACGATGTACTTGTACTTTCACTATTATTCATAAATACCGAAAAAATAAATTAATATGAACAAAAAATAACACTAAATAGTATTGAATGCAAAAGTCATAACCTAGCATGACCTAGCGACCATCTGGCAGCAATTTAGCAGCAATGCTAAAATTAATAGAATAGTTTATATATTAAGTTGTAATGAAAAATGTCATGTTAGATAAAAACACTCAATTACTTTACTGGCGCCATCCTGCTGAAGAAACCATCGACACATGGGAAAAATTTTTTCATCCTATTAAAGGTCCCTATCTCTATTTCCGCCGAATTAAAAGTAATGTTTTAGAGCGATTAACACAATTAACCGATCCGAATATCATACCGCATGTCTTTTTACACGGTAGCGCGCATATTGATAACTACGCGCAAACCTTGCAGGGCGGAGGAATTGTCGATTTTGATCGTTCATGCTTTGGTCCCTACTACTGGGATATGATTTGTTCATTATTAGCAATAGCACTGCGGTTTGAGCAGCCTAACATACCATTACCCCAGGCAGTAATCAATGCATTTTATCAAAGTTATCTAGATTATTTTTCACAACCAAACAAAAAAATCATTGAATTCTCTCCGTTAACAAAAATTAAAATAAAAAAATGGGAAAAGAATACGCTAACCTATTTAGCTCATGAAAAAAAATGGGCAAAAAAAATCAAGAATAATATATTACCAAAAAATGATCCATTTGCTAATAGTTTACTCAAGCAGTTTTTAACAAGCCAAAATCAGCAAGATTTATTAAATAAATATCAAGTGACAAACATTGCTTTAGCAGAGGGATCTTTTGGTCGTATTCGTTTTTTATTTGTTTTACAACCAAATAATAAAAAACAAGATACAATACTTTTTGATATTAAACAAACACGAGATTATCGCTATGCTAATTGGTCACACTGCCAATGGTTTACTCACCAATACAAGCAGCAAGGTGAACGAATGATTGCATCAGCTCAACTTTATACCTCTCACATGATGCAATATGAGGGATTTGCTTCAATTAATGGATTACAATTTTGGGGTAGGCAAATACCGACATTAAATAGGAAGCCAAATAAAATCTTTACACAACAAGAGCAAATGGATTTTGCCTTAACCGCTGGCAGTCAATTAGGACGTGGACACCGCTTATCATTACAAAACATATCATCAGAAGAGTTCATTAAATTTTTTAACGAAAATTTTTCTGAATATATAGAGATAATCACTTTATTACAACAAGAAATTTCAACTGCATGGAAAATGATAACAAATTTTTATAAATAGCTTGATAAAGCAGCGTTATCACTTGAAGATATGGCTTCATACCTTATTGTAATGAACAGTGCTTTAGATTGTTAAGGAAATTAATATAATGTGAAATGCTACTGGAAAAAGTCATAAAACCGCGAATTTTACAAAAGACGAATTATCGTTTCCTATAAATCTTTGTGACATCACGCATTTTCCGTATCCGACGTACAACAGATGCTAAATGTTTTCTACCAGTAACTGATAAGGTTAAACCAACGACACTATAGTCACCATCAGTTTCATCAACATTTATATTTTCAATATTGGCTTCAGCGTAAGCTATCGACATAGCTAAATTTGCAAGAACACCTCGTCGATTTAAGGTTTCAACAATAATCTCTGCTGCAAAATCACCTTCAGTTGATCCTTCCCAACTGAGAAAAACATAAGGATCCGAGCTGTTCTTCAAGTGAACCTTTTTACATTGCTCACGATGCACGGCAATACCTCGACCTGCTTCCAAGACACCAATAATGACATCACCCGGAATCGGTCGACAGCAGGTTGAAAAGTTCAACGCCATTCCTTCCGTTCCTTTAATTAACAATGGCGCCCTAGATAGTGATTCTCCCGCAAAGCGGATTTCGTTCTCTTTAACGGTGGCTTTTGGTCCTTCTACACAAGCCAAACGTCGCGCCAATATCAATGGAATTTGATTGCCCAATCCTGTTTCTTCAAACAAATCATCTAATGTGTCACAGTGAGATTCTGCTAATACTTTCTGAATGTTTTTTTGAGGAATATCTTTCAACGCTAAACCCACAGCCGTTAAAGCATGAATCAATAAACGTTTACCTAGTTCAACCGATTCATTAGTACGTTGTTTCTTCAAAAAGTGTTTTATTGAACTGCGAGCTTTTCCCGTGATGACAAAATTTAACCAGGCTGGATTTGGTTGCGCTCCGGGAGATGTAATAATTTCTACTGTTTGGCCATTTGACAGCTTTGTACTTAATGGTGCAATTCGGCGGTTTATTTTTGCAGCGATACATGTATTACCAATATCAGTATGTATCGCATAAGCAAAATCAACAACAGATGCACCATTAGGTAATTCTAAAATATTGCCTTTAGGTGTAAAAACATAAACTTCATCTGGAAATAGATCAATTTTAATATTCTCAATAAACTCTAGTGAACTACCTGTGCTGTTTTGCATTTCAACAACGCGCTTTAGCCATTCCTGTGCACGAATATGTGCTGTGTTTGTCGGTATTGTTTCTACCTTATATAACCAATGTGCGGCAATACCACTATTAGCTAATGCATTCATCTCTTTTGAGCGAATTTGAATTTCAATAGGCACACCGTAAGGTCCAAATAAAATAGTATGTAAAGACTGATAACCATTTGCTTTTGGAATGGCAATGTAATCTTTAAAACGTTCTGGCACAGGCTTATAAAGATTATGAACGGCACCTAACACACGGTAACAACTATCAACATCATCTGTAATAATACGAAAAGCATATACATCCATAATTTCAGCAAAAGGAATGCTTTTATTTCGCATTTTTTTATAAATACTATACAAATGTTTTTCTCGGCCGGTAATAGTGCACTCGGGTCTACCTGATTCCTGTAAGCATTCTTCTAGGGCTGTTTTAATCACACTCATTATTTCTTTACGATTACCTCGTGCTTTTTCTACTGATTTTTTTAACACACGATAACGCATTGGATATAAAGCAGCATAACCTAAATCTTCAAATTTAACTCGGAAACCATGCATACCCAAGCGATTAGCAATGGGGGCAAAAATCTCTAATGTTTCTAATGCAATACGGCGTCGCTTCTCTGGCGAGTGTGCCTTAACTGTTTGCATATTATGCAGACGATCGGCTAACTTTACTAAAATAACGCGTAAGTCTTTTGCTACAGCCAAAATCATTTTTCGAAAATTTTCAGCTTGCTGTTCAGCACGACTTTGAAATTTCATTTGTGTTAATTTACTTACTCCATCAACCAACTCTGCCACTTGCTCACCAAATTTATCAGCAATGGTATGTTTATTGATCGCAGTATCTTCAATGACATCGTGTAATAAAGCGGCCATGATAGTTTCACTATCCATGCGCATTTCAGCAAGAATTTTTGCAACAGCAACTGGATGAATGATATAAGGCTCACCCGTTAAACGATTCTGACCTTTGTGAGCATGTAAACTGAGTTGATAAGCCTCATGAATTTGCTCAATGCTATCATCACTCATATATGTCGCTATCAATTTTCGTAACTCTGCAAAATGAGCCACAAAACCTCCTTTATTGATTCCATCAAATAGGGCTATAGACACATCACCTATACTTATGATGCTTTACTTAAGTATAGCGTGAATTGCCTTACCCAACAGAAAATAATGTTTTATATTATATACCTATCGTACTTAAAGATGCGAATATTCGACATAAAGTGATTGAATAGAAACCATAATGTCACTGTCTTTTTAGCATGACGGTTTAAGCAAGAGCACAGTCAGAGTAATGGAAAAGATTATATTTCTAAGTATCAGTGAAGAGAATGTTTTTAGCATATAATCAAAGCATAATTGTTTTTTAATCAAATTAAGAGATTTATCACAATAGAAATCATCGTCAATTTTGCAACAAAACATGCTAAACAAGGAAAAAAATTGTCCAATTATTACAATAACTTGAACAGCAACAGGCTTATTTCAACTACACGAATAAATTATTCTTCTGCCGGCTCTTGTATGACATTTCGAGCTAGTTTGACAACATTTTCATCATTGACTAAGCCTTCAGCTATTTCACGCAAAGCAACTACGGTTGGCTTATCATTTTCTTCATCAACCAGCGCATAAGCCGTACCATTTTCTAAATGGCGTGCTCGCTCACTTGCTAATACGACTAAATGAAATCGATTTGTCACATTATTTAAACAATCTTCTACTGTAATGCGGGCCATGAAAAACTCCTGATAATAAACCATTTAGCGCAAATATTAAACAAATCTAGACTTTTTTTACTTTCTCTTTGCGTCTTGACAGAATTTTATACTTTTTTTAACTTTATGCAAGCAATTCCTTTATTAAAATCTCGTATTGTTGTTTCTGTTTTATTAACTCAACTCGCTTTGCCACAATAATAGCTTTTAACTGATTAAAAGCTTGTGCAAAATCATCATTAATCACCAAATAGTCAGCTTCATGATAATGTGACATGTCAGCTTTTGCTTCTTGTAAACGCCTACTTATCACCTTTGCAGTATCCTGCCCCCGTTTCTGCAATCGTTGGTGCAAAGCGGAGCGTGACGGAGGTAAAATGTAAATACTGATAGCTTGTGGGCATTGCTGTTTTATTTGTTGGGCGCCTTGCCAATCAATTTCTAAAACAATATCAACTCCTGCTGCCAGTTGCTGCTCAACCCACAAACGTGAAGTACCGTAGTGGTAATCAAACACCATGGCATATTCAAGAAATTGTTCTTGCTTGATCATATGCTGGAATTCAGTCTCAGAAACAAAAAAGTAATTTAAACCGTGCACTTCATCTGAACGAGGCGCGCGTGTTGTGTGTGAAACAGAAGCATAAAGATTAGGCACATCACTAACCAATTTTGTTACCAGACTGGTTTTTCCAGCACCAGAAGGTGCTGTGACAATAAATAGTGTTCCTGTCATTCGCTAACCTTGTTACTCAATATTCTGTATTTGCTCACGTACTTGTTCAATTAGCACTTTCAAATCAACTGCCACATGTGCTGTCTCAATTTGAGACATCTTCGCCCCCAACGTGTTTGCCTCTCTATTCATTTCTTGCAAAATAAAGTCCAATCGACGACCTACTGGTTTTGTCATCGAAAGATTACGATAAAACTCATCAATATGCACACGCAAACGATCTAATTCTTCAGAAACATCCATTTTCTGTATAAAAAATAAAACTTCTTGCTCTAACCGTTGTTCATCAACGTTTAGCTCTTGTATGCGTTGCTTTAATTTTTCACGGATTGTAGTGGCAATTTGTGGAATTTTCTCGGCTATATCAGCAATAATTGTCTGCATTTGTGCTAAACGATCTTGTATGCCAACGATCAATGCCTTACCTTCTCGCCTGCGCACTGACTGCAATTCTTTTAATGTTTTATCAAATAATACCTGTGCTGCCTGCGCTAGTACCTCATCGGCAATATTATCAACTTCAACAACACCAGGCCAACGTAAAATATCCATCACATTAATAGGAGCAGGGTTAGATATAAGAGATGAAATTTTCTCTGTTGCTTTAACTAAAGATTTTGCTGCTGCAAAATTGATAGGAACATTGGTTGCAATATCTCCATGTGGCTGTGCACGCAAGGCTGCTTCAATCTTACCACGGCTAATATAGCTCTTCGCTAATTCGCGTAATTTTACTTCCATATAGCGAAATGATTCTGGTAGACGCATCACGCATTCAAAATAACGATGATTTACAGAGCGAATTTCCCAAGTAAGATTGCCCCGCTCTACTGTTTGCGTTTGCCTAGCAAATGCAGTCATACTTATTAACATCACAAATCTTCCGCTACCAAATTAAAAATTTTAGCTTTTTTAAAACAATATTACAACTATTTTGACTTGGGTGACGCTGCTGTTACTGCCTTCACCTGTGGGTAATTCGCCTGTGTAAGTATTGGCCCTGGGTGCACTGGACTGATTGTTGGGATTTGCTTTAAAAACGGTGTAGGATCAACCACAATACCACTTTGCGTTTGCCGTTGGGCATCTTGCGAAAATGAAAACTTTCGCTCTGCTGCTTGTGTTGCCGTGTATTGCTGTAGCCGGCTAACAGAACCTATATTAATATTTAATTTTTCAAAATCACTTGCGACTTGCTGCCAACTACCTTTAATATGTGGATTGCTTTTTAAAAAAGCTTTAAAAATCTCTGGATTTAATAACAAGAGGCCTCCTTGAACAACATGTGCCAATGAATCCTTGCGATTGACTTTTATTGTCGCTCCTTCAATACCATTACGCAACCAAGCAATAAATTTTTCTCCCAGCTCATAAGTATACCCACCTGTCATATCGCGGTCAGTGATTGATACACCCGTTTGATAAAAGTGTCGAGTTTTATCTTTCTCCATCACCAGCGTTTGTTTTTCTTGATCTTGTTTTTCATCTTTTCCTATCTGATAATATTCTTCGTGTAATGGAATATCCAAAATATGCAATGCCGACTCATCCTGTAATTCTAATAACTCATCAGCAAACATGGTTTGTTTCGCAAAAAGACCTCCACCTCGCTCATCGCCTTCTAACGCAGCCGCCCAGTAATCCATCACTTCTATATCACTGGCGATCCAAATCAAGCCATCAATGGGAATTAAATGTTTTGCAAATAACAAGCTATATCGTCCAGCTAATGCATCATAGTTCGTGCTTAAATAACTATAACGAAAATGGGTTCCTAGTTTGTTCATGTTTTCTTTTAATGGGTTCCATTGCTGACTATCATGCCCTTTACTATCACAAACACTTATCCAAAAATTCGTTGCAATATAGCCTATGTTATAAAACAAACCAACTGTAAAGAGAGCATAGGTGTAAAGTGCCAACTTTGCCGGCATACTTTCTGGTTTTATATCTTTGATTAGGTGCTGCTTACGGTAATGTACCATAGCAGCATACGTGCGCTCTATAGCCAATGCCAACAACCCGCCTGCATGACTATAGGTCTTATTTTTATAAGAAGGTAAACTTTGAATAAAATCAACATAATTAAACAAGCATTGTTCGTACAATGCAGAATAAATATTTTCTGGTGCATTAATAAGAATTTTTAATTTACATAATAAAGATTGTAGTGTCGGTGTTGCCAATAAATTTTCTGGCTTTTTAATAGCAAGCAAATCAATATTATATGCAAAATAACTTTGGGCTCCCTCAGCTTTTTCTTCAATTGTCTCTGTTGTCTCCGCCATGACTCTGTCCTCTTAACATCATTGACTACTAGCAGTTTTACATCTACTTGCTCTTGGCCTACAAGCCTTCCTGTTAAAAGATGTCACTAGATACCAGTAAAATCCAACTGTCGCCAAGCTTCATACAATGTGATAGCCACAGCATTTGATAAATTTAGGCTACGAATATCTTGTTTCATAGGTAAATAGAAAGTATTTTCAGTTGGCACACTTGCCAGTAACGCTGCTGGTAAGCCCCTAGTTTCAGGCCCAAACAAAATAGCATCGTTATAGCAAAACTGTATATCTGAATAACATCGCTTACCTGTGGTCTCACAATATAAAATACGTAATGACGTATTTTTTTCACAAAAAATAGAAAAACTATCATAAACGTGCATATTCATCCACTGCCGATAATCCAATCCCGCTCGGCGCAAACGTTTATCATCAAGCTCAAAACCTAAGGGTTTAATTAAATGTAGCGTAGCACCTACATTAGCACATAATCGAATAATATTACCTGTATTAGGTGGTATCTCCGGTTCATATAAAACAATATCTAACATAAAACAATTTACTGTGTTATGCTTTTTTCAACATTATCTCCCTCAGCGTCACCTAACGCATAATCTAAATCTTCATAATCCATAGGATCGGTATCTAACCCTTCACTATCTTGAGGAAACTCATAATGAGAATTGATAAGGCTTGTCCTTTTCTGCAAATAAACATTTCGAAGAAAAACATAAGGATCAAGCGCTGCCTGTTGCATGACGCCTTCAGTATCTAGTAGTGATGCACGTAAACTCACTATTGCTAATCCAAATAAACCATTACGTAAAGAAGCAGGCTCAATATAAGGCCAGATAGTTAAGTAACGCAACCCAACTAATAAACCGATACTATCTCGAATAGTACTAGGCCCTATAAAAGGAATAACAAAGTAAGCCGAATTCTTCCAACCCCATTTTGCTAATGTGATGCCAAAATCATTATAACGATTTTCTAATTTCAATAAAGTTGCCACATCAAATAGTCCTGCTATCCCTACCGTACTATTAAAAAACAATCGCCAAAAATCATTCAATGCATAACTTAATTGCCCCTGCAATAGATCATTTGCCATTGTCGGAATTTCACCAAAATTAATAAAAAAATTGGAAATTCTCTTTTTAACAAATTTAGGTAATACAGTGTCATAGCCAACGGCTACTGGCTTTAAAACCATTTTGTCTAACTTATCGTTAAATGTATAAGTCACTCGATTGACATTTTCAAGCGGATCGTTTGGATGTGTACGATTTTTTATCGAAGCACAGCCCGTCATAAAAGATACGCTAATACACAGAATAATGACCGCACGCATTTGATATTTCTTCATTCGAATTAAACCTTAATGTAATTATTTAGCATTTTTCCCTAAATGCCCCTATTTGTTCAAATTTTACCAAATCTTACGGCTCTATTGACTCAAATAGGAACTTTTTTATCAATCCAACAAAGATTGAATCGTTACATCTTAAATTTTATTCCTGTCGGAAGACTAATCTTAGGAATCACTGAAGACTGCGTCAAGTTAAATCTTTACACTTAGTTAGCAAACATCTTTGCTATCTCTTGTGTTGCATAAATAATAGCGCCTGTTAGCGCAGGATCGGCTGCTGAATGCGCTGCATGGCGTACAATATGCAACTGTGATATTGGCCATGCTTTGTGTAAAGCCCATGCATTTTCAAGTGGATATATCATAATGCCCGTGAATAATCATACCTGGAATATCTTTAATCATTTTAATATTCTTTAACATTTGATTCGGCCCCAAAAAATAGCCATTTATCATGTAATGACATTGAACCATCACAAAACTAGTGGCGATTAACGATTGCTGACAATCGGTAATGATAAAGCGATTGGGTTCAAAACTTGCACATTTTGCCTGCAAAGTAGACCGCGCTTTTGCTGTCACCACACGTATTAATTCATTTTCACCAAGCAAGCGCCGATAACTTGCTTTTATAAGATCGGTTTGTTCTTCGGTGGTAAATAATGCCAAAAATTGTCGCCAATAGTCCGGATAAATTTTTGGCATCCCAATTTGCACAAACCACTTAATATCCTCAGGGCGCCCTAAAAATACACTGCGTAATAGTAATGCACGCACACACTCTGGGTGTACGTGCGCATACAGTAGTGCCAACGTTGCTCCCCATGAGCCACTACACACAATCCATTTCGACAATTGGCAATGCTCACGTAGTTTTTCAATATCATTAATTAACGCATTTGTTGTATTATTTTTTAAATCCACCTGTGGCGTCGAACGACCTGCGCCACGCTGATCAAATAAAATAATATGGTAAATCTCTGGATCAAATAAACAACGATGTTGCGGTGAAAAACCAGCACCAGGCCCCCATGTAAGTAAACCACGGCTAAACCTTCTGGATTACCACACTCTGTATAGTTGGCTACCACCAGATACTGGAAGATAGTAGTCTTTATAGCAGTATATACATAGCCTAATACTAAATCATTTAGTACAAACATATGGCAGAAAATAGACTAAATAATGGTAAACGTTAATTTACTCTGGCTGCCTTTTTACGCTCATTTTCTTTCAAATGTTTCTTACGTAAACGAATAGCATCTGGTGTCACTTCAACTAACTCATCATCTTCAATAAATTCCAGGGCTTGTTCTAAGCTAAAGTTAATAGATGGTGTAAGAATAACATTTTCGTCCGAACCTGCTGCCCGAATATTCGTTAACTGTTTTCCTTTAGAGACATTAACGACTAAATCATTGGCTCGACTGTGAATGCCAACAATCATTCCTTCATACACTTCTGTCTGTGGCGCAATCAATAATCGTCCACGCTCTTGCAGGTTAAATAAAGCGTAAGCAACCGATGTACTTTGACTATTCGCGATAAGCACACCATTTTTTCGTGCCGCAACTTTTCCTGGTTGTAATAGCCCATAATGTGAAAACACATGATGAAGTATGCCTGAACCTGAGGTTAACGTTAAAAATTCGGTATTAAAACCAATTAGTCCACGCGTGGATATTTCATAATCCAATCTAATACGACCTTTTCCATCAGGGATCATATCTGTCATTTTGCCGCCCCTAATGGCAATTTGCTCCATGACTTTTCCTTGATGTATTTCTTCTACATCAATTGCCATTTGTTCATAAGGCTCCATCAGCTCGCCATCAACCTCTTTGACAATCACTTCAGGTCGTGACACAGCTACCTCATAACCTTCTCGTCTCATTGTTTCAATTAAAATAGATATGTGCAATTCGCCACGGCCTGATACTTTAAATTTATTTGGATCCGATGTCTCTTCTACTCGAAGAGCGACATTATAAATTAATTCATGCAACAAACGTTCTCGGACTTGACGACTTGTGATATATTTTCCACTACGTCCTGCAAAAGGTGAGTTGTTCACTTGGAATGTCATACTAACTGTAGGCTCATCAACCGTTAACTTTGGCAAAGCCTCAACACAATCAGTTGCGCATAACGTATCTGAAATACTTAATTTCTCAATTCCAGAAATAGCAACAATATCACCTGCACTAGCAGACTCCACTTCAACACGGTCGAGTCCAAAATACTCTAGTACTTGCAGCACTTTTCCTGATCTTGTTTTACCTTCAGCGTCGATCACTGTGACAGGCATATTGCGATTGATAATACCTCGGGAAATACGACCGACACCAATCGCACCTACATAGCTAGAATAATCTAATGTGGAAATTTGCATTTGCGAAGGTCCCTTGACATCAACATCAGGTGACGGCACTTTATTAACAATCAGCTCCAATAATGGCGTCATATCTTCACTTGGATGTTGCAAATCTAACGTGGCATAGCCTTGCAAAGCAGAACCAAACACGATGGGAAAGTCCAATTGCTCATCGGTTGCACCTAAGCTATCAAACAAATCAAATACCTGTTCAATCACTTTTTCAGCGCGCTGACCTTCACGGTCAATTTTATTGATAAAAACAATAGGGTTTAACCCCTGTGCAAAAGCTTTTTTTGTTACAAATCGTGTTTGCGGCATCGGACCATCTACAGCATCGACTAATAACAAAACAGAGTCAACCATGGATAAGACTCGCTCAACTTCACCACCAAAGTCAGCATGCCCAGGAGTATCAACTATATTGATCCGATAATCGTGCCATTTTATCGCTGTATTCTTTGCTAAAATGGTAATACCTCTTTCCCGCTCTAAATCATTCTGATCGAGCACACAATTCGTTAGCTCTGCTCGTGCAGATAAGGTGCCTGTTTGCTGTAACAGGCGATCAACCAATGTCGTTTTACCGTGATCAACATGGGCAATAATAGCAATATTTCGTATTTTTTCTTTCATTGACAGCCTTTCTAAAATGTAATGTTCGATTATACCTTAAATAATGTGCCCAAATAAAGTCTTTTTATATTAATTTTTGGGTAAAAGTAACACTTTTAAGCTTTAGCTAAGGAAAGTGAACTAAATTTATAGATATAAGCTAAAAGAATAAAAAAATTAATGTTTGCTTAACAATCAAACCATCAGAGAGTGAGGTGGATATGGATAATTGGTTAGTGCATAAAGGCGAAACAGCACCCTGGCACGCCTTAGTTGGTGAAGCGATGTCAGCATCTGGCATACAATTAAATGAAGATTTAGAAAGCTATTTAGTCTTTTTACTTATGCGATTTACGAATAAAACACAAATTGCATCCAGCATCATTGCATTGGATTATCTCATTAGCTATCAACTTACAAAAGCACAACAACAATCATTACTACGTGACGTTGGTGATAAATGCCTAATCATGGCAGGCTTATTTCCTGGTCGGGCGAAAAAACGACGTGTGCGTATTAATTATTTTATAAAAATAGGCCAATCAGCTTACCAAACTTTATCTCATCTTAACCAACATTTAACCAGCGAGCTGTTCTCTACTCTTAGCCTCGAGTTTGTCCAACTAATCGATGTTTTACAAGCTGCACGCCACACACAACACAATGGGAATGTGTTAATGCCAGCTGACGCATATGACTTATGGCAAGACGTTACGGCAAAAAAAGAATTGGAGGGATTAATTCAAGCTAATGAATTATATAAACATGGGCTACCCAAAAAATTGCATTAAAAAAATTGTATAAAAATAAAGCAGCTCATAATGATACTATGAATACTGACTAAAATCAGAAGACACCGTATGCAGCTACACATCCTTATCAAGCTTGAAATAGGCTATAACGATTAGTGACATGGAAAAATAAGTCATACCCTGCTATGATGTTGATAAATAGGGAGAGATATAGTGAAAAAGTGGCTTGTTTTATGCTGTGTTTTAATAAGCTTCTCCTCAGCAACACTTGCTGAAGAAACAATCTATAAAAGTGTTGATAAACAAGGTAACGTTTCCTTTTCTGGACAACCACAAGCAGGGGCAAAAAAAATGTCCATTCCCCCTGTCCAAGGGTTTCAAATGCCAACGGGAAATCAATCATCGACGACAGCTGAAACCATATCAATGAATAATAAAATTCCAGCAATTACTTATGAAAATATCGCTATTATACAACCGCAAAATAAACAAACCATTTGGAGCAATGCTGGAGATATCACGGTTATCGTTTCAGTTACTCCACCTATCTCAAACGGAGATAGTGTGATTTTACGCATAGACGGCAATAAAGTTGCCGAATCAAAGACACAAACAATATTTCAACTAAAAAACGTTGACCGTGGCACACATCAATTACAAGCTAGTATTGAAGCCAATGGGAAAGCCATTGCATTTTCTGATACAATTACTATTTTCATCAAACAAGCAAGTAAAAACATGCCAACTCGAAAAACTGGTGGCTAACACAACAATAAATCAGACTAAGTGGTTATTGAAAAATAAGATCCACCTTGCTTTTTAAAGATAGGCCGTACTATTTAGATTAAAAATCTAATGCTTTAACAAACACAATCAATGCTGGAACAATAAACCGTATAGCAAACCACCATAAACGAAACAGCACGCGGTGTTTTAATTGCAACTGCTCTTGAACAACCTTTTTCTGTAAAAACCAACCGACAAAAATAGCTAGGAGTAAACCACCTAATGGCATTAAAATATTAGCGCTTCTTTAAAACATCTTGTGGTAATTCCATAAACTATTAGTACCCCCATTAATAAGATTAAACCTGGAAATAAATAAAGTATTACACGCTCAATACCTTTTTCTAAACCATAGGTAACAATACTAACAGTAAGGCCTACCACAACAGTATGCTACAAACTTAAAGTCAGTGGATCAGCCATTAATTGCTGAAAAAGTGTTTCAGCTTCATTGGCACTAATATGGTTAAAACCAACAAAGAGAGACTTTTAAAAAAATAACTAATAGCCCAACCAGCAATGACACTGTAGTAGGATAAAACTAAAAATCCAGCAAAAATACCCATCGCGCCTAACCATTGCCAATGCTTACTATTTTGCGTATCTTTAGTAACTTCACGCAATGTATCAACTGGATTGCGCCGGCCAAATCGACCAAGCATTATCTCTGCTAGTACCAATGGTATGCCTAAGATTATAGCGTTTCCCTATATTGTTGACCTATACTAAGACTTCATCTAGCGCCTACTTGCTTCGTTATTCAAAACCTTATTGATAATAAGTAAACGTCGCTTTTGAAACCTCGCAAGCAAACACTATACTCGCTTAGTATAGGTCAACAATATAGGGAAACGCTATAAGACACTAACAAGGTAAATAATGACAAAAATTCCACCACCATTTTGACCTGTAATATAAGAGTACTTCCAAATATTACCCAACCCAACAGCAGATGCAGCACCAGCTATCACAAAGGCAAAACGCGATGCCCACTGCCCATGTTGCGATTGGCGTTTTTCTTCCATAATAAAATTATCCTAGTTATTGCTGCAATTTTTAATATAATTGGGCAGTATACCTCAAATTAGAGAAGGAAATGCAAAATGTTTACAATAGCAACGTGGAATGTTAACTCTATACGTGTCAGATTACCCCATATCTGCCAATGGATTGAACAACAACAACCTGATGTCCTTGCCTTACAGGAAACTAAAGTCACCGATGATCAATTTCCAGGAAATACTTTTACAGAAATGGGCTATCAATTCTCATTTTCAGGTCAAAAAACGTTTAATGGTGTTGCCGTCTTAAGCAAATACCCGCTTAAAAAAGATATTGTTGAATTTCCGCAATTTGCCGATCCGCAATGCCGCGTTTTAGGTTGCAGTATCGGCAATTGGTTTATTCTCAATCTTTATGTACCTAATGGCCAAGCTGTTGGCTCTGAAAAATACCAATATAAATTAGCATGGCTAAGTGCCTTAACACATTATATCGATGTTATAAAAAAGCAATTTCAGCACATTATTTTATTGGGAGATTTTAATATCGCTCCAGCAGATATCGATGTGCACGATCCTAAGGCATGGGAAGGTCATGTATTAGTCAGCCCTGCAGAACGACTCGCTTGGCAAACCATTATCGATAAAGGCCTAACTGATGCATTTCGTCATATGACCAATGAACAATATTTTAGCTGGTGGGATTATCGACAAGCGGCATTTCGCCGCAACAAGGGACTGCGAATTGATCATATTTTAGCAAGCAAAACATCATTAGCTCACTTAGTTGAATGCTCAATTGACAAAACACCACGCAAATGGGAGCGGCCTTCCGATCATGCGCCAGTGTTAGCTAAGTTTTCAGTTGAGCCAGACATGAAATAAGTCAATTAAATCCCTGCTATAATGTTGTTACTTACTGGGATTACTCAAGCAACAGCAGCATCATTTTTGCTTATCCACCCCTCCATAGTTTTCTTTCAAAAAGAAGGTCAGTACAGAACCGAATAGTAAAGCGAGTGGAAATACAAATGCAATGTGGGCATAATCTGTTGGTGAAAAAACAGGATGGTTATTAACCATTAATCCAGACCAATTAGCTTGAAGCATTTTGCCCAGCAATGGTTGAAAAATTGCCCCTCCTAACATGACTAAACCGTTTGTCACGGCAATAGCGGAGCCGGCTGCCCAGATTGGGCTACTTTCTCGCCCCACAGCAAACACAATAATCTGAACACTGTAAAATAATCCTAAACAAAAAGCATCCAATAACAAAGCCCAATAAGGTACGTGAGGAAAATAAAGCAGTACGACCATAAGCCCTGCCGCAATAGCGCCACCTATTCTCAAGGGCCATACCCGACACTGAATTTTATCTGATATAAAACCATTAATCGGACCACCGACAGTAAAACCAAAGAAAATTGCTGAAATAACCCATGCAGCATCAATATCACTAATACCATGTACTGTTTGTATATAAAGTTTTCCCCATGCTTCAGCAAAAGCAGACGTCGGTAGATACAATAAGCTACCAATCAATCCACCAATCCACACTTGTTTGTTTTTCAAAATTGTCCAAAGCCCAAACAAAATCTGACGGAGATCGACACTGTCTCTGTCGTCTAAAGCCTTCGCTTCTGGAGTGCCATCTCGAATAAAGATCAAAAGAATAATGGCAAGAACGATACCAAGTGCCGCCATTCCCATAATTGTTTCACGCTCACCTATCGTTTCAACAAAGTAAGTCAAAGAAACTTCTCCGATGGATGCACCTAGTGTTCCTAAGGCCGAGGTTAAACCACTGACTAAAGCAAAACGATTAGGAGGCAGCCAAATTGTTGCTAATTTCAAAACACCAACAAAGGCAAAAGCAGAACCAAAGCCCATCATAAATCGGCCAAAAGCAGCAATAGCAAAATGGCCAGAACTAGCAAACAAAAAGGTACCTGCACCGCAAATTAAACACGCCACAAACAATATACGGCGAGGCCCATAGTGATCCATTAAAACACCAACGAGTAATTGTGCAGGGGCATAAGCATAATAATAAAAAGCAATTAAATGACCCAGTGACGTCGCATTAATATGAAACATCAACATTAAATCATTCATCATCACATTAGGAGCTATGCGTAAGAAATACTCATAGGTATAAAAAATTGCGCCAAGTCCGCAGATTAACCAAGGAAACCAGTTATTAATAAATTTTCTAGGGACATTTTTCTGATTAGCACCCATAAAATTTCCTTGCCGTTATTTGACTCGGTATGGAGATATCATGTCTTAGCATCGCATCCCCATGCAATTGGTATGACGTTTATTGGAATTCTTAAGAATCTGTCTTCGTTGCGCGACGTCGTACACCAAATCGTTCTCGGAATTTATCGATACGACCAGCTGTATCAACCAATTTTTGCTTACCGGTATAAAAAGGATGACAGTTAGAGCAAACATCAAGTGTAATATCTTTGTCCGAATAGATCTTATACGATGCACCACAGCTGCACGATGCTATTACTTCTCTGTACTGTGGGTGGATATCCGCTTGCATGATTATTCCTCATAACTATTTAATTTGTTTAAAATAAGGCCGAATGCTACCCAAAATATCATGACTTGGCAAGCAAAAAATTATTTCGATTAATTATTGTTTTAATAATGCACAAAATTGATGTGCTTTAGTTTAAAAATAGGTCAAAATTTACTTGTCTGTTCATTTTTTAACTTTATTATTAATGACCATAAAATATAGACATTAGCAAAAACTTACCCTGCTAAACCCACAACCCACCATTCATCACATACTCACTGACAATCTGATCTCGAGACATTATAGCAGTTTTTGCTTAAGTCCCAATAAATTTGTTACACTTTGCCACACGCAAGGAAAAAAATGGAACATATTTGAAACAAAATTAGGAGAGGTAACTATGACAAACAAGCAGCCTGCAAAAGAACTAAGCTCTATAAAATTTTTTACGCTGACTGGCATCATAACACTGATCTTTGGTGTATCTGTCACATTATTTGACATTATGTATCATCCCATATTGTCATCCTTACTGGGGTTAGCATTTATTGCCATTGGTTCTGTTTGTTCCCTAATCGCCGTAGGCAAATTTTTAAAAAATATGGATAGTAAATACAATAAATCATAGGCACCAATGGAAAAATCACCGCAAGACATTATCACCGACTTGCAGGACATTATCCGAACGGGTTTTGCCACGACGCAAGAGACAATTTGCCACGCATTACAAAATAAAGGTTATGATGTAAACCAATCTAAAATTTCACGACTACTACGCAAGATCGGTGCTGTTAAAGCAAAAAATGAATCTGGACAAGTTGTTTATCGCCTACCTAAAGAACCCGCACCACCTACATCTTCCAGTCAGTTGGCAAGTTTAATCATTGAGATTGTTTATAATGAAACAAATCTAATGGTCCATACCAACCCAGGTTCGGCATCACTCATCGCCAGATTGATCGATCACCATCGCGAGACGCTCCACATCTTAGGTACTATTGCTGGGGACGATACTATATTGGTTATTCCTAAGTCCTGCAAAGATATCACCGATATTTATCAAGGAATTAAATCATTAGTTTGCTAGGATTATACCCTATTTTTTGTACCAGTGATGAATTTTAACCTATGGCAAATCTTAGTGATGCTAAAAAAGCTATTGAAGATAATCCCTGTGGTATTTACCGAACATTAGAATTGCCAGGTTGTAAAAGTTATAAAAGAAGAAAAGCTAATAATGAAGAACCATATGAATCCGCTGAAAATTCATACAAAATCAATGGGATCGTTGGCCTTCGCCATAAGTTGGAAAGTATCTCTAGTATTTTCAATATGATTACCTTCCTAGCTGCACAGAGAAATAGAGTCGCTACAACAATGATGCTTTTGAGCAGTAAACACATCAGCACTATAAATAAACATAAATTTAAAACCATAGGTTTGCTGGTTATAATGTGTATTTTATCGCTCATTAGCGTTCCACTGTTTGCTAGTGTGGAAAATAATCCAAAGGCTACCGCATATGCTGAGTTAGCAGCACTAGAGAAAAGCGCTGGCGGGCGGCTTAGTGTGTATGCAATTAACACCAGTAACAATCAGAGTATTAATTATCATTCGAATCAGCGCTTTCCTCTGTGTAGCACAAGTAAAGTGATGGTTGTTGCTGCTATTCTCAAAGATAGTGAGGCGAATCCTAGCTTATTACAGAAAACAATAAAATATAAAAAATCTGATCTGGTCGTGTGGTCACCTGAAACTAAAAAACATCTCCATTTAGGCATGACAATCAATGCATTGGGCAAAGCAGCAATGACACTAAGTGACAATACTGCAATTAACCTTATCATGCAACAATTAGGTGGCCCTAAAGATATCACGACTTTTGCACGCTCCATTGGTGATGAATTTTTCAACCTTGATCGATGGGAGCCGGAGTTAAATACCGCGATACCAGGCGACTCACGTGACACTTCAACACCGGAAGCTATGGGAAGTAGTTTACGTAAACTAGTATTAGATAATGCTTTAGCAACAGACCAGCGAAATCTACTAAAAACCTGGTTGATTGGAAATAAGACTGGTGATACCAGAATTCGTGCGGGCACGCCACAAGGATGGATTGTGGGTGACAAGACAGGTACTTGTGCCTACGGCACTACCAATGATATCGGCATTATTTGGCCGCCCCATGGCAATCCAATTGTGTTAGCTGTTTATTATACTCAAGACAAAAAATTGGCGCTGCCTCGTGATGATGTTTTGAAATCTGTTACTGAAACCGTACTACACTATTTTTTCGCTACAGAGCGAAGCTATCTAGATAAACATGATAATAATAACTATCTAACATTATAGTAGTTTTCAATATTACTCCTACTGCCTTTAATGGGCAATTTGCAAAACAAAAGATTAACAGTTTTTGTTATTAAAATCTAACATGCAAATTAATTGGCTTGATAGCTCACTTTATTCTGTGTTTCTATAAAACCATGGCTTTTTATATGAAAAATATTCTGCAAGTAATTTTAAGCAAACTATGGACTGCTTGATCTTTTTCTTTTTAAGATGGTTTTTTTTTCTAAACTCTTAGAGGAAGTTGCTCTATTTTGCGATAAGTTGCCTTTAATGTTGCGTAACATATATCTATTATTGGCATTGTTGTTTTGACTTATGTGGTTGAGATTTCGACTTCCACATGCATTTATTTTTTGATTAGTTATTTTAGATTCATTTTGTGATTGTAGGTTATCTATTTCATGCAGTTTTTCTGTTGCCCAATCTTCAAGGCATTGTTCAGATAGGAGATCGTTAAATAAACTTTTAGCTCTATCGAAGTGGGCTGATAGTAATTCATTATTAGCATAAGCTCCTTTGATTTGGCTTTCTATGGTTTTATAAATGATTTTCTTAAACCCAGATGCATCAGCATAGCGTATAATAAGTTTTTTTAAGAGTTTCGCCCATCTTTTTTCTGAGCCATCAATACCATGAACTAATGGTAAGCGCATCTTTGTTGTTTCCTCATGCTCTGAGATAGGAGTGAGGCCAGCTATCATCATTGCTTTATCTAGCGAGTCACACCAACTTAGTATCTTATTATGAGAAATTTCAGCCAACAAATATCTTCTGAAATTACTATTAAGCAGAGCATTGATCAGCGCCTGAAACTTACTAGACTCTACTTGCTTAAGTATAAAATCCTCAAATAAATCTTTATAATTTTCATCTTGTAATAATACATCTGCAATATTTATTTTCTTGCTAGTAAATGCATCGATGAAGTAACTCTCCTCAGCTGCTACAAAGTAGCCAGCAAGCATGTCAATAAGCTCGCGCATGAGATTTTTATCTTTACCAGATAGCTTCAGTTGATTAATAAAAAAATATTGCCAAGCATAACTTATAAAGGCTTGAAATTTCTCTGATGCGCCTTCCAATTCTGAAAAATTAAAGCGTAACAAAACGGTATGCATATTTTTTTTTGCGCAATTTGCAAATTGAACATGGTTCTTTTTAGTATATAATACTCCCAATAGTACAAGAGGTCCAATATCTTTAATCTCTAATAATTCTTTAGCCAAGGCATTAACAGCTTTTGGAGTATAGTTGTATCCACATATTGCTTTAATAAAACACTGTATATTATAATTATAGATTATATATTCTCTTCTAATATTATTAACAACCTTTTCAACTTCAGAAGATTTTAATCTTGTGCCTAAGCCAATTTGAGCTGCATCTTGACCTTGAGCCGTTGCTAAAACCTTGTCAAAGGTAAAGTCAATCTGTAACTGATCACCAGCAATTCGTGCATTATAATTATTTATTTGCTCAGTAAGTGATTCATTTTCCCATTCGCTCATCCGCATTTCTTTTAAAATATCAATGCTGTTCTGGTAGTACTGAGCAACGTTGTTTTCTTTAAAACACTCTCTTTGTATTTTATTAGGGAATTCATAATAACGAGGATCAGTATTTGCTTTTAAAATAAATTTAATTAACTTTAGCTTAGTGTATGCAACCTGATTGTCTTGTGCATTAAAGCATTGGTTGACTGGTTGTAACGCTAGCACTGCTTGCTTTAAGCTCGTTTCTTCTAGTATACGTGATATTATCTGAATTCTTTTATCATAGAAACCTATTCCATATTTAGAATTAGGAAGAAAAATCTCTCTTAGTAAAGCCAAAGCATCAAAAGCATTAAAACTCATATCTTTTGGATCGAAGCAATCATTATATACATATAGTGCATATTGTAAGCGTTGAGGATATAGAAATATATGAGAATACATGACTACTAGATCAATCAGCAAATATATGGCATCTGAGAATGCTTCTTGATTGCTCAATACATGTCTAATCGCTTTGAAAGCTTCGTTAATATAATCTCTATTAGCGTGAATTAAATCTTCATCTGGATTTAAAAATATGCATTTCAGGCTAGCAATAACTTCAACAGGATATGCTTCCGAAAAAATTGGAAAAAAAGCCAACCTTTCAGGATTTGTTTGTAAAAGTGATTGGTTATTTAAACAACCCCCCTCTTGGAAAAGAAGATTGGTAAATTTTCTAACTTTTTCAACGTGTTTTAATTCAACTAATCGCCTAAAAAATCGAATTACAAGTTCATTACTTTGCTTGGCTTTTTCAAAAATGTCCATAAATAACTTCTTCGCGCGGCTTAATGGACATTCATTCCACCATTGCTCTGCTAAGTAAAGTGCCAATTTTATAGAAGTTATAACATCATAATCACCTATTTGAGCAATAATTCCTTTATTAAAGAAATAGCGTCGCCCGATTTGATAAAATCTGTATGGATCAGTAAAATTTGCTACTTTAGTAGCAACAAACTCATATTCTGACTCAACCTCATCAAGCGTTCCTACTGTACCAAACAAAGAATAGGCTTGGATTACATTTAGGGCGTCATCGTTTTGCTCTTTACCTTCCCATAAAATTTTCCTATATTGTTCCTCAGAAAGTTGTTGTAAGGGCTTATTCGGATTATGACTATTTGCAAAACGTATGGCAAAGCCGGGATAACCTGCTGATAAAGTAAAAAGCTTTTCTAATACGCCTTGATCAGAGGCTATTTCAGGGCGATGTTTAGTAATAATAGACTTAATTGACTGATATGAAAGAGGCTCTAATTCAACACTAAGCTCGCCTGAACAACCACGATTACTTTCAGGACCTATTGTTAATAAACTAAGAGATTGATTATCCGTCTTGTTAATTTCTTGAGCTAGATTCCTATGTAGTTGCATGTCGCAATTATCAACAATAATGATACCATGTAACTTTTGATTAGACCAAGATAAAAATTTTGTAGCTAAACTGACTGTATCGCCTAACTCTGCGTTCATATAAACAACTTGCTTGGACATACAGCCACGAAACACTTCAATTGAAAGACGTGTTTTCCCTATTCTTACCTTACCACTTATTCTGGCTACTGATTTACTCTGTTTAAAATAATCTGCTAATTTTGCTTTTTCATTCCTTATCTTGTCATCATAATCACAATATGAATTTTTAAACAAATCATGACTGTTAAGTTGCTGCCAGGTTTTTAGCCCAAGAGGTACGGGGTTTTTTATCAATTCACGTACTAGAACAATAGTGGAGAGATATCTATTGGTCCACATTGATATTTTATTTGAATCATAAATCTCAATGTGCGCATCTTCATACTTTTGATCTACTGATTTTAACGCTTCCTTAATTCTTTCTACCCGCCCTAATATACCGTTATATTCTTTTTTTCCATTAGTTTTTTCGTTCACTCCGCCTACTGTGAAATTCTGATTGCAAAATAAAATGTATGTTCCTCCCTGATCAAGCACACTTTTAATGTTTGGCTTTATAGCCTCCTCATTCGCTTCTAGTACTTCTTTATAGCATTTCCCTGGCGGCATAGCACTAGCTTTAACTTGAAATAAATTTATTCCTGAGAATAAATAGTGTGTGCTAGCTTGATTAGATTCGGCTTCGAATTGAGCAGTTTCTAATTTGTCTGCAGCTATTCGACCATCCTCTCCTCCATCTTTTGCACATATGCTCGATGGAACATGTATACAATTTTCTGGAATGTTGTGTTCATACGCTTCTAGAGTTAGAAGTGCATCTAACAATTCAACTAGTTGCTTATCATGTAACTGTTGAATATTTTCAGCAGATATATCGAACATTTTAGTCTCCCTCACAAGCACAATTAAACTATCACCAGGTGGGCTGGAGCCACTCTATAGCAGTTTTCAATATTTACAATGCTTTTCAAATTCCTTTGGACTCATATAGCCACAATAAAAATGCCTTCGTTGATTATTATAAAAACACTTCAACATAGTCGGAAAGACTTGTTTTAGCTTCTCGTTTAGTTTGATACTGAGGATGAGCACATTCGGTTTTTATAGCACTTCCCTATATTGTTGACCTATACTAAGCGAGTATAGTGTTTGCTTGCGAGGTTTCAAAAGCGACGTTTACTTATTGTCAATAAGGTTTTGAATAACGAAGCAAGCAGGCGCTAGATGAAGTCTTAGGATAGGTCAACAATATAGGGAAACGCTATAATGTTGCAAAAAAAGTCAAATCCAAATTTTGCTGTAAATTCGAACAATACTGTTTCAGTTGCTAAATGATGGAATGAGGTTTGAGTAATATGAATTTACAATAAAATTTGGATTTGACCGATTTGCGTGGTGGTCAGAGGTGGAATCGAACCAGCGACACAAGGATTTTCAGTCCGCTCTGCAAATCATAACCACTTGATTTAGTTAAGCTTTTTGCCGCGGGAAACCACTACATTTGTCGCACAATGGCTAACAATGTCGTACCCAAATACGCAAATTTCCCGCAAGCGCCAGGAGGCATTTTAAGCTATTTTGCGGTCCATTAATAGACATGGTGGTAACTAAATTCAGGTTTACTTAAGGTTAAGCCTGTATATCCTGTATATCATGCTAAAATCACTGCCAATATTAAGGCATTGACCTTGAATCAATTTTAGCATGATAGGGTGTTCTTGTGACCGAAATCGTAATTTACACAGCCCAGGACGGCCACGTTGAGTTAGACGTCAGTCTCGCTGATGAGACAATATGGCTATCTCAGCAACAAATGGCTGATTTATTTGGCACCAAACGCCCAGCCATTACTAAGCATTTGAGAAATATCTTTAATTCCAATGAATTAGACGAGAATTCAGTATGTTCCATTTTGGAACGTACTGCCGGAGATGGCAAAAAATACAACACCAAGTTCTATAACTTGGATGTAATTGTGTCAGTTGGATACCGAATTAACTCTCATCAGGCCACCCAATTCCGTACTTGGGCAACCCAGGTCTTAAAGAAACACCTGGTCCGTGGATATACAACCTATGACAAACGTCTATCTGAGCGTGGTGTGAAGGAATTGCAGCAAACGGTCGAGTTATTGCAAAAGACACTGGTACATCATGATTTGGTGAATGATCTTGGTCAAGAAGCGATCCAGTTGATATTGACGTATACCAAGACTTGGGATTTATTGCTTGCCTATGATGAAGGCGAGTTAAAGTTACCCGAGCAAGCAAAAGAAGCCACGCCAAGGTTAAATTATGAGGCAGCATTATCAGCTATTGAGTCATTAAAAACAGAATTAGGCGCACGCAATGAAGCAACGCATTTTTTTGGGCAAGAGCGTGACAGTGAGCTCGATAGCATTCTAAATAATATTGAGCAAACATTCGGTGGTAAGCCACTGTATAAAACGCCGGAAGAGAAAGCAGCACACCTACTTTATTTTGTTATTAAGGATCATCCGTTTACTGATGGTAACAAGCGTATTGGCAGTTTTATGTTTTTGCTTTATTTGAAGTCGCAAAGCATGCCGATAAAACTCAATGAAAACGGTTTGGTGGCATTGGCTTTGTTGGTAGCTGAAAGTGATCCTGGACAGAAAGAAATGATCATTCGGTTAATTGTTAATTTGTTGGTGGATTAACTGAGGAGTTAACTGTGAGAAAAGTATTTTGGGATAACCCATATCAAACTAGTTTAAAAACAAAAGTGGCGAATGTCCTCGATAATAAAATTTTATCGGAAGAAACCATAATATTTTCATTTTCAGGTGGTCAAGAAAGTGATAAGGCCACTATTAGCAGACTGCCTGTTATTCGCTCTGAAATAGAAAGGAAATTGATTTATTATTTCCTTGTGTCAAAGGCAGAATAAATGATGAAAGATAAGGAGATGAGTCCATGCTAGGAGTTGCTATGTATACCACAATTGAAACACTTTATAAACTGGGTATGAATAAGTCAGAAATTGCTCGCTCGACGGGGCATGACTGGAAAACCGTTAACAAAGTCATTCACCATGCTCAGTCAGGAATCCCCCCCCCAAGAAAAAGTCTTATCCCGGTCAATTGGACGCGTATAAAGAAGTTATCTTAGCGCATCTTGAATCGAATTTATCCAGTGTGCGGATCCATGAGCTGCTAAAAGCACAAGGCTGTTGCTTAAGTTATTCTTCAGTAAGAAATTATATTAGCCAGTTGAAAGGTCAACACGATATTTGTATCCGTTTTCATAGTATGCCAGGTATTGCAAAAGGGTTTAAAGTGCTACTTACAAGTGTCGGTGAAATGTTAGATCAGTTGCATATGTCTAAAGCAGATAATTCTTATTATAAGAAAATCAACGAATATCTTGTGCCAGACTTGTTGATTTTAGATGAACTAGGATTTAAAGCGATAGCAAACTATGCGGCGGATGACTTCTTTGATGTCATATCAAAGCGCTATGAAAAAGGGGCGTGCATTCTTACAACGAACAAAGCATTTGAGCAGTGGGGGGATATCTTTACTGATGCTATTTCAGCCAGCGCCATCCTCGATCGCTTAGTTCATCATGCCCAAGTCTTTAAAATTAATGGGCCCAGTTATAGAGCAAAACATATCAAGGAGAATAAAATATGACCTAAAAAATTTTACCCCAACTATGGAATTTTCATTGACATTGACAGGATCCTTGTGGTGGTGACCAAGTGGATCCTTTAGGGTGGTGATTCACATAGCCCAAACAGTAGGCCGTCAAAGAAAGCAGAGCAAGGCGCGCAGTTGGTTGCGCTTTAGCCTTGCGGGAGCTAGGTCCCACAAAAGTCCCGCAAGGGCTTTTGCGGGGAATGTGAAATCAAGTGTAAGTCCTTGATTTATATGGTGGCCAGAGGTGGAATCGAACCACCGACACAAGGATTTTCAGTCCTTTGCTCTACCGACTGAGCTATCTGGCCAGGAGTGAAGAAGGTAACGATTGCATTAAGCTTCGTCAAGGCTTAAAAGCAAAATTTCTAACGATTCAATACACTGAATATAAGCCATCAAGAATAAATGCTTTTATATTGAACAAACTGGCAATGCTTTACAAGAGTTGTTAAATAATTATTCATTTTTGCTGTCGTTATCATCACGTATTCAATAATCGTGTTTAAATTATAAAAAACTAGACTATCCTGAAAAAAAATGTACAATGTGAATAATTTTTTATGTTAAACATAAAAATTTGATTAATTGAACTGTCTCTAGTGTGCTGGTAGAATTATACACAAAATATAGGATAACTGATTTATGCAAAGCGTCGACGAAGCTGATTTATTTAAACCCGACAATACTAATCTTTTTGGAGGTAGCACAACTGAAATTTTCACTGGGCTTAATGTTGCACAAGGTCCTGCAACACCAGCACCTTCCCCTATTTCATTTACTGCCGAAGCAGATCAACATGGACAAAACAATCCATATTTTCCACCAATAGCTACTCTGAATGACGAAAAAAAAATTACAAATGCATTAATGGATTTTGAAGAAATTGTTAACAGACAAGACCAAAGACAACCGAACAACACATTCGGCAAGCAAAGTTTAACAAAACAAGAAAAACGAAAATTTGACTTGCTAGTACGTATATTACGTTTAACTACTCTAGCATATACTTATGATGAGAAAAGACAACGATCTTATAAAGATTTTGTAGCGTCCTGTACTGATTTACCACCAATGAAATATCGCTGTGCGCGCTCTGAAAAAGACTTATGCCTCGCATTAGCCCGCATGACTTTTTCATTGTACTTTAACTGGAAAAAAACAGGAATACTTGATCTTAAAGAATTAACAAACTTTATCGCTGAGAATGTACGAAAAAGAAAATCTCAACTAAATAAAACACCTTTTGTCATTGCACTAATTTACTTATTTGAAGAATTGCAAAAGTGCAATAAGACTGGAAATAAATTTTCTCAGCCTAATGAAGCACATATGTCAGAGGGAAATACAGATATAAGCGAAATAAAAGAAGATAAAAAATGCGCTAGCAGCTACAATGATAGAGAAACAAATAGCTTACTTTATATTGTTACAGAGCCAGTACAACATCCCAATGACAAACTACTCATACTTGATCATATTCAACTTTGGATATTTTTGTTTCTTAGAGATATCACTGGGCGATATAATGGAAATTCCCCTGATAAAGCGAATAAATTTGCAGACTTCCAAAATTTTTTAGATAACTCGATAAACAAAATCAAACAA